>NZ_JAALDK010000001.1:5330000-6823646 GCF_013366925.1 Paraburkholderia youngii
GACACACGCCCGTCAGGCGCCCGCTAAACGCCGTAAGTATAGAAGCGAGTCGGGCGTCCGGCGTGTCGTATCCCATCCGGCCAGGGCGTTACGAGTCGCGTGCGACGTGCCAGCGGCGAACGCATTTTTTTAGATGAAAGAGTTCGAATCTGCCCGAAGATTGCCGACCAAGCCATATAGCTGCCTGGAAAAGACTAGAATATAAGGTTCCGTGCCCCCAATTTTTCTGGATTTATGCGCTCGCGAATCGCCAAACGTCTCCCTCCCGACGCCGACAAGCTCGTCGGTCTCTCGCTCGCGCTTTTCGCGTCGGGCAGCCGTACCGAAGATCGCTTCTGGGAAGCGAAGCTCGACGCGCTGCTGGCCAAAGTCGTGCGCAACGCCAACCAGACTACGCTGGACGCCGCGCTCGACCATCTGCAGCAAAACCATCCGGATGCCTACGGCGCGCTGGCCGACATGGCGGAAACGCATAGCGAATCGTTCGTCATCGAACACGAAGGCGTGTCTTACGAAGCGCTGCTGATCGCAGCTCCCGTGCTCGCCTGGACCCGCTACGTGATCCCGTCCGGCCCGCTCAAGTCCGACGCCGCCGACGCCCTGCGCGCACACCTGCAAGCGCACGTGCTCGCCGCGAACACGCGAGTGGCAATGGCTCCGTTCCTGTACAGCATCGACCAGTTGCCGCGCCATCACGTCGAAACCTGGCGCATCGCCCAGCAACTTGCGCAAGCCGCGGTCAGCGGCGGCAACGCGAAGCTCAATTTCGGCGAACTGCCGGAGACCTCGCCGATTCTGGCGGACCCGCGCTTTCTGCTTGCCGTAGTCGCCGCGCCCGTCGGCGAAGCGACGTTTCGGTGGCAGGAAGAAGAGCACGGCACGCGGATCGAGCGCGGCCAATGTCTCGAGCAATGGGCCACGCAAGGCGGCGCGAACCTATCGGTCGTGCTGCCGGGCTGTGAATTCGAATGTCTGCTGCCGGATGCTTACTACTCGGCCTGCCGCGACGCCGACGAAAGCGTGCGTCCGCACACTGTGCGGACCGCCGTGCGTTATCTTTTCGACACCATTGGCGCGGCGCCGCAGGATCTGCGCGCGGTGGTCGCCGGCTTCGGTGAACGGCGCATCGATGAGTACCGCGTCGGCTTCACGCGCAAGGGCAGCAACGATGTGATCTACGGTGTCGTGTGGCCGCTCTACGGCCGCGAAAACGGCGAGGCGGGCATCGACGAGGAGCCGGAAGAAGTCACCGGCTCGGACGAGCCGCTGGAGGAAATCGTCGCGCTGCTGAAGGAAACCGGCATCACGGATGTGCGCCGCCACGCGGGCCGCTTCGAGCCGGAATATTGCGACGACTGCGGCGTGCCGCTGTATGCGGACCCGCTCGGCGAAATCGTCCACGCGGAAATGCCCGAGGACGCCGAGCCCGCGCAACCACATTTCCACTAATCCCGCGTCCCCATCCCCACCTTATCGCGAAAAAGCCCCGTCTATACGGGGCTTTTTTCGTTGAATGTCCGCTTTTCTTATGCCTTTTGGACAGCCGTCAAAACGGAGGGAATTTGTCATCATAGGCACGGTGACGCATCGCCGTGCTCGGGTCAGCTTTACGAATCCCACAGATGCGTCGCGCCATTTCGCCCGATACATCTGGAGACATGCATGCGCTTCGCGATTCTCAATTCAAATGCAGAACGACGTGATGGACTCAAAGCCTTGCTGCGGCAGATCGACCGGCTGGCGCGCTTCACCGAGGCCGACGAATGGCGTCTGCTCGAACGTCCTTTCAAGCGTTATCGGCCGGATCTCGTCGTGATCGACTGGGAGGACTGGATGTCGGTTGCACAAGTTCGCGCGCTGCTCAGCCACTTCCCCGACCTGCGCATCAGCGTGCTCACCGACGGGACCTTGCCCGCGCTCGTGCGTGCGCTGATGGACGAGGGTGTGCTCGGCGTCGTTCCACGCGACACCGATCCCTGCCTGATCGTGCGCGCATTGGAAATGGTGCTGCTCGGCGGTCACTACGTGCCGCCCGGCGCGCTGGCGATCGATCCGCCGCTGCCGACCGACACCACGATCCGCACGTTCGATGAAGAAAGTCCGCCGCCCCGCCGCAACAAACTCTCGAGCGGGCTGTCGCCGCGGCAAGAGCAGATCATGCGCTGCGTGCACATGGGCAGCACCAACAAGATGATCGCCCGCACGCTCGGCATTAGCGAAGGCACGGTCAAGATCCACCTGACGAGCATATTCCAGCAACTCGGCGCACCCAATCGCGCCGCCGCGGTCGCGCTTTACAACGGCTGGCTCACGAATCATTTGCAAGTGCTGCGCAACAACGGCGAGCACGGCGCGCAGCCGGTCATACGCGGGCAGCCTGGCCCGGTTCCGCTCCGGCGACGCCAACGCGCGCGCTTCCAGTACCCGTTGCCCGGCAGCGACACCAGCAGCGCGCTGCCGATGGCCGCGGAGCCCGCCACTTCGTACGGTGAAACCCCACACGGCAAGCCCGCGCGGAAGTCGGTCAGGCCGGACTCCGCATGACGCGGGTCGCGCCGCGCGTACGGTTAGAACATCCGCATGTCCGCAGCGGCATGCGCGCAGCGTCGAGGGCGGGCTGGCATGGAATCCGCTCACACCTTTTGTCGTCCAACGAGTAATATGAGACTCATGGGTTTCCTCTACACACCGCTTCCGTTCTGGGTCGCTGTCGGTGGCTGGATTGCCACCGCGATGGCGATCGCGCTCGCGCTGTGGAAAAATCCTTTCAAAAGACTTCAGGACGGCACGCTCCAGCATGTCTGGCTCGCAATAATCGTCGCGGTGTCGGTGCTGTGGGCGAGCAACGCCTGGCTCGACGACGGCACCGTGATGCACCTTCTCGGCGCCACGCTCGTCGTCACTCTATTCGACTGGGGACTCGCCCTGATCGCGATGGCGCTGGTCACGGGCCTCGCCGCCATCGTCTTCGATGCGCCGTGGCAAGGCATCGCGCTGACGTTCCTCGTGTACGGCGCCCTGCCCGTCGCCGTGTCGACCTTGCTCCAGCGCATCTGCACCGCGTGGCTGCCGCGCAACCTTTTCATGTTCATCTTCGGCCAGGGTTTCGTTTCGCCCGCCATCGCCGTGTCCTTCACCGCCGCGGCTGCGCTCGGCCTCCATGTCGCGGTGTCCGGCGGTTCGATGACCGTGGTGCCGGTCGGCTACGCGCTCAGCGTGCTGCTGCTCGCCACCGGCGAAGCATGGTTCACCGGCATGGCGACCGCGCTGATCGCGGTCTATCGTCCGGCGTGGGTTACCACCTACGACGTGCGGCGCTATCGCCTGGGCGGCCCGCGCACCTGAGAATGCGCGCTTTGGCGTCGCGTGCGGCGGATCTGTGACAATCAGCGCCTCGTCGCTGGAGACTTTCCGGGCACGCCAATCAGGACAAGACAGAATATTTGCAGCAAGATTGAACTCAACCCTTGCGCGGGGCATCTTATTTGCCTCATCTCCCATTTGCGTCTAAAGAACTAGATGGATCGCACCAATGTACCGAGCCGGTTGCTGCGGGCGATCGGCCGGTTGGCAGCCTGCGCAGCGAGTCTCTCGCTCATCTGCGCGGCTCCCGCATTCGCTGATCAGCTCGAACAGCACAACGACCTCGTCAAAAGATTTATCACCGAAATGCACGCGGATCCGCTCGTCGCGGACTGCGCCGCGCATGGCGACTTCGTCGCGAGCACGTCGACCGCGTTCGACCACGTCGAATTTCCGTCCAGTTCGTTCGACAGCGCGCACTCGTCCGTCACGCCGTGGAATGACTCGTTCGACGAAGGCAAGCAGCGCGTCAAGGTGGACAGTATCGTCACCGTCGAAGGCGTCGGTGTGCGCCAGAACAACTCGGGCGAGCCCGCCGATCTGAAATTCCGCTGCGGCTACGTGGGATCGCAAATGCTCGCGTTCAGCTGGAACGACCCGGTACCGCCGAACCGCGCGCGCAGCGAGGGATCGGGCAAGCACAAAAGCGGCAAAGGCAAGCACGCGGTCGGCGGCAAGACGCCGAAGAAGTCGTCGAAGTCAGGCTCGGGCCAATCGTCGCGCACGACGTCGAGCAAATCGGCAAACAAGAGCTCGAAGAAGAGCTAACCGCATCTGGCGCTGATCGAGCCGCGCCAGCGTCCGATCAGTCGCCCCAATAAAAAAGAGGCACGCACTTTTTCCGTGCGTGCCTCTTTTTTGTGTCCAGCCGTCCGCCTATTCAGGCGAACGTCTCCACGTGACGCAGAATCGCCTGCAACATTGCGGCGCCAAGCGACGCGCTGCGCTCACCGTTCCAGCCCACGCGTTCGTCGGGCAGATTCACGTTGTCCTTGAACGGCATTTCCAACGTCAACGACAGACAGCCGAATTCATTGCCAATGTACTTCGACGCAAGCTTCAACGCATCCTCGCGATACTTGCTCGCCGCATAGCCATACTTGTCCTGAAAATCCGGACTCGCGTGCTTGAACGCGTCGATGAACGCCTTCTGCTCGCGCCCCTGCCGCTCGGTGAAGCCCGGCAGCATTTCGGAGCCCGCGACGAACACATACGGCAAAGCCTCGTCGCCGTGAATATCGAAGAACAGGTCGCAGCCTGTCGCGTGGATCGCGTCGCGCACCACCAGCACCTCGGGACTGCGCGCGGCGTCCGGCTCCATCCATTCGCGATTCAGGTTCGCGCCGGCCGCGTTGGTGCGCAGATTGCCGCGCACGCTGCCGTCCGGATTCATGTTCGGCACGATGTGAAACACCGCGTGATCGTACAGCTTGCGCGCGACCGGGTCGCCCGCCCAGTCTCCCCAGCCCACGAGGCGCTTCACCAACCCTTCGATAAACCACTCGGCCATCGTCTCGCCCGGATGCTGGCGAGCGATCAGCCAGATGTTCTTTTTGGGCGCGGCGTTGGCGGCATCGTCCGCGGGCGGCGTGCCGAGCGTGAGCAGCGAAATCGGCCGCCCTTCGACCGTCTTGCCGAGCTCGGTCAGCGACGCGTGCGGCATCTGCTGCACGGCGCCGAGAAACTCGGCATGTCGCTCCTCGCTGTACGGTTCGAAGTACGCGTAATAGATGCTGTCGAAATCGGGCGTATGGTCGATCGTCAGCACGCGGCCGTCGTACGAGGTCGGCACGCGAAACCAGTTCACGCGGTCATAGCTCGCGACTGCCCGATAGTCGCGCCAGCCCTCCGCGAACGCGCACGCGGCGGCGTTCTCGAAGCTCATCACGCAGCGCTCGCCCGCCGCGCCCGACAGGCGGAAATAGAACCACTGCGCGAACTCGGCGTGGCTGTCGGGCCGCACGCGCAGGCGAATATTGCCGGCGTCCTCGCAGGACAGCACATCGATTGCGCCTGCGTCGAAATTGCTCGTAATCGATAAGGTCATCAGAGTCTTCCTGATTGCACGCTGCTTTTTTAGCGCAGCGGCCTGCTCATTCCGCAACGCGGCGGCGAAATACGAAAGTGGAGTCGTTCGAAGCTTCGGCGCTGAACGCGTAGCCTTCGGCGTCGAAGTCCTTCAGTTGCTCGGGACGATCGAGGCGGTTTTCCACCGCGAAGCGCGCCATCAAGCCCCGCGCGCGTTTTGCATGGAAGCTGATGATCTTGTAGCGGCCGCCCTTCCAGTCTTCGAACACCGGCGTGACCACCGGCGCGTCGAGCAGCTTCGGCTTGACCGATTTGAAGTATTCGCCCGACGCGCAATTGACCAGCACGCGCGAGGTGTCCGCATTCTTCTCCAACTGCGCGTTCAACGCGTGCGTGATCCGCTCGCCCCAGAACGCGTATAGATCCTTGCCGCGCGGATTGACGAAGCGCGTGCCCATTTCGAGCCGGTACGGCTGCAGCAGATCCAGCGGACGCAGCAGGCCATAGAGGCCAGACAGAACGCGCACATGATTTTGCGCATAGTCGAGATCGGCCGACGACAACGACTTCGCATCGAAACCTTCGTACACGTCGCCGTTGAAAGCGAGCACCGCCTGCTTGGCGTTGTGCGTGCCGAATTGCGGCGACCAGTCCGCGTAACGCTGAAAATTGAGGTGCGCGAGCTGATCGGAAATACTCATCAGCGAAGCGATCTGTTGCGGCGACAAACGGCGCAGGCCGCTGATCAGTTCAGCGGCGTCATCGACGAAATCGGGGATCGTGTGCTTTTTGACGTGCGGCGGGGTGTCGTAGTCGAGCGATTTCGCCGGCGACAGAACGATTATCATAGAGGCTTGCAGGCACGCCGTGCCTGGCGGTCAAAGACGAAAGCCCGATTGTAACGAATGCCCCGTTCCCTCGCCTCAAGCGGCGCGTTGCGCGTCGTACTCGATTCCAATGTGTGGATCGATATTCTCGTATTCGACGACCCGCACACGCGGCCGATCGCCGCCGCGCTCGAAAGCGGCGCGCTTACCGCGCTAATCGACGCGCGTTGCCTCGCCGAGCTCGCCTACGTGCTCGACTATCCACAGTTCGCGCATCGCAACGTCGACAAAGCGGCTGCGCTCGCGGTGGTCGCGCGGCTGGCCCAACTGTTCGAGCCGCCTGCGCCATCCGAGCCGACCGAGTCCACCGATCACGCCCGGCCACTGCCCCAATGCAAGGATCGCGACGACCAGAAGTTTCTCGAGCTCGCGCATGCGGCACGGGCCGACTGGCTCGTGTCGAAAGACCGTGCGGTGTTGAAGCTCGCGAAACGCATCGCGCGCGATTTCGGCTTCAGGATCGCCCCGCCGGCACCGTTCGCCGCGGAAGTCGGCATCGTGCAGAATGCTGGGGGCGAGGCCGTCAGCGCGTGAAGCCGGCCGCCCGTAGGTAACGCCCGCGGCGCGCACAGCGTGTCGCGATTCCCTACAATCAGGCTTCGCCCATCGCAACACAGTTCGAGAATCCGGACAAACCAGGCCCACCTTATCGCCCCGCTACCCACGAAGCCATGAACGCACCGCACGACACGCCCACGAGCCCCACGTTTCCGTCTCGCCTGCCGAACGTCGGCACGACGATTTTCACCGTGATGAGCGCGCTCGCCGCGGAAAAAGGCGCGGTCAACCTGGGTCAGGGCTTTCCCGACTTCGCCTGCGATCCGCGCATCGTCGACGCGGTCGCGAACGCGATGCGCGAGGGCCACAACCAATATCCGCCGATGGCCGGCGTGCTGCCGCTGCGTCAGGCGATTTCGGACAAGATCGCGAATCTGTACGGCCGCCGCTACGACGCGAACAGCGAAATCACCGTGACCGCGGGCGCCACGCAGGCGTTGCTGACCGCGATTCTTTGCACGGTCCATGCGGGCGACGAAGTGATCGTGATCGAACCGACCTACGACAGCTATCTGCCGTCGATCGAACTGGCGGGCGGCAAGCCGGTCTTCGTCACGCTCGACGCACCCGACTACGCAATCCCGTTCGACAAGCTCGCCGCCGCGATCACGCCGAAGACGCGGCTGATCATGATCAACACGCCGCACAATCCGACCGGCACGGTATGGCGCGAACAGGATATGCGCAAGCTCGAGGAGATCGTGCGCGGCACCAACGTGCTGATCCTGTCCGACGAGGTGTACGAGCACATGGTCTACGACGGCGCGCCGCATGAAAGCGTCGCGCGTTACCCGGAACTCGCGCAGCGCAGCTTCGTCGTGTCGAGCTTCGGCAAGACCTACCACGTGACCGGCTGGAAAGTCGGCTATGTGGCCGCGCCCGCCGCGCTGAGCGCCGAGTTCCGCAAGGTGCACCAGTTCAACGTGTTCACCGTCAACACGCCGATGCAGATCGGCCTCGCGGATTACATGTTGGACCCGGCGCCGTATGTGGAGCTACCGGCGTTCTATCAGCGCAAGCGCGATTTCTTCCGCGCGGGCCTCGCGAATTCGCGCTTCCGCTTGCTGCCGTGCACGGGCACGTACTTTCAGTGCGTCGACTATTCTGCGATCAGCGACCTGCCTGAAGCCGAATTCGCGCAATGGCTGACCGGCGAGATCGGCGTCGCGGCGATTCCGGTCTCGGCGTTCTATCACGAGGCTCACGAGTCGGGCGTCGTGCGCTTCTGCTTCGCCAAGCAGGAGGGCACGCTCGCTACCGCGCTCGAACGGCTCACGCGGCTCTAGGATGCCTTGCGCGATGCCACGAACGAACCTGCGTTCCTCGCCATCGCGCTTTGCGGCACGGATGTGCCCTTCACACCCATGCGCGCTTCACCGCACTGCCGTCATCGCCTCAGGACGCCCGCGACGCCGCGACACAGGCCTTGCGATCCTCGGTCACGCGCTGCGCAGCCGGCCGCGCGTTGATCGTCTTCACGTAGCTCTTCCAGTCGATCCCCGCTTCGAGCAGAAAATCGCGGCCGTAAATGGTCTGTGTCGCCATACCGACGAGCGGCAGGCTCACGTAACCGGCGGTATCCGCGACGCTGAATTGCTCGCCGCACAGATACGGTGCGAACTTTGCGATCCGCTTGAAGCCGGCGATGTGATGCGTGAGCAGCTTCTCGACGCGCCCTTTCGTCGCGTCGCTGACCGTGCCGCCGAAAAACGCTTCCTTGTACAGATTGCGCACCGTCAACTCGAGATGCACATCGACGAAGAAGATCATTTCGCGCTCCTTGGCGGCCTGCCACGGATCGGCGGAGAAGATCCGCTTGTCGGGAAAACGTGCAGCCAGGTATTCGACGATGCACTGCGACTCGCACAGATCGCCGTGCTCGGTCTGCAGATATGGCACCTTGCCGAGCGGCGAATGCTCGAGCAGCGCTTCGTCCTGGCTCGGCTTCACGAGGTGCTCCTCGAACTCGATGCGATGCTCGAGCAGCACGAACTTGACCTTGTTGTAGTAGTTGGAAAGTGCAAAACCGCACAGCTTGATCATCGGGTGTCTCCTTGGGTCATGGTGTGTGAGACCGCGCGTCGAGGTCGAAGCAGCGGCTTTACATCGAATCATCCAAGAAACTGCACGATCGTGCTATTCTAAAATAACCATGGAGTCGGGCATCTCAATGAACTCTCGCAATTTCAGCATCGAGACCATCGGCATCGTCGGCACTGGCGCGATGGGCCGCGGGATCGCGCAGATCGCGGCGCTCGCTGGCCTGCGTGTGCGGCTCTACGACACCAACGCGGCCGCCGTCGGCGCCGCGCGCGACTATCTCGCGGAGACTTTCGCCAAATTGACGGCCAAAGGCAAGCTCGAGCAGTCGCGCTCGCTCGCCGCGCTCGCCAACGTCAGCGGCGTGCAGGCGGTGAGCGAACTGGTCGGCTGCGATCTGATCGTCGAGGCGATCGTCGAAAAGCTCGAGGTGAAGCAGGCACTGTTTCGCGAGCTCGAAACCGTGGTCAGCGGCCGCTGCATCCTCGCGTCGAATACGTCGTCGCTGTCGATCACCGCGATTGCCGCGGGCTGCACCGATCCGTCACGCGTGGTCGGCTATCACTTCTTCAATCCGGTGCCGCTCATGAAGGTCGTCGAAGTGATCGACGGCCTGCGCAGCGACCCCGAGGCCGGCGACGCGCTGATGGATCTCGCCCGCCGTATGGGCCACACGCCGGTGCGCGCGAAGGACATGCCCGGCTTCATCGTCAATCACGCGGGCCGCGGCATGAATACCGAGGGCTTGCGCGTGGCGAGCGAAGGTATCGCGAGCTTTGCGGACATCGATCGCATCATGCGCGAGCAGGCCGGCTTTCGCCTCGGCCCATTCGAACTGCTGGACTTGACCGCGCTCGACGTGTCGCATCCGGTGATGGAGTCGATCTATCACCAGTTCTACGAAGAACCGCGTTACACGCCGTCGCCGATTACGGGCACGCGGCTGTCGGGCGGACTGCTCGGCCGCAAGAGCGGCGAAGGTTTTTATCGCTACGTGGACGGCAAACAACAGGTTCCCGCCGAAGCACCCGCGCCGGCCACGCTGCCGCAAAGCGTGTGGGTCAGCCGGCGCTATCGCGACGCGTATGAGGCCGTCGTGCAACTGGTCAGCAAAGCGGGCGTGAAGCTCGACGAGGGCGAGACGCCCGCCGCCGGTTCGCTGATCGTCGTCACGCCATTCGGCCACGACGCGACCACCGCCGCGGTCGACGAAGCGCTCGACGCGAGCCGCGTCGTCGCCGTCGACGCACTCTTCCCGCTCGTCGGCGCGCAACGCCGCACGCTGATGACCACGCCGGCCACGACACGCGCCGCGCGCGACAGCGCGCATGCGCTGTTCGCCGCCGACGGCATCCCCGTCACCGTGATCCGCGATTCGACCGGCTTCGTCGCGCAGCGGGTGGTCGCGACAATCGTCAATATCGGCTGCGATATTGCGCAAAAGCAGATCGCGACGCCGCAGGACATCGACCTTGCCGTGATGCTCGGTCTCGGCTATCCGCGCGGACCGCTCGCGCTCGGTGATGCGCTCGGCGCCGCCACCATTCTCACGATCCTGCGCAACATGCACAGCGTGCTCGGCGAACCGCGCTATCGGCCGTCGCCGTGGCTCGCAAGACGCGCGCAACTCGGCCTCTCGCTCACCCAGCAAGACGCCGCCGACATTCAAACGGAGACCCAATCATGAGCGCCGCCCTGCTCGCTTCGCGCCCCGCCCGCAGCGAATCCACGCTGGTCCTCACGCTCTCGAATCCCGGTGCGCGCAATGCGCTGCATCCGGATATGTACGCGGCCGGCATCGAGGCATTCGATACCGTCGAGCGCGATCCGTCGATTCGCGCCGTCGTGATCACCGGCGCCGACGACTTCTTCTGCGCGGGCGGCAACCTGAACCGGCTGCTCGAAAATCGCGCGAAAGATCCGTCCGTGCAGGCCGATAGCATCGACATGCTCGCGCAATGGATCTCGGCGCTGCGCCTGTCGTCGAAGCCGGTCATTGCCGCGGTGGAAGGCGCGGCGGCCGGCGCGGGATTTTCGCTCGCGCTCGCCTGCGATCTGATCGTCGCGGCGGACAACGCCAAGTTCGCGATGTCGTACGCGCGCGTCGGCTTGACGCCCGACGGCGGCGGCTCGTGGTTCCTCGCGCAGTCGCTGCCGCGCCAACTGGCCAACGAGGTACTGATCGAAGCCAAACCGATCGGCGCCGCGCGTCTGCACGAACTCGGCGTCGTCAACCGGCTCACCAAAGCCGGCGCCGCGCTCGATAACGCGCTCGCGTGGGCCGACGAGCTCGGCGCGATTTCGCCCAATTCGGTCTCCCGCATCAAAGGGCTGATCGCCGCGGCCGGCACGCAGCCGCTCGCGGATCACCTGGTCGCCGAGCGCGATAACTTCGTCGCGTCGCTGCATCATCGCGACGGTCTCGAAGGCATCAGCGCGTTCCTCGAAAAGCGCGCGCCGATTTACAGATAAGCGACGAGAGAGCCGCCCGACATGCCCGACTATCAACTGCCGAAACGGCGCCGCATCTTCCTGATGCGTCACGGCGACGTCACCTACTTCGACGACTCCGGCCGCGCGATCGATCCCGAAACCGTGCCGCTGAATGCGAACGGCCGCGAGCAGGCGAGCGCGGCGGGCCGCGTGTTCGCCGAGCAGCAGGTGCGCTTCGACCGCGTGATCGTCAGCGGCTTGCCGCGCACGATCGAAACCGCGCGGCGCGTGCTCGTCGAAACGGGTCAGCAGGTCGAACCCGAGATCGAGCCCGCATTGCAGGAGATTCGCGGCGGGCGGCTCGGCAGCATTCCGCCGAGCGATATCGAGGCGGCGTTTCTCGGCGTGTTCGACGGCATCGTGCCGGAGAGCATGCGCTTTCTCGATGGCGAAACGATCGGCGAGCTGTTCGATCGCGTGCTGCCGGCCGTCGCGGCGCTGCGCGAGGACACGTCGTGGGATACCGTGCTGCTGGTGCTGCACGGCGGCGTCAATCGCGCGATCCTGTCGCACGCGCTGACGGCGGGCGGCCGCACCTTCTTCGGTCATCTGTCGCAGGCGACCGGCTGCATCAATGCGCTCGACGTCGGCGCCGCGCCGCGCGACTGGGTGCTGCGCATGCTCAACTATTCACCGCCGTCGCCGTTGCATCGCGACGTTCGCAACACCACGATGGAAATGCTCTACGCACAATTCATCCGATTCCAGCGTAGCTGACACCGAACTGGAGGAGACACATGGCGCAAGCCACGCAGACCGGCGAACCCGCAGGCAGACAGGACTACTCGGCTTTCGAGGGCACCCGCCCGGTCAACGACCGGCAACGTTTCGACCACGACGCGCTCGCCGCGTGGCTGGCAGGACATGTCGACGGCTTCGCGGCACCGCTCACGCTCGAGCAATTCGCGGGCGGACAATCCAATCCCACGTTCAAGCTGATCACGCCAAAGCGCTCGTACGTGATGCGCGCGAAGCCCGGCCCCGCCGCGAAGCTGCTGCCGTCCGCGCATGCGATCGAACGCGAATATCGCGTGATGCACGCGCTCGCCGGCACCGACGTGCCGGTCGCGCGGATGCTCGCACTGTGCGAGGACGAAAGCGTGATCGGCCGCGCGTTCTACGTGATGGAGTTCGTCGAAGGCCGCGTGCTGTGGGACCAATCGCTGCCCGGCATGACGGCGACCGAGCGCGCCGCAATTTATGACGAAATGAATCGCGTGATCGCGGCGTTGCACAGCGTCGACGTCGCCGCCGCCGGCCTCGCCGACTACGGCAAGCCAGGCAATTACTTCGCGCGCCAGATCGGCCGCTGGAGCAAGCAATATCTGGCATCCGAGACCGAACCGATCGACGCGATGCATCGGCTGATCGACTGGCTGCCGCAGCATATGCCGGCCGAAACGAACGAGCGCGTGTCGGTCGTGCACGGCGACTACCGGCTCGACAACCTGATCTTCGATCGCAACGAGCCGCGCGTGCTCGCGGTGCTCGACTGGGAACTGTCGACGCTCGGCGATCCGCTCGCCGACTTCGCGTATCACTGCATGGCGTGGCATGTCGACCCGGCACAGTTCCGCGGCATAGCGGGACTCGATTGGGCCGCGCTCGGCATTCCCGATGAAGCGCGGTACGTCGAGCGTTATTGCCAACGCACTGGCCTCGAGATTCGTGGCGACTGGAATTTCTATCTGGCCTACAACATGTTCCGCATCGCCGCGATCCTGCAAGGGATCATGAAGCGCGCCGTCGACGGTACCGCGTCGAGCGCGCAGGCGCTCGACGCCGGCCGGCGCGCGAAGCCGATGGCCGAACTGGCCTGGCATTACGCGCAGAAGGTTCTCTAGGCACGAGGGCTCGCCCTGCTTCCGATTATTCGCAGTCCGTTACCCGCGAGGTCCCAGATGAATTTCGATTACACCCCGAAGGTCCAGGCGTTGCGCGAAAAACTGCTCCCCTTTTTCGACGAGCACATTTACCCGAACGAGCAGGCGTTCTATGCGGAGATCGCGCGCAATCGCCAGAACGGCAACGCGTGGGTACCCACCGAACTGATCGAACAGCTGAAGCAGAAGGCGCGCGATGCCGGCCTGTGGAATCTGTTCCTACCGCAATCGGAGCGCGGCGCCGGCCTGACGAATCTCGAATACGCGCCGCTGTGCGAGATCATGGGCCGCGTGCCCTGGGCGCCCGAAGTGTTCAACTGCAACGCGCCGGACACCGGCAACATGGAGACGATCGAGCGCTACGGCAGCGAAGACAACAAGCGCGAGTGGCTCGAACCGCTGCTGCAAGGGCAGATCCGTTCGGCGTTTCTGATGACGGAGCCGGAGGTCGCGTCGTCGGATGCGACGAATATCCAGACCAGCATCGTGCGCGATGGCGACCACTACGTGATCAACGGCCACAAGTGGTGGTCGTCGGGTGCGGGCGACCCGCGCTGCGCGATCTATATCGTGATGGGCAAGACCGATCCCGACGCGCCGCGCCATCAGCAGCAGTCGATGATCCTCGTGCCCGCCGACGCCACCGGCATCACCGTGCATCGTCCGCTCACGGTGTTCGGTTACGACGATGCGCCGCACGGCCACATGGAGATCACGCTCGACAACGTGCGCGTGCCCGCCACCAACCTGCTGCTCGGCGAAGGCCGCGGCTTCGAAATCGCGCAAGGCCGTCTCGGCCCGGGGCGCATCCATCACTGCATGCGCCTGATCGGTCTCGCCGAACGCGCGCTCGAACTGATGGCTAAGCGCTCGCTGCAACGTGTCGCGTTCGGCAAGCCGGTTGCGTCGCAAGGCGTCACGCAGGAGCGTCTCGCCGAAGCGCGCTGCATGATCGAGCAGGCGCGTCTGCTCACGTTGAAGACCGCGTATATGATGGACACCGTCGGCAACAAGGGCGCGCGCGGCGAGATCGCGATGATCAAGGTGGTCGCGCCGAACATGGCGTGTCAGGTGATCGACTGGGCGATTCAGGCGCACGGCGGCGGCGGTGTCAGCGACGATTTCCCGCTCGCGTATGCGTATGCGTCGGCGCGCACGCTGCGTTTCGCCGACGGCCCCGATGAAGTGCACCGCAACGCGATCGCCAAGCTCGAACTCGCGCGTCATATGGATGCGGGTGCGGCGGCTCGCGTGGAAATGCCGGTCACGCGGGTTTGAGTGCTTCGGCCCAAAGCGAGTGCGGCCGTTGAGGTCACTGCAAGCAGCATCGCGCGATCTATGCTCTAATTTTCGACAACGGCGGCGCCCTCTTTGCGGCGCCGCTTTGACGAACAAGGAGCCAGGATGATCGATGTCTATAGCTGGGCGACCCCGAATGGCCACAAGGTTCATATCATGCTCGAGGAGACGGGCCTACCCTACAACGTGCATGCCGTGAATATCGGTGCCGGTGACCAGTTCAAGCCCGAATTTCTCGCTATCAGTCCCAACAACAAGATTCCCGCGCTGGTCGATTCCGAAGGTCCGGAAGCCGCCGACGGACGGCCGTTCGCGCTATTCGAATCGGGTGCGATCCTGATTTATCTGGCCGAGAAGACCGGCAAGTTTCTACCGACCGACCCGGCCGGGCGCTACGCGGCATTGCAATGGCTGATGTTCCAGATGGGCGGGCTTGGTCCGATGCTCGGCCAAACGCATCACTTCCGCGTGTATGCGCCCGAGCAGATCGAATACGCGGTCAATCGCTACACCAACGAAGCGCGACGCCTGTACGGCGTGATGGACACGCAACTCGGCAAGACGCGTTACCTCGCGGGCAACGACTATACGATCGCGGACATCGCCGCGTTTCCGTGGACCCGTTCGTGGAACAATCAAGGCGTCGATCTCGATTCGTTGCCGAACGTGAAGCGCTGGCATGAAGAGATCGCCGCGCGGCCGGCGGTCGTGCGCGGCGTCGACGTGCTCGCATCCGCGCGCGAGCCGCTGATGGACGACAAGGCGAAAGAGATTCTGTTTGGCGCGACGCAGTACGCGAAACACTAGTTGCGCGCCGTCTTGCTGACGCGGCTGGACACAAACACAAAGCGCGAGCGGCATGCCTGCCGGCTCGCGCTTTTTCAGTTCACCTGCGAAGGGCGAGCGCTAGAAGTAATGCCGGGTGATGAACTCCGCGACGCACACCGGTCGTTCACCGCCTTGACGCTCCAGCGTCACGTTCCACGCGACTTGGACACCGTTGTTGTCTACGTCGGTCACCGATTCGACGGCGAACTTCCCACGCAGCGACGACCCCACGAGTACCGGCGACATGAAACGCACGCGGTTCAAGCCGTAGTTCACGCCCATGCGCTGCTCGATTCTCAGCGTCTTGCCGAGCAAAGCCGGAATCAGCGACAGCGTCAGAAACCCATGCGCGATCGGCCCGCCAAACGGCGATTCGCGTTTGGCCCGCTCGGGATCGATGTGAATCCACTGATGATCGCCGGTCGCCTCGGCGAAACGGTTGACCCTGTCCTGATCGACGCTCAGCCATTCGCTGACGAGCGGCTCCGCGCCGATGAGCGCGCGCAGAGCATCCGCACTGTCGAAAACGGCGATCGTCGCCGCGCTCGCCGTCATGCCGCCGCTCCCGGATTGCGCAGGCCGAACATGCCGTTCGAGCGCACCGTGATCACGGTGTCGCCGTGCTGATTGATGCCCTCCCAGCGCGTCGACACGATGCCGCGATCGGGCTTGCTCTGCGACACGCGCTTATCGACGATGACGTTCATCATCGTGATCGTGTCGCCGACTCGCACCGGCTTCAACCAGCGAATCTCGTCGATGCCGGGCGAACCCATCGACGTCGAATCCGCCAGCACCTTGCGCACGAGCATGCCCATCATCACCGAGCACGTGTGCCAGCCACTCGCTACGAGCCCGCGAAACGGCGATTCGGCTGCGGCGGCTTCGTCTAGATGAAACGGCTGCGGATCGAACTTCCGCGCGAACTCGACGATCTCCTCGCGCGTGAACGTGTGCTTGCCGATTTCGTGGCTCGTGCCCACTTCCATGTCTTCGAAACTGATTTTCATCAGTGCACCTCCTTGGTTCGGTGGAACGGCCCGATCAGACTTCGGCGACCGCAAATCCGGGCAGCGTGGCAAACCGCGCGAGATGATGATCGACGTCGCCGAGCGTGGTCTCGATGATCGCGAGGCGCTTGAATAGGTGCGCGGCCGCCACTTCGTTCGTGACACCCATGCCGCCGTGCAACTGCACCGACTGTTGACCGACGAAACGCGCGGCCTGGCCGACCCGTACCTTGGCCGCGGAGATCGCGCGACGGCGCTCGTTCGTGTCTTCACTCGCGTAGCGCATCGCTGCGAGATACGTGATCGAGCGCGCCTGCTCCGCGTGGATCAGCATCTCGACCATGCGGTGCTGCAGCGCCTGGAAACGCGCGATCGGCTGACCGAACTGCTGGCGCGTTTTCGTATATTCGACGGTGGCGTGATTGAGCGCGTCGAGCGCGCCGATCGCCTCCGCGCACAGCAGCAGCGTGCCGTAGTCGGCGATCTGCTCGAGCGTTGCCGCCCCCGCATGTTCGCCGGAGAGCCGGCGCGCGGGCGTGCCGTTGAGTTCGAGGGTTGCGGCGCGTTGACCGTCGATGGTGCGGTACTCGGTAAGCGTGACGCCGGTCGCGTCGCGCGCGACGACGAAGAGTGCGATCTCGCCATCGAGGCGCGCCGGCACGATCCAGTGGTCCGCCTGCGCACCGTGCAGCACGACAGATTTGCTGCCGCTCAGCGTGTACTGCACGCCCTGCGCGCTCGCGGTCGTCGCGAGGTCGAACAGATCGTAGCGGGCATGCGGCTCATGAAACGCCACGGCCAGTTTGGCTTCGCCCTGGGCCGCCCGTTCGAGCAGCGCGGCATCTTCGCCGTCGCCGGTGCCGGCGAGCCGCAGTGCTTCGATGCCGACCGCGGTCGCCCAATACGGCTCGACGACGAGCGCGCGACCGAGTTCCTGCATGACCACGAGCATGTCGATCGGGCCGCCGTTGAAGCCGCCCTGCGCTTCTGGCACCGGCAACGCGGTCAGCCCCAACTCGGTGAACGCTGCCCAATGATCGGCCGATATGCCCGCCTCCGAGCGCACGATCGCCTGGCGCGCTTCGAAGCCGTAGCTCTTCTCGAGATAGCGGCGCAGCGCATCGGCAAATTGCTGCTGTTCGTCGTTGAAAGTGAAGTCCATGCGCCGCTCCTCAAAGTCCGAGAATCATCTGCGCGATGATGTTCTTTTGAATTTCGTTCGAGCCGCCGTAAATCGACGTCTTGCGGAAGTTGAAGTAGTACGCGGCAAGCGGCGCGGCATCGTCGTCGCCGGCAAGACTGTGCTCGCGTTCGCCTTCGAGGAACGGCACGTCAAACGGCGCGGCCAGCGGACCGATCGCTTCGAACATCAGTTCGGTGAGTCCCTGTTGCACTTCCGTGCCCTTGATCTTCAGCATCGACGCTTCCGGGCCCGGGCCGCGACCGCCCGCCTCGTTCGCCACCACGCGTTGCACGGTGACTTCGAGCGCCATCAACTCGATTTCGAGACTCGCGACCTTTGCCGCAAACACCGGATCGTGCAGCAGCGGCTTGCCGTTCTTTTTCTGATTCAGCGCGACACGTTTGAGAAACACCAGTTCACGCTTCGACGCACCGACTCGCGCGATGCCGGTACGCTCGTGCCCAAGCAGATATTTCGCATAGGTCCAGCCGCGATTTTCTTCGCCGACCAGATTGTCGAGCGGGACTTTGACGTCCTCGAAGAACACTTCATTGACTTCGTGATCTTCGTCGAGCGTGATGATGGGCCGCACAGTGATGCCCGGCGTTTTCATGTCGATCAGCAGGAACGAGATGCCCTCCTGCTTTTTGGCGCCGCTGTCGGTGCGCACGAGGCAGAACATCATGTCGGCGTGCTGGCCGAGCGTGGTCCAGGTCTTCTGACCGTTGACCACGTAATGATCACCGACACGCTCGGCGCGAGTGCGCAGCGACGCAAGGTCGGAACCCGACCCGGGCTCCGAATAGCCCTGACACCACCAGTCCGTGCCGTCGAGAATGCGCGGCAGATAGTGGCGTTTCTGCGCCTCGTTGCCGTACTTCATCAGCACCGGCGCAACCATCGACACGCCGAAAGGCAGCACGGTAGGTGCGCCAACACGCGCGCACTCTTCTTCCCAGATATGTCGTTGGGTCGCGTCCCAGCCGGGGCCGCCGTATTCGCGCGGCCACGCGACCGCCGACCAGCCTCGCATGCCGAGCAGCCTGTGCCAGCTTGCGAAGTCTTCGCGGGAAAGACGTTTGTGATTGAGAACCTTGTCGCTTAGTTCGCGAGGCAGATTCGCTTCGAGCCAGGCGCGGATGTCGGCGCGGAACGCGTCTTCAGCGGGGGAATAGTCCAGATTCATGCGTAGTGTCTCCTGGCCGCCACCACCCAGCCGCCTGGAGCCACCGCGCTACTGCAGTGGTTCCTTCAGCGCAGCCGGGACCGGCAGCGGCATCACTTCGATGCCTTCCTCGACCAAGGCACGCGCATCCTCGGGTGTGGTGACACCACGAATACTGCGCGCGGGCGCTTCGTTGTAGTGAATGCGCCGCGCTTCCTCGGCGAAGCGGTCGCCCACGTTCTCGGTCTTCTCCAGTACCTCGCGCAGCGCGCGAATCATGTGCGCCTGCATTTGCTCCATGCCCGCCGGCGCTTTTGAGTCGGTCGCGCCCGACAGATTCAGACGCGGTGCCGACGGCAAACGGCTCACCTCGTGCGCACCGCAGATCGGACATTCGACAAGCTTGCGGGACTGCTGCGACTCGAAGTCATCAGCCGAAGCGAACCAGCCTTCGAACCGATGGCCATGCGGACACTGTAAATCGAGGACCTTCATGTGGAATCAGGGCTTGCGTGCCAGTTTAGCGCAAAATGGATATTTGTGAACGATCGTTCGTAAAACCTCAGGACCGACGCACAGCCGCCAGCTGCCGCTACGGAATATCACGTGGGTGCGCGATTTTAACGCTTTACGGCATGTGCTGCCGAAGGCGGCCCGAGCGCTAACCGGTGCCACACTTGCTCGGTTCTCCAGCCCGCTTGCGGCGCACCGCTACACCACGAGATTGCCGAGTTGACGACTCACGCGCGGTTCAATCTGACGGGCCTCCTTCGTCAGATTGATCTGCTTCGCCAGTTTTGCGACATCCGCGACACCAATCTCAATCTCGTACCCGCCGCGCGCGGTCAGCCATTCGAGGACGTCGGTCAGATGCCACACCGACGCACTGCCTTCGTGGACCGGGGGCGGAAAGTCGATGGCGTTGTTCAGCATCAGCTTGCGCATGTTTTGCCGCGACACTCCCGCCATTTCGGCCACGTCGGTCAGCCCCACGAAGTCAGGTCCTGCCTCGACCAGTTGCGCGGACGGCACAGCGCGTTTCACGTCCTTGAGCGCGCTGGTGACAGCCTCGAATGCGCTCGTGGCTTCACGGGTGAAAAGCAGCGCGAGGCGGCCTGGTTGCCCGACGCCAATCGTGGCGTCGTCGCACCCCGCTTCGCCCAACCGCTCGACGATTGCGTCTGCATCGCAGTCTTCCGCGGCGAGGCGGTACTTCAACGTGAACACATATTCCATACGTTACTCCTGTCTTTGTTGAGCCCAGGTTATTGCGATTCCTGTTTGCTGCCTACGAACCCACTAGCGCCGTGCCGCGCAGTTGCCGACAATGCGCCGCAAGTGTCTGGCGTGATTGCCGGGATTCTTCGGCGTACTCCAGACGCTCGATATACAGAACTCTCCGCACCGACATTCGGCGTCTTGGTACGGGCAATAGATTTTTCCCCACGCATGACCTCTTCCGCCGTCCTGAACGCGCCAGCCGTGCTGTTCCGCGTACGCCAATGCGGCCTCGATCTCTTTCTTCTTGTGCCTTCCTCGAACCATCGACACCTCCAATGTAGCCGCTCAATTTCGAGTTGTCAATTGACAACCCATGATTGAACCGGAATCAGATCACTCCGATGAGTAGCGTCGGTTATCCCAAACAAAATCGACGACGGACTCGGTAATCGGAGGGTTCATACTAGCCGGCCGGCGGAGCCACGACGAGCCAGCCAGATGGCATAGGAAACGGCATTTTGTTGAGCCAGAAAGAAACCGCGGAGCCAATGACGAAGCCCCTGCCGGTCATCGACCAACAGGGGCTTGGTTAAATCAGCTACCGGGCTGACGCGAACTTACACCGTCTCGGGCGCCTCGGTCGGCCACGTGCCCGACAGCACTTTCTCGAGCCAGAAAGTACCGATGATCGTCTTCACATCGGTGATCTTGCCCGTGCGCACCCACTCGGACACTTGCTCCACGGTCGCGGTGAACAGTTCGAGAAACTCACCTTCGTCGAGCTTGCGCTCGCCCGCGGTCAAGCCCCGCGCCAGATAGATATCAATGAATTCGGTCGAGTAAGAAATGATCGGGTGGATCCGTGTCAGGTACACGTACTCGCGTGCGGTATAGCCGGTCTCCTCGCGCAGTTCCCGCACCGCGCACGCCAGCGCGCCCTCGTTCGGGTCGAGCTTGCCGGCCGGATATTCGACCATCACCTTGCCCATCGGATAGCGATACTGACTTTCGAGCAGCACGCGACCGTCATCGAATAAGGGGATCACCATGACGGCGCCCGGATGCTGAACGTATTCGCGCGTCGCATGTTTGCCGTCCGGGAGTCGGACCGTATCGTACTTGACCGTCATGAACGGCCCCTGATGGACCGTCTTGCTGTCGATACAAGTCTCGGTTAGCGCGGCGTCGTGATTGGGAAGTTCAGCCATGTGCGGACCTCAGAACAGCCAGGCGCGCGCGACGGCGAGACGCCGTCAGCGGCGTTTGACGAGATATTGGAAGGTAAAGCCGGGAAAAGCGAACACGACGAACAGAGCGAACGTGATCGCATAAAACTGCCAGCCCTGCTCGAAGCGATTTCCCGCGCGCGCTTCGAGCAAAAAGCCCAGCGCGCCGACCACGAAATACAGCACGATCAATTCGGCAATCCGGAGCCAGGCGCTTTTCTTCGCCGCTTTCAACGGCACCGCGGCGAAGAGGCGCTGATTCAGGAACGGTAGGTTGGCGCCGACTAGCGCCAACAGCACGATAAACCAGCCCGCAGCGGACATCAGAGCAACAGCGTGTGCTGGATCGCCTGCAGGCAGGCGCGCAACAGCGGATCCGGCACGATACCGAGCACCAGCACGGCGACGCCGTTCAACGCGAGCAACGCGCGCGTGCTCGTGTCCGCCACGATCGCCGACTTGTCTTGCGGCTCGTCGAAGTACATCAGCTTGACGATACGCAGGTAGTAGAACGCGCCGAACAGCGACGTGATCACCGCGAGCACGGTAAGCCAGGTCAGGCCGGCGTTCATCGTTGCTTGCAGCACGGCGAGCTTCGCGTAGAAGCCGACTGCCGGCGGAATACCCGCGAGCGAGAACATCATGATCATCATCACGAACGCGAAGACCGCGCTGCGCTGATTGAGGCCCTTGAAGTCCTCCAGCGTGTCCGCTTCGAAGTCGCGGCGCGCGAGCAGCATGATGACGCCAAAGGTACCGAGCGTGGTGATCAGGTAGACGATGCTGTAGAACATCGCCGAGCCGTACGCGCTCGCGGCACCCGTGGTTTTCTGGTCGACCACGCCGGCGAGCAGGCCGAGTAGCACGAAGCCCATGTTCGAGATCGCCGAATACGCGAGCATCCGCTTGACGTTGCGCTGCACGATACCGGTGATGTTGCCGACGATCAGCGACAGCGCCGCCAGAATCACCAGCATCTGTTGCCATTCGACCGCCAGCGGCAGCAGGCCCATCACGAGGAAACGCAGACCCCACGCGAACGCCGCGACCTTCGGACCGCCACCGACGATGAGCGTCATCGCCGTCGGTGCGCCCTGGTACACGTCGGGCACCCACATATGGAACGGCACCGCGCCCATCTTGAACGCCACGCCCGCCACGATGAAGATCACGCCGAACAGCAGCACGGTCGGATCGTAGTGGCTCGTGTTAATCGCCTTGAACACTTCGTTCAGGTCCAGCGAGCCGGTCGCGCCATACAGCATCGAAACACCGTACAGCAGGAAACCGGAAGCCAGCGCGCCGAGCACGTAGTACTTCATCGCCGCTTCGTTCGACGACGCCACTTCGCGACGCAGCGCGATCACCGCGTACAGCGACAGCGACATCAGTTCCAGACCGAGATACAGCGTCAGGAAGTTGTTGCCCGAGATCATCACGATCTGGCCGAGCAGCGAGAACATGCCGAGCAGGAAGAAGTCGCCGCGGAACAGGCTACGGTCTTCGAGGTAGCGACGCGAATAAACGATCGTCACCGCGTAGCCGAGCGACACCACCGCCTTCATCACGTTGGCGAACGGATCGACCACGTACATGTGATCGAAGAAGTAATGCACTTGCGGGTCGAACGCATTCACCGCGAACCAGATCCCGGCGACGAGCGTCGAGAAGAACGCGATGAAATACGTTGTACGGCGACCCTCCGGGCCGACGAACGTGTCGTTGAGCCACGCGATGACAATGGCGAACATCACCAATGCGTCAGGCAACAGAGCAGTCATAGGGGCGTTTTGCATGGTCTTAAATTCCTCCGCTCGTCGTTACTGAGGCAACGGCAGCTTCGATTGCGCAACGTGGGAGAGGAGGTTTTCCACGGATACGTGCATCACATCGGTAAAGGGCTTCGGATACAGGCCCATGAACAGCGTCAGTGCGGCGAGCACTGCCAGCATGAAAAATTCGCGACGGTCGATGTCGAGCAGGTTCTTCACGTGGTCGTTCGCGACTGCGCCGAAGTACACGCGCTTGTACATCCACAGCGTGTAGGCCGCGCCGAGAATCAGCGTGACTGCCGCGCCACTCGCGATCCAGAAGTTGTACTGGACGGAGGCCAGAATCACCATGAATTCGCCGACGAAACCGGAAGTGCCCGGCAAGCCGCAATTCGCCATCGCGAACAGCATCACGAACGCCGCGAACTTCGGCATCACGTTGACGACGCCGCCGTAATCGGCGATCTGACGCGAGTGCATGCGGTCGTAAAGCACGCCGATGCACAGGAACATTGCGCCCGACACGAAGCCATGCGAGATCATCTGCACGATCGCGCCTTCCGCGCCGAGCTGATTGAAGATAAAGAAGCCGAGCGTGACAAAGCCCATGTGCGCAATCGACGAATACGCGACCAGCTTCTTCATGTCGGCCTGCACCATCGCAACGAGACCGATGTAGATCACGGCGATCAGCGACAGCGTGATGATGACCGGTGCGAGGAAATGGCTCGCATCAGGCGTGATCGGCAGCGAGAAGCGCAGGAAACCGTACGCACCGAGCTTCAGCATGATCGCGGCCAGCACGACCGAACCGCCGGTCGGCGCTTCCACGTGCGCGTCCGGCAACCACGTGTGCACCGGCCACATCGGCACCTTCACCGCGAAGGCCAGGAAGAACGCGATAAACAGTAGCACCTGCGGCGTCATCGCGATCTGCGCGTGCTGCCACGTGGCGATGTCGAACGAGCCGGTCTCGTTGTACAGATAGATCAGCGCAACCAGCATCAGCAGCGAGCCCGCCAGCGTGTACAGGAAGAACTTGAACGCCGCGTACACGCGGTTCGCCCCGCCCCACACGCCGATGATGATGTACATCGGGATCAGCGTCGCCTCGAAGAACACGTAGAACAGCATGCCGTCGGCCGCGCTGAACACGCCGACCATGATGCCCGAAAGGATCAGAAAGGCCGCGAGGTACTGGCCGACGTTCTTCGTGATCACTTCCCACGCTGCGATCACGACGATCACCGTGATCAACGCGGTCAACGAGACGAACCACATCGAAATGCCGTCCACGCCGAGGTGATACATGATGTGGAAGCGCTCGATCCAGTTCGCCTGCTCGACGAACTGCAGGTCGGCGGTGCTCGAATCGAAGCTGGTGATCAGCGGCAGCGTGACGAGGAAGCTCAGGACAGAGCCGATCAGCGAGATCCAGCGCGCGGGAGCGGGGTTCTCGTCGTTGCCGATCGCGAGGACCAGCAGACCGAAGAAGATCGGCAACCAGATCGCGATGCTGAGAATCGGATAAGCGTGCATGAGTGTCTCTCGCCTTATTTGCCGCCGAGCGTTACAAACAGGGTCAGGAGCCCCAGCATGCCGATGATCATGGCGAACGCGTAGTGGTAGATGTAACCGGATTGGAGGAAGCGGATCACGCTAGCGAACCAGCCGATAAAGCGTGCGCTGCCGTTCACGATGCCGTCGATCACGACCACGTCGCCTTCCTTCCACAAACCACGGCCAATGGCCACAGCGCCCCGCGCAAACACGACTTCGTTGATCTTGTCCATGTAGTACTTGTTATCGAGCAACGTGTAGATCGGGCCGAATGCGCGCTTGATGACAGCGGGCAGATCCGGACGGACCAGATACAGGAACCATGCGACCACCACGCCTGCGAGCGCGAGCCATACCGGCAGGCCCGACACCGAGTGCAGACCCATCGACGCCCAGCCCTGGAATTCTTCGGCCATCTCATGCAGCGCCGGATGGTTCTCGCTG
Organism: Paraburkholderia youngii; assembly: GCF_013366925.1. Taxonomy (NCBI): domain Bacteria; kingdom Pseudomonadati; phylum Pseudomonadota; class Betaproteobacteria; order Burkholderiales; family Burkholderiaceae; genus Paraburkholderia; species Paraburkholderia youngii. Next base: position 5,354,961 of record NZ_JAALDK010000001.1, read on the forward strand.
ATGTAGATCACCTTGTCGAACGCGACGCCGTGCTGGAAGAAGTCGCCGAACAGCATCGGACCGACGCCGATCGCGCCGATCACGATCGACGGAATCGCCAGCAGCACGAGCGGCACCCACACGACCCACGGCGTTTCGTGCGGTTCGTGAGCGTGGTCGCCGTGACCATGGCCATGGTCGTCGTGGCCGTGCGCGCCATTTGCATGCGACGCGGCTTCCGCGCCCATCGGCGATTCCGGGTGCTTCGGATTGCGGAAGCGCTCCTCGCCGTGGAACACCATGAAATACATGCGGAACGAATACAGCGCGGTTACGAACACGCTTGCGACCACCGCGAAGTACGCGAAACCCGAGCCCGGCAGATGCGACAGCTTCACCGCGTCGATGATCGAGTCTTTCGAGTAGAAGCCCGAGAAGAACGGCGTGCCGATCAGCGCGAGCGAACCGATCAGCGACGTGATCCACGTAATCGGCATGTACTTGCGCAGGCCGCCCATGTTGCGCATGTCCTGATCGTGATGCATGCCGATGATCACCGAACCCGCGCCGAGGAACAGCAGCGCCTTGAAGAACGCGTGCGTCATCAGGTGGAACACGGCGACCGAGTAAGCCGACGCGCCGAGCGCGACCGTCATGTAACCGAGCTGCGACAGCGTGGAATAAGCGACCACACGCTTGATGTCGTTCTGGACGATGCCGAGAAAGCCCATGAACAGCGCGGTTATCGCACCAATGACCATGACGAACGACAGCGCCGTATCGGACAGTTCGAACAGCGGCGACATGCGCGTAACCATGAAGATACCGGCCGTCACCATGGTCGCAGCGTGAATCAGCGCGGAGATCGGCGTCGGACCTTCCATCGAGTCCGGCAGCCACACGTGCAGAGGGAACTGCGCCGACTTACCCATCGCGCCGATGAACAGGCAAATGCAGGCCACCGTCAGCAAGCCCCAGTCGGTACCCGGGAAGTTCAGCGCCGCGAGTTCGGTACGCTTTGCGAAGACTTCGCCGTAGTTCATCGAACCGGCGAACGCGAACAGCAGACCGATGCCGAGCAGGAAACCGAAGTCGCCGACGCGGTTCACGATGAACGCCTTCATGTTCGCGTAGATCGCGCTCTCACGCTTGAAGTAGAAGCCGATCAGGAGGTACGAAACGAGACCCACCGCTTCCCAGCCGAAGAACAGCTGCAGGAAGTTGTTGCTCATCACGAGCATCAGCATCGAGAACGTGAACAGCGAGATGTACGAGAAGAAGCGCTGGTAGCCGTCGTCGTCGGCCATGTAGCCGATCGTGTAGATGTGCACCATCAGCGACACGAAGTTGACCACGACGATCATCATCGCGGTCAGCGAGTCGACCAGGAAGCCGACTTCGAGCTGTGTCTTGCCGATCGACATCCATTGATAAACGGTCGCGTTGAAGCTCGCGCCGTCCATCACCTGGAAGAAGACCATGACCGACAGGATGAACGAAATCGCGACGCCGAGGATCGTGACAGAATGCGCACCCGCCCGCCCGATCGCCTTGCCGAACAGCCCTGCAACCAGGGAACCGGCGAGCGGTGCCAGCGGAATTGCCAACAGCAGGTTTTCATTGAGTATCGTGGACATAACCGCTTTTCCTGAAATTAACCTTTGAGCTGATCGAGATCCTCGACATTGATCGTGTCGAGACTACGGAACAGGGTCACCAGAATTGCGAGACCGATCGCCGATTCGGCTGCAGCAACCGTCAGCACGAAGAAGACGAAAACCTGGCCGTGCACGTCGCCCAGATAGTGCGAGAACGCGACGAAATTGGTGTTCACCGCGAGCAGCATCAGTTCGATCGCCATCAGGATGATGATGACGTTGCGGCGGTTCAGGAAAATGCCGACGACGCTGATCGCAAACAGGATCGCGCCGAGGACGAGGTAATGGGCAAGGGTCAACATGATTTCTATCTCCTGTCCGCTCAGCTGTTCTTGGCTGCTGCCGAGTCGGCTGCTGCTGCGGCTGCCGCGGCAGCCGCTTGTTCCGCCGCGATGGTCGCCGCGGTTTTCTCCGACGGCATCTTCACGACGCGCACGCGGTCCTGAGCACGCACCTTGACCTGCGCGCTGACGTTCTGACGCTTGCTGTCCTTCTTGTGGCTCGTGGTCAGCGCGATCGCCGCGATGATGGCGACCAGCAGAATCAGGCCGGCGATTTCGAACGCGAAGATGTAGTTGGTGTAGATGACCTTGCCGATCAGGCGCGTGTTCGACCAGTCGCCCATACCGGCGGCGGCCGAGGCCGTGTCGTGCAGTGCGGTAGCCGTCGCGCCGTAGCCGTGCCACAGGATCAGTGCGGTTTCGATCACGATGATCGCGCCCACTGCCGATGCCATCGGCACGAAGCGTTTGAAGTCCTTGCGCAGCACGTCGAGATTGATGTCCAGCATCATCACGACGAACAGGAACAGCACCATCACCGCGCCGACGTAGACCAGCACCAGCAGGATCGCGAGGAACTCCGCCTCGAGCAGCATCCAGATCGCGGCTGCGTTGAAGAACGCCAGCACCAGATACAGTGCGCACGCCACTGGATTGCGGGAGGTGATCACCTTCAGCCCTGAAACCACGAGGAGCAGCGCGAAGATGTAGAACAGTACGGTCGTGAATTCCATGATTACCGGTTCATCGTTAGGCCATCGTCAGGCATTGTTCTTTGGCACGCGCGGTTGGCAAAAGCGGAGCAAACCGCCAGTACCGCCACACAGGTGCGCCGTGCCGCGGCGTTCAGGCCGCGGCGGTCGGCCCGACAGCAGGCCGTGTTAATGCTTTTACTGCCGCATTTACTGCATCAGCGGGAAAGCGCTTCAACGATACGGTGCGTCGGCTGCCTTGTTGGCGGCGATTTGTGCTTCGTAGCGGTCGCCAACGGCCAGCAGCATTTCCTTCGTGAAGTACAGGTCGCCGCGCTTCTCGCCGTGATACTCGAGAATGTGCGTCTCGACGATCGAGTCGACCGGGCAGCTCTCTTCGCAGAAACCGCAGAAGATGCACTTGGTCAGGTCGATGTCGTAGCGCGTCGTGCGGCGCGTGTTGTCCGCGCGCGTTTCCGATTCGATCGTGATCGCGAGTGCCGGGCACACTGCTTCGCACAGCTTGCAGGCGATGCAGCGCTCCTCGCCGTTTTCATACCGGCGCAGCGCATGCAGACCGCGGAAACGCGGCGAGATCGGGGTCTTTTCTTCCGGGAACTGCACGGTGACCTTGCGCTGGAACGTGTAGCGTCCGGTCAGCGCGAGGCCTTTCAGCAGTTCCGTGAGGAAGAAAGTCTTGAAGAAGTTTTGGATTGCGGTCATGGGTTCGTCCGCCCTTTATTTCCAGATGTTCAACGGCGACATGATCCAGAAGCCGACCACCACGAGCCACACCACGCAGACCGGAATGAAGACCTTCCAGCCTAGACGCATGATCTGGTCATAGCGGTAGCGCGGGAACGTGGCACGCGCCCAGATGAACACCGACAACAGCAGGAAAACCTTGAGGACGAGCCAGAAGATGCCCGGGATGAACGACAGGAACCCGAACGGAGCGCTCCAGCCCCCAAGGAACAGTGTTGCAGCCAATGCCGATATCACGATCATGTTGATGTACTCGGCGAGGAAGAACAGCGCGAACGCCATGCCCGAGTAATCGATCATGTGACCCGCGACGATTTCCGATTCGCCTTCCACCACGTCGAACGGGTGACGGTTCGTTTCGGCGATGCCCGAAATGAAGTACACGACGAACATCGGCAGCAGCGGTAGCCAGTTCCACGACAGGAAATTCAGGCCGTGCGAGGCGAAGAAGCCCTGCTCCTGCGAGCCGACGATGCCCGACAGATTCAGCGTACCGGCCGTCATCAGCACGACCACCAGCGCGAAGCCCATCGAGATTTCGTACGAGACCATCTGCGCGGCGGCGCGCATCGCGCCGAGGAACGCATATTTCGAGTTCGACGCCCAGCCGGCCAGAATCACGCCATACACGCCGATCGACGAGATCGCCATCGCGTACAGCAGACCCGCGTTGATGTCGCCGAGCACCGCGCCCGCCTGGAAAGGAATCACCGCCCACACCGCGAACGCCGGCACCACCACCATGATCGGCGCGATGACGTAGATCCAGCGGCTCGCCTGGGCAGGCTGGATCACTTCCTTGAGTAGAAGCTTCAGCACGTCGGCGATCGGCTGCAACAGGCCGCCGGGGCCGACGCGGTTCGGACCGAGACGCACGTGCATCCAGCCGATCAGCTTACGCTCCCACAGGATCAGGTAAGCGACGCACAGCAGGATCACGACGGCCACCACCAGGATGCGCACGAACGCCCACACCGTAGGCCATGCCACACCGAGAAGCTGGGCGCCGCCCGAGTTGATCGTATCGAACAAGCTCATTTACGCCTTCTCCACCACCAGTTCACCGAACAGGCTGCCCAGCGCTGCACCGGCAGGCGTAGCCGCCGATACGCGGACGACCGTCTCCGCAAGATTCGCGTCGCGCACGGCCGGCAACTGCACCGCTTGCTCGCCCTGACGAACGCGCACCGCGTCGCCCTCTTTCAAACCCAGTTTGTCGAACAGCGCAGCCGGCAAGCCTACCGAATTCGCCGTACGGGCCGCCGCGGTCAGATGCAGCGACTCCGCGCGACGCACCAGCGCGTCGGCGTGATAGATCGGCACGTTCGCGAGACGCTCGAACTTGCCTTCCGCCGCCTTCACGGCCTGGCCGCGCGTCACCGCGACGCCGGTACGGTTCGACAGCCTCGAACTGACGTCACCGTCGCCGAGCGCCGCTGTGCGCACTTCTTCGACCGTGTCGTATTCGAAGCCCGGCGCGCCGAGCAGGCTGCCCAGCACGCGCAACACCTTCCACGCCGGACGCGTGTCGCCGAGCGGACGCACGACGCCGTTGAAAGCCTGCACCGTGCCTTCCGCGTTGACGAACGAGCCACCCGTTTCGGTGAACGGTGCAATCGGCAACAGCACGTCGGCATAGTCGGCGCCGGTCTGGAACGGCGACATCACGACGACCATCTCGGCCTGCTTCAGCGCTGCAAGCGCTTGAGCCGGATTGGCCGTGTCGAATTCCGGCTCGAGATTCAAAAGCAGATAGCCCTTGCGCGGTTGCTCGAACACTTCGCGTGCATTCAGACCGCCTTCGCCCGGCAGCGCGTTCACGAGGTGCGCGCCGACCGTGTTGGCCGCTTCGGTCAGGAAACCGAGCGTGGCGCCGGTCGCTTCGGCAATCCATTGAGCCGCGGCGTGGATCGCCGCGAAGTCCGTATGACGGACCGCGTCGTTGCCGAGCAGCACGACGCGCAGTGCGCCGTTGGTCAGCGATTTCGCGATCTGCTTGTGCGCGTCCGTCGGCTGCGTGCCGGCGAATGCTTCCGGCAGTGCGACGCCCTTCGCTTCGCCCACCGCGCCAGCGATCCCTGCCAACGCCTCGAGCCATGCCGACGGTGCGGCGACCACACGGTGCGCCTGCGGGATCATCGCGTCGTCGTTGGTGGCCTGGATCAACGTGAGCGCCGAACCGCCGCGTGCGACCTGGCGCAGACGCGCGGCGAACAGCGGATGATCACGACGCAGATCCGAGCCGATCACGAGCGCCGCATCGACGTTCGACAGATCGGCGATCGTGCCGCCGAGCCACGGCGCGCCGGTAACGGGGGCCGAGAAGTCCGACTGACGCAGACGGAAGTCGACGTTCGGCGTGCCGACCGCTTGCGCAATCTGCTTCAGCAGGAACAGTTCTTCGATTGTGCTGTGCGCGCTCGACAACGCCGCAAGCGCGTTCGCGCCGTGGTCGCCCGCGATGCCCTTCAGGCCCTTGACCACATAATCGAGCGCGGTTTGCCAGTCGGTTTCGACCCACTGGCCGCCCTGCTTGAGCATCGGCTTGGTCAGACGCTCGGGGCTGTTGAGACCTTCGTACGAGAAGCGGTCCTTGTCCGAAATCCAGCACTCGTTGATCGCTTCGTTTTCGAACGGCAGAACGCGCATCACGCGATTGTTCTTCACCTGCACGATGAGGTTCGCGCCAACGGAATCGTGCGGGCTCACCGACTTGCGGCGCGACAGCTCCCAGGTACGGGCGCTGTAGCGGAACGGCTTGCTGGTCAGCGCGCCGACCGGGCACAGGTCGATCATGTTGCCCGACAGTTCCGAGTCGACCGTCTTGCCGACGAACGAGGTGATTTCCGAATGCTCGCCGCGGCCCAGCATGCCGAGTTCCATCACGCCGGCGATTTCCTGGCCGAAGCGCACGCAACGCGTGCAGTGAATGCAGCGCGACATCTCTTCCATCGAGATCAGCGGGCCCACGTTCTTGTGGAACACCACGCGCTTTTCTTCGCTATAGCGCGACGACGACTTGCCGTAACCGACGGCCAGATCCTGCAACTGGCACTCGCCGCCCTGGTCGCAGATCGGGCAATCGAGCGGATGGTTGATCAGCAGGAATTCCATCACAGCTTGCTGACCTTTCACCGCCTTGTCCGACTTGGTGCGCACGATCATGCCGGCCGACACCGGGGTCGCACACGCAGGCACGGCCTTCGGCATCTTCTCGACATCGACCAGACACATCCGGCAGTTGGCCGCAATCGACAGCTTCTTGTGATAGCAGAAGTGAGGAATGTAGGTGTCGACCTTATGCGCAGCCTGGATCACCATGCTGCCTTCAGGCACCTCGACTTTCTTGCCGTCTATTTCCAGTTCAACCATGATGGTCAATCTTCCTTAACCTGTTACCGCTCAATCGTTCGCCTGTTCATCGCCCGCTTCGGGCGATGAATCCTGCGGTTGAGGTGTTCGTCTGGTAGTTATTCGTCAGCCAAATCTGTCGGCGCGACTCAGGCTGCCACTGTTTCGGGCGCCGCCGCCGTGCCGGCATGGCCGCCGACGAGGCAATGCTTGTGGGCGACGTGATATTCGAATTCGTCCCAGTAGTGCTTGAGCATGCCCCGAACCGGCATGGCTGCCGCGTCGCCGAGCGCGCAGATCGTGCGGCCCATGATGTTTTCCGCGACCGAGTTCAGCAGATCCAGATCTTCCTGGCGGCCGAGACCATGCTCGATACGATGTACGACGCGATACAGCCAGCCCGTGCCTTCACGGCAAGGCGTGCATTGACCGCACGACTCTTCGTAGTAGAAGTACGACAGGCGCAGCAACGAGCGCACCATGCAGCGCGTCTCGTCCATCACGATCACCGCGCCCGAGCCGAGCATCGAGCCAGCCTTCGCGATCGAGTCGTAATCCATGTCGGTCTGCATCATCATCTCGCCCGGAATCACCGGCGCCGATGAACCGCCAGGAATCACGGCCTTGATCTTCTTGCCGCCGCGCATGCCGCCGGCGAGTTCCATCAGCGTCGCGAACGGCGTGCCGAGCGGAATTTCGTAATTGCCCGGACGCTCGACGTCGCCCGACACCGAGAAAATCTTCGTGCCGCCGTTGTTCGGCTTGCCGATTTCAAGGTAATTCTGCGGTCCGATGGCGAGCAGGAACGGCACCGCCGCGAACGTTTCGGTGTTGTTGATGGTGGTGGGCTTGCCGTACACGCCAAAGCTCGCCGGGAACGGCGGTTTGAAGCGCGGCTGACCCTTCTTGCCCTCGATCGATTCGAGCAGCGCGGTTTCCTCGCCGCAGATATAAGCGCCGTAACCGTGGTGCGCATGCAGCTGGAACGAGAAGCCCGAGCCCATGATGTTGTCGCCGAGGAATCCGGCGCGGCGAGCTTCTTCCAACGCTTCTTCGAAGCGCTTATAGACTTCCCAGATTTCGCCGTGAATATAGTTGTAGCCGACCGTGATGCCCATCGCGTACGCGCCGATCGCCATACCTTCGATCAACGAATGCGGATTGAAGCGCAGAATGTCGCGGTCCTTGAACGTACCCGGCTCGCCCTCGTCCGAATTACAGACGAGGTACTTCTGGCCCGGGAACTGGCGCGGCATGAAGCTCCACTTCAGACCGGTCGGGAAGCCCGCGCCGCCGCGGCCCCGCAGACCCGACGCCTTGACGTCGGCGATCACCTGCTCGGGCGCGATCTTTTCTTCCAGGATGCGACGCAGCTGGGCATAACCGCCGCGCGCCACGTAGTCTTCGAGATGCCAGTTGTCGCCGTTCAGTCCGGCGAGAATCAGCGGTTTGATGTGACGATCGTGTAAAGCCGTCATTTCGAAAGTTCCTCGAGCAGCTGGTCGATCTTCTCGCGGCTCATGAAGCTGCACATGCGTTGGTTGTTCACCAGCATCACCGGCGCGTCGCCGCACGAACCCATGCACTCACCTTCTTTCAGCGTGAATTTGCCATCGGGCGTGGTTTCGCCGAAGTCGATGCCGAGCTTCTGCTTCAGGTATTCAGCGGCGCTTTCGGAGCCGCCGTCAGGGCCGAGCTGGCACGGCAGGTTCGTGCAGAGCGTGATCTTGAACTTACCGACCGGCGAGGTCTCATACATCGTGTAGAAGGTCGCTACCTCCTGCACGGCGATTGCCGGCATGCCGAGATAATCCGCGACGAACTGCATGAGTTCGGGCGACAGCCAGCCATGCTCGGTTTGAGCAGTGGCCAACGCCGACATCACGGCGGACTGTTTCTGATCGGCGGGGTACTTTGCGACCGCACGATCGATTTCTTTCAGGCCTTCAGCTGAGATCATTTTCAGACACGACTCTTTCAATTCCTACCGAACGAAAACCTGTCGCTCACGTGATACTGCGACAGACCCGGCGTTCCTTTGCTTGACGCGCGTGGCGGTGCAACGACCGCGGACGCGCGTCGATGAATACGTCCTAGCGATCCACTTCGCCGAACACGATGTCCTGCGTGCCGATGATCGTCACGGCATCGGCGATCATGTGGCCGCGGGCCATTTCGTCAAGCGAGGACAGGTGTGCATAGCCCGGCGCGCGGATCTTCAGACGGTATGGCTTGTTGGCGCCGTCCGAGATCAGATAGATGCCGAACTCGCCCTTCGGATGTTCGACTGCGGCGTACGCCTCGCCTTCGGGCACGTGGAAGCCTTCGGTGAACAGCTTGAAGTGATGGATCAGATCTTCCATGTTCGACTTCATGCCGACGCGCGACGGCGGCGCCACCTTGTGATTGTCCGTCATCACAGGGCCGGGATTTTTACGCAGCCACTCAATGCACTGTTTCGCGATCCGGCACGATTGACGCATTTCTTCGACGCGTACCAGATAGCGGTCGTAGCAATCGCCATTCACGCCGACCGGAATGTCGAAGTCGAGCTTGTCATAAACTTCATACGGTTGCTTCTTGCGCAGGTCCCACTCGACGCCCGAGCCACGCAGCATCGCGCCGGTCATGCCGAGTTGCAGCGCCCGCTCCGGGCTGACCACACCGATGCCGACCAGACGCTGCTTCCAGATCCGGTTGTCGGTGAGCAGCGTTTCGTATTCGTCCACGCACTTCGGGAAACGGCTGAAGAAGTCGTCGATGAAGTCGAGCAGCGAACCCTGACGGTTCTCGTTCATCTTCGACAACGCCTTCGCATTGCGAATCTTCGACGCCTTGTATTGCGGCATTGCGTCAGGCAGATCGCGGTAGACGCCACCCGGACGGTAGTAGGCCGCGTGCATCCGTGCGCCGGACACCGCTTCGTACACGTCCATCAGGTCTTCGCGCTCACGGAACGCATACAGGAACACCGCCATCGCACCGACGTCGAGCGCGTGCGCGCCGATCCACATCAGGTGATTCAACACGCGCGTGATTTCGTCGAACAGTACACGAATGTATTGCGCGCGCAGTGGCACGTCGATGCCGAGCAACTTCTCGATGGCAAGCACGTAGCCGTGCTCGTTGGCCATCATCGACACGTAGTCGAGACGGTCCATGTACGGCACGGACTGGATAAACGTCTTGCTTTCGGCGAGCTTTTCAGTCGCGCGATGCAGTAGACCGATGTGCGGATCGGCGCGCTGAATCACTTCGCCGTCGAGTTCGAGCACGAGACGCAACACACCGTGCGCTGCCGGGTGCTGCGGACCGAAGTTGAGCGTGTAGTTCTTGATCTCTGCCATGACGTTCCCTTAGTGTTTCAGACCGCCATAGCGATCCTCGCGGATCACGCGCGGCGTGATTTCCCGCGGCTCGATCGTCACCGGCTGATAGACGACGCGCTTCTCTTCCGGGTCGTAACGCATCTCGACGTAGCCGGAGACAGGGAAATCCTTGCGGAACGGATGACCGATAAAACCGTAGTCGGTCAAAATGCGGCGCAGGTCCGGGTGACCTTCGAAGACGATGCCGTACAGGTCGAACGCTTCGCGCTCGTACCAGTTGACCGAATTCCAGATATCGACGACGGACGGCAGGATCGGCATGTCGTCGTCCGGCGCGAAAACGCGCAGACGCAGACGCCAGTTGTTCTGCACCGACAGCAGATGCAGCACTGCTGCAAAACGCGGGCCGTCGTAAGCGCCTTCAGCATAGGTCTGGTAGTCGACGCCGCACAGGTCGACACACTGCTCGAAACCGAGCGAGCGGTCGTCGCGCAGGCGCTTTGCCACGTTGAGGTAGTCGCCAGCCTTGACGACGATCGTCAATTCACCGACCGACTCGGTCACGCTCGTCAGGAGGCCGCCAAAGGCCGCCTCGAGGTTCGCTTTCAGGGTCTCGAGTTTGCTTGCCATATTGTGGGGAGGCTTTGGCCTTATTGACGGGCGATGGTGTTGGTGCGGCGAATCTTGGCTTGCAGCTGGATCACGCCGTACACCAGCGCTTCCGCGGTGGGCGGACAACCCGGCACGTACACGTCGACCGGGACAATCCGGTCGCAGCCGCGCACCACCGAGTAAGAGTAGTGGTAATAGCCGCCACCGTTCGCGCACGAGCCCATCGAGATCACCCAACGCGGCTCCGCCATCTGGTCGTAGACCTTGCGCAGAGCGGGCGCCATCTTGTTGCACAGCGTACCGGCGACGATCATCACATCCGACTGACGCGGACTCGGACGGAACACGACACCGAAACGGTCGAGGTCATAACGGGCGGCGCCCGCATGCATCATCTCGACCGCGCAGCATGCGAGACCGAACGTCATCGGCCACAGCGAGCCGGTGCGCGTCCAGTTGATCAGTTTGTCTGCCGTAGTGGTGACAAACCCTTCTTTCAAGACCCCTTCGATACTCATTTGCTTTCCACTCCAGACGGGGCGGCAAGCCTGGCCACCCACGCAAACCGGCGATTAATCCATCATTCCCAGTCGAGGCCGCCCTTCTTCCAGATGTAGGCAAAACCAAGCAGGAACTCGAGCAGGAAAATCATCATTGCCGTGAACCCGGCCCAGCCGATGTCACGCAATGCCACGCCCCACGGGAACAGGAACGCGGTTTCAAGATCGAAAATGATGAAGAGAATGGCGACGAGGTAGTAACGCACATCGAACTTCATGCGCGCATCTTCGAATGCTTCGAAGCCGCACTCGTACGGTGCGTTTTTTTCGGTGTCGGGTTTGTTGGGACCGAGGAGCTTGCCGATACTGACCAGTGCTACGCCTAAACCGGTGCCCACAATAAGGAACAACAAAACGGGGAAATAGGCTGCGAGGTTCAAGACAATCCTCAATCGGTTGGTTCTGAGTGCCGTCAGGAGCATAGCACCCCTGACGCGAAATCACTTCCTCAACACGCATGACGTAAGCCCTACAGCCATACGCCAGAAGTGAAAATGCCAGCCGAAGCGAAGCAAGCGGCTGGCATTTAGATAACATTTGGTGCCGACGGCGAGACTCGAACTCGCACAGCTTTCGCCACTACCCCCTCAAGATAGCGTGTCTACCAATTTCACCACGTCGGCACTAGATGCAATCCGGGAAAACAACTTGTAAAACCCGCGAATCGCTTCAAGACTTGAATTGTAACTTGTTTAAACAGATTGTTCAACGCACAAGAGCACGCCTACAGAAAATTTATTTCGGCACACCCGTTGCCGGAACCGACGCAGGCGAAGCCGGCACTGCGGGCGATGCCGCCACCGGAGCCGAGCCCGCAGCCGGTGCGGAAGCAGGCGAAGCCGCGATCGGTGCAGTAGCCGCCGCGCCCAGCACGCCTGCCGACGGCTTCACGTGATACGCACCAAGGTAAGTGAGCGCCAAGGTCGTGGCAAAGAACAGCGCTGCGAGCACCGCCGTGGTACGCGACAGGAAGTTCGCCGAACCCGTCGCACCGAACAGGCTACCCGATGCGCCGCTGCCGAAAGCTGCGCCCATGTCGGCACCTTTGCCGTGCTGCAGCAATACGAGGCCGATGACCCCGAGCGCGGACAACAACTGAACGACGATAATCAATGTTTTCAAATACAGCATCACACTCACCTGAGTCTTTATTTAACCGCGCCGCACACTGTGTGTTGCGCGAAAAGGAGTCATCCTCGTCGAGACGCCCTGCTTAACCCGCCACGCTGGTCGCAGCGGCCGCCTTGCAGATCGCCAGGAAATCCTGATCTTTCAACGACGCGCCGCCGATCAGGCCGCCGTCGATATCGTTCTGACGGAACAGTTCTTCCGCGTTGTCCGGTTTCACGCTGCCGCCGTACAGCAACGGTACGTCTGCCGCACCCTTTGCCGCGAGACGAGCACGCAGGAACGCATGCACGGCCTGCGCCTGTGCCGCCGATGCGCTCTTGCCGGTGCCAATTGCCCACACCGGCTCATACGCGACGACGAGGCGAGCCGCGTCCTGAGACGACAGCTTCGCGAGCACTTCGTCGAGCTGACCGCCGACGACCTGCTCGGTCGAACCAGCCTCGCGTTCTTCGAGCGTTTCGCCGACGCACACGATCGGCGTCAAACCCGCCTCGAGCACACGCTGCGCTTTCACCGCGACCAGCTCGGCGCTTTCGCGGTGATACGCGCGCCGCTCCGAATGCCCGACGATCGCAAACGTGGCACCGAAGTCCGTCACCATTGGCGCAGCCACTTCGCCGGTATAGGCGCCATGCGTGAACGCGGACACGTCCTGCACACCCCACACGACCGGGCTGCCTTCGAGCAGCGACTGCGCCTGCGCGACATAGAGGCTCGGCACGCAGACACCGACGCGCACGTCGGCCGGCAATTCATTGGCGCCCTGCACGACTGCGCGCAACAACGCGGCGTTCGCGGCGAGCCGCCCATGCATCTTCCAGTTACCGACTACCAGTTTGGCTCGTTGTTGATTAGACATCGTCTCGTATTGTCCTGTCTTGCCAGTCCGACCTGCTCCGGCGCGCGCAAAACGCGCAATTTTACTGCGTGGGGTGGATCGGGTCAAACCGATGGTGTCAAGCCTCCTGACCCCACGTCAACACGATCTTGCCGACGTGGGTGCTGCTTTCCATCAGCGTATGCGCGTCGGCAGCCTGGGCGGCGGGAAACACGCGATGCACGACCGGCTTGATGCGCCCGGCTTCGAGATGCGGCCATACGCGCTCTTTCAATTGCGCGGCGATCTGTGCCTTGAACTCGATCGGCCGTGGCCGCAGTGTCGAACCGGTAACGGTCAGGCGGCGACGCAGCACTTCGTTCAGGTTCAGCTCCGCCTTCGCGCCGCCGAGCAGCGCAATCAGCACGATGCGGCCACCGTCGGCGAGCGCCGACAGTTCGCGCGGCACGTAGCTGCCCGCGACCATGTCGAGGATCACGTCGACGCCACGATCGTTGGTCAGCGACTTGATGACTTCGACGAAATCCTCAGTCCTGTAGTTGATCGCCCGTTCGGCGCCGAGCGCTTCGCACGCGCGGCACTTGTCGTCCGAGCCTGCGGTGGCGAACACACGGAAGCCCAGCGCGTGCGCAATCTGGATCGCCGTCACGCCGATGCCGCTCGATCCGCCCTGCACGAGCAGCGTTTCGTTCGCGCCGCCCTCACCCTGGCCGAGCTGCGCGCGATTGAACACGTTGCTCCACACCGTGAAGAAAGTCTCGGGCAGCGAAGCCGCTTCGACGTCCGACAATCCCGCCGGCACGGGCAGGCATTGCAGAAGCGGCGCCGCCGCATACTCGGCATAGCCGCCGCCCGCGAGCAGCGCGCAAACGCGGTCGCCAATCTTCAGACCGAACGGATTGTTCTTCGCTTCGATCGTGCCGCCGACGATCTCGCCCGCCACCTCCAGCCCCGGCAGATCCGACGCTCCCGGCGGCGGCGCATAGCCGCCCTTGCGCTGAAACACGTCCGGACGATTGATGCCGGATGCCGCCACCTTGATCAGCACCTCGCCAGCCTTGAGCTGCGGCGTCGGACGCTCCGCCAGCTTGAGGACTTCCGGGGCACCGAATTCAGTGATTTCGATCGCTTTCATCTGCGTCAACTCCAAGATTGGATTGCGTTGCCTACCCGTTGCTGCCGTCCGCCGTAGCGCTGCGATTCGAATACGCAACGCAATCCATCCTGCATGAAAAACGGCCGGCGTGCATAACACGGCCGGCCGTTTGTCCGTTACCGACTTACTGCGGCGTCGGTTCGCCTTGCGGCGCGTCGTTCAGCAGTGCCTTCGCCGACAGACGCACACGACCCTTCTCGTCCGTCTGGATGACCTTGACCTTCACCTGCTGGCCATCCTTCAGATAGTCGTTGATGTCCTTGATGCGCTCGTTCGCGATCTCGGAAATATGCAGCAGACCGTCCTTACCCGGCAGGATGTTCACGATCGCGCCGAAGTCGAGCAGCTTGAGCACGGTGCCTTCGTACACCTGGCCCACTTCGACTTCCATCGTGATCGCTTCGATACGACGCTTCGCTTCGGCCATGCCTTCGCTGTTCGTGCTCGCGATCGTGACGACGCCGTCGTCCGAAATGTCGATCGTCGTGCCGGTTTCTTCGGTCAGCGCACGGATCACCGAGCCGCCCTTGCCGATCACGTCGCGGATCTTTTCCGGGTTGATCTTGATCGTGATCATGCGCGGTGCGAACTCCGACAGCTGGGTGTTCGCGCCTGCCACGGCCGAGGTCATCTTGCCGAGAATGTGCATGCGGCCTTCCTTAGCCTGCGCGAGCGCGACCTGCATGATTTCCTTCGTGATGCCCTGGATCTTGATGTCCATCTGCAGCGCGGTCACGCCTTGTTCCGTACCCGCGACCTTGAAGTCCATGTCGCCGAGGTGATCTTCGTCGCCGAGGATGTCGGTCAGCACCGCGAAGCGGTTGCCTTCGAGAATCAGGCCCATCGCGATACCGGCGACGTGAGCCTTCATCGGCACGCCGGCGTCCATCAGCGCGAGGCAGCCGCCGCACACCGAAGCCATCGACGACGAACCGTTCGACTCGGTGATTTCCGAGACGACACGGATCGAGTAGCCGAATTCGTCGGCGCTCGGCAGGCACGCGACGAGCGCGCGCTTGGCGAGACGGCCGTGACCGATTTCACGGCGCTTCGGCGAACCGACGCGGCCCGTTTCGCCGGTCGCGAACGGAGGCATGTTGTAGTGGAGCATGAAGCGTTCGCGGTACTCGCCTTCCAGCGCGTCGATGCTCTGCTCGTCGCCCTTCGTGCCGAGCGTCGCGACCACCAGCGCCTGCGTCTCGCCGCGCGTGAACAGCGCCGAGCCGTGGGTACGCGGCAGCACGCCGGTGCGGATTTCGATCGGGCGCACGGTGCGCGTGTCGCGGCCGTCGATACGCGGCTCGCCGTTCAGGATCTGGGTACGGACGATCTTCGCTTCGATGTCGAACAGCACGTTGCCGACCGACGCTTTGTCGGCCGCCACGGTACCGGCTGCCGCCGCTTCTTCTTCGAGCTTCGCCGAGGTCGCCGCGTAGACTTCCTTCAGCTTGGTCGAGCGAGCCTGCTTGTCGCGGATCTGGTAAGCGGCGAGCAGATCGGCTTGCGCGAGTTCCGTGACGCGCGCGATCAGCGCTTCGTTCTTCGCGGCCGGCTGCCAGTCCCACTCGGGCTTGCCGCCTTCGCGGACTAGTTCGTGGATCGCGTCGATCGCGGTCTGCATCTGCTCATGACCGAACACGACGGCGCCGAGCATCACCTCTTCGCTCAGCTGCTGCGCTTCCGATTCGACCATCAGCACCGCGCGTTCCGTACCGGCGACGACGAGGTCGAGCGCCGATTCCTTCATCTGCGGACGCGTCGGATTCAGCACGTATTCGTTGTTGATGTAGGCCACGCGTGCCGCGCCGACGGGGCCATTGAACGGCAGGCCGGACACCGCGAGCGCCGCCGATGCGCCGATCAGCGCCGGGATGTCGGCGGGGATTTCCGGATTCAGCGACAGCACGTGAATCACGACCTGCACTTCGTTGTAGAAGCCTTCCGGGAAGAGCGGGCGCAGCGGACGGTCGATCAGTCGCGAGATCAGCGTCTCGCCCTCCGACGGACGGCCTTCGCGACGGAAGAAGCCACCCGGGATCTTGCCGGCGGCGTAGGTCTTTTCGATGTAATCGACGGTGAGGGGGAAGAAGTCCTGGCCCGGCTTCGCGGTCTTCGCGCCGACCACGGTGGCGAGCACCACGGTGTCTTCGACGTCGACGATCACCGCGCCGCTCGCCTGGCGAGCGATTTCACCGGTTTCGAGGCGAACGTTGTGCTGCCCCCACTTAAACTCTTTGACGATCTTATTGAACATAGTCATTGCTTTTCCTCATCGTAATGCCGCGCGGACCGGAAGCGGCGCGGCAACGCCGGGGCCGGCGCCGCATGGGAAGAGTCGTGCTATGCCATTCCAGAGAGTCACGTGCTGCACGCGCGCGCGAACCGCTGGAATGACACAAAACTCTGCCCTGAAGCCCGGCCTTGTTTCCTGTTACTGCTTTTCTACTGCTGCTCTGCTACTGCTACTACGCTTGCCCGTGGACGCCGCGCGAACCGGCATACGCCGCGGATCACAGGCGGTGCGCGTTACACGAAGCGCGCCGTGCAAAAACAAAATGCCTGTATCAGCGAAACTGACACAGGCATCTTGCTGAACGACTGGCCGATTACTTACGCAGACCCAGCTTCTCGATCAGGCTGCGGTACCGATCCGCGTCCTTACCCTTCAGGTAGTCGAGCAGCTTGCGACGGCGACTCACCATGCGCAGCAGACCGCGGCGGCTGTGGTGATCCTTCGTGTGCTCCTTGAAGTGGGAGGTCAGTTCGTTGATACGGGTCGTGAGCAGCGCGACCTGAACTTCGGGGGAGCCGGTGTCGTTAGCTGCGCGTGCGAATTGCGCGACGACTTCGGACTTCTTGCTTGCTTCAACTGCGGACATGTCAATTTCCTTGATAACTGGACAGGCGGTCACGGAAGAAAGGCCGTGCCGTGGGATACCCGTTTCACAATTTACTGAGCCCCGTTCGTGGCTGAATTAGCTGAATGAGAACCCAGCCGAACAACGGGACGCGTATTGTAGCACAGCCGACTTCTGCCGCGAAGCCCGCACTAGCAAGGCGAATCGCGCGTCGCTCAGGGGCGCCGCATCCGACAGACCGTCGGCAATACCGTGCGCTCGGCTGATAGCGCCAGCACCGTGCGAAAGCCGTAGCCGGAACCTTCGTTATCGAAATGCACGCCGGGTGTGCCGGCTTTGTCCATCTGCATCACGTAAAGGGGCTGGATCAGCTGATGGTCGTCGGCGCGCATCCAGGATGCGTGAAAACCGTTGTCGAAGCGGATTGCCTCGAGCGCTTTCGCGACCGCCGTCGGATCGGCGCTGCCGGCGCGGTTCATCGCGGCGGCGAGTGTGTCGAGCAGCAGTGGCATACGCAGCACCGGATAGTCGTCCTGCGCGGCCGGATAGCGCGCGCGGAACGCCGCGTACCATGCATCGGAGGGCGCGCCGCCGACGTTCGGATGCCACTCGGCCACGGCGATCACGTGACCCACGCCCGCGTCGCCGAGGGCGGCCGGCGCCCCGAGGCTGTTGCCATAAAACGTGTAGAACTTCGTGTCGAGGCCCTGCTCGCGCGCCGCCTTCACGAGCAACGTCAGGTCGTTGCCCCAGTTGCCGGTGATCACGGCGTCCGCGCCGCTCGCGCGGATCTTCGCGATGTACGGCGCAAAGTCCTTCACTCGACCGATCGGGTGAAATTCGTCGCCGACCACCGCGATGTCGGGGCGCTTCGCCGCGAGCGTCGAGCGCGCGAGGCTGCTCACGTCGTGGCCGAAGCTGTAGTCCTGGTTCAGCAGGTAGACCTTTTTCACCGTCTTGTCGCGTTCGATCACCTCGGCGAGCGCGGCCATCCGCATGCCCGCGTGCGCGTCGAAGCGGAAGTGCCAGAAGCTGCAGCTCGCGTTGGTGAGCGCGGGGTCGTCGGCCGAGTAGTTCAGGAACAGTTCCCGGTTGTCCGGCTCGCGGCTGTTCTGCTTGTCGATCGCGCCGATGAGCGCCGCGGCGACCGCCGAGCTATTGCCCTGCAGGATGTAGCCGATATGGCGATCCGCGGCTGCGCGCATTTGCGTCAGCGCTTCCTCCGCGCTGCCCTTGCTGTCGAGCACGACGAGTTCGAACGGATGCGCGCCGTCCGCGAGCGTCACGCCGCCGCGCGCGTTGACCTGCTCGACGCCGAAACGCAGATTGCGCTCGACCGCCGCGCCCGCGTTCGCGAACGGGCCGGACATGCCTTCGATCAGCGCGAGCCGGATCGGGGTGCCCGTGGGTTTGCCGGTCGGATTCACCCCCGAACTCGTCGCCTGAGCCACGCCAACGGCCACCGCCGAAATTGAGATCGTCGTCAGCGCAATCGCCGCCGCCCGTTGCCACACCGCCGTCATGGTCGTCCTGCCTGAATCTTCGAAGCGCGGATCATAGAACCACGCGCACGGAATAGGCAAGCCGGCGCATCCGTTCTCCTTTGGAGGCGACCCACGTTCGGGTGGCGCCATTCTTCCGCCACGGCGCGTGTCAAAATGGTGGGTCTCGATGATAAGAACCGCTATTCAAACGCCATCGGAGGAATACATGTCGAACCGCCATCACCGCACGGCGGCCTCTATCACAACCCCGGCCGGCGCGAGTCTGCGGCGCGCCGCGTTCGTTTGCCTGAGCGTGCTCGCGCTCGCCGGCTGCGCCCAGCCGTGGCAGCAGTATCAACAGGGAGCGGATGCATCGACGGTGATCGCGCGGCTCGGACCGCCGCGCGAAACCTACGACCTGCCCGACGGCGGCAAGCGCCTGATGTGGCCGACCCAACCGATGGGCGAAACCACCACCGCCGCCGACATCGACGCGGCCGGCAAGGTCGTCAACATGCGCCAGGTGTTGCAACCCAACGAGTTCTACCGCGCCGAGATCGGCAAATGGACGCGCAGCGACGTACTGGTGAACTTCGGCCGTCCGGTCGAAACGTCGTACTTCCCGATGATGAGGCGCGAAGTCTGGACCTATCGCTATCTCGAGGACAACGTCTGGTACATGCTGTACAGCTTCTACTTCGATGACCAGGGCATCTTGCGCCTCATGCAGAAGACCCCCGACCCGCTGCACGAGCCCGACCGCCGCAGCCTGTTCTGAATGCTGAGCGCGATCTTCGAAGGAAGAACGCTATCTCAATAAAGCTGCCTTCCGTAGGCAGCTTTTTTATTCTCTAAGCATAAAGACGAATTTTATCCTGTTCACGTCAACAACTTCGCAAAAGAAAGGTTATTGTAAACACCGTTCGTGCACCGCCTGACGATCGACCGCGCAACTGCGGTTCCGGTCCGGTGCCAGGTCAATTGCCTCTGTTACGGAGCTGCTACGATGAACCGCCCCAAACACCTGCTGGTCGCCAACGTCGCGTGGGCCCATGAAACCGCGACGCGCAATCCGGCATTCTTTCGCGACCTCATGCGCGGACAGAATCCACACATTCTGTGGATAGGCTGTGCGGACAGCCGAGTGCCCGCCGAAACGATCACGCATTGCGAGCCCGGCGATCTGTTCGTCCATCGCAACATCGCCAACCTGTTTGATCCCGGCGACGACAACGTCGCGAGCGTCCTCGAATACGCGGTGAGAGTGCTCAAAGTCGGCCACGTGATCGTCTGAGGACACTATGGCTGCGGCGGCGTGCGCGCCGCGCTGCTGCCCCCGGACCCCGCGCTGCCCCATGTAAACCGGCGTATCGCGCCGCTCTGCGCGCTCGCGCAAACGCATCACCCGGAACTGGACGGCGCGGCGACCGAATCGGATCGCGTCAACCGCCTCGCCGAGCTGAACGTGCTCGAACAGGTGCGGCAGCTACGGGCGAGCCCGATCGTGCACGAGAGTGATCCGGCGCCGCTCGTGCACGGCTGGATCTTTGCGCTCGACGACGGGCGCATCAAGGTTCTCACCTCCGGCTACAGCGCCGACGACGCGATGACATGCCCGACCGCCGCGCACAGCGCGGCCTAGCGAAGCGCGTCGCACCCGCGATTCGAACCGCGGACGGAGCCGACAGCGGAATCCTCATCGAGCCCCCTGTTCGTCGCCCGCCGCCCCACCTCTCGCTTCTGGACTCCATGGATACTCAAACCCCCTTCTCCGCGCTCCAGCGCGACGTGCTCGCCGGAACGGCCGTTTTTCTGGTGGCGCTGCCGCTTTGCCTCGGCATTGCTCACGCATCGGGCGTCGACCCATTTGCCGGACTGGTGTCGGGCATCATTGGCGGGCTCGTGGTTGCCGCGCTGAGCGGCTCGCGCCTGAGCGTGAGCGGCCCGGCCGCGGGCCTCGTCGTGATCGTCGTCGACGGCATCGCGCGGCTTGGCGGCTTTTCCGCTTTCCTGCTGGCTGTGCTGCTGTCGGGCGTCATCCAGTTCGGCTTCGGCATGCTCAGGGCTGGCCGGTTCGCCGCCTACGTGCCGTCGCCGGTGATCAAGGGGATGCTCGCGGCCATCGGCGTGCTGTTGATCCTCAAGCAGTTTCCCGTAGCGCTGGGGCTGTCCGGCACCGCTCATTCCGCCCACTCGGCGGCGGCGCTCGCAACGCCGCTCGGCCCAATCTCGCTGACCGCCGTGCTGATCACGCTGCTGTCGCTAGCGATCCTCGCCGGCTGGGAAACCCGCGCGCTGCGCCGCTTCGCTGTCGTGCGCATCATGCCGGCGCCGCTCGCGGTGGTGCTGCTCGGCATCGGCGCGACGCTTGCTCTCGATCTCGTCGCGCCATCGCTGGCACCGGCCGCCGAACGGCGGGTCGCGTTGCCGTCGCTCGAATCGTTCGCGGCACTGCAAGCCGTGCTCACGTCGGCCGACTTCGGACCACGGTTCGCCCAGCTCATCAATCCAGACATATGGCGCGTTGCGATCACGATCGCCATCCTCGCAAGTCTCGAAACGCTACTGAGCCTCGAAGCGGTCGAACAGATCGATCCGGAACGCCGCCGCGCACCGCCCGATCGCGAACTGAAGGCGCAGGGCGTGGGCAATCTGATCGCGGGTGCGATCGGTGGCCTGCCGATCACCGCGGTGATCGTGCGTAGCTCCGCGAACGTGCATGCCGGCGCAAAAAGCCGGCTCTCAGCGATCGTTCATGGCGTGTTGCTTCTCGTCAGCGTGTTCGCGCTCACCAGCGTGATCAACCTGATCCCGCTCGCCTGCCTTGCCGCGATCCTGATCTTCACCGGGTTCAAACTCGCCAAGCCGTCGTTGTTCGCCGGGCTCGCGCGACAGGGATTCGCGCCGTTCGCACCGTTTATCGTCACGGTCGTCGGTGTGCTCGTCACCGATCTGCTGATCGGTATCGTGCTCGGCATACTGTGCAGCATGCTGTTCGCGCTGTACGCAAACCTGCGCGGCCCGATCGTGCTCGCGCAGCATGGCGATCACTACCTGCTGTCGTTTCGCAAGGACGTGTCGTTTCTCGGCAAGGTGCCGCTCAAGCACTATCTGCAGCAGATTCCGGATGGCGCCACCGTCATCGTCGACGCGACACGCGCCGATTTCGTCGATCACGACGTGCGCGAACTGCTGGATGCGTTCGTCGCGGATGCGCCCCGCCGCGGAATCACCGTCGACCTCAGATATCAGGTCCGCGAGCAGGCGCGCGCAACGAGCGGCTGGTCGCTGCGGCGCACGACAGCGGAGTAGTCCCCGCGTATCGGGTCATCGCGCCCGCGCGATGACCGCGAAAAAAAGCCCCGCGTGCCAGGCATTGCGGGGCTTCTCCTTCGATTCACCGTCGAGATTGCGCGCTACCGGCGCGCCATGTTCGCGTTACTCCGAGCGCTGCGGATTCAACTTGTCCGCATTCGAATAGAGTTTGTTGAGCGCCGAGAAATACGCCTTCGCGGACGCCGCGACGATATCCGGATCGGTGCCGGTGCCGTTGACGATGCGCCCGCTCTTCGACAACCGCACGGTCACTTCGCCTTGTGCCTGAGTGCCGGTCGTGATCGCGTTGACCGAGTACAGCAGCAGCTCGGAGCCGCTGCCCACTTCCGTTTCGATCGCGTTGAGCGTGGCGTCGACCGGGCCGTTGCCGCGTGCTTCGCCGGTGATCTCTTTGCCCTCTACCGAGAACACGACCTTCGCGTGCGGCTGCTCGCCGGTTTCCGAATGCTGCGACATCGACAGGAATTTGTAGTGTTCCTTCTCGTGCGCTTCGGCCGATTCCTCGTTGACGATCGCGATGATGTCTTCGTCGAAAATCTCCGCCTTGCGATCCGCAAGTTCCTTGAAACGCGCGAACGCGGTATTCAGTTCGGCTTCACTGTCGAGCGCGATGCCGAGCTCCTGCAGACGCTGTTTGAACGCATTGCGGCCCGACAGCTTGCCGAGCACGATCTTGTTCGCGGTCCAACCCACGTCTTCCGCACGCATGATTTCGTAGGTGTCGCGCGCCTTCAGCACGCCGTCCTGATGGATGCCCGACGCGTGCGCGAATGCGTTCGCGCCGACCACGGCCTTGTTCGGCTGCACGACGAAACCAGTGATCTGCGACACCAGCTTCGAGGCCGGCACGATTTGAGTCGTATCGAGACCGACTTCGAGTCCGAAGTAATCCTTGCGGGTCTTCACCGCCATCACGATTTCTTCGAGCGACGTATTGCCCGCGCGCTCGCCGAGACCGTTGATCGTGCATTCGACCTGGCGCGCGCCGCCGATCTGCACGCCGGCGAGCGAATTCGCGACCGCCATGCCGAGGTCGTTGTGGCAATGCACGGAGAACACCGCCTTGTGCGAGTTCGGAATGCGCTCGCGCAGCGTCTTCACGAGCTGGCCATAGAGCTCCGGCACGCCGTAGCCGACCGTGTCCGCGATGTTGATCGTGGTCGCGCCTTCGGCGATCACCGCTTCCAGCACACGGCACAGGAAGTCCATATCCGAGCGGCTGCCGTCTTCCGGCGAGAATTCGACGTTGTCCGTGAACTTGCGCGCGAAACGCACCGCGAGCCTGGCTTGCTCGAAGACCTGCTCGGGCGTCATGCGCAGCTTCTTTTCCATGTGAAGCGGCGACGTCGCGATGAACGTGTGGATGCGGAAATGATCGGCCGGTTTCAGTGCGTCGGCGGCCTTCTGAATGTCCTTGTCGTTCGCGCGCGCAAGCGAGCAGATCGTGCTGTCTTTCACCAGACCGGCGATCGTATGGATCGCGTCGAAGTCGCCGTTCGAGCTGGCCGCGAAACCCGCTTCGATCACGTCGACTTTCATCCGTTCGAGTTGCTTGGCGATGCGGATCTTCTCTTCCTTCGTCATCGACGCGCCGGGCGATTGCTCGCCGTCACGCAGCGTGGTGTCGAAAATGATCAGTTTGTCGGACATGTCGGGCCTCCTCGGGAGTCGTTCAGATGTGGGACTTGGTTTTGGAATAGGACGATGGGCGCCACCGCTGGCAAGGTAGGGCGATCGCGATGATCGCGGCCGGCGCGGACGGAACGCAAAAACGCATAAGGGCGAGAACCACGCATGATGGCGCGGCGCAGCGAACGGGCTCGCCGACCCGGCAAAATCGGCCACGCCAACGCACTGATCCGACGACTATAGCGGCATTCCAGCCACCACGCAATGCACGCCAGGGCGGCCTGCGGCGCGCTCCGAAGCGGGCTCGTAACAGCATCAGCCAACGAAAAACGGCAGCACGTGGGCTGCCGTTTTTGGTATGTCGCTGCGATGCAGCGAAGTTCGAATCGTCACCGGTCGTGCGACATCGAACGCGCCGGATTGGCCCGGCCGCGCATCGCCTGATACGCCCAGAACACGTAGCCGGACAGACCGTACAGCACGAACAGACCGAACAGCATCAGCGGCGGGTCGGACGACACCAGCACGAACGCGACCACCACCAGCAGGATCACGCCGAACGGTACGCGATGCCGCACGTCGAGCGCCTTGCCGCTGTAGAACGGTGCGTTCGACACCATCGTCACGCCCGCATAGATGGTCAGCACGAACGCGACCCACGGCAGCCAAACGAGCTTCAGCGGCACGCGGTTGTCGGTGGCGAGCCACACGAAACCGGCGATCAGCGCCGCCGCGGCCGGGCTCGGCATGCCCTGGAAAAAACGCTTGTCGACCACGCCGATGTTCGTATTGAAACGCGCGAGCCGCAGCGCCGCGCCGGAGCAATAGACGAACGCCGCGAGCCAGCCCCACCGGCCGAGGTCTTTCAGTATCCACTCGTACATCACGAGCGCGGGCGCAACCCCGAACGACACCATGTCCGACAGGCTGTCGAACTGCTCGCCGAACGCGCTTTGCGTATGCGTCATGCGCGCGACGCGGCCGTCCATGCCATCGAGCACCATAGCGACGAAGATGGCGATCGCCGCGATCTCGAAGCGCACGTTCATCGCCTGCACGACGGCGAAGAAACCGCAGAACAGCGCGGCCGTGGTGAACGCGTTCGGCAGCAGGTAGATGCCGCGCTTTCTGAGGAATTGCTGACGCTGCGCGCGCCGGCTGTCGACGGCCGGCGACTCCGTGACCACCGGCTTGTTGCGACGAAACGGACGCGGCAGCGGTCCGCTGCTGCGAGGTCGACGCGGTTTGAATGCGGCCATTCGGACAACCTCCTGTATGCCGCTTTACAGCTCGGCGAGGATCGTGGACGACGCCGACACCTTCTCGCCGATCGATACGCGCGGGCGGCTGCCCACCGGCAGATACACGTCGACGCGCGAACCGAAGCGGATGAATCCGTAGCGCTGGCCACGGGTCAGCGGCTCGCCGGCACGGACGTAGCAAAGAATGCGCCGTGCGATCAACCCGGCGATCTGCACCGACGTGACCGTCTGGCCGCCGGCCATCTCGATCACGACCGCGTTGCGTTCGTTTTCGAGCGAGGCTTTATCGACCGCGGCGTTCAGATACGCGCCGGGAAAGTATTCGACCTTCGAGATCGCGCCGTCGACCGGCGAGCGCTGCGAGTGCACGTTGAACACGTTCATGAACACGCTGATCTTCAGCGCTTCGCGATTCGCATAAGGGTCATGCGCGGTTTCCACCGCGACGATGCGACCGTCGGCGGGACACAGCACCGCGTTGGCCTGGGTCGGAATCGGACGCGCCGGATCGCGGAAGAACTGCACGATGAAGATCAGGATCAGCCAGAAGAGCCACGCAAAGCCGAACCCCGCGAAGGCGTGAACCAGTAATGCAACGACGGCCGCGATGGCGATGAACGGCCAGCCTTCTCGCGCGATGATCGGATGAGGGTAATTCATGGATGGCTTCTGTGTTTTTGTAAAACCGTAGGATAGCAAAAGCCGCCCAGGGTTCAGCACCCTTGGACGGCTTTTTGACTGGTCCGGCCGCCGCGCTGAAGGCGCCGCGCCGGACCTCGTGACGTCGAGACGCTTAGTTCTTCGACTGGTCGACGAGCTTGTTCTTCGCGATCCACGGCATCATTGCGCGCAGCTTCGAGCCAACCTGCTCGATCTGGTGCTCGGCCGTCAGACGGCGACGCGATTGCAGCGTCGGTGCGCCAGCCTTGTTTTCGATGATGAAGCTCTTCGCGTATTCGCCGGTCTGGATGTCGGTCAGCACGGCCTTCATCGCCTTCTTCGTTTCAGCGGTCACGATGCGCGGACCCGTCACGTACTCGCCGTACTCGGCGTTGTTCGAGATCGAGTAGTTCATGTTCGCGATGCCGCCTTCGTAGATCAGGTCGACGATCAGCTTCAGTTCGTGCAGGCACTCGAAGTACGCCATTTCCGGCGCGTAGCCCGCTTCGACCAGCGTTTCGAAGCCAGCCTTGATCAGGTCGACGGTACCGCCGCACAGCACAGCCTGCTCGCCGAACAGGTCGGTTTCGGTTTCTTCGCGGAAGTTCGTTTCGATGATGCCGGCACGGCCGCCGCCGTTAGCCGCTGCGTACGACAGCGCGATGTCGCGCGCTGCGCCCGACTTGTCCTGGGCAACCGCGATCAGGTGCGGCACGCCGCCACCTTGCGAGTAGGTGCCGCGAACCGTGTGGCCCGGTGCCTTCGGCGCGATCATGATCACGTCGAGGTCGGCGCGCGGGATCACCTGGCCGTAGTGAACGTTGAAGCCGTGCGCGAAAGCGAGCGCTGCGCCCTGCTTGATGTTCGCGTGAACTTCCTTCGCGTATACGTCGGCGATCTGCTCGTCCGGCAGCAGCATCATCACGACGTCCGCGCCCTTCACCGCTTCCGCGACTTCCTTGACTTGCAGGCCAGCGTTTTCAGCCTTGCTCCACGATGCGCCGCCCTTGCGCAGACCGACCGTGATGTTCACGCCGCTTTCCTTCAGGTTCAGCGCGTGCGCATGGCCTTGGGAGCCATAGCCGATGATGGTGACCTGCTTGCCCTTGATGAGGGAGAGATCGGCGTCCTTGTCGTAGAAAACTTTCATGTCGGTTCCTTGGCTAGATTCGATGATTCAGAAAAATTCAGGTACTGCGAATGTTGTTATTGCCGGTTGGGCGATGCCGCGTTGCCCGGCCGTTCGATCGTGACGTCAGACCTTCAGAATGCGCTCGCCGCGACCGATGCCCGAGCTGCCCGTGCGGACCGTCTCGAGAATCGCCGTGGAGTCGAGCCCCTCGATGAAGGCGTCGAGCTTGTCGCTCGCCCCCGTCAGTTCGATCGTGTAGGTCTTTTCGGTGACGTCGATGATGCGGCCGCGGAAAATGTCCGACATCCGCTTCATCTCCTCACGTTCCTTGCCGACCGCCCTCACCTTGATCAGCATCAGCTCGCGTTCGATGTGGGCGCCCTCGGTAAGGTCGACCACTTTCACCACCTCGATCAGGCGGTTCAGATGCTTCGTGATCTGTTCGATCACGTCGTCCGAGCCAACGGAGACGATGGTCATGCGCGACAGCGAACGGTCTTCGGTCGGAGCCACCGTCAAGGTTTCAATGTTGTAGCCGCGTGCCGAGAACAGACCCACCACGCGCGACAATGCGCCCGGTTCGTTTTCCAGCAGGACGGAAATGATGTGTCTCATGTTTCGCTTCTTCCAGATGTAGTGTCGATGTCTGCGAGCGGAGCGGCGCCGCTTCGTCTGCTTTCGCCTTTTGTGAAGGCGCGCATCACGAAGCCGGCGCTGGAGTTACCCGTGCGCCCCGTCGTTAAAGATCTTCCGAACCCATGAGCATCTCGGTGATGCCCTTGCCGGCCTGAACCATCGGCCAGACGTTTTCGGTCGGATCGGTCTGGAAGTCGAGAAACACCGTGCGATCCTTCAGGCGCAGCGCTTCCTTCAGCGCCGGCTCCACATCGGCCGTGCGCTCGATGCGCATGCCCACGTGACCGTACGCTTCGGCGAGCTTCACGAAGTCCGGCAGCGCATCCATGTACGAATGCGAATAGCGCTTGCTGTATTCGATCTGCTGCCACTGGCGCACCATGCCCAGGTAGCGGTTGTTCAGCGAAATAATCTTGATCGGCAGGTCGTACTGCTTGCAGGTCGACAGCTCCTGGATGCACATCTGGATCGAGCCTTCGCCCGTGATGCACAGCACGTCGTCGTCCGGATGGGCCATCTTCACGCCCATCGCGGCAGGCAAGCCGAAGCCCATCGTGCCGAGGCCACCGGAGTTGATCCAGCGACGCGGCTTGTTGAACTTGTAGAACTGCGCGGCCCACATCTGGTGCTGGCCGACGTCGGAGCACACGAACGCGTTGCCGTCGGTCAGCTCCCACGCCTTTTCGACCACGTACTGCGGCTTGATGATGTCGCTCTTGCGGTCGAACTTCAGGCAGTCTTTCGCGCGCCAGCCTTCGATGTCCTTCCACCACTCGGCGAGCGCCGCGGTGTCGGGGCCATGCTCGGCCGTCTGCAACTGCTCGATCAGTTCCTTCAGCACTTCCTTCACGTCGCCGACGATCGGAATGTCGACCTTGACGCGCTTGGAAATGGAAGAAGGATCGATGTCGATATGGATGATCTTGCGCGGCCGCGACGCGAAGTGATTCGGATCGCCGATCACGCGGTCGTCGAAACGCGCGCCGATGGCGATCAGCACGTCGCAGTGCTGCATCGCCATGTTGGCTTCGTACGTACCGTGCATGCCGAGCATGCCGAGGAATTTCTTGTCGCTCGAGCGGTAGCCGCCAAGGCCCATCAGCGTATTGGTGACCGGATAGCCAAGCAGATCGGCAAACTGGTTCAGCTCACGCGACGCGTCCGCGAGCACGATGCCGCCGCCGGTATAGATATAGGGGCGCTTCGCCGACAGCAGCAGCGACACCGCCTTGCGGATCTGACCGGAGTGGCCCTTCGTGACCGGGTTGTATGAGCGCAGCGACACGCTCTTGATCGGCTCGTATTGGCACGCCGCCTTCGACACGTCCTTCGGAATGTCGATCAGCACAGGGCCGGGACGGCCGGTACGGGCGATGTAGAAAGCTTTCTTGACGGTGGCGGCGAGATCGCGCACGTCCTTCACGAGGAAGTTGTGCTTCACGCAGGGACGCGTGATGCCGACCGTGTCGCATTCCTGGAATGCGTCCTGACCGATCGCGGCAGTCGGCACCTGGCCGCTGATCACGACCATCGGGATCGAATCCATATAGGCGGTGGCGATGCCGGTCACGGCATTGGTGACACCGGGGCCGGAGGTCACGAGACAAACGCCGACCTTGCCGGTGGAGCGGGCATAGGCGTCGGCAGCATGCACGGCGGCCTGCTCGTGGCGCACCAGCACGTGCTGGAACTTGTCCTGCTTGTACAGCTCGTCGTAAATGTAGAGTACCGAGCCGCCGGGATAGCCCCAGATGAATTCGACGTCTTCGTCGGCCAGTGCCTTCATGAGCACGGTGGCGCCGATAGAGTCTGCTTCGTGAGGGGGGGTCGTATCCGACGTGGAGAATTCCGCGCTGGGCATATTCATTGATTCACCTTTCGAATTTTCGGCAAAAAATTGATCGGGTGCTCTCTGCCGGGCTTGTGGCTCGGGTTCAAGCGGCGCGTCCAGTTGACAGGCGGGCTTCTTGGGCCACACCTCAATTGAGACAACTCACTTATGTTGCGAACCAGCGACGATAGCTGTTGGCGCGCTCGCGGTCAAGAAAATATTGCCATTAGGACACCCGCAGGAGCACGCGATCGGACGGAATGTGATTGTCATGCAATTGCAAGGTTCAGCAGTTTCACCCCAATCTGAGCAAAAATTTGTTAGCATCCGCGAGTTTTACGACATTTTTCGACCGATTACGCGCACGCTTGCTGCGCCGACCCCACACGGATGGCATCAGACAAGGAACTCGCCGATTTTCTGGCGGGCGTCGAAAGGCGCGCGTTCAAGCAGACGGTCTACGCCGTGCGGGACGACGATGCGTCCCTCGACATCGTGCAGGACGCGATGATCAAGCTCGCCGAGAAATACGGCGACCGCCCGGCCGCCGAACTGCCCCTCCTGTTTCAGCGTATTCTGCAGAATGCGACACACGACTACTTCCGTCGTGCCAAAGTACGCAATACCTGGGTTAGTCTGTTCTCGTCGCTCGGCAACGCCGACGACGACGAATTCGACCCGCTGGAAACCTTCGAGGCCGAGGCGGGTTCGGCTGGCGCCGAGAGCAACGAGCAGAAGCTCGAGCGCGAGCAGGTCCTGCAGTTGATCGACGACGAGATCCAGAAATTACCGGCACGTCAACGGGAGGCGTTTCTCATGCGTTATTGGGAGGATATGGATGTCGCCGAGACTGCCGCCGCAATGGGCTGCTCCGAAGGCAGTGTGAAAACGCACTGCTCCCGGGCCACCCACACGCTGGCGCAAGCGCTCAAGGCGAAAGGAATCACGCTATGAGCTCCCTCGAAAACACAGAACTCGAGTTTGCGCGTCGACTGCGCCGCGCGCTCGACGAAAACACCGCCAGCCTCCCTCCCGCCACCGTCGACCGGCTCGCCGCCGCGCGTCGCGCCGCGTTGGCGCGCAAGAAGCCCGAAGCCGTCAGCGCGCCGGTGTTCGTGCCTGCGTTCGCCGGCATGCCGGCCGGGTTGCCGCAGAGAGGCTTCGAGCCGCGCCGCCGCTGGTCGCTGCGCCGCTTCGCGCTCGCGTGGCCGCTCGCCGCGCTGGTGGTGAGCCTGATCGGCATCGCGTACTGGGAAGACCAGCAGCGCACCGCCGAACTCGCCGATATCGATGCCGCCATGCTTAGCGACGACCTGCCGCTCAATGCCTATCTCGACCACGGCTTCAACGCGTATCTTTCACGCGCCCACTGAGCGGGAGATTCCTCGGGTGAGTTACAAGCGCGGCCTGGCCGTTGTTTTCGGATGCACGATCGCGGCACTGGTGTCGTTCGTCGCGACCTATCCGCGCTTTCATCCGAGCCCGTCCCCGGCGGGCCATCCGTCGCCCGGCGTCAACGTCGCCGCGCCCGCGCCCGCCCCCGCACTTTCCGTCGACTTGCCTAGCCTGCCCGGCAGCAACAGCCCGCTCGCGTGGTCGCGTCTAAGCGCCGATGAGCATATCGCTCTCGCACCATTCGCATCGCAGTGGGATTCGTACAGCGACGAACGCAAGCGAAAGTGGATCAAGATCGCGTCGCGATACGCAAAGATGTCGCCGGATGCGCAAAAGCGTCTGCATGAGCGCATGAGCGAATGGGTGCGCATGACGCCCGATCAGCGCCGCGTCGCGCGAGAGAACTACCAGGTTTCGAAGGAATTGCCGCGCGAAGCGCGCCAGAACGCGTGGAAGGCGTACCAACAACTGCCCGAAGAAACGAAGGAGCGGCTCGCCGCCAGTGAGCGCAAGCGTCGCCCCAGCGTCGTCAGCGCGCCGCCGTCGGCTCGCAATGAGATCAAGGGCATCGACCGGTTCTTGAACGCGCGCGAGCACGGCGCGGGCGCCAGCGCTGCCGCGGCGGCGAGCGCCGCACCGGGCGCCTCGGCACCGGCCGCGGCCTCGCTGCCGGCCACCCCCGCGATTCCGGCGCCGGGCAGCTTCGTGCCGGCGACGCCGGTGCCGGTGTCGCCGGCCGAGGCGCCGGCGATCTTCCACGGCTCCTGATCCCGATCCCGAGCCCATTACGTGTCCCAGTCGCTCGTCACTCCCAGCCTGCCCGCCGCCGCGCTCGGCGGCACGGCGCCCACCGTCCGGCGACGGCTGGCGGCGCTGCTCTACGAGGCGGTCATTCTGTTCGGCGTGGTGTTTCTCGCCGGCTATCTGTTCAGCACGCTGACGCAGCAGCGTAACGGGCTCGCGCATCACAACCTGCTCGCCTGCTGGATTGGCTTCGTGGTTGGCGTGTATTTCGTCTGGTTCTGGACGCATGGTGGCCAGACGCTGCCGATGAAAACCTGGCGGTTACGGGTTGTTGGCGCTGATGGCGGGCCGGTTTCCGTTGGACGGGCGATTGCGCGGTATGTGCTCGCCTGGTTGTGGTTTTTGCCGCCGCTGGCCGTGCATCCGCTTCTTGGCTTGCGGGTGCCGCAGACGCTTGTTTTTGCGGGCGTCTGGTTCGTGGTCTGGTCCGCGAGTGGGCGGTTTGATCCGCAGCGGCAGTTTTTGCATGATCGGCTCGCGGGGACGCGGGTGGTCCAGGTTGTGCGCTAGCGCGCGTGCTGAATGCGTTGCCGCCTTTGGCGGGGTTAGGGCTTTTTGTCTTTGTTCTTGCGGTGTTGGCCTTTCCTTGCTGACTTGTCGGTCTATTAGCGTTGCCCCTGTGCGGGGCGGCACCTACTTTCTTTGCTGCTGCAAAGAAAGTAGGCAAAGAAGACAGCTCATACCGCTAACTCTTAAGCGGGTCCCTCGGTCCGCGTGAGGTAGTGGTGCATCTGGAATCCGTGCTCCCGCACATTCCGCGTTCGTGACACGGCAGTCATTCTTCCGGCGGCGCTCCGAGCGCCGAATCCCCGCTCCAAAACCCCTCGTTGTTTCGGCGCCTCGCCGAGGCAACCTGCCGGTTTCCCTGGCAGACCCGTCCGCGACGCACGTAGTGCGGAGTGGGATGGATGATGGCTTTGTCACGAACGGGAATGTGCGGGGACACGGATTCCAGATGCACCACTACCCCTGCCAAGCCAGGGGACCCGCTTATGAGCTGGCGGTTTGAGCTGTCTTCTTTGCCTACTTTCTTTGCAGCAGCAAAGAAAGTAGGTGCCGCCCCGCACAGGGGCAACGCTAATAGACCGACAAGCCAGCAAGGAAAGGCCAAAAAGGCCAGAACAACGAAAAAAACAGGCCCCGCCAGGACCCCACCGTAATAAGAACTTCTCGTGACTGTCACGGCAGAGTCACTCGCGCCTGGCCCAATACGGGCACCGCCACTCGACGCGTGAGCCATGGACCCCAATACGTCCGCGACTTCCCTGTTTCGTCAAACCGGTCCGAGCGTCGACCCCGTCGCGTTCCGGCCCGCCCCGGGTTCTACTCATCACGGCCTGCCGCTGCCGGCGACGCCATCACTCGACGCCCACGCCGATCATCCCGATGACGGCCACGACGATCCGCATCGCTATCGCACGATCTGGCTCTCGGATATCCATCTCGGCTCGAGCGGCTGCCAGGCCGGTTATCTGCTCGACTTCCTGCGCCACAACGAATCGGAGTACCTGTACCTGGTCGGCGACATCATCGACGGCTGGCAGTTGAAGAAAGGCTGGTACTGGCCGCAGGCCCACAACGACGTCGTGCAGAAAGTGCTGCGCAAAGCGCGCAAAGGCACCCAGGTCATCTACGTGCCCGGCAATCACGACGAAGCCGCGCGCCAGTTCTGCGACCTCGCGTTCGGCGACATCCACGTGCGCGGCGAAGCGTTCCACACGACGCTCGCCGGCAAGCGGCTGTGGATCGTGCACGGCGATTTGTTCGACGGCGTGATCCAGCATGCGAAATGGCTCGCCTATCTCGGCGACACGCTGTACACGATGATCCTCGTGCTGAACCGCTGGTTCAACCGGATTCGCAGCAAGCTCGGCTTCCCGTACTGGTCGCTGTCGCAATACCTGAAGCATCAGGTCAAGAACGCGGTCAACTTCATCTCGTCGTTCGAAACCGTGATGACCGACGAAGCGCGTCGCCGCGGCTGTGACGGCGTCGTCTGTGGGCACATCCACAAGGCCGAAATGCGCGAGATCGACGGTGTGCTCTATTGCAACGATGGCGATTGGGTCGAGAGTCTGTCGGCGCTCGTCGAGACCTATGAAGGCGAACTCAAGGTGGTCTTCTGGACCGCGCTGCGCGCGCCCCAGAAGGGCACGCAAAAAGCCCGCGCCACTGCCTGAGCAGTTCCACTCTCCAATTCCACAGGGCCCGCAGCGATGAACAACGCGATGAAGATCATGATCGTCACCGACGCATGGGAGCCGCAGGTCAACGGCGTCGTGCGCACGCTGAAGAACACCCGGCGCGAACTCACCGCGCTCGGCCATCAGGTCGATCTGCTGACACCGCTCGAATTCCGCACCATCCCGTGCCCGACTTATCCGGAGATACGCCTGTCGCTGCTGCCGCGCCGCCGGCTGCGCGAGCGCATCGACCGTTTCGCGCCCGATGCGTTGCACATTGCGACCGAAGGTCCGCTCGGCATGGCCGCGCGCGCATATGCGATCGAGCACAAGCTGCCGTTTACGACCGCGTATCACACGCGCTTTCCCGAGTACGTGCAGGCGCGCTTTCGCATCCCGCTCGCGGCGACCTACAAGTTTCTGCACTGGTTCCACGAGCCATCGCTCGCGGTGATGGCGCCCACGCCCGTCGTCAAGCAGGACCTCGAAAAGTTCGGCTTCACCAATGTCGTGCTGTGGACGCGCGGCGTCGATCTCGAGATCTTCCGGCCGATGGACTCGAAGGTGCTCAACACCGCGCGGCCGATCTTCCTGTATGTGGGACGCGTGGCGGTCGAGAAGAACGTCGAGGCTTTCTTGCAGCTCGATCTGCCCGGCTCGAAGTGGGTCGCGGGCGAAGGTCCGGCGCTCGCCGAACTGAAGTCGCGCTACCCGCAGGTCAACTATCTGGGCGTGCTGTCGCAGGCCGAACTCGCGAAGGTCTACGCGGCCGCCGACGTCTTCGTGTTTCCGAGCCGCACCGACACGTTCGGGCTCGTGCTGCTCGAAGCGCTCGCATGCGGCACGCCGGTGGCCGCATATCCGGTCACCGGCCCGATCGACGTGCTCGGCGACGGCGGCGCCGGTGCGATGCACGAGGATCTGCGCGAGGCCTGTCTCGAGGCGCTGAAGATCGAGCGATCGCATGCGCGCGCATGGGCCGAGCGCTTTTCGTGGGCAGCGGCGTCCGCACAATTCGCCGCGCATTTGAAGCCACTGCGCGGCACGGCGTATCGTGAGGAAAGCGCCGCTGCGTGATGCGGCGCGCGGAGCTATCCATGCGAAGCAGTCGATCCAGCGCCGAAGGCGCGTCGAACGGCGCGCTGCGCGCCGTCGAGTCCAGCCCCGACACCACGAGCATCGAACCGTTCGACGATGTCCGCGAGCCGGGTGTGAGCGGGCATGCGGATACCGTGCATCGGGTGAACGGCGAGAGGTCCAGGAACGGCGGCCCGAGCGTCTCGGGCGGCGTGCAACGCGACGCCAGCCACGACACAACCCGCGACTCGAGCCACGACGCCCCCAACGAACCCCTCAGCCCCGACGACCCGCTCGCCCCGCTGCCCTTCAACCCCTACAAAGGCAACCGCGGCCTCACGCGCGCATGGCACGCGATGAAAAACTCGCTGGCCGGTTTTCGCGTCGCGATTCGCGAGGAAAGCGCGTTTCGTCAGGAACTCACGCTGGCCGCGATCCTGATTCCGTGCGGCCTCGTGGTGCCCGTCGATCCCGTGTCGCGCGTGCTGCTGCTTGGCTCGGTGCTGCTCGTGCTGATCGTCGAGCTGCTCAATTCGAGCGTCGAAGCGGCGATCGACCGGATCTCGCTCGAACGTCACGAGCTCTCCCGCCGCGCGAAGGATCTCGGCAGCGCGGCCGTGATGGTCGCGCTCGGCATGTGTGTGATGACGTGGGGGGTGATCGTCGGGCCGCTGGTGGTCGGCTGGGTTCGCGCGTGGCTTTGAGTCTCGACGCGGGTTGAAGCGCACGCTTGGGCCATGTCCAACAGGTTGAATATCCGCGCAGGCGGTTGGGTATTAGAACGCTCGGTTTATAATCGTTTAACGGTCTCACAGGAAAGCGCTCGCGCAAACGTATCCGCGCCTCGCCTCATCCTGCCCTTTCGGGGGGCCTGCCGCGTGTCGGCGGGTTCGGGAGAGCTCAATATACCAACCGCATCCGGGTGGAACACGCAGCAGCGGCACGCCGCCATGCGCCCCAGCCCGGCATAACCAGGGCCGGACGACATGGAAGCCAAACCTCCCCGCCGCACGCGCGAACGGATTCTCGAACTGTCGTTGAAGCTGTTCAACGAAATCGGCGAGCCGAACGTCACGACGACGACGATCGCCGAGGAAATGGAAATCAGCCCAGGCAACCTGTACTACCACTTCCGCAACAAAGACGACATCATCAACAGCATCTTCAGCCAGTTCGAGCAGGAGATCGAGAAGCGTCTGCGTTTCCCCGACGACCATCGTGCGACCATCGACGAAATGTGGTCGTATCTGCAGTACATGGTCGATTTCACTTGGCGCTACCGCTTCCTGTACCGCGACCTGAACGACCTCCTCGCGCGCAACCGCACGCTCGAGACGCATTTCAAGCAGATCATCAGCCACAAGGTGCGCTTCGCGAGCCAGTTCTGCGAGCAACTCGTCGCCGACGGCGAAATGGTCGCGACGCCGCAGGAAATGCAAGTGATCGCGACCAACGTCGGCGTGATCGGCACGTACTGGCTGTCATATCAGTTCGTGATGAATCCGCGCAAATACAACGAGCAGGAAGCGATCCGCGAGGAGCTGCATCAGGTCAGCGTGCAGATCGTCTCGCTGATGGCGCCCTATCTGCGCGGCCGCTCGCGGCAGCTGTTCGACGACCTCGTATCCGGCACACTGCCCAAGCGCGAGTTCTACGACTACTTGCCGCCGCGTGAAGGCGCCGCGCCTCGCAACG
Source organism: Paraburkholderia youngii (assembly GCF_013366925.1). Classification (NCBI taxonomy): domain Bacteria; kingdom Pseudomonadati; phylum Pseudomonadota; class Betaproteobacteria; order Burkholderiales; family Burkholderiaceae; genus Paraburkholderia; species Paraburkholderia youngii. Next base: position 5,391,295 of record NZ_JAALDK010000001.1, read on the forward strand.
AATCGAAGGAAAGTTGAGCATGAAGTCGGTGTGTGTCTATTGCGGCTCTTCTATGGGAGCCAAACCGTTGTATGCGCAGGCGGCGCGCGCGTTCGGCCGCGCCCTCGTCGAGGCCGATCTCGCGCTCGTGTTTGGGGGCGGCAAAGTGGGACTCATGGGCGTGATCGCCGACACCGTGATGGCCGAAGGCGGCCGCGCGATCGGCGTGATTCCCGAACTGCTCGTCAGCAAGGAGGTGGGTCATAACGGCCTGACTGAGCTGCACGTGGTGCCCGACATGCATCATCGCAAGAAGATGATGGCCGAACTATCCGATGCGTTCGTCGCGATGCCGGGCGGCGCGGGCACGCTCGAGGAGCTGTTCGAGGTCTTCACGTGGGCGCAGCTCGGCTATCACGGCAAGCCGGTCGCGCTGCTGAACACCGGCGGCTTCTACGAGCCGCTGGTCCGCGTGCTTCAGCACACGGTCGACGAAGGCTTCCTGCGCAAGACCTATCTCGACATGCTGCAAATCGACGCCGATCCGCTCGCGTTGATTGGCAAGCTGCAACGTTACGCGCCGCCCGCACGCGACAAATGGGCGGCAGTGCAAAGCGACGCGATCTGAATCCCGTTCCGCCGAACTCGAACTCAAGGGCGGACCGCCGCGCACGCATCACCCCAACGACGAGGTTGCGATGACGAAAGCTGTTCTCATCACCGGCGGCAGCCGCGGCATTGGCCGCGCCACCGCGCGTCTGCTTGGCGCGCGCGGCTGGTGTGTCGGCGTGAACTACGTGCGTGACCTCGCCGCCGCGCAGCAGACGGTCGCCGAAGTCGAACATGCGGGCGGCCGCGCGCTGCCAATCGCCGGCGATGTCGCGAACGAAGCCGACGTGACCGGCATGTTCGATACGCTGCAGCAAACCTTCGGCCGCATCGATGCGCTCGTCAACAACGCCGGCATCGTCGCGCCGTCGAGCCAGCTCGCCGATATGGACTTCGCGCGTCTGAAACGCGTGTTCGACGTCAACGTGCTCGGCGCCTATCTGTGCGCACGCGAAGCGGCGCGGCGTATGTCGACCCAGCGCGGCGGCTCAGGCGGCGCGATCGTCAATGTTTCGTCGGCGGCGGCGCGGCTGGGTTCGCCGAACGAATACGTCGACTACGCGGGATCGAAAGGCGCCATCGACACGATGACCATCGGCCTCGCAAAAGAACTCGGCCCGCAGGGCGTGCGCGTGAACGCGGTGCGTCCGGGTCTGATCGACACCGAGATCCACGCGAGCGGCGGCAAGCCGGAACGCGCCGCACAACTGGGCGCGACCACGCCGCTCGGCCGCCCCGGCAGCGCCGACGAAGTCGCCGAGGCCATCGTATGGCTGCTCAGCGATGCGTCGTCGTACGTGACGGGCGCGCTGTTCGACGTTGCCGGCGGCCGGTGAGCGAACGTCGCGTGCAAGTGGACACGCAAGCCTTGAACGCAGAGCGCGGTCCGCTACGGCCGCGCCTTGTTCCGCGCTCCACACCTCCTCTCGTTCCACGTATTCCCGTCGATTTGTCGTGAAACCGACACAGCCGCTCATCGAATGCGAGCGCCTCCCCGCGACTGTAATCTTCCGTAATAATGCAGCGATACAATCGACCGGATCGAATGCATTTGCAGGCGACGTAAGCAAAACATAGGTACGAGGCCAACGCCGACGCGTACGCTGACCAGAGACATCCATGCAAGACAAGCAGTCCACGCGCTGGCGCGCGCACAATGCCAGCGCGACGGCCGCGACCTCGGCCGCTCCAGCTGGCCGTGCGCAAGAGGCCGCGCTTACCGCCAGCACCGCGCACCCGTTTGCCGGCGCGCAGGTCCAGCCCGCCATTAGAGACACCGCAGATTCGGCGCTCGCGAACCACAGCGTCGACACCGCGCACGCATCGGGCTCAGCGGTTTCCGCCGACCGCGCCACGCGCGGCCTGCAGCGTTGGCGCGCGCTCGCGGCGATCCGCCCGCTGCTGTGGTTCGTCGCGCTGGCGATCCTCTGCGCGTGGCTCGTCCCCGGCATTCTCGGCCACGAGCCATGGAAGCAGGACGAAACCTACACATTCGGCATCGTCCAGCACATGCTCGATACCGGCGATTTGGTCGTGCCGACCAATGCCGGCCAGCCCTTCGTCGAAAAGCCGCCCATCTACGACTGGGTCGCCACCGGCTTCGCGTGGATGTTCGGCCGCTATCTGCCGCTGCACGATGCGGCACGGCTCGCGAGCGCGCTGTTCGCGGGCCTCACGGTGTACTACACCGCGCGGGTCGCACGTCGCGCGGTCGCTGTGCCGAGCTGGTTCGACCTGCGCGTGATCGGCACGCTCGCGCTGTTCGGCGGCACGCTCGTCGTCGTCAAGCACGTGCACGACATGATGACCGACGTCGCACTGATGGCCGGCGCCGCGCTCGGGTTTTGCGGATTGTTCGAACTCGTGCTCGTGCATCTGCGTGACGACCCGGGCGCGGCCTCGTATTTCCCGATGCATGCTCAGGCCGCCCGGCAGATCAAACCGCTCGATGCCCGCACGCGGCGTCACGCGATCCTCAGCGGCGCGGCGATGTTCGGCGCGGGTGTCGGCGTGTCGCTGCTTGCCAAGGGGCTGTTCGTGCCGCTCGTGTTCGGCGCCACCACCTGCGCGGCGCTGCTGCTCTATCCGGCATGCCGCAGCCGCGGCTTCGCGGGCGCGCTGTGCCTCGCCGCGCTCGTCTGCGCGCCATTCGCGCTGATCTGGCCGATCTGCTTCTACCTGCGCTCCGAGGCGCTCTTCAAGGTATGGCTGTGGGATAACAACGTCGGGCGCTTCTTCGGTTTTTCGGTCGCCGAGCTCGGCTCCGAAAACGAGAGCCACCTGTTCGTGCTGCGCACCGTGCTGAGCGTCGGTTTTCCGGTCGTGCCGCTCGCGCTGGCCGCGCTCGCCGGTGGCGCATGGCGGCGCTGGCGCGATCCGCGCGTGGCGTTGCCGATGCTGTTCGCGGGCACCGGTTTCGCGGTGCTGCAAACTTCGGCGACGGTCCGCGAGCTCTACATCCTGCCGTTCATCGCGCCGCTCGCGCTGGTCGCGATGCAGGGCGTCGAACGCTTGCCGGCGCGCCTGCATACCGGCTGGGATATGACGAGCCGCGTGCTGTTCGGCAGCGCGGCCGCACTCGTGTGGATGGTCTGGTCCACCATGACGAACCCGGCGAGCAACCATGCGTCGCTGCATCTGCTCGGCCGCTGGCTACCGCTCGACTGGGTGCTGCCGATTTCGCCCGCGCTGATCATCGCCGCGCTGGTGCTGACGATCGGCTGGCTGTGGCTGCTGCCGTCGTTCAAGTACGCGGGCAAATGGCGCGGCGCGCTCAGCTGGTGCGCGGGCGCGATGCTAGTCTGGGGGCTCGTCAGCACGCTGCTGCTGCCGTGGCTCGACTACGCGAAAAGCTACCGCTCGGTGTTCCGCGACCTCGGCGCGAAGATGGATATCGAATGGAACGACGGCGACTGCATGGCAAGCTCCGGACTCGGCGAATCCGAAGCGCCGATGCTCTTCTACTACACGGGCATCGTGCATCAGCCGAGCGAAGATCCGCGCACGACCGCCTGCACGTGGCTGATCGAGGAAAGCCGCCGCGACAACGCGCGGCCGCCGGCCGGCGAATGGCGGCTGTTCTGGTCCGGCGCGCGGCCGGGTGATTCGGATGAGCTATTGCGCGTGTTCGTGCGTACGCCGGTGGCGGGCAAGATACACGGCGACGAGTAAAGCCGCGCAACGCGTCGCGCCGGCCGAGTGCCTCGCGCGCGACCGTGCTAATTCAAAACGACGAACCGGGCTCGCGCAGAAACGCGATCTCCTCGTCGCTCGATTCACGTCCGAGCAACGCGTTGCGATGCGGAAAGCGGCCGAACCGCTCGATCACTTTCGCGTGGCGCAGCGCGTATTGATAGTAGCCTTCACCGCCCGGCTCCTGCGCGAGCTGTTTGAAGAGCCGCAGCGACTCCTGCTGGCTAGCGAGCGATTCATCGTGCTCGAACGGCAGATACGCGAACGCGCGATGCTGCACGCCTGGCAACAGCCGATCGGCGCCGCTCGCGACCATTCGTTGCGCGGTTTGCAGCGCCTTGCTGTCGGTCGCGAAAGCGCGCGGCGTCCCACGATGGCAGTTGCGGGAAAACTGGTCCAGCACGATCACGAGCGCCAACGCGCCCAACGGCGTGGCCTGCCATGCGTCGAGCTCACCCGCGTTGGCCGCATCGATCAGGTTACTGAAACGTTCGCGCAGCATCGCATCCACGGCGTCATTGCGCTCGAACCAGAGCTTGCGCTCCGTGCCGTGCTCCGGCGTGCCCGGCGCGCCGAACCAGCAGTCGAGAATCTCTCGCGCGCGCGGCTCGAGCGCCGCGTAGTCGGCTTCGACCGAGTACGGTGCCGAGGCGGCGTGCTGCGGCGTGTCAGCCATTGCGGTTGCGCATCCAGTCGGCGGTTTCGAAGAACGAACCGAGCAGGCGCTCGCGCAGCGGCTCCGGCAAACCGATGTCCTCCATCGCCCACGCCATGCACCTCAACCACTGGTCGCGCTCGCTCGACGCGATCGCAAACGGCAGATGCCGCGCGCGCAAACGGGGATGGCCAAAGCGGCTGATGTAATGATCGGGACCGCCGAGCCAGCCGCACAAAAACCAGAACAGCTTGTCGCGCGAACCCTCGAGCGATGCCGGATGCAGCGCGCGAATCCCGGCGAAATCCGCCTCGAGATCCATCAGGTCGTAAAACCGGTCGACCAGTTCGCGCACACGCGCCTCGCCGCCCACCAGTTCGAAGGCCGTCGGCTTGTCCGAGGACACTTCGTCGTTCAAATCGCTCATACCCTGCTCAACAGCAAATAAACATCACAAAGAAAACTCACGCGTCGCGCAGCGATTGCAGCGCCGGCCGCGCCAACACATGCCGCAGACTCAGCCACCCGCCGACGCCCGCACACGCGATACCGGCGCCAATGCCCGCCGGCAGCAGCCACGGATCGAAGTCCAGATAAAACTCGAACACGTGCGTGGCCAGCAGCGAGCCGATGATCTGCGCGCCGGCCGCCGCCATCAGGCCGGCCAGCGCACCGACCGCGACGAACTCGGCCACCTGCACCGCCCGCACCTGACGATGCGATGCGCCCAGCGCGCGCAGCAGCGCGGATTCTCGCATACGCTCGTCGCGCGTGCCGGCAAGCGCCGCGTACAGCACCAGCACGCCGGCCGCGAGCGTGAACGCGAACAGGAACTGCACCGCGCCGATCACCTGCTGCAACACGCGCTGCACCTGCGCGAGGATCGGGCCGGTGTCGATCGCGGTCAGATTGGGATACGCGGCGATCAGGCCGTCGATCGTCGACTGCTTATCCGCGGGCAGATGGAAGCTCGTGATGAACGTCGCCGGGAAGTCCTGCAACGAGACGGGCGGCATCAGCACGAAGAAGTTGACCTTGAACGACCCCCAGTCGAGCTTGCGCACGCTCGTCACCGGCGCCTCGACAGTCAGGCCCGTCACGTCGAAGCGCAGCACATCGCCGGGCTTCACGTTGATCAGCTTCGCGAGACCCTGCTCGATCGAAATCTGCGGCTTCGTCGTATCGCCGAACCAGCTGCCCGCGGCGATCCGGTTGTCGTCGGGCAGTTGCGTCGTGTACGACAGGTTGAACTCGCGGTCCACCAGACGCCGCGCGTCCGCGCCCTTGAACGAGTCCGGGTTGACTGCCTTGCCGTTGATCGCGACGAGCCGCCCACGCACCATCGGCGACAAGTCCACACCAGCGATGCCGTGCGCGTCCAGATACTGCGTGACCGCGTCGCGCTGATCGGGCTGGATGTCGATGATGAACTCGTTGGATGCATCGGGCGGCGTCGATTTACGCCACCCCTGCACGAGGTCGTTGCGCGTCATCGCGATCAGCAACAGGCACATCAGGCCGATGCCGAGCGCGGTGATCTGCAGCGCGCTCGTGCTGCTGCGCCGCTCGAGCGACGCGAGCGCATAGCGCCAGCCGATGCCCGCATTGACGCGCTCGCTGCGCACCACGCGCGCCGCGCCCCACAACGCGAGCCGTGCGATGCCGGCGAACACCAGCAACCCGCCCGCGAATCCACCCGCGACGATGCCGCCGAGCTTCAATTCGCCGGCGGCGAGGATCAGCAGCCCCGCGAACAGCACGATGCCGAACGCGTAGGCGGCCCACGCGGTGCGGCCCTCCTCGCCCCATTCACGCCGCAGCACGCGCACCGGCGGCACCCGCGTGAGCGGCACCAGCGGCGGCAGCGCGAAGCCGAGCAGCAGCACGAGGCCGGCCGCGACACCTTCGAGCGCGGGCCACAGCGTCGGCTGCGGCAGCACCACGTCGATCAGGCCGCCGAGCCACGTCAGCAGCGCGAGATGCCCCAGATAGCCGAGCGCCACGCCGAGCGCCCCGCCGATCACGCCGAGCCCGACGAATTCGAGCGTGAACAACGCCCGTAGCGCGGAGTGGCTCACGCCCAGACAGCGCATCGCCGCGCAGCCGTCGAGATGCCGGCGCATGAAGCGGTGCGCGGCCATCGCGATTGCGACCGCCGCGAGCAGCGCGGTCAACAGCGACACGAGCGTCAGGAAATGGCCCGCGCGATCGAGCGTCTGACGCACCTGCGGCTGGCCGTCCTGCAGCGACTCGAGCGCGACGCCGCGCATCTTGCCGGCGTCGACGTGCTCGTGCGCGAACTGCGCGAAGCGCGCGACAGCGTCGTCGGACCCGGCGACCAGCAACCGGTACGTGACCCGGCTGCCGTACGTGATCAGGCCGGTTGATTGCACTTCGTCGGCGCGCAGCATCAGGCGCGGCGAAAAGTTGACGAACGAGAAGCCGCGATCGAGTTCGCGCGTGATCAGCGCGCCGACCGTGAAGTTGCGATTGCCGACCTTCACCGCATCGCCGACCTTCAGCTTCAGTGCGTCGAGCAATTCCTGGTCGACCCACACGGTGCCCGGCGCCGGAATCGACGTCGCCGGATGATCGGCCGCACCCGGCGCCGCCGCGATGCGCAGCGCGCCGCGCAACGGATAGCCCGGCGACACCGCCTTGACGGCGGCGAGCCGCGACGCCGGCTGCGCGCCGGTCGAGTTGATCATGCTGGGAAAGATCGCCGTGGTGGCGGTGCGCAGGCCCAGGGCGTGCGCCTCGGCCGCGAATTGCGGATCGACAGGATGATCGGCGCGCACGATGAAGTCGGCGGCGATCATGCGCCGCGCATCGCGCTCGAGCCCCTGATGCAGCCGGTCGCCCAGAAACCCGACGCTCGACAACGCCGCGACCGCCAGCACGAGCGCGAGCAGCAACATCGTCAGTTCGCCCGCGCGCCAGTCGCGCGCCGTCATCCGCATGGCCTGGCGCAACAGATCGATGCCGCCGAGCCGGCGCGCCGGTCTCGTATCGGCGCGCGTTCTTGAACCCGCCTTAGATCCTGGTAGTGCTTCGCTCAATCGTGCCTGCTCCTCGCCAATCGCGACACCATGTGCGTGGCCATGCCGCGAAAACCGCCCTGCACGCCACGCCACAATCGCGGCAATGCCCACGCCGCGAGTAGCAGAAAGCCTACCATCAAGACCAGAAACGCGAGCGGCACGAATAGCGCAAGCAGTACCCCGCCAACCGCGAGGCCGTCCTCGGCGGTCGACGTGACGACGTTCGACAGCGGTTCGGGCGACAGATTGATCAGCGCGCGGGTGCCCGCCTTCGCAAGATGCGCAGTGCCGGCGAGCGTGCCGCCCGCGAGCGCGGCGACGGTCAGCAGCGTCGGATCGGCGTGGCCGAGCGCGCCGGCGGCCAGCACGGCGCCGGCCGGAATGCGGATGAAAGTGTGGATCGCGTCCCACAGCGTGTCGAACGCGGGGATCTTGTCGGCGAGGAACTCGGCCAGCGTCAGCACGGCCGCCGCGCCGATCACCCATGGCGATGACAGCGCGGACAATGTGTTCGGCAAGTGAATCAGGCCAAGACGTTCTAATACGCCGGCCAAAAGGACCGTCAGATAGAGGCGCAGACCGCTGCCCCATGAAAGGCCCGCTGCAAGCGAAAGTGATTCAAGCATGGCCGCCTCCACGCGCTTTGTGCTTGCCGGACGCCGCGACGGGAACCAGCGGGATTCCGCGCCGAAGCCGTCAGGCTTGCCAAGCCGGCCGCGCCAGCCAGGCCGCGGGCAATCTCAACGTCGTTGCTGTCTCATTATAGCTACGATGATTCGCAGAACGTAGAGCGGCGAGGCCGCGCTGTGGCTTACAGGCAATGGCGGCCGCGCGCCGGGCGGACGTAGCCGAGGGTCAGTGCCCCGACGACAGCTTCAGCCCGACGAGGCCGATCACGATCAGCGACGCACTGGCGACGCGCGCGAGCGTCAGCGCCTCGCCCATCATCACGACGCCGAAAATGAACGCGCCGACCGCGCCAATTCCTGTCCACACCGCATAGGCCGTGCCGAGCGGCAGTTGCCGCATCGCGAGCGCGAGCAGCGCGAAGCTGCCGAGCGCGGTCACGACCGTGAAGACGGACGGCCAGAAACGGGTGAAACTTTCGGAAGTTTTGAGACCGGCCGCCCACGCGACTTCGAGCAAACCGGCGATCAACAGAAGAAACCAGGACATCGAAACAGCTCCATGAAAAATGGGGCCGTCCCCGATGATTGATAGAAGCGTAAGGTCGTCCTTACGTCGGGAGATTATAACGGAGCGGCTTCGCGGACGAACTCACACCGCGCCCACCAGCCGATACCCGACGCCCGTCTCCGTGACGATATGCTCCGGCTGCGCGGGATCGCGCTCGAGCTTGCCGCGCAGGTGCGCCATGTAGATGCGCAAATAGTGGTGACTCTCGACATGCGACGGCCCCCACACATCGCGCAGCAGCTGCCGGTGCGTGAGCACGCGGCCAGCGTGGCGCACGAGCGTCGCGAGCAGCCGGTATTCGATCGGCGTCAGATGGACCGCGGCGCCGTCGCGCGTGACCTGGCGCAGCGCGAGATCGACGGTGACCGCGCCGAAGCGCACCTGCGGCGATTCGTTCGCGCCGCCGTGATTGCGCCGCCGCAGATGCGCGCGGATGCGCGCGAGCAACTCGGACACGCCGAACGGCTTGGTCAGGTAGTCGTCGGCGCCGGCGTCGAGCGCGGCGACCTTTTCGCTTTCCTGGGTGCGCGCCGATAGCACAATTACCGGCAGCTCGCTCCAGCCGCGCAGCTCCCGGATCACGTCGAGGCCATCGGTGTCGGGCAGGCCCAGATCGACGATCACGAGATCGGGCTTGCGCGTCGCCGCTTCGACGAGCCCTTGCTTGCCGGTCTCGGCGTCGTACACGGCGATGCCCTCGCCTTCGAGCGCCGTGCGCACGAAGCGGCGTATCTGCTTTTCGTCTTCGATCAGAACGACGGTGATGCTCAGGTCACTCATGGGCGGGTCGGGTGAGCGGATTGAGGTCGGCGGCGGCGGCGGCGGCGCCTTCGTCTTCGAGCGTATCGAACGTCTCGGGCGCGTCGGGCGGCGTCTTGACCGGCAGCGTGAACCAGAAGCGCGCGCCCTCGATGTGGCCATCCGCGGCCGTCCGGTTGAGCGCGCCGATTGTACCGCCGTGCGCCTCGACGATCGCGCGGCAGATCGCGAGGCCAAGGCCGATGCCCGGTTTCGCCGATTCCTTCTCGCCGCGCGTGAACTTCTCGAACACGCGCGCTTCCATGCCGGCGGGCAGGCCGGGGCCGTTGTCGTCGATCGTCACGCGCACGAACGGCGCGCCATCCGCGTCGATCTGCTGCGCGCCGATCACGAGCGGCGTGCCGGACGCCGTGTATTTGGCCGCGTTCTCGAACAGGTTCGAGAACAGCCGCTCCATCAGCACCGCGTCGAGATGCAGCAGCGGCAGATCGGCGGGCAGCGTGACCTGCACCGGATGATCGGCGAGCACGCGCTTGCACGCGCGCAGCGCGGCGCCGACGGTCTCCTCGAGCAGCGTCCATTGCTGGTTCAGCTGCAAGCTGCCGGCCTGCAGGCGCGCCATGTCGAGCAGATTCGTGACGATGTCGGTCATGCGCAGCGCTTCTTCGTGGATTGCATCGACGAGTTCGTCGTTACGACGCGCTGCGGATTGCGGGTCGGTCGGCCCCTGCCCTCGCTGCCCCTGAGCGAGCATCGATGAAAACCCGACGATCGTCGTCAGCGGCGTGCGCAGATCGTGCGATATCGCCGACAGCAGCGAATTGCGAAGCCGTTCCGACTCCATGTTGACGAGCGCATCGCGCGCGATATCGACGTAATGCACGCGTTCGAGCGCGAGCGCGATCTGCGCGGCGAACGCATCGAGCATGCGCCGCTGTTCCGGCACGGTCAGCTCGCGCTCGTCACGCACGACGACCGCGAGCACGCCGCGTGTGCGCATCGGCGCCTTTAGCGGCAGATACAGCGCCGCGGCGGCCGGCAGCGTGTCGGTGCCGTGGCCGGCCGGCTTCTGCTGATCGTAGACCCACTGGCCGACGTCGAGGTCGAGCGCGTCGCCTTCGAGCGTGATCGCCGGGTCGGGGTCCTCGATTTTCTGTTTGACCTGATCGGCGCTGTCGGGCAGCAGGATCGCGACACGCGCGCCGAACACCTCGCTCACGTGCCGCGTGCCGATGCCGACGATCTGCTCGGTCGCAAGCGCCGCGGCGAGCTCGCGCGCCATCTCGTACATCGCGCCGGTGCGCTGCTCGCGGCGTCGCGCGACGCTCGCCTCGCGGCGCAGGCTCGAAGTCAGATGGCTGATCACGAGCGATGTCAGCAGCATGCCAAAGAACGTCAGCAGGTACTGCGTATCGGACACCGACAGTGACATGCGCGGCGGCACGAAGAAGAAATCGAACGCGGCGACGCTCGCGAACGACAGCACGACGCCCGGCCCGCGCCCGAGCTTCACCGCGGTGAAGATCACGCCGAGCAGATACAGCATTACCAGGTTGGTCAGATCGATGCGGTCGATCAGCTGGCTCGACAGCAGCGTGATCGCCGCGCCGATCGCGAGCGCGAACGCATACGCGCGCGGCGGCGAGCGACGCTCGCGCGCCGCGCTCAACGCCTCGCGCCACGCGTTCGCGGTCGTGTTCAACAGATGGCGCTGTTCGCCGCCGTCGCGCTCCGACGACACGCGAATCAGCGTGAGATCAAGATCGCCGCTCTTCTCGGCGATGCGCTCGCCGAGCGGCCGGCGCAGCCAGCGGCTCACGCCCGTGCGCGACGATGCGCCCGCCACCAGCTTCGATACGTTGCGCGCCTGCGCGTAACCGATCAACGCGTCGAGCGCATCGGTGGCGGCGAGCGTCGCGGTTTCGGCGCCGAGTTCGGCGGCGAGCTTCAGCGCGTTCAGCGTGCGTGCGCGGCGCGCGTCGGGCAGACGCTGCAACGCGGGCGTTTCGACATAGACCGCGAGCCAGTCGGCCTTCAGGCTCGCGGCGAGGCGCGCCGCCGAGCGCACCAGCGCCGGCGCTTCGGGACCAGGACCCACGCACACCAGCAGCCGCTCACGCGCCTGCCAGATGCGCTGGATCGAACGATCGGCGCGGTACTCGCGCATCTGCGCATCGACGCGATCGGCGGTGCGGCGCAGTGCCAGTTCGCGCAGCGCGATCAGGTTGCCCTTGCGAAAGAAGTTGCGCACCGCGCGCTCGGCCTGCTGCGCCATGTACACCTTGCCGTCGCGCATGCGGTCGAGCAGTTCCTCGGCCGGCAGATCGACGAGCGTGACTTCGTCGGCATGATCGAACACGCGATCGGGCACGGTTTCCCACACGCGGATGCCGGTGATCTGGCCAACCACGTCGTTCAGGCTCTCCAGGTGCTGCACGTTGACGGTCGTATAGACGTCGATGCCGGCGTCGAGCAGTTCGTAGACGTCCTGCCAGCGCTTCAGATGGCGCGCGCCCTGCACGTTCGAATGCGCGAGTTCGTCGACGAGGATCAGTTGCGGCTTGCGCGCGAGCGCGGCGTCGAGATCGAACTCGCCGAGCTTGCGGCCGCGATACTCGATATGCGCGAGCGGCAGCACGTCGAGCCCCGCGAGCAACGCGGCGGTTTCGCCGCGCCCGTGCGTTTCGGCGATGCCGACCAGCACGTCGACACCCTCTTCCTTGCGGCGGCGCGCGGCCTGCAACATCGCGTAGGTTTTGCCGACTCCTGCCGACGCGCCAAAGAAAATTTTCAGCCTGCCGCGCAGGCGCTTTTCTTCGTCGCGCTGCAGCTTGTCGAGCAGTTCGTCAGGATCGGGGCGGTTCATGCTCAGTGATTGTCATAGTCGTGCGAGCGGCGGTGCCTGCATGTTGGCACGGCCCGCGCCGGCCCGCAAATGGCGCAGCGGCGCCACGCGGACGCCGCTGTTTTGTCGATGAACCGCAAGCGCGGCTGATGCGTTGCCGTTGCGTTTCGCGTCAACCGCGCTTTTTTTCATCGAGCGCGAGATTGAGCTTCAGCACGTTCACGCGCGGCTCGCCGAGCACGCCGAACTGGCGCCCCGTCGTGTAGCGCTCGACGAGCGCCTGCACGTCGCTCGGCGCGAGGTGGCGCGCCTGCGCGACCCGCTCGAGCTGGTACGCGGCCGCGGCCGGACTGATCTCCGGATCGAGCCCGCTGCCCGACGACGTGACCAGATCGACCGGCACCGGCTTCGACATGTCGGTGCCCGCGGCCTTCAGCGCGTCGAGACGGCCCTTGATCTCGTCGAGCAGCGCCGGGTTGTTCGGCCCGAGGTTCGAGCCGCCGGAGTTCTGCGGGTTGTACGGCATCGGGCTCGTCGCCGACAGGCGGCCCCAGAAATACTGAGGCGCGTCGAACTGCTGGCCGATCAGCTGCGAGCCGACCACCTTGCCGTTCTGCTCGATCAGGCTGCCGTTGGCCTGGTGGTGGAACGCCGCCTGGCCGAACGCGGTCATCACCGCGGGATAAGCGAGTCCGGTGACCACGGTCAGCACCGCGAAGATCACGATCAGCGGACGGAACAGATTTTTCATGATGAGTCTCTTTCCCTTTTCATCCATCTCATACCCAGCCGAACGCGGCCAGCACCATATCGATCAGCTTGATGCCGATGAACGGCACGATGATCCCGCCGAGTCCGTAGATCAGCAGATTGCGGCGCAGCAGGATCGCGGCGCCTAGCGCGCGGTAGCGCACGCCCTTAAGCGCAAGAGGAATCAGCAGCACGATGATCAGCGCGTTGAAGATCACCGCCGACATGATCGCCGAGGTCGGTGTCGCGAGATGCATCACGTTCAGCGCATTCAGCGCCGGATACGTCGATGCGAACGCGGCCGGGATGATCGCGAAGTACTTGGCGACGTCGTTGGCGATCGAGAACGTGGTTAGCGAACCGCGCGTCATCAGCATCTGTTTGCCGATCTCGACGATCTCGATCAGCTTGGTCGGATTCGAATCGAGGTCGACCATGTTGCCGGCTTCCTTGGCTGCCTGGGTGCCGGTGTTCATCGCGACCGCGACGTCGGCCTGCGCAAGCGCGGGCGCGTCGTTGGTGCCGTCGCCGGTCATCGCGACCAGACGCCCTTCAGCCTGGTGCGCGCGGATCGTCGCGAGCTTCGTCTCCGGTGTCGCTTCGGCGAGGAAGTCGTCGACGCCTGCTTCGGCCGCGATCGCGGCGGCGGTCAGACGGTTGTCGCCCGTCACCATCACGGTCTTGATGCCCATCTTGCGCAGCTCGGCGAAGCGCTCCTTGATGCCGCCCTTCACGACGTCCTTCAGCTCGATCACGCCGAGCACGCGCGCGCCCTGCTCGCCCTTCTCGGCGACCACGAGCGGTGTGCTGCCGCGTCGCGCGACCTCGGCGACCACATTGCTGACTTCATTCGGGAAACGGCCGCCGTTCGCCTCGACGTAGTGCCTGACCGCATCGGCCGCGCCTTTGCGGATCTCACGGCCGTGGGTTCCGGCGGGCGTTCCTTGCGGCGACAGATCGACCCCGCTCATGCGGGTCTGAGCGGTGAACGCGAGAAACACCGCGTGCAGCGAGGCCATGTCGCGCTGACGGATATTGAAACGCTGCTTCGCGAGCACGACGATGCTGCGGCCTTCCGGCGTTTCGTCGGCCAGCGACGACAACTGCGCGGCATCGGCCAGCGCCTCTTCGCTCAGACCCGGCGCGGGCAGAAACTGCGACGCCTGGCGGTTGCCGAGCGTGATGGTGCCGGTCTTGTCGAGCAGCAGCACGTCGACGTCGCCGGCCGCTTCGACGGCGCGGCCCGAGGTTGCGATCACGTTCGCCTGCATCATGCGGCTCATGCCGGCCACGCCGATCGCCGACAGCAGGCCGCCGATCGTCGTCGGAATCAGACACACGAGCAGCGCGACGAGCGCGGTGATCGTCACCACATGACCAGCCTTGGCGGCCTCGACGGAAAACATCGAGAACGGCAGCAGCGTCGCGGTGGCGAGCAGCATCACGATCGTCAGCGCGACGAGCAGGATGGTCAGCGCGATTTCGTTCGGCGTCTTCTGACGCTTCGCGCCTTCGACCATCGCGATCATGCGGTCGAGGAATGCCTCGCCCGGATTCGCCGTGACGCGCACGACGATCCAGTCCGACAGCACGCGCGTGCCGCCCGTCACCGACGAAAAGTCGCCGCCCGACTCGCGGATCACCGGCGCCGATTCGCCGGTGATCGCCGATTCGTCGACCGATGCGACACCGTCGATCACTTCGCCGTCGGCCGGAATCACGTCGCCGGTTTCGACCAGCACGACGTCGCCTTTACGCAGATCGGTCGCGGTGGTGATGCGGATCGGCGACTTCGGGTGCGGCTCGTTGAGCTTCTTGGCCATCACGTCTTTCTTCGCGCTGCGCAGCGACGCGGCCTGCGCTTTCGAGCGGCCTTCGGCGAGCGCTTCCGCGAAGTTCGCGAACAGCACCGTGAACCACAGCCATAGCGTGACCGCGAGAATGAAGCCGGCGGGCGCCTCCGCCTGACCGCCGAGCGCGGCGATCCACAGAATGGTCGTCAGAATGCTGCCGACGTACACGCAGAACATCACCGGGTTGCGAAACTGCGTGCGCGGCGTGAGCTTTTTAAAGGAGTCCACGATCGCCGGACGCAGCAGCGCCGGGTCGAACATGGACCGCGTAGCGTTATGTTCAGTCATTGAATCCTCGAATATCCTTGTGCGCTTGCGGGCTTGCCGCGTGCAAGCGCCTGTTCGGTCGTTGGGCGTCGTTGATCGAGGCCCCGCGTCACTCGTCACTGCACGCCGATCATCATCAGATGCTCGACGCCGGGACCGAGCGCGAGCGCCGGGACGTAGGTCAGCGCGCCGACCAGCAGCACCGTGCCGAGCAGCAGCACGACGAACAACGGGCCGTGCGTCGGCAGCGTGCCGCCGGTAACGCCGATGCGCTTCTTCGCGGCGAGCGAGCCGGCGATCGCGAGCACCGGCACGATCGTGCCGAAGCGGCCGAACCACATCGCGATCGCGGTGAGCCAGTTGTAGAACGGCGTATTCACCGTGAGCCCCGCGAACGCGCTGCCGTTGTTGTTCGCGGCCGAGCTGAACGCGTAGAGGATTTCGGAGAAGCCATGCGCGCCGGGGTTCGCGATGCCGGCCTTGCCCGCGTCGGTCAGCACCGCTATCGAGGTGCCCACCAGCACGAGCAGCGGCGTGAGCAGCACCACGATCGACACCATCTTCATCTCGTAGGCCTCGATCTTCTTGCCGACATATTCAGGAGTACGCCCGATCATCAGCCCCGCGACGAACACCGCGAGCAGCGCGAACACGAGCATCCCGTACATGCCGGAACCGACACCGCCGAAGATCACTTCACCTAGCTGCATCAACAGCATGGGGTACAGGCCGCCGATCGGCGTCAACGAATCGTGCGTATTGGCGACCGCGCCGCACGAAGCCGCCGTGGTCGCGACCGTGAAGATGCCCGACTGCGCGATACCGAAGCGCGTTTCCTTGCCTTCGGCATTGCCGCCCGCCTGCAGCGCGTTCGCCGACTGATCGACCTTGAGCGCCGTGAACGCGGGATTGCCGCTTTGCTCGGCGCTGATCTCGCCGAACACGCAGACGCCGAACGCGATCGTCATCGCCGCAAGCACCGCGACACCCTGGCGGCGGTCGCCGATCACGCGACCGAACACGAGCGCGAGCGCCGCCGGGATGATCAGGATCGAGAAGATCTGCACGAAGTTCGAGAACGGCGTCGGGTTTTCGTACGGATGCGCGGAGTTGCCGTTGAAGAAGCCGCCGCCGTTGGTGCCGAGCATCTTGATCGCTTCCTGCGACGCGACCGGACCCATCGCGATGGTCTGCGTCTTCACGGGCGTATCGACCGTCACCGGATTGCCCTTTGCGTCCTTCACCGGATTACCTTGCGCGTCGAGCTTCGGCGCGGCGTAGGTGGTGGTCTGCAGCGTCGGCACGTCCTGATAGGCCTTGAAGTTCTGGATTACACCCTGGCTCATCAGCAGCGCGGCGATGATCATCGACATCGGAATCAGCACGTACATCGTCACGCGCGTGATGTCGACCCAGAAGTTGCCGATCGTCTGCGCGGTATGACGCGCGAAGCCGCGAATCAGCGCGATCACGACGACGATCCCGGTCGCCGCCGACAGGAAGTTCTGCACGGTCAGGCCGAGCATCTGCGTCAGATAGCTGACCGTCTGCTCGGGCGTGTAGTCCTGCCAGTTGGTGTTCGACACGAAGCTGACCGCGGTGTTGAACGCGCTGTCGACCGACATCGCGCCGAACTGCTGCGGATTGCCCGGCAGCCATCCTTGCACACGCAGCAGCACGTACAGGAATGCCACGCCGAACACGTTGAACGCGACCGTGGCGATCGCGTAGTGCTTCCAGCCCATTTCCTGCGATGGATCGACGCCCGCGATACGGTAAAGCAGCCGTTCGAGCGGCGCGCCGAAGCGCACCACGCTTGAGCTGCCGTCCATCACGGCGCCAAGATAGCTCGCCACCGGCACCGCGGCGGCCAGTAGCACGACGATAAAAAGACTCGCCTGCAGGACATCGTTCGTGTTCATTCAATGTCCTCCGCGCGCAGCAGCGCATACACGAGATAGATGAACAGCAGCGCGGTGGACGCGCCGGCCAGCCACAGCATCCAGGTCATCAGCGCACTCCCTGTCCGCGACGGAACTGCATCAGCTTCTCGCAGCCGCCAATCAGCGCAAAGGTCAGCACGGCAAACAGCGCCAGGCCACCGACATACAACACATCCATTTGTGTTCCCCATTTACGGATTTTGGATAGGTAGAACGGTATGCCGATCCGCCTAAAGGGCCGGTCAAAGATTGCGCGGTGCGCGTAAAAATCGCGTAAACGGAAAAGGCCGTTTCATCTCGCGATGAAACGGCCTTGGTGAAGGTCGGGTAGCGCAGCCGGAGGCCGCGAAGATTTTTTACGGAAGCAGGATCGTCGACCCCGTCGTGCGGCGCCCTTCGAGCTCCGCATGCGCCTGGCCGACATCCGGCAGCGCATAGCGCTGATTGATGCTCGTCTTGACCCTGCCCGAGCTCAGCACGTCGAACAACTCGGCCGACATCGCCTCGTAATCGGCGCGTTTCGCGATGTAGGTGAAAAGCGTCGGGCGCGTAAAGAACAGCGAACCGCGTCCTGCGAATTCCGACGAGTCGATCAGCGGCAGCGGACCCGACGCGTTGCCGAAGCTCACGAACAGGCCGAGCGGCGCGAGACAGTCGAGCGACTTTTCGAAGGTGTCCTTGCCGATCGAATCGTAGACGACCGGCACGCCCGCGCCGTTGGTGATCTCGCGTACGCGCTTCGTGAAGTTTTCGCGCGTATAGACGATCGCGTGATCGCAGCCGTGCGCTTTCGCGATCTCGGCTTTTTCGTCGGAACCGACCGTGCCGATCACCGTCGCGCCGAGCGCCTTCGCCCACTGGCACACGAGAAGGCCGACGCCGCCCGCCGCGGCCTGAATCAGGATCGTGTCGCCGGCCTTCACCCGATACGTGCGGCGCAGCAGATACTGCGCGGTCAAGCCTTGCAGCATCACCGACGCGGCCTGCTCGTCGCTGACCGCATCGGGCAGCTTGACGACCTGCGCGGCCGGCAGCACGCGCTCCTGCGCGTACGCGCCGGGCGGCCGCGCGACATACGCAACGCGATCGCCGACCTTCAGACCGCTCACGCCCGAGCCGAGCGCGCTGACCTCGCCGGCCGCCTCCATGCCGAGCCCGCCCGGCAGCGGCAGCGGATACAGGCCGGTGCGGAAATACACGTCGATGTAATTGAGGCCGACCGCCGTCTGGCGAATGCGGATCTCGCCCGCACCGGGCTCGCCCACCTCGACGTCGACCCATTTCATGACTTCGGGGCCGCCGGTTTTGTCGAAACGGATTGCCTTGACCATCATGTCTCCTTGTTCTGTAGGGGTATGGGTGCGGGGAGCCGCGCGCTCACGCCTCGCCGGACAGGCGCAGCGTCAGCACGTCGAGCACCATGCGCGCGGTCGAAATATTCGTCGCGCACGGAATGTTGTGCACGTCGCACGCGCGCACCAGCGCGTTGATGTCCGGCTCGTGCGGCTGCGGCGTCATCGGGTCGCGCAGGAAAATCACCATGTCAACGCGCCCTTCGGCGAGCTGCGCGCCGATCTGCAGATCGCCGCCGTGCGGGCCCGACAACATGCGCTCGACCGTGAGGCCGTGCGCGTCGCTGATGCGTCCGCCGGTCGTGCCGGTCGCCACGATCTCGCAGCGCGCGAGCGTGTCGACGTATTCGCCGGCCAGTTTGACGATGTCGTCCTTCTTGTGATCGTGTGCGATCAGCGCAATGCGGGTGCTCATGACTTAAGACTCCTCAAACCGTTGTGAATATCGTTGTTGTGATGTGACGGGTGACGTCGGTACGTGCGTGCTCAGTACGTACCAGCTCAGTACGTACCGGGATACGCGCCGCCGTCGATCAGCCAGTTCTGCCCGGTGATGTAGCCGGCATGCGTGCTGCACAGGAACGCGCAGGCCCGGCCGAATTCTTCGCGATTGCCGAAGCGCCCG
The DNA here is from genome assembly GCF_013366925.1 of Paraburkholderia youngii. Classification (NCBI taxonomy): domain Bacteria; kingdom Pseudomonadati; phylum Pseudomonadota; class Betaproteobacteria; order Burkholderiales; family Burkholderiaceae; genus Paraburkholderia; species Paraburkholderia youngii. The sequence goes on from NZ_JAALDK010000001.1 coordinate 5,410,362, forward strand.
GCGGGGATCGTCTTCATGCGCTGCTTGCGCGCTTCGTCGATGGAAATGTTGTGCGTCTTCGCCTGCGCCTCGATCGTGACCGCGATGCGGTCGGTATCGAACAGACCCGGCAGCAGGTTGTTGATCGTCACGCCGGTCGGCGCGACCTTGCGCGCGAGACCCGCGACGAAACCGGTCAGCCCCGAGCGCGCGCCATTCGACAGGCCGAGCACGTCGATCGGCGCCTTCACCGCGGAGCTCGTGATGTTGACGATGCGCCCGAAGCCGCGCGCGCTCATCGTGTCGATGGTCTGACGGATCAGCTCGATCGGGGTCAGCATGTTGGCTTCGAGCGCGCGGATCCAGTCGTCGTGCGTGAAGTCGCGGAAATCGCCCGGCGGCGGGCCACCCGCGTTGTTGACGAGAATGTCCGGCTGCGGGCAGGCGGCGAGCGCGGCGGCGCGCCCTTCGGGCGTGGTGATGTCGCATGCGACCGCCTTCACCTCGACGCCGCTCTGCTTGCGGATCGCCTCGGCGGTCGCTTCGAGCGTTTCGGCGGTGCGCGCGACGATCGTCAGGTTGACGCCCTCGGCCGCGAGCGCTTCCGCGCAGCCGCGTCCCAGACCTTTGCTCGCCGCGCAAACCAGCGCGGTACGTCCTGCGATTCCCAAGTCCATGTGGATGCCCTCGTAGCGAAGTTTCCCCAGATTCTAGAAGAATCGGTGGCGGACTGTGCCGCGTCGCTTCAATCTCAGGTATCGCCGGGCGGTACTCTTTCGGTAAACTTGCGCGGTGGCGCGCATTTCCTCCGTTCGTCCGAGCTTCGGGCGCTGGTGAAACCAACGGATGGGCGCGCCGAACCGATCCACCTTGCCGCCGCGCGCGAGCCCGCCATGACCCAGGACAGCCGATTCCCCAATCTCTTCATCCTCGATCACCCGCTGATCCAGCACAAGCTGTCGCACATGCGCGACCGGGACACGTCGACGCGCACGTTCCGCGAATTGCTGCGCGAAATCACGCTACTGATGGGCTACGAAATCACCCGCAACCTGCCGATGACGACGCGCCGCATCACCACGCCGCTCGTCGAGATCGACGCGCCGGTGATCGCCGGCAAGAAGCTCGCGATCGTGCCGGTGCTGCGCGCGGGCGTCGGCATGTCGGACGGCCTGCTCGAGCTGGTACCGTCGGCGCGGGTCGGCCACATTGGCGTGTATCGCGCGGAGGATCATCGGCCGGTCGAATACCTGGTGCGGCTGCCGGACCTCGAAGACCGCGTGTTCATCCTCTGCGATCCGATGGTCGCGACCGGCTACTCGGCCGTGCACGCGGTCGATGTGCTCAAGCGCCGCAACGTGGCCGCCGAGAACATCCTGTTCCTCGCGCTCGTCGCCGCGCCCGAAGGCGTGCAGGTGTTCCAGGACGCGCACCCGGACGTCAAGCTGTTCGTCGCGTCGCTCGATTCGCATCTGAACGAGCATGCGTACATCGTGCCGGGCCTGGGCGACGCGGGCGACCGGTTGTTCGGTACGAAGAACTGACGCGCAGGAGCCGGCGGGGTGGTTCGGCGGTGTCCCTGCCCTAAAGCCGCCCCCGCTTTCGACGGCATCCGGCCGTCCCGGTGACACATCCGCGCCGCCTCCATTCATTTTCACTTCGATTTCATTGCATTTGCGGCCGGTTTCGCGCCGCGGCCCCCTCTGCCGCACCCTCGCGGCGTGATAAAATTCGAATCCGCTCGATGAGCGGCTCGACTCGCACGATCACTCGCACCACCGTCTGCAATTTCGACCGGCGCCCCGCGCCTTCGCATCAGGTCATGCGGCGCCTGGCCGCGCAAGCTGCCCCGCTTCCATCGCGCTGCCGCCCTGCGGCCCCGCTTGGGCCGCGGCTCATGCATGAACCGGCTCGAACGCCTGCCGGCGGGCAAGCGTGGAACGACGCGCGGGAACGGCCAGGCTGAGATCGGCGGCAGGAGTGGCCGCGCCGACGGGCCAAGCCGAGCGACAAGCGCGAGCAACGAGCGCGAGCGGGCGGCAGCCTTTCACCTGACGGTTTGGGATCGGGACACGACACGCGAGGCGCAACCCGCGGGGCGCCGACATCGCAACGACAATTGCACTATGCGTGCGCCCCGCTGGCGCGCGCGACGGAGAAAAGTATGGCGGGTCATTCGAAATGGGCCAACATCAAGCATAAGAAAGCAGCGGCCGATGCCAAGCGCGGCAAGGTCTGGACGCGGCTCATCAAGGAAATCCAGGTCGCGGCGCGTATGGGCGGCGGCGAAATCGACTCGAACCCGCGTCTGCGGCTCGCGGTCGACAAGGCGTACGACGCCAACATGCCGAAGGACAACATCAACCGCGCGATCCAGCGCGGTGTCGGCGGCGCGGAAGGCGCGAACTACGAGGAAATCCGCTACGAAGGCTACGGCATCGGCGGCGCGGCGGTGATCGTCGACACGATGACCGACAACCGCACCCGCACGGTCGCGGAAGTGCGTCACGCGTTCTCGAAGAACGGCGGCAACATGGGCACGGACGGCTCGGTGTCGTTCATGTTCGATCACGTCGGCCAGTTCCTGTTCGCGCCCGGTACCGCCGAAGACTCGCTGATGGAAGCCGCGCTAGAGGCGGGCGCCGACGACGTCGTGACGAACGAGGACGGCAGTATCGAAGTGCTGTGCCCGCCGCACGATTTTTCGAAGGTGAAGACAGCGCTCGAAACGGCGGGCTTCAAGGCCGAACTGGCCGAAGTCACGATGAAGCCGCAGACCGAAGTCGAATTCACCGGCGACGACGCCGTGAAAATGCAGAAGCTGCTCGACGCGCTGGAAAATCTGGACGACGTGCAGGAAGTCTATACAAACGCGTCGATCGCGGGCGAGTAATGGCGCGCCGGGCTTTCGCATCGTTTGCCCTTGCTGTCGATGGTTTATTGCACGGCCGAGCACAGCGCTCGGCCGTTTATGGTTTTTAAGTCTCGGGGATTCACATGAAGTTACTCGTCGTCGGTTCCGGCGGTCGCGAACATGCGCTGGCATGGAAGCTCGCGCAATCGCCGCGGGTTCAGCTCGTCTACGTCGCGCCCGGCAACGGCGGCACCGCTCAGGATGAGCGTCTGCTCAACGTCGACATCACCGATCCGGCCGCGCTCGCCGATTTCGTCGAAAAAGAACAGATCGCGTTCACGCTGGTCGGGCCGGAAGCGCCGCTCGCGGCAGGCATCGTCAACCTGTTCCGCTCGCGCGGTCTGAAGATCTTCGGGCCGACCAAAGAAGCCGCTCAGCTCGAAAGCTCGAAAGATTTCGCCAAGGCGTTCATGAAGCGCCACGGCATCCCGACGGCCGAGTACGAAACCTTCGCCGACGTCGCCGCCGCGCACGCGTATCTGGACGCCAAGGGCGCGCCGATCGTGATCAAGGCCGACGGCCTCGCCGCCGGCAAGGGCGTGGTGGTCGCGCAAACGCTGGAAGAAGCGCACGCCGCGGTCGACATGATGCTGTCGGACAACAAGCTCGGCGACGCCGGTGCGCGCGTCGTGATCGAGGAGTTCCTCGCCGGCGAGGAAGCGAGCTTCATCGTGATGGTCGACGGCAAGCACGTGCTCGCGCTCGCTTCGAGCCAGGATCACAAGCGTCTGCTCGACGGCGACCAGGGCCCGAACACGGGCGGCATGGGCGCCTACTCGCCTGCGCCGATCGTCACGCCGCAGCTGCATGCGCGCGTGATGCGCGAAATCATCCTGCCGACGGTGCGCGGCATGGAGAAGGAAGGCATCCGCTACACCGGCTTCCTGTACGCGGGCCTGATGATCGACGCACAAGGCAACCCGAAGACGCTCGAATTCAACTGCCGGATGGGCGACCCCGAAACGCAGCCGATCATGGCGCGTCTGAAGGGCGACTATTCGAAAGTGGTCGAACATGCGATCGCCGGCACGCTCGACACCGTCGAGCTCGAATGGGACCGCCGTACCGCGCTCGGCGTCGTGCTCGCCGCGCACAACTATCCGGACACACCGAGGAAGGGCGACCGCATCAACGGCATTCCCCCCGAAACCGCGGATTCGGTCACGTTCCACGCCGGCACCACGCTGACGGACGGCAAGCTGACTACCTCGGGCGGGCGCGTGCTGTGCGTCGTCGGTCTGGCGGATTCGGTGCGCACCGCGCAGGCGGCCGCCTATCACACGATCAACCAGATCGCCTTCGACGGCATGCAGTACCGCCGCGACATCGGCTATCGCGCGCTCAATCGCAAGCACGACGGCAAATAAGCGGTACCGCTGGGCGCCGTGCGAGCGGCGCCCACGCGACAGCGCGCCGCGGGCGCGCGGCACGACGCGCGCTACACTGCATTTTTCGCGCTCGTCGCGACAGGCGGGCACGGAGCCCGCGGATCGACCGAAGCGGCAAGCCGCTTTCATCCGAACGCGCGGTCCGAGCGTCCCGGCAGCCAACCCGGCGCGAACGCGGCCGTCGCCCTCTTTCGAAGAACCTGCATTCATGAGCAATTCGAGCTACGACGCACAAGCCGTGCGCAACTGGCTGCAAGGCCTGCAATCGCATATCGCCGACACGCTGGGCGCCTTCGACGGCACCGCATTCGCGACCGACGCATGGCAGCGCGGACCTGGCGAGAAGCTGCGCGGCGGCGGCGTCACGCGGATTCTCGAAGGCGGCCAGTTCTTCGAGCGCGCCGGCATCGGCTTCTCGGACGTCGCCGGCGACGCGCTGCCGGGCTCGGCGAGCGCCGCGCGGCCGCAACTGGCCGGGCGCGGTTTCGAGGCGATGGGCGTGTCGCTCGTGCTGCACCCGCACAATCCGCACTGCCCGACCGTGCACATGAATGTGCGCCTGCTCATTGCGACCAGGGAAGGCGAAGAGCCGGTGTTCTGGTTCGGCGGCGGCATGGATCTGACGCCCTACTACGGCTACGAAGAGGACGCGCGGCATTTCCATCAGGTGTGCCGCGACGCGCTCGCGCCATATGGCGCGGACCTGTACCCGAGCTTCAAGCGCTGGTGCGACGAGTATTTCTTCCTGAAGCACCGCAACGAGGCGCGCGGCATCGGCGGGATTTTCTTCGACGATTTCTCGGCGCCCGGCTTCGAGCAATCGTTCGCGATGCTCAAAAGCGTCGGCGAAGGTTTTCTCAAGGCGTACCTGCCGATCATCGAGCGGCGCCGCAATACGCCCTACGGCGAAGCCGAACGCGCGTTCCAGGCCTACCGGCGCGGGCGCTACGTCGAGTTCAATCTGGTCTTCGACCGTGGCACACTATTTGGGCTGCAGAGCGGCGGACGCACCGAATCGATCCTGATGTCGATGCCGCCCGTGGTGAACTGGCGCTACAACTGGCACCCCGAGCCGGGCACGCCGGAAGCTCGCTTGTACAGCGATTTCCTCGTGCCGCGCGAGTGGGTGTGACGCGCCGCCCGTGTCGCTTACGGTCACGACAAAGGATCCTCACCTGAAGCCGAACGCTCACCCTGTCGCACTGCCCCGCCGGATCGGTCTTCTGGGCGGCACTTTCGATCCGATCCACGACGGTCACCTCGCGCTCGCGCGGCGGTTCGCCGATGTGCTGCGGCTGACCGAACTGGTGCTGCTGCCGGCCGGCCAGCCGTGGCAGAAAGCCGACGTATCGTCTGCCGAACATCGACTCGCAATGACGCGCGCGGCGGCTGCGTCGCTCGCGATCCCCGGAGTGACGGTGCGCGTCGCGACCGACGAAATCGAGCACGAGGGCGCGACTTACACGGTCGACACGCTGCAACGCTGGCGCGAGCGCGAAGGCGACGACGCATCGATCACACTGCTGATCGGCGCGGATCAACTGGTGCATCTCGACACGTGGCGCGACTGGCGGCGCCTGTTCGAGCTTGCGCATATCGGCGCGGCCACGCGGCCCGGCTTCGACCTCGCCTCGGTCGCCCCCGCGGTGGCGAGGGAAATCGCCGCGCGCCGCGCGAAAGCCGAGGTGCTGCAGGCCACGCCCTGCGGCCATCTGCTGATCGACACGACGCTCGCGTTCAACGTTTCGGCCACCGACATTCGCGCGCAGCTGCGCGAGCAGGTCAACCAGCGGCTGGTCCACGCGGGTGCGAGCGACACCGCCCAGGATCAGGCCACGAGTCACGTCCCCGCCGCGGTGTGGGACTATATTCTTCAACATCATCTGTACCACCGGTAACTCCATGGATATTCGCAAACTGCAGCGCGTAATCGTCGACGCTCTCGAAGACGTCAAGGCGCAAGACATCAAAGTGTTCAACACCAGCCACCTGACCTCGCTGTTCGATCGCGTGATCGTCGCGAGTGGCACGTCGAACCGGCAAACCAAGGCGCTCGCGTCGAGCGTGCGCGAAGGCGTGAAGGAAGCCGGCGGCGAGATCGTCAGCACCGAGGGCGAGGACATCGGCGAATGGGTGCTGGTCGATTGCGGCGACGCGATCGTCCACATCCTGCAGCCGGCGCTGCGCCAGTACTACAACCTCGAGGAAATATGGGGCGACAAGCCGGTGCGCATCAAGCTGTCCACGCCGAGTCCGTTCGGCGGCGCGCGTGCAAGCGAGCCCGACGACGAGGAAGACGAGGATTTGCCTGCCGCGAAGCCCGCGCGCAAGACTAGCGCGCGCCGCAAGTAAGCGGGCCGTGTCGGCCACATCGCTAGTTTCCTCGCAATGAAACTGCATATCCTCGCCGTCGGCCACAAGATGCCGGACTGGATCGCGACCGGCTTCGACGAATACGCGAAGCGCATGCCGCCCGAGCTGCGCATCGAGCTGCGCGAGATCAAACCGGAGCAGCGCTCGTCGGGCCGTTCGGCCGAAAGCGTGATGGCCGCCGAGCGGCAGAAGATCGAAGCCGCGTTGCCGAAGAACGCGCGCATCGTCGCGCTCGACGAACGCGGCAAGGACTGGACCACGATGCAGCTCGCGGGCGCGTTGCCGGGCTGGCAGCAGGACGGCCGCGACGTGGCCTTTCTGATCGGCGGCGCGGACGGTCTCGATCCCGAGCTGAAAGCACGCGCCGATATGATGCTGCGCGTGTCGAGCCTCACGCTGCCGCACGCAATGGTGCGCGTGCTGCTGGCCGAACAGCTTTACCGTGCGTGGACCATCACGCAAAATCACCCGTATCATCGCGCGTGAGTGCCGGAGCCAGCGCGGCGACGCCTGGGCAACCGTTCGTTGTTGATGGCACGTCGCGGGTGCTCTGATCGATACGCTTCTTGAACGCATTGCCGCCACTTCATGCGATGATGCGCCCGACGCGCCGCGCATCGATGCCATGAATGGATTCGGCGCATCGATCGCGTCGCCGAATCAAGCTCGCCCCGCCCGCTCTTCCACGCCCATCCGCGTTCACCGCCGCCACGCCATCCGTTCCCCGCTCCATCGAGACCCGTTCATGCTCACGCCCTCCGCTTCGCTGCATCCGTTCGTCTACCTCGCCTCGCAAAGCCCGCGCCGCCAGGAGCTGCTGCAACAGCTCGGCGTGCGTTTCGAATTGCTGCTGCCGCGCCCCGATGAAGACGCCGAAGCGCTCGAAGCCGAACGGCCCGGCGAACACGCGCGCGACTACGTGCGGCGCGTATGCATTGCGAAAGCGCACGCGGCGCGCGCGCGTCTCGTGGCCGCTGGTCACGCGGTGCGGCCGATCCTCGTCGCCGACACCACCGTCACGATCGACGACGCGATTCTCGGCAAGCCCATCGACGCCGACGATGCGGTCGCGATGCTCACGCGCCTCGCGGGCCGCACGCACGAAGTGCTGACCGCGCTCGCCGTGATCGATGCCGACGGCGCGCTGCTGCCAGCGGCGTTGTCGGTGTCGAAGGTGCGTTTTGCTGCAGTGCACGCAGACGCGTTGCGTCGCTATGCGGCGAGCGGAGAGCCGCTCGGCAAGGCGGGTGCCTATGGCGTGCAGGGACGCGCGGCGGAGTTTATCGAGCATATAGACGGGTCCTATTCGGGTATCATGGGTTTGCCGCTTTTTGAAACCGCTGCCCTCCTGCGTGCAGCGCGCATCGACTTCTAGAACAACACCATGAATGAAGAAATCCTGATCAATGTCACGCCGCAGGAAACGCGCGTCGCGCTCGTTCAACAGGGCGCCGTCCAGGAACTTCATGTCGAACGAACGCTGTCGCGCGGGCGCGTCGGCAATGTCTATCTCGGCAAGGTCGTGCGCGTGCTGCCTGGCATGCAATCGGCGTTCATCGACATCGGCCTCGAACGCGCCGCATTCCTTCACGTCGCCGACATCTGGCATCCGCGCATTGCCGGCGAAGCGCAACATCAAGCACCGCATCAGCCGATCGAAAAGATCGTCTTCGAAGGTCAGACGCTGATGGTGCAGGTCGTCAAGGACCCGATCGGCACGAAGGGCGCGCGGCTGTCCACGCAAGTGAGCATCGCCGGGCGCACGCTCGTGTATCTGCCGCAGGAGCCGCACATCGGCATCTCGCAGAAGATCGAAAGCGAAGCCGAGCGCGAGGCCGTGCGCGCGCGTCTGACCGCCGTGCTGCCCGCCGATGAGAAAGGCGGCTACATCGTGCGCACGATCGCCGAGGATGCGACGAGCGAAGAGCTCGCCGCCGATGTCGCGTATCTGCGCAAGACGTGGGCGACGATTCTGTCGCAGGCGCAGCGCATGCCGCCCACCAGCCTGCTCTACCAGGATTTGAATCTCGCGCAGCGCGTGCTGCGCGATTTCGTCAACGATGAAACGTCGCGCATCCAGGTCGATTCGCGCGAGACGCATCAGATGCTCGCCGATTTCGCGGCCGAGTTCACGCCGGCGGTATCGTCGAAGCTGCATCACTACACCGGCGAGCGGCCGCTATTCGATCTGTACAACATCGAGGCCGAGATTCAGCGCGCGCTGTCGCGTCGCGTGGACCTGAAGTCGGGCGGCTACCTCGTGATCGACCAGACCGAGGCGATGACGACGATCGATGTGAACACCGGCGGTTACGTCGGCGCGCGCAACTTCGACGACACGATCTTCAAGACCAACCTCGAGGCCGCGCATACCATCGCGCGGCAATTGCGGCTGCGCAACCTGGGCGGCGTGATCATCATCGATTTCATCGATATGGAAAACGCCGAGCATCGCGACCAGGTGCTAGGGGAACTGAAGAAAGCGTTGTCGCGCGATCGCACGCGGGTGACCGTCAACGGCTTCTCGCAGCTCGGGCTCGTCGAGATGACACGCAAGCGTACGCGTGAGTCGCTCGCGCATGTGCTGTGCGAACCGTGCCCGGTTTGCCAGGGCAAGGGGCAGGTGAAGACCGCGCGCACGGTGTGCTATGACGTGTTGCGCGAGATTCTGCGCGAGTCACGGCAGTTCAATCCGCGCGAGTTCCGCGTGGTCGCTGCGCAGCAGGTGATCGATCTGTTTCTCGAGGAAGAGTCGCAGCATCTGGCGATGCTGATCGATTTCATCGGCAAGCCGGTGTCGTTGCAGGTGGAGTCGAATTTGAGTCAGGAGCAGTACGATATCGTGCTGATGTAGGTATTGCCCCGGATCAGGCCGGATCATTCATACCGGTCTGGGCGCAGTGCCCGCATCAGCTTTTCGATGTTCTTGTCAGCACCCGATTCAGATTCTCGCCTTTAGCGAAAGTGATTCGCAAAGCACGGCCATTTCAGCACCACACGACGGCTCGAGAACAAATAACAGGCGAGCTCCAGCCCTCAGTTTCTGGACGTACTCATCACCCTTCTGCTCGCTGAGCGTGGCCCCCCTCGAGTCGTCGCGACTATCGATCCACTGGATCCACATCCTAACCTCCGCGAGCGAAAACACCCGCCGGCATATCCGGCTGATAGTCGAACGCCTGCGCATCGCCAAGCCCTGTTGAAACGAGTCAAAGGTATAAACTCAGCGCAACTTCCAGAGGGAGACATCTAATGCAGCTTCTCGATAACGTATCGATCGGCGTTCCCGACATCGAGGCAGCCCGCCCTTTCTACGACGCCATCATGTCAGCTCTCGGCACGAGCAAAGTCTTCGACCGTCCCACCGCCTTAGGCTACGGCGAGCGTTGCACGATCGACGACACCTCATCGACCTATTTGGCCGTGTATCTCGATCCAAATGAAATAACAGAAAACAAACGTCACTGGTGCTTCAAAGCGCCGTCCCGCGAGCACGTTGATGCATTCTTCAAAGCGGGACTCTCGACCGGCGGCAAATCCGACGGCCAACCTGGCTTGAGGCCCCACTATCACCCCGGCTACTACGCCGCATTTCTGATCGACCCGGCCGGCAATCGCATCGAGGCCGTATGCCATGCCGCGAAACCCTAAACCCGAACCTCTCGAGGCCTAAGCCGCCACCTCACACCCCGCCTGCTCCAGCACAGACTGCGCCCTCTGTTGCAGATCGCCGCCAGCCAACGACGCGTCCGGCGACCTGACCCACGCGGCGATCCTTAACGTCGCGCCGCCATCCGCCGGATAATCCGCAACCGACACCACCGGTGCAAGCGTCGAACCGCTCAGCACACGCGGCTCGTCGGCCACGAGTTTCTGCAGTTGCCCGATCGCCGCATCCACGTCCTTGCGCTGCGCGAGTTCCACGTCGACCTCGATGCGCTGCGTCCCGCCACAACTGTAGTTGATCACCGGATTGCTCCAGATCTGGCTATTCGGCACGAACACGATGTTGCCGTCGCCGCGTTCGATCCGCGTCGTGAAGAGCCCCACCTCGCGGACGATGCCAGCCGCGGCGCCGCTGCCTTCGATCACGTCGCCGACGCGAAACGGTCGCAGCAACAGCAGCATCATGCCGGCCGCGATGTTCTGCAACGTGCCTTGCAGCGCGAGGCCGATCGCGAGGCCAGCCGCGCCGAGCACGGCCAATACGCTCGCGGTCGCGATGCCGACTTCACCGAGCGCCGCGATGAAGGCGAGCACGCGCACGGCCCACGTGCCCATCGCCGCGAGCATCGGCGCGAGGGTCGGGTCCGCGTGCGTGCGTGCGAGCGCCTTCGCTAACATCGCGCCGACGCGATTCGACAACCACCAGCCAATCACGACGATCAGCACGGCAATCGCGATATCAACGACGTCGTGTGTCAGCGTGACGAGCAGTGACGGCTGAAGATGAAAGAAACGGTAGAGGGAGTCGTCCATCGTCGGCTTGGTCCGCTTGATCGATACCGATGCAGAGCCAGCACGACGCGTTCCTGTCCATCGGTCGCAAGATGCGGTACGCGACTTGTAACCGGGCGTCGATCTCGACGGCATAAAGAAGATGCGCTCGAGCGTCTCAAAGATTGAGATGGACGATCTGCGCTTCATTCTGCGCGCCGCGCTCGGCGCGATTCGCGACGTTACACGCCGCGCGGCAGCGCTGCCTCGATGAACACCGCGCACAACGCTTGCATGCCCTTCGCGTCCTCCTCGTCGAAGCGCGCGATGATCGGGCTATCGACATCCCACACGCCGATCAGCGTACCGTCGGGCGCGACGAGCGGCACGACGATTTCCGATTGCGACGCCGAATCGCACGCGATGTGACCAGGAAACTCGTGCACGTCGCGCACGACCTGGGTCTGACGGGTTTGCGCGGCCGTACCGCAGACGCCCTTGCCGAGTGCAATGCGCACGCACGCGGGCTTGCCCTGGAACGGGCCGACCACCAGTTCGCGGCCGTCGTGAAAGTAAAAGCCGGCCCAGTTCAGATCGCTCAACGAATGAAAGACGAACGACGAGAAGTTCGCGGCGTTGGCGATCCAGTCCGTTTCGCCGGCCAAGAGCGCGCGCGCCTGCGCAACCAGTTCTTCATATTGCGCGGCTTTCGGCAGATGCGAGGTAGAGGAAACTTGGAACATGACGGGGTCTCTAATCAGAGCGGGATGGTAAACGGCAAAGTTTAAAGCAAGCGCAATCCCCACGCGCGGATGTCGAACGCGGCGACACACACCGCGCGCATATGCTCGCGTCCCCTCCAATTCTCAATTTGCCCTTTTCAGATTCTATCTTAATATTATAAATAACTCATTTCGCATTATTTTAACTCAAACTGATTTTTGCGAGTTCTATTTTGTTATATTACTCACTCCATTCGATCTGCTTTTTTAAGATACTCGATGCCAAACGCAAATTCAGATAAATCCATGAGTGAAGCAGGCTATACCGCCCTTCGTATAAATGAAGGCGTCGTTATGCGCTACTACAACGATGCACCAAAGAATGGTAATTGCACCTGGGGCATCGGCACATTAGCCCACTTCGGTCCGTGTACGGCGGAGGAACTAGCGCGAACGGTTGTTCCCGAAGAGGCAAACACTATCCTGCGAAATCGGGTTCGTGAGGCAGAGGCAGCAGTTAAAACCGTGGTCACGCAGTACGAATTGACTCAGGCACAGTTCGATGCTGCCGTGTCTTTTGCTTATAACTCGTCACGCCAGAACACACGCGACGCGCTAGGTCCCGCAAATACCGGAGACATGACAGCCGTCGCAGAAAAAATGATGCTCAATGTGATGATTACCCCGCGCGATCGCAATGGCCGAAAGATCGGTCCTGCGAAGAGAAGCCGGGGACTAACGAGCCGGCGCCAACGAGAATCCGCACCGTTCCGGCAGTCCGCACAATGACAGGCCACAAGATTTTTGCATATGTCGCTCTCGCACTGACCGCCTCGGCGAGCGTGTGCGCGGCACAAACACCACACGCGACGATTAATGATTTCGTCGGCAATTGGGTCGTGACCGATGTAGTTGACTACGCCGATATTTCTGGTGGCATCCCCGAAGCAAAAAGGATTCTCGGCATGACGATGACAATTACGCCGCAATCCATGAGTTTCGACAGTGAAACCTGCAAGCCGAACACAGGTTTTACCGTCAAACGAATCGACACGCTTTCGGCGTTGAAAGATCAGTTCGGGCTTCGCGTGAATGAAACCGGATTGCCCGCTAGAACCGTTGTCGTAGATAGCGACAATTGTTTTGCGGTTTTCCGGATGGACGCTCACAGGATTGTGTTTGGATGGGACGGCATCATCGTTCGCGCGCTGCGGGATAAGTGAGATCTCGTTGAGTACCCGTCCCAAAGGCCTGGGCCTGCTACTGATCGACCCCAATAATCACGCTCGACGCCTTGAAAATCGCCGTCGCCGTCTTGCCGCTCGCGAGGCCAAGACGCTCGACGCTGTCGTTCGTGATGATCGCCGCGATCTGTGCGCCGCCTGCACCGATCGTCACTTCCGAATTGACCGCGCCCTTCGTCACGGCCGCGACGGTCCCTTCGACGCAGTTGCGCGCCGACACCTGGTGCTTCGCGACATCGACCATCACGATCACCGACGATGCCTTCACGAGGGCAAACGCCTGCTTGCCAGCCGCGAGCCCGAGCGATTTCGCGCTGCCGTGCGTGATGATCGCGACGATCTCGAGACCGTCCGACGTGCGCAGCGTGACTTCGTCGTTGACGGCACCGTGCGTGACGTCAGTGATTTCGCCGCTGAACTGATTGCGGGCGCTGGTTTTCATAGCGTGCTCCCTGTCGATTGAAGCGCGTGGCAACGCGCGGGTGGACGGACAAAGCGAGTGTAGCGGATGCCGCGCGCGCCGCCACCAAACATCCAATGCGCCGCGGGTATCGCCGGCACCGTATCATCGTGGCCTTGCACCTCATACGCCGAATCTTTATGCCAGTCGCCGTTCTCTCCGGCCGTGCCTGCCGCACCGCCATGCTATGCGCCGCCGTTACGATGCTCGTCGCGTGCGGCACGCCAACGCCGCCGCATGGCACGCACGCTTTCGTCGATAACGTCACGCTGTTTCCGCTCGCCCATTACGACCAGAACGTCGATCACTGGCTCGATCCGAACAGCCCCGACTACGATCGGCCGTTTCTCAGCGCCGCCGAGCAGCGCGCACACTTCGACGCGCTGTTCGCGCGCTACTTCGGCACGGGCGAGAACGCGCCGTCGCCATGGAATCCCGCCTGGGTGAGCGCACGCGTGTTTGGCGAACAGGGCGAGGACATTGCCGCACTGCAACAGCGCCGCATCGACAAGTTCGACAACACCGGCAAGCATGGCGGCGTCATCGGTTACGGCGAAAACTTCCGGCCGCACGACAAGGCGTGGATCGACGCGATCGCGCGCAACATCAACGTCGCGCAGTTCACGCAAGCGCCGGTGTATCAGCCCGAGCGGCGCGCGATCGCGACCGGCAACCTGATGGTGCGCGAACTGCCAACCACCGATCCGTCGTTCTACGACCGTCACCTGGCCGGCGAAGGCTATCCGTTCGACAACCTGCAGATTTCGGCGGTGCGGCCGGGTACGCCGCTCTATGTGCTCGGCAGCAGCGTCGACGGTGCATGGCATTACGTGCAGACGCCCGACGTGCAGGGCTGGGTGCGCAGCGACGGCGTGGCGTTCGCCGACGATCGTTTCATCGATCAATGGCGCACGGCGGCCGGCAAGTCGCTGGGCGCGGTGATCGCCGCGTCGGCGGCGGTCAACGACAGCCGCGACGTATTCCGCTTCAACGCGCCGGCCGGGACGATGCTGCCGCTGCTGACGGGTGGCTCCGCATCGCCAGCCGCGACCAGCACCAACGCAGGCGCGCTCCAGCTACTCGTTCCCGCGCGCGACGTCGACGGCCGCGCGCTGATCCGCACCGCGTCGCTCGACACCACGCAGATCACGCCGATGCCGCTCACCGCGACACCGCGCCATCTCGCGATGCTGTTGAAGGCGCTGATCGGCCGGCCGTACGGCTGGGGGAACAGCGGCCTCTACAACGATTGTTCGTCGGAACTGCAAAGCATCTTCGCGGCGTTCGGCGTGTGGCTGCCGCGCCATTCGTCGACGCAGATGAGCGCCGGCCGCATGATCGATCTGTCGGACTCGACGCCCGCCGAGCGGCTCGACTATCTGGCGCGGCATGGCGTGCCGCTGCGCACGCTGATCTACATCGGCGGCCACGTGATGCTGTACCTCGGCACCACGACGCGCAACGGCGCCACGGTCCCGGTCGTCTATCAGGACGTGTGGGGCCTGCGTCCGGCCGACAACAGCCGGCGCGCGGTGATCGGTGGTTCGGTAATCCTGCCGCTCGACGAGCGCATCGCCGAGGACGCGACGCTGCAGTCGCTCGCCGCGACGCGGACGTTCCAGATCAGCATCCTCGGCGCACCGGCCGGCAGTGTGGCGCCGTCGTCCGCGCCGCCTGCGGACGAGGACAATCCGGCGGGGTGAATGACAACGGCGACTCGCCCTCGCCCGGGCCCGAAAATATTTTTCCCGGAGTGTCGATCCAACGGTCACGAACTCGTCGTAACGTTGAAGACCCAGCTCACGCAGCCGGTCTTTCCACTGAGGAACCGTTACTTCAAGGAGTCACCGTCATGTCCAGCGCCGCAGTCAAACCGATCCCGGAAGGGATGCACTCACTCACGCCGTACCTGATCTGCAAGAACGCCGCCGATGCGATCGCGTTCTACACGAAAGCCTTCAACGCCGTCGAACAGGTCCGTCTGCCCGGCCCCGACGGCAAGGTGATGCACGCGACCCTGAAAATCGGCGACTCGATGCTGATGCTGACCGACGAATGGCCCGAGCACCAAACCTTCGGCCCGAACACGCTGAAGGGCACGCCGGTCACGATTCACCACTACGTACCGGACGTCGACGCAAGTTTCAAACAGGCGGTCGACGCAGGCGCGACCGTCACGATGCCCGTCACCGATATGTTCTGGGGCGACCGCTATGGCCAGGTCAAAGACCCGTTCGGCCACAGCTGGTCGCTCGCGACGCACAAGCGCGACCTTAGCGCCGAGGAAATCCAGAAGGCGATGGCCGCGATGGATTGTTCGTCCCAAGAGAAGAAGTGAGCTGAAGGTGGGCGTCGGGCGAACGCACGCCCGGCCCCACCGACACCCGTCCCGAAGGAGCAACGCCATGCAGAAAATCGCGCCGTGCCTGTGGTTCGACGGCAATGCGGAAGAAGCCGCGGAGTTCTACACGTCGGTGTTTCCGGCTTCGCGCATCGCCACTACGCTGCACTCCACGGACGCCGGCCCCGGACCGGCGGGCGAGGTCGTCGCCGTCACCTTCGAAATCGAAGGCCAGGAGTTCATGGTGCTGAACGGTGGCCCGCAATATAAATTCACGCCGGCCATCTCGCTGATGGTTCACTGCGACTCGCAGGAAGAAGTCGACCGCTACTGGTCGAAGCTGCTCGACGGCGGCGAGCCGGTGGCCTGCGGCTGGCTGCGGGACCGCTTCGGCGTGTCGTGGCAGATCACGCCCAACGTTCTGCTGCAGATGCTGCGCGATCCGGATCGCGCGAAGGCAAGCCGCGTGATGGCGCAGATGATGAAGATGGTCAAGCTCGATATCGCGCCGCTGGAACAGGCGTATCGCGGCGAGTAGGACCGCGTCGGCAGCGAGCGCCCCGCCTTCCCTCGCTTGCGCGATCTTTTGATAGGATCGGACTCCACCCAAACACGGCGAGACAACCACGGTGCGCGTCAACCATCAGGCGTTCTTCTACTCGCTGTTCATCGCGCGTCTCGCCGATCAGATCCTGCTCTTTCTGGTGCCGCTCGTCGTCTATCAAACGACGCGCCAGGTTTCATGGTCGGGCCTCGCGTTCTTCATCGAAACGCTGCCGCGCTACCTCGTGTTCCCGTTCTTCGGCGCGCTCTGCGACCGCTTCCCGCCGCTGCGTCTGATGCGGCTGAGCCAGGCAGTGCGCGCACTCGCGTGCTTCGGTGGTATCGCCGCGTATGCGCTGTTCGGCGGCATCGGCTGGCTGATCGCGCTGTCGGCCGCGTGCGGCGTGCTGACGAGCCAGGGGCTCGTCGCGCGCGAGGTGATGCTGCCGCAGATCTTCAGCACGCAGCAGATCCAGAAAGTGCTCGCTTATTCGCAACTGGCCGACCAGCTCGGCTTTGTGCTCGGGCCGATGCTCGCCGCCCTGCTGCTCGGTGTGTGGCGTTGGGAATGGGTGGTCGCCGCGACCGGCGTGCTGTTTCTGTGCGCCGACGCGGCGCTGTTGGTCTGGCAGCGACTGAGCGGTTTTCGCGCGCGCTCGCCCGGGTCCGCTCAATCGCTCGCGCGCGCCGCTCGCTGGAGCACGCCGCTGCGCATCGCGCTCAAGCACGTGTGGACGCTGCCGGGTTTGAAAAAGGTCATCATGCTCGCGGCCGCGGAGAACCTCGTCATCGGTGTCACGCTCGCGACATCGGCGGCGATGGTGACGGGCTTGCATGCGCAATCCAATCGCTACTACGCAGCTTTGCAAACGGCCGGCGCGGTCGCCACGGTGCTGGTGCTGCTGACGGTGGCGCGCGCCGGCTGGCCCGCGCGCGTGCTCGGTCTCGTCGCGTTCGTGACGATCTGCGCGGGCGGCGTGATCGCGGGCGCGAGCGCGTCGCCGTGGGGCTATGCGCTCGGCTTTCTGCTGATCGTCGGCTTCGACAAGATGTTCAACGTGTACATCCGCAGCGCGCGTTTGCAGATCATTCCGCCCGAGGACTACGGCAAGACGATCGGCGTCGCGATTTTGCTGAACAATCTGACGCAGCCGCTCGCCGGCCTGCTGGTCGGCGTGTTCTCGGCTCGTACGCAAACGGGCCCACTGATCGTCGCGCTATCGCTGACGATGGGCGGCATCGGCGCCGCGGTATCGATCGGCTCGGCGCTGCTGCGCCGCAAGCGCGCGTGGGCGCTCGAAGACTGACAGCGCTTCGACACGCGACCATACTCGCAAAGTTACCCACAGTTTTTGTTGGCAAATCTGTGCATAACTTCCTGGAAAAAGCCGCAAGCCTTTGATACGGCTGTCGTTTTTTCGTCTGCATCGAAGGTGCGGCAGCGCACGGAGCTTTACCGGGGTTCATGCTCGAACGGAAGTCATGATGCATGACAGGTTGCAACGCAACCGGGAACTCGCCCGCGCGCAGGACG
Source organism: Paraburkholderia youngii (assembly GCF_013366925.1). Taxonomy (NCBI): domain Bacteria; kingdom Pseudomonadati; phylum Pseudomonadota; class Betaproteobacteria; order Burkholderiales; family Burkholderiaceae; genus Paraburkholderia; species Paraburkholderia youngii. The sequence continues at coordinate 5,428,297 of NZ_JAALDK010000001.1, forward strand.
GCGATGATCCGCGTGGCCCAGCTAAACCCGGCACTCTGTAATTCATGACGAAAGGGCTACGTTCGCTTGCGGCACAATTAGCCGTATTTCACGGCCAAACATTCATGAAAAAGTAAAGTCACACGCATGGCGCAGTTTTTTTGTATCGGTGACAATGTGTCTGCCTGATCTGAAATTACCGGGTGTGCGTGCGTAACCCCGATGTGAACTCAGGTTCACATTCAACCGGAAATAGCCAATTCAATAGGCATGGATTGTTAAATGTGATTTGCAAAATTCAATTGATGAATCACATCTGTCAATTGCGTTCAGAATGCAGCACATTTAATCAAAATGCTTTGCGAGTCGAATACGGAAAGACAGGCCAATCATGAATTGCGGCGCGAAGCCGGCACCGCGCTACGCGAAGACGCGGGGGTTGTCGGCGTGTCGGCGGGACGGCGACGCGCGCTAAAGGCGCTGTCGTGGCTCGCCATCGCCGCGCCCGCGGGCTGGCTCGCGAGCCGCCCGCCATGGCGCACATGGACCGCCGACTTCCGCACCGCGACCGGCGAACTGCATGACATACTGCTCGCGGATGGCTCCCAGATCACGCTGGGCAGCGCGAGCGCGATCGACGTCGCGTTCGAAGCGAACGTTCGGCGCGTTCATCTGCTTGAAGGGGAAATCATGGTGCGGCCCGTGAGCGATGTCCGCGGCAGCGCTGGCACCCGAACGACTCATGCGCCTTTACTCGTGCAAACGGCCGAAGGCGTCGTCGAAGCGCGTGGCGCGCAGTTCAGTGTGCAGCAACGCGATGGTTTCACGCGCGTGGCTGCGTTTCGCGGCGACGCGCTGGCGACGCCGGCAGCGACCGCGGCGCTGATGCTGACGCAGGACCAATGGTGCAGGTTCACGCGCGACGGCATCGCGGCGCCGCTCACGCTCGACCCACGCGAGGCGATGTGGACGCGTGGCCTGCTCTACGCGAACGACATGCGTATCGCGGACCTCGTCGATGAACTCGCGCGCTATCACGCCGGCGTGTTGCGCTGTGCCGCCGACGTCGCCGATCTACGCGTGTCGGGCATCTATCAGCTCACCGATAGCGACGCGACGCTCGCGCTGCTGCGGCGGATCTACCCGATCCGTCTGCGCTCGATCACGCCTTACTGGACCCTCGTCGAAGCACTCGACAGCACGAGAATCTGACGCTCAAGCCGCCACGGCCTGCGGCAGCGCGAACCCTTGCTCGCCCTGCTCGCCGCCGAGTGCATCGATCAGATCGCGCAGCATGCGGTCGAGTTCGGCCGTCATCAGCGCGACGTCCGAATCGAAGCGTTCGTCGTCGTTCTGCGCGGTCGGATCGCTCGCTTCCTTGAGCACGTCGAGCGGCGCGATGCGCTTGATCGTCAGCGACGGCGTCAGCACGAACGACACGCGATCGTTCCACGTCATCGCCAGCCGCATGCATTGCTTACCTGCCTCGATATGGCGGCGCATGTCTTCGGCGTCCAGTGCATGTCCGACATAGCGGACCGTCGCGTTGCCCTCGGCGGGCGAACGCAGCTCGGTGTCCTGATCGAGCGTAAAACCCGCCGGCGCGTCGCCGTCGAGCAGCCAGCCGGTCATCGCCGCGACCGGCGACTGCGCGACGCGCACCGTCATCAGCGGCAACTGGTCGATCGACTTGACGAGCAGACCGCGCACATCGTCGGCGAGCGCCTGCGACGCCGCGTCGATCACGAGCCAGCCATTCGTGCAATCGATCCACACGCGCGTATCGCGGCGGATGCTGAATGCGCGCGGGCGCAACTCGTCGGTGACCTGCTCTTTCAGGTCGCGCATCTGCTTGCGGCCCGGCTTGAAGCCCTGCTGCTCCTCGAGCTCGGCCGCGCGCTCGCGCGTGATCTGGGTGACCACCGACGCGGGCAGCAGCTTCTTCTCGGCACGGAACGTCAGCAGCATCTGACCATTCATGGCGTAGACGAGCGAGTCGCCGTCGCGCGGCGGCGCCCACCCCTGGGCCTGCATCTCGACACTCTGGCCGGGCGCGAACGCGTACGGCGCGAGCCACTTCTGCAACTGTTCAGGGGTGACGGACCACGGAGCGGGCAGACGGTGCAGCTGAAGGTTTTTGAACCACATGAGCGAAGTCGGATTTAGGCAAAGCGCAGCATTTTATCCGACGAGAACCAGACGGGGCGTTCTGGCCGACGCGATCGTGGATACTGCCGATTTTCAGAAATAAAGCAAAAATCTTCCGACTACAGGCCCGCGCATCCGCGCGTTTTGGCGGCAAATCACCTAGACTTTTGGACAGGACAGAGCTAGACGGAGGCGGTCATGGCCGACCAAACCGCAAGTTGGCAAACGGTGCAATACGAGGGCTTCGAGATACACGTGTCACCTGTTCCAAAGGACCCGCCCGACCCGGCGCATGCCGCCGACGCGGCCACGCAAAAGAGTCGCTACACGTATCTAGGCTACGTCTGTCATCCGGGCGCCAATCCCCAGCTTCCTGGCCATGCGGTGCCGTTTCACGCGGATGGCGAGGAGAGCTTCGCGAGTGTCGACGACGCGCTCTACGAAGCGGTGCACGTGGGACGCAGCATCGTCGACGGCACGCATCCGGACCTGACGGTGCTGCCGCTCGTGACGGGCGGCGTTTGACACCCGCAACGACACCCGCAGCGCGTCGAGCCGCCGTTTTCGGTTCGGCGCCAGTCAGCCCAACGCGCGTTTGATGCGCGACTTCAGCAGCGCCCGGCGCAGCCGGCCGGTGCGCTCCGGCTCGCTGACCGCTAGCGCACCGTCGATGGCGGTGCCGCGGCGCAGGTAATAGCGGTCGAACGTCGCCTGCGTCATCCCCCACTTGTTGAGAAACTGGCGACGGCCGTCGTTCTTCACGATCTTGCCGGTGCTCTTCTGCTGGAAGTGATAGACGAGACTGTCGCCGACGCCGACGAACACGCGGCAGCCCGCGTCCCACAGCTTCATCGAGAAATCGTTGTCGCTGCTCATGCCGGGGCTCAGCTCGCTGCTGTAGCCGCCCACCTTGAACCACCAGTCGCGATGCACGAGCGTCGGCGGCCACGTCGCGCCGCGCCAGTCGGCACGCACGAGACTGGGCGCGGCAGCGACCAGCTCGTCGGCGCGAAACACCTGGGCATCGCGGCCGAAGTCGCGTACGACCACGCACGGATTGCCCGAATCGACCGGCTCGATCATCGTGCCCGACAACATGAACAGCCTGTCGGCCGGCATCTGCGCGAGACGCTTGACGAGCGCTTCATCCCATCCCGGGCAGCAGTACATGTCGTCGTTCATGTAGACGATGTAGTCCTGCGTCGCGCGCGCCGCCGCGATATTGACCGCGTGGCAGATGCCGATATTGCCGGGCGACGCCGTATGCTCGATGCCCTCGTCACGCACCCACGCGAGCGTGCCGTCCGAACCGTCGTTGACGTGCACGATGATCTGGTGCGGATACGTCGAATGACGGCGCAGGCTTTTGATCACGAGGCGCAGATAAGGCAGGTTGTTCCAGGTCGGGATGATGATTGAGAACATCGAGTCGGTCCGTTGAGCTGGGCGCGGGGCGCGGCATGCGCCGCGCGCCGGCCATGAATGTCGCGCGATTGTACCGCCCCCCGTCTGCGCGCACGACAGGCGCCGCCTGCCGCCGCCACGCCGAATACCGCGGGCCGACGGTACCTTACCGCGTGCGGCAGCAAGCATTCCGCAAGGTAGCGCATGGTTATAATCCGGATCGCTCTGCCGTCTTGAAAACCTCAAATGGTCCGGCGTCCCCTGCAATTTCACCACCGGAACGGTAGTGTGCTCATCGATAACGTAGACCTATGATTTTTGCTTCCAGTCTGGTCTGGCTCACGTCGGCCCTGCTGTTTCTCGCGCCCGCGGTCAATCTGATGTGGCGCGGCGGCACCGGCTACTGCTTTTTCGTACTCGTCGCGCTCGCGCTCGGCGCGGCCATCGTCAACCGGCGCATGCCGGGCTATTTCTCCGCGTTGCGCACCTATCGCTGGTTCACGATCGGCATGCTCGCGTTCGTCGTCGGGATCGGCGCGCAGCAGCTGGCGCTCGGCTACTGGCTGCCACGCGAACTCGACTCGGTCGCGCGCTTCGTGTTTGCGCTGCTGGTGTTCCTGCTGCTGCGCCAATTGCCGTCGCGCAATCTGCGCATGATCGGGTGGGGCTGTGCGGCCGGCGCGCTCGCGGTGGGCGCATGGGCGATCATCAATCAGCCGCCCGGCGGCTGGACCGATGCGAACCGTCTGAACAACTCGTACACGAACGCGATTCCGTTCGGCGATACCGCGCTGCTGCTCGCGTTCCTCTCGGTATTCACGCTCGGCTGGGACAATCCGCGCGACTGGCGCGTGCTCGTGCCGCGCGTGCTCGCGCTGGTGTCGGGCGGCTATGCGTCGTTTCTGTCGGGCTCGCGCGGCGGCTGGCTCGCGGTGCCGGTGTTCGTCGTGCTGCTAGGCATGCAGTACCACTGGTTCACGCGGAAAAAGCGCCTGCTGGTCGCGACGCTCGTGATCGTGATCGGCGCGGGGGGGCTGTTGTCGACCGAACGGGTCCAGAAGCGCTTCGCCGAAGTGCCGAACGATGTATCGATGATGCACAAGGGCGAAGACTTCACGGCCACCGGTCTGCGCCTGCAACTGTGGAACGCATCGCGGATGATCGTCGAGCGGCATCCGCTGTGGGGCGTCGGCAAGGGCCATCTGGTCAACGAGCTCGGCGCGATGGCCAAGCGCGGCGAGGTGAAGGCCGAGATCGTCAACGAACGCGCGCATAGCGACTTCTTCTCGACCCTGGCCGAGATGGGCGCGGTCGGCGTGATCTGCCTGCTGCTGTTCTACTACGGCATGACGGTGTATTTCTGGCGGCACCGGCATGCGAGCGACCCGGCGATTCGCGCCGCGTCGTATTCCGGTCTGGCGGTCGCGTCGAGCACGGTAATCTTCGGCCTCACGATCGACGTGCTGGTGCCGGTCATGGTGACGGTACTGCTCGCGCTGCTGGTAGCGACACTGCTGGCGATGATCGATGCACGCAAGCGCGAGCTGCGCAGCGAAGCGCCGGCCGCGCCGACGCCAGCCGCGCTCGTGCGCGAGACGCAGCCGCGCGATTGATTCCGATTCGACGAGAAGCGGCTGCCCGAGCGCGGAGCGCCGCCCTCATCCTCGCGTGAACACCTCGTAAAGCGCCGCGACGTGCGCGTCGACGCTCGGGTCGTACACGAGGCTGTCGCGCGGCGCCGCGATGCGCGCGGCGCCGCTCTTCACGCGTTCGACCGCCTGCCCGATCGCACGCTCGAAACTGCCCTCGGACTGCCGCGAAAACTCGATCTTCGCGGCGCCGGTCACGGTCTCCGCCGAGCCGACGTTGTCGGCGATCACGAGCGGCGTGCCGCACATCACCGACTCGACACCGACGAGCCCGAACGGCTCGTACGCCGACGCGACGACCGTGAAATCGGCGGCCGCGAACAGCTTTTCGATCTCTTTGCTGTAACCCGCGTAACGAATTGTGTCGCCAGTTTTGGGCACCGGGCGGCCCGCGACGACGAGACAGACCGGCAGCGTCGTGCCCGAGAAAAACGCTTCGAGCAACGGATAGCCCTTGCGCTCGTGACTCGTCGACGAGAACACGAACATCACGCGATCGTCGGGCACGCCGAGCTGGCGGCGCACGGCCGCGCGCGCGGCGGCGTCGAGCGGCTTGAAGCGGGCGGTGTCGACGGGCGGATAAAGCACGTCGATGCGCGCTGCCGGCACGTGATAGAAACGCTGCAACTCGCGGCTCATCAATTGCGAATGCGCGACGATCGCGCGCGCCCGCGTGTAGACGCGCCGCTCGAGCTCGATTTGCCATTCGTCGCTGCGGCGCGCGGTGCGGCCCGCGGCTTCGAGCGAACCCGGATGCGTTCCGCCGCACAATGCGACGTCGGCATGCGTCGAGTGATTGATCGAGAACACGCACGCCGGACGATGCCGCTTCAAACGCTGCTTCAGACGCCAGTCGAACGCGAGGTTGCGCAGCTTGCGCGGCGCCCAGCGCACGTTGAGCGGCTGGGCATCGATCCACGCGGCCTCGGGAAGCGCCTCGTCGATCTCGCGCGCGAACAGCGTCGGGCGCAGACCGAGCCGATGCAGGCCGGCGATCACGTCGCGCGTGTAGCGCTCGGCGCCGCCGCTGTTCTTCAGCGCCTGGGCGGTCAGCGCGATGTCGGTGAGGGGCCGCTGGTTCGGGTCGAGGGTCGGCTCTGACAAGGATCGGTCTCGGTGAGGCGCACGCGCGGACGAGTCCGCGGGTGCGCAGTTTCGGGGCAGCGGCAATTGTAAAGGATGGATTTCGCCGGGTTCAGCTCGCGGGGGCTCGGGTTTGCCGTGCGCGTCGCGCGGCGCGGCCGTCAGCGGCTAGAATCTAGGCCAATCGCTTTCTCCCCGACTCCATGACCGATAGCCTGGCGCACCTCGCACCCCCTGCAACCGCAGACACCGCCCGCCCCCTCGTCTCGATGCTCGTGATCGCCTACAACCAGGCAGAGCAGATCGGCGACGCCGTGCGCAGCGCGCTCGCGCAAACCTACGAGCCGCTCGAAATCATCGTCTCCGACGACGCGTCCCGCGACGCGACCTACGCCGCGATCGAAGCGGCGCTCGCCGGCTACAGCGGGCCGCATCGCGTGATCGCGCGGCGCAATCTGGTGAACCAGGGCATCAGCGCGCACCTGTCGCAACTCGCGCAGTTGGCGCAGGGCGAGTTGCTGTTCGTCGCAGCCGGCGACGACATGTCGGCGCCCGAGCGCTGCGAGCGCGTCGTCGACTGCTGGCTCGCGCATGGGCGCCGCCCCGACCTGATCGCGACCGATCTCGCCGACATGGACGAAACGGGTCACGTGCACGAGCGCGTGAGCCCGACCGAGCTCGACCGCTATCGCAGCTTCGACGACTGGCTCGTCGAGCGTCCGTGGCTGATCGGCGCCGCGCATACGTGGTCGCGACGCCTGATCGAGCGCTTCGGGCCGATGCTGCCGGGCGCCGCGGCCGAGGATCAGATCATGGTGCTGCGCGCGATCCTATCGGGCGGCGCGATCAGTCTGCGCGAGCCGCTGGTGCGCTACCGGCGCGGCGGACTCTCGCGCAAGCGTCGCTACCAGTCGGTCGACGAGCTGATCGCGCGGATGCGGCAGAGCAATCGCTACGGACTCGCGGAACTTGCGCAGCTGCAGCGCGATGCTCAGATCGCCGGCGTCGGCGAACGCATGCGCGCGGCGATGGCGCCGAAGCTCGCGCGCGAGCAGTTCATCCATGCGATGTTCGAAGCGGGCAGTCTTGGCGAACGCATTGGTCTCGTGACGCGCAGCGCCGGCGTGAAGCTCGGGCTGCGGATTCGGATGTTTCTGTATGCGAGTTGCCCGGTGGTCTATGCACCGGGCATCTGGCTCAAGCGGCTCGTGCGGGGCGGAAAGGCCTGAAGACGACAGTAAGGTCTGACCGCGCTTTGCGGCTCGATGCGGCGCGGCTCACGAAACTCAGCGCGACGCGCCCCGCCGCTGCCGCAAGCGTCGCGCGAGACCCGGCCTTCGCAGTTCGACGCCGAAGCTCAGCACACTCGCGCGCAAGCGCCGCAGCATCTTCACCGAGCGCACGAAGGTCTCGCCGGTGTGACTGATCATCACGAACTCGAACGCGCCGCGCCAGCTCGCGACACCGCGCGAAAACGCGTACATGTCGTGACGCGCATCGACGGGCAGCTCGGCGCCGAAGCGGCGCGTGAACACCCGCACCTGATCCGCGATGGCTTCGATCTGCCGCCGCCGGCTCGCGCCGCGCCGCCGTGCCGCCTCGGCGCCGCATTCGTCACGCACCGCGCGCTCGTTGGTCGCGCTCGCGCCGACCGCGTTGCCGTCATGCTGCCGATACTTCAGATGCGGCGCCGCGACGTGGCGAATCTCGCCGAACGACGCAACCACCATCGCGAGCCACCAGTCGTGCATCACGATGCCGGGCGGGAACGGCAGTGCGCGATCGAGCGCCGCGCGGTTGACGAGCATCGCGCAGCCGGGCACATGGTTGCTCAGCAGAAAATCGCGCAAGCGCGTCGCGCAGCGCGACTTCGCGGTGATATCGAACAGCGAGCGCGACAGACGGCACAGCGTCGAGTCGACGAGCTCGATGTCGCAGAACGCGAGCGCCGGCGTGGCGGCGCCGTCGCCCGCGCTTTCCGCGCGCCGCACCTCCCGCATCAGATCGGCGACTTTCTCGGGCGCCCAGACGTCGTCCTGGTCGGCAAGCGCGATGTAGTCGCCGCGGCAGCCGGCGAGCGCGCGCTCGAAATTGCCGACGATGCCCGCCCGTGTGCCATCGCCGACGAGCCGCACCGGCACGCGTCCCGTATACGACGCGAGCAGTTCGCGGGTGCCGTCGCAGGATGCGTCGTCGGATACCACGACTTCGAGATGCGGCCAGCTCTGCGCTTCGAGCGAAGCCAGCAGCTCGGGCAGATAAGTGCGGCCGTTGTACGTCGCGAGCGCGATGGAGACGAGCGGCTTGCTCGGATCGTCGTCAAACATAGGCAGTCGATTTCCGCCAGGCGGACCGTGATTGCCCGCCAGCATGCGATGAGCGCCGAAAATGCGCAACCAATTGAGACTTAAACGCAACACCGGCCCAGATAATGGGCCGGATAGGCGATTAGCGGTTGGGGCCGCAATGTGCCGGATCAAACCGGGCTTTGCTGGAACTGGATCCGATGCAGATGCGCGTACAGGCCGTCGTGCTCGAGCAGCTCGCGATGGCTGCCACGCTCGACGATCCGGCCCGCCTCCATCACGAGGATGCGGTCGGCGCGCTCGATGGTCGACAGCCGGTGCGCGATCACGAGCGTCGTGCGGCCCTTCATCAGCGTTTCGAGCGCCGCCTGCACGTGGCGCTCGGACTCTGAATCGAGCGCCGACGTCGCTTCGTCGAGAATCAGAATCGGCGCGTCCTTGTAGATCGCGCGCGCGATCGCGAGACGCTGGCGCTGGCCGCCCGACAGCATCATGCCGTTGTCGCCGACGAGCGTCTCGATGCCCTGCGGCATCGCCTGCACGGTGTCCCACAGGTTCGCCGCACGCAACGCCGCCTTGACCTTCTCCGCATCGACCTCCTGACCGTACGCGACGTTGTGCGCGATCGTGTCGTTGAACAGCACGACGTCCTGGCTCACCATCGCGATCTGGCTGCGCAGCGCGTGCAGGTCGTACTCGGGCAGCGCGACGCCGTCGACCAGGATCGCGCCGCCGGTCGGATCGAAGAAGCGCGGCAGCAGGTTCACGAGTGTGGTCTTGCCGCTGCCCGACGGACCCGCAAGCGCGACCATCTCGCCCGGGGCGACCTTGAACGACACCTGGTCGAGCGTGTGACGGTTGTGCGTGGAGCTGGTGCCGTAGTTGAACGACACGTCGCGGAACTCGACCTCGCCGCGCGCGCGAGCAAGGGGCCTACCGCCGCCCTTCGGCTCGGCGGGCTCGTCGATCAGACCGAAGATCAGCTCGGCCGCGGTCATACCACGCTGCAACGGCTGGTTCACGTCCATCAGATGCTTGAGCGGCGAGATGATGAGCAGCATCGACGTGACGAACGCGACGAAGCCGCCGACCGTCGTCTGGTCCGATGACGACTGCACCACCGCGATCGTGATCACGACCGCGAGCGCGATCGACGCGAGGAACTGCGTCAACGGCTGCGCGAGGCCGCCGGACACCGTCATGCGCATCGCGTAGCCGCGCAGGCGCCGGCTCATCGAGTTGAAGCGGTCCATCTCGTACTGCTCGCCGTTATGCACCTTGACGACCTTGTAGCCGCCCACCGTCTCCTCGACGATGTACGACAGCTCGTTGGTGAGCAGCTGATGCTCGCGGTTCAGGCGCCGCAGCCGGCGATTGATCTTGCCGACCAGCCAGCCGATGCCCGGCAGCAGCACCGCGACGATCAACGTCAGGCGCCAGTTCAGATAGAACAGATAGCCGAGCAGGAAGATCACCGTCAGCGAGTCGCGCACGAGCGTGACCATCACGCTCAGCAGCACGTTCAGAATCTGGTTGACCTCGAAGACGATCGCGTTGATCACCGTGCTCGCGGTTTCGCGCTGGAAGAACGCGACGCTCGTGTGGATCATGCGGTCGAACATCTTCAGACGCAGCTCGAGCAGGATCTTGTTCGACACGTACGCGAGCAGATAGCCGGACGCATACTGCGACACGCCGCGAATCAGCGCGAGGCCGATCACCGCGATCGGCACGAGCCACTTGGTCTTGTCGACCGCGTGCGAGCCGAAGCCCTTGTCGAGCAGTGGCTTGAGCAGCGCGGGAATGGCGGCGTCGGTGCCGGCGCTCACTGCCATCGCGACGATCGCGCCGAGCACGACCCACAGCAGCGGCTTGATGAATGGCCACAGGCGCCGCAGGACGACGGCCGGCGACGACGCATCGCCTGAACCCATGGGTTTGCTTAACGTTGGCTTCGCGCTCAAGGAATCCTCTGGAAATGCGGAACGGCGAGCACGCGGCGCAGGGTTGGGTGGCCGCGTGGAATATCAAAAAAGAGCATTGTAATCGGTTGCAGATGACGGCCGGCGCTCGGCGCGCGACGGCATGCGCGCAACACCTTGGCCGATACGCGCTGTGGTGCAGGGCCGGATGGGATGTGTATACTCGCTGCTCGATTGCCGGGTCGCGGGGCCCCGCTCCGTCACTTCGTCCTCCACGCAACTCAGGTATGCAAGAAACCACTCTTGGCGTTGCCATCATCACCCGGAACGCGGCGGCGCGGCTCGCCGAATGCCTGCAGGCCGTGGCCTTCGCCGATCAGATCGTCGTGATCGACGGCGGCAGCACCGACGGCACCGCCGACATCGCCCGCGCGCACGGCGCGCGTGTCATCGAGCAAACGGACTGGCCGGGCTTCGGCCCGCAAAAGAACCGTGCGGTCGATGCACTGACCACCAGCTGGGTCCTGTCGCTCGACGCCGACGAAATCGTCACGCCGGAACTTGCCGCATCGATTCGCGCGGCGCTCGCCGCGCCCGCCGCCGACGTCTACGCGGTGGACCGTCTGTCGAGCTTCTGCGGCCAATGGGTTCATCACAGCGGCTGGTATCCGGACTGGATTCCGCGCCTTTTCAAACGCGGCACCGCGCGTTTCTCCGACGATCTCGTGCACGAGCGCCTCGTGTTCGATACGCCCGCGCAACGCCTGACCGGCAAGCTGATGCACTACTCGTACGAGGACTTCGAGGGCGTGCTGCGCAAGCTCGACGCGTATTCAACGGCCGGCGCACGGCAGCGTTACGAGGCCGGGCAGAAAGGCAGCATTCGCCTTGCGATCGGGCGCGGCCTGTGGGCGTTCGTACGGACTTATCTGCTGCGGCGCGGTTTTCTGGATGGCCGCGCCGGGCTGATGATCGCGCTGTTCAATGCGGAGACGGTGTACTACCGGTTTCTGAAGCTGGCGCGGCTGGAAAAAACGGGCGGGCGATAAGCTGAGCTCAGATTAGCCGGTACACGCGGCACCGGCCGATCCACACCGCCTACCTCGCTCAATACACGATCTCGATCGAGCTTCCCGCAAACTCGCCGCGCAGCGCGGCGAGCAGTTCGTCGGTCGGCTTCACGCGCCACGCGTCGCCCAGACGCATTTCGCCTTGCGCATGCTCGCTGCGATAAACCACCTGCACCGCGAGTCCATTCGGAATCTGCACCGCCTGACGCTGACGACCGCCATCGCCGCCGAAGCCGCCACGGCCGCCGCCGTTGCCACCGCCGTTGCCACCGCCGTTGCCACGAGTGGCGGCCGCCGACGCGGCTGCCCCGGCCGGCTCTTCCTTGCCGGCGGTGTGCGCTTCGAGCACCCGGCGCAATGCCTGCGCGTCAGCGTTGCCGTTCATCTGCACCTTCAGCGAGTCCGCGTAGCGGCAGCGCGCGCGGCCGAGATCCATCACCGTTTCGACGGTGAAGCGGATGCCGCCCGTGAACGCGTCGTTACGCGCCTGGCCCTGCACGACCAGCAGTTCGTCTTCCTTGAACAGCTGCTTGTGTTCTTCGAAGACCTCGTTGAAGACTGTCACTTCGCACTGACCGGTGCCGTCGTCGAGCAGCGCGATCAGCATCTTGCCGCGCTGGGTCATCTGCGTGCGCAGCGATACGATCACGCCCGCAACGAGCTTGTCGCGCCCTTCCTTCAGCTCGCCGATCTTCTGGCGCACGAACCGGCGCACTTCGTCCTTGTATGCATCGAACAGATGGCCCGACAGGTAGAAACCGAGCGCGGCCTTTTCTTCCTGCAGCTTGCGCTTTTCCGGCCACTCCGGTTCGTCGACGAGTTCGTGGCCTTGCGACGGCGCGTCGCCCATGTCGAACAGACCCGCCTGCAGCGCATTGGCCGCCGCCTGCTCGGCCGCTTCCATCGCGAGCGACACCGATGCGATCAGCTGCGCGCGGTTCGCATGCAGCGTATCGAACGCGCCGGCGCGAATCAGCGCTTCGATCGTGCGTCGATTGACGATGCGCCGGTCGACGCGATTGCAGAAATCGAAGATGTCGATGAAGCGGCCGTCCTCGCGCGCGCGCAGGATTTCTTCGATCGCGTTCTGGCCGCTGCCCTTGATTGCGCCGAGACCATAACGGATCGTGCGCGAGCGCTTGCCGTCGGCCTCGGCGACCGGCTCGAAGCGATACGCCGACAGGTTCACGTCCGGCGGCAGCACGGCCATCTTGTTCGCGAGGCAGTCTTCGAACAGGATCTTGACCTTGTCCGTGTCGTCCATCGCGAGCGACATGTTGGCCGCCATGAATTCGGCCGGATGGTGCGCCTTCAGCCACGCGGTGTAGTAGGCGAGCAGCGCATACGCAGCCGCGTGCGACTTGTTGAAGCCGTAGCCCGCGAACTTCTCCATCAGGTCGAAGATTTCGTCGGACTTCTCGCGCGTGAGGCCGTTCCTGGCCGCGCCTTCCGCGAAAATCTCGCGGTGCTGGGCCATCTCCTCGGGCTTTTTCTTACCCATCGCGCGACGCAGCAGGTCGGCGCCGCCCAGCGAGTAACCGCCGATGATCTGCGCCATCTGCATCACCTGCTCCTGGTAGACCATGATGCCGTAGGTCTCTTTCAGAACAGGTTCGACGCGCGGGTCCGGATATTCCACCACCTCGCGGCCGTGCTTACGTGCGCAGAAGCTCGGGATCAGGTCCATCGGACCCGGGCGGTACAACGCGACGAGCGCGATGATGTCCTCGAAGCGATCGGGCTGCGCGTCCTTCAGCATGCCCTGCATGCCGCGGCTTTCCAGCTGGAACACGGCGACCGTGTTCGCTTTCTTCAGAATCGAGAACGACGCGGGGTCGTCGAGCGGCACCTGGCCGAGCGACCAGTCCTGCTTCGACGGATCGAGGCGGCGGATGTAGCGCTCGGCCCAATCCAGAATGGTCAGCGTGGTCAGGCCCAGAAAGTCGAACTTCACGAGGCCGACCGCCTCGACGTCGTCCTTGTCGTACTGGCTGACGACGCCGCTGTCGTCGCCCTGCGTATAGAGGGGGCAGAAATCGGTCAGCTTGCCGGGCGCGATCAGCACGCCGCCCGCGTGCATACCGACGTTACGCGTCAAGCCCTCTACGCGCTGCGCGAGTTCGAGCAGCTGGTGCACTTCGTCTTCGTTGTCGAAGCGCTCCTGCAATAGCGGCTCTTCCTTCATCGCGTCGGCGATGGTCACGTGCTTGCCCGGCTTGAACGGGATCAGCTTCGCGACGCCGTCCGTGAACATGTAGCCGAGATCGAGCACGCGGCCGATGTCTCGCACCGCCGCCTTGGCCGCCATCGTGCCGAACGTCGCGATCTGCGACACCGCGTTCGCGCCGTACTTTTCCTTCACGTACTGGATCACGCGATCACGGCCGTGCTGGCAGAAGTCGATATCGAAGTCGGGCATCGACACCCGCTCCGGATTCAGGAAACGTTCGAACAGCAGGTTGTAGCGCAGCGGATCGAGATCGGTCACGCCGAGCGCATAGGCGACCAGCGAACCCGCGCCCGAACCGCGGCCAGGACCGACCGGCACGCCGTTGTTCTTTGCCCAGTTGATGAAGTCCGCAACGATCAGGAAGTAGCCCGGAAAGCCCATCTTGATGATCGTGCCGCACTCGAATTCGAGGCGCTGGTAGTAGGTCGGGCGTTGCGCGTCGCGCTCGGCCTCGTCCGGATACAGCTGTTCGAGCCGCTTTTCGAGGCCCTCTTTCGACAGCTGCACCAGGTAGTCGTCGAGCGACATGCCGTCGGGCGTCGGAAAGAGCGGCAGCTTCGGCTTGCCGAGTTCGAGCGTCAGATTGCAGCGCTTGGCGATCTGCACCGTGTTCGCGAGCGCCGAAGGAATGTCCGCGAACAGCGTGGCCATTTCCTGTTGCGTGCGGAAATACTGCTCGGACGTGAAGCGCTTCTGGCGACGCGGATTCGCGAGAATATCGCCTTCGGAAATACACACGCGCGCTTCGTGCGCGGTGAAGTCGTCCGGCGTCATGAACTGCATCGGGTGCGTCGCGACGACCGGCAGTTTCAGCGATGCCGCGAGCGCGACCGCCTGCTGCACGTACTGCTCGCCGCCAGGCTGACCGTAGCGCTGCAGCTCGATATAAAAGCCGCCCGGAAACACCTTCGCCCAATGCCGTGCATTGCGCTTCGCCGCCTCTTCATTGCCCGCCGCCAACGCAAGACCGATGTCGCCCTGCTGCGCGCCCGACAGCGCGAGCAGCCCTTCGCCCAAACCGGTTTCGAGCCAGCCGGCTTCGATTTCCGCACGGCCGCGATACTGGTTCGTCAGCGAGGCCTTGCTGAGCAATTCGCAAAGGTTGAGGTAACCGCGGCGGTCCTTGACCAGCAGCAGCAGACGGGAAGGCTTGTCGCGGTCGTCCGGATTGGTGATCCAGACGTCGCAGCCGGCAATGGGTTTGACTCCTTTGCCACGCGCTTCCTTGTAGAAACGGACGAGGCCGAACGCGTTGCCGAGGTCGGTGAGCGCAAGCGCGCCCTGACCGTCTTTGGCCGCCGCCGCGACGATGTCGTCGAGACGCACGATGCCGTCGGCAATCGAGAATTCGGAGTGAACGCGGAGATGGACGAAGCGGGGATCTGACATGGGCGACATTGTAACCCCACCCTTCCGCAGATTTCAGTTCTAAACGGCGCGTTGGCCATCCGGCCAGGACGAGGTCGGCGAGAGGGTTGTTTGCGCTAGCGCAACCCGTTAGCCATTCGGCCAGGCCGGGGAAAATCCCCGGTTGAGGGATAATAGAGGTTTCGCCTGTTTCGGCCTGGCCATTCAACTGGCAAATGCACGGCAAACGCGCACGGCAAACGCGCGCGAAACCGCGCGCCAAACCCCGGGTCTTATACGGGGGCGCAACAGCGGCGGCACGGCCCGCCGCCCTTCGCCACGCCGGCCATCTTTACCGCAGAACACACATGAGTATCGTCAATCTCGCCGCGTATCAATTCGCGACCATCGAAGACACCGCCGCCTGGCGCCCATTCGTCACCGAACGCTGCAATGCGCTCGGCCTGCGCGGCACTATCCTGCTCGCGCCGGAAGGCATCAACCTGTTCATCGCCGGCACGCGCGAGAACACCGACGCGTTCATCGACTACATCCGCCACGACGCGCTGTTCGAAGGCAAGTTCGCGAATCTGCAGTTCAAGGAAAGCCTGTCGGACAAGCAGCCGTTCACGCGCATGCTGGTCAAGCTCAAGCGCGAAATCATCACGATGAAAAAGCCGGCGATCCGCCCCGAGCTCGGCCGCGCACCGTTCGTCGACGCGCCCACGCTGAAGACCTGGCTCGACCGCGGTCACGACGACGAAGGCCGTCCGGTCGTGATGCTCGACACGCGCAACGCGTTCGAAGTCGACGTCGGCACGTTCGACAACGCGCTCGACTATCGCATCACGAAGTTCAGCGAATTCCCCGAGGTGATCGAGAACAACCGCACCGATCTCGAAGGCAAGACGGTGGTGTCGTTCTGCACGGGCGGCATCCGCTGCGAGAAGGCCGCGATCCATATGAAAGAAGTCGGCATCGAGAACGTGTACCAGCTCGAAGGCGGCATCCTCAAATACTTCGAGGAAGTGGGCGGCGCGCATTATCACGGCGACTGCTTCGTGTTCGACTATCGCACCGCACTGAATCCGCAACTCGAACCGACCGCGACCGCGCAATGCTTCGGCTGCCGCGCGGTGGTCACGCCCGAGCAACAGCAATCGCCGATGTACGTCGCGGGCAAGACCTGTCCGGCGTGCCATCCGGACAGCAAGGCCGCGTGCGCCGCGTAATGACAGCCGGGGTGCCTCGCGGCGCGGGCGCCTCGCCTGACCTCCCCACACCATGACCTATCGCGGACGCTTCGCACCGTCGCCAACCGGCCCGCTGCATTTCGGTTCGCTGGTCAGCGCGCTCGCGAGCTGGCTCGACGCGCGCGCGCAGCGCGGCGCGTGGCTCGTGCGCGTCGAAGATATCGACGGACCGCGCACGGTGCCCGGTGCCGCCGAGGACATCCTCGCCACTCTCGAACGCTTCGGCATGCGCGCCGACGAAACGCCGCTCTGGCAAAGCCAGCGCATCGCGCACTATCAGCAGGCGCTGGAGCGGTTGAAATCGACCGGTCTCGTCTATCCGTGCGGCTGCACGCGCAAGGAAATCGCCGATTCGCTATTGCACGCGCACGCGCGCAACACCACGCTCGCCTACCCCGGCACCTGCCGCACCGGTCTGCACGGCAAGCCCGCGCGCGCGTGGCGCCTGCGTGTGCCCGACGGCGACTCGGCCGTGATCACGTTCGACGACCGCTGGCAGGGTCCGCAGACGCAAAACCTCGCGACCGAGGTCGGCGATTTCGTGCTGCGCCGCGCGGACGATCAATGGGCGTATCAGCTGGCGGTCGTGGTGGACGATGCGGACGCGGGCATTACGCACATCGTGCGCGGCGCGGATCTGATGGATTCGACGGCGCGGCAGATTTATCTGCAACGTTGTCTGGGCGTGGCGACGCCCGAATATCTGCACGTGCCGGTCGTCACGAACGAGCACGGCGAGAAGCTGAGCAAACAGACCGGCGCGACCGCGCTCGATAGCGACAAGCCGCTCGAAGCATTAGGCGCGGCGGCACGGCATCTGGGACTCGAACTGGGAAGCGAGCCGCCCGCGACGCTCGAGCAGTTCTACAGCGCCGCGACCGCGGCCTGGGCAAAACGGATGAACATTCGCGCATCCAGATGATGCGCATGCGTGGAGTCTGCTGCGCTTTCCGAAGCATCGGAACGCGCGGCTCCACCGCTTTACGCTCGGGGCGTTGCACCCCGAGCTCCGAACCCGACAGCCCGTCTTACGACGACGAAGGCGTCTTCCTCGGCATTCCGAAGCCACCGAGCAACGCGGCCAGTTGCCGCTTCGGCGCTGCCTTTTGCGGCGCGGCCGTCTCCTCGACCTTGTGCACCGATGCCGGCGACGGCTCGTACGGCTTCAGGAAGAAATCGTCGATCGGTTGCGCGCGATGATGATGATGCGGACGGTCATACGAACCCGATGCCCCGCCCGTGCGACGGCGGCTGCGCTCGTCGCGCGATTCACTGCGCTCACGGCGCAGCGAACGATCATCGTGATGATGGCGCACCGGCGCCTCGACGGTCAGGCGCTGCAAGTCGAGCGGACGCTTGATCAGCTTCTCGATGTCGGCCAGTTGCTTGCGCTCGTTCGGGCTGCACAGCGACAGCGCGTCGCCCGATGCGCCCGCGCGGCCCGTCCGGCCGATCCGGTGCACATAGTCTTCGGCGTTGAACGGCAAGTCGAAGTTGATCACCGCCGGCAGTTCGGCGATATCGAGACCGCGCGCGGCGACATCGGTCGCGACCAGCGCCTCGACCTCGCCGCGCTTGAACGCGTCGAGCGCCTGCATGCGCTCGCTTTGCGAGCGGTCGCCGTGAATCGCGGTCGCGACCACGCCGTCGCGTTCGAGGCTGCGCGCGAGCCGGCTCGCGCCGATCTTGCTGTTGCAGAACACGATCACCTGCTTCAGGCCGCGCTCGCGGATCAGTTGCACGACCGCGCCGGTCTTGTCGCCCTCGGCCACTTCGTAGACGACCTGCGTGACATTGGTCGCGGTCGAGTTGCTGCGCGCGACTTCGATGGTCTGCGGGTTGCGCAGATAGGTTGCGGCGAGCTTCTTGATTTCGCCCGAGAACGTCGCGGAAAAGAGCAGCGTTTGGCGCTCTTTCGGCAGCAGGTTCAGGATGCGCTGCAGGTCGGGCAGGAAGCCCATGTCGAGCATGCGGTCGGCTTCGTCGAGCACGAGCATCTGCACCTGGCCCAGGTTGGCGGTTTTCTGCTGCACGTGATCGAGCAGACGGCCCGGCGTCGCGATCAGGATTTCGACGCCGCGGCGCAGTTGGTCGGACTGCGGATTCATATCGACGCCGCCGAACACGACCGCGCTGCGCAGCGCCGTGTGCTTCGCGTAGGCCTGCACGTTCGCGGCCACCTGGTCGGCGAGTTCGCGGGTCGGCGTGAGGATCAGCGCGCGCACCGGATGGCGAGCCGGCGACGCGCTCGTATTGGCTTGCGGCAGCAGACGCTGGATGATCGGCAGCGAGAAGCTCGCGGTCTTGCCGGTACCGGTCTGCGCGGCGCCCATCACGTCACGGCCCGCCAGCACGACCGGGATCGCCTTCGCCTGGATCGGCGTGGGCGACGTGTAGCCCGATTCCTTGATGGCCTTCAGGATGTCGGGCGCGAGGCCGAATTGATCAAAAGTCTCAGTGCTGGGCGTGACGGCTGTGTCGGACATGGTGGCTTTCGCTAAAAAGGCGCGTGGCGCGGATGCGCGCGGCAGCGGTCGGGGCCGCGGAGGGCATCAGGATGAAGGCGGAGCCACGTCGTTCCGCGCGAGACCCGTCTGAGTTCGGTTAATGCGGCCGGCTCCGGTTGGCGGAAACACCCGCCGAAAGCCCAGTATTGTAGCACTTCAGCAAAAACGCTCGCGACGGCCGGCTGGCCGGCCGCTCGCGGCCGTTGCTTCGGTCGCAGCGTAGTGCGCACAAACGACAGTGGCATGACAGCCGGGCGCCTGGGCGGGCGGCGCGCGGCGTTCGTCAGCCGTCCCGCGCGCGCCCTGCCCGCGTCAGAGCGACCGCTCACCACGTCTCGCGCATCACCATCAGCCGCAGCTCGGTCATATCCTCGATCGCATAGCGCACGCCCTCGCGCCCCAGCCCCGAATCCTTGACGCCGCCATACGGCATGTTGTCGACGCGGAACGACGGCACGTCGTTGATCACGACGCCGCCCACTTCGAGCGCATCCCAGGCGCGATGCGCATGCGCGAGCGAATCGGTGAACACGCCGGCCTGCAGGCCGAAGTCGCTGTCGTTGACCTGCGCGAGCGCCGCCTCGAAATCGTTGAAGCGCTCGAGGATCGCGACCGGCCCGAACGCCTCCTTGCGATACAGATCGGTGTCGCGCTTCACGCCTTCGAGCAGCGTCGCCTCGAACATCGCGCCGTCGACCTTGCCCCCCGCGACGATCTGCGCGCCCGCCTGCACCGCCCCGTCCATCCAGCCGGCGAGCCGCTTCGCCTCCGATTCGGAGATCATCGGCCCGACGAAGGTCTTCTCGTTCTTCGGATCGCCCATCACCAGCGACTTCGTCTTCGCGATCAGCTTCTCGCGCAGCGCATCGTAGACGCTCGCGTGCGCAAGAATCCGCTGCACGCCGATGCAGCTCTGCCCCGACTGATAGAACGCGCCGAACGCGAGCCGCTCGACCACGTAGTCGAGCTTGCCGCCCTGATCGCCGTCGACGATCGCCGCCGCGTTGCCGCCCAGTTCCAGAATCACCTTCTTCTTGCCGGCTTTGCGTTTCAGCTCCCAGCCGACCGCCGGCGACCCGGTGAACGACAGCAGCTTGAAGCGCTCGTCCGTCGTAAACAGGTCGGCGCCGTCGCGGTGCGCGGGCAAAATCGAAAACGCGCCCTTCGGCAGATCGGTTTCCGCAAGAATTTCGCCCATGATCAGCGCGCCGACCGGCGTGCGGCTCGCCGGCTTCAGCACGAACGGCACGCCCGCCGCGATCGCCGGCGCGACCTTGTGCGCAGTGAGGTTCAACGGAAAATTGAACGGCGAGATGAACGAGCACGGCCCGATCGGCACGCGCTTCACGTACGCGTGGTAACCGTTCGCGCGCGGCGAAATCTCCAGATTGATGATCTCGCCGTCGATTCGCACGCTTTCCTCGGCGGCGACTTTGAACGTATCGATCAGGCGAGTGACCTCGCCCTTCGAATCGTTGATCGGCTTGCCCGCCTCGATGCACAGCGCGAGCGCGAGCTCGTCGTAGCGCTCGCGAAAGCGCTTAACGCAGTGTTCGAGCACCGCCTGGCGCTTGAACGGCGGGTAGGTGCGCAGCGCCGGCATCGCATCGACCGCGAGGCCGATCGCCTTGTCGATCGCGGCCGCGTCGGCCATCGCGACGCGGGTGGCGACTTCGCCACTGAATTTGTCGGTGACTTCGAGATCGGTGTTGGCGGCCACCGGCTCATTCGCGAGGTAGTACGGATAGGTTTTCTGCAACATGTCGCGTTCTCCTTGAATCGAATCAAAGCGTCGATGCACAGAGGCTCAAAGCCGCGCGGACAGCCGCTTGATCTCGCGATTGAGGACGCGCTCGTTGTCGGAATAGTCGATCGGCACGTCGATCACGTGCACGCCGGGCGTCACGAAGCACTCGCGCAACAGCGGCGCGAACTGTTCGGCGGCCTCGACCCGATGCCCCTGAGCTCCATAGCTCTGCGCATAGGCGACGAAATCCGGGTTCGCAAGCGTCATGCCGTAGTCCGGGAAGTTCATGTTCTCCTGCTTCCAGCGGATCATGCCGAACGCGTCGTCGCGCAGGATCAGGATCACCAGGTCGAGCTTCAGGCGCACCGCCGTTTCGAGCTCCTGCGAGTTCATCATGAAGCCGCCGTCGCCGCACACGGCGATCACTTTGCGCTCCGGATGCACGATCTTGCTTGCGATCGCCGACGGCAGCCCCGCGCCCATCGACGCCAGCGCGTTGTCGAGCAGCAGCGAATTCGGCTCGTGCGCGCGGTAGTAGCGCGCGAACCAGATCTTGTACATGCCGTTATCCAGACACACGATGCCGTCGACCGGCGTGGTCTCGTACACGTCGTTGACGATCCGCACCGGGTACATCGGGAAGCGGTCGTCGTGCTGGCCCTTCACCAGATGCGCCTCGAAGTGCTCCTTGATCTCCTTGAAGCGCGTGAAGTCCCAATGCTCCTGACGCGTCTTCAGGCTCTCCTTCAGCTGCCACACCGCATTCGCGATGTCGCCGACCACTTCGATCTGCGGGAAATACACCGGATCGACTTCGGCGCCGAGGAAGTTCACGTGGATCACGGTCTTCTCGCCCGCCTCGCCGCTGCGCATGAAAAACGGCGGCTTTTCGATCACGTCGTGACCGACGTTGATGATGCAATCCGCGTGCTCGATCGCGCGATGCACGAAGTCGCCGTCGGAGAGCGTCGCGTTGCCGAGCCACATCGGATGCGATTCGTCGATCACGCCCTTGCCCATCTGCGTCGTGAAGAACGGAATGCCGATCTGATCGACGAACTCGCGCAGCATCTTCGTCGTGGTCTTGCGGTTGCCGCCCGCGCCGATCATCAGGAGCGGATGCTTCGCGGCGGTGATCGCCTCGACCGCGCGCGCGACCGCCTTCTCCTCGGCGACCGGACGGCGGCTGTAGCTCTTCGGAATCGGCTTGCCGTCGCCCTCCTCGTGCGCGACGTCCTCGGGCAATTCGAGGTGCGCGGCGCCCGGGCGCTCCTCCTCGGCGCGGCGCACCGCCTCGCGCACCGCCGCCGGAATATTGCCGATCGACACGATCTGCCGCGTGTACTTGGTGAGCGGCTCCATCATCCGCACCACGTCGACGATCTGGAAGTGCCCCTGCTTGCTCGACTTGATCGGCTTCTGGCCGGTGACCATCAGCATCGGCATGCCGCCCAGTTGCGCGTAGGCGGCCGCAGTCACGAAGTTGGTCGCGCCGGGGCCGAGCGTCGCCAGACATACTCCCGTGCGGCCGGTGAGCCGCCCGTAGGTGGCGGCCATGAAGCCGGCCGCCTGCTCGTGGCGCGTGAGGATCAGACGGATTTTCGAGCGGCGCAGCGACTCGAGCAGATCGAGATTTTCTTCACCGGGGATGCCGAACACGTACTCGACACCTTCGGCTTCCAGCGATTTGACGAACAGGTCCGATGCTTTCATTGAGGGTCTCGCTTGATGACTCGGGGGACGGACAATCGAAGACGACAACGACGGCTGCGCGCGAAACACCGCATCGCGCGCGCGGCATGGCAAACGGCATGGCAAACACCATGCTGGACAGCTTACTACTCGAATGGAAACGATGCGCGCGAGGGGCAGGAAGCCGGGCGCGAGAGGAAGCAGGCGGCGGCAGAGGATGAACCCGCCGCATGACGTGCAGGTGCGCGCCGATCAATGAATCAGCGAATCACCGTTACGCAGTCGGAGAGAATCGGCGGCGCGTTCTCGCCGCTCGTCAGGTCATAAAGATTGGCGCGCGGTCCCTTGGTCCACCACGTATAGCTGCCGGCCTGGTATTTCGCGCCGGACGCCGAGACCGTGTTGACGAACAGCATCGAGGTGCCTTTCACCGGCAGCACGGCGAAGCTCTGGCCGTTCTGCGCGTTCCAGTAGGTAACCTGCAGGATCTTGCCGGTCGCGCACGTGTATTTGCGCGTCTGGTGGTTCTTGCCTTCGATGTGCTTGAACTGCAACGGCGCGGCCGAGGCGCCGCCGGAAGATGCCGCCAGCGAGGCCACCATCGATGCTGCGGTGAGGAATGCAACACGCCATGTCTTCATCGAACACCTCGATTGTTGCGGGGGGTCAGGCAGGGAAGGCATACCGGCCGCCACGCCGGTCACAGACGGGTCACAGGCGGGTTACAGGAAGCTCGTGGGCAATTCACGGACAGTTCGACGACGTTTCAAGGATCGATCACCTCGGCACACGCATCGGTCGGCGCGGCGGCGACGTGCCCGACGACCGGCACTATCTTCAGTCCCGCCGAAGCGATCCGGCACGGCGCCGCCGCGAGCCCGCAGCCGCTGATCCCGGCACACAGCGCGAACGCCACGCCGAGTGCGCCGACCCGGCGAAGCGCGCCACGCCACGGATTGCTGCGCGATTCAAGCGCCATACGATCCCCTACTCCGATCTCTTTGCTGCGATAAGCCAGCAACGATTGCGGCCCACGCCGCGCGTCGCCGCCTGCCCCTGCTCGTTACTTCGCCGACACCGGCCGAACCGCCGCAGCGGCGTGCTTCGCACGCGAGCGCGCTTCGTCGATGTTCGCGCCGGTCGCGAGCGCGACGCCCATGCGGCGTTTGACGAAGCTCTCCGGCTTGCCGAACAGGCGCAGGTCCGAGTTGGGCACCGCGAGTGCCGCCGCGACGCCTTCGAACGCGATGCCGGTCTCGTCGCGTCCACCGTAGATCACCGCCGACGCACCCGGCGCACGCAGCGACGTGTCGACCGGCAAGCCGAGGATCGCGCGCGCATGCAGTTCGAACTCCGAGAAGCGCTGCGAGCACAGCGTGACGAGCCCCGTGTCGTGCGGACGCGGGCTGACTTCCGAAAACCATACGTCGTCGCCGCGCACGAAAAGTTCCACGCCAAAGAGGCCGCGGCCGCCGAGCGCCGCCGTGACCTTGTGCGCGATCTCGCGCGAACGCTCGAGCGCGAGCGGGCTCATCGGCTGCGGCTGCCACGATTCGACATAGTCGCCCGCGACCTGCACGTGGCCGATCGGGTCGCAGAAATACGTGCTGACCGCGCCGCTAGCCGGGTCGATCGCGCGCACGGTGAGCTGCGTGATTTCATATTCGAAGTCGATGAAACCCTCGACGATCACGCGCCCGAAATTCACGCGGCCGCCCGCCATCGCGTACTGCCACGCGGGTTCGACGTCGGCGTCGCGGCGCAATACGGACTGCCCCTTGCCCGACGACGACATCACCGGCTTCACGACGCACGGATAGCCAACCTTCGCGATGCCCGCGCGCAGCTCGTCGAGCGAATCGGCGAATGCGTACGGCGAGGTCGCGAGGCCGAGCTCCTCGGCGGCGAGGCGGCGGATGCCTTCGCGGTTCATCGTCAGCTGGGTGGCGCGGGCGGTCGGGATCACCTCGGCGAGCGCCTCGGTTTCGATCGCGGCGAGCTCGTCGGTGGCGATCGCCTCGATTTCGGGGACGATCAGATGCGGGCGCTCCTGCTGGACCAGCGCGCGCAGCGCGGCGCGGTCGGTCATGTCGATCACGTGCGCGCGATGCGCGACCTGATGGCCCGGCGCGTTCGGGTAACGGTCGACGGCGATCACTTCGACGCCCAGCCGTTGCAGCGCGATGATCACTTCCTTGCCGAGCTCGCCGGCGCCGAGCAGCATCACGCGCGTCGCGGATTCAGAAAGGGGGGTGCCGATCCGTTGGCCGATCTGCATGGGAACTCCAGATAAAAGTCGGGATGAGGGTGGGATTGGATAGACCGCGATGTTAACATGCGGCCCCCTTGCCGCGCGGCGCTCAGGGTGCGTTCAGGGTGCGCTCTGAGTCCGCTCGCGAGGCCGTGGCGGTCGGGCGCAAGCGTGCCGCCTCGTCGACGTTCGCAGCCGCGACCGCGCCACCGCGCGCATCGCTCGCGCACGACAAGCTTAGTACGTTACCCTTACGCCTTCGCCAGTTTGAACAGGAACGACGCCATGCTCATCCGCTCCCGCCCGCGACGTCTTGCGCGCATCACTCCGTGCCTGCGCACGGCCGTCGCCGCGTTGAGCATCGCCGCGCTGCTCGGGGCCTGCGCGATCCCGAAGCATCCGGATTCGTCGGCGCCGCCGCCCGATCCATTCAATCCCGCCGCCGTGCAACTGCTCGACGACAGCAGCTGGGTGCTGAGCTCGTGGAAGAACGCCGACGGCACGGCGCGCGCGGTGCCGTCGAAGGATCAGGAGCCGCTCACGCTCACGTTGTCGACCGAAGGCGGCCGACGCCATGCGAGCGGCTTTTCCGGCTGCAACCGCTTCATGGGTTCATACCTGCTGAAGGACGGCAAGCTCAGCTTCGGCACCCTCGCCGGCACGCGCAAGGCGTGCGTGTCGCCGGGCGGCGACATCGAAAAGCCGTTCCTCGAAGCGCTCGAACGCATCGCTCGCACCGGCGTGCAGATGCGCGCGCCACAGCAGATGCAGCTGATCCTCGAGAACGGCGACACGCTGATGTTCGATCGCAGCGACAAGTGATGCGAGTTTGCGCCGCGTTCGGGACTCGCGCCGGCCTTCGAAGCCGCGCGCTGCGCCGTTTAAACTCGACGGATTGCGCTTCTCGCGCGCTCCGTCATTCGTAGATGTCTGGTATGCACACGGTAGTTTTCGGCTGGTTCGGCGGGTCGGCCGTCTGGTTCATTCCTCTTTTGTGGCGCCTCGTGAAGTCGATGCTGCCGGGCGGTGCGGGTCTGCGCGGCCCCGGCACGATCCGGCTGTGGCTCGGCTTCGTCTGCGTGCTGATCGCGAGTTGCACGCTCGAGGGCTCGCTGATCGGCATTGCCGGCGTCAATGGTTTCGGTCATGCGCTGGCCGCCGGGCTTGGGCGTCTGCTCGGCCATATCGGCACGCCGCTCGCGGCGCTCGCGCTGCTCCTGATCAGCCTGCCCTGGCTCATCGACTTCCGCTGGAGCGAGGTCGCCGCCTGGGCCGACGGCGCGTTCGGCCTCGGGTTGTCGCGCGGACTCGCGAAGCGAGACGAGGATGCGCGCCGCCACCGCACCGTCGACGACGGCGCGCCGTCGCACGTTTCGCCCGCTACCAACACGATGGCGCCGCGCAACAGCAAGGGTCGCTACGCGCGGCCGACGGTGTGGCGTCCGCCCGCGAGCGGGCGCGGCGTGGGCGCCGCCGCTGCGGGCAGTGCCGCGGCTGGCGTCGCGGGTAGCAAGGAGGCTGCCGCCCGTGGCGCCGGCGCAAAGTGGCGCGCCGATGCGGCCGCTGGCGCGGCGCGTGGGCCGGCCAGGCAGATCGAGCCGGTGTTGCGCACGGGGTCGAGCGCGCCGCTGCGTCCGGGAGCGTCGATGGCAACGCAGGCGCCACCGGTGGACAAAGCTCCGGACAGGTCCACGGCACCATTCGTGCCGACCGAGCCGGTCGCGCCGGCGGGTTGGCTGCGCACGACGGAGCCGCGCGCGGCGACCGCGGCGGGATCGCCGGGTGCATCGGCTTCATCGGGCATGTCGGTTCATGATAGCGCTGCGCAGGCCGGTCGGCGCTCGGTCGGCGAACAGCGCGTGGCCGCGCCGTTCGGCTCCAGCGCCGCATTGGCGGCGACGGCCGCCAATGCGGCCGGCGTGTCGGCGCGAGCGGCACAGGCCATGGCGGGCCGGTCCGCCACGTCGGGCGCCGGGATCGGCATGACGGCGGGATCCATGAATGCCGCGGGCCGCGGCAGCCGTCCGTCGCCGCTGCCACGTCCAGCAGACGGCAGCGCGCCGCTCAATCGCGGCGCGACTCCGCGTCAGCCGTTCCCGGCGGCTCAGCGCGCCAACGGTGTCACATTGCCGTCGACCGTGCGCCGCCCTACGCCGGACTTCACGCGAACGATGGCGAACGCGTCGACGGTCGCGCCGCCGGCGAGCGTCGAGGAAACGCTGCGCAGCATCGCGGAAAACACCGCGCGCTGGACCGACATGGCCGGCGTGAGCCTCGCGCGCAGCCGTGGCGGCGATGGCGCAAAGATTGGCGACGTGGAACGTATGTTGACAACGTTCGACGTGCCGCCGGCGCTGCCGGACGTGCTGCCTGTCGAAAACGGCGAGACGGTGTCGCCGGCGCAGTCGCAGCAAGAAGCGTCACCTGTGGAGTTGCCGGCTGAGCATGAGGTGGTCGAGTCCGACACGTCGGTCGAGAGCGCCAACGAAGCGGTTGCGCAATGGCCGACCGAACCGCCGGTCATTCATCCGCCGCTCACGGCCGCGCCGCTGACGACGCCTGCGATCGAGCCGGTGGCCGGCGTGGCGGCTGCGGCTGTGGCTGTCGAATCCGCGATTGCAGAGCCCGCGTCTGTCGCAGAGACGCCGGCCGATCCCGTGTGCGCGGACGCTGTCACCGGCACGCCCGCGGTTGTCGAGCCGTCGGCATCCGCTGCGGCTGAGCCTGCCGCCGCGGAACCTGCTGCAAGCGCGCCGCAACACGAGGCGGCGAGGGCGACGCCGTTCCAGCGCTTTGCAGCCAGCTTGCAGGACGACGCTACGCACGAAGACGTACCGGCGATCGAAGACCGGACGACGACAAACCCCAGCGTCCCGTCATCGCAGGGGGAAGAATCCGCGCGAACCGTCGAACCTGCGACCGCCGACACCGCGACACCGAAGCAAGAGCCGGCCCCTGTCGCCGAAATCGTCATCGACAAAACGCTCGTGCCTTGGGAGAGCAAACTCGGCCCGACCGCGAACGAAGGCGCGCGGCCAGGTGAGCCAGCAACGCCGCCGACGCATGCGACGTCGCTCGCCCCTGCCCTGCCCGCTGCGACCGAGCCCGCGATCGACCCCACGAACGCCTCGCCGTCGTCGACTTCAACGAGCGCGGCGAACCTGGCTACACCGGCAACCGCCCCAGCCGTCGTCTCGAACGTGGTCCGTTTCCCTGGCGTTGCCGCGCCGGCGACCAGCATCGAGCCTTCGCTCGACGCAAACGCGACGTATGTCACGAACACACCGGCAGCCGAACCGTCACCCACTCCGTCGCCTGCTTCCGCGCCCACACCGCAACCGCTGACCCAACCCGCCACCGAGCCCGCCGCCCGCGCGCCGCTGCGCGGCCACGCGCCGGTCAACGGCTTCGAGTTCCATGCGCCGGCTGCATCGATGGTCGAACTGCCGACGCTCGATCTGCTCGCCCCCGCCGACGCCGACGTCGAGCCGATCTCGGACGAAAAGCTCCGCGAAACCGGCCAGCTGATCGAGCAGCGCCTGCAGGAATTCAAGGTGCCGGTGACGGTAGTCGGCGCATCGGCGGGTCCGGTCATCACGCGCTTCGAAGTCGAACCGGCGCTCGGCGTGCGCGGCAGCCAGATCGTCGGTCTGATGAAGGACCTGTCGCGCGGTCTCGGTCTCACGTCGATCCGCGTGGTCGAAACGATTCCAGGCAAGACCTGCATGGGCCTCGAACTGCCAAACGCGAAGCGGCAGACGATCCGGCTCTCCGAAATCCTCGAAGCGAGCGTCTACCAGAACTCGCACTCGCAACTGACGCTTGCGATGGGCAAGGACATCACCGGCCATCCGGTCGTCGCCGATCTCGCGAAGGCGCCGCACATGCTAGTGGCGGGCACGACCGGTTCGGGCAAGTCGGTCGCGATCAACGCGATGATCTGCTCGCTGCTGTTCAAGGCGACGCCCGAGGAAGTACGTCTGATCATGATCGACCCGAAGATGCTCGAGCTTTCGGTCTACGAAGGGATTCCGCATCTGCTCGCGCCGGTCGTCACCGACATGAAGCTCGCGGCCAATGCGCTGAACTGGTGCGTCGGCGAAATGGAGAAGCGCTACCGGCTGATGTCGGCGGTCGGCGTGCGCAATCTCGCGGGCTTCAACCAGAAGATCCGCGACACCGAGGCGAAGGGCAAGAAGCTCGGCAACCCGTTCTCGCTCACGCCCGATGCACCCGAGCCGCTCGCGCCGCTGCCGCTGATCGTCGTCGTCATCGACGAGCTCGCCGACCTGATGATGGTCGCCGGCAAAAAGATCGAGGAACTGATCGCGCGGCTCGCGCAGAAGGCGCGCGCGGCCGGCATCCACCTGATCCTCGCGACGCAGCGGCCGTCCGTCGACGTGATTACCGGTCTCATCAAGGCGAACATTCCGACCCGCGTCGCGTTCCAGGTGTCGTCGAAGATCGACTCGCGCACGATTCTCGACCAGATGGGCGCCGAGTCGCTGCTCGGCCAGGGTGACATGCTGTTCCTGCCGCCGGGCACGGGCTACCCGCAGCGCGTGCACGGCGCGTTCGTCGCCGACGAGGAAGTGCATGCGATCGTCGAGTATCTGAAGCAGTTCGGCGAGCCGCAATACGAAGAAGGCATTCTCGACGGCCCGGCCACCGATGGCGGCGCGGCCCAGGACCTGTTCGGCGAAGCGCCGGATGCGGAAGCCGATCCGCTGTATGACGAAGCGGTCGCGTTCGTCGTGCGCACGCGGCGCGCGTCGATCTCGTCGGTGCAGCGGCAATTGCGCATCGGCTATAACCGCGCGGCGCGGCTCGTCGAACAGATGGAGACGGCCGGGCTCGTGTCGGCGATGAGCATCAACGGCAGCCGCGAAGTGCTGGCGCCGGGGCCGGCGGAATGAGCGGCCGGTGAATCGCCAGGCCGGGTCGGCAACGACACGGGCGAAAAAAGCGGACAGCCTCACGATGTGAGCTGTCCGTTTTTCTTTACCCGCGCGCGCCGTGCGTCATGACGGCGACACCAGCTTGAAATCGACCGGCGAGCCGAGCTCGAAATGCTGCTTCGGATTCGGATCGAGCAGCCCCGTCTGCTGATCGCGCTTGAACACGTAGACCGTGTCGCTCAACTGATTGCCGACGATCAGCCAGTTGCCGGTCGGATCGATGGTGAACTCGCGCGGCGATTTGCCGAGGCTCGATTGCCGGCCGATCTGCTTCAGATGCCCATTGGCGGGATCGACCGAGAACATCACGATCTCGTTCGCGTCGCCGCGATTGGACGCATACACGAAGCGTCCGTCCGGCGA
Source organism: Paraburkholderia youngii (assembly GCF_013366925.1). Lineage (NCBI taxonomy): Bacteria > Pseudomonadati > Pseudomonadota > Betaproteobacteria > Burkholderiales > Burkholderiaceae > Paraburkholderia > Paraburkholderia youngii. Next base: position 5,458,206 of record NZ_JAALDK010000001.1, read on the forward strand.
CATGTGGATCGCCGCCGCGGCCACCTGCCCCTTGAAGCCGGGCTCGCTCAATGGCAACGTCTGCACGAGCTTCAGTCTGCCGTCCTGGTAGTCGAACGTGCTGACGGTCGCCGCGAGTTCGCTCGTCAGATAGGCGTGCCTGCCGTTGGCGCTGAAGATCAGATGGCGTGGACCCGTGCCGGCTTTCTGCTGCGCGTAGCCCCAGTCCGTCACGACGAACGGGCCCGCGCCGGCGCTGCTCTGCGGCGCGTAACGGTACGAGTACAGCTTGTCGGCGCCGAGATCCTGCGCGAACAGATAGTGGCCGTCAGGCGAGAACACGGTCGAATGCACGTGCGAGTTATCCTGCCGCCCTTTCACCGGCCCGCCGCCCTCGTGATGCACGGTCTGCACCGAGGCGCCCACCTGGCCGTTCGCCTGCAGCGGAAACACCGCGAAGCTGCCGCCCGGGTCGGGCGCGACCGAATAGTTCGCGGTCAGCAGATACTTGCCGTCCGGCGAGATGCTCAGATAGCACGGGTCATTGCCATCGGACGACACCTTGTTCAGAAACGTCAGTTGGCCGCGCGCGGCATCGAAGCCGAACGCGCTGATGTTGCCGCGCTGCGTGGCCGGGCCATTATCGCCGGGCAGTTCGTTGACCGAATAGACGAAGCGGCGGTCACGGCTCACGACCAGAAACGATGGATTGACCGTCTGCGCGACCGACACCTGGGTCGCCGCGCCGGTCTTCGTGTCGAAGCGAAACACGTAGATGCCCTCGCTCTTGCCGCTGGTGTAAGTGCCGACCAGCATCGTATAGACGCCGTCCGCGGGGACCGGGCCAGAATCTTGCGCATACGCGTGCGAAGCAAGCATCGAAACCATGAGCAGGAAACCTTTTATCATCGAACGGGCGACGCGGTCCGCGCCACGCGGACCGGAACCCTGTACGGCAACACTGGCAAGAACAGAAGTAAAAGCAGAAGCCGGAACTGGGCGCGCGGCGACACACCCGGCGGCACGGCGACGGTGAAGCATGAGTCCTCCTCGACATCGGTTGTCTGTACGGGCTCGCGTATGAGCCGGGGTACGAGCGGTTATAACGGTGTCTGGTCTGCCGCGCCGCGAATCGAGCGTCGTTCCGCGTTGTTGTTGTCGAAGTCAGTATAAGAGCGTTAGGTCGGATCATGCAGTGAATCCACCGCTGACGCGCGGGCTGCGCCAGCGGCTTTGCTCCCGCAAGCCGGGGCGGTTTTTCAAGAGTTTTCTCAATCGCGCATCACGCGTGTCAACCACGGAGTCTCCATGAACGTCACTCTCAGCCTGGGCCCGCTCGTTTCGCTGATCGCCGGCATCCTGATCCTGATCATGCCGCGCCTGTTGAACTACATCGTCGCGCTTTACCTGATCATCATCGGCATCATCGGAATCTTCGGCGTGGGCTCGTCGCATCTGTAAGCGACAGGCGACGCGATACCCGGGCGCGGTATTTGCGCCCGGTCTCGAGATCAATTTGCGAGAAAAGAGGGTTCGCGCGGTGCCAGCGGCACTCGCACGCATGAAAGCGCGGCCTGGGTCACGCGGTGACATAGGCGGAAAGCGGGCATCGCGCCACGCGAACAATCGACGTGACGTGGCGCGAAGATGCGGATACGCGAGCAGCAGCCCGCGCTACGAACGCTCGGTGCGGCCGCTCAACCGTTTGCCAGTTGTTCGAGGCGCAAGCGCCCCTGCAACGACAGCGCGCCGACCGCATAATGATCGGCATTCTGCTGATAGCGCCGGAAGCAGGCCCGCTCGACCAGGAAGGACGCGGCAGCCAGCATGCCGTTGCGGCTCAATCCGAGCCGGTCATGATCGAGTGGCAGCATGGAGTCGCCGGCAAGCTGGCTGGCGGCCGAGAGAATCGTGATGCAATCGGATTTCGAAGGGTTCAGCATGGCTTTCGTCCTCGGAAACGGCGTCTGCATGCGCCATGAGCAAGGCCGATTCGCAGTCCGGCAGGTCACCGGACATCGGCATGAAATCTGATTTTATGCATGGATTTGACAATTTTCCAACCCGCGTTTTGCCGCACTATGCGGTGAACCAAACACTGCCGATCGTGGTCCGGTAATTAACACCCACTCGAAGCGCGGCTGCTGTCGCCATCCGTAATAACGACTCGTTTTTCGACACGCTTTCCATGCCTGCACACCTCGAAGACTACGCACTCATCGGCGACGGCCATACCGCCGCGCTCATCTCCCGCGAGGGGTCCGTCGACTGGCTCTGCTGGCCGCGTTTCGACTCGGGCGCCTGCTTCGCCGCGCTGCTCGGCACGCCCGACAACGGTCGCTGGCAGATCGCCCCCGCCACCCGGGGGGAGCACGGCGCGCCGACCATTACGCGGCGCTATCGCGGTGAAACGCTGATCCTCGAAACCGACTTCGAAACGCCCGACGGCGCCGTCACGCTGATCGATTTCATGCCGCCAGGCAACGGCTGGTCGGAGCTGATCCGCATCGTCGTCGGCAAGCGCGGCACCGTGCGCATGAAGATGGAACTCGTGCTGCGCTTCGACTACGGCTTCTCGATCCCATGGGTCGACAAGCTCAAGCACGACAGCGGCATCAAGGCGATCGTCGGCCCCGACACCGCGGTGTTGCGCACGCCGGTCGAACTGCACGGCGAAGATATGAAGACCGTCGCGGAATTTACGGTGACCGCGGGCGAGCGCGTGCCGTTCTCGCTCGCGTATGCGGCGTCGCATCTGCGCATTCCGCCCGCGCGCGACCCGCACACGTCACTCGCGCGCACCGAGAACCACTGGCTCGAATGGGCGGCGCGCGGGACTGTCGAAGGACGCTGGGCCGAGCCGATCCGCCGTTCGCTGATCACACTGCGCGCGCTCGCCTACGAGCCGACCGGCGGCATCGTCGCGGCGCCTACCACGTCGCTGCCGGAGAAGCTCGGCGGCACGCGCAACTGGGACTATCGATACTGCTGGCTGCGCGACGCGACCATCACGCTGCTCGCGATGATGCGCGGCGGCTACTACGACGAGGCGCGCGCCTGGCGCAGCTGGCTCGGCCGCGTGATGGCGGGCGCGCCGGACCAGTTGCAGATCATGTACGGCATCGGCGGCGAGCGACGCCTGCCCGAATTCGAAATCGACTGGCTGCCCGGCTACGAGGGCGCGAAACCGGTGCGCATCGGCAACAACGCGGTCGGGCAGCTTCAGCTCGACGTCTACGGCGAAGTGATGAATGCGCTGCATCTCGCGCGCGTGGGCGGCCTGCAGGCGGACGTCACCGCGTGGAGCGTGCAGCGCGCGATGCTCGCGCATCTGACCACGATCTGGCGCGAACCCGACGAAGGCATCTGGGAGACGCGCGGCGGCCGCGAGCATTTCACGTTCTCGAAGGTGATGGCGTGGGTCGCGTTCGATCGCGCGATCCGCTCGGCCGAAATGTTCAAGCTCGACGGCCCGCTCGACGAATGGCGCGCGACGCGCGACACGATCCACGCCGAGGTCTGCGAGAAGGCGTGGAATCCGAAGCTGAACGCGTTCTCGCAGTCCTACGGCAGCGACCAGCTCGACGCGAGCGTGCTGCTGATGCCGCTGGTCGCCTTCCTGCCGCCGCAGGACCCGCGCATCAAGGGCACCGTCGAGGCGATCGAGCGAGATCTGATGCACGGCGGCTTCGTGATGCGCTACCGCACGACCGAATACGATGACGGCCTGCCGCCCGGAGAAGGCACCTTTCTTGCGTGTTCGTTCTGGATGGTGGATAACCTCGCGCTGCAGGGGCGCGTGCGGGAAGCGATCGAGATGTACGAGCGGCTGCTCGCGCTGTGCAACGACGTGGGCCTGCTGTCCGAGGAGTACGATCCGGTCGAAAAACGTCTGGTCGGCAATTTTCCGCAGGCGTTCTCGCACGTGGCGCTCGTGCACACCGGACTGAACCTGATGAAGCATGAGCAGGAAATGGCGCAGGCGACCGGCCATCCCGCGCATAACGGCATGCGCTCCACAGAGCTTGAGGTTCAGGCAAGCCCTTATAGCGGCGGGGCAGCATCGCCACTAGCATGACGCCGTGACAGTTTGCGTACACTGAATGCGAAAATTGTTGCATTGCACAAGATTGCTTTGTTCGATATTATCGATCCGACTGTCGGCCAACAACAATGTGCCCACAACCACAATGGCCCGCCGCAACGCTTCACGCGTGTTTGCGAAGCCCAATGCGAACCGCTTAAAACGGAGCAAACATGCTCTATCAACTGCACGAATTCAGCCGGGCGATGTTGAGCCCCCTCACCGCCTGGGCCCAGGCCGCATCGAAATCATTTGCGAATCCGGCCAGTCCGTTAGCCTATGTGCCGGGCGCCACACGCCTGTCCGCCGGCTACGAACTGCTTTACCGGCTCGGCAAGGATTACGAAAAGCCCGAGTTCAACATTCATCAGATTGTTAAAGACGGACATAACATTCCGATCGTCGAGCAGACGATCATCGAAAAGCCGTTCTGCCGTCTGATGCGCTTCAAGCGCTTCGCGGACGACAGCGAAGCTGTCAGCCAACTGAAAGACGAGCCGGTCGTGCTGGTCTGCGCACCGTTGTCAGGACACCACGCCACGCTGCTGCGGGACACCGTGCGCACGTTGCTGCAAGACCACAAGGTCTACATCACCGACTGGATCGACGCGCGCATGGTGCCGCTCGAGGCCGGCTGGTTCGGTCTGAACGACTACATCGCGTATATCCAGGAATTCATTCGCCATATCGGCGCGAAGAATCTGCACGTGATCTCGGTGTGCCAGCCGACCGTGCCGGTGCTCGCCGCCATTTCGCTGATGGCGAGCCGCGGCGAGGACACGCCGCGCACGATGACGATGATGGGCGGCCCAATCGACGCGCGAAAGAGCCCGACCTCGGTCAATTCGCTCGCCACGCAGCACTCATACGAGTGGTTCGAGAACAACGTGATCTTCACGGTACCGCCGAACTATCCGGGCACGGGCCGCAAGGTCTATCCGGGCTTCCTGCAGCACACGGGCTTCGTCGCGATGAATCCGGAGCGTCACGCGGCATCGCACTGGGATTTCTACCAGAGCCTGCTGCGCGGCGACGAGGACGACGCCGAAGCGCATCGCCGCTTCTACGACGAGTACAACGCGGTGCTCGACATGGATGCCGACTATTACCTCGACACGATCCGCGTCGTGTTCCAGGAATTCCGTCTTGCCGAAGGCACGTGGGTCGTCAACGGCGAACCGGTGCGGCCTCAGGACATCACGACGACCGCGCTGTTTACGATCGAAGGCGAGCTCGACGATATTTCCGGCGACGGCCAAACGTACGCGGCCCACGACCTGTGCAGCGGCATTGCGGCGAAGAACAAGCGTCACTTCACCGCGGAAAAATGCGGCCACTACGGCATTTTCTCGGGCCGCCGCTGGCGCACGATCATTTACCCGCAATTGCGCGACTTCATTCTCGAGCACAACAAGACTGCAAAAACGGCGAAAGAAAAAGTCGAAGCCTGAGCATTAAACTTGCAATAGCATATGAAAAGCCAACGGTCTCCTTCGAGGCCGTTGGCTTTTTTATCGCGCTTCATTCGTGATACTGATGTTCTGCCGCGGCGGCGATCACCGCAGCACGGGCCGTTACTTTCTCAACAGATACGCGAGCAGCAGTTCGGTATTCATCTGAATCACCTCGCTGCGTTCGGCGGCGCTGCTGAAATCGCGCCCGAGCGTCGCTTCGAGCGTGAAGCGGTTCGACACGATGTAGTAGCCCATGCCCGAAAGCGTCACGTAAAAACGCAGTGGGTCGATGTTGGTGCGAAACAGTCCCGCGCGTTGCCCGCGTTCGAGGATGCCGCCAAGCGTGGCGACGATCGGCGAGATCATTTCGCGTATGCGTGTCGACTTCTGCATATAGCGTGCTTCATGCAGATTCTCGTTGTTGATGAGTCGCAATAACTCGGGATGATCGCGGTAGTAGTCCCACACGAAATGTGCGAGACGTGTAACCGCCTCGACGGGCGCGACTCCGTTGAGTTCGAGCGTGCGTTCCGCTTCGTTGAGTGCGCTGAACGCGTGCTCGAGTACCGCGGTGAATAGCTGCTCCTTGCTACCGAAGTAGTAATAGAGCATGCGTTCATTGGTTTCGGCGCGGCGAGCGATCTGATCGACTCGTGCGCCGAACAGTCCTCCATTTGCAAACTCTTCCGCCGCCGCAAGCAAGATGCGGCGCCTCGTGCCTTCAGGATCTCTTTTGATTTTCGGCTGATTCATGGTGGCATCGTCTTCGTGAGCCGCGTTATCCGGATCGCGCCGCCGGCCTCTCCTCGAGCCTTTTTGTTGGCGGCGTTTAGCGGGCGCGTCGTGGTTGGGAAACACACCCTTTTCTGCGGACTTTCGAATGAAGCGCTTCGATTATGGCACATGGATTGCGAATGGCAATCCGGGAAATCGGCGATAATGTGCTATTTAGTTCAGGTCGTGCGCTCGCACGGCAAACCCCCGCGCCGTAACCGTGACAGACGTCAAAACACTCGCGGATCGCATCGAAGATCTGCTGCCCCAAACGCAATGCACGAAGTGCGGTTATCCCGCATGCCGTCCGTATGCCGAAGCCATCGCCAGCGGCGAGGCGAACTATAACCAGTGCCCGCCCGGCGGTGCCGAGGGCATCGCGCGCCTCGCCGCGCTACTCGGCAAACCGGTGATTCCGCTCAATTCCGCCAATGGCGTCGAACGTCCGCGCCCCTTGGCGGTTATCGACGAACAGGTGTGCATCGGCTGCACGCTGTGCATGCAGGCATGTCCGGTCGACGCGATAGTTGGCGCACCGAAACAGATGCACACCGTGATCGCCGAGCTCTGCACCGGCTGCGACCTGTGCGTGCCCCCCTGCCCGGTCGACTGCATCGCGATGCTGCCCGTCACCGGCGAGGCCACCGGCTGGGATGCATGGAGCCAGAGCGAGGCAGACGCGGCGCGGGCGCGTCATAACCGCCACGAGGGCCGTCTCGCGCGCGAGCGCAACGCCGCCGAAGCGCGTGCTGCGGCGCGGCGAGCCGCGAGTGCGAGCGCGCCGGCGGCGGCTGCGTCGGGCGCGGTTCCCGCGAGCGGCGCGACAACGCCGTCCGAGGCCCCGGCTACCCCGAGTGCGGACGACGCCGAAGCGAAAAAACGCGCGATCATCCAGGCCGCGCTCGAACGCGCGCGCAAGAAGAAAGAGGAGATGGCCGCGAAAGGCCAGGGGCCGCTGAACACCGAGAACGTCAGCGCCGACGTGCAGGCACAGATCGATGCAGCCGAAGCGCGCCGCCGCCGTCTCGGTCTTGCCAGCGGCGAGGGTACACACGGCTCGGAGCCGTCGTCCAACGAGTCCGACGAGTCAAAGCCGCCGTCCAGCTCGCCGCCGACCGCGCGCTGACCTCGCCCGCGCAACCCTTCTCACTCACACGGACCCGCTCCGAATGAACGCGAACAAACGCCGCGCGATCTACGAAACGCTTCAGAGCCTGAATCCGCACCCGACCACCGAACTCGAGTACACGACGCCGTTCGAACTGCTGATCGCGGTGCTGCTGTCGGCGCAAGCGACCGACGTGTCGGTCAACAAGGCGATGCGCAGGATGTTCCCCGTAGCGAACACACCGCAGAAGGTGTTCGACCTCGGCGAGGAAGGTGTCGCGAGCTATATCAAGACGATCGGCCTGTATCGCACGAAGGCGAAGAACGTGATCGCGACCTGTCGCATTCTGCTCGACCAGTACGGCGGCGAGGTGCCCGAGGATCGCGAGGCGCTCGAAGGGCTGCCGGGTGTCGGCCGCAAAACGGCCAACGTGATTCTGAACACCGCGTTCGGCCATCCGACCATCGCGGTCGACACGCACATATTCCGCGTCGCCAACCGCACCGGCCTCGCGCCCGGCAAGGACGTGCGCGCGGTCGAAGCAGCGCTCGAAAAATTCACGCCAGCCGAATTCAGGAAGGACGCGCACCACTGGCTGATCCTGCATGGACGCTACGTGTGCAAGGCGCGCCGCCCCGAATGCTGGCATTGCGTGATCGAGCCGCTGTGCGAGTTCCGGCCGAAGACCCCGCCGCCCGATCTTTAAGGGCAGCCCAACTCGAAACCCCAGACCGCGCGGCGCGCCTGCAGCCCGAACGGCCGCCGCGTAAAATGATGCTTTACACGCAGTGCGCCCCCCGTACACACGCCGTCGCGCCCCACTCCCACGCACCGGTTCCACGATGTTCAATCCCAGCCGCGACGAAGTTCGCCTCTTTTTCACCGACACCTGGCGCAAACAGCGCCAAGGCGAGATTCTGACGCCGCTCGAGGCGATCGCCGCCGACTGGATCGTCGAGCATCCGGAATATCACGCCGACCTCACCGACGCCCCCGCTGCGCAGGCGCAGGACTATTCGCCGGAGCGCGGCCAGACCAATCCGTTCCTGCATCTGTCGATGCATCTGGCGATCTCCGAACAGCTGTCGATCGATCAGCCGCCCGGCATTCGCGCCGCGCACGAGCGGCTCGCCGCACGCCTCGGCTCGACGCACGAGGCGCAGCACGCAATCATGGACTGCCTCGGCGAAACCATCTGGGAAGCGCAGCGCACCGGCACGCCGCCGGACACGGACGCGTATTTGCAGCGCATCGAACGGCGCGCGACGCGCGACTGAAGCGACCGCAAACCCCGGCTCGATGCCCTCAAAGCAAAACACCCCGCCAAGGCGGGGTGTTTTGCTTTTGAAGCCGCGGCGCGAAATCCGCGCCCTACGCTCACTTCTTCTGCACGAGGTCGCCTTCCAGCGATTCGACGTAAGCGGCGATGTCCTTCATGTCGCCTAGCGACAGGCTCTGCACCTGTGCCTGCATGATCGCGTTGTTGCGGCCGAGGTGCGGATTGCCGGTGCCCATCTGGTACTGACGCAGCGCCCAGTACACATAGTCGGAGTGCTGACCGGCCAGCTTCGGATACTCCGGGCTCACCGGCTTGTTCAGGCCGGGACCGTGGCAGGCCGCGCAGTTGTGACTGTCGGCGAGCACCTTGCCGTTGCCCGCGTCAGCCGCGTGAGCGACGTTCGCCACGGCCAGACCGATTACCGCCGCCGCGCCGACCGCCTTGAATACCGTGTGGAGTGCCTGTTGGGGCTTGATCATGAAATCTCCTATCCCGCGAATTGGATGTACTGGTGACCGACGCCGATCACTTGTCGGGATTGTTTTTCGAAGCGGCAGTTTGCGCTGCGTAGTAGGCGGCGATGTCGGCAATGTCCTGATCCGACAGCGACGTTGCGATTGCATGCATCGTGTCGAAATGGCGGTCGCCCTTCTTGTAGGCGCGCAGCGCGATCTCGAGGTAGGCCTGATTTTGCCCGCCGAGCTTCGGCACGCGGAAAACCTCTGGATAAGCCGTACGATATTCAGGGATGCCGTGGCAGCCGATACACATCGCGACCTTGTCCTGGCCCGCCTTGGCGTTGCCTACGACATCCGCTGCCTGCGCACTGACCGCGTACCCCGCGAGCACCGACAGCGCTGCGATCACGACGTGTTTGCCGACGAATTTATTCATAGATGTAACCTGGCTTGAGGGGAAACGGGTGCCCACAAAGGCAGCGGTCCGGCCGTTCTTCTTATGAGGTGGCCACGCAGGCCAAAAAAATCGGGCCCATTGTACCGCGACGCCGCGCCGAACGTCCACAACACGCGGGAGCCGCGCAACGCCCGTCTGGACGGGCCGCGCGCCATGCTCGCGGCGGCTTCGCGATGACGCCACAGCGGCGCCGGCGCGTCTACCCCGGCACGGCTGACAACATACGTGAGCCGGTTTCGGGCCAACAGGCCTTCTGACTTATACTGGGTTTTTTCCCGCACAAGAGCATCTCGCCATGCGTTTCGAAGGCTCATCGCAGTACGTCGCCACCGACGACCTCAAGCTCGCGGTCAACGCCGCGATGACGCTCAAGCGTCCGCTCCTGATCAAGGGCGAACCCGGCACCGGCAAGACCATGCTCGCCGAGGAAGTCGCCGCCGCGCTCGGCATGCCGCTCTTGCAATGGCACATCAAGTCGACCACCAAGGCCCAGCAGGGCTTGTACGAATACGACGCCGTGTCGCGACTGCGCGATTCGCAGCTCGGCGACGAACGCGTGAAGGACATCCGCAACTACATCGTCAAGGGTGTGCTGTGGCAGGCGTTCGAATCGGACGAGCAGAGCGTGCTGCTGATCGACGAGATCGACAAGGCCGACATCGAATTCCCGAACGACCTGCTGCGCGAACTCGACCGCATGGAGTTCTACGTGTACGAGACGCGCGAGCTGGTGCGCGCGAAGCATCGCCCGCTCGTGATCATCACGTCGAACAACGAGAAGGAATTGCCCGACGCGTTCCTGCGCCGCTGCTTCTTCCACTACATCAAGTTTCCGGACGCGACGACGATGCAGCAGATCGTCGACGTGCACTACCCCGGCATCAAGAAGGACCTGCTCGCCGCCGCACTGCAGAGCTTCTTCGAGCTGCGCAACGTCGCGGGGCTGAAGAAGAAGCCGTCCACCTCCGAACTGCTCGACTGGCTCAAGCTGCTGCTCGCCGAAGACATTCCGCCCGAAGCGCTGCGCTCGGCCGACCACAAGCAGATCGTGCCGCCGCTGCACGGCGCGCTGCTGAAGAACGAACAGGACGTGGGCCTGTTCGAGCGGCTGCTGTTCATGAACCGCAACAACCGTTGAGCGGGCACCGCGCCGCAGGACATCCAGCATGCTGATCGACTTCTTCTACTCGCTGCGCGCCGCCAAACTGCCGGTCTCGGTGAAGGAATACCTGACGCTGCTCGAAGCGCTGAAGGCCAACGTGATCGCGCCGTCGCTCGACGAGTTCTACTACCTGTCGCGCATCACGCTCGTGAAGGACGAGCAGTACTTCGACAAGTTCGACCAGGCGTTCGGCGCCTTTTTCAACGGGGTCGCGGCAAGCTCGGAGCTCGCGTTCGAGATTCCGCTCGACTGGCTGAAGAAGAAGCTGCAACGCGATCTGTCGCCCGAGGAAAAGGCGCAGATCGAGGCGATGGGCGGCATCGACAAGCTGATGGAGCGCCTGAAGGAACTGTTCGACGAGCAGAAGGAGCGCCACGAGGGCGGCAACAAATGGATCGGCACGGGCGGCACGTCGCCGTTCGGCAACGGCGGCTATAACCCCGAGGGTGTGCGCATCGGCGGCGACGCGACCGGCAATCGCACCGCCGTCAAGGTCTGGGAAGCGCGCGCGTACCGCGACTACGACGACCAGGTCGAGATCGGCACGCGCAACATCAAGGTTGCGCTGCGGCGCTTGCGCCGCTTCGCCCGCGAGGGCGCCGCGGAAGAGCTCGACCTGCCCGACACCATCCGCAGCACCGCCGCGAACGCCGGCTGGCTCGATCTGAAGATGGTGCCCGAGCGGCACAACAACGTGAAGGTGCTGATGCTGCTCGATGTCGGCGGCTCGATGGACGATCACGTGAAGCGCACCGAGGAGCTGTTCTCCGCCGCGAAGGCCGAGTTCAAGCACCTCGAGTTCTATTACTTCCACAACTGCGTGTACGACTTCCTGTGGAAGAACAACCGCCGCCGCCACGCCGAGCGCACGCCGACGTGGGACGTGCTGCACAAGTTCACGCCGGACTACAAGCTGATCTTCGTCGGCGACGCGACGATGAGCCCGTACGAAGTGTTGCAGCCGGGCGGCTCGGTCGAGTACAACAACGCCGAGGCCGGCGCGGTGTGGCTGCGCCGGCTCGCCGATCATTTCCCGCACTTCGCGTGGCTGAACCCGGAACCGGAAGCGCTGTGGCCATATCGGCAGTCGGTCAGCGCGATCCGCGAAGTGCTGGGCCACCGCATGTATCCGCTGACGCTCGCGGGCCTGGAGACGGCCATGCGGGTGCTGAGCAAGTGACCAGATAACGCCGCCGTTCCAACATCCCCGTCTTGACGCTTTAATTTCCACAACAAGAAAGCCCTCGCATGAGTTCGTCCCCGTCGCCCCAGCTGTCCCCCGCCGCGCCGCAGAGGCGCTTCAACCCGCTCGCCGATACGTCGCTGTCGACGATCGTCGCGGGCTTCGTCGCGGCGATGACCGGCTACACGAGCTCGCTCGTGCTGATGTTCCAGGCGGGCCAGGCCGCGCATCTGAGCGACGCGCAGATTTCGTCCTGGATCTGGGCGCTGTCGATCGGCATGGGCCTCTGCACGATCGGCCTGTCGCTGCGCTTTCGCGCGCCGATCGTGATCGCGTGGTCGACGCCGGGCGCGGCGCTGCTGGTGGCGTCGCTGCCGCATGTCGAGTATGCGCAGGCCATCGGCGCGTTCATCTTCTGCGCGGCGCTGCTGACGCTGGTCGGCGTCACCGGCTGGTTCGACGCGCTGATGAAGCGGATTCCGTCCGGCCTCGCGGCGGCGCTCCTCGCGGGCATCCTGTTCGAGATCGGCATCGAGATTTTCCGTGCCGCGCAGTACCAGACCGCGCTCGTGCTGACGATGTTCTTCACCTACCTGATCGTCAAACGGTTCGTGCCGCGTTACGCGATTCCGACCACGCTGGTGGTCGGCACGGCCGCGGCCGGCGGCCTCGGGCTGCTCGACTTCAGCCACTTTCACGTCGCGCTCGCGCATCCGGTGCTGACGATGCCGTCGTTTTCGGTGGCGGCGTGCGTGAGCATCGGCATTCCGCTGTTCGTGGTCGCGATGGCCTCGCAGAACGTGCCCGGCATCGCGGTGCTGCGCGCCGACGGCTATACGACCCCGTCCGCGCCGCTGATCGCGACGACCGGCGTCGCGTCGCTGCTGCTCGCGCCGTTCGGCTCGCACGGCATCAATCTTGCGGCGATCACGGCGGCGATCTGCACCGGCCCCGAAGCGCACGAAAACCCCGCGAGGCGCTACACGGCGGCCGTATGGGGCGGCATTTTCTATCTGCTCGCGGGGGTGTTCGGCGCGACGATCGCCGCGCTGTTCGCGGCGTTTCCGAAGGAACTGGTCGTCTCCGTCGCGGCGCTCGCACTATTTGGCTCGATCATGAGCGGCCTCGCCAATGCGATGCAGGATACGCGGCAGCGCGAGGCGGCGCTCGTTACGTTCATGGTGACCGCCTCGGGGCTCACGCTGCTGTCGATCGGCTCGGCATTCTGGGGGCTCGTCGCCGGCGTGATCACGCAAGTCGTGCTGAACGCGCGGCGCGTGTGAACGAATCGCCATGCCCGGCTGTCCGTACCCGGTGTTCATGCCGTCGTCGGCGATCCGCCATAGAATAGATGTATCCGGCAGCGTTTCCCGGCGCCATCGCGGGACGCGCTGCGGCTTGACCCGCGGCCGCCGGCGCCGGCTGATTGCTCTGTTTCGTCCAGCCGGCGCGGCGGCGTCCTCATTTCTCCTGAACCACGGCGCACACGCGCCCTGAAGGCCCGAACATGACAACCGCACTCGACCAACTCAAGCAATACACCACCGTGGTGGCCGACACTGGCGACTTCCAGCAGCTCGCGCAGTACAAGCCGCGCGATGCGACCACCAATCCGTCGCTGATTCTGAAGGCCGTGCAGAAAGACGACTACCGGCCGCTGCTCGAAAAGACCGTGAAGGCGCATGCGTCGAAACCGGTCGGTGCGATCATCGACCAGTTGCTGATCGCGTTCGGCACCGAAATCCTGAAGATCATCCCCGGGCGGGTGTCGACCGAAGTCGACGCGCGCCTGTCGTTCGACATCGAAGGCTCGATCAAGAAAGCCCATGAGCTGATCGCGCTGTACAAGGAGCACGGCGTCGAACGCGACCGCGTGCTGATCAAGCTCGCGTCGACGTGGGAAGGCGTGCGCGCGGCCGAGGTGCTGCAGAAGGAAGGCATCAGTTGCAACATGACGCTGCTGTTCTCGCTCCCGCAGGCGGCGGCCTGTGCAGAAGCTGGCGCGCAGCTGATCTCGCCGTTCGTCGGCCGCATCTACGACTGGTACAAGAAGAGCGCCGGCAGCGCGTGGGACGAAGCGAAAGACGGCGGCGCCAACGACCCGGGCGTCAAGTCGGTGCGCCGCATCTATGGGTATTACAAAAAGTTCGGCTACAAAACCGAAGTGATGGGCGCGAGCTTCCGCACAACCTCGCAGATCCTGGAACTGGCCGGCTGCGATCTGCTGACGATCAGCCCCGACCTGCTGCAAAAGCTGCACGACAGCACCGACAAGATCGAGCGCAAGCTGTCGCCGGAGGCGTCGCAGGACGCGGACATCGAGCGCGTGCCGGTCGACGAAAAGTCGTTCCGCTTCCTCGTCAACGACGACGCGATGGCGACCGAGAAGCTCGCCGAAGGCATTCGTACGTTCGCCGCTGACGCAATCAAGCTGGAAAAACTGATCGACACGCTGCGCTGAGGTGCCGCGGGCGGCGGACGTGGCTGGCTGCGTGACGCTCACGTTCACGCTCGCCGCGCCGCGCCCGCTCCGCTCGAAAGCGATCCATGACGAGCGGCGCCGAATCTCACGGTTCGGCGCCGCTCCTCGTTTACGCTGCGACTACAATCGACTGCACGCCCCTCCCCGCCTGAGCTGGCGAGGAACGAGGGCGCCCGCCCAACGCCTGACCAGGGAGACGATCATGTATGTTCAGCCCTACGTGTTCTTCAACGGCCGTTGCCAGGAAGCGCTCGACTACTACACCGACAAACTCGGCGCCCAGGTAACCTTCAAGATGCTGTTCAAGGACGCGCCACCCGACGCGCAAAACCCGCCACGCCCCGAACTCGCCGACAAGATCATGCACGCGAACGTGCAGCTGGGCTCGAGCACGTGGATGGCTTCCGACGGCAACTGCGATCCGGCGGCCGGCCCGTTCAATGGCTTCAGCCTGTCGCTGACCGTCGAAGACAGCGCGTCGGCGGAAAAATGCTTCAACGCGCTCGCCGATGGCGGCCAGGTCGTGATGCCGTTCCAGCCAACGTTCTGGAGCAAGGGCTTCGGAATGGTGGTGGACCGCTTCGGCATGATGTGGATGGTCACGCTGCCGCCGCAGGTTTGAGGCTTAGCGGCCGAGCGTTTGGGTTCGGCCATTCGACCACCTACCCGCCACGCGTCACCCGCTCGTGCCGCTCGATGTTCCAGTTCGGCTCGGTCTCCAGCAATAGCGCGCGCAGCCGGTCCACCTGCTCCGCGAGCCGCTGACCGAGCCAGTACGGCCCTTGCCAGTCGGGCGGCAACGCGGTGGCCACGTCGCCATGCCCCTTCGCGAGCGGCGCCGCGGCCGGAATGCCGAAGCGCGACGGACGGCCGAAACGCAGCCCGCGCGCGGTGGACAACAGGATCGCGCGCACGGCGCGCACCTCGGCGCCGCATTGCGCTGCATAGGCGCTGCGCGCGGCGGCGGTGGCGTTCATCAGCGGCCCGGTGGCCAGCAGTTCGAGCGAGCTGAGCACCGAGCGATGCAGCCGCTGGATCTCCTCGAGCCGCGCCTGCGGCACGTCGATTTCCTTGGCGACCGACGGCATCAGCGAGCGCAGTTGCACGAGCCGCTTGTTGATCCGCAGGAAGCGCTTGACCTGCTCCTCCTCGGTGATCGTCTCGCCGTCGAGCAGCCGCGCGTAGATGCCCGCGCATTCGCGCAGATTGGCGGCGAGCCCGTAGCGCCACGAATACGTCGCGTGCAGTGGAAACGCGAACGAAAACGCCAGCGCGATCACGATGCCGATCAGCACGTTCAACGTGCGCCACAGGCCGACGTCGATCAGGTTGTCGCCGTGGCCCGCGACGATGCACATCGTGATCGCGGTCAGAAGCCCGATATAGCCGGACGAGCCGATCGCGAACCACGCGCAGATCGACGCGATGATCGCCTCCAGCACATAGGTGAGCGGCAGAGAGCCGATGAAGTTCTGCTGCACGATCAGCAACAGGCCGATCGACGCGCCGAGCAGCGTGCCGGCCGCGCGTTCGGCCGCTTTCTTGCGGATATTGCCGTGATGCTGCAAGCCGCCGATCACGACCAGCAGCGTCACCGACGACCAGATGCCGTGCGGGATATCGATGCCGGTCGTCGCCAGAATCGACACCAGCATCGCGAGGCCGACGCGCAGGCTATGCAGCACCTTCGCGTGGCGGTAGCGGTAATACGGCGACGTGACCGCGCGCACCATCCGGCTCAGCGCCGCGCGGCGGGAGATCACGGTGGGAGTATCGGCAGCAGCCATGGCGGCGCGCGGCGAACGCGTGAAAGGACGGTTCCGCTATCCTGCCCTGGAGTGCCCCGCAAACACAAACGCCCGCCAACTTGCGTCGGCGGGCGTTGCGTGTTTCAGAGCGTGAAGTCGCAGCCGGAATCAGCCTTCGACGATGTCCAGGTAGTCTTCCGGACGGGTGCGGTCCTCGGCGCGCTGCATGCCCACCGCGCGCACGATCAGGCTCACGACCACCGACACCACGAGGTTCACGATCAGCGACCACACCGCCGCATAGCCCGGAATCGCGATGCCGAACAGATGAATCGTGAAGATCGAGCTCGCGAGGTTCAACGAAATCGCCATCCACGTGCCAGTCGCGATACCTGCCGCCCAGCCGAGCAGCAGACCCCGATAGTCGAGCACACGCGTGTAGAGACCGAGCACGATGGCCGGCAGCGTCTGGATGATCCAGATCCCGCCGAGCAGCTGCAGCTGGATCGCGTACGTGAGCGGCAGACCGAGAATGAACGCGACCGCGCCGACCTTGACGATCAGCGACACCAGCTTCGCGACGTTGGTCTCCTGCTCGTGCGTCATGTTGCGGTTGATGAACTCCTTGTGCACGTTGCGCGTGTACAGGTTCGCCGCCGCGATCGACATGATCGCCGCCGGCACCAGCGCGCCGATACCGATCGCCGCGAACGCGACGCCGACGAACCACGACGGGAAGAAGTGCAGGAACAACGCCGGCACCGCGAAGTTCGGGCCGAAGGCCTTGAAGTACGGCGCGAACTCGGGCATGTCCTTCACGCCGGCCGCGAGCGCCATGAAGCCGAGCAGCGCGAGCAGGCCGAGCACCAGCGAATACGCCGGCAGCAAGGCCATATTGCGGCGGATCGTGTTGCCCGACTTCGAAGACAGCACCGCGGTGATCGAGTGCGGATACAGGAACAGCGCAAGCGCCGAACCCACGGCGAGCGTCGCGTACGCGCTATAGCCGTTCAGGCTCGACACGTCCGGCGACTTCAGCAGCAGCTTGGCCGGCGGGACCGCGCCGAAGATATGGCCGAAGCCGCCCAGCTGCGGCGGAATCACGATGATCGCGGCGAAGATCGTCACGTAGATCAGGATGTCCTTGACCACCGCGATCATCGCCGGCGCGCGCAGGCCCGACGTGTACGTGTAGGCCGCGAGGATCGCAAACGCGATGATCAGCGGCAGATCGCCGACGAAGCCGGTGGTGTCGAAACCGAGCGCGCCGATCACCACTTCGATACCGACCAGCTGCAGCGCGATGTACGGCATCGTCGCGACGATGCCGGTCACGGCGACAGCGAGCGCGAGCATGCGGCTGCCGTAGCGGGCCGAAACGAAGTCCGCCGAGGTCACGTAGCCGTGGCGCTTCGCGATGCTCCACAGCTTCGGGAACACGACGAAGGCGAACGGATAGATCAGGATCGTGTACGGCAGCGCGAAGAAGCCGGTTGCGCCCGCGCCGAACACGAGCGCCGGCACCGCGATGAAGGTGTAGGCGGTGTACAGGTCGCCGCCGAGCAGGAACCACGTGACGATCGTGCCGAAGCGCCGCCCGCCCAGACCCCACTCTTCCAGATGCGCGAGATCGCCGCGCCGCCAGTGTGCCGCGACGAAGCCAAGAATCGTGACGCCGATGAAAAACAGAACGAAGACAAAGGTTGCAATGGGGTTCATCGTTGTGCGCCCCCGTTCGGGCGACCCGTATAGCGGGACTTGGTCTTCACATAGACGAACGCGGTGATGACCGCGCTGATCAGCACCCACAGCAGCTGATACCAGTAGAAGAACGGGAAATCGAACAGCTGCGGCTCGATCCGGTTGTAGGACGGCACCCAGATCATCGCGATCCACGGTAGCAGCAATAGCCAGAGCCAGTGCTTGCTGGCTTTGTTCACGTCGGCGTCGTGAGCCATGACGTCTCCTGTTTTTCCTATTTTGAATTTATCTGCCCGTGGTCGACGGGAGGAGGAACTCAGCGGGTGGTCGTCCCGCGGTCCGCCACGGGCTCCCCGAAAGCCTCGCAAGAGTATAGGAGTGGCGAACGCCCGGTCAAGCCGGGGCGACCCCGAGGCACATTGGCGTCCAACGATGCAGACTGGATCACGCTGCAGCATCGACGTGAAAAAAATACCGGAAGCAAAACGGCCGTGCCGACTGATACGCCGGCACGGCCGCCTCATTCTTCGCGCGCTGATCGGAATTCAGCGCTCAGATGGCAAACGATGCGCCCGTCTGACCCGTCGATTCGCGCAGGCCCTTGATCCACTTGCGCGCCGGCAAGCCGAGCTCGGCTTCGATCAGCTTCGCGCGCGCGTCGAGCGCGGCGAACGGCACGTCGAGCGCGGGGCCCGAGAACGCGATCGCGATGCGGTTGCCGTCGTGCACTTCGGGCAGCGCGACGACGCGACCGTCGAAGGCTTCGTTCAGGCGCTTCATGTTGCGCACGAAGCTCGGATGATCGCCGAACAGATTCACCGTGACGATGCCCGCGTCGGTCAGACATGCGCGCGCCGCCCGGTAAAAGCCGACGCTGTCGAGCACCGGGCCGCGCGCGGTCGCGTCGTAGACGTCGATCTGCAGCGCGCCGATGGTGCCGTGGTTCGCGCTCTCGTTGACGAAGTCCCATGCGTCGGTTTCGTGCACCGTCAGACGCGCATCGTCGGGCGGCAGTTCGAACATCGTGCGCGCGGCAACCACGACCGCCGGATTCAGTTCGACGGCCTCGACCTTTGCGCTCTTCAGGAAGCGGTGCGCGAACTTGGTCAGCGCCGCCGCGCCGAGCCCCAGCTGCACGATGCGCTTCGGCGTTTCGAGAAACAGCAGCCAGGCCATCATCTGCTGCGCGTATTCGAGTTCGATGTGATCGGGCTTGCGCAGACGCATCGCGCCTTGCACCCATTCCGTGCCGAAATGCAGGTAGCGCACGCCGCCCTCTTCGGAGAACGTCACCGGCGCAAAGCGCGGCTTGCGCGGCGTTTCGATTTGCTGCGCGTCATGAAGCTCGTGGTCGACGGCGCGGTTCGCGTTGCGTGCGGTTTTTGGCGCCTGTCTGGGCGCGATTTTCTGCTTGCCGCCGATGGCTTCGGCGTCCCGGTTACGGAAAGCGCGCGCCTCGGCCGAAGCGCGCTTGATCAGTTTCGTCATGTGTGGATGTCGCGCCGCGGGCGCATGATTTTTGGTCGACCGAGAGCATAGCATTCGCGGCGCGCACGATTACGCAGAGCCGCCCGCCGGCGGCCCGTGTGCACATCACCTCACTTCAGACCCAGCACGTCACTCGACGCGTACCGCCTTGAGCGCCTCGTTCAGCGTGCGGCTCGGCCGCATCACCTCTTCGAGCTTGTTCAGGTCCGGCTTGTAATAGCCGCCGATGTCCGCCGGCGCGCCCTGCACCGACGCGAGCTCCGCCACGATCACCTGCTCGTTGGCGGTCAGCTGCGTCGCGAGCGGCGCGAACTGCGCGGCCAGCGCGGCATCGTCCGTTTGCGCGGCCAGCTCCTGCGCCCAGTACATCGCCAGATAGAACTGGCTGCCGCGATTGTCGAGCTCGCCCGTCTTCGGGCTCGGGCTGCGGTTATTGTCGAGCAACTTGCCGGTTGCGGTGTCGAGCGTCTTCGCGAGGATCTTCGCCCGGTTGTTGCCGGTCTTGATGCCCAGCTCTTCGAGCGATACCGCGAGCGCGAGGAATTCGCCGAGCGAGTCCCAGCGCAGGTGGTTCTCTTCGACGAGCTGCTTCACGTGCTTCGGCGCCGAACCGCCCGCGCCGGTCTCGTACATGCCGCCGCCCGCCATCAACGGCACGATCGACAGCATCTTCGCGCTCGTGCCCAGCTCCATGATCGGGAACAGGTCGGTCAGATAATCGCGCAGGATGTTGCCGGTGACCGAGATCGTATCGAGCCCGCGCACGACGCGCTCCAGCGTGTAACGCATCGCGCGCACCTGCGACATGATCTGGATGTCGAGGCCGGTGGTGTCGTAATCCTTGAGGTAGGCCTCGACCTTCTTGATCAGTTCCGCCTCGTGCGGGCGATACGGATCGAGCCAGAACACCGCGGGCGTGCGCGAATTGCGCACGCGCGTGACCGCGAGTTTGACCCAGTCGCGGATCGCCGCATCTTTCACCTCGCACATGCGCCAGATGTCGCCCTGCTCGACGTTCTGCGTAAGCAGCACCTCGCCGCTCGTGAGATCGACGATGCGCGCCTCGCCGTCTTCCGGCACTTCGAAGGTCTTGTCGTGCGAGCCGTATTCTTCCGCCTTCTGCGCCATCAGGCCGACGTTCGGCACGGTGCCCATCGTGACCGGATCGAACGCGCCGTTGGTCTTGCAGAAGTTGATGATCTCCTGGTAGATGCGCGCGAACGTGCTCTCCGGGATCACCGCCTTGGTGTCTTTCGGACGACCGTCGGCGCCCCACATCTTGCCGCCGGCGCGAATCATCGCCGGCATCGACGCATCGACGATCACGTCGTTCGGCGCGTGCAGGTTCGAGATGCCCTTCGCCGAATCGACCATCGCCAGTTCCGGACGATGCTCGTGGCACGCGTGCAGGTCGCGGATCACTTCCTCGCGCTGCGATTCCGGCAACGCCTCGATCTTCTCGTACAGATTGACGAGGCCGTTGTTGACGTTCACGCCGAGCTCGTCGAACAGCTTGCCGTGCTTCGCGAACGCGTCCTTGTAGAACACCTTCACCGCGTGGCCGAAGACGATCGGATGCGAGATCTTCATCATCGTCGCCTTCACGTGCAGCGACAGCATCATGCCGGTCTTGCGCGCGTCTTCCATCTGGTCTTCATAGAACGCGAGCAGCGCCTTTTTGCTCATGAACATGCTGTCGATGATCTCGCCGGCCTCTAGCGCGACCTTCGGTTTCAGCACGATCGTCTTGCCGTTTTTCGTGACGAGTTCCATCTTCACGTCGCGCGCGCGATCGAGCGTCATCGATTTTTCGCCGTGATAGAAGTCGCCATGTCGCATGGTGGCGACGTGCGTGCGCGACGCCATGCTCCATTCGGTCATGCTGTGCGGATGCTTGCGCGCGTAGTTCTTCACCGCGGCCGGCGCGCGACGGTCCGAGTTGCCCTCGCGCAGCACCGGATTGACCGCGCTGCCGAGACACTTCGAGTAGCGCTGACGGATCGCCTTCTCTGCGTCGGTCTTCGGATCTTCGGGATAGTCGGGCACCTTGTAGCCCTTCGCCTGCAGTTCCTTGATCGCGCTCGTCAGTTGCGGCACCGATGCGCTGATGTTGGGCAGCTTGATGATGTTGGTGTCGGGCAACGAGGTCAGGCGACCGAGTTCAGCGAGGTTGTCTGGCACCCGCTGCGCTTCGGTCAGAAATTCGGGGAACTCACCGAGGATGCGGCCCGCGACCGAGATGTCGCTGGTCTCGACCTCGATGCCGGCCGGCCTCGTGAAGGTCCGGATGATCGGCAGGAACGCCGCGGTCGCGAGCAGCGGGGCCTCGTCGGTGAGGGTGTAGATGATGGTCGGTTGCTGGGTCGTCATTGCTAGGCTCTGGGCGGGCGGTTGAGAGGCATCTCGCGCGTGATACCGGCAGGATGCGCAAGCGTCGATCAGGAAAACGACAACACGAGGACACAAACGCTGTGCGCGGCGAATGGCGATGCGGGGCCCTGGAACGCCAAAGCGGAACGATTAAGCGAACACGGCGGACTGCGTCGCGCAGCGGGTCGCACGTCTGGATTCTGCCTCATTTTTGGGCTGACGCAAGAGCAGCCGAACCGGCGCGCAGGAACGTGCGACTTGCCAGCCGGGCTGGCACGTGCGTCGCACGGCCACATCGATACAATGAGCTGATGTACGGGGATTCCCGCAGATCTGCCAATCGAAGCCGGAGAGCGTCATGGACGGCGATACCAGCAAAGCCCAATCCGACTGGATTTCCCGTTCGGAGCCCACCAACGGAGTCGAACGCATCGAGGCCTTTTTCCACGGCAATGCGTACTCCCTGCATCGGCACGACACCTACGCGATCGGCCTGACGCTCGCCGGCGTTCAATGCTTTCACTACCGGCGCGGCTTGCGCACCAGTCTGCCCGGCCAGACGATGGTGCTGCATCCCGACGAAGCGCACGACGGTCAGGCCGGTACGCAGGAGGGATTCCGTTATCAGATGATTTACGTGCACCCGGCCGCCATCCAGGAGGTCCTCGGAGGCCGGCCGCTGCCATTCGTCGAAGGCGGGGTCACGAACGATCCACGGCTGTTCGAAGCGACGAAGACAGCGTTGCGCCAGATGCGCGGCGACGCGGAGCCGCTCGAGCGCGACGACGCGCTCGCCGGCCTCGCGCTCGCGCTGGATAGCGTATCGGGTACCCGAGCTGCGCGCAGGTCCGCGGATTTCGCGGCAGCGCAGCGGGCACGGGAATATCTGCACGCATCGAGCAGCCGCGTCGTCACGCTGGATGAACTTGCCGCCGTCAGCGGACAGGATCGCTGGAGCCTGTCGCGCGATTTCCGAACCTTTTACGGCACCAGCCCCTATCACTACCTGGTCATGCGCCGGCTCGAAGCGGCGCGCGCGATGATGCTGCGCGGCGTTTCCCTCGTGGACACGGCGGCAGCGGCCGGCTTCGCCGACCAGAGCCATATGACCCGGCATTTTCGCCACGCATACGGGATCCCGCCCGCGCGTTGGCTCGCGATGACGAGCGATCGGCGCGCCGGCTAGCGCAGGCTTGCACGATCGTTCAAGACACCCGCCGGCGGCCGGCCTAAGCTCTGTTCCAGCTATCACCCTAACGGAGCCACCATGCACAGCGATTCCCAGCCAGGACCCGAGCAACGCGGCCAGTACCAGACGATCAATCTGCTCGACAAGATCCGTCAGATCGACGACCACTGGCAGCCGCGCGTCGTTGCCGAAATGAACGACTATCAGTTCAAGGTCGTGAAGATCGCCGGTGATTTCGTCTGGCACCGGCATGCCGACACCGACGAAACTTTCATCGTTCTCGAAGGGCGCTTGCGCATCGACTTCCGCGATCGCTCGATCGAACTGCTCGCCGGAGAAATGGCGGTGGTTCCAAAGGGAGTCGAGCACAAGCCGTATGCCGGCTCCGAAGTGAAGCTGCTGCTGATCGAACCGCGCGGCGTCGTCAACACCGGCGATACGACCAACGAAAGAACGGCCGAAAACGACGTATGGATCTGAGAACCGCCATGCAAACGCCGCTGCCGGTTGTTCGCGAAGCCGTTTTCCCCGCCGATACGCGCAAGCTCGTCGCGGTGATCCGAGAGTATGTCCAGTGGCTGGATCTGGATCTGTCGTACCGTGGATTCGATGCCGAAATGGACGCGTTCGAAGCGGTTTACACGTTGCCATCCGGCATGTTCTTCGTCGCCGATGCCGGCGGCGAACTCGCCGGTTGCGCGGGGCTACTGCGCCATAGTGCGGGGACCGCCGAAATCAAGCGCCTGTTCGTTCGCGACGCATTCAGAGGGATGCGTCTCGGCGAAACGCTGGTGACGTCGGTGATCGGGAAAGCAAAATCGTTGGGCTTCTCGAAGCTGGTCCTCGACTCGGTGCCGAAAACCGCTTTCGCGCAGCGCATCTACGAGCGATTAGGGTTCGTGGAAATCGCGCCTTACTACGCAAATCCGGTCGAGGGCACGAGGTTTCTTGCACTCGAGCTTTGACGGCGCGGCATCGCTCGTCTTCGGACCCTCCTCCATAGCACGCAGGTTGCATATACATCTATTGCTACAGCGCGCGCCTCGATTCCTCCTTCGAATTTTCGTTTCACGCGAAACCCCCGCCTATATGAGGGCACGCCGCCCATCGTCAGCGAAAACCCTACTTCCGCCATCATCTTCAATTCTCTATCTTGTCTATACAACTGAGCTGAAGCTCGAAGCCAGCCACTTCAACTTCGACGTATACGTCAGCTGACAGGCAATGGCGCGGGAACCCCCGCGCCCGCACGGCGGCCGGCAACATTCACACCATCATGCAAACACAAACCCATCCGTTGATTTCCCCGTCGCTCGGCACCGAGCGGTACCTGACGAGCTTCCACTACGGCCCGACGGGCGGACAGAAGATCTACATCCAGTCGTCGCTGCATGCCGACGAGCTGCCGGGGATGCTGGTCGCATGGGAACTGCGCCAACGCGTCGCCGCCCTCGAGACGGCGGGCAGGTTGCGCGGCGAAATCGTCATCGTGCCGGTACCCAATCCGATCGGCCTCAACCAGCGGGTGCTCGGGCACATGGTTGGCCGCTTCGAAAGCGGCACCGCGGCGAACTTCAATCGCAACTTCCACAATCTGGCCGAGCTCGTGATGCCGCGCATCGAGCCTCACCTGACCGGCGACGCGCAACGGAACCTGCGCGCCGTGCGCGCCGCAATGCGCGAGGCGCTCGCCGAGCAAACGCCGACCACCGAGCTCGAATCGCAGCGCCTCGCGCTGCAGCGCCTGTCATACGATGCCGACGTCGTGCTCGACCTGCACTGCGACTTCGAAGCGGCGATGCATCTGTTCACGAACCCCGACACGTGGCCCGACGTCGAGCCACTCGCGCGCTATCTCGACGCGAAGACTTCGCTGCTCGCGCTCAATTCGATCGGCAATCCGTTCGACGAGATTCACAGCTTCAGTTGGTCCGAGCTGCGTGCCCGCTACGGCGAGCGCTATCCGATTCCGAATGGCTCGATCTCGGTAACGATCGAGCTGCGCGGCCAGGCGGACGTGAGCTACGCGTTCGCCGAGCGCGACGCGAATGCGATCGTCGAATACCTGACGTTTCGCGGCGTCATCGACGGCACACCCGCGCCGTTGCCGGAGCTCGCGTTCCAGGCCACGCCTTTCTCCGGCAGCGAGCCGCTCGTCGCACCGATCTCCGGCGTGCTCGTGTTCCGCGCGCCGCTCGGTGTCTGGGTCGATCCCGGCGAGGCGATCGCCGACATCGTCGATCCGCTGACCGGCCGCGTCGTCACGATCACGAACTCCGTCGCCGGCGTGCTATATGCGCGGCAACGTGCGCGCTTCGCCACCGCGGGGCTGGAGGTCGCGTGTGTCGCTGGAGCCGAGCCTATTCGTAGCGGCTCGCTGCTGCCGAACTAAATACCCTTCCTCCGAATTTCGTCAGGAAAGAATCTGCCGCCAACACGAGAGCTTCTGTTCGAACGACAGCGTCGCATTCGCCGGGCTCGACGACGGCAACACGAGCGTTCGATAGCCTGCCGCACCGATGACCGGCGCGAACCGCCCCGCCGTCTTACCGTTGAAGCAAACCTTGTTAAGCAACGGCGCATGCTCGTGCAACGACTTGAAGTCGTTCGGCTGCGCATGGCGGATCGCCGAGTCGAGACTGCCTTGACGATGGCATGCATCAAGCACATCCCAGATGCCGATCCGATGCGCGAGCACGCGTGCGAGGCGCTCTTCATACGGCAACCCGTGCAGCGCGGGTTCGCCGAGCACCGTGCCGAGTAGGCGCCAGAACTGGTTGCGCGGATGCGCGTAATACTGCGCCGCGGCCAGTGACGCTTCGCCGGGAAAACTGCCGAGTATCAGCGTGTGCGTATCGGCCGCGACGACCGGCGGAAAGCCGCGCAACATCAGCGGCTCCGATCGTCCGACGTGCGCGGCGCGGCATGCGCGCGCGACGCGGTGTGATCGAGCGGACGGCCGTGGTCGCGTATCCGCTCGTGCGCGACATGCGCGGCTGGAACGCGCTCGGTCGCGGCGCCCGGGCGCCCCGCCTGCTCCAACCAGGCCAGATGCTCCCACAATGCCGGCAGCATGCATTCGGACACCATCAAAGGCGCGCCGTGGCGCTCGAACACCGAGCGCCGTGCGACCAGCGCATGCGGCTCATCCACGACGCCACCGCCGATCTCACGCGCGGCCAGCCGATACAACGGATGCCGCTTCCCCACCCTGCGGCTCACCAGCGACGAACGCGCGACGCCGCTATCGCTGTACAGCAACTCGGCGAGCGGCCGCGTGCGCAGCCGCCGCGTCGCCTGCCAGATGCCGACGCTCGCGGCACGCGGCGTCACGCTATGCGCGGCGACGAACGGCACGCCATCGACCGACAGCACTACTTCGCGCACCCACACGGGCGCGCGCGGCGTGAGTCCGAGCGCGGCGGCTTCGTCCGGCCACGGCAGCGCGATCGCTTCGCGCGTCACCCGCACCGCGACCGCGCCGAGCGCGCGCAGATGCGCGGTCAGCGAACCGCCGCGGGTCAGCCAGTCTTTCTGGGCAGCGCTGAAAGTGGGCAAGGGCGCGACGCGCCAGTGGGGGTCGGCGGGATTGAAACGGATAGGCATGGTGTCGGATTATAGCGGCGCGCTCCGACGGCATTTTTTCGCAGCGACGCTTGCGCTGATCGCGCGCCGCTCCAAGCAAGAAGCCGGCGCGAACCGACGGGCAAAAAAAAATGCGCTGCCGAAGCAGCGCATTGCCGAACCACCACAGAGCGTCAATCCAATAAGAACGCCATCAACGCTCCCGGTTCGCCTTCACTGAAACTCAACCCGCGCGCGACAGCAGCAACGCATTGGTCCGCTTCACGAAGCTCGCCGGATCTTCCAGCGCGCCGCCTTCGGCGAGCAATGCCTGATCGAACAGCAGATGGCACCAGTCGTCGAAATTCGCGCTATCGGCATGCAGACCCTTGACGAGCGCGTGCTCCGGATTCACTTCGAGAATCGGATGGAACTCCGGCGCCTGCTGGCCCGCGGCCTTCAGCATGCGCTGCAGGTAGCCGCTCATTTCGCCGTCGTCGGCAACGAGGCACGACGGCGAGTCGGTCAGGCGGAAGGTCAGACGCACGTCCTTCGCCTTGTCCTTCAGCGCTTCCTTCATCTTCTCGACGAGCGGCTTGAACTCTTCGCCGATCTTCTCCTGCGCCTGCTTTTCCTCGTCGTTCAGTGCGCCGAGATCGAGATCGCCGCGCGCGACGCTTTGCAGCGGCTTGCCGTCGAATTCGTTGAGGAACGACAGCATCCATTCATCGACGCGATCGGTCAGCAGCAGCACTTCGACGCCCTTCTTGCGGAACACTTCGAGATGCGGGCTGTTCGACGCGGCTTGCCAGGTGTCGGCGGTCACGTAGTAAATCTTCGTCTGCTCGGGCTTCATGCGAGCGACGTAGTCGGCCAGCGACACGGTCTGCTCGGCCGTGCCCGTATGCGTCGTCGCAAAGCGCAGGAGCTTCGCGATGCGCTCGCGATTGGCGAAGTCCTCGCCGATGCCTTCCTTCAGCACCTGGCCGAATTCCTTCCAGAAGCTGGCATACTTTTCCTTGTCGGCGGCTTCGTCCGAATTCGCCAGTTCTTCGAGCATCGACAGCGCGCGCTTCGTCACGCCTTCGCGGATCGCCTTCACGTCGCGGCTTTCCTGCAGGATTTCGCGCGACACGTTGAGCGGCAGATCGGCCGAATCGACCACACCCTTCACGAAACGCAGGTAGGTGGGCAGCAATTGCTCGGCGTCGTCCATGATGAACACGCGCTTCACGTACAGCTTCAGCCCGCCGCGCTGCTCGCGGTTCCACAGATCGAACGGCGCGTGCGCCGGCACGTACAGCAGTTGGGTGTATTCGCTGCGGCCTTCGACGCGGTTATGCGTCCACGTCAGCGGGTCCTGATGATCGTGCGAGATATGCTGGTAGAACTGCTTGTATTGATCTTCGGTGATGTCGTTCTTCGAACGGGTCCACAGCGCGCTCGCCTGGTTGACGGTCTCGTCCTCGTCCTTCGTGACCATCTCGCTCTTTTCCGCGTCCCACTCTTCCTTCTGCATCAGGATCGGCAGCGCGACATGGTCCGAGTACTTCTGAATGATCGACTTCAGCCGATACGACGACAGCAGTTCGTCCTCATCGGCACGCAGATGCAGCGTGATGGTCGTGCCGCGCGCGGCGCGCTCGATGGTCTCCACCGCGAAATCGCCCTCGCCCGCGCTGACCCAGCGCACGCCTTCGGCGGCCGGCAAGCCGCCGCGGCGCGTCTCGACGGTGATCTTGTCGGCGACGATGAAGCCCGAGTAGAAGCCCACGCCGAACTGGCCGATCAGCGCCGCGTCCTTCTGCTGGTCGCCCGACAGCTTGCCGAAGAATTCCTTGGTGCCCGAACGCGCGATCGTGCCGAGGTGGGCGATCGTTTCGTCGCGGCTCATGCCGATGCCGTTGTCGTCGACCGTGACGGTGCGCGCGGCCTTGTCGTACGACACGCGAATCCGCAGATTCGGATCGTTTTCGTACAGCGCGCTGTTTTCGATCGCCTCGAAGCGCAGCTTGTCGGCCGCGTCGGACGCGTTCGAGATCAGCTCGCGCAGAAAGATTTCCTTGTTGCTGTACAGCGAATGGATCATCAGTTGCAGAAGTTGTTTCACTTCTGCCTGAAAGCTCATGGTTTCTTGTGCCATGGTCGGACTTCCTCTCTGTTGCGAATGGGGGGATGGGCGGCGGCGCAACCTGTCAAGGCCAGCCGGGCCGGAGCGCCGGACCGCCGGATCGTCCGCGCAATTGGGGACGATCCGGCGCGGTTTCAAGAGGCGCGGCGCGCGACGCCGTCGAGATAACGGCTCAGAAACGCCGGCAGCTCGGGATCGCCGCAATTGGCGATATTGAAGCGCATCCACGTGCTCGGCGACTGCTGCGGCGAAAACAGGCCGCCCGGCGTGAGCAGGAAGCCAGCTTCGTGACCGGCCGCGGCGAGCGCGCCCGCATCGACGCCGGTGTCGGCCCACAGGAACATGCCTGCCGTCGGCGTCAGGAACAGCTTCATGCCGGCCTTCTCGATCATCCGCACGGCCTTCTCGCGCACGCCGTCGAGCCGCGCGCGAATCCGCTCGACGTGCCGCCGGTAGTGGCCCTCGGTCAGGATCTTGTAGATCACGCGCTCGTTGA
Source organism: Paraburkholderia youngii (assembly GCF_013366925.1). Taxonomy (NCBI): domain Bacteria; kingdom Pseudomonadati; phylum Pseudomonadota; class Betaproteobacteria; order Burkholderiales; family Burkholderiaceae; genus Paraburkholderia; species Paraburkholderia youngii. The sequence continues at coordinate 5,487,313 of NZ_JAALDK010000001.1, forward strand.
GTTCGGGGCTCGTCATGCCGACCAGCATCTTCTGATTGCTGACCACCATAGCGACTTCCGGCGCGCACGCGATGAAACCGACGCGCAGATTCGGCGCGAGCGTCTTCGAAAAGCTGCCGAGGTAGATCACGCGCTTCAACTGATCGAGGCTCGCGAGCCGCGTGCCCGGGTAGCCGGGCGGGCACAGGTCGCCGTAGATATCGTCCTCGACGACGATGAAGTCGTACGCCTCGGCAAGCCGCAGGATGCGGAACGCCTGCGCGGCGGTCAGCGAGGTGCCGGTCGGGTTTTGCAGCACCGAGTTGATCACCAGCATTTTGGGGCGCCATTCCTGAACCAGCGCTTCGAGCGCGTCGAGATCGGGACCGTCCGGGGTGTACGGCATACCGACCAATCGGGCGCCCTGCGACGCGAAGCAGCCGAACATCTGGAACCACGCCGGATCGCCGACGATCACCGCGTCGCCCGGCCTCACGTAGATGCGCGAAATCAGGTCGATCGCCTGCGTGATGCCGGACACCATCACGATCTGCTCGGGCGACGCGCCGATCTCCAGCTCCTCGAGCCGCGTCTGCAACTGCTGGCGCAGCGGCAGGAAACCTTGCGCGGTGCCGATGCCTAGCATCTGCATGCCGCTTTGCCGGCCGAGCGTGCGCAGCGCGTTGGTGATCAGGTCGCCGTCGAGCCAGCGGGCCGGCAGATAGCCGAGCCCCGGACTGCGCTCGGGCCGCGCGCCCGTATGCAGCATGTTGCGCAGCAGCCAGACGACGTCGATATTGGCCGGCGCGGCCAGCGTCTCGGCGCGCGGGTGCAGTTCTGAGACCGTGGCTGCGCCGCCCTGGCGCTCGCGTACATAGAAGCCGGAGCCGCGCCGCGACTCCAGGAAACCCTGCGCGACGAGCCGCTCGTACGCTTCGACCACCGTGAAGCGCGACACGCCCTTGTCGAGCGCGAGCTTGCGGATAGACGGCATGCGCATGCCGGGGCGGAACACGCGCTCCTCGATGCGGCGCCGCGCCCACTGGACGAGCTGTTCGACCAGCGTCAGCGACGCGGTATCGTGCGGGGCGGGAATCTGGGCAAGCGGGACGGACATGACGGGCTCCAACTGTACCGAACAGTATCGAGTCGATTGTACCGTTACTGTGCAGGTCGCGGCCGTTACATTTGAATCCAGCGAAGGGTGGTCAGGGCATACGAAACCATTCGCATGGCCCGCCGATCCGGCAAACGGTTATGCTTACGGCCCCGGCAGCGTAGCCTACACGCGTGGCGCGCAACGGGCCCTTGCGCAGAACAGCGTTTTCCGTCGATCCGCCATGACAGCCCTGACAGCCCCATCGCTCATCAGTCTAGATCACCTCGTCGTCTCCGCGCGCACGCTGGATGAAGGCGTCCAGTACGTCGCCGATATCCTCGGCGTCGCCCCGGCCGGCGGCGGCGCGCATCCGCTGATGCGGACCCACAATCGCCTGCTCGGCCTGTGGGGCGGCGTCTACCTGGAAGTGATCGCGATCGATCCGCGCGCCGCGGCCGACACAACCGGTGGCACCGCGCCGCGCCCGCGCCTGTTCGCGCTCGACGACCCGGCGACGCAGGCGCGACTCGAAAACGGGCCGTATCTGTCGCATTGGGTCGCGCGCGTCGAGCGGCCGAAGCGTCTCGCGACGTGGCAGGCGCAGTATCCGCAGCGCATCGCGCCGGTCGTGCCGATGACGCGCGGCGATTTCACGTGGGGCCTGACGGTGCCCGACGACGGCTCGTTCCCCGCCTGGCAAGGCGCTGGCGACGGCGTGCTGCCGTCGCTGATCCAGTGGGACTCGACGCGGCATCCGTCGCAGTCGCTGGCACCGAGGAACCTCGCGCTGAAAGCGCTGAAAGCCGTGCATCCGCGGCCGGAGCCGATTGGCGAGCAACTGCGCTGGCTCGGCGCCGCGCACCTGCTCGACGTCCAGCCGACCGACGGCGCCGCGGCGCTCGTCGCCGAATTTGAAACACCCGAGGGTCCACGAACCCTCGGATAAGCAGCGCGCGATTGTGCAACCGCGGGGCAACCCCGGGGCAACCCCGGGGCGCTCCCGGCGGCAATGCTTGCCGAGTCGCGCGATAATTGAAGTTTTGACCGGTTCCAGAAATACCAGCAGAGGAGATCATGGACCAAAGCGACCTGAAAGCCCCGACGTGGCAATTGTCCGAACGCGCGCGCAAGCTCACCAGCTCCGCGATTCGCGAAATCCTGAAGGTCACGGAACGGCCCGAAGTCATCTCCTTCGCCGGCGGCCTGCCCTCGCCGGCCACCTTCCCGGCCGAGCGCATGCGCGAGGCATCCGACCGCATCCTGCGCGACTCGCCCGCCGCTGCGCTGCAGTACAGCGCGACCGAAGGCTATCTGCCGCTGCGCGAATGGGTCGCGCAACGCTACTCGATCAACGGCGCGCAGATCCGCCCGTCGCAGGTGCTGATCACGACCGGCTCGCAACAGGCACTCGACCTGCTCGGCAAGGTGCTGGTTTGCGCGGATAGCCCGGTGCTGGTCGAAACGCCGACCTACCTTGGCGCACTGCAATCGTTCTCGATGTACGAGCCGCACTACGTGCAGGTTCCGACCGACGAACAGGGCCTGATCCCGGAAGGCCTGACGCCGGAACTGATCACAGGCGCGCGTCTCTTGTACACACAGCCGAATTTCCAGAATCCGACCGGCCGTCGTCTGCCGGTCGAACGCCGCCGCGCGCTCGCCGAGTTCGCGAAAAGCTCGCCGTTCCCGGTGATCGAGGACGACCCCTACGGCGCGCTCGACTACGCGGGCGAACCGCTGCCGACCATGCTGTCGATGGCGCCCGATCACATCGTCTATCTGGGCTCGTTCTCGAAGGTGCTCGCGCCGGGTCTGCGCGTCGGCTTCATCATCGCGCCCGAGGAACTGATCTTCAAACTCGTGCAGGCCAAGCAGGCCACCGACCTGCACACGCCGAGCTTCACGCAGCGCATCGTGCACGAAGTGGTCAAGGACGGCTTCCTCGACACGCACGTGCCGACGATCCGCGAGCTGTATCGCAACCAGTGCGACGCGATGCTCACCGCGCTGGAACGCTATATGCCCGAAGGCGTCAGCTGGAACCGTCCGGAAGGCGGCATGTTCATCTGGGTCAAGCTGCCGGCGGGCATCGACACGATGAAGCTGCTCGAAGAAGCGGTCGCGCAAAACGTCGCATTCGTGCCGGGCGCTCCGTTTTTCGCGAGCGAGGCGCAGCACAATACGCTGCGTCTGTCGTTCGTCACCGTGCCGCCCGCTAAAATCGACGAAGGCGTGGCGCGTCTCGGCGCACTCGTGCGCGCGAAAATTTAAAACGGCGTTAGCCGCACTGCCACCGGGGCGAAGTTTGCACGCGCGTTGCGTGCGGACTTCGCCCCGCCTGCATTCATGCAATCTCACCGTAACGAGGACACGACATGGCTCAATCGAATGTGTACGACAAGCTCAAGGAACTCGGCATCGAACTGCCGGCAGCGGGTGCGCCGGCAGCGGCCTATGTGATGAGCGCGCAAAGCGGCAACACGGTGTACCTGTCGGGTCACATCGCGAAGAAGGACGGCAAGGTCTGGGTCGGCAAGCTCGGCGCGACGCTCGGCACCGACGAAGGCAAGGCCGCCGCGCGCTCGATCGCAATCGATCTGCTCGCCACCTTGCATGCGCACGTCGGCGACCTGAACCGCGTCACGCGCATCGTCAAGCTGATGAGCCTCGTGAACTCGACGCTCGAGTTCACCGAGCAGCATGTGGTCACCAACGGCGCGTCCGAGCTGATCGCCGACGTGTTCGGCGAGCGCGGCAAACACGCGCGCTCGGCATTCGGCGTCGCGCAGATTCCGCTCGGCGCGTGCGTCGAGATCGAACTGATCGCCGAGGTCGAATAAGCATCGAAGCGATATGACGATGCAGGCGATGCCGCGTGAGATTCGCAAATAATTCACGCGGCATCGCGAGGCGAACGCGCTGTCTGGTGTCACGCACCGGCGGCGCGTTTTTGTTTTATGGCGACGGTGGATCGTCGCCGCGCAGCCGGATAGAATCCGCGAATTCCCTCAACGTCCATTGCGCCGGGGCCTGTCGATGTCCGCTCACACCGTTCGTTTCAAACAGGTCGACGTGTTCACGTCGACACCGTTCAAGGGCAATCCGCTTGCCGTCGTGTTCGATGCCGACGCGCTCGATACCGCGCAGATGCAGGCCATCGCCTGCTGGACCAATCTGTCCGAAACCACCTTTCTGCTGAAGCCGACCGATGCCGCCGCCGACTATCGCGTGCGCATCTTCACGCCCGGCGGCGAGTTGCCGTTCGCCGGTCATCCGACGCTTGGCACCGCGCATGCTTTACGCGAAAGCGGCTACCAGCCGAAGCAGGCTGGCAAGCTGATCCAGCAATGCGGCGTGGGTCTCGTCGAACTCGAAGCGCTCGATGGCGCCGACGCTACGCACGGCGCATGGGCGTTCGCCGCGCCACCCGCGCGCGTGACGCCGCTCGCCGAGCATCGTTACGAGGCGCTGTCTACGGCTTTACGTAGTCAGGCGATCGACTTTACCGCGCCGCCATGCGCGGTGGATAACGGCGCGCCGTGGCTCGTCGTGCGGGTCGATTCGGCCCGCGACTGCCTCGCGCTCGAACCCGATGCGGCGGCGCTAGCCGAGCTCGTGCATTCGGTCGACACGCACGGCGTCGCCGTATACGGTCCGCACGACGCTGACGGCCCGGCAACGTTCGAAGTCCGTTGCCTGATGGCGGGCGGCGGCTTCGGCACCGGCGAAGACCCGGTGACGGGCAGCGCCAACGCCGCGCTCGCGGGTCTGCTGAGTCTGCAGCAACGTCGTCCCGGCACGCGCTACACGGCGCGCCAGGGCACCGCGCTCGGGCGCGCGGGCGACGTGTCGGTCCACTATGACGATGCACGCGGCAAGATCTGGATCGGCGGGCCTGCGGTAACGATCATCGACGGCACGTGCCGGCTCGCGTAAGCGGACCGCGGCCTCGCGCGCGAGGCACCGCGACACGCCGCATCTCGCCGCTTCACACCACAAAAAGCCGCATCACTATGACGTCGCCATACCTGGTTGTCCGAATTCATCGCGACTGGACGGCAAAACCCTTGCCAGAAACCGGCCATGCAGGGCTCATGAGCGGCCGGACCGAGGTGCTCGCCGCGCCCGCGTATACCCCATGCGCGGACCCTTCCTTAATCGAGTCGCATTCAGTAATATCGAACGGTATATAGCGGTCGAATCCGATGACCTGTGGACGGTCAGGCGCGGCGCCACGCCCTCTCCTCCTGCGCAGCAGCTTTGGCACCTTGGTCACCATGCAGCCATCCATTTATTTCGCGCAGTCGATGCCCGTGCGTTTGCAAGCGACCCACCCCCAGCCAAGGGCCGCGCGATGACTCAGTCCCGCTTCTCCGACCCGCGCGAAGCCAGGCCGCGACGCGATCCGATGATCACGCGCCGGCGCGCGTTGCTCGTTATTCCAGCACTCGGCGTACTCGTATTGATCCTGCTGTGGACCGTGATCTTCGCGCGGCTATCGGTCGAGAAAGACGCGACGTACCGCGAAGCGATGGCGTCTTCCGCCATTCTTTCCTCGGCGCTCGAGCAGCACACCATTAAGGCGATTCACCAGGTCGATCAGATCACGCGCTTCGTCAAGTACGAGTTCGAAAAGACGCCGAATCATTTCGATCTCGCGAGCACGGTCGAAAAAGGCGTCGTGCAAAGCGAAACGCTCGTGCAGGTGTCGCTGATCGACGAGCACGGCAGACTGATCGCCAACACGGCCGAACTGAATCCCGCTCACATCGACCTGTCCGACCGCGAGCACTTCAAGGTCCACGAGCACGAGAACGACGACCAGCTATACATCAGCAAACCAGTGCTCGGCCGCATCTCGGGTCACTGGACGCTGCAGATGACGCGGCGCCTGAATCATCCTGACGGCTCGTTCGCGGGCGTCGTCGTGGTCTCCGAAGACCCGAGCTACTTCACGTCGGACTTCTACAACAACGCGGCGATCGGCCGCGAAGGCGTGATCGCGGTGATCTCCGACAACGGCACCGTGCTCGCGCGCCGCACCGGCAACGCCAACAAAGCCAGCAGCACGTTCACCGCGAGCGGCACGTATCCGACTTCGGAGCACGTGTCGGGCACCTACGTCGATTCGATCGACAACGTCACGCGTATCGTGTCGTACCGGCACATCGACGGCTATCCGCTCGGCGTGCTCGTCGGTCTTTCGCAGGGCGAAGAATTCGCCGACTACAACCACACGCGCAACGTCTATCTGTTGATGGCAGGCTTCATCTCGCTCGCGATGCTCAGCTTCTTCGGCGTAGCGACCGGCCTGATCGGCAAGCTGCTCGGCCGCGAGCGCGAGATGACGCATCTCGTCGAATACGACCTGTTGACGGGCCTGCGCAATCGCTACGCGACGCTGCAGGCGCTGCGCCACGACGTCGCGCAGCCGTTCAATCTCGGCCGCCTCGCGATTCTTTTCATCGACCTCGACAACTTCAAGACCGTCAACGACACGCTCGGTCACAACGCCGGCGACATCGTGCTGCAGATGACGGCCTCGCGCCTCGCGACCGCGGTCGGCGACGAAGGCACGCTCTCCCGCATCGGCGGCGACGAGTTCGTCGTCGTGATCAAGGGCGACGATGTCGAGAAGCGCGCGGTCGCGCTCGCCGAAGCCGCCGCGGAAGCGTTCTCGAAGCCGTTCGAGGTGCGCGGCAGTTCGTTCGTGCTGCATGCGAGCATCGGCATCGCGCTGTACTCGGTCGCCAACGAAAGCGAGATCGACCTGCTGAAGAAAGCCGACCTCGCGATGTACAGCGCGAAGGACGCCGGCAAGAACTGCTACCAGTTCTATTCGCCGCATCTGTCGCATCGCGCGGATCATTTGATGAAGTGGGAACAGCAGCTGCGCGTCGCGCTGGCCGAAGGGCAACTGTTCCTCGCCTATCAGCCGAAGATCGATCTGGCGCGTCGCTGCATCACCGGCTTCGAAGCGCTCGTGCGTTGGAACCACCCGCAGCACGGGCTGATCCCGGCCAACGAGTTCATCCCCGTGGCCGAGTCCACTGGGCTGATCGTGCCGATCGGCGACTTCGTGATCGAGACCGCATGCCGTCAGCTCGCGCAGTGGCAGCAGCAGGGCTACGACACGCTGTCGCTCGCTGTGAACATTTCGGCGGTGCAGTTCTGGCGTGGCGACCTGTTCGAAACAATTTCGCGCGCGATCGAGGAAACCGGCATCTCCGCGCGCCGCCTCGAACTCGAAATCACCGAAACGACGATGATGGAATTTCCGGAAGTCGTTTCCGAAAAAATCTTCGCGCTGAAGCGTCTCGGCGTACGCATCGCGCTCGACGATTTCGGCACCGGCTATTCATCGCTGTCCTATCTGAACCGCTTCGCCGTCGATACGCTGAAGGTGGACCGCTCGTTCGTCCAGGCGATTCCGGGCGACCGCAGCGTCTGCGTGATGGTCACCGCGATCGTCAACCTCGCGCGCTCGCTCGGACTCACGGTGGTCGTCGAAGGCACGGAGACCGAAGAGCAGATTGCGTGGCTGGCCGCGCTCGGCCATATCGAGGCGCAGGGCTTCCTGTTCTCGCGTCCGGTGCCGGCAGAGGCGATTCCGGCGCTGCTCGAGCGCTTCGGGGTATGCGGCATGAACAACACCAGCGGCCGCCGCGTCGCGCACCTGGCCGACAGCGCAAGCAGCGTATCCAGCACCAGCAATTAAAGGACGGGCGCCCGCACCGCGGGCCCCCGCAGCGCCGATGCCGACCATCACGAGTGAGGAGGCTGCCCGCCGCGGGCGACGGGAACCGCTATGGACGCTGTTCCGGGTCGTGTGCGGCTTGTCGGCGCTGTCGTGGGGCGGCCTCGCGTTGATGGCGCAGCTCGAGCATCACTACGTGGAACGCGAGGGGCGACTCTCGCGCGTGGCGTTCTCGGATCTGATCGCGCTCGCGTGGATGGTGCCGGGACCCGTCGGCTGCAACGTCGCCGTGCAGCTCGGACACGCGCTGCGCGGACGCGCGGGCGCATGGGTCGCCGGTGTGGCGAGCGTGCTGCCCTTCTTCACACTGATGACGCTGTTCGCGATCTTCTATCGCACGCCCGTCGTGCATACGATCGCGTCGCAGACGCTGCTACATCACTTCAGCGTCGTGCTTGCGACATTGATCGCGCTCACCTGGTACAAGCAGACGCGTGCGCTGGTGCGCGGCAAGCTCGAATGGACGGCGGCGCTGCTCGGCAGCATCGCGCTGCTCTATGCGCATAGCGCCGCGGCGTATGTGGTGATGCTGGGAGCAGCATTCGGCATCGGCTGGTTCGCGAGCCCGGAGCACGACTCGCGGCTGGCCGTGTCGCTTCGGCGCGGCGACTATCGGCTGCTGGCCGCGCTCGGCGTCCTGCTCGTGCTGTTTGCGCTGCCGCTGCCGCATCGCTATGACCTCGCGCTGCTGTGGCCGCGTCTCGCCGGCGCCGGCATGACGCTGTTCGGCGGCGGCTTCTCGGCGTTGCCGGTGCTGAAGACGCTGTTCGTCACGCCGGCGATCGGCGTATCCGATAACGACTTCACGCTCGCGTTTACGCTGTCGCCGTTGTCTCCGGGACCCTTGCTGAACGTGGTGCCGTTCTTCGGCTATCTCGTCGATGGCTGGCTCGGCGCGCTGATCGCGACGCTCGCGCTATTCGTGCCGTCTGGCTGCCTCGTCGTGCTCGCGCAGCGGCATCTGCATCTGTTGAAGGTGAACCCGCGCTTCGAGCACGGCATGAGGATTCTGCGCGCGGTCACGACCGCGTTTCTCGCGGTCGCGGTACTGCGCATTGCCGCGCATGTACCGCTGGAACCGATCTATCTGTTGACCGCGACGTTCTCCGCAATGTGCTTCGCGAAGCTGAAGGTGCCGGTGTACGCCGTGTATGGAATGGTGGCGGTGGCGTGCGGTTTGTGGCTCGCGTACGGCGTCACGACGTGACGCGTCGCGGTCCGCACGAAGCCTGTCGCGCCGTTGGCGATAGGCGGATCAGAATCCGCGCGACAGCACCGCGACGCCGATCGTCACGACGCCCAGCACGAGATTGATCAGCACGAGACGGCGGACCGTACCGACCGCCCGCGCGCCATCGGGCCACTTCTGCGCCTGCACCGCGCGGCGAATGCGCGGATACACGGCGAAGCGGATATGCCCGAAGATCAGCATCATCACGATGCCGAGGCCGGCCATCGCATGCAATGGCCAGGTGGCATGACCGCCACCGAACTGCATCAGCAGGAAGCCGCCGCTGATCAGGATCACGAGCACCGACACCCCGACCCAGTTGAAGAAGCGGCCGAACACCGACTCCCACAGCGGCAGGCGCAGTTGCGGCGACAGATCGCCGAGCGCCGGGCGCAGGCAGAAATGCGCGAACACCATACCGCCAACCCACACCGCCACCCCGAGCAGATGCAGAAAAAGCGCGACTTCGATAGCCTTGTTCATGTAGTTTTCCTCTCCCGACGACGCCACACCGTTTTGGACACTTAATCCCGCTCAGCAGCAACTGAGCGCGTTCGACCATACGTGATACAGGCAGTTCCGGGTATCGACGTCGATTGCAGCGTATTTTGTGGTTGTAATCGCGGCACCTTCATCGGGCCGCGCCGCCGCCGCACCCCGTTTGCTTCCACACCCTTTGCGCGACGGACTTGTTGTGACCGGACCGCGAGCGCCCCGCATGCTAGCAGGCGCCCGTGGCTTTCCAGCGTCAAACTTGGTTAAATCGACTCTACTAAGCCGGCAGCACCGGACGCATGCCGTCGAGCTTCAGCTTGCTGTCAGGCGCGCGACCCTTGCGCGCGCGTTTGCCGACATGCGCCGCAAGCTCGGCACCCGCCAGCTTCTCCTCGTCGACGCGGCCGCCGCGGCGTGTGCCGATCAGCATCACACCCGCCTTGTCGATTGCGAGCGCCTGCACGAGCGTCTCCTTGTCGTCGAGCGCCATGAGCGTGACGCCACGGCCGCCGCCCGACAGCGTCTTCATCTCGTCGAGGCCGAACACGAGCAGACGCCCGCCCGACGACAGACACGCGACCTGCACCGCACCCGGCAGCATCGGCATCGGCGCGAGCGGCGCGGCGCCGGCGTCGATCGTCATGAACGACTTGCCTGCCTTCACGCGGCTCACCATGTCGCCGACCTTCGCGATAAAGCCGAAGCCGTTGCTCGACGCGAGCAGCAGCGCCTGGTCCGCCGACGCCGCGTAGTAGTGCATCAGATGGCTGCCCGATTCGAGTTCGATCAACGACGTGACCGGCACGCCGTCACCACGCCCGCCCGGCAGTTGCGCCACCGCGACCGAATAAACGCGCCCGTTGCTGCCCCACGCGATCAGCATGTCGGGCGTGCGGCACTGGAACGCCGCGTAGAGGCCGTCGCCAGCCTTGAAGCTGAAGCCCGCGACGTCGAGCCCGTGGCCCTTCAACGCGCGCACCCAGCCCTTCTGCGACACCACCACCGTGACCGGTTCGTCGACCACGCGCGCTTCGAACGTAGCGCGCTTTTCCTGCTGGATCAGCGTACGGCGCTCGTCGCCGTACTGCTTCGCGTCGGCTTCGATTTCCTTGATCAGCTGGCGCTTCATCGCCGGTTCGCTGCCGAGCAGTTCCTCGAGCTTGGCCTTCTCGTCGCGCAGCTCGGCCAGCTCCTTCTCGATCTTGATCTTCTCGAGACGGGCCAACTGACGCAGCCGGATTTCGAGGATGTCTTCGGCCTGGCGGTCCGTGAGTCCGAACGCGGCCATCAGCGCGACCTTCGGCTCATCCGATTCGCGAATGATGCGGATCACTTCGTCGATATTCAGGAAGACGATCATCCGGCCTTCGAGAATATGGATGCGGTCGTCGACCTTCGACAGACGATGCCGCGTGCGGCGCGTGACCGTCGCGAAACGGAACGCGATCCACTCGTGCAGGATTTCGCTCAAGCCCTTCTGACGCGGCCGGCCGTCGCCACCCACCATCACCATGTTCAGCGGCGCGTTCGATTCGAGGCTCGTATGCGCGAGCAGCGTGTTGACGAACTCGGTCTGATCGATGCGGCTCGACTTCGGCTCGAACACGAGACGCACCGGCGCGTCCTTGCCCGATTCGTCGCGCACCGCGTCGACGAGCGCGAGCAGCGTCTGTTTGGTCTGCAACTGCTCGGGCGTCAGCGCCTTTTTGCCGAGCTTGATCTTCGGGTTGGTCTGTTCTTCGATTTCCTCGAGCACCTTCTGCGCGGCCGTGTTCGGCGGCAGTTCGGTGATCACGAGCTGCCACTGGCCGCGTGCGAGGTCTTCGATCTTCCAGCGCGCGCGCACCTTCAGGCTGCCGCGGCCGGTTTCGTACGCGGCGGCGATTTCCGCCTCGCTCGAAATGATCTGGCCGCCGCCCGGGAAGTCCGGACCCGGTACATGCTGCATCAGCTCCGCGTGCGAAAGCTTCGGATGGCGGATCAGCGCGACCGCGGCGCTTGCGACTTCGCGCAGGTTGTGCGACGGAATTTCCGTCGCGAGACCGACCGCGATGCCCGATGCGCCATTGAGCAGCACGAACGGCAGACGCGCCGGCAGCACCTTCGGCTCGTCGAACGAGCCGTCGTAGTTCGGCATGAAGTCGACCGTGCCCTGGTCGATCTCACTGAGCAGCAGCTTCGCGATCGGCGTCAGACGCGCTTCCGTGTATCGCATCGCCGCCGCGCCATCGCCATCGCGCGAGCCGAAGTTGCCCTGGCCGTCGATCAGCGGATAGCGCATCGAGAAGTCCTGCGCGAGACGCACGAGTGCGTCGTACGCGGACTGGTCGCCGTGCGGGTGATACTTACCGAGCACGTCGCCGACCACGCGCGCCGATTTGACCGGCTTCGCGTTGTCGCCGAGGCCCATCTCGTTCATCGCGAACAGGATGCGGCGCTGCACCGGCTTCTGGCCGTCGCAAACGTCCGGCAGCGCGCGGCCCTTGACCACGCTGACCGCATACTCGAGGTACGCGCGCTCCGCGTAGTTGCCGAGCGTCAGCACGTCGCCGTCCGACGGCGGCTCGTTGAAAAGGTCGAGAGTGTTATCGTCGTCCATCTAGATTCCGTGTCCGTGTTTGGCTTGAAGTGTCGTATGCCGCATCGAGGCGCAAGGCGCTCAGATGTCCGCTTCCACTTCGTTGCCCTTCTCTTCGAGCCAGCTGCGGCGCGACGCCGCTTCGCCCTTGCCCATCAGCATCGTCATGCGCGCGACGGTCGCGTCGTAGTCGAGTTCACCGAGCGCAACCGGTTGCAGGCGGCGCGTGTCGGGATTCATCGTCGTGTCCCACAGCTGCTCGGCACTCATTTCGCCGAGCCCCTTGAAGCGGCTGATCGACCACTGGTTGTCACGCACACCGTCCTTGCGCAGCTTGTCGAGAATCGCCTCGAGTTCGCCTTCGTCGAGCGCATAGAGCTTCTGCGCGGGCTTCTTGCCGCGCGCGGGTGCATCGACGCGAAACAGCGGCGGCCGCGCGACGCACACATGGCCGCGCTCGATCAGCTGCGGGAAATGCTTGAAGAACAGCGTGAGCAGCAGCACCTGGATGTGCGAGCCGTCGACGTCGGCATCCGACAGAATGCAGATCTTGCCGTAGCGCAGATTCGACAGATCGACCTTGTCGTCCGGATTATGCGGATCGACGCCGATCGCCACCGAAATGTCGTGCACCTCGTTGTTCGCGAACAGGCGATCGCGCTCGGTTTCCCACGTATTCAGCACCTTGCCGCGCAGCGGCAGAATGGCCTGATACTCCTTGTCGCGGCCCATCTTCGCGGAGCCGCCCGCCGAGTCACCCTCGACGAGGAACAGCTCGTTGCGTCCGATTTCCGTCGATTCGCAATCGGTCAGCTTGCCGGGCAGCACCGCGACCCCCGAGCTCTTGCGCTTCTCGACCTTCTGGCCCGCGCGCGTGCGCGCCTGGGCCTGCTTGATCACGAGGTCCGCGAGTTTCTTGCCGTGCTCGACGTGCTGGTTCAACCACAGCTCGAGCGCCGGCCGCGCGAACGACGACACCAGCTTGACCGCGTCGCGGCTATTCAGGCGCTCCTTGATCTGCCCTTGAAACTGCGGATCGAGCACCTTCGCCGACAGCACGAACGACACCCGCGCGAACACGTCTTCGGCGAGCAGCTTCACCCCCTTCGGTTGCAGGTTGTGCAGCTCGACGAAGCTCTTGACCGCCTGATAGAGACCGTCGCGCAAACCCGACTCATGCGTGCCGCCCGCGGGTGTCGGGATCAGGTTCACGTACGACTCGCGCGTGAGCGGCCCTTCCTCGCTCCACGCGACGACCCACGCCGCGCCCTCGCCCTCGGCGAACGTCTCTTCGCTCGAACGCGAGCTTTCCGCGTAGCGCTCGCCCTCGAACAGCGGGATCAGCAGATCGCTGCCGTTCATGCCTTCGAGCAGATACCCGCGCAGGCCGTCTTCGTATTTCCAGCTTTGCTGCTCGCCGGTCTTTTCGTTGACGAGCGTGACTTCGACGCCCGGCAGCAGCACCGCCTTCGAGCGCAACAGACGCTGCAACTCGCCGAGCGGCAGGTTCGGCGAATCGAAGTACTTCGGATCGGCCCACGCGGTCACGCGCGTGCCGGATTTCTTGTCGGCCTTGGTGGCGGCGCGCACCTGGAGCGGCTTCGCGACGTCGCCGTGCGCGAAGCTCAGTTCGGCCACCTTGCCGTCGCGCCACACGGTGACGTCGAGCCGCGTGGACAGCGCGTTCGTGACCGACACGCCGACGCCGTGCAAACCGCCCGAGAACGTATAAGCGCCGCCGGCGGCCTTGTCGAATTTGCCGCCCGCATGCAGGCGCGTGAAAACGATTTCGACGACCGGTACGCCCTCGTCGGGGTGCAGGCCGAACGGAATGCCGCGGCCGTCGTCGTCGACCGAGACCGAATGGTCCGCGTGCAGCGTGACCGTGATTTGCCGGCCGTAGCCGCCGAGGGCTTCGTCCGATGCGTTGTCGATGACTTCCTGGATGATGTGCAGCGGATTCTCGGTGCGGGTGTACATGCCGGGTCGTTGCTTGACCGGCTCAAGACCCTTCAACACCTTGATCGACGCTTCGCTATACGCGGCGTTTGGCTTTTTCGTAGACATGATTGACTCGGTGCGTCGGTTCATCGTTGTCCACAGGTCCTGTGGACAGGGCCGTGGACAATGCGTTGAGTTTTCAAAAAAAGCGAAACGAAACAACAGGGTTAGGCGGGGTGCCCGCAGTGCGGGCAAGCTGTTTTGTTGCGCGGCCTCCGCTGGCGCGCTCGAAGGCCGGGCAACGACGCTCAGCCCGCCGGGGAAGCCTGTTCGCGGGGTATTGTACTGATTTCGATCACGGCGGCAATTGACGTCGCGCTGAATTGGCCGACTGGATAAGGCGCGGCGGGCGCTGGGGGACACGCGCCGGAGGATGGACGTCTCGCGGGACGACGGCGCAATGGCTAGCCGCGGGTATCGGCGGACTGCACGGGCGTGCGCCCGCATAACCTTCAATGCATGCGCGGCGGCGTTCGCTGTTGTTTTCGTGCCGCCCGCGCAGGCTGCATCAGCTCATGCGTGAGGAAGCGCGCCATGCGGCGCGCGAACCACGTTGCGTCACTTGACGCGGTTTTCCAGCTCGTCCCAACGCTCGAGCGCGAGCATCAGCTCTTCGTCGATCTCGGCATAGCGCTCGGTCAGACGCGCGCCTTCGCGTGCATCCTTCGCGAACACCGAGCCGTCTTCGAGCTGCGCGCCGATCGCCTTCTGTTCGGCTTCGAGGTCGGCAATCATTTTCGGCAGCGCCTCCAGTTCGCGCTGTTCCTTGAACGACAACTTCGCGCTGCGCTGCGCATTGCGGCCCGTGGCGCTTTCCTTCGGCGCCGCTTCTTTCGGGGCTTCCTTGCCCGATTCCTTCTGTGCTTCTAGCGCGAGTTGCTCCGAGCGATCGCGCTGCGTCTGCCAGTCCGTGAAGCCGCCGACGTATTCGCGCCACTTGCCGCCGCCTTCCGATGCGATCACCGACGTCACCACGTTATCGAGAAACGCGCGGTCGTGGCTGACGAGCAGCACCGTGCCGTCGTAATCGATCAACAGTTCTTCGAGCAGTTCGAGCGTCGGAATGTCGAGGTCGTTGGTCGGTTCGTCGAGCACCAGCACGTTGGCCGGACGCGCGAACAAACGCGCAAGCAACAGCCGGTTGCGCTCGCCGCCCGACAGCGACTTGACCGGCGAACGCGCGCGCTCCGGCGCGAACAGGAAGTCGCCGAGGTAGCTCATCACGTGCTTCTTCTGGCCGTTGATTTCGACCCACTCGCTGCCGGGGCTGATCGTGTCCGCGAGACTCTTTTCCAGATCGAGCGCCGCGCGCATCTGATCGAAATAGGCGACCTGCAGATTGGTGCCGACGCGCACATTGCCTTCATCCGGCGCGAGTTCGCCGAGGATCAGCTTCAGCAGCGTGGTCTTGCCCGCGCCGTTCGGCCCGACGAAGCCGATCTTGTCGCCGCGCATTACCGTGGCCGTGAAGCGGTCCACCACCGTGCGCTCGCCGTAGCGCTTCGTCACGTCCGTCAGTTCCGCGACGATCTTGCCGGACTTCTCGCCCTGACCGACGTCGAGCTTCACGTTGCCTTGCACGTTGCGGCGTTCGGCGCGCTCGTTGCGCATCTGCACGAGACGCGCGATGCGGCCGACGCTGCGCGTGCGGCGTGCCTCGACGCCCTTGCGAATCCACACTTCTTCCTGCGCGAGCAGCTTGTCGAACTTCTCGTTTTCGATACGCTCGACTTCGAGCTGCTGCGCCTTGCGCGTCTGATATGCGGAGAAATTGCCCGGATACGACAGCAGCCGCCCGCGATCGAGTTCGACGATGCGTGTCGCGACGCGGTCGAGAAACGCGCGATCGTGCGTGATGAACAGCAGCCCCGCCCGCAGCGACACCAGCAGATCTTCGAGCCAGCGAATGCCGTCGAAGTCGAGATGGTTGGTCGGCTCGTCGAGCAGCAGCACGTCGGGCTGCACGACGAGCGCGCGCGCGAGCGCCGCGCGCTTCTGCATGCCGCCCGACAGGGAGCCGACGCGCGCCTCGCCGTTCAGGCCGATCTGCTGCAGCGTGGTCGCGACGCGGGTGCTCCAGTTCCAGGCGTCCGCGGCGTCCAGCGACGATTGCAGCGTGTTCATGCGCGCGAGCAGCGCGTCGTGTTCGGCGCCTTCGGGCGTGTCGGCGAGCTGGTGCGCGACCGCGTCGTATTCGTCGAGCAGCGCACGCGCCTCGGTGAGACCGGCGGCGACCG
The DNA here is from genome assembly GCF_013366925.1 of Paraburkholderia youngii. Classification (NCBI taxonomy): domain Bacteria; kingdom Pseudomonadati; phylum Pseudomonadota; class Betaproteobacteria; order Burkholderiales; family Burkholderiaceae; genus Paraburkholderia; species Paraburkholderia youngii. The sequence goes on from NZ_JAALDK010000001.1 coordinate 5,503,690, forward strand.
CGTCGAACACGGTGTCGTCGGCGTCGAACTCGGGCTCCTGCGGCACGTAGACCGTGCTTAGATGCTGTTGACGCGAGACGAGGCCGTCGTCGGGTTTGGCCAGATCGGCGACGATCTTCAACAGCGACGACTTGCCCGCGCCGTTGCGCCCGATCAGCCCGACGCGCTCGCCCGCTTCGAGCGAGAAATCCGCATGGTCGAGCAGCGCGACGTGACCGAACGCGAGCTGGGCTCCGGTAATGGTGTAAAGCGACATGGGAATGGGAGAAGACAGCGATGAGTCGGAACTGCTCATTGTACCGGGCGCGGGGCCGGTCGCAGGGATGACGGGCGGGAGATGCGTGCAAGGCGGCGTGCAAGGCGGCGTGCAACGCAATCGGTGCGGGCCGGCGACACGCGTGCGCCGGTCCGGCCTTCGAACAACGGCTTACTTGACGTGCACCGTGATCGTCTTGCTCATCTGCGGCCCATAGGAGCGATGCGCGCCGTCGCCGAATTGCAGCGTCAGCGTATGGTCGCCCGGCGGCAGCGTCAGATCTGTTTCGGTCTGGCCTTTGCCGAAGTGCAGCGACTTGTCGGTCGCGGCGATGACCTCGCCCTTCGGCAGCGGCTTGCCGTCGACCAGCAGATGATGATGCCCGGTGCCCTCCGTCATCGTGCCCGCGGGGGCGATCTTCATGCCGTCGAGGCCGAACACGACGTGGACCGGATTGGTGACGGTCGCGCCGTCCGCCGGTTGCACGAAGGTCACGCCCTCCGCCTGCGCCACGCCCGACACGCCGAGCAGTCCTGCCGCCACGATGCCGACCAACCGTCTGTTTTTAAACATCGGTTTCTCCTTTAGAAGCGAAACTCGTCCACGCGATACCGCCAGCGGCCCGGTCTGAGACCAATAGTCGCAATCCATGCCAGGCGGGCGCCACGTCTGTCGAATCAGATAGCTTGCAGAGCCAGGCGTACACGCTTTGTGTGACGAGGCTGGTCGCCGCGAGCCCGGGCACGTCGTGGATGCGTTGCGACGGCGCCGCACCGGTCGTCTGCGGCTGGATTGACCGATTCCGGTAATATTGCGGGTCGCCGCGCCGCCCCATAAAGGGGCAGAGCAAGCCGGCCATTGCATTGAACGAGAGAGAGTGTCGTGAGCGAAGTAATCGAAGTGACGGAATACAAGAGCTGGGTCTGCCTGATTTGCGGCTGGATCTACAACGAGGAAGACGGCCTGCCCGAAGAAGGCATCGCGCCGGGCACGCGCTTCGCCGACATCCCTGAAGACTGGCGCTGCCCGCTGTGCGACGTGGGCAAGGCGGAGTTCGCGGTAGTCGAGTTTTAAAGTTGGAATGACGTCGGGCGATGGGCGCGGTTGCGTGCGCTTCGCCGGATGGTCAGGTGGTTTGCACGGCCCCGCAGGCGATGTCTGCGTGGCCGTTTGTTTTTCCGGGGTTTTTGGGGCGCGCGGGCGGTTGCTGGCTTGCTCTCCTTTTGCCCGCGCAGGTTTGATATACTCTGCGCTCGCCGGTCAGTCTGGACTCACCGAGTCCTCGCCGATCTGTCCGGCCCGGTCCTCTCCCTGTAGTTCAATGGATAGAACAAGTGCCTCCTAAGCGCTAGATACAGGTTCGATTCCTGTCAGGGGGACCAGATAGCTTCCCGGCGTTGCCCGTAAAAGTATTACAACATGGGCCCCATCTGCACTGACGAGTCGCCGCGAATGTGATTCTCCATCGTCTCGCTCGGTTCTTCTGGTAGTTCGTCCTCGTTGCCGTCGCCGGACAGCTGTTCAGGAAGCTCGTCCGGGCGTACCGCCCGCATCGCTTTAGCCGGGCGGTCCCGCTTCCGTTTAGCGATCACGGGAGCCGAGGACCACGTATTCCGTCGTCGGTCTCATGGACCCGAAGCGAGTCACACTCAATCGCGAGTTCGGCACCGAGAGTGGAATAAACGAAGACCAGCAGTGCGGCCTTCTTGTCGGTAAGTCGCTCGCCGGCTTCCAGTACGGCACTAGCCCGCGCGTGCTTAGCGTCGTCCGGAGCTACGATGTGAATGCCGTAGACGATATTCAGCAAGCCAAGATGTTCAACTGAAACACAAGTCACGCCGTTGAACGTGACCACCGCGCGCCTATTGGCGAGGTACAGACCAAGCGTCAGCGTCCGGGGCTCGGTATTCGGGCCAATGACCACGCTGTCCAGAAACCAGTCGTGGAAATAGCCCCAAGCCTTCAATATTTCCTCTGTCATATCGATTTACCACGGGAGCAAGGAGACCGGCGCGCCCTCGTCGCGGATGTAGCCGTCCCAATTGTGCGCGTGTGGATTTGGATTGCCGTGGTGCGCTTCAAGGTCAAAGTCCGTCAGCGGCGTGCCATTCGGCCCGAACTGACGCAACTGTGGCATCGTCCCCGGCATGCTGGAAATCCATGTCCCCGGCGCGCCTTTGAACGGCATCCCGGCAACTTCATCTGCTGCGCCGCCCGGCATCTCGGACTGGTAGTCGAACGCCTGCGCATCGCCAAGCGGCGTTGATACCGGCGTAGCGATGGTTCCATCCGGCAGCACGTCACCGGGGCGAGCGAACCAGATGGCGAGATCATCGTCAGCGGCCAGTCGCGGAAGTACGGGCCGTTGGAATGCATTCCTGGCACGCACAACGGGTAGCGCGCGCCGAAACAGCTGCGACGGCGTGACGGTCTCGTAATACGGCCGTATCTCCTGATCGATCGACGCTCCTCTTCTGCTCGAGGCACGTGACTTAGACGCGACTGCAATCACATCGCCGCGCTCCACGGCGGCTTGCAGGACTCGCACGAGTTGTTCTGGAGCAGCGCCGCTGGCGGCTGCGCCGAGGCGCGCGTCGCGCATGAATTGGAGAAGCCGACTTAGCTGGCGGCTGTCGCGTGCGAATTCCGACGATGCGGCCGAGGTAATGAGCTGCCGGCCAGTGCGCGCCTCGTCGCTCAAGGGGTTGCCGCGATATTCCCGCCGCGTGTAGAGCGTGCAGCGCCGATGTGCTCCGACTTTGAAGTCAATCACCATCTATCTATAACTCCGTCAACGCGCATCGCGCCTTCCAATTGATCTGAAGCGGGTATACGTAGCACAAAGCGGGAGACCGGGCGACAGCACCGACACAATCGATAACATTCATTCGCGCGCCGTTCGACAACATCGCCAAACCAGCACTGCCCGAAAACCTCAGATCGCTATAATCTGCGAGCCGACTTCGAAACGTTTCCGAGGACCGACATGGATCAAGCGCTTGAATGCGTCACTGCGTTGAATTTTTGCGAGCAGGCCTATCTCGCAGCAAATCCGGACGTCGCTGAGGCGGTCAGGCTCGGCGCATTACGATCGGGAAGATCGCATTTCGAAGTATTCGGAGTCTCCGAAAGTCATCGCAGGCAAGATGCACGGGTGGCCGCTCAATCCAGGCAGGCACGCAGAAAAAGAATCGAGTCGGTCCTTCGCACCGATATGCCCTATAGCGACGACGGGAAGTTTTTCGATTTCTTGTCGCCCGAGCTGCGCTCCCAGTTCGACATCTACGACTCGGAACTGGCTGGAAGCAATCTGTACGATCAGGATGCGCTGAATATGATCGAGCGCCATCCGTCGGGGATCATTCTGGATTGTGGGGCAGGCAGCCGCCCCGCGATCTACGAAAACGTGATCAATTTTGACATCACCAACTATCCTTCCACCGATGTGCGAGGTGTCGGCGAAGTTCTGCCATTCAAAGATGCATCGTTCGATGGCCTTCTGTCGTTGAATGTGCTCGAACATGTGAAGGATCCATTCACCGCCGCCAAAGAAATTCTTCGCGTGTTGAAGCCGGGAGGCGACCTTGTGGTAGTGGTTCCGCTCACCCAACCCACTCACGGCTACCCGCATCACTACTACAACATGACTGCCGAGGGGATTCTCAATCTCTTCGGCTCCGGGATCAAAGCCGAACGCGTATACGTGCCGGAATCGACAACGGCCATCTGGTCGATTTACTGGATCATGAGCGAGTGGGCGGAAGGTCTCGACGAAGATGCCCTGAAAGAATTCAAGGCGCTCACGGTCGAAGAAATTCTGCAGGGCCCGCCGACGCTGCTGGATCGATCGTTCGTGAAACAGCTAAGCGCAAAAAAGAATCTCGACATTGCGAGTTCGACGACGGTGATCGCGAAACGCGTCTGAGGCGACGCCAGTCCAACGGCTCCGTTATTTTTGCATCGGCCGACGGAGACTTTGCTCGTATATCGAAGGATCGACGACGTTCATTTGATCCTGTGGGCGTTCACCGAATACTCGCTCGAAGTCCTCGGCGCCCAGAATCTCGGCAGCGTCGTGGAGAAAAGAGGAATAGGCCTGATTGAGCTCCGAGGCCGACGGAGCATCGCTGCCCTGCGGGGCGTATTGCAAACGCTCGACTCGCACCATAAATGCGCGGCGATGATTCATCAACGACTTGATCTTCGCTTGCGCGTCGGGACCCTTCAAGGTCGCCTGAAGATGCTCCTGAAAATCGTCGACATCGGATTCCTGATGTGCTGGCTTCATGGCGTTACTCCCGCTTGGTGTCGAGCACTGAATCTTTTTGCTCGTCCATGCAGCATGCTGCTTGCCGTACGTTCCGAAGACCGCGTTGCTCAACCAGTAGCCCCTGGACGTGCGAACCGTAGCCGGAGCCGCTCCAGCGCCGCCGGTCGCCCAAAGAATCTGATTCGACAGCTGATGGCATACACCATCGCGACCATAGCTGAAGATCGTTCCACAGGCGGCCGGATCGATGTTCGGGTCCACATCGGGCTTACATAAGCAACTAGCATAAAGCAGATTTGCCGCGCCGGAAGCCAGAAAACCATCCGCACTGACGGGCGTCCCACCTCGGGCGTGGAAGCCGCCCCAGCTGTACCAATAGTGCTCGCCAGCGAGCAGGACGTCCGCCAGCGCCGGGTATATCTTCACGCGGCTGTCGTAAGTCGTGACCCAGGTGTGATCGACCACGGAACCCTGGAAATACGCCGGAACGGACCATGCGAACAATGTAACGGCGCTCATTGCTTCACCTTTTGTCCGATCGCATCACGGCGCTGCCGCGCGAAGGTCGCCCGAAAAGCCGGTAAGAACTTTACTCACCTAAAAAGGTTATACGCGGTCAGCGGCAATATTTTCAAGGACACGAAAAACCGTCGAGGCCACTCAGGCGATCAGGCCGGCCGCTGCGGAATATTCAGGCCGCGCGCCACCGCCGGACGCTCGACGAACGCAGCCAGCACGCGCCGCACGTTCGGGAAGTCCTGAATGCCGACCAGCTCTCCGGCCTCATAAAAGCCGACCAGATTGCGCACCCACGGGAAGATCGCGATATCGGCGATCGAATACCGATCGCCCATCACCCAGGCACGTCCTTCGAGGCGCTGCTCCAGCACGCCGAGCAGCCGCTTCGATTCGGCGATGTAGCGATCGCGCGGACGCTTATCCTCGTACTCCTTGCCGGCGAATTTGTGGAAGAAGCCGACCTGGCCGAACATCGGACCGATGCCGCCCATCTGGAACATCACCCACTGGATCGTCTCGTAGCGCCCGGCGGCGTCCTTTGGGATCAGCTGGCCGCTTTTGTCGGCCAGATAGATCAGGATCGCGCCCGATTCGAACAGCGGCAGCGGTTTGCCGTCGGGGCCGTGCGGATCGAGGATCGCGGGAATCTTGTTGTTCGGGTTCAGCGACAGAAACGCCGGCGTCATCTGATCGTTGGTATCGAAGCGCACCAGATGCGGCTCGTAAGGCAAGCCGGTTTCCTCGAGCATGATCGAGATTTTTACGCCATTGGGCGTCGGCAGCGAATAGAGCTGAATCCGGTCCGGATGCTCGGCCGGCCATTTTTTCGTGATCGCGAAAGCGGATAAATCGGTCATGGGTTCGGGTCGCCATAGGGACAGAAATTGCAGGACCGCCCAATATAAACCGACTCGCCAGAACGCGTGCGGAGGCCGCTCGAAGACCTTACAAACGCCGTGGCAACAGCGCCGTTCGCAATCGGCGGATCACCACAAGTCCTTCGTCGCCGTGCCCGCGCGCAGGTTGAAGCCCTCTCGCCACAGCGTCGCTCCGACCGTCAGCAGCAGCGTCTTCTCGGTGCCGTCGAGCAGTTCCCACGCGCCCGCAAGCCACGTCGCGAAGCTCGCACAGGTCGCTTCGAGATCGGGCGGCGCCTTGCCTTCCAGGTACTGCCGTTCGAACATCGAAAGTATCTTTTCGGGTGTCATTGGCGCGACCTCCACGTGGGATTTGCGCCAAGTCTAAAGGGCTGGCGGCGCGTGCGGAATGCCGATCATCGCGATCACGGGTTACTCCCAGGCCGGCTGGCGCGCCAGCGTCAGCCGCGACCCAGACAGTGAAACCGGACTGGCGCGCCCCGCTCTGCGCTGCACAAAAAACAAAGGCGCCGCGACCGTCGCGACGCCTCGCCGTTACGGCAACCTACACCGAACGGGTTTAGTGATGACCGCGCTTTGCATCGTCCTTGGCGTCTTCCTTCGCATCGCCATAGGCCTTCTGCACCTTGCCGGCGCCCTGCTGCATGTCGCCCTTGAGTTCCTTCGCGGGGTCCTTCGTGGCCTTGCCGACGGCCTCGTTGACCTTGCCCTTGACCTGCTCGCCAACGCCCTTCACTTGATCCTTGTTCATGTTCGGCTCCCATATGCGTAGTCGACAGAGATGCCGGCGCGGTATTCCGCCGGTATGTGGGATTCAGCAAGGGCTGTTCCCGGGGCCGTTCCGCGCGCGGCGCCATCGACGAACGCCGATGCGCGATCGGCAAACTTTTTATCAAATATGGCCTAAAGTCTCGCCGCGCACGGCCGTAAATCCGTTCAGGGAGGAGTCATGGACCATACGGACACTACGGTTTCGGGATCATCGCAAGCCGCATTAATCGACCACGACATCGCGCACATCGCGCGCGTGATGCACGTATCGCTGCGCGGCGATTTCGGCGGTCCGATCCTGCCAGCCACCTATTGGCGCAAACGGCTGACCGCGCTGGTCGACAGCGGCCAGCTTTCTCCCGCCCAATTGGACAAAGTCGACAGCCTGCTGCTGCAACTCGATCGGCTCGCCTCGACGCCGCTGCCCGAATGGGAACGCTTCGCGCCCGCGCCGACCTCGCGATTCGAACCGGCTGAGCGGGCGAAGAAAGCGAAGTCGGCCTGAACTCGCCAAGCCGCACGCCGCCTCACCGCTTCCGCACCCGCCGCGGACAAACGCAGCGGCGCGACATATCGCGAAAAAATCCTGATCAATCGGCGCTAAAAATAGGGAAAGGGGACGACCTTAGGTCATAATGTCCGCAAAAATTCCCAGCCAGGACGCCACGTGACCCTCGTCGCCCCGTTCGACCTGCTCAAGCAGGCGCGCGCCCGTTTCACCCAACGCGAAATCGCAGCCCATGTCGGCAAGGACATCAAGACGGTGCGTCGCTGGGAAAAAGGTGAAACGCCTTGTCCCGCGATGCTCGAACCCGCGTTGCGCGATCTGCTGCGGCAACGCGCGCGTGAGGCGCAACAGGCGGGCGACGCGGCGCGTTTTAGCTTCATCGATCTGTTCGCGGGCATCGGCGGCATTCGCATGGGCTTCGAGGCGCACGGCGGCGAATGCGTGTTCACCAGCGAGTGGAACGAATTCTCGACGCGGACTTATCGCGAGAACTATGGTCAGAACTACGGCGGCAACGCCGCGAGCGGCGGCGCGCACGCGCTGATCGGCGACATCGTCACATTTCCCGCCGAGGACGTGCCGAGCCACGACGTGCTTCTCGGCGGCTTTCCGTGCCAGCCGTTTTCTATCGCCGGCGTCAGCAAGAAAAACGCGCTGGGGCGGCCGCACGGTTTCGAATGCACGACCCAGGGCACGCTGTTTTTCGACGTCGCGCGGATCATCGCCGCGAAGCGCCCCGCCGCGTTCCTGCTCGAAAACGTGAAAAACCTGCTGTCGCACGACAAGGGCCGCACCTTCGACGTGATCCTGCAAACGCTGCGCGACGAGCTCGGCTACGAGGTGCACTACCGCGTGATCGATGGCCAGCATTTCACGCCGCAGCATCGCGAGCGCATCATCATCGTCGGCTTTCGCGGCAAGACCGCGTTCACGTGGGACGACCTGCGGCTGCCCGACGAGGGTCCGCGGCTCGGCGCGATCCTGCATCGCACGGACGGTACCGAACCCGTGCTGCCGTGGGACCACGACCGTTTCTTCGATCACGCCGCGCGCCGTGTGCAGCCGAAGTACACGCTCACCCCGAAGCTGTGGGCGTATCTGCAGAACTACGCGGCCAAGCATCGCGCGGCGGGCAACGGCTTCGGTTTCGGCATGGCCTATCCGGACAGCGTGACGCGCACCCTGTCCGCGCGCTATCACAAGGACGGCTCCGAAATACTCGTCTATCAAGGCGAGGCGCTGCGCCCGCGTCGTCTGACGCCACGCGAATGCGCGCGGCTGATGGGCTTTCCCGACACCTTCAGGATTCCGGTCAGCGATACGCAGGCCTACCGGCAGTTCGGCAACAGCGTCGTGATGCCGGTGATGCGCGAAGTGGCGCGTATCATGCTGCCGCATGTGCAAACCCTGCTCGCCCACCCGACCCGCGATGCGTCGAAACACTCCCTGCCGCTCTACGCGTGAGCGGCCGCGCGACCCGTTGGCCCACTGACGATGGTCGATATCGTCGATAGCGCGACGCGCAGCCGGATGATGTCCGGCATTCGCGGCCGCAACACCAGGCCGGAGGTCCTGATCCGCAGCCTGCTGCATCGGCAGGGCCTGCGCTTCAGGCTCGACGCGCGCGATCTGCCCGGCCGCCCCGACATCGTGCTGCCGCGCTATCGCGCGGTGGTGCTCGTGCATGGCTGCTTCTGGCATGGCCACGACTGTCATCTGTTCAAATGGCCGCAGACGCGGCCCGACTTCTGGCGTGACAAGATCGGCCGCAATCGCAGCAACGACGACAAGGTGCGCGCCGCGCTGCTCGCGAGCGGCTGGCGCGTCGCGGTCGTGTGGGAATGCGCTTTGCGGGGTGCGAATCGCGATATCGCGGGCGTGATCGAGCGGCTCGTCGCGTGGATCAGAAGCGACGCGCCGGAGTTCGAGGAACGCGGCTGAAACCACGCGCGGGCTGCCCTGCTCGCGCGAGTCTCGCGGCCGCTGGTGCTACACTCGAAAGGCTCACCCGGCGTGCTTTCGAGATGCCTTCGAGGCACGCTTCGGCGGCGTTTTCCGGGTGCTTTTCCGGCGCTTTCACGGCACTTCCTCACGCGCTCCGGCATGCCGCGAGATGCGCCTCGCCGCCGGGACATCGCGCACTCCGACGTTCCCAGAAGCAATCAACAAGGGAGGCACATCATGGCTGACTTCCGTCTCTGGTCCGACGACTTTCCCACCAACGGCTTCATGCCGAAAGACCACGAGTACAACGACAAGGCGTTCGGCGGCGACGGCGAAAACATCTCGCCGTCACTGCAATGGGAAGCGCCGCCCGCGGACACGCAAAGCTTCGCGCTCACCGTTCACGATCCCGACGCGCCGACCGGCAGCGGCTTCTGGCATTGGGTCGTCGTCAACATCCCTGCCGACGCGCGCTCGCTGCCGCGCAACGCCGGCAAGGCCGACGGCACGCTGCTGCCGCACGGCGCGATCCAGCTGCGCAACGACTACGGGACGGTCGGCTTCGGCGGCGCCGCGCCGCCGCGCGGCGATCGCACGCATCGCTATATTTTCCGGCTGCATGCGCTGAAGGTGCCGCATCTGCCGGTCAGCGCGGAAACCACCAACGCGGTCGCGCGCTTCCTGACGCATCTGAACGAAATCGACTCGACGACCCACACGGGCCTCTACGAACTCAAATGACGCGAGCGCGGCGCCGGCGTCCCGGCAACGGTGGCGCCGCGCCGACCGATGCGCCCGCAGCGGCCAGCGCGTAGCCGCGCACAGGCGCGGCAACATCTCCGACAAATCGAACAATCGATGCACGCACCCTCCCCGCGCACGGATGGCCCGACGCCCTCCACTCCCCGCTTCGAAGGCAAGGAACTGGGCCTGCCGGTTCCGCAACGCTATTGGGCGATGCTCGTCATCGCGCTGTCGCTGACGCTCGCGGTGCTCGACAGCGCGATCGCCAACGTCGCGCTGCCGACGATCGCGCGCAACCTCAATGCGAGCGCCGCCGCGTCGATCTGGGTCGTCAACGCGTATCAGCTCGCGATCACGATCTCGCTGCTGCCAATGGCGTCGCTCGGCGACCGCATTGGCTATAGGCGCATTTATCTGTCGGGTCTGATCCTGTTCACGGTCGCGTCGCTCGGCTGCTCGCTGTCGAACTCGCTTGCGACGCTCGCGCTCGCGCGCGTGGTCCAGGGCTTCGGCGCGGCCGGCATCATGAGCGTGAACACCGCGATGGTGCGCATGATCTATCCCCCGGCGCAGCTCGGGCGCGGCGTCTCGATCAATGCGATGGTGGTGGCGGTGTCGTCGGCGGTCGGGCCGACGGCCGCGTCGGGCGTGCTCGCGATCGCCACGTGGCCGTGGCTGTTCGCGATCAACGTGCCGATCGGGATCGCGGCGATCGTCGGCGGCTTCAAGGCGCTGCCGATGAACCCCGGCCACGAATCGCCGTATGACTATCTGAGCGCGGTCATGAACGCGATCGTATTCGGCTTGCTGATTTTCGCTGTCGATGGCCTCGGCCATGGCCAGCGCTTCGGCTACGTGACGCTCGAAGCACTCGGCGCTCTGGTGGTCGGCTACTTCTTCGTGCGCCGGCAACTGACGCGGCCCGCCCCGCTGCTGCCGATCGACCTGCTGCGTATTCCGGTGTTCGCGCTGTCGGTCGGCACCTCGGTCTGCTCGTTCTGCGCGCAGATGCTCGCGTTCGTGTCGCTACCGTTCCTGCTGCAAGAAACGCTCGGTATGTCGCAGGTCGAAACCGGTCTTCTGATGACGCCGTGGCCCGCGATCATCATCATCGCGGCGCCGATCGCAGGGGTCCTGTCGGACAGGATATCGTCCGGCTGGCTCGGCGGCGTCGGGCTCGCCGCGATGACGGTCGGCCTGCTGCTGCTCGCGACGCTCGGGCCTCACCCCGACGCACTGCAGATTTCGTGGCGCATGGCGCTGTGCGGCGCGGGCTTCGGTATCTTCCAGTCGCCGAACAATCGCACGATGCTGTCATCCGCGCCGCGCGAACGCAGCGGCGGCGCGAGCGGCATGCTCGGCACCGCCCGCCTGACCGGGCAAACGCTCGGCGCGGCGCTGGTCGCGCTGATCTTCGGCGTCGCCCCGCAAAGCGGGACGGTCATCGCGTTGTATGTGGCCGCGGGGTTTTCGGCGGTCGCGGCAGTCGTCAGCACGATGCGGGTCGTGCAGAAGGCGACGCAGCCGGCTTGAGGGTGGTGGCCGCGTTGTGGCCTGAATGTGGCCGTTGGACGTGCAACGCATCCACGAAAAAGGGCGTGCATCGCACGACGCGATGCACGCCCTTTTTGCTTCGATCTTCGTTGTCACTTCATTCACGACGTGACCGGCCCGCCCGTCGCCCGCCCGCGCGGGCCGCGACTGTCCGCTCAAGACGATGCCGTCACGTCAGCGAGCTTTACCGCTTTGGCCGTCACCGAAGAGGCGGTCGCGACGTGGCGCAGATCGTCGAGGAAGGTATCGCGCCAAACCGACAGATTGTTCTCGCGCATCGGCTCCATCATGTCCGCATGACGCGCCTGACGCTCGGCGAGCGGCATCGACAGCGCGCGTTCGAGCGCTTCGGCCATCTGCGACAGATCGAACGGATTGACGACGAGCGCGCCCGGCAGCTGCTCGGCCGCGCCCGCGAATTGCGATAGCACGAGCACGCCCGGATCGGCCGGGTCCTGCGATGCGACGTACTCCTTGGCCACCAGGTTCATCCCGTCGCGCAGCGGCGTCACATAGCCGACCTGCGACTGGCGGAATAGCGCCATCAGCAGATTGCGCTCGTACTTGCGGTTCAGATACTGGATCGGCGTCCAGTCGAGCTGCGCGAACCGGCCGTTGATGCGGCCCGCTTCGCCTTCGAGCGTCTGCCGGATGCGCTGATAGGTCTGCACGTCGGCGCGGGTCGGCGGCGCGATCTGCACGAGCGACACGCGGCCGTGCCAGCCGGGCGCGTTCTGCAACAGCCGCTCGAATGCCTGGAAGCGCTCGACCAGCCCCTTCGAATAATCGAGCCGGTCGACGCTCATGATCAGCTTGCGCCCGCGCATACCGTCGCGCAGGCTGCGCACCGCCTTGCGGTCGGTGAACTGCTCGGCGGCTTTGGCGATCGCATCGGGATAGATGCCGATCGGGTACGCGCCGACCTTCAGGAAGCGGTTGTACGCGTGCACCATGCCGTCTTCGCTCGACGTGCCGTGGTGACCGCGCTCGATATAGTCGACGAACGACTGGCGATCCGCTTCGGTTTGAAAACCGATCACGTCGTAGCTGCACATCGCCTTGACGATCTCCTCGTGCGGCGGAATCGTCCGCAGTACCTCGGGCACCGGAAACGGAATGTGCAGGAAGAAGCCGATCGGGTTCTTCACGCCGAGATCGCGCAGGCAACGCGCGAACGGCAGCAGATGGTAGTCGTGCACCCAGATGATGTCGCTGGGCTTGAGCAGTTCCTTCAACTGCTTCGCGAGCGTCGCGTTGACCCGCTGGTAGCCCGCGTAGTCCTCGCGGTCGTAGCGGGACAGGTCGTTGCGATAGTGGAAGGTCGGCCACAACGTGGTGTTCGAAAACCCGCGGTAGTACTCGTCGTAATCGCGCTTGGTGAGGCCCACCGTCGCGTAGGTGACGTTGCCCTGCTTCTCGATCACGGGCGCGGATGGCTCACTGACCGTTTCGCCGCTCCAGCCGAACCAGACGCCGCCGGTTTCCTTCAGTGCGTCCAGCACGCCGATCGCGAGCCCGCCCGCTGCCGGACGCGCTTCCTGAATCGGTGCGACACGATTCGATACCACGATCAATCTGCTCATTAGTGCTCCATTGTTTCGTTGTATGCGGAATTGCGCCAAAACGGTGCATGCAAGCAATGTGCCGATATTTGAGATATCGGAAATAAAGTTGTATGAAAATGTGACAAACGAGCTGATCCCCGCAATCATCGCCAATTGCGAAGAAAATTTTTCTGTTTAATCTGACCAAAGCGGAGGTCTTTCTTACCGGCCTCGCGGTCGCCGGTATGCCCCGCCCGGTTACTGCGCTGCGTCAGGCGTCCTGTTCCGAGCCCAGATCGCGCTGGTATTCGAGGCCTTCCTGACGTACCCCGCCCTGGTTGTGCTCGCCGTCCGGCGGCGTATGCGGGGCGATCCGGTTCTGCGCGGCCGGGTCCGGCGACTCCGCCGGCTCAGTCTGGACATCGGCTGGCCGTGGCCCGCGCTTGGAGTGCCGCGCGGAACGTCGCAATGCGGGGTGTCTCATGATGGTGCCTCCGGGGGAAGCCCGCCGCTTGTTGCGGCATCCCTACAGTCTAGGGGGCGAAACCGTAAATTGCCGGTAAAACATGCGCCGGCTTTGTAACAAATACAGCAATGCACTGCACCGGACCGGGGCCACGGTCCGCTGCAGTGCGGAGATGTTTGCATCGAGTGCGCAGCTGCATGACGGCATCGAGGGTCGCATCAGCATTGCAGCGCTCGCCACTGACGATCGGCGGCCTGAGGCGTCTGCGTTGGCTGCGGCGGCGGATCGCCGATCGGCGGCGTGACCGGTTCCACGGGTTCGATCGGATCGGGGGTCGGGCCGGGGATCGTATCGGGTTCGGCCGGGTTCGGCGGGGTGGTGGGAGGCTCGACCGGTTCGGGCCGGTGAGCGTGCAACGGCCCGGACGGCGGGGAAACGGCAGCGTAATGCGGCAGGTGCGGCGGCAGGTGCGGCATGTCGGTGACCTCGTTTTGCGTTCCACTGGAGCGCAGCAAGGCCTGTGCCGTTCGGATCGGCCGCCCGCAAGCGCGGGCGGGCGATCGCTGATGATGCGGACGACGCGCGAACGAGCGCGGATCAGGCGTCCGCGCCGCCGAGCGCGCGTGATTCGTCGGTGGGATCGCCGTCGTCGCGCGTATCGTTGCCGTACTCGACGAGCCGGTTGTACAGCGTCTTCAGACTGATGCCGAGAATTTCCGCGGCGCGCGTCTTCACGCCGCCGCATTGCTCGAGCGTCGCCAGGATCAGCTGACGGTCGGCTTCCGCGAGCGAGGTGCCGAAGGGGATCGTGATCGCGGTGCCGGTCGCGGGCTTCGATAGCGTGATCTGCAACGGCACGGTCGCCGTGGCATCCGAATCCGCGCTCGACATGATGTGCGCGCGCTGCACGTAGTTCTTCAGTTCGCGCACATTGCCTGGCCACGGATACGACAGCAGCATTTCCTTCACCGCGACCGGGAAATGCTTCTTCGTGCCGTGACGCTCGTTGAGCTCATCGAGGAACGATTGCGCGAGCAGCTCCACGTCCTTGCCGCGATCGCGCAGCGGCGGCAGGCTGATCGGAAACACGTTCAGCCGGTGGTAAAGGTCCAGCCGCAGCTTGCCTTCGAGCACCGCCTGCTCGGGATCGCGATTGGTGGCCGCGATCAGACGCACATCGGTTTCGATTTCCTTGGTCGTGCCGACACGCATGAACATGCCGGTCTCGAGCACGCGCAGCAGCTTCACCTGCAGCTCGATCGGCATCTCGGTGATTTCGTCGAGGAACAGCGTGCCGCCGTTCGCGCGCTCGAAATAGCCCTTGTGCTGCCGATCCGCGCCGGTGAACGAACCGCGCTCATGGCCGAACATTTCCGACTCGATCAGATTCGGCGAAATCGCGCCGCAATTGACCGCGAGGAACGCGTGCTTGCGGCGCAGGCTCAGCTCGTGCAGCGTCTGCGCGGCGACTTCCTTGCCGGTGCCCGATTCGCCGACCAGCATCACCGAGGCCGCCGTCGGCGCGACGCGGCTGATCTGGTCGTAGACCTCCTGCATCGCCGGCGAATTGCCGAGCATCAAACCGAAGCGGCCCATGCGGCGCAACTCGCCGCGCAGCGTGCCGATCTCGGCCTTCAGGTCGCCGGGGCGCGGCAGGCGCGAGAGGATCGCCTTCACGCGCTGCATGTTGATCGGTTTTACGAGGTAGTCGGCCGCGCCCATTTTCAGCGCGCTGACCGCCGACTCGACCGTTGCGTGACCCGTGATCACGATCACTTCGACGCCGGAGCGCGGATCAAGATCTTCGAACAGATCGACCCCGCTGCCGTCAGGCAGCTTCAGGTCGGTGAATACGACGTCCGGCATCTGCCGGATCAGTTGAATACGCGCTTCGCGCAGATCGCCCGCGGTGGCGGTGGTCAGCCCGTCTTCCCCAATGATGGCGGAAAGCGCCTCGCGGGTACTTGCGTCGTCATCGACAATCAGTACATGTGGCATCGCGTTTCGAAAGCCTGCAAGCGTGGGTCAGAAAATATGCGGATCATCCCCATGGGCATGCCGCTGGATCGGGTCGGCTGCATCACGCGGATTCGACGTGTGTTCCGCGCCGCCGACCATTTAATGAAAAATCGCAACAATGATGGCAAAATTCTGGCCGATTACCGCATCATTGTTGTCTATTTGCCTATTATACGGGTTTATAGAATCCATTTAACAATCGCTTCCAGGCGCCGACCGCCGATCTGGCTGCACCCCCGCCCACCTTGGGATTCGTGCGCCGTGCTTCAGCCACGCGGAAATGGCCATGCGCGGTGTTCGCCGTCAGCCTGCCCTGAACCGTTGGTGCTCCGGGACGCGGGCGCGAGCTCGGTCGACGAGGTTGCCGGCGCCGCGACCGCACCACCCTCGTTTTCCCAGCGGCTCAGCTCGCGGGTCGGGGAAATCTGGCCGGTGCGTTTGTGTTGCACGTAGCGAACCGCCAGAAAGCCGCCGAGTGCCATCAATGCGCCAAAAAAACCAATCGTGGGTCGTGTCATCATGAACTCCTTGGATCGTGATGCGGATGAGTGCCGGCCGTGCCAGACGAGCCCGCGAGCCGAGGCGAACGTCGCTCGCCGCGCCGCCTCTATCGTGCGACCAGCACGCCGAGCAGAAATCCGGCGCCCGCCGCGAGCGCGAGCGAGCGCCACGGGTTATGGCGCACATAGTGCTCGGTGCTGACCGCCGCCTCGCGATAGCGGCGATGCACGTTGCGTTGCGCATCGCCGAGCGTCGATTGCAGCGTTTCAACATGCGTGCCGAGCCGGTCGCGCAACGCATCGACGCTTTCGCCCGGCACGTTGGCGGCGAGCCGCAGCATTTCCTCCGAGTCCCTCAGCAGCACCCGAAGATCCTCGACGATTTTCTGTCCGCCGAGTGCAAGTTGTTGCGTGGTGTCGGTCATCGTTCACTCCTCGTCTGATTCGGCGTTCGTGGCCGCGCGATGCGGGTTGCCGGGTTGCCGCCCTACGCTCACCCGCGCCGCCGCGGCGTAGCCGTCAAAAGCTCGCACGACTCGGTCAAACGGTCAATGATGCAATGCATGTGCCCGGTATATTTACCGCTTCAACGTGCTGAAAAAGGCCAATTTCGAGCACTTTCGACCGATTGCGCGCACGACTGCCGCAGCGGCTGCCGGTTCGATTGCCGGAATCCGTGTCGAAATGGTTAAATCGTCTTTTATGAGATAGTGGCTGTACGGTCTCTCGCATTCAAGGCCTGCGCGCCGCATCACGAACTTCATTTGCACAGGACTCCCCCTTTTATGGCGTCAATCGATCTGGACTCGCCCACCGTGTCCGCCGGCGGCAATGCTTCGCCACAAGCGAAGCAGCGCGTCGGGGATGCCGTCGCGGGACTGAAATCGTACGGGCTGCTGTACGGCTCGTCGCCGGTGATGCTCGATCTGTACGAGCAGATCGAACGCGTCGCCGATACCGACGCTACCGCGCTGATCATCGGCGAATCGGGCACCGGCAAGGAGCTGATCGCCCGCACCATCCACGAGCGCAGCGGCCGCAAGGACGGCGCTTTCGTCGCCGTGAACTGCGGCGCGATTCCCGATGAGCTGATCGAAGCCGAGCTGTTCGGCCACGAAAAAGGCAGCTTCACCGGCGCGGTCCAAGGCCGCATCGGCTACTTCGAACATGCGAACGGAGGCACGCTGTTTCTCGACGAAATCACCGAGATGGCGCCGGTGCGCCAGGTCAAGCTGCTGCGCGCGCTCGAAACCGGCACGTTCTATCGGGTTGGCGGCAACGAGCTGATCAGCGGCAACGTGCGGGTGATCGCCGCGACCAATCGCGACCCGGCGGTGGCCGTCAAGGAAAACGGCTTGCGCGAGGATCTGATGTACCGGCTCGCGGTGTTTCCGCTGCGCGCGCCGCCGCTGCGCGAGCGCGAAAACGATCGCGAGCTGCTTGCGCAATACTTCCTCGCGCAGTTGAATCAGCAGGAATCCACCAACAAGAGCTTCAGCAAACGCTCGATCGAAACGCTGCGTTCGTGGTCCTGGCCGGGCAACGTGCGCGAGTTGAAGAACGCCGTGTATCGCGCGTTCATTCTCGCGGAGAAGACCGTCGAATTGCCGCATCCGCATCTTGCGTCGCGAGTCAAGAAAGCGGTCACGCAAGGCGACGCGATGAGCGTGTGGATCGGCACGCCGCTCGCCGACGCGCAGAAGCAGATCATTCTCGGCACCCTCAAGTACTGCGGCGGCGACAAGCGGCGCGCGGCCAAAGCACTCGGCGTGAGCCTCAAAACGCTGTACAACCGGCTGAGCGCATACGGCGACGAAAGCGGCGAAGACGAAGCCGACTCGTAGGCACGCTGCAACGTAGGCCGTTCGCCGCTGGCGGCGGCCTCCCAAATACCTGGCAGAGCCAGGCAAGCCATTCCGCCCGTGCAGCAGAAAACATCGCGACGCACGATGTTTTGCAATTTCTTGCATTTTTTCGCTGCCAATTACAAAACGCATCCTGCACAATGCGGCAGCGTAATAAACGACGTGTCCTTCGTTTACACGCGCGACGCGTGAACGCAGGCACCTGTACGGGCAGGGACGGGAGAAATGCAAAAGAACATGGTGTGGGCTGACGACGCGAAGTCCGTTGTCGCAGGCAAACGCCCCCACGTAGCAGCGCTGCTCGCACTGGCGCTGGCGGTGTCGTCCGCATTGAGCGGCTGTAGCTCGTTGTACTCGGAAGGCGCGGTCGCGGGCGCCGGTATCGCGGGTGCCGCGGTCGCGGGCAAGGTCACCAGCAATGCGGCGGTCGCGACCGGTATCGGTCTTGGCGCGGTCGCCGCCGCGCGCGCCGGCGTGCAGTACTCGGAGCGCGTGGTCCACACGAATACGCAGAACAGCATCGCGCAGGCGGCCGGTCCGCTCGAGGTCGGCGCGGTCGCTCCCTGGAGCATCACCCACTCTTTCCCGATCGAAGACGACGAGCACGGCCGCGTGACCGTCAGCCGCCTGATCAGCACCGGCGCGCTCGATTGCAAGGAAATCGTCTTTTCCGTCGATCAGAACGCAACACGCGACAAGCCCGCTAGCAGCGCGTTTTACATCGCGTCGGTTTGCCGTGACGGTAAGGACTGGCGTTGGGCATCGGCCGAACCCGCCACCGAGCGCTGGGGTGCGCTGCAATGATATTGCGTTCGCCTGGCGTTCCGATGAGTGATCGGCTGCGGCTCATCGCGGCCGGCGCGCTATGCGTCGGCGCGAGCCTGCTGGCGAGCGGCTGCGCGTCGATCGGCGCCGCGAGCGGCGCGGCGGCGGGTGTCGCTTCGGGCATCGTGACCAGCAATCCGGCCGTCGCGCTCGGCGTCGGCGTGGCGGTGCAGGCCGCCACCGACGAAGCGGTCGCGCGCTACATGCGCAGCATGCACAAGGATCAGCAGGATCTGATGGCGGCGCTGGTTGGGACGATGGCGGTCGGCGAAACGAAACCGTGGTCGGTCAAACACACGTTGCCGATCGAAAACGGTCACGGCCAGGTGCGCGTGACGCGCGCGGTCAACTCGGCGCTCGCGCTGTGCAAAGACTTCGTGTTCTCGGTGCAGGACGGCGACGGCCCGAACGCGCCCGAGAGGTGGTTCACGGCGAGCGCGTGCCAGCAGGACAAGGGCTGGAAGTGGGCGACGGCCGAGCCGGCGGTCGCACGCTGGGGCAACCTGCAATAAAAAAGCGGCGAAGTTTTCCTCGCCGCCTTTTTGTCTGAACCGCGGTCGTTTCCGCGGCAACCCGGGCTCAAGACTCCACGTCTTCCAGACTGAAGATTTCCGTCTGATCGTTATACGAAAAGATCTCGCCGTAACGGCCCCAGTTGATGACCGCGTCGAGCGTCTCTTCCGCCGCGCTGTCCGACAGGAAGTCTTCCAGCTCCTGCTCGAAGCGCACGCGCGGCGCGCGATGCCCCGGCCGCTCGTTCAACACCTTCTTGATCCGCGCCGCGAGCGGCACGTGCCGCAGCAGATGCTCGGCGAACATCATCTTCCGTTCCTGGGTACCGAACTCGGAGAACACGCGCGCCGGCGGCGTCAGGAAAATGTCGCCCTCGCGCACGTCGGCGAAACCGAGGTGCTGCAGCACTTCGGCGATCGGAAACAGATCGTCGACCTCCAGATGCAGCGAGCGCGCGATTTCCGGCATGTCCGCGCGGCCGTGATACGGCGCGGCGGCGAGTGTCTCGATCAGACCGGCCATCAGGTTGGTCGACACGTGCGGCAGCCAGCTACCGAGCTCGAGCCCCTTCTTGGTCTTTTCGTCGGTCTGGCGCGCGGTCATCTTCGCGTAGATCTCGTCGACGAGACGACGGAACGCCGGGTCGAGACGATTGCGCGGATGCTTGAACGGCACCTTGATCTCGGCGATCACGCGGCCCGGGTTCGACGACAGCACCAGAATGCGGTCGCACATGAACACCGCTTCCTCGATGTTGTGCGTGACGATCAGCACCGCCTTGATCGGCATGCGGCCCTGCGTCCACAGATCGAGCAGGTCGGTACGCAGCGTTTCGGCGGTCAGCACGTCGAGTGCGGAAAACGGCTCGTCCATCAGCAGCAGTGTCGGATCGACGACGAGCGCACGCGCGAAGCCGACGCGCTGACGCATGCCGCCCGACAGCTCGCGCGGATACGCGTTTTCGAAGCCGTCGAGACCGATCAGGTCGATCGCCGCGAGCGCGCGTGTGCGCCGCTCCGACGCGCCGACGCCTTGTGCCTCGAGACCCGCTTCCACGTTCTGCAGCACGGTCAGCCACGGAAACAGCGCGAAAGTCTGGAACACCATCGCCACGCCCTTGGCCGGGCCTTCGAGCGGCTTGCCCATGTACGTGACTTCGCCGTCGGTCGGCTCGATCAGGCCGGCGATGATACGCAACAGCGTCGACTTGCCCGAGCCCGAACGGCCGAGCAGACCGACGATCTCGCCCTCGCGCAGCGACAGATTCGCGTCGTCGAGGACGAGCAGTTCACCCTGAGTCTTGTTGAAGCCGCGGCACACGTCCTTGACGCGCAGGATTTCCTCGCCGAGGCGCGGGGGCTTCGGCGGCGTCTGGATCGGCGCGGCGGTCATAGCAGCTTTAGGATTTTGCATCGCGTTAAGCCTTCATTTCTCAATCTAGACGGAGCTTGCCTTCGGCGTAGGCGTACATCGGACGCCACAGCAGACGGTTGAACAGGGTCACGAACAGGGACATCACGGCGATGCCCACGATGATCTTCGGATAGTCGCCCGCCGCGGTGGTCTGCGCGATATAGGCGCCGAGGCCATGCGCGGCGACCTTGGTATCGCCCCACTGCACGAACTCGGCTACGATGCTCGCGTTCCACGCACCGCCCGACGCGGTGATCGCGCCCGTCACGTAGTACGGAAAAATGCCCGGCAGCATCGCCTGACGCCACCACTGCCAGCCGCGAATGTGAAAATTCTTGGCCGCCTCGCGGTAGTCGTTCGGATACGAGCTTGCACCGGCAATCACGTTGAACAGGATATACCACTGCGTGCCGAGCACGATCAGCGGCGACAGCCAGATGTCCGGATTCAGGTGAAAGCGCACGATGACGATCACGAACACCGGGAACAGCAGGTTCGCCGGGAACGCCGCGAGGAACTGCGCGAGCGGCTGCACCTTTTCCGCGAGCGCCGGGCGCAGGCCGATCAGCACGCCGACCGGCACCCAGATCACGGAGGCGATCGCGATCAGCACCACCACGCGCAGCAGCGTGATCAGGCCGAGCACGAACACGTGGCCGATCTCGTCGAGCGTGACGCCGGTGCGCACATAAAGAAACACGCGGTACACCACGTAGAGCGTGGCAAGCAGCACGATCGCCGCCCAGATGATGTCGCCGAGCTTCGAGTTCTTCTCGCGCTGCGGGATGTGAAAGCGCGGTGCGCTGAACGCCGGCAACTGGAAACGCACGCGCGCCGCGCGCGCGAACATCCAGCCGAGCGGCACCAGCAGCCGGTGAATCAGACGCGTGCGGCGGATCAGGTCGAGCAGCCACGATTCCGGCGCATCGCCCGAACTGGTGAACTCCATGCGGAACTTGTCGGCCCACGCGACGAGCGGACGGAACAGCAGCTGGTCATAGGCGAGGATCACGACCGTCATCGCGAGGATGACCCAGCCGATCGCGTGCAGGTTCTTGTCGCTGATCGCCTGCGCGAGGTAGGCGCCGATGCCCGGCAGCGTAATCGTGTTGTTGCCGACCGTGATCGCTTCGGAAGCCACGACGAAGAACCAGCCGCCCGACATCGACATCATCATGTTCCAGATCAGGCCCGGCATCGAGAACGGCACTTCGAGCTTCCAGAAGCGCTGCCACGAAGTCAGGTGAAAGCCGCGCGACACCTCATCGAGGTCGCGCGGCACCGTGCGCAGCGACTGGTAGAAGCTGAACGTCATGTTCCACGCCTGGCTCGTGAAGATCGCGAAGATCGCGGCGAGCTCGGCGCCGAGCACGCGGCCCGGGAACATCGCGAGGAAGAAGGTGACCGTAAACGAGATGTAGCCGAGCACCGGCACCGACTGCAGGATGTCGAGAATCGGCACCAGCACGAGGCCGGCGCGGCGGCTCTTGGCGGCCAGCGTGCCGTAGACCAGCGTGAAGATCAGCGAGGCGACCATCGCCGCGAGCATGCGCAGCGTGGTGCGCATCGCGTACTCGGGCAGGTTGGCCGGATCGAGCGAGATCGCCTGGGTCTTTAGCGTCGACATCGGCGCGAGCGTCTCGTGAAAGCCGATCGACGCCATCGCGATCAGGCAGATGATCAGCGGGAACGCGACGAAGTCCCAGCGGTTGGGCAACACCCGCCATGCCGACGCATTGGCGGTGCGCTTCAGGTTGAAGCTGAAATCCATCAGATGCCCTCCCTCTTGAAACAGGCATTCGAACGCTCGAAGGAGGCCGCGGCTCCGCGGCGGTCTATGGGTCGGTCCGGAAAGCGGAAATCAGGCATGGCAAAACGCGCGTGCGTGGTAAATCGTTAGCGTTGGAGACACATGGGCCGGCAATGGGCAGTTACGTGGACGCGTCGCCCACGACCACAACCATCACGCCGAACTCCTGTCGCCGCGTGCGCCGCCCGAGGGCTGGCGGGCTTTCCTCGTTTTGGACGGCACGACACTACACCATCCTATGTTTCAGGCACAACCTTTCGCCGCAAATCGCGAGACGGCGTCGCACGCGCGGCGTAAGGCTTCAGCAAGCCCCGGCCCGCGTCGCCGCGCCGCACTGTACTCTGCTTGCGCGTACTTCGGCGTGACACGTCGCGAGGCTGTCTCGCGGCGTGGCGCGCAAGCCACATGGGCGCGTCGCCGCGGCCGCCGCCGCTCATTCGCTCCATCTGCCCGCGCAACTATCAAGAATGGCGCGCGGCTGCCGTTAAGAATCTGATCGGCGCGGCATATGCAGACAGCATCCCAGCAATAACGGTGGCAACGTGCTTCGCGACGGTTAAAATCGGGAAACGACGTACCTGTTTATCAGCGATTCATTCCGGGCATGGCGACGGCGCAGCGCGCGTCGCTCGTGACGGAGCGAAACCGCAGCTGACGCAGATAACGACACAGCGTTGAGAGCGCGCTGCCCACCAACAAGCAAGTTGCATGTCACAGCCAGACGGATCAGAGGGTCGATGAACAGGACAACCTTGCGCCAGGTAGCCGGGCCGGTCAGCTTCGTGCTGATCGTCCTCGTCTGCTGGTTCGTGGCTGGCATGGTCGCGGACCGGATGGTACAGCAAGAGCTGGACGCGGCGTTGCACACGCAGCGGCAAATGTCCACGTCGATCGTCGACAACATGGCTGAAGTGATTGCCAGCGACCTCGCGATGTCCCGCGCCATCCCCGCAACCATGGCCGAAATGGACGTGGTCCAGCGTGCCCTCGTGCAATCGCAGAATTATGCCGTGAACGGCGAGGCGGCGGAACCCGCCTTGCGGGCCGCGTTGCTGAAGGACCCGCAGATGGCCGCGGTCAGCAGATTCCTGCATGAAGCGCAAGGCTTCTCCGGGCTCGACCAGGTCTGGATCGTCAATGCGAACGGCATCTGCGTCGCCTCCAGCAGCACGATGTCGAACCCCGAGGGCGCGCAGCAATCGTTCGTCGGCATGGATATGCGCGCGCGCGGCTATCTGACGAGCGCACTGCTCGGCGCGTTCGCTGAAGCCTACGGCGTCGGTCGCGCGAGCGGCGAGCCAGGCATCTTCATTGCCGCGCCGGTGTACTCGAAGGGGCTGCTGGTCGGCGCGGTGGTGGCCAAGGTCGGCATCGCGCGATTGCGCCACTGGGTCGCGCACGCGGGCACCTTCGTCGCCGACGACAACGGCGTCATCATCATGGCGCACAACAGCGCGCTCGAAGGCCACGCATTGCCGAACTCGCGCGTCACGCAGATGAGCCCCGCCGAGCGGCGCATCATCTACCGCCGCGAGACGTTCCCCGACATGCTGATCCGCGAAGACACGCAAGTGCGTGAGCAGGCGCCGTGGGTGCCGGCCTCGGTCGCCGCGCAGCTGTTCGGCATGATCGAGCAGCCGGCCCCGGCGCTCTATCAGAACCGCGGTGGCCTGAACTCCGGACTCTCCGCGCATCTGGTCGATCCGCTCGCCGCGTGGCCGGAACTGCTGCGCAACCACAAGCGCGACCATCTGCTCGTGTTCCTGACGCTGTCCGGCACCGTCGCGCTCGCGTGGGTGATCACCGTGTCCTACGTGCGCGAGCGGCGCCACCATCGCGCGACCCGCGATCTCGCCGAGCAGTTGCAGTCGGCCAATACGCTGCTGTCGGCCGAGGCGCGGCACGATGCGTTGACCGGCGCGCTGTCGCGGCGCTATTTCCTCGACCTGCTGCGCCACGAGATCGATCGCGCGCACGCGGGCCGCGAGCCGCTGTGCATGGCGATCGCCGATCTCGACCACTTCAAGCAGATCAACGACCGCTTCGGCCACGCCGCCGGCGACCGCGCGCTCGAACATTTCGTCGATACGTGTCGCGCCGAGCTGCGCAGCTCCGACGCGATCGGCCGGCTCGGCGGCGAAGAGTTCGGCCTGCTGCTGCCGGCCACCGATCTGGCAGGCGGGCGCGAGGTGGTCGAGCGTCTGCGGCTGCGGCTGAAAGCGATACCCTCGCCGAAGCTGCCGGCCGCGGCGGGGCTGAGCGTGAGCATCGGCATCACCGAGCTGTCGCCCGACGATCTGCCCGAGCGCCTGATGAGCCGGGCCGATACCGCGCTGTACGCGGCGAAAACCGGCGGGCGCGACCGCACCGAAGCGCTGCCGCCCGACGATACCGCACCGCCTGCGCGCACGGCGGTGAACGCATGGTGAATGCCCGACGCTAGCCGAAGTACTCAGCGCGACGGTATCGCCCTCTCCGCTTAGCCAACCCACGCCAACACCCTGCCCGCGCTAAAACGACGCCGAGCTTCCCGCAACGAAGCAGGTATCATCAATCCTGATATCGGAGTGTCACTACCGCACTAACGGGAGATTCGCATGAAGGGAAATCTGGTGATCGTCTGTCGCGATCAGGACGCTGAGGCATTCGACCATCTGCTCGCCGAATACGGCGCGTTCCAGACGCGTCTGTCGTCGACCGCGTGGTATCTGAAACTGGAGGTCGCGCCGGAATTGATTCAGGAGGAAATACTCGCGCGGCTGGGCAAATATACGACGCACTATATTTTCGAGGCGGAATCGGTGACGTGGAATACCGTCGATAGCGAAACGGCGAATGCGTTGAATACGCTGTTTTCGGACTGACCTCTCGCCGTTCGCGATGCCGACGCCCCGCGCGCGCATCGCGACTCCAATACCCCGCTCCTACCACGCATTTTCCGAGGCCGTCGCAACCCGCGGCAGCACTTCGAACGGAAAGCTCATCAACACCCGCAAACCGCGGCCGTCGTGATTGCCGATTTCCCACTCACCGCCCGCGCGCCGCACCAGCCGCTCGACGATCGCAAGGCCCAGCCCGCTGTGGCCGTTGCCGCCGCGCGCCGGATCGAGCCGCACGAACGGCCGGCTCGCGCTGATCAGATCCTGGGCGGCGATGCCCTTGCCGTTGTCGCTAACGGATAGCGTAAAACCCTGCGGTGTGCGCGCAGTCGCGACGACCACCGGCGGCGCGCCATACGCATGCGCGTTGTCGATCAGGTTCGACAGGATCCGGTCGAGCGTGGCGGCAGGCAGCTGAAACGACGGCCCGGCGTTCAGCTCCGTGTGTACGATCGGCGCGCCGCTGGCCACCGCCCGATAACTGCGCACGACACGCTCGCACTGTGCATCGACTTCCACGGGTTCGCTGCGGTCCGCTCCGTCGTGCGCGAACAGCAGGAACTGCTCGACGATATGCGTCATCGAATCGACGTCGCGCACGACGCCGTCGCGTGTCTTCGCGTCGTCCATCATTTCGGCGCGCAGCCGCAGACGCGCGAGCGGCGTCTTCAGGTCATGCGCGACACCGGCCAGCATCACCGCGCGATCGTTCTCGGTGCGCGCGACTTCCTGCACCATCTGATTGAAGCCATGTGTGAGTTGCCGCAACTCGCGCGGCCCGCGCTCCGGCACCGGCGGCACCGGCAGCCCGCGGCCGAAGCGCGCGACCGCCTGCGCGAGCAAGCGCAGTGGCCGCTGGAGAGCCCAGGCGGCGAACAGCGCTGCCATCACCGCGAACGAGAAAATAATGACGAGCCACGACACCGTGCGGTCGAGCGAGCGCGGCATGCGCAGCGGTTGAACCGGCACGACGATCCAGTTTCGATCAGTCGCGGCGCGCACCCATAGCGTGGGCGGTCCGCCGGGCGGACTGATGCGCACCTGGGTGTCGGCCGGCATGCGGTCGCGCACGTCCTCGACGAAACGCTCGAGCGGCGGCGGCATGTTCGCGCTGGCTGCCGGTACATCCGGGCTGGCCGGGTCGACCAGCTTCACGCGCGACGGCAACGGTTGATCCGGTGTGCGGGCGACGTGCTGACGCACCGCGTCGACGAGGAAGGTCGCTTCCTCGACCGCGTAGCGCGTTTGCAGTTGCGAACGTTCGAGCCGCATCAGCGCGTACCACGCGAAATGCGACAACATCAGCACCGCGACGACGAGCAGTGCGAGCCGCCCGAACAGCGAATCAATGGGCCGACGCATGCTGCTCGCCGTCCGGCACGAACACGTAACCGCGGCCGCGCACAGTCTGGATGAAGCGCGGTGTGGATGGATCGGTTTCGAGAATGCGACGCAGGCGCCACACCTGCACGTCGATGCCGCGGTCGGTACCGTCGTACTCGGGACCGTGCAGCAGTTCCAGCAGGCGCTCGCGCGTGAGCGTGCGCATGGGGTGATTGACGAAGATCTTCAGCAGAGCGAACTCGCTGCCCGACAGCGTGAGCGGCTTGTCTTCGAGATGCAGCGTGCGTGACTGGAAATCCAGCGTGAAGCGGCCGAAGCTGAACGGTTCGCGCTGTTCGGGCGCGGCCGCCGACGGCAGCGTGCGGCGCCGCCGCAGCACCGCCTGCACGCGCGCGAGCAGTTCGCGCGGATTGAACGGCTTGCCGAGGTAGTCGTCCGCGCCGAGTTCGAGGCCGACGATACGGTCGACGTCGTCGGCGCGCGCGGTCAGCATGATGACAGGGATATCGTCGCCCGATGCGCGCAGCTTGCGCAGCGCGGTGAGGCCGTCCACGCCGGGCATCATCAGGTCCAGCACGATGAGGTCGGGGCGCTCGCGCTCGAGGCGCCGTTCGAGTGAGCCCGCGTCGTGCAGCACCGAAACTTCGATGCCCTGACGGGCCAGATAGTCGCGCAGCAGATCGCGCAGTTCGACGTCGTCGTCGACGACCAGGATTTGAGTAGCCATGAAATGAAGTTTAACGCGCGGCAGAAAGGGATTTCGTTTTCCAAACGGTCTGAAGGGTTACCGGGTGTTACGGTGAAAGCCGCGCGTAATTGCTGGTAATAGCGGCGTCCTGGCGCGTAACACAGCGGCGCACGCGGTTCTCTACGCTGTGCCTTACCGAGTGCAGGCAGTCCAAAGACCGGTTGCATCGTCGGCTATTCCATTACAAGGAGCCTCATATGTCCACCAAAAAGATGTCGCGCGTTCTCGCCGTTGCTGCCACCGCTCTCGCCATCGGCGCGGGCGCCGCTTACGCCGCTCAACCCGCCGAGCAGGCGCACGGCGGCCCTGGCGGCTGGCACGGCCACTTCATGAAGGAACTCACCCAACTCCACGATCAGCTGAAGCTGAACGCGGATCAGGAAAAGTTGTGGCAAAGCGCGCTCGATACGATGAAGCAGAATCATGAAGCGATGCGCGCGAACCACAACCAGGCTCACGACCAGTTCAAGGCCGCGCAGCAGCAGCCGATCCTCGATCTGAACGCGATGGCCGCGACGCATCAGCAGATCGAGCAGAAGGACGCGCAACTGCGTCAGCAAACCACCGACGCATGGCTCAAGTTCTATAACGGCCTGAACGACCAGCAGAAGACCACTGTCAGCACGGCGATCAAGCAGCGCTTCTCGCGGATGGAACAGCGTCACGAGAAGATGCGCGAGCGTTGGGAGCATCACCAAGGCGCGGCGTCGGCGCCGGCCGCTAATCAGTAAGCGGCGCGTTGCATCCGCGAGGCGTGCCAGGGAAGGCGCCTCGCAAATAGAAAAACGCCACGGAAGAGGTTTTCCGTGGCGTTGCCGTTTGGCGCTGCTCGCGGCTCGATCCGCTGGCCGCGGGCCCGCGCGAATCGACCGCTCGGATCAGCCGTTCAACTGGCCGAGATCGAACAGCAGCACTTCCGCGTCGTCGCCCTTTTCGAGCGTCACCGTGTCGACATCACTGAGCTTCGCGGCATCGCCCGCTTCGAGCACCGTGCCGTTCACGCTCAGCGTGCCGCGCGCGACGTGCAGATAGGCGAGACGCCCGGCCGGTATTGCGAAGGTCGCGTGTTCGGCGCCGTCGAACAGTCCCGCGTAGATCGACGCGTCCGCATGGATCGTCACCGAGCCGTCGCGGCCGTCGGGCGACGCGATCACGCGCAGGCGGCCGCGCTTGCTGTCGGCGTCGAAGCGCTTTTCCTCGTAGCCGGGCTGATCGCCCGCGCGGCGCGGAATGATCCAGATCTGCAGCAGATGCGCGGGTTCGTCGCGCGACGCGTTGAACTCGCTGTGCTGCACGCCGGTGCCCGCACTCATGCGCTGCACGTCGCCGGGACGGATCGTCGAGCCGTTGCCCATGCTGTCGCGATGCGCGAGCGCGCCCTCGAGCACATACGTGACGATCTCCATGTCACGATGCCCATGCGCGCCGAAACCCTGGCCGCCGGCGATGCGGTCTTCGTTGATCACGCGCAGCGGTCCGAAGTGCACATGCTCGGGGTCGCGGTAATCGGCAAACGAGAAGCTGTGATACGAGTCGAGCCAGCCGTGGTTGGCGTGACCGCGTTCTGCGGAGCGGCGAATCTCGATCATGGAAAGTCTCCCGGTAAGTACTCAATCAGAGCGATGCGAGGAATGTAGGGGCTGCGTGCCCACTAAACAATCGTGCGCGACCGCACCGCAGCGTTCCATCGCTGCATGCAATCGCACGCACGACGCGGCCGGCGAGCTGACCGCGCGGAAAGGCGGGCGTCCGGATGCCCGGCGCCCGGATGCCCGGCGCCCGGATGCCCGGCGCCCGCAAAACCGCGCCGGCGTCGCGCACGCACAACGCGCTGCGCGGCGTCTTGCCGCTCGCTGCCGCCCCGCACTGGCAGCTTGCCGCTCTTCGGGTAAAATACCGCGCTTTTCAAGCCGCGTGGACGTCCAGCGGGACGTGCAGGCCGCGCCGGCAAGCCTCGCCGGGCCGGCCGCAACCGGTGCGCGACGGGCTCCGACTCGGCGCCACACCCGCGCGAGGCACGTCCGGCAAGCACCGAATGCACCGGAACAGCGCTCCACGTCGGACGAACCGCCCGCGCAAGAACGACGAGCACGCGGCGACAATCCCTGCGGCACGGCAATTTTGACCGCCTAGAATAGCGACCGTCGGCCCTCGGCCGGCGCTCGTCGGGTCGAGTCATCACGACGATCAGATTGGTTCAGGAGAAACATGAAGAAGTTCGCACTGTGCGTGGCTCTGGCAGTCATGGCCACCGGCGCGATGGCGAAAGAATGGAAAACGGTGCGCATCGGGGTCGACGCCAGTTATCCGCCATTCGAATCGAAGGCGCCTAATGGCGACATCGTCGTGCAAGTGGCACCGAAGGTGACAACCGAAGGTGGCAATACCAGGCAGTAGATTCAAAACAATCCGAGACGAAAGTCCCGAAAGCGCGCTGCAGGAGCCACCAACGTTTCTGCGGCATGATTTGCACAGCGGCACGCTGTGCGCCGCGGATCACGGCGAGCCAGGCGCTCGACCCCGACGCGGCGCATCGCGGGCCGCGTCTTTCGCGGTGCGCGAGAAACGCATCGTCGAGGACTTCCTATGTTCCTTCAAGGCTACGGCCCGCTACTCCTCAGCGGCACCTGGCAAACCGTCAAGCTGGCGGTGTTCTCGCTCGCGCTCGCGTTCGTGCTCGGCCTGCTCGGCGCGGCGGCGAAATTGTCGAAGAACCGCCTGTCGAACGGCATCGGCACCGTCTACACGACGCTCGTGCGCGGCGTGCCCGATCTCGTGCTGATGCTGCTGCTGTTCTATAGCATCCAGATCTGGCTTAACAACCTGACCGACGCGATGGGCTGGGACCAGATCGACATCGACCCGTTCGTGGCCGGCGTCGCGGTGCTCGGCTTCATCTACGGCGCGTACTTCACCGAGACGTTCCGCGGCGCGTTTCTCGCGGTGCCGCGCGGCCAGCTCGAAGCGGGCGCGGCCTACGGCATGACGAGCTGGCAGGTGTTCTCGCGCGTGATGTTCCCGCAGATGATGCGCTTCGCGCTGCCGGGCATCGGCAACAACTGGCAGGTGATGGTCAAGGCGACCGCGCTGGTGTCGATCATCGGTCTCGCCGACGTCGTCAAGGCCTCGCAGGACGCCGGCAAGGGCACCCTGCGGTTCTTCTTCTTCACCCTGCTCGCGGGGGCGATCTATCTCGTCATCACCACAGTGTCGAACTTCGTGCTGATGTACCTCGAAAAGCGTTACTCGACCGGCGTGCGAAAGGCGGATCTATGATCGAGATCATTCAGCAATACTGGCGCAACTATCTGTTCACCGATGGCTATCGCTTCACCGGTGTCGCAATCACATTGTGGCTGCTGGTCGTGTCGATCGGCCTCGGCTTCTGCCTTTCGGTGCCGCTCGCGGTCGCGCGCGTGTCGAAGAAGAAATGGCTCGTGGGCCTCGTGTGGCTCTATACCTATATCTTCCGCGGCACGCCGCTCTATGTGCAACTGCTGCTGTGCTACACGGGGCTCTACAGCCTCGAGATCATCCGCAACAACGAGCTGACCAACGCGTTCTTCCGCGACGGCATGCACTGCACGCTGCTCGCGTTCACGCTGAACACTTGCGCGTACACGACCGAAATCTTCGCGGGCGCGATCAAAGCGACGCCTTACGGCGAGATCGAAGCGGCGCGCGCGTACGGCATGTCGTCGTTCACGCTGTACCGGCGCGTGATTCTGCCGTCGGCGCTGCGCCGCGCACTGCCCTACTACAGCAACGAAGTGATCCTGATGTTGCACGCGACCACGGTCGCATTCACGGCCACGGTGCCGGACATCCTGAAGATCGCGCGCGACGTGAACTCCGCGACGTATCAGTCGTTCAACGCGTTCGGCATCGCCGCGCTGCTGTATCTGTGTATTTCTTTCGCGCTCGTGTGGCTGTTCCGCCGCGCCGAGCGTCGCTGGCTCGCTTACCTGCGGCCGCAAGGCAAGTAACTGCGCGTCCCTGGACAAGCAAGCTCGTTAAGGATCCTGATGAATTCCAAGAAGCAGAAGCTCTTCGTCGACGAGCTTCACAAAAAGTACGGCGACAACGAAGTCCTCAAGGGCGTGTCGCTGAAAGCCAATGCCGGCGACGTGATCAGCGTGATCGGTTCGTCCGGCTCCGGCAAGAGCACGATGCTTCGCTGCATCAACTTTCTCGAACAGCCGAACGCGGGGCGCATTTTCGTCGACGGCGAGGAAGTGCGCACGCAGACCGCCAAAGACGGCGCGCTGCGCGTGTCGAACCCGAAACAGTTGCAGCGCGTGCGCACCAAGCTTTCGATGGTGTTCCAGCACTTCAACCTGTGGTCGCACATGAACGTACTCGAGAACATCATCGAGGCGCCGGTGCATGTACTCGGTCTGAAGCGCAAGGAAGCCGAGGACCGCGCGCGCGAATATCTGGAGAAAGTCGGCCTCGCGCCGCGTCTCGAGAAGCAGTATCCGTCGCATCTGTCGGGCGGCCAGCAGCAGCGCGTGGCGATTGCGCGGGCGCTGGCGATGCACCCGGATGTGATGCTGTTCGACGAACCGACCTCGGCGCTCGACCCGGAGCTCGTCGGCGAAGTGCTCAAGGTGATGCAAAAGCTCGCCGAGGAAGGCCGCACGATGATCGTCGTCACACACGAAATGGGCTTCGCGCGCAACGTGTCGAACCATGTGATGTTCCTGCACCAGGGCCGCGTCGAGGAAGAAGGCCATCCCGACGAAGTGTTCAAAAACACGAAAAGCGAGCGTCTGAAGCAATTCCTGTCGGGCAGTCTCAAGTAATAAAAATTGCCCCGCGACTTACGATGCGAATAAACATCGAAAATGTAGTCAATGTAGTTTTACAAGGCGCTTACGAGCGCCTTTTTCATTTCTACCGCGCCCTTCCCCCGGCCATTCGAACGACGAAAAAGCGCCGAAAATCCCACAAAACGGGCTATTCCGGCCTGGTTTTCGCCCTAACCTGCCACTTTTGACTCGTCAATAGTGACAATCCTTAATGCGTCCCCTTCTGAGCCGCGCTTCCCTTGCCGGACAAGGCTCTGCGCCATTTTCCGAGAGGTTCCTCCGGGTTCCGCCGCACATTCGTATTGCAATTTGGCGACACCGCCTGTGGACGGTACTAATTTCTTCTCCCAGTTAAAGTTATTTTTGATAAATTGGTAACCAAAGTAGCAAAACAAAGTTGATTAAAAGTAGTTTCACTTCAAAACACAGAGGAGAACCGGTCGGCGTGGGATCGGCATGACGCAAAGATAGCTCGACGCTACATGTCATGGCAGGAGCACCCCTATCCACCCGCCACTCTCCCCTGGTACCGCTTTCTGTTCGGCGCTGATCGCGTCCGAACACCACTCGCAGTACTGGGTTTCTTTTTTTGACAGGGTATGGAGGAGAAGATGAAGAAAGCTTTGCTCGTCGCTGCGCTGATGTCGGCCGGCGTTGTTGCACACGCTCAGAGCAGCGTCACGCTGTATGGCCGTTTGGATGCAGGTCTCGAGTACATGTCGGGCGTCCCGACCGGCGCTAACGCCAACGGCGCGGCCAACACCAGCTCGAACCGCTTCAAGGCGGAAAGCGGCGACTGGGGCACCAGCCTGTGGGGCATGAAGGGTGTCGAGGACATCGGCGCTGGCAACAAGATTCTGTTCCAGTTGGAAGGCTCGTTCAACACGATGACGGGCGCGGGTCCTGGCGGCGGTGGTCTCTTCAATCGCTGGGCAACGGTCGGCATTTCGAACGACCAGTTCGGTACGTTCACGATGGGCCGCATGCTCTTCATCTCGAACGGCGTGTGGGACTTCGACCCGTTCGGTCAGTCCGACTGGTCGTCGGCATCGCTCGTGCGTGGCCGCAACTGGCCGCAGTCGAGCAACAACTTCGCGTACCAGTCGCCGAAGATCGCGGGCTTTGACTTCTACGGTCAATACGCGCTGTCGAACGCGACGAGCTGGAACGGTAACGGCACGACGCCGCAAGGTCGCGAAGCTGGCGCGCAGGTCACCTACACGACCTCGCTGTTCCAGATCCGCGGTCTGTACGACGAAATTCGCAACCCGACGACCGGCGGTTTGTGGGGTGGCCCGGTCGCCAACAACGGCATCAATACGGCTAACACGAGCAACGGCGTATTCGCGGCATCGCGCGAGTACTCAGCTCTGGTGAACGTGTTCCTCGGCCAGTTCAAGATTCAGGCCGCTTACCAGGCAGTCCGCTCGGCAGGTGCGACGAACGTTGCTCCTGGTCAGCCGACCACCCTGGATCACGAATGGGGCGGTGTGACGTGGCAGGCAACGCCGGCTGCAGCGCTGATCGCGGCGGTCTATCACGTGAACGGCAACAACGGCGCGGGCAATGCGACGATCTACACGGTTGGCGGTTCGTACAACCTGTCGAAGCGCACGCTGCTCGACCTGCAGGCGGCAACGGTGCGCAACAGCCGCAATGCTAACTTCGGTCTGAACGCGAACAATGCGGGCTTCGCCGCTGCAACGGACAACCCGCTGCAAGGCCGCCAGCAAACCGGCGTGTACGCAGGCATCCAGCACTCGTTCTAATCGAACGGTGCGCCCCGAGGGTCACACCTCGGGTGTAATACAGGTTTCTTCAAGAGAATCTTTTTCACGCTGCTGCGAGAGGCGCGTATCGGTGCAATATCCGCAAGGGTATTGCACCGTTTTTTCTTCGGCGGCCGAATTTGAGTTCTTGCGCGCACCGGGCCGGTGCGTGCTTGCGCGGCTTTAGACGGCCGCTTCGTTCTCTTCGCCGGTACGGATGCGGATCACGCGCTCGACATCCGCGACGAAGATCTTGCCGTCGCCGATCTTGCCGGTGCGCGCCGCGCCGATGATCGCGTCGATGACCTGATCGCACTGGCTGTCCGCGACCACGACTTCGATCTTCACTTTCGGCAGAAAGTCGACCACGTACTCCGCGCCACGATACAGCTCGGTATGCCCTTTCTGGCGGCCGAACCCCTTGACCTCGGTAACGGTCAGGCCGGTGAGGCCGACTTCCGCGAGCGCCTCGCGCACTTCGTCGAGTTTGAACGGTTTGATGACTGCGGTGATGCGCTTCATGGCGACCTCGTCTCTTGATGGGAAGAGTGAAAAGGGAAAAGATGATTTTTATTCTACGCCGCGCCGGATGCATTGCGGCATCCGCGCGCGGGTGCCGTCTTTCACTCCACCGGTTCGGTGTAGCGCGACGTGATCGGATAGCGCCAGTCGCGGCCGAACGCGCGATGCGTGACGCGGATGCCGATCGGCGCCTGACGGCGCTTGTACTCGTTGACTTTGATCAGGCGAGTGACCCGTTTCACGTCGTCGACCCGATAGCCCGCCGCGATGATTTCCGCGAGCGAACGGTCCTCCTCCATGTACATGCGCATGATCGCGTCGAGTACTTCGTATTCGGGCAGGCTGTCCTGGTCGGTCTGGTTCTCGCGCAGCTCGGCGGACGGCGCACGCGTCAGGATCCGCTCGGGAATCACGTCGCGCTTTGCAAACGTCGTGGCGGCGTTGCGATAGCGGCACAGCCGGTACACGAGCGTCTTCGCGATGTCCTTGATCACCGCGAAGCCGCCGGCCATGTCGCCGTACAGCGTGCAGTAGCCGACCGCCATCTCGCTCTTGTTGCCGGTGGTCAGCACGATCGAGCCGAATTTGTTCGACAGCGCCATCAGCAGCGTGCCGCGAATGCGCGCCTGAATGTTCTCTTCGGTCGCGTCTTCGGCGCGGCCCGCGAACTCTTCGGCGAGCGACGCGCGAAACGCATCGAACATTGGCGCGATCGCGATCTCGTCGTAACGCACGCCGACGCGGCGCGCCATCTCGGCGGCGTCGGTCGTGGAAATGTCGGCCGTGTAGCGCGACGGCATCATCACCGCGCGCACCTTGTCGGCGCCGAGCGCGTCGCACGCAACGGCCAGCACGAGCGCCGAATCGACGCCGCCCGACAAACCGATCAGCGCGCCCGGAAAACCGTTCTTGCCGATGTAGTCGCGCACGCCCATCACGAGCGCCGCGTACACCTGCGCTTCGATCGACTGCTCCGGCGCGATCGCGGCCGGCAACGGCTTGCCGTCCTCGAACTCGACGATCGCCGTGGCTTCCTCGAACTGCGCGAGCTTCGCGACGAGTGCGCCCTGCGCGTCGAGCACGAACGAGCCGCCGTCGAACACGAGTTCGTCCTGCCCGCCGACCATATTCACATAGACCATCGGAATGCCCGTCTCGCGAATGCGCGCGCGCAAGATGTCGAAGCGCACCGCTTCCTTGTTCAGGTGATATGGCGAGCCGTTCGGAATCAGCAGCACCTGCGCGCCCGCGGCCTTCGCCATCTGCGCGGCCGACGCATGCCATGCGTCCTCGCAGATCACGACGCCGTACTTGATCCCATCCAGTTCGAACACGAACGGCTGCGGGTCCGCGGCGAAGTAGCGCTTTTCGTCGAACACCTCGGTGTTCGGCAGATCCTGCTTGCGATAGGTGCCCTTCACTTCGCCGTCGACGATCAGCGACGCCGCGTTGAAGGTATCGACCGGCGGCACGCCGCGCTCGATCGGCGCGTTTGCATTAACATGGCCGTTCGCCGCGTTGTGCACGAGCTTGTGCGCGAGGTTGTCCGACCCGTCGCGCAGCGGATGACCGACGATCACATGCAGACCGGTGAACGGCTTCAACTGCGCGGCGAGATCGGCCAACGCGGCCGCGCTCGCGGTATAGAACGCGGGGCGCAGCAGCAGGTCTTCGGGCGGATAACCCGACAACGCGAGTTCAGGCGCGACCAGCAGCTTCGCACCATCCCTGTGCGCGGCGCGCGCGGCGGCGACGATCTTCGCGACGTTGCCGGCGAAGTCGCCGACGGTGACATTGATTTGAGCAAGAGCGATTCGGGTCTTCATGGCAGGATCGACAGGCAAGCCTTCACGGCTCGCGGTACCGCGGCTCGATGGCTCGACGGAATTGAACAAACCGGATAAACGAACTCAACGAACGACGTGGCAGCTTCAGCTTCATCGCGCCGCGCCGGTCATTGCAAACAGTCACTCAGATTGAACCAGCAACGTATCGATTATCGCACGGGCATTCTGGCATCGCCCTCCGAGGTGGACGCCGCCGAGTGGAACGCCCTCCTTGCCGCGCAGCCGCAGCCCACGCCGTTTTTGCGGCACGAGTTTCTGAGCGCGCTGAACGCGACGCAATGCGCGGTTCCCGACACCGGTTGGGCGCCGCAATTCGTCACACTGACCGACGCACGCACGGGCAAGCTCGCGGCGGCGGCCCCCGTCTATCTGAAGGGTCACTCCTACGGCGAGTACGTGTTCGACTGGGCCTGGGCCGACGCGTACAAGCGCAACGGCCTGCCCTACTACCCGAAGCTGCTATGCGCGGTGCCGTTCACGCCGGTGCAGGGCAACCGCCTGCTATCGGCGAACGAGCACGCGTTGCGCCATCTCGCGGCCACGTTGATGGCGTTCGCCGAGCAGGCCGAGGTGTCGTCGCTGCATGTGCTGTTTCCGACGCAGAGCGAAGCCGACGCGCTCACCGATATCGGCATGATGCAACGCGAAGGCGTGCAGTTTCACTGGCTCAACGACGGCTACCGCGACTTCGACGACTTCCTGTCGACGCTCGAACAGAAGAAGCGCAAGAACATTCGCGCCGAACGTCGCAAGGTGCACGAGGCCGGCATCACGATGCGGCGCATCCGCGGCGAAGACATCAAGGATGCCGACTGGCGCTTCTTCAGCAAGTGCTATCGGCAAACCTATCGCGAGCATTTTTCGAGTCCGTATCTGAACCTCGATTTCTTCCGGATGATCGGCGCGTCGATGCCGGAGAATCTGCTGCTGGTGATCGCCGAATATGAAGGCAAGCCGATCGCGAGCTCGCTCGTCGTCTATCAGCGCGACGACAAAACCGGCGGCACCTTGTATGGCCGATACTGGGGCGCGCTCGAACACGTGCCGTGCTTGCACTTCGAAACCGCGTACTATCAGCCGCTCGAATTCTGCATCGAAGAAAAACTCGGCGCATTCGAGGGCGGCGCGCAGGGCGAGCACAAGATGGCGCGCGGCTTTCTGCCGACGGTCACGCGCTCCACGCATTGGCTCGCGCATCCGGCGTTCGCCGATGCGGTCGGCCATTTCCTCGACAACGAAAAGAACAGCATCCACGCATACGTGGACGAGCTGCGCGAACACAATCCGTTCAAAGGCTAGAAGCGCGGTTATGGCGTGGTTTCTCTATCTGCTCGAATGCTCGGACGGCAGCGTCTATACCGGCATCGCGACCGATGTCGCTGCCCGCTTCGACAAACACGTGAGCGGCACGGGCGCGCGTTATTCGCGCTCGCGCAAGCCGGTGCGAGTGCTGGCGTCGTTCGAGCTGGCGGACCGGTCGAGCGCGTCGAGCGCCGAGTATTGGGTCAAGCGGCTCACGGCCGCCGATAAGCGGGCGCTGGCGGCCGGGGTGTTTACGCTGCAGTCGGTGTTGCCGGCGGTGGCAGTGAACGACGCCGCTGACGACGGCGCGAGTACCGACGGCTGAGTCGTGCTACCCCCTCGCCTCCCGCATCCTCTCTGTCAACAGCCGATGCACGCGCGCGAGCTCGCCCACCACATCCGCTTCCAGCGACGTCAACCGCTCGCGCGCGGGTAACTCGAGCCGCACTGGCCGCAACGTGCGGTTCAGCGCGGCCTCGATCGCCGCGCTCATCGCCACGACCCATTCGTCGAGTTCGCTATGCACGTCGCGACGGTTCGCGGTAAGGCGCAACTGCGTCGCGGTGCCGGCCATCCGCCGCAGCAGACTCAGCACCGTCAGCGTGACGGTATCGGCCATCGAGTCCTCGAGCTTTTCTAGCCGCACGCGGCCGATCGCTTCTTCCGCGTTGTTGCTGGTGAGACCCGCGGCGCGGCGCAATTGCTCGATCTCCTTGCCGCTGTGCCGCGGCGCTTCGAGCGACGCGCGCAGATACGCGAGATTCGCGCGCACCGCGTCGCCGAGATAGACGCGCAGGTCGAGCTTCTCGCGCGTCGGCCACAGAAGGAAGGTCGCGACGAGCGCGAGCACGCAGCCGAGCACGTTGTTGCCGAGCCGCGTCAGCGCGAACGACAGTTCGTTGGCGCCCGGCGTCGCGAAGTCGGCGACGAGCACGAAGGTCGGCGTCAGGAACAGCACGAACAGGCTGTAGCTGACGGGGCGCAGCGCCATCGTCGCCATCACGAGCGGGAACACCGCGAGCGAGATGCCGAGCGGCGAATGAATCGCGTAGCCGATCGCCGCCGCGAGCACGCCGCCGACGATACTGCCCGCCGCGCGTTCGATGCTGCGCGGCCAGGTCGCGGCGATCGACGGCTGCAGGATCAGAAGAGTGGCCATCGTCGCCCAATAGCCGAACGGCAGACCGAGCGCCCGAATCACGACGAAGCCCGCGGTCGTCGTCACGCCGACACGCGCCGCATGGCGCAAGCCGACCGACTGCCACGACAGGTTCGCCTTCAGCGCCGACCACGCGCGCGCCGTATAACGCGCGACGCATGCGCTCCACGGCTCGGCATGCACCTCACGCGGCGCGAAATCGACGAGCTCGAAACCGGATTGCAGCTTCACCGGTTCGAGCAGCGCGCTTTCGAGCCGATGCGCGAAACGCCGCAGACGCGCCTGCGGCTCCGCCAGACGTTCCCAGCGCGCGTCGCCGGTCGCGCTGCCGATGTCGCTCAGCACTTCGCCGATCGCATTGAGCAGGCGCACCGCGCGTTGCGTGCGGCGCGGATCGTCGGGCACTTTCTCGCCCGCGCCCGACACCGCGATCAGATAAGCGAACAACGCTTCGCCATCGGTCAGCAAGCCGAGCAGCGTGTCATAGACGGCCGCGCCGCCCGCTTTCGATGCAGGCACGTTCGCGAGCGCATCGCGCGAGCGTTCGAGCGACGCGCGCGCATCGGCGCGAAAGCGCGCGGCATGCGTGGCCCATTCGCGCGGCGCGGCTCGTCCGCCGACGAGCCGCGCGCTATCGAACGCGATATCGGCGAGGCGCAGATACACCGTGCGCAGCGACGCGCGGCTCGCGCCGAACGGATGGATGCGCCACACGGTCAGGCTCAGCACGATCGCGAACAGACAGCCGAGCAGATAGACGCCGAGAAACTCGACACCGGCTCGCGCGTCATGCATCGGCCGATCGACCATCACGACGCAAGCGGTCGCCGCGAGGATCGTCACCTGCGACGTGGCCGCGCCCCAGATGCGGCCGAACGCGCCGAGCGTCGTGAACGCGAGCACCGCGAGCGCGGCCCACGCGGTGCCCGACGCGGATGCGAACGCGGCGATGCCCCCGCACAGCGTCGACAGCAGCGCGAAGCCCATCATCGACATGAAGCGCGCGCGGTTCGAGCCGGCCGCATCGGCGAGGCAGGTCCAGAACGCGCCAATTGCGGCCCACGCGAACACCGGATCGTGCAGCACGTTGCCGAGCGCGAGCATCGCCGTCGATGCGCACGCGGCCCTCAAGCCCTCCGACAGATTCGCCTCGCTCGCCGCGAACGACACCATCCAGACCGGCCGCTTGCGATAGATCGCGCTGACGACCGAATTCAGCCGGGTCGACCAGCGCGGCGATGTCGAGTGGGACTTGCTGCGGTTCATCATCCGGATAGTGCTCGTTGAAGTGATGGAAACGCGCGTGGATGCCGTGAGTTCGCGCGCGAGCTCGTGCGGCGAATGATAAGGGTTTACACCTAAATATAAAAATGCGTTCCGTTCATCGAAGCGATGCGTTCAGGTTATGCGCGCCGCAAAGCGCATAAAAAAACCGCGCGGTCCTTGCGGACTGGCGCGGTTTTCGTACTGCATGCAGCGAGCGGATGAACCGTGGTGCGCTTACTTCTTGTAGTTCGCCACGCCTTCGCTGATTTCCTTGTGGGCGGCATCGACGTCGGCCCAGCCTTCGACCTTGACCCACTTGCCCTTCTCGAGCGCCTTGTATTGCTCGAAGAAGTGCTTGATCTGGTCCTTCAGGTAAGCAGGCACGTCGTCGACCGACTTCAGGTTCGCCGTCATCGGGCAGATCTTGTCGTGCGGCACGGCGATCAGCTTCGCGTCGACGCCCGATTCATCGGTCATCTGCAGCATGCCGAGCGCGCGGGCACGCACGACCGAGCCTGCCAGCAGCGGGAACGGCGTGATTACCAGCACATCGACCGGATCGCCGTCGCCCGACAGCGTCTGCGGAATGAAGCCGTAGTTGGCCGGATAGCGCATGCCGGTACCGATGAAACGGTCGACGACGAGCAGGCCCAGCTCCTTGTCGGCTTCGTACTTCACCGGGTCGCTTTGCGCCGGGATTTCGATGATGACGTTGAAATCGTGCGGAAGGTCTTTGCCTGCGGGAACGTGATTGAAGCTCATGAGCGCTCTCTGAAGGGGATGGAAATCGGAAGGCGGCGAACGGCGCGCGGGCTGCGGATGCGGTGCGAACTGCGTGCGAACCGCGAACGCCAGGCCCTGAAGCCCTCTCGCCCCGAACGACGGGGCCGCGCACCGGACCGTACGGAATGCGCCATTATAGCCAATCGGCAGGTGGCATCCGCGGTCGGATCGGCGCGATAATCGTCTGGCGAGTCTCGCTTCGCGTCTCTACCGTTTTGTGTCTCCCCTTCGAACCCGCGCCGCCGCACCCCGGCCGCACGTCATCAAGGAGCATGCATGGAAGAAGCACGGCATTTCATCGGCGGCGAGTGGTGCGCCGCTTCCGGCGGCGAATCGATCGCCGTACTCGATCCATCGGACGGCCAGCCGTTCACGCGCCTCGCGCGCGGCACCGAGGCCGATATCGACACCGCCGTGCACGCGGCGCGCCGCGCGTTCGACGGAGCCTGGGGCGCGCTCGCCGCCGCCGAGCGCGGCCGTGTGCTGTACCGGCTGTCGCTGCTGGTGGCCGCGCGCCAGGAAGACCTCGCACAGCTCGAAGCGCGCGACACCGGCAAGCCGCTCAAGCAGGCGCGCGCCGACGCCGCTGCCCTCACCCGCTACTTCGAGTTCTACGCCGGCGCGGCCGACAAGCTGCACGGCGAGACCCTGCCCTACCAATCCGGCTACACGGTGCTGACGATTCGCGAGCCGCACGGCGTGACCGGCCACATCGTGCCGTGGAATTACCCGATGCAGATTTTCGGGCGCAGCGTCGGCGCGGCACTGGCGACCGGCAATGCGTGCGTGGTCAAACCGGCCGAGGACGCGTGCCTTTCCGTACTGCGTGTCGCGGAACTCGCCGCCGAAGCCGGCCTGCCGGCCGGTGCGCTGAACATCGTCACCGGTTACGGACACGAAGCGGGCGCCGCGCTCGCGCGTCATCCGGGCATCGATCACATCTCGTTCACTGGCTCGCCAGAAACCGGCAAGCTCGTCACGCAGATGGCCGCCGAAAACCACGTCCCCGTCACGCTCGAACTCGGCGGCAAGTCGCCGCAAATCGTCTTCGCCGACGCCGATCTCGACGCCGCGCTGCCGGTGCTGATTTCCGCGATCGTGCAGAACGCCGGGCAAACCTGCTCGGCGGGCAGTCGCGTGCTGATCGAGCAGGCCATTTACGAGCCGCTGCTCGACCGGCTCAGCAGCGCCTTTCAGGCACTGCGCGTCGGGCCGTCGAAAGCCGACCTCGACTGCGGGCCGCTGATCAGCGCGAAACAGCAGCAGCGCGTGTGGGACTTCCTGTCGGACGCGCAACACGACGGCATCGCAATGGCTGCGCACGGCGAAGTGATTCCCGAAGCGCCTGAAAGCGGCTTCTACCAAGCCCCGACCTTGCTGCGCGATGTCCCCGCGAGCCACCGCCTCGCGCGCGACGAAGTGTTCGGCCCGGTGCTCGCCGCGATGTCGTTCCGCGACGAAGCCGAAGCGCTCGCGCTCGCGAACGGCACGCAGTTCGGACTCGTCGCCGGTATCTGGACACGCGATGGCGCGCGCCAGATGCGGCTCGCGCGACGCGTGCGCTCGGGCCAGGTATTCATCAACAACTATGGTGCGGGCGGCGGCGTCGAGTTGCCGTTCGGCGGCGTCAGGCATTCGGGGCATGGCCGCGAGAAAGGCTTCGAGGCGCTGTATGGCTTTACGGTGCTGAAGACGATCGCGATCCGCCACGGCTAGCGAATCCGGCAGGGCTCGCTCGCGATCAGCGCGACCAGCGCGTTACATGCAGCAACGCATCGCTCTATCCATCACAAACAACGGAGACATCATGCGGTTGACAGGTAAAACGGCCATCGTCACGGGCGGCGGTTCGGGT
Organism: Paraburkholderia youngii; assembly: GCF_013366925.1. Taxonomy (NCBI): domain Bacteria; kingdom Pseudomonadati; phylum Pseudomonadota; class Betaproteobacteria; order Burkholderiales; family Burkholderiaceae; genus Paraburkholderia; species Paraburkholderia youngii. The sequence goes on from NZ_JAALDK010000001.1 coordinate 5,546,374, forward strand.
TTCGGCGAAGGCATCGCGAAGACCTTTGCGCGCGAAGGCGCGAACGTCGTGGTCAACGACCTCAACGGGCCGGCCGCCGAACGCGTCGCGAGTGAGATCGCGATTTCGGGCGGAAAAGCGATCGCGGTGCCCGGCAACGTCGCGCATCGCGACGACTGGCGCACGCTGCGCGAAGCCGCGCTCGAAGACTTCGGCAGCGTGCAGATCGTCGTCAATAACGCGGGCACTACGCATCGCAACAAGCCGGTGCTCGAAGTGACCGAGGACGAGTTCGACCGCGTCTATGCGGTGAACGTAAAGAGCATCTACTGGAGCGTGCAGGAGTTCGTGCCGTATTTCCGCGGGCAAGGCGGCGGCAGCTTCATCAATATCGCGTCGACGGCGGGCGTGCGGCCGCGGCCGGGGCTCGTCTGGTACAACGGCAGCAAGGGCGCGGTGATCGTCGCCAGCAAGTCGCTCGCCGTCGAACTCGGGCCGCAGCGGATTCGCGTGAACTGCGTGAATCCGGTAATCGGTGAGACCGCGCTGCTGTCCGAGTTCATGGGGGTCGAGGATACGCCGCAGAATCGGCAGAAGTTCCTCGCGGGGATACCGCTCGGGCGGTTTTCGACGCCGCAGGATATTGCGAATGCGGCGCTGTATCTGGCTTCGGATGAGGCGGAGTTCATTACCGGCGTGTGCCTCGAAGTGGATGGGGGGCGCTGCGTGTAGTGGTGGGTCTGACGCTGCGCACGCGCTGCGTGCGCAGTCAGTGTTTTCCCCCAATATCGATTCGTCGTGCAAATGACCTGGCGCGGATAGAATCGACCGGCGGTGGCATTTCAATTCCATAACAAGAGGAGACACAGTCATGGCTAGTCCTGCAGATCCGCTCCACCATCCCGGCGCTGGCGCGCCGCCTTCGACGTTCGAAGAGGCGACTTATCGCAAGGTTACCTGGCGGCTCGCGCCGCTGTTGATGCTGTGCTACATCGTTGCGTATCTGGACCGTGTGAACGTCGGTTTCGCGAAGCTGGGGATGAGCACGGATCTTGGCTTGAGCGATGCGGTGTACGGCTTCGGCGCGGGGATTTTCTTTATCGGCTATTTCATCTTCGAAGTGCCGAGCAACGTGATTCTGCATAAGGTCGGCGCGCGTGTCTGGATCGCGCGGATCATGGTTTCGTGGGGCGTGATATCGGTGCTGACGATGTTCGTCACCACGCCGACGATGTTTTACGTGATGCGCTTTTTGCTCGGGCTTGCCGAGGCGGGGTTCTTTCCTGGGATTATTTTGTATCTCACCTACTGGTATCCGGCGCATCGGCGTGGGCGGATGACGACCTGGTTTATGACGGCGATTGCGCTGTCTGGGGTGATCGGCGGGCCGGTGTCTGGGTACATCCTGAAGAACTTTAACGGCGTGAACGGGTGGCACGGGTGGCAGTGGCTGTTTCTGCTCGAAGGGATACCTTCGGTGCTGGTTGGGATCATCGTGTTCGTGGTGCTCGACGATCGGATTTCGAGCGCCAGGTGGCTTACCCGGGAAGAGCAACAGTTGCTCGAGAGTCAGGTGTCGGCCGAGGAAGCGACCAAGCACGATATGCCGATTCGGCAGGTACTCACTAACGGACGGGTGTTGATGTTCAGCCTCACCTACTTCTCGTTTGTGATGGGGCTTTATGGGGTGAGTTTCTGGTTGCCGACGATCATCAAATCGACCGGCGTTACCGATGCGTTTTTGATCGGCTTGCTGTCGGCGGTGCCGTTTGCGGCGGCTGTCGTGGCGATGGTGTTCGTTGCGCGGAGTGCGGACCGGTCGAGGGAACGGCGGTGGCATATTGCGGTGCCGGCGTTTCTTGGTGCTGTGGGGCTCGTGCTTTCCGTCGTTTGGACGCATAACACCGTGCTTGCTATGACCGGATTGACGCTGGCTACGATGGGCATCCTCACTACCCTGCCGTTGTTCTGGAGTTTGCCTACGGCGATTCTTGCTGGGACTGGGGCGGCCGCGGGGATCGCGATGATTAATTCCATTGGGAACCTGGCGGGGTTCCTTAGTCCTTATGCTGTGGGGTGGTTGAAAGAGGTTACCGCGGCTAATGACTCAGGGATGTATATGCTCGCGGCGTTTATGGTGCTCGGCGGTTTGCTTGCTATTAGTGTGCCGGCGAGGATGGTTAATAGATGAAACAGACTCGCAGATGAGCAAAGCCCTGGCGGTCTTTCTGCGCCAGGGCTTTTTGTTGCCATGGGTACGAGCTTCCAACCATCGAATGGCCTGCCAGATCAGTCGTCATCGTCCCCGTGATGACGGTGCTCCCAGCCCCTGTGCCAGCCATGGTCATGGCGCCAGTGCCTGTCACGGTCGTCGTTGTACTGGTACCCATAGCCGTAACCGTAGCCATAGGCCGGAGCAGGCACGTACGTCACGGGTGGCGCCTCGTAGACCACCGGAGGCGGCGCGACATAAACCGGCCCCGGCGCGCCAAGATAAACACCAAGGTCGACATGAGCCAGCGCAGCGCTGGAAGCGCACGCAGCGCAAACGCCTGCAATCCACAAAATGAAGCTGCGCTTCATGTTTCTCTCCCTGTTCGCTGGCATCGGTTGTTGATGCGATTTAGCGATATCGATTGTATGTGTGGCTCTGGTTGGCAAATAAACGTGAAGTGTCAGTCTGGTAACCGTTTGTAAGGCCTCGTGCCCTCCAGTTCTCCGCGTGCTTACGAAGCACTCAGAGAATCGCCATAGACATGCACCCGCTCACCAACCTGAACGGCAGGCTGATTGTCGTAGTTGAAGTTTCGATAACTGCCATCCTGCATCCTGACTTGGACCTGGTAGGTGGCAGCTTTGCGTACCGCATGTTCGATGCCGTTACCGGCAAGGCCGCCGCCAACCGCACCCGCTATCGTCGCCAGAACACGGCCGCGACCTTGACCAACCTGATTGCCCAGCAGCCCGCCCGCCACCGCACCGCCTACTGCACCGAGTCCGGTGGTCGGCTGCTGCGTTTGGACCGCGTTGACCGCGACGACTTCACCTGCATCAGGGTCGACGGCAACGGGTCGAGATGGCGGCTGCGTGGCATCACGGTAACTATCGTCATGCGCGTATCTGGGCGCGGGCGACGACGCACTGCTGTGGTGGGGATGAACATGGGATTCGCTCACCGTGTTGGTCCGCGTGCCTTGTTGCTCCGCATACGGTTTAGCCGAGTCGAGCGGCGTGCTGGCCGGCTTCACCGCAACCGATGCAGTTTGCGACGGCGGCGGTGTTAGCGCTCGGGATGTCGGAAGCAGACCGGTCATTGCGGCAATGCCGGTGCCGCTGGCGAGAATCACAGCAACGGCAGCTCCGGCGACCAGAGGATGAATGCGGCTGCGCGCGGATGAATCGGAAGGCAGGTTGGTGGTCATTGCTGGCTCCGTGGTATGTGCCTGCAAGAACGCCGATGCCATCGAGTCGGTGGACCCGGCTATTGTGAGATGTGTAAGCAGTTGTAGTTCGCCGGGTCACCGCTGACATCCAGATCGACTTATAGAAAAAACAATGGCCGGTCTCCCGGCCATGATCGATTGGGCCCGCGAAAACTTCCGCGTCAATCCTTTTCCGCGCTCCGTCCCGACTGCGACTGCGCCGCTGGCATCCTCCGGTAAATGGTGTTCCGCGACACGCCAAGCGCACGCGCCGCCGCCGAAACGTTGCCGCCGTACCGCGCCAGCGTCATCGCGACGACTGATGCGGCGACATCCTGCAGCCGCGCGCCGTCGCGTACCGACGCTTCGCCTGTGGCAAGCGCGTCCGCATTCGCAACGTCGGCGACGGCCGATACGGCAGAGTCACCTTGACCTGCGCCGTCGTCGCCACAACCCGCACCACGCACATCCTCCAAAAAATCATCCGGCAAATGCGCCCACCGGATCACCCCATCCTCTTCCGCCATCGCCGCCGCAGTCCGCAGCAGATTAGCCAGTTGCCGGCAGTTACCCGGCCACGCATGCCGCCCGAACGCCGCCATCACATCAGCCGCAACGCTAAGCGCCTGTCGCCCCCCGCTTTCCACTGATTCCCACTGCAGCATCTTTTGAACGACGACCGCCAGATCGCTCCGCTCGCGCAACGCCGGCAACCGAACCGCAAGCCCGTTGATCCGATAGTAGAGATCCTCACGAAACTGATTCTGCGCAATCATCTCGCGCAAGTTGCGGTGTGTCGCGCAAATAACGGAGACATCGACAGGAACCGACCGCATCGCCCCAAGCGGCGTCACCATCCGCTCCTGCAAAACACGCAGCAACCGCACCTGCAACGAATACGGCATATCCCCAATCTCATCGAGAAACAGCGTGCCTCCATTCGCTTGCATCAGCCTGCCGATCGCCCCTTTACGCCGCGCGCCGGTAAACGCCCCCTCTTCATACCCGAACAGCTCGGATTCGATCAGCGACTCTGGAATCGAAGCGCAGTTGACCGCAATAAACGGCCCATCACGTCGCGGCGAATCGTTGTGAATCGCCTGCGCGAGCAACTCCTTGCCGGTACCGGTCTCGCCGGTGATCAGAATCGGAATATCCTTGCCGAGCACCTTGCGAACCTTCGCAATCAGTGCGGACACACGAGCATCACCGGTATCGAGATCGCTGAGCCGCGATAGTCCCGCAGCCGGTTGACGCGCATTCGCACACACCGGTCGCGGTGCGGCTGCACCCTGCACGTCAACCGCCCCGCGCTCCAGCCCAAACGACGCCCGCCTGAACTGCCCACGTGCGCAAACCACCGCACCGTTGTGCAGATTCAGCATCAGATGCGGCGCAACGCCATGCGTCAAACGGTCGATCAGTTGCCCATACGAGATCTGAAACAGCGACGACAGCGTATGCGCGCGCAACGCAGCTAGCGACAAGCCCAACTGAAATTGCGCACTCCGGTTCGCGGACAGAAAGCGACCATCATCGGTAAACGCAATGATCCCTTCCATCAGCGTGCCGAGAAACTCCGGCCGTCCGTGAAAAGACACTTGCAGCACGTCGCGAAACGCAGTCGAGAACAGATGGTTTTCGATCATCTGCACCGACATCTTCGCGAGCGCCATCGTGTGCTGGTGATAGCTGCGGTGGTCGCCCGTCACGTCGAGCACGCCGATCAGATCTCCATACGGATCGAGAATCGGCACACTCGAACAGGTCAGGAAGCGGTTCGCCGCCAGATAGTGCTGATCGCCATGAACGACCATCGCACACCCCTCGGCGAGCGAGGTACCGATCGCGTTGGTCCCTTGACGATCCTCGGCCCAGTTCGCGCCAGGCCGCAGCGCCACTTTTTCCGCGCGATGCAGAAAGTCGTCGTCGCCGATCGAATGCAGGATCAACCCTTCGGCGTTGGTCAACACGATCATGCTTTGCGTATTGACGATCTGCTCGCGCAGCGTCTCCATGACCGGCATCGCATGCGCGCACAGCACCTGGTTCTGCTCGCGCATCAGCGCGAGGCCCGTGTCGGACAGGATGTCGTAATCCGGCCGGAACGATGCGCGCAGGCCGAACGTCTCGGAGCGTTCGTGGGCTTTCTGGATCGCCGGTGCGGGCCAAGCTTTGGAGCGGTTAGCCGCCGCCACGCTGACCGGATGAACGTCTTCGCGCATTGTCTCCTCCTTGGTGCGCCCGGCTCGTGCCGGACGCTTTTGATGCGTGTCGACAGAATACTCCGTTTGCCAGTCCGCCCGACGCCCGCCGTGACCCCGCGCGGGCCCGCATCGTTGATCTGCATCAGCGTCGGCCGAATCTGCGGCGATTCTGAACAACCGCTGCCCGCGCATCTGTTCCGAAACGGAACACTTCCGCTTTATAGCCCAGCCCGATCCCTGAAATTTCGCATGTCGATGCATTGGTATGGTTCCTGCCTGATGTGGTCCCGCGCAGTCACCCGATCACCATCACAAAACGGAGACAAGTGATGAATCCATTTGACCTGAAAGCTCTTGGCATCGACATCGAGTATCCCTATCGCCAGCGTTATGAAAACTACATCGGCGGCAAGTGGGTGCCACCGGTCGGCGGCGACTATTTCGACAACGTGTCGCCGATCAACGGGCAGCCGTTTTGCCGCGTGCCTCGCTCGGCCGCCGCGGACATCGACCTCGCGATCGACGCCGCGCACGCGGCGCGCCGCAAATGGGCGAAGACGTCGGTGACGGAGCGCGCGAACCTGCTGCTCGCGGTGGCCGAGCGCATGGAAAAGAACCTGAAGCTGCTCGCGGTCGCGGAGACAATCGATAACGGCAAGCCGCTGCGCGAAACCATGGCCGCGGACCTGCCGCTCGCCGTCGATCATTTCCGCTATTTCGCGGGCTGCATCCGCGCGCAGGAAGGCGGCATCTCCGAGATCGACGACAACACGGTCGCTTATCACTTTCACGAGCCGGCTGGCGTGGTGGGCCAGATCATCCCGTGGAATTTCCCGCTGCTGATGGCCGCATGGAAGCTCGCGCCCGCCCTCGCGGCCGGCTGCTGCATCGTGATGAAACCCGCCGAGCAGACGCCGGCTTCGGTACTCGTGCTGATCGAACTGATCGGCGATCTATTGCCTGCCGGGGTCATCAATATCGTCAACGGCTTCGGCAGGGAAGCGGGCGAAGCGCTCGCCACCAGCAAGCGCATCGCGAAGATCGCGTTCACCGGCTCGACGCCGGTCGGCAGGCGCATCCTGCACGCAGCCGCGGACAACCTGATTCCGTCGACGGTCGAACTCGGCGGCAAGAGCCCGAACATCTTCTTCGCCGACGTGCTCGATCGCGACGACGCGTTCCTCGACAAGGCGCTCGAAGGTCTCGCGATGTTCGCGTTGAATCAGGGCGAGGTTTGCACGTGCCCATCGCGCGTGCTGGTTCAGGAGTCGATTTACGAGCGCTTCATCGAGAAAGCGATCGCCCGTGTGGAACGCATCAAGGCCGGCCATCCGCTGAACCTCGAAACGATGATCGGCGCGCAGGCATCACAGCAGCAGCTCGACAAGATCCTGTCGTATATCGACATCGGCCGGGACGAAGGGGCGCGGTGCCTCGTCGGTGGCGAGCGCGCCACGCCCGGCGCCGGTCTCGGCGAGGGCTTCTACGTGAAGCCGACGATGCTGTTCGGCAACAACGATATGCGCGTGTTCCAGGAGGAAATCTTCGGGCCGGTCGCTTCGGTGATGACGTTCAAGGACGAACAGCAAGCGATCGAACTCGCGAACGACACGTACTATGGCCTGGGCGCGGGCGTATGGACGCGCGATGGGACGCGCGCTTACAAGATGGGACGCGAGATCGAGGCGGGACGCGTGTGGACCAACTGCTATCACCTGTATCCGGCGCACGCGGCATTCGGTGGCTATAAGCAGTCGGGGATCGGGCGCGAAACGCACAAGATGGCGTTGTCGAATTATCAGCAGACGAAGTGTCTGCTGGTCAGCTATCAGGCGGAGGCGCTTGGGTTCTTCTGAGCGAAGGGCGCGCGTCGTTCGCTGACGACGCGCGCTCTACCCCCGCGTGCCCCACACGTTGGGTAGGCGCGGGGGCAAGCAATTGCGCTGGCAGGCCACCCGCCGCTCAGATCACGCCTTGTGCCAGCATTGCGTCGGCGACCCTCACAAAGCCGGCGATATTCGCTCCGTTCACATAGCTGACCGAACCGTCGTCGCGGCGGCCATGTCGCAGGCAGACTTCATGAATGCTGCGCATTGATGTCGTGCAGACGTGCATCGACTTCTTCGCGCAGCCAGGAGATGCGCATGGCGTTCTGACTCATTTCCAGACCCGACGTGGCGACACCGCCGGCGTTGCTGGCCTTGCCAGGGGCGTACAGAACGCCGTTGCTTTCGAAGCACCTGGCCGCGTCGTTGGTCGACGGCATGTTGGCGCCTTCCGCGACGCAAAGCACGCCGTTTTTGATCAGTTGCGGCGTCCTCGGCATTCAGTTCGTTTTGCGTGTCGCAATGAATTCAATTGTAGGAATCGGGTCGCTGGTCCTGCGATGTTGATCGCCATGAAGAGTCCTTCGCCCGACGAATCAAATTTATTGCTTAATCACGCTAAAAATTCATCCAATTCCGATCGCCGCGGGTCATCTCCGTCCCGATACTTGTCGTTCGCACATCACAAGGAACGACTATGACGAACGGCAACGGCCGGCCAATGATCCGGCTCGCAGGCAACAGCACGGGCTGCGGCGCGATTCTGATTGCATCGTGAGCGTGCCAATTGCGAGAACTTGCTCACCCCCGTGAACACATCCTGGGTCTTTCCTCTGACGCATTACCCACATGGGGCAATGCGCCTTTGCTGGTGCCGCTCCGTCTGCGCGGCGCCGAAACCCTAGGCAAGCTTTATCGATACACGCTCGATGTCGCGACGATCGAAAGTCCGACGCTCGGAGTGTGGCAAGCACAGGAACTCGTCGTGCCTGATCGCCTGATCGGCAAGGTCATCGACATTTCGATCGCTTTCGACGGCAACGGATTGTTCGGTCGTCATGGCTTGGTACGCGGCGACGTGGCACACGCGAGCGCCGGCCGCCGCACGATGTCGGGCCTCATCACAGGCATCAAACAGATGGGTGCCGATGAACGGCGCGCCTATTACCGCCTCGTCGTCCGTCCCTGGCTGTGGCTGGCCACGAAGAACTGCGACAGCAGGATCTTCCAGGACGCCAGCGTGGTGGACATCACGGACCGGGTACTCAAGGAGCGATATCACTTCCCGGTCGTGATGGAACTCGGCGCGCCCGGCCTGCGCAACGGCTACCCGAAGCGGGACTATGTCCGGCAGATGTGGGAATCCGACTTCGATTTCCTCACGCGGATCTGGAGAGAATGGGGAATCTACTACCTGTTCGACGGAATGACGCTGGTACTGTGCGATTCGCCCGGCTCGCACAAACGACACGACAACGCATACGACACGCTGCGCTACCATGCGCCCGACAGCAGGCACGTCGACGAGGAGCACGTTCACAAGCTCGAGGTATCGCATCAGATCACGCCAGGCAAGGTCAGCCTGATCGATTACGACTACACGCGCCCCGGCGCGCGCTTCGAGGGCGAGTACGAGTGCCGCAGTGAGCAGGCCCACGACAACATCGAGCAATACGGCTGGGGCGACTATTCGCAGCCGCTTGCGGGTGCGACGGGACTGTCAGGTGAGCGGAGCGACTTCCGCGATGAAGCCGGGCACCTCGCGAGCGTGCGTGTCGATGCAATGCGCGGTCATCGTCTGCGGCTGAAGGGTCAAGGGAATCTGCGCGGTCTGACAACCGGGAAAACATTCTGGCTCGACAACCATCCGCTGCGGGAAGTCAACGCCGAGTACCTGGTCGTATCGACGACCCTCGATATCCGTAATGCACCGCAGAACACGCGGTCACCCGGCGCGGACACGAACGATGCGCTGCGCCAGTGCGCGACCGACTTCGTGCTCCAACCCGCCAATACGTTCTTCAAAAATCGTCAGAAGAAAAAGCCGCGTTGCGCGGCGGAAACGGCAATCGTGGTCGGCCCCGAGGATCAGCCGATATGGGTCGATGGATATGCACGCGTGAAGGTGCGCTTTGCGTGGGCGCGGCTTGCCCCGAAGAACGACAGCGCCAGTTGCTGGGTGCGGGTGTCGTCGCCGTGGCAAGGCAACGGCTTCGGTGCGATCTATCCGCCGCGCATCGGTCAGGAGGTCACGGTCAGTTATCACGAAGGCGACCCGGACAAGCCTTACGTGTCGGACCGGATGGTCAACGGCCAGAATCAGCCGCCCTGGAGGCTGCCCGACAACCAGGCGCTCTCGGGCATCCTTAGCAGCGAGCTCAAGGCCGGCTGCGCGAGCCAGACCAATCACGTCGTACTGGATGACACGCCGGGCCAACTGCAGGCACAGATCGCCAGCGACCACGCACAGTCGCGCCTCGTGCTGGGCTACAACACGCATGTCGTGCGCGACGCAGGCCGGCAGCAGGCACGCGGTGAAGGCTGGGAACTGGCGACGAACGCATGGGGTGTCGCGCGAGCCAACCGAGGCATGCTGATCACCACCGAGGCACGTCACGGCGCTAGCACGCCGGCAAAGGATGCCGGTGAGACCGTGGCGCGCCTCACTCAGGCGCGCGACACCCACGAGAACCTCGCGAGTCTCGCGCGGCGGTACGAGGCACAGGAACAGCAGACCAGTCAAAGCGAGGTCGCGCAGGCCATCAAGGCGCAGAACGACGCGATTCGCGGCAAGGCAAGCGCGGAGCTTCCCTTTCCGCAACTGACCCAGCCCGACCTGGTGCTGGGCAGCGCGGCGGGTCTCGGTCTCACGGCAGCGCAAAGCACGCACGTGGCGAGTGCCGAACACATCGCGCTCAGCGCGGGCGGACACGTCAGCGTCGCGGCGGTGAAATCGCTGCTGGCGTCGGCGGTCAACGGCGTGCGGGTGTTTGCGCAACATCTCGGCATCCGGCTCAAGGCCGCATCGGGCAAGGTGCAGATCGACGCGCAAAACGACGACGTCGAGATCATCGCGCAACGTGTCGTCAGTATCATCAGTAGAACCGATTCGATCAATCTGATGGCCAGCAAGGAAATCGTCTTGCATGCTGGTAATACGAAAGTAGTCATCAATTCGGACGGGTACAAGGTCTATACGGGTGGCGAGCATCGGGTCCATGCGAGCGGTCATCGGACCGACGGGCCAGCGGCACGGCCTGTCAGTCTGCCCGTCACGCCAGATGATCCCGGCAGACTGGCGGCGCATCATGTTCTGATCGAACACGATTCCGGCTTTGCGCTGCCGAGTCAGCCATATCGGATCACGCTCGACGATGGTCAACTGATTCAGGGTGTGACCAACGCGCTTGGCGAAACGAGTCTCGTCACCAGCAACATGCTTGCGTTCGCGACGGTCGAACTGCTTGCCGCGAGCGAGCCGGATAAAGTGATTGCGGTTAGCAGAGGCGCAGTGATCAGGGCGGCGAACGAGTCATTCGCTGGCGCTGTACCCAATGCCGAGAAACGCAGTGCCACGGTCGCAGGAAAGGCCGTGGCCTCTCCGAACGAGAGCGCGACGACGGAAGATAAACGACCCGAATTCGTCTCGTGCGATCCGATGAACTTCGGGCTGCGGTTTTATCACTTCGTCAATGGTGCGGCCGAGGGTGACACGCCCGCCGATATGTCGATGCGCAAGGGTGTCGAGTACCCGGTGACCAAGGCTTATGCGGCTGCGATTAAGGCTGCGTTGCAGGGGATCGATTGGGGCGGGGTGGCTTGGCCGTTGACTGCCGATTCGATAAGAATGATTCAAAACGCGGTCATGCCGAAATTGGAAGACGCGCTTGGTGCCGGGCCCTTTGGATTGCCACGACGCGATGCCGCTAGTCCGGAAACTAGTGATGGCATGCCACAGATCGTGATAGTCGATCCAGAGCGGACAACGCAGTACAACCTGCGACAGGACGTCAGTGCCGCATTCATCGGGAAGTACTGGCTTATCGCCGTCAACGAGAGCGAGATCGCGCACATCGTCGAACTCAAGCACCAGCCGACCTTGCTGGATAACCGCCTCAAGGCATTTGCCGACACGCTGTATCACGAGTCTCGCCACTGCCAACAGTACTTCTGGATGTTTTCTTTGCTTCAGCACTTTCCAGACGACTACAAAGACCTGCCGAATGTCCAGAGGTTGTATTGGTCGACGATGCTAAAAGAAGCCTATACAGCGGCTGGGAACACGCCACTACCTGACGATCACCGCGTTCACATCGGTCTGCACAGGATGCTTGTCTTCCACTACTACTGGCTGATCTCTTACATGCAGGACATGCCCGGTCGGGAGTATCTCAGCCGAGATCTCCCGCTTGCCGAAAGGAAGGTATGTGACCTGCTGAACGTATCTCCTGAAACAGCACAAAAAATGGTGCAATTCGAAACCGGCTATAGGAGCCAACTTCATGAAGAAGATGCCTATGCCTGCGCGGAAGTGGTCCAGGCCTACTGGCAAAATCCTCGTGATCCTCTCGTTCGCAATCCCGGTACATGCACAGCTCAGTACACCGACGCCCTCAGGATCGTCGGGGCCAGGAGTTGAGATGAGACCGACTGTGACCGACGCCCAGCGCGATATGGCATTCAGCATTTTGACCACTGCAATAGCGATCCTGCGGGACGACCAGCCATTCGATCCCGCTCATACGATTTTCGGCCGCGTTCTTGCGGCTGACCCTCTGCGCGGCAAAGGAGGTGGGACGGAGTATTCCTTCGTGAATCCGGCTTTCCCGCGGACGCAAATCATTCTCTATGTGGTACCCGATCCGCTTGCTCCCTCCGCCGACCGCACGAAAGTCAAGCAAGTCGTGACCCACTTCACGATTCGCTTCAGTCCACTATTGACCGACATTAACCGCTCGACGCTGGAAGATCTCCTGCAGCTCGATATCGGTTACTGGATCGACGGCAATGGCGAGCGACGGCCCGGCAATGATATGGGCACGGCTCCGCCGCAGATTCGGCTGCATAGCTATCGCTATCGTGCTTCGAATCTGCCAACGAGCCGATTTCCGGTGGACGTCGAATTTGCTTTCGGCGACCCAGACCCAAAGGACCCGGCGCCGGACGCACACAAAACGCCGGTCCTAATGGACGTTCTACTGAATCGTGACTATTCCGCGCTGAAACCGCGACGCCGTGAACAAAGCCCGTCTTGAGTGACCTGTTGAACGTCTCTGCGCAAACAGCACAAAAAATGGCGAAATTTGAAACCGGCTATAGGAGCCAACTTCATGAAGAAGACGCCTACGCTTGCGCGGAAGTGGTTCAGGCCTACTGGCGCAATCCTGGTGATCCTCTCGTTCGCAATCCCGGTACATGCACAGCCCAGTACGTCGACGCCCACAGGACCGTCAGCGCCAGAAACTGAGACGAGGGACACTGTGACCGACGAGCAGCGCGACATGGCCTTCAGAATATTGACCACGGCAATAGCGATCCTGCGGGACGACCAGCCCTTCGATCCCGCACATACGATATTCGGCCGCATTCTTGCGGCGCGGCCTGAGCGCGGTGTGGTGGGTGTTACGGAGTATTCCTTCGTGAATCGGGTCTTGCCGGATACGCAAATCATCGTAGTTGCGATACCCGATCCGCTCGACCCCTCCCCCGACCGCGCAAAAGTGAAGCAAGTCGCGACGCACTTCACGATCCGCTTCAGTCCACTATTGACCGACGTTAACCGCTCGACACTGGAAGATCTCCTCCAGGTCGATATCGGTTACTGGATCGACGGCAATGGCGAGAGGCGGCCCGGCAACGATATGGGAACAGTACCGCCGCAGGTTCGTCTGCATCACTATCGCTATCGTGCCTCAGACCTGCCAACCAGCCGATTTCCGGTGGACGTCGAGTTTGCTTTCGGGGACCCCGACCCAAAGGACTCGGCGCCTGACGAATCCAAAACGCCGGTCCTGATGGACGTTCATCTTGATCGCGACTATTCCGCGCTGCGACCGCACCACCGTGAACAGAATCCGTCGTGAACAGCTGGTGGCAAAGGGTGTCGCCCGATGACGAAGAACAGGAGTGAACTGGCGCGGCCCCATACCGTTTTCACAGGCATTTCAAAAGCAAACGCCAGGCACAAACCCGTTCCCCGGTGAATCTAGCCTCAGCTCCGAAAACTATCCCTCCCCAACCGTCTCGACATAGTTATCAACCGCGCTACTGACCGTCGGATGAAAACACGCATCGCCGATCAGATCGGTCAGCTCGAAGCGCCTGAGCTTGTCGCGAACCGGATCTTTCATCTCCGCAAAGTGCAGTGCAATCCCGCGCTCGTCGAGCGAGCGCGTCAGCTCCCGCAGCATGTCGGCCGAGGTGACGTCCACGCTCGTCACCGGTTCGGCCGCCACCACCACGCGCTTGACGGGTGCCGGCGATTCGGCGACGGCTTCGAGCAGGCGCTCCTGAAACTGCTCGGCATTCGCAAAGAACAGCGGTGCATCCCAGCGAAACAGCACGAGTCCGGGGATTCGCTCCGCGTGCGGATAACGCTCCAGGTCGTGATAGCCGCGCAAACCCTCGACGCGACCGAGCACCGCGTAGTGTGGTCGCCAGCCGTCCCACAGAAACTCGATAATCGCGATCACCACCGCGAAGCCGATGCCTGGAATCGCGCCGAACACCGCGACGCCGGCAAAGCAGGCCATCGACAGCCAGAACTCCCATTGCTGGATGCGGAAAATCCGCTTCAGGTCCGTGATCTCGAACAGGCCGATCGCCGCCGCGATGACAACCGCGGCGAGCGCGCTGTTGGGCAGGTAGTGCATCAGGTTGGGCGCGACCAGCAGCAGCGCCGAGACCGCCAGCGCGCCGACGACGCCCGTCAGTTGCGTCTTCGCGCCCGCCGCCTCGGCGACCGGCGTGCGCGACGAACTGCTGCTGATCGGGAAACCGTGGAACAGGCCGGCCGCGAGATTGGCCACGCCGAGCCCGACCATCTCCTGATTGGGGTCGACGCGGCTGCGAAAACGTGCCGCGAAAGTCCGCGACAGCACGCTGGTATCCGCGAACGAAATCAGCGCGACCGCGCAGCCGCCGAGCAGTATCTTCACCAGATCGGCGTCGGTGAGCCATGGTAGCGCAAAGGTCGGCAGGCCTTGAGGGATCTTGCCGAGCACTCTCACGCCGACGCTATCGAGGTGCAATGCGCTCACGCATAACGTCGCGACGATCACGGCGATCAGGATGCCCGGCAGTTTCTCGAAGCGCTTGAGAAACAGGATCAGCACGAGGCTTCCCGCGCCCACCGCGAAGCTGTACCAGTTGGATTTGCCATCGGCGATGGCCTGCACGAGGCTCACGATGTCCCGCAATGGCCCGCGCTCTTCGATCGAAATGGCAAACAATTTGGGTAACTGACTGATCAGCACCGCGAGCGCGATGCCGTTCATATAGCCGTATCGAATGGGCTTAGACAGCAATTCTGTGATGAATCCCAGCCGCAGCAAGCCCATCACGATACAGAACACGCCGGACACGATCGCCATCATGCTGGCCGCCGCAATCGCGCGCGACGGGTCGCCCGCCGCCACTTGCACGACGACCGCCAGAATCGGAGCCGCAAGCGCGGAGTCGGGGCCGAGCACGAGAATCCGGCTCGGGCCGAACAGCGCGTACGCCAACAACGGGACGATCGTCGCGTAGAGGCCGAACACGCCGGGGACCCCCGATGCCTCCGCGTAAGCGATGCCGACTGGTACCAGCATCGTGGTCAGTACCAGTCCGGCCGTCAGATCGCTCGGCAGCCAGCTCAAGCGGTACGCCTTGAGCACCGTCAGTCCCGGCAACCAGCGCATCCAGCGGTGCGCGCTGCTTGCAGTGGTCTGCTCTTTGTGAGGAACTGGCCTGTCCGCTTCCATTTTTGGAATGTTCGCAGTCGAGGACGCCGCGCCACGGATTGTGGGCGGCCCTGTCATTCGTAGGATAGTCCAGACCTTTCATCGGCGACAGGGAGGAGGCACACCGATTGCGTATCAAGGCCGTTTGCGCCTCAGCAGCCACCCGACGCCCCCTGCCAGCGCCAGCACCGCCGCGCCATACACCGCGTTGCGATGCCGATCGGTAAACAGCTCCCAGCAGTACGCGCGCGCTTCATCGTCAAAGCGGCCATGCGCGGTGTAGTGGCCGGGCACCGGCTCGTAGAGATTCGCGGGCGCATCGGCGGGCAATGGTTCATCGGTCAGTTGCCCGTCGTAACCCGCACGCGCGAGATAGTGGTCGAGCAGCGTCGGCGCGATCCGGTTCGCGAGGATCGCCTTGACCGTCGACCACCCGACCCACACCTGCCGCCGCCGATGAGTGGCCGCAAAGTAGATCGCCCGCGCCGCCACTTCCGGCTGAAATACCGGCGCCACCGGCCGCGCCCTGCGCCCCGTGCGATTGAGCGCCCAGTCGAATTGCGGGGTATTGACCGCGGGCAGATCGACCATCGTCAGATGGATATCGACCTCGTCGTGCAGCAACTCGGAACGCAATGAATCGGTAAAGCCGCGCACAGCGAACTTCGCGCCGCAATAGATCGACTGCAACGGCACCGACCGGTACCCGAGCGCCGAGCCGACATTGACGATCGTCCCGTGCCGGCGCGCGCGCATCACGGGGAGCGCCGCCAGCATGCCGTTGACCTGCCCCAGATAGGTCACCTGCGTGCCGCGTTCGACATCGCGCGCACTGAGCGCGGACACCGGCGCAAACGCGGTCGCCATCGCGACGTTGACCCACACGTCGATGCCGCCCAGCTCGCGATTTACGCGCTGCGCGGCACGCTCGATCGCATCTGCATCGGCGACGTCGGCGGGCAACGCGAGTGCGCGCACGCCATAGGTCGCGGCGATCTCCTCGGCGGCACGCGCGAGCCGTCGCGGCTCGCGCGCGATCAGCCCAACGTCATAGCCCTGCCGCGCGAACTCGGACGCGGTGGCGCGCCCCACGCCGGCACTTGCCCCTGTAATGACGACGACGCCCTCGCGCTCGACGTCGCCGCTGCGGGTGTCGGTTTGCACCGTCATAGCGTCGCTGGCCACTTTGAACACCTCCCAGGTTGCGCATCCAGTGAGGTGTGAAGCAAAGCGCAGTCCCGCCGATTCGAGGCGGACAGAGGCGCCGTAAAAACAAATGGCCGCAGCGCGAGGCTGCGGCCATCCGGTAGCGGCTAAAGAGGCTTAACTCACGTCACGTTCATCGCCAACGCACTCTCGCGATAGTGCTCGCTCGCCTTGTCGGTGTCTCCAAGCTGCTCGTGCAGACGCGCGAGCGCGCGATGCGAACGGATCTTCAGCGTCTCGTTGTCGGCGAGCTTCAGCGCGCGTTCGAGGAACGACTGCGCCTTGCCCCACAACTGCTGATGCAGGCACAGACGCCCCAGCGCGAACATCAGGTCCGCGTCTTCCGGCCGATCCTTCTGCCACGCCTCGGCCTTCTGGATGAGCGGCAACGCATCGCCGCCGGCCGTGTCCGGATAGCGGCGCAACAGGCGCGCATCCCAGTTCTGCGCAAGCGCTTCCTCGACGATCTTGCGCGCCTCCTGCGGACGATTCAGCGCAACCAGCAGTTCGGCGGCGGTATCGGCGAGGCGCGGCGAATGACGCTCGGTCGCCGACAGCGAATGCCACAATTCGAGCAGCGCCTCAGCGTTGTGGCGACGGTCGCGCAGCAAATTTTCCGCCGCCAGCTGACGCAGCCGCACCGCGACCGCCGGATGGATCGCCTCGCGCTTCTCCAGCGTCTTGACGAGCTTCAGCACTTCGCCCCAGTTCTTCAATTGCTGCTGCGCACGCAGCATGATCTGCTGCGCGTGGATGCGCCGCGCCCCTTGCGATTGCATCTCGGTCAGCGCATGGAGCGCGCCGTCGGCGTCGCGGCCGTCGGCGCGCATGTCGGCGGTGGCCATCAGGCGCGCGTCCTGCCACTCGGCTTCGTCGATCTGCGCGAGCCATTCGTCGCGCCGTCCGTACTCATGCATGCGATGCGCGGCGGTCGCCGCGATCAAACCGGCCGCGCCCTTGTTGTCGCCATTCGTGAGCGCGTCCTTGGCAGCCTTTTCCGCGCGCGAGAAACGTCCCGCGTACAGGTTGCCGATCGCGTCGCGCAACGCCGCGTGCGCCTTCGCGACACGCGCGCGCGCCCGGTACGCGGCGACGCGCTGCGGCATGCGCCAGATATTGCGGATAATGCGCAACAGCGCGTAGAGCAGGATGAACAGCACCACCAGCCCGACGATGAACAGATTCAGCGACATGTCGACGCGGTACGGCGGATAGATCAGCAGCACCTGCCCCGCGTCGAAGCGCCCGCCCACCGCGAGCATGACCGCGACGGCGAACAGCGCCGCGAGCCATAGAAGTCCCCGGATCGCCATGATTAACCCCGGTTCCGGTATTGATTGACGGCCTGCAGGCTCGTATCGAGGTTCGGCAGCTCGACCGCAGCCGAACCGGCGTCCACCTGCTTGACGAGATCAATGACCATCTGCGTGTCTTTCGATGAAGTGTCGAAGTAGCGCGTCAACGCGGACTGCGCCGCCTGCAAGTCGGACTTCAGCGTGGTCTGGTTGCGCGACAGCAGCGCGAGACGCGCCGATAGCAGACGCAGCTTCAGGTTCTGGCGCACGAAGTAGCCTTGATCCGGCGTGACTAGCATCGCGTCCGCGTTATCGATACGGCGCACCTGCACGAGGCTCGACAGCTGTTCGCCGATGCCGTGCGTGACCTCGTCGATCCACACTTCCCAGCGCGGCTTGCCGGTGGCCGCCGCCACCTTCGCGGTGTCGGCCCACGTGGCCGCGTGCGGCGTGGCACGCGGAATCGGTGCTTCACCCGACAGCGGCAGGCCGCTCACGTGATCGATCGCGTTGTCGAGTTTGATCGCGAGGCCGGTCAGATCGGTGGACGGTGCGGCCTTCAGCTTGTCGATGTCTTGCGCGATCGCCTTGCGCACGGCGAGCGCCTGCGGGCTATCGGACGCCGCGAGGCGCGTATCGGCGCTTTGCAATGCGAACAGCGCGAGCTGGGTATTGCCGGTCAGCTGCAACTGCTGGCTGGCCGCCGACAGCATCTGCCCGACTTCGGCGAGCGTCCAGTCGTCGCGATTGCGCGCGAGATCCGCGTACTGCTGTTGCAGCGCCTGCTGCGCGGCCTGCGCATCGGCAAGCTTGCCTTCGAGCTGCGCGACCTGCGCGTCCGATTGATGCACGGTGGCGAGCGCCTGGTCGATCTTGATGCGCAGCTCGTTGGTCTGCGTGTCGTTGGCCTGCTGACGCTGCGCGAGCTCCTGCTCGGTGCGCACCAGCTTGCGGTTCATCGCGAAGCCGCCCACGCCCACCGCGCATGCGATCACCACGATGACAAGCCACAGCAGCGGTCCGCTCGTGCTGCGGCGCTTTTGCGCTTCGTACGGCGTGAAGGGTTGATTCGGCGGCAAGGCGGCGCTTGCCGGCGGCTGAGGTGAGGCGTTCGTGGATGCGTTCGTTTCAGTCATGCGTGGTTGAGCCGGGTTGGACGATACCGGTTGGACGACGGGAGGCACGGCGGCCGCGGCCACGAGGGCGCGGACTATGCGCTCGTCGCCCGCGCCGGACACCGTAATCCTATCAAAACCCAATGCCCGCGCGGTCTGCGCGATGCGGGGATGCGGCGTGACGAGCGGCGCGTGTTTGAGCTGCTCGATCTCGCCGGCGGTTAGATGATCGTGCGCGAGTTCCTGCAGATTGCGTACGCCTTCGGAGCTGGTCAGAAGCCATGCGTGCGGCGCGCCCGCGAGCAGTTCGTGCACGCGCGCCCAGGCGCCGATCGACGGCTCCGGCACGATGCGCCGGTACGCGGCGACCGTGTCGACTTCGGCGCCAGCTTCACGCAGGCGCTCGCTGAGCCATTCGCGGCCGCCGTCACCGCGCACGATCAGCACGCGCTTGCCTTCGAGGCCCGCGGCGCCGAGTTGCGCCTCGATCGCCGCAAACAGGCCCTCGGAGTCGAAGCTCGTCGATTCGTCGTCGGCACCCGCCGCGGGGCTGATCACGCGATGCTCCGGCGCGCTGACGCCGTGGCGCGCGAGCGCATGCACGCTGCCCGGACCGACCACGCCGACCGGCAGCGCGTGCGGCCAGATATCGTGATGGCGCGCGAACGCGTGATCGACCGCGTTCGGCGACACGAACACGACCAGCGCGTAGCGTTCGAGTGACGCGAGCGCGGCGCACAACGGCGCGTCGTCGATGACGGGCGCGATGTCGATCAGCGGAAAGTCGAGCGACGCGAGTCCGGCTGCTTCGAGCCGTTCGACGAGTTCGCTCGACTGGCCGGCCGGCCGCGTGATCACGACCGTGAACGGCGCCTTCCCGGGCGTGCCGGCGGCCATCACTCGCTGGCCGCCGCGCCGGGCGCGGCCGCGGGACCGCTCGCGGTGCTGAGCGCGCGGACGATCTCGAGCGCGCCTTGGTGCGCGAGCGACTGCGCCACTTCCTCGCCGAGCGCGAGCGCGCGTTCGATGGTGGGCGCCGGCGCCGACGCCTGCGCGCTCAGTACGCGCTGGCCGTCCGGCGTCGCGACGATGCCGCGCAGATGCAGCGCGCCGTCGCCCCACGTTGCGTAGGCGGCGAGCGGCACCTCGCAGCTGCCGCCGAGCGCGCGCGACACCATCCGCTCCGCTTCGACGGCCGCCGCCGTGTGCTGATGATGCAGCGGCGCGAGCCATGCGGCGAGGTCCGCGCGATCGGCGCGAATCTCGATGCCGAGCGCGCCTTGGCCCGCCGCGGGCAGACTATCCTCGGGATCGAGCAGCGCGCGGATGCGCTCGGCGAGACCGAGACGCTTCAGCCCTGCCGCGGCCAGAATGATCGCCGCGTAGTCGCCGCGATCGAGCTTGGCGAGTCGGGTATCGAGATTGCCGCGCAACGGCCGCACGTCGAGATGCGGATAGCGCATGCGCAGCATCGCTTCACGGCGCAGGCTCGAGGTGCCGACCACGGCACCGGCCGGCAGCGCGGCGAGCGAGTCGTACTGATTTGACACGAGCGCGTCGCGCGGGTCCTCGCGCTCCATGATGGTGGATAGCGCGAAACCGGCGGGCAACTCCATCGGCACGTCTTTCAGCGAATGCACCGCAAGGTCGGCGCGGCCATCGGCGAGCGCGGCTTCGAGCTCTTTCACGAAGAGCCCCTTACCACCAACCTTCGACAGCGTGCGATCGAGAATCTGATCACCACGTGTCGTCATTCCGAGGATTTTTACGTCACAAGATGGATATAATTTGTGCAGCGCACATCGCACGTGCTCGGCTTGCCACATGGCAAGGCGGCTCTCTCGCGACGCAATGACAAGCGTGTGGGGTGGCGTGGAAAACGTCTCGGTGTTCATTAGCTTGCTGCTTGATGTCGGGATCGAATAACAATCAATGTTAGCACGCGCCCTTTTTTGTGCCCTTGGGTTCCAAGGCACCGCAGGGCGCTGTGCGCAAGCGGTATCGACGGAGGAGACGGGCTCCGCGCCGCGCGCGAAGGCCCCCATTCAGCGTTGTCACGCACGGTCGTTCGCGCGCCGCGCGGCGGCATGCGGGATGATGCAATGCGGCGAACACGCTGCGGCAATGCGTGCCGCGTGTTCAGTCTCTTCGCGGGCTGGCAGCCCGTGGCTCCCTTCTCCCTCGTCGGCGTCGCGCGATCGGCAGCGCTTGCGTGGTTCCTCGCACGCGGTGCGGCACGCGCGGCTCGATTGGTAGCGGGTCGGCAGTCGCCGTTTGCAGTCCGCCGTCTCAGGTCTTTATTGCAGTCGCATTAGCAGTCTGTCTTGCAGTCCGTTGCGCAGTCCCTGTTGCACGCAGTTCACGTTGTACTTGCTGGTTGCAGTTCGCAGTCGCAGTTCATCAATCAACAGACCCTGGCTTCCCCGAGGAAACTCATCGTGACGTCTTCCGGATCGGCGCGCCCCGCCCGCCGCAACACTGCCTCGCCCACCGCTCGCCCGGCCGACGCCGCGGCGCCCGACGTCCTGTCCAACGCTGCCGCGCAAGCCGCCAAGGCCTCGAAGGCCTCGCAAACCTCTGTGCCCGTCAAGCAGGACAAGGCGCCCAAAGCAACGAAATCCGGCAAGGCCGAAAAAGCCGCGACTTCGGCCACCGCCAGCAAGCCGGCCAAGGTCAAGATCAAGATCGAAGGCGACGCGACACCCCCGCGCGCCGCTGAAACGGAAAAGCTCGAGGCCGTGTCGCAAGCTGAGCCCGCCGCCGCGCCCACCGTGAAGAACGGCGGCCGCACGCGCGAGGACAAGGACCACCCGCTGTTCCAGGACATCCGCTATCTCGGCCGGCTACTCGGCGACGTGCTGCGCGAGCAGGAAGGCGACGCCGTATTCGACGTCGTCGAAACGATCCGGCAGAACGCGGTGCGCTTCCGTCGCGAGGACGATAGCGCCGCCGCACAGACGCTCGACAAGAAGCTGCGCTCGCTGACGCCGGAGCAGACCGTCAGCGTCGTGCGCGCGTTCAGCTATTTTTCGCATCTCGCGAACATCGCCGAGGACCGCCACCGCAACCGTCGTCACCGCATTCATGCGCTCGCGGGCTCGGCCTCGCAGCCGGGCACGATCGCGCATGCGCTCGAGCGGCTCGTCGCGGCCGGTGCCGCCGCGACGCCGGTGCTGCAGCGGTTTTTCGACGACGCGCTGATCATGCCGGTGCTGACCGCGCACCCGACCGAGGTGCAGCGCAAGAGCATTCTTGACGCGCAGCACGACATCGCGCGGCTGCTCGCCGAGCGCGACCAGCCGCTGACGAATCGCGAGCGCGCGCACAACGAAGCGATGCTGCGCGCGCGCGTCACGTCGCTGTGGCAAACGCGGATGCTGCGCGACGCGCGCCTGACGGTCGCCGACGAAATCGAGAACGCGCTGTCGTACTACCGCAGCACCTTCCTCGAAGAACTGCCGGCGCTGTATGCCGACATCGAGGAAGCGCTGAAGGAGCATGGCCTCGAAGCGCGCCTGCCGCCGTTCTTCCAGATGGGCAGCTGGATCGGCGGCGATCGCGACGGTAATCCGAACGTCACCGCCGAAACGCTCGAAAACGCCATCACCCGTCAGGCCGCGGTGATCTTCGAGCACTACCTGGTGCAGGTGCACAAGCTCGGCGAGGAGCTATCGATGTCGAATGTGCTCGTCGGCACGAGCGATGCGCTCAACGAGCTTGCGGACATCTCGCCCGACCACTCGCCGCATCGCACCGACGAGCCGTATCGTCGCGCGCTGATCGGCATCTACACGCGGCTCGCGGCGAGCGCGCGCGTGCGTCTCGGCGAAGGCAGCGTGCCGCTGCGCAGCGCCGGCCGCGGCGTCGCGCCGATTCGCGCTATCCCCTACGACGACGCCGCCGATTTCGTGCGCGACCTGCACGTGCTGATCGATTCGCTCGCCGAGCATCACGGTGCGCCGCTCGCCTCGCCGCGTCTCGCACCGCTCGCTCGCGCGGCCGAAGTGTTCGGCTTCCATCTCGCGAGCATCGATCTGCGGCAAAGCTCCGACATCCACGAAGCGGTGATCGCCGAGCTGCTGAAGCGCGCCGGTGTCGAGGACGACTACGCGGGGTTGTCGGAAGCGGACAAGCTGAACGTGCTGCTCGCCGAACTCGCGCAGCCGCGCGCGCTGCGCGTGCCCTACGCCGAGTACTCCGACCTCGTGAAGAGCGAGCTCGCGGTGCTCGAGGAAGCGCGCCTCACGCGCGAAAAATTCGGCGCGCGCGCGGTGCGCAACTACATCATTTCGCATACGGAGACCGTCAGCGATCTGGTCGAGGTGATGCTGCTGCAGAAGGAAACCGGCCTGTTGCGCGGACGTCTCGGCGACGAGCACGACCCAGCGCGCGCGGGCCTGATGGTGATCCCGCTGTTCGAGACGATCCCCGATCTGCGCAATGCTCCGCACATCATGCGCGATCTGTTCGCGCTGCCGGGCATCGGCACGCTGATCGAACATCAGGGCAACGAGCAGGAAGTGATGCTCGGCTACTCGGACAGCAACAAGGACGGCGGCTTCCTGACGTCGAACTGGGAGCTGTATCGCGCGGAGCTGGCGCTCTTGTCGCTGTTCAACGAACGCGGCGTGACGCTGCGTCTGTTCCATGGACGCGGCGGCACCGTCGGCCGCGGCGGCGGCCCGACCTATCAGGCGATCCTGTCGCAGCCGCCGGGCACCGTCGACGGTCAGATCCGTTTGACCGAGCAGGGCGAAGTGATCGCGAGCAAGTTCGCGAATCCGGAAATCGGCCGGCGCAATCTGGAAACCGTCGTGGCCGCGACGCTCGAAGCGTCGCTGCTGCCGCACGACCACACGTTGGCCGAGCTGCCGGTGTACGAGGAAACGATGCAGCAGCTGTCCGATACGGCGATGGCCACGTATCGCGCGCTCGTCTACGAAACCCCGGGCTTCAAGGAGTATTTCTTCGAGTCGACGCCGATCGCGGAGATCGCGGAGCTGAACATCGGCAGCCGCCCCGCGTCGCGCAAGCTGCAGGACCCCAAGCAGCGCAAGATCGAGGATCTGCGCGCGATCCCTTGGGGCTTCTCGTGGGGCCAATGCCGGCTGCTGCTGACCGGCTGGTACGGCTTCGGCAGCGCGGTCACCGAGCATCTGGACAGCGCGCCGTCGGACGCGGAACGCGCCCGCCGCCTCGCGCTGCTGAAGAAGATGCACAAGAGCTGGCCGTTCTTTGCGAACCTGATGTCGAACATGGACATGGTCATCGCGAAGACCGACCTCGCGGTCGCGTCGCGTTATGCGGCGCTCGTGACCGACAAGAAGCTGCGCAAGCACGTGTTCGAGCGCATCGTTGCCGAGTGGGAACGCACGTCGAAAGTGTTGTCGGAGATCACCGGCAAGAGCGAGCGGCTCGCCGAGAATCCGCTGCTCGCGCGCTCGATCAAGAACCGCTTCCCGTACCTCGACCCGCTCAATCACCTGCAGGTCGAACTGCTCAAGCGCTATCGCGCGGGCGACACCAATGCGCGCGTGCGGCGCGGCATTCATTTGTGCATCAACGGAATCGCGGCGGGGTTGCGCAATACCGGTTGAGCTCGACGCTGAAGCAAGCAAAAGCCGGGTGTGGCCGACGCAGGCCACACCCGGCTTTTTTCATTGCGCGTCGACATGGCGAACAACGCGTTGCGCGAATCCAGCCGCTACAATAGAGCCCGCCATGTACCAGTACAAGTCCGGCAATTATTCTGGTATCTCTATTGCTCCCCTCCACGCTCAGCCGATAGCATGACGACGCCGTCCTCCGCCGATCACCCGCCGCCGCTCGACGCTACGCCGGCCCGCGCACTCGGCGACTTCATCCGCGCCCATCGCGAGCGGCTGTCGCCGCAGGCGGTCGGTCTGCCGCCAGGGCCGCGCCGCCGCACGCCCGGTCTGCGGCGCGAGGAAGTCGCGCAGTTATGCGGCGTGAGCCCGACCTGGTACACGTGGATCGAGCAGGGCCGGCCGGTGTCCGCTTCCGCCGATGCGCTCGCGCGCATCGCGGTCGCGTTGCAGCTGTCGCGCGCCGAGCGCGCGTATCTGTTCGAGCTGGCCGCGCAGCGCGATCCGGCCGAGCCCGATCCGGCCGCCGCCGATGCACCCGCCACGCTGCTGCAAACCGTGCAGCTCATCGACACGCCGGCCTACGTGCTCGACCGGCAGTGGAATGCGCTCCGGTGGAACGAGCGCGCGGCCGATCTGTTCGTCGGCTGGCTCGACGGCGCGCACGACCGCAACCTGCTGCGCTACACGTTCACCGAGCCGGCCGCGCGCGCGTTGATCGTCGATTGGGAAACGCGCGCGCGACGGCTTGCCGCCGAATTCCGCGCCGACTCGATCCGCCATCTGAACGATGCGCCCACGCGTGGGCTGATCGATTCGCTTTCAGCCGCGAGCGACGAGTTCGCGCGCTACTGGGCCTCGCAGGACGTCGGCGGGCGCGAGGGCGGCAGGCGCGAGTTCAACCATCCGCGCGACGGGCGCATCGTTTATGACCAGATCACCTTCAAGCCCGCGCATCGCGAAGATCTGAAGCTGGTGGTGCTGGTGCGCGAATAGGCCCGCGAATGGGCCCGCGAATGGGTCCGCGATGGGCGGCAGCGCCTTGGCCGCCCTCGCCCGGTGTTAAAATCTCCGTCTTTCTTCGCTGCGGCGGCGCTTCTGCACGACTCGCGCACTCGCGTCGCCAGCCTCTTCACCGCTCGTTTTTACCGCCCAACACCATGACGTCCCAACTGCACAAAAAAGGCGAAGCCTGGTCGGCTCGCTTCTCGGAGCCGATGTCGGAGCTCGTCAAACGCTATACGTCGTCGGTCTTCTTCGACAAGCGTCTGGCGTTCGTCGACATCGAAGGGTCGCTCGCGCACGCGTCGATGCTCGCCGCGCAGAAGATCATTTCCGCCGACGACCTCGCCGCGATCCAGCGCGGCATGGCGCAGATCAAGGGTGAAATCGAGCGCGGCGAGTTCGAATGGCAGCTCGATCTCGAAGACGTGCACCTGAACATCGAAGCGCGCCTGACCGCGCTGATCGGCGACGCCGGCAAGCGCCTGCATACCGGCCGCTCGCGCAACGACCAGGTCGCGACCGACATCCGCCTGTGGCTGCGCGGCGAGATCGACCGCATCGGCGGGCTGCTCACCGAACTTCGCATAGCGCTGCTCGACATCGCGGAGCAGAACGCCGCGACCATCATGCCGGGCTTCACGCACCTGCAGGTCGCGCAGCCGGTCACGTTCGGCCATCACCTGCTCGCCTACGT
Source organism: Paraburkholderia youngii (assembly GCF_013366925.1). NCBI lineage: Bacteria > Pseudomonadati > Pseudomonadota > Betaproteobacteria > Burkholderiales > Burkholderiaceae > Paraburkholderia > Paraburkholderia youngii. The sequence goes on from NZ_JAALDK010000001.1 coordinate 5,572,672, forward strand.
CGAGATGTTCTCGCGTGACGCCGAGCGCATGGTCGACTGCCGCAAGCGCGTGAACCGTCTGCCGCTCGGCGCGGCTGCGCTCGCCGGCACCAGCTATCCGATCGATCGTCACGCCGTGGCGAAGACGCTCGGCTTCGACGGCATCTGCGCGAATTCGCTGGATGCGGTTTCCGACCGCGACTTCGCGATCGAATTCACGGCCGCCTCCGCGCTCGTGATGACACACGTGTCGCGCTTCTCCGAAGAACTGGTGCTGTGGATGAGCCCGCGCGTCGGCTTCATCGATCTGGCCGACCGTTTCTGCACCGGCTCGTCGATCATGCCGCAGAAGAAGAACCCGGACGTGCCCGAGCTCGCGCGCGGCAAGACCGGCCGCGTGAACGGTCATCTGATGGCGCTGCTCACGCTGATGAAGGGCCAGCCGCTCGCGTACAACAAGGACAACCAGGAAGACAAGGAGCCGCTGTTCGACACCGTCGATACGGTCGCAGACACGCTGCGCATCTTCGCTGAAATGGTCGCCGGCATTACGGTCAAGCCGCAGGCGATGCGCGACGCCGCGCTGCAAGGCTTCTCGACCGCGACGGACCTCGCCGACTATCTGGTCAAGCGCGGCCTGCCGTTCCGCGACGCGCACGAAGCCGTCGCGCTCGCGGTACGCGTATGCGCCGACCGCGGCTGCGACCTCGCGGACCTGACGCTCGACGAAATGCGCAGCGAACTGCCGAACGTCGCGCATCTGATCGGCGACGACGTGTTCTCGTATCTGACGCTCGAGGGCTCGGTGGCGAGCCGCAATCATCCGGGCGGCACCGCGCCTGAGCAGGTGCTGGCCGCGGTGAAGGCGGCGCGTGCGGCGTTGAAGTAATCGACGATTGGGCAGCGCCGTGAGCCTGGGCTTGCGGCGTGGCTGGTTGAACCGAGAGCGAAAAGGCGGACCCGTTTGGCGGGTTCGCCTTTTTTGTTGCCGCGTGCAATTGGCGAATCGCAGGTAAAAGAAAGCCCGCGAGAAGCGGGCTGAAAAGACTTCCACCGATGCCTTAGCATGAGGCCGCCAGAGTGTAGGCGGGTTTCGCCCGCCGACCAACGCGTGCATATTTCCGGCCACTGCATCGGAAAGCAAAGCGCGTCAGCGGCACATGCGCAACGACATTCAGCGGGCGAACGCCAATTGAATCCCGCCGGTTTTTGACTACCATTCAATCAGGTTCTCCTCGCGGTTCGTCGACGATGCTCTCGCGCACTTCTCCCCGTTCTGTTCCCCGTGTGGCCCCGCACTTCTTCACCGCAGCACCCAGGCATCGGCTGTTGCTCGCCGCGCTTGGTGTCGTTGCCGTGGCCGGTTGCACGATCACTCCGCTGACGCCGCACGAAACCGTCAGCACACCGGTCGCCGCGATCAACAGCGCGACGCTCGATCAATATCGCGACGCGGTCGCGCGACGAATCGTCGAGCGCAATCCGTCGTATGTGCTCCAGGGCAGGCCTCAGCCGATGCTGCGCTCGCTGGTGGTGGTGTCGTTCACCGTCGATCGTGATGGACGCATCGTCCAGTCGTCGGTGTATCGCACCAACGGCGACGACGAAGCCGAAAGCACCGCGCTCGCGTCGCTGCGCCGCTCGGCGCCGCTGCCGCTACCGCCCGGCAAGCTGCTGAACGGCCGCGGCCAGCTCGAGCTGTTCGAAGACTGGCTGTTCAACGACAACGGCAAGTTCCAGTTGCGCGAGCTCGCCTCGCCGCAAGCGGAAACGTACGAATGAGCGTGCTTGGCGCGTGCGCTGACACGCGCCATCTCGCGCATCACCGCATCGGCCAGGCCACAGGTGACCTGCTCGAGTCATTGCGCATAGCTCTCAACGCACCCCTCGTTGCCGCGCAAGCTTACGCCGCCATTGCTGCGCGACGAGCGCGCTCGCTATAATTTTCCGATTCCCCGCGCCGGAGCCTTCCGGCATGGCTCACGCCGCCCGCACACCCGTCGGCGCGGCGCATGAGCCGACTCAGCCGCGGCGCCACCCGCGTGCGGCGCCCAAACCTATACCTCAACGAGGATGCCGCCCTCGCGCGCCGCCTGTCTGCGAATCAAGGCTCGGCGCGCCGCGGCCTCACGACAATTGGAGACCCCTGCATGTCCACTTCGCCGATTTCCGCGGCTCAGCCCGCAAGCGGGCAAAACAGTCGCGCGCGGATCATCTTCGCGAGCTTCATCGGCACCGCGATCGAGTTCTACGATTTCTATGTCTACGCGACCGCCGCGGCGCTCGTGATCGGACCGGTGTTCTTCCCGCATGGCTCGGCCACCGCGCAAGCGCTGTCCGCGTTCGTCACGTTCGGCATCGCGTTCGTCGCGCGACCGATCGGCTCGTTCCTGTTCGGCCACTTCGGCGATCGCATCGGCCGCAAGTCGACTCTGGTTGCGTCGCTGCTCGTGATGGGCCTGTCGACCACGCTGATCGGCTTCGTGCCGGGCTACGACGCGATCGGCAGCCTCGCGCCGATCCTGCTGTGCGTGCTGCGTTTCGGCCAGGGTATCGGCCTCGGCGGCGAATGGGGCGGCGCCGCGCTGCTCGCCACCGAAAACGCGCCGGCCGGCAAACGCGGCTGGTTCGGCATGTTTCCGCAGCTTGGACCGTCGATCGGCTTTCTCGCGTCCAACGGCCTGTTCTTCGCGCTCGCCATGTCGCTCTCCGACGAGCAGTTCCGTAGCTGGGGCTGGCGCGTGCCGTTCCTCGTCAGCTCGGTGCTGGTCGCGCTCGGCCTGTACGTGCGGCTGAAGATCGCCGAGACGCCCGCGTTCCAGGCCGCGATCGAGCGCAAGGAACGCGTGCGCGTGCCGATCGCGACGCTGTTCTCGCAGCACTGGGTGCCGACCGTGCTCGGCGCGCTCGCGATGGTGGTCTGCTACACGCTGTTCTACAACGCGACGACGTTCTCGCTGTCGTACGGCGTCGGCTCGCTGCATATTCCGCGGCAGACGTTCCTCGGCCTGCTGTGCATCGCGGTCGTGTTCATGGCGATCGCGACGCCGCTGTCGGCCCGCGCGAGCGACCGCTTCGGGCGCAAGCCGGTGCTGATCGTCGGCATCATCGCGGCGATCCTGTCGGGCTTCACGATGGCGCCGCTGCTCGGCAGCGGTGAGCCGTTGCTGGTGCTGCTGTTCCTCGTGATCCAGCTGTTCCTGATGGGCGTGACGTTCGCGCCGATGGGCGCGCTGCTGCCAGAGCTATTTCCGACCAATGTGCGCTATACGGGAGCCGGCGTCGCATACAACCTCGGCGGGATTCTCGGCGCGTCGGTCGCGCCGTATATCGCGCAGGTGCTGGCCGCGCATGGCGGCTTGCCGTGGGTCGGCGCGTACGTGTCGGTCGCGGCGGCCGTGAGTCTCGTCGGCGTGCTTTGCATGCGCGAGACGCGTGACGCGAGTCTGATGAAGTGATGCAATGCGAATCGACGCAACCACGCTTGCGTCGATTCGCGTTTGCCGAAGTTCGACCGATGCCGCTCACGCGCAGTTTTTACGCGTCTGCGCCAATATGCAATGGGCATTATTGCTTCGACATTTCCGCTCGGCGGCCCGGGTAGTCCCCCGCCTTGCGCGTCTTTTTGACTTGCCTATACTCCCTGACATAACCCTATAAAAAACAGGGAGACTCGCATGAACGTCCATCTTCACAATGCCGATATCGTGATGATCATCGCGCTGGCCTTGCTCGGCTCGCTGCTGCTCGCGCTGCGCTTCCGTCCGGCGTCATGGAAATCCATCGTGGTCGAGGCGCTGGCCGCGAACGCCGCGGCTATTGCCGCGGTGGTCGCATTCGAAATGCTGGTCGCCTGAGACCAGTGGATCGAGGAGCTCGAGCGCGGCTTAGCGGTAGTAGCCGTGATGGTAGTAGCCACCGCCGCCGTAGTAGTAGCCCGGCGCCGGCGCAATGACGCAACCGCCGAGCGCCGATGCCAGCAGTGCGCCGGCCACGAGAGTCAGGATCAAGCGTTTCATGTTGTTCTCCATCGAGTCGGATTGATTCGAGCGCAAACCCCGAATGACCCGATTGGACACGATGCGCGCCGCGGCGAACGTTGCCATTTGTAAGGGAAGATCACCGGGCCGTTACAGGATCGGCGCGGTGGACCGGCGTGTTCGAACGACCTGCCCCGCTATCGCCTGATCACGCCGCCCTGGCGAAAAACACCGCCTATACTCCGTTGAGCGCACTGTCGCGATCGAAGCCTTGCTGGCCGCGCCAGCGTCGCCGCAATCGAGCGGTTCAACGCGCGCCGCGCGAGCCTCGATGCACCGCGACCTACCCGCTGGCCGCCTTGGCGTGCGCGCATCGGACGCTGCGGCGTCCAACGAAAAGCGACAGTTTTAACAGACGTGTAATCGATTCCTCTCCGCCCGCTGTTCCCCGACACGGGCGTTCTTCGAGGCGCGACGATGCAGTCCCCGCCCGCAGGGGTGGACTACGCGTCGCGCCTCTTTTTCTTTTGCGCAAACGATTGCGTGAACTCAGGCGGCGGCCGATCCGTGCTGCATAGCGAGGACCGGCTCTGCCGCGTGTACATAGTCGATCGCTTCGAGCGCCGCGCTAATGGGCGGTACCGAGCGACCGTCACCGATCGAGGTCGAGCGATACGGCGTCTCGACGCCGCAATGCGAGGGCGACGTCGCGACGAAGATCATCACGGTGCGCTTCTGCAGCGCATGCGCGAGGTGCACGAAGCCCGTATCGGTACCGACCACGAGCGCGCACGCGTCGATCATCTGCGCGACTTCGGTCACGCTCATTTGCGGCAGCACGGTCGCGCCCGGCACTTGTGCGGAGATCTGCAAGGCTTCGGCAAGCTCACCGTCCGAACCCCACGGCAGAACCACACGAAACCCGCGCTCGCTCAACTCGCGCCCGACAGCCACCCAATGGGTGAGCGGCCATTTCTTCTCGGCTTTCGAGGTGGCATGAAAGAGCGCCGCGACAGGCGCGTCCTGCGTCGCGAACGGCTGCGGCACGACTGCAGGTAGCCGCAGGCCGTAGATGGGCGGGCCTTCCACTTCGTAGCCGAGCACCTCGCTAGCGCTGATGCGCATGCCGTGCCACGCGCTGCCTTGCGGGCGTGGACCGAAACGCCCGGTATAGGCGAACGCGGCGCCCCGCTCGCCCAGATCCTGAGACTGATAGCCGAAGCGCCGCGACGAGCGCGCGAGGAAGGCGATGATCGCGCTCTTGTAGACGCCGTGAATATCGATGATGTAGTCGTAGTGATACGCGCGCAGCTCGCCGATCGATGCCCAGATCGCCTTCAGATCGCTCCAGCGACGCGACTTCTTGAAGCGGCGCAGCGGCGCGCATAGCACGCGATCGACGCCCTGGCTCCACTGCACGACTTCTGCAAATGCTTCGTCCGCCGCCCAATCCACCTGAACACCAGGAAATGCGCGTTTGATATCGGCGACGACTGGCAGCGCCTGCACGATATCGCCTAGTGAAGTGACCTTGACGATTAGGATTCGCTTCATTGAGGGTCTCTTCGTTTTCCGAAGTGGAAACTATTCTAGCCGACGTTATTACCGCTCCCCTGCCAAATGGGCATTGTGCCCGGTCCGGTTTTCAATACGGCGAATTACAACAAAAGATATACGCCTGACAATCCATCGTAGTTCATTTTTTCAAAAGTCTTTCACGCATTCAGGCCTGTCCCGCACGTTTTATACTGGGCCCTTTGCACGAATCCAATTCATGTCCCGGCCCTTCCCTTCCCGTTCGCACGCTGTCATGCGGCGCACGAAACGCCTGTGGCGGCAATACGGCATCTTCTGGCTCGGTGCCATCGCCGTCGGTCTGGTCGCGGTGCTCTATGCGCGTCTGATCGACTGGGGTTATGACGCGTTTCTCGATGTCCGGCAGCGATATCCGTGGGCACCGCTCGTGATCACACCTGTGGTCGCGGCGCTCGCGGTCTGGCTCACGCGCAAGTTCTTTCGCGGCTCCGAGGGCAGCGGCATCCCGCAGGTCATCGCGACGCTGCACACGAAGCAGCGCGGGTACGGCGCGAGGCTGCTCTCGCTGCGAATTCTGCTCGGCAAGATCGGAGTATCGTTTATCGCGATTCTCGGCGGCTTGACGATCGGCCGTGAAGGACCGACCGTGCAGGTCGGCGCCGCGCTGATGTTCAATCTGCGCCGCTTCTATCCGCGCTCGAATGCGCAGATCGAACGGCAGCTCGCGTTGGCGGGCGCGGCAGCGGGTTTATCGGCGGCATTCAATACGCCGCTCGCGGGCGTCGTGTTCGCAATCGAGGAATTGACGCGCAGCTTCGAGGCCCGCACGAGCGGTGTGCTGATCACCGCGATCGTCGTTGCGGGTGTAGTCGCGCTGGGCCTGAATGGCAACTACACGTATTTCGGCACGATCAGGATCGGCGCGCATTTCCCCGATCTGCTCGCCGTCGCGGTGGTGCTCACCGCAATCGTCACGGGCATCGCGGGCGGCATTTTCGGCTGGCTGCTGCTCAACACCGCGCGCTGGATTCCGGCGCCGCTGCGTCAGTTGCACGGCGAGCGGCCGGTCGTGTTCGCCGCGCTGTGCGGCTTCGCAATCGCCGTGGTCGGCGTAATCGCGGGCGGCACGACGTTCGGCAGCGGCTATACCGAAGCGCGTGGCCTGCTGGAGGGACACGGGCAGTTGTCGGTGTTCTATCCGTTCCTGAAGATGATCGCGATGGTCGGCTCGTACCTGCCCGGCATTCCGGGTGGCATCTTCGCGCCGTCGCTGTCGATCGGCGCGGGCTTCGGCAATCTGCTGCACATGGTGTTCGATTCGATGCAGTTGCCGATGCTGATCGCGCTCGCGATGGTCGGCTATCTGGCCGCGGTCACGCAGTCGCCGATCACGTCGTTCGTGATCGTGATGGAGATGATCGACGGTCACGCGCTCGTGATTTCGCTGATGGCCACCGCGTTGATCGCGAGCCGCGTGTCGCGCCTGTTCGCACCGCCGCTTTATGAGTCGCTCGCCGAGCGCTACATGGCGCCGCTGCCGCAACCGGCGCCCGCGCCGGTGCCGGAAGTGCCCGAGGTCGAGGTGCCGGAAGCGGGAAGCGTCGACGGCGAGCCGCCCGCCGGTGATGCCGCAGACGACATCACGACGGATGCTTCCGGCTCGCCGCGTCAGTAGACGACCACGCGCGGCGCGGCGCAAGCACGATCGACGGCCGCATCAAGCCCAGTGTCCCGGGACCCAGCGATAGTTCGGACCATGCTCGATCCAGTGGCCGGGCATCCAGTGATAGCCGACGCGCTCGGCCTGCCAGTGCCCGGCGACCCACACGTAGCGGCCGTGATCCCAGCGCCAGTGACCGTGATCCCACACATAGCCGGCGCGCGCCGCGGGCACCGTTTCGAAGCGTTCGACGGGCGGCGCGGACGGCGCGACGATGATGACTTCCGCGGCCGAAGCCGAGGCGATCGCGGCGGCACCCGCGGCGATCAGAACGGTGTTGGCAAGCAGCAGGCGAAAGCTTCTGTTCATGATTTCCTCTTAGGTTGAACACCGGATGCGGCGTTACCCGTTTAATGCGCGAGGGCGACACGAGGCTGACGATGCGCGTGTAACGGCACCCGCTGAAGTGCAACGGTTTATTTCGACCGGGAAATGAGGAGCGCCGTGCAGGCGCGAAGAGACGGCTTCAGACAGAAGCCAGAGCAACAGCCGAACGCCGCACGCCATCGCGTCGAACCAACACGATGCAATGCGACGTCCTGCACATGATGCGAGATGGACCGCGGTCCATCGGAAGCTCAGGCCTGCGGTATTTCGATCTTGACTTCGAGCACTTCGAGATCGTCCTGACGCTCGAGACTCACGCGAATGTCGTCATCGGAAATCTTCACGTACTTCGAGATCACGGCCACCAGTTCGCGTTGCAACGCAGGCAGATAATCGGCGGGCGCATGGCCGCCGGCGCGCTCGTGCGCGATGATCAACTGCAGGCGTTCCTTCGCTACCGACGCGGACTTCTTTTTCTCGCCCAGCAAAAACGAAAGAATCGACATTACGTGCGCTCCCCTTACTTGGTGCCGAAGAGGCGCTGCAGCAGCCCGGGCTTCTGGTAATCGACAAAGCGAAGCGATTTCTGCTCGCCGAGGAAACGCGACACGACGTCCTTATAGGCTTCGGCCACATCGGTGCCGTCCAGATGCACGGCCGGCAGACCCTGGTTCGACGCGTGCAGCACCGCTTCCGACTCCGGAATCACGCCGATCAGATCGATGCGCAGAATTTCCTGGATGTCGGTCAGCGACAGCATTTCGCCTTCGCTGACGCGCTTCGGGTTGTAGCGGGTAATCAGCAGATGCTCCTTGATCGGCTCCTTGCCTTCGATCGCACGCTTGGTCTTCGACGACAGGATGCCGAGAATGCGATCGGAGTCGCGCACCGACGACACTTCCGGGTTCGTAACGATCAGCGCTTCATCGGCGAAGTGCATCGCAAGCAGCGCGCCCGACTCGATACCGGCCGGCGAATCGCAGACGATGTATTCGAAGTCCATCGCGATCAGATCGTTGATGACCTTCTCGACGCCTTCCATCGTCAGCGCGTCCTTATCGCGCGTCTGCGAGGCCGGCAGGATGAACAGGTTCTCGCACTTCTTGTCTTTGATCAGCGCCTGGTTCAGATTCGCTTCGCCCTGGATCACGTTGATCAGGTCGTACACGACGCGGCGCTCGCAGCCCATGATGAGGTCGAGGTTGCGCAGGCCGACGTCGAAGTCGATCACGGCGGTCTTGCTGCCGCGCAACGCGAGGGCCGACGCAAAGCTCGCGCTCGTGGTCGTCTTGCCCACGCCACCCTTGCCCGAAGTCACCACAATGATTTTTGCCATTACCCTTACCTTGTGTTCGTCAAATGCGTCAATTGATGCGCGGCGCGCGTCGCCCTGAAACGCCGCGTGCCGAAATCGCTCGGGCAGCGCGCGTTTCTCGGCGCTTTACGTGAGCCGCAGCGGTTCGATCATCAGTTTTTCGTCTTCGAGCCAGATCTGCACCGGCTTGCCGAGCACGTCGGCCGGCAGCGGGTTCTCAGTCGTTCGATAGATGCCCGCGATCGAGATCAGTTCCGGTTCGAGACACGTACAGAAGATGCGCGCGTCGTGATTGCCCTGCACGCCGGCCAATGCCCGGCCGCGCAGCGGCGCGTAAATATGGATGTTGCCTTCCGCGATCACCTCGGCGCCATAGCTGACGAGACCGAGCACCACCAGATCGCCTTTCGCGTAGATGCGCTGGCCGGAGCGCAGCGGCTTGTCGACCACCATCGTTTGCGGCGACGTGGCGAGGCGCACCGGCTCGGCGGCGGAGGTGGGTTCGACGGCGGCGGAAGCGGTGCTGGCGGTTGCGGATGCGGTGCTGGTGGCCGCGCTCGTGCCGGCGCTTGCCTCGGCGCCTGCCGCCGCGCTTGCCGCGCTCGCCGTGCTGTCCTCATCGGCCTGTCTGGCCGGCGCGCCGCGTCGGTCGCGCGCTTCGAGCAGCGGCAATCCCGACTCCGTCGCCCACTGTTGCTCCGCATTCGCGACCACACCGACCGGACGCATGCGCACGCTGTCGAGCAGTTGCGCGATATCGGCGAGCGGCACGCGTTCGCTGTCGGCGAGACGCCGTACGTCGATCGCGACGACGTCGTTAGCGAAGAATTCGGGGGTCGCCTCGAAGCGTCGCGTCAGCTCGACACGCATCGCATCGAGGTCGGTCGTTTTGACCACGAACATCAGCGTGTCGACAGAGCCGCTGCGCAGTTCGAAAAAGGGCGATTTCTTGGGCGACATAGCGTTCGGCAAAAAATTTTGCGTATTTTACAGGCGTACGTGCGCGCGGCCACTATTTTTCCCGGGAGAATCGGTGCTCGCGCGCGTGGGCGCGACGCGTGTCGTCGATGCTATCGACGCGCGACGGTGCGCAACAAAAATACTGGGGGGAAAAAGACCGTGATGAACGGACGGCGAAGACGAGCGGCACGCGCAACGCGCCGCCCGGGTGATCACTGTTGAAGCACCTGCGAGGTAGTCGGCACGTGCCGCACCAGCAGACTTTCGACCTGCTCGGGCGCGCGCTCGACGCGCCGGTGCTCGCCGGTCGGGCCAAAGCCGAGCGCCTCGTAGAAGCGCATCGCGTTGCGGTTCGTGTCGGCGACCCACGCGTAGATTTCCGTGGCGCCCGCATTCGCGAGCCAGCTGCTCGCGGTGTCGACGAGCAGTTCGCCGCCGCGCAGATGACGCACGGCCGGCGCCACCCACAATTCGCAGACGAACGCGCGGCGCGCCGCGGTGTCGTCGAAATGCGCCTCGACGAGGCCGGCCGGATGGCCCTCGGTGTAGAGCAGGAAGGTGCCGACGGACTGCGAAACCGCGTGATTCGCCGCGGTCGCGTCGAAACTGGCGGCATCGGCCGACAACGCATCCTCGAGCGTCGCGCCGAAGGCATATGGCGCCTCCCGCAGCGAGGCGGTGCGGAGTTCGCGAAAAACGGCGCCCTGATCAGCAGTGATGCGGCGAACGGTCAATGACGGACTCATGCAGACGAAAACCCCTGGAAACCCTAACGCGTAGCTTTAACCGAACCGGCCGGCGAGTCAAATTTATTATTGACCAGAATATGCGATCCCGCTCACGGTGCGTCGTAGTCGCCGGTGCCGTCCGGCCACGGCGTCAGCAGTTCATAGCCGTCGTCGGTCACTGCGACCATGTGTTCCCATTGCGCCGACAACGAGCGGTCCTTCGTGATCACGGTCCAGCCGTCGCGCTGCACCGACGTGCCGGCGCGGCCCGCGTTGATCATCGGCTCGATCGTGAAGACCATGCCCGGCTTCAGGCGAACGCCCTGCCCCGGCTGGCCGTAGTGCAGCACCTGCGGGTCCTCGTGATAGATCTTGCCGATGCCGTGCCCGCAGTAGTCGCGCACGATCGAGAAGCCCTCGCGCTGCGCAACCTTCTGGATCGCGTGGCCGACGTCGCCGAGCGTCGCGCCCGGCTTCACCTCGCGGATGCCGGCCACCATCGCCTCGTAGGTCGTGTCGATCAGCGCACGCGCGACCGTGCTCGGCTGGCCGACGCAGTACATGCGGCTGGTGTCGCCGAAATAACCGTCCTTGATGATCGCGACATCGATGTTGATGATGTCGCCGTCCTTCAGGATCTCGCCGCGATTCGGAATGCCGTGGCACACGACATGGTTGACCGACGTGCAGACGGTTTTCGGAAAGCCCAGATAGCCGACGTTGGCCGGAATCGCCTTCTGCGTATGGACGATGTAGTCGTTGCACAGCGCGTCGAGGTCGTCGGTCGAGACGCCTGCCTTGACGTGCTCGCCGATCATTGCCAGCACATCGGCCGCGAGGCGGCCTGCAATGCGCAGCTTCGCGATATCGTCGGGAGTCTTGTAGGTAATGGCCATGAATTCAGTCGATGTGAGTCGCGGGTCCAAACGCGAGATGACCCGCCGCGCGCGAAAGCCCGGCGGCCCGCAACCGCCGCTCGATGGGCGATTTCGGGCAATTGTACAGAGGATCGCGGAGGGACCCCGGGCAAACCGGCTGAAAAGATGCTCGGAAGGCGGCGGCGCTAAGGGGGGCGATGCCGGGGCACGCGCCCGAATCGGGGTGACCCGTTCGTGCGTGGTCGGCTTGCCCGGCTTGCGCGTTCACATGGACTTGCGGCGAGAAGGCTCGAACGTTGATCGAGCCATGCAACGCCCATCGTTCAGTTTCCCGTACTAAATTGTGGGTCCGCTCGGCTTCGCGGTCGTCGCCGGGCGCGTTGACGGAGGTAATGGAGGGGGTTCGAGTCGCATGAGACACCCGCCCCCTAGCCTCGATACGCTGAGACAAGGGTTCGGGCGCGATTCTGACTGACGCGCAAGGCTGCTTGCGTCGAGATCCCCGGCTTAGTTGTCGGGATTAGCTGCGGTGAAACTTTGGAACGCACTGTACGCCGGGTTCAACGGCGTGCCGTTTTTCAAGATGCCGAACGTCTGGTCGCCGCTGTCGAGCACGTAATACATGACGCCCTGGATATTGTGCGTCTTGCGATTCTGATAGAACTCGCCGAGCCTCGTCGTGATGTAGTTCCCACGATAGGTCTCGTCCCGTTCCGGTCCGGTGTTCCACTCGGTGATGAGGAACGGCACGCCGTAACGGGCCTTGCAATAGGTCGGCAGATCGAAGCCAGGTTGGGCGCCGTCCGCACCGAGCGAGAACACGTCGCCATACACCTCGTAGTTGTGCCACGTGGTGATATCCCAGCGCACGGTCGGGTGGCCGCCGCTACCATCGGGCTGCATACCTTCCCACAGCGCGTCCGCTGCGCCGACATCGTTCACGCAGAAGTTGATGCCGCATTTCGCGTTGGACTGAACCGACTTCACGCCGTCGATCATGCCGCGCATCACGCCGCGCATCGCCGGCCAGTTCGCGTTGTTGAAGTCCGACGCCTTCGTGCCCGCAGAGGTGAAGTCCAATACGGTGGCGTTCGTGCGCGTCAACTCGTTGCCGCATTCGTAAATGTTCACGCCATACGGCTTCAGTGCGTTCGCGATGCCTTGGGCGACCGAGTAACCCTGGTTGTAAGCGGCACTCTCGTTGGCGAACACGTTGCCATTGGAGTCGTAGACGCCCTGATTGATCAGCACGACCAACGTCATGCCCGCCGACTGGAAAGCCTGCGCAAGCCCGATCAGTGCGTTCAGCTGGTTCGAAGAGTTGGTGCAGCCCACGCGATAGCTGGTGCAGCCCATGCCCTTCAGGATCGACACGACCTGTTGGGGCGTGTAGGTGTAGTCGAAGTGGCCGTTCATGCCGTAGAACATGCCCGCGGCCGGTGCGATCGCGGTGCGCGGATCGCTACATGGCAGCCAATGACCGGCGGTCTCGTTGTTCACGTAGAACTGGCCACCCGTGCCGCAATGCCAGATCTTGCCGCCGTACCACAACAGCAGCGAGACGTTGTACGTGTTGCCTACGGGCGCCCCATTGCAGAGAATGACACCGTTGTTCACCGTCCAGATGTTGTTGGATTTGTCGATGATGTACGACGAACCGGGGATCGTGGTGCCATCAGCCGAGGTGCCACCGAGGCGCGGGTCGATGCAACCTTTCCAGCCCGAGCCCGTCCATTGGTAGAACTGACCACCCGTGCCCTCGTGATAGATCACGCCGGCGTAAAACAGGACCATCTGCACGTTGTAGGTGTTGCTTGCCGGCGAACCGTTGCAGTAGACCGAGCCACCGACACCTCCGGACAGCGTCCAGACGTTGCCGGAGTTGTCCGTGATGGACGAGGCGGGCGGAATGGAGACACTGTTCGGATCGCTCGTCTTTGCGACGGCCGTTTTGGAAGCCGCGGTACCGGAAGCGCCGGATGCAGCGGCAGCAGCGGCAGTCTTGTCGTCCGCGGTGCCGGATCCACCGCCACCACATGCGGCCAAAAGATAACTTGCGCTCAGGGCCGTGAGACCCCCAATGAATTGACGTCGTTTTATCATCGCAGAGTAATTCCAAATGTCGGGAAAATTCCCGATAAAAAGACCAAAGGTGAATTCGCTGTGATTCGGACGGACAATGCATAAGGATTGGATGCAAATGAATTTGCATTCCTTAAAAACATTAGTCCTGAGGTGCCGTGGAACGCACGTCTGTGATGTCCGATTGAACCGATGCTCGCGAAGAGGCTCCTCGCGGTGGTCCAGATTGACAATGCTGGTGCGCGTCGGTCCGCAAACGTTTGCCTTGCGAACCTTTTACCGATTACTGCCGCAACTCTTGTCTTACAGGAAAATTATTCCCGTAAAAGCTGCTGACGGCGTAAATCGTACCCTGAACGAATGACCGAGCCCAACCAAAAATCGTATTTATTTGTAAAAAAAGGCAGATCTTGCGGAGATGTGTTGGGTCCGCGAAGATTCGCACCTTAAGAAGTCGATCGGGGGGCGGGTCGCCCGCAAATTTTCTTACTTCGACCCCCTATAGCGCGCGACGGCCACATTCCTCATATGTCCCCGCATATGAATCAGGAGACGGCGCAGCATGTATCGTTTAAGGGATTTGTATGGAAATGGGAATGAGAAAGACCACGAGCAGCGAATAGCTCATGTACAAAAAATTGAAACAATAGATTTCGCCAATAGAAATAATGCTTGAACAATATCGGATTGCCTTGGCAAAACAATTCGAAGACCCAAAAACAAAAACCCCTTGATCTCGATGATCAAGGGGTTTCAGAATTTGGCGGAAAGGGTGGGATTCGAACCCACGGTACGGGGAAACCGTACGCCTGATTTCGAGTCAGGTACATTCGACCACTCTGCCACCTTTCCGGGTATTCCAACTCGCTGCTGCTTCGTCGGATCCAAGCGGGCCGTTGCTTGGGAGAAAAAGATTATAAAACAGCTGGAATCAGTTTTCCAAGTCCCTCGACGAAAAAACTTCCAAATTTTTTTTCCGAGAGGCCTGGGTGCCGGCAGCGGCACCGTCAGAAACGCGACGATACCGCGCCTGCGCACATGCCGGTGACGCTCAGGCCGCCGGCACGTCCAGCCGCTCCACGCCGCCGAGGTAAGGCCGCAGAGCCGTGGGCACCGTCACCGAGCCATCGGCGTTCTGGAAGTTCTCGAGCACCGCGACGAGCGTGCGGCCCACCGCGAGACCCGAACCGTTCAGCGTATGCACGAGTTCCGGCTTGCCCTGCGCGTTGCGGAAACGCGCCTGCATGCGTCGCGCCTGGAACGCCTCGGTATTCGAGCAGCTCGAAATCTCACGATAGGTGTTCTGCGCGGGCAGCCATACTTCGAGGTCATAGGTCTTCGCTGCGGAGAAACCCATGTCGCCGGTGCACAGCGTGATCACGCGATACGGCAGTTCGAGCTTCTGCAGAATCGCCTCGGCATGGCCGACCATCTGCTCGAGTGCGTCGTACGATGCGTCAGGAGCGACGACCTGCACCATCTCGACCTTGTCGAACTGATGCTGGCGGATCATGCCGCGCGTGTCGCGGCCGTACGAGCCCGCCTCCGAGCGGAAGCACGGCGAGTGCGCAGTCAACTTGATCGGCAGTGCGTCCGCTTCGACGATGCTCTCACGCACCGTGTTGGTCAGCGAAATTTCCGAGGTCGAGATCAGATACTGGGTGACCGTGCTTTCACCGCCGCCCTTCTCGACGCGGAACATATCGTCCGCGAACTTCGGCAGCTGGCCGGTGCCGTACAGGATGTCCGGATTCACGATGTACGGCGTGTATATCTCGGTATAGCCGTGTTGCTGCGTGTGCGTGTCGATCATGAACTGTGCGAGCGCGCGATGCAGCCGCGCAATCTGGCCGCGCAGCATCGTGAAGCGCGCGCCCGACAGCTTCGCGCCTGTCTCGAAGTCGAGGCCAAGCGGCGTGCCGACGTCCACGTGATCCTTGACTTCGAAGTCGAACTGTCGCGGCGTGCCCCAGCGGCGCACTTCGACGTTATGGGCTTCGTCGTTGCCGACCGGCACGCTTTCGTGCGCGAGATTCGGCACGCCGAGCAGCAGATCCGACAGACGCTTCTGGATGTCTTCGAGCTTGACCGCCGACGCCTTCATCTCGTCGCCGATGCCGCTCACTTCGGCCATGACCGCCGACGTATCTTCGCCACGCCCTTTCATCGCGCCGATCTGCTTCGACAGGCTGTTGCGGCGCGCCTGCAGTTCTTCGGTACGGGTCTGGGTATCGCGGCGTTCCGCTTCGAGCGCGGTGAAGGCCGCGACGTCGAGGGTATAGCCGCGGTCGGCGAGGCGTTTGGCGACGCCGTCGAGGTCTTTGCGCAGCAACTGGATGTCGAGCATGGGATGGGACGGATGTTCGTTGTATGAAACCGCGATTTTAACGCACCGGCCAAGGCGAAACGCCTCAAGCCTTCTTCGGCTTGTTCTCGGCGCGCCACCGCGCATCGAGCTCGCCAAGCCGCGCGAGCTTTTCGCCGATCTTGCCTTCGAGGCCACGCGGCGTCGGCTCGTACCAATGCGGCTCGCGCATGCCGTCCGGAAGATAGGTCTCGCCGGCCGCGTACGCATCGGGTTCGTCGTGCGCATAGCGATAGTCGTGGCCGTAGCCGAGTTCCTTCATCAGCTTCGTCGGCGCGTTGCGCAGATGCACCGGTACCGCGCGCGACTGGTCCTTGCCGACGAAACGCCGCGCCTCGTTGTACGCGTTGTATCCGGCATTCGATTTCGGCGCGACCGCCAGATAGATGATCGCCTGCGCGAGCGCGAGTTCGCCTTCGGGCGAGCCGAGACGTTCGTAGGTTTCGGCGGCGTCGAGCGTGATGCGCGCGGCGCGTGGGTCCGCGAGGCCGATGTCTTCCCACGCCATGCGCACGATGCGACGCGCCAGATAGCGCGGGTCGGCGCCGCCGTCGAGCATGCGGCAGAACCAGTACAGCGCGCCGTCCGGGTTGCTTCCGCGCACCGATTTATGCAGCGCGCTGATCTGGTCGTAGAATGCGTCGCCGCCCTTGTCGAAGCGGCGCAGATTTTCCGCGAGTGCGCTGCCCAATAACGCGCCGTCGATTTCGGTGGTCTTCTGCTGCGCGGCCGCGCGCGCGACGATCTCGAGGTTGTTCAACAGCTTGCGGCCGTCGCCGTCGGCGGAGCCGATCAGCGCGGCGCGCGCATCGTCGGTGAACGTGAGGCCGCCGAGTTCTTTTTGCGCGCGCTCGAGCAACTCGCGCTGTTCGTCGTCTGTCAGGCTCTTCAGCACGTAGACCGCGGCGCGCGACAGCAGCGCGCTGTTGACCTCGAACGATGGATTCTCGGTCGTCGCACCGACGAACACGAACAGGCCCGACTCGACGTGCGGCAAGAACGCGTCTTGCTGGCTCTTGTTGAAGCGATGCACCTCGTCGACGAACACCAGCGTCTGATGGCCGTTCGCGCGATGGATCTGCGCGGTCTCGACCGCCTCGCGGATATCCTTCACGCCCGACAGCACCGCGGACAACGCGATGAACTGCGCGTCGAACGCATCGGCCATCAGCCGCGCGAGCGTGGTCTTGCCGACGCCTGGCGGGCCCCACAGGATCATCGAATGGGCCTCGCCCGATTCGAACGCGACCCTGAGCGGCTTGTTCGGACCGAGCAGATGCGACTGGCCGATCACTTCGTCGATATTGCGTGGCCGCAGGCGTTCGGCGAGCGGAACATTGGCACGGGTTTCTTCAAACATGACGTTTTGGGGATAATCTCGGCTTTCCGGGTACGCACCGCGTTCGAGCGGCGCCGCGCAGGACAAGCGCAAAGCCCGCGCACTGCCGCAATCAGAGGCAAGAACGCGGGCAACGTCCTGCATTATGACAGTGACGGCGACGGCGCGATGGCCGACCCGGCGCGCCGCCAGCGCATAAATTCACAGCAGAGCTTCACCGCACCACCAGGAGGAACACACATCAGATGGCTCAAGATTCTGTCGCCGGCCAAGCCGGCTCCACCTACGCGCCGCTCTCGCCGGTGCCCGACGCGCGCCGCGCGTTCCGTACCGGCGACGCGTTCGCCCTGTGGTTCTCGCTCGGCATCGGCCTGCTCGTCGCCCAGGCGGGCGCGCTGCTGGTGCCGGGGCTGTCGCTGCCGCATGCGCTCGTCGCGATCGTGCTCGGCAGCGTGATCGGCGTCGTGTTGCTCGCGCTCGCGGGCGTGATCGGCACCGACACCGGGCTCGCGGCGATGTCGTCGCTGCGTCCGACGCTCGGCGTGCGCGGCGCGTCGGTGCCGGCCGTGCTGAACATGGTGCAACTGGTCGGCTGGGGCTCGTTCGAGGTAATCGTGATGCGCGATTCCGCCGATGCGCTCGCGAAGCAGGCTTTCGGCCTGTCGATGCCGCTCGTGTGGACCGTGATCTTCGGCCTGCTCGCAACCTTGCTCGCGATCAGCGGCCCGCTGTCTTTCGTGCGGCGCTTTCTGCGCAAGTGGGGGATCTGGCTGCTGCTCGCGGGCGCCGCGTGGCTCACGTGGAACCTGCTCGCGCGCCACAATCTCGCCGATCTGATGCAGCGTCCCGGCACCGGCGAGATGTCGTTCGGCGGCGCGGTCGACCTCGTGGTCGCGATGCCGCTGTCGTGGCTGCCGCTGATCGCCGATTACACGCGCTTCGGCCGCCGCGCCGGCGAGACGTTCCGCGGCACGCTGTACGGCTATGGCATCGCGAACATCTGGTTCTATGCGCTCGGCGCGGTCTATGGCCTCGCGGCCGGCGGCGGTGATGCATTGCTGACCGGCGCGCTCGCGCAAGCAGGCGGCGGGTTTGCGCTGCTGCTGATCCTGATCGACGAAATCGACAATGCGTTCGCCGATATCCACTCGGCCGCGGTGTCGACCGGCACGTTCTGGACGCGGGCGAGCGTGCCGTTGCTGTCAGGCGCGTTCGGCGCGCTGTGCACGCTGATCGCGCTGCTCGTGCCGATGGCGAAGTACCAGAATTTCCTGCTGTTGATCGGCTCGGTATTCGCGCCTCTGTTCGGCGTCGTGCTGATGGATCACTTCATCGTGCGCAAGCGTCGCATCGATGCCGCGGTGCTCGCCGATGTGCGCGGCCGCTACGGCTTCTCGGGCGGCTGGCACCTGAGCGCGTTCGTCGCATGGGCGATCGGCATCGCCTCGTATCAGGTGATCAATCAATGGCTGCCGAATCTCGGCGCGACGCTGCCGTCGCTCGCGATCGGTGCGGTGTGCTACTACGTGTTCGTATCGGCGCGCAAGACTGCGTATGCATGAGCGCATTAGTCTAAGCGCGTTGCGTTAGACGCGGCCGCCAGAAAGTAACAAAGACCTGCAGTGCAATTGCAGGTCTTTTTATGACCTGAAACCGTCAGCCGCTGTTCGCGCCGCCGGCTATTTTTTCGCGGCTTTGCGCCGACGCGATTCGACCTTTCGACACAGGTCCGTGAGCAGCCAACGGGCGACGGTCTCGGGCCGGTTCGGTGCGTACGACGCGAATTTGCTCTCGTTCGCGAAGTGGACGACGACGGTGCCCGTCATGACGCGATAGGTTCCGGCATAGTTCACGCCGTCCAGTTCCACGCTGAGCGCGTGGGTGGTTTCATATTCCGCTAAAGTCAAGGTAAGAGCGATATCTCAAAAACGAGACATTATCGCTACGATTTTTCGGAAGTCAAAAAAGATATGCAATTCGTTGCATATCAAAGTATTACCGACAGGTAACAATTGCGGTTTTCACCGGCGATCGAAATAATGTGCACCTTATATGCATAAAAAATCTATGGCGTTATTGCCGGTCGAGGGAAACCGACGGCGCGTCGGCAAAACGTTCAAGCGCGCGATTGCCTTCCCGATGGGCTTCGGCCTCATCGATAAAGGTTTTTTCGCTGTATGCCACGACCTTGAAACCACTTCCGGCTGACCGTGGAACCGTGATTCCCCAATGCCATCCGCCCTCCTGCTCGAATACATGGAGGGACGGCGACAAGCGTAACTCGTGTGAAGAAGACAATCTCATGACATGCCTCACCTTTCCAGACATTCGAAGCGACAACCAGCTTCAATCAGTTTAGGCGTTATTTTGTTGCGTTGCAGCAAAAAATTGTTAGAGACTGTGCGCCCAATCCTGGAAATGATCGTACGCGCTAACTCGGCCCATCAGCGATGGCGGTCTTTACAGTCTCGCACTAAATCATTACGTCTGCCGGCACGACGATTTGATTTTGATCGCGGCACAGAGCGCGCATCCTGAGCAATCCACGCGCCTCGTGCCGCGCACAATAAAAAAGCCGCGCTCGACAAGCGCGGCTTCGCCGGCGCGCACCGCGCGATTCACCCGTTGATCACATCCGCGCCCTTCGGCACCGTGAACTTGAACGCATCGGACGGCAGTGGCGGATTTTTCTGGATGTTCGAGAACGTCAGCAGCGTGACGTTGCCGAACACGTCGTGCAATTCCATCGCTTCCAGATTGCCGTCCTTGAAGCCGATGCCGACGCGCTCGAACTGCGTGTCCTTCGCCTTCGGCGTCAGTTCGAGCCAGTCGATGCCGGCTTTCATGCCCGCGTCGCGCAGCGTGAAATTCTTCTCCAGGTCGTTGCTGCCGAACAGGATCGCCGCCGGGCTCGCGCCGAGCGCGTTGCCGAGCGCGCGCACCGTCACCTGGTTCAGATCCTTGTCATAGACGAAGAGCTTGTCGCCGTCCGCCTGCAACAATTGCGAGTAGGGCTTCTCGTATTGCCAGATGAACTTGCCGGGCCGCGCGAACATGAACGTGCCGCTCGACGTGGTCGGCTTGCCCGGGTTCGCGGTGGACAGCGCGCCGCTCGCGCCCTGCGCCTTGCTCGGCGCGCGCACTTCCTGTTGCACGAAGGTGCCGCGCGCCGAATGGACCTGCGAGACAAAGGCCTTCAGTTGCTCGGTGCCGCTCGCGAACGCGTGCGACGCAACGAGCAGCGACGCACCGATCGCGACACTGCCGGCGGCGCGCGCGATCTTGCGCATGCCGCGGCACACGCGCTCGCCGAGGCGGCCCGCTTTACGCTGTCGGGCATCCTGCCGCGCGATTGCTTGCATAGGTATTTCTCCGTTGAATGAATTCGGTGATGGGCTGTGCCGGCTCGCCGCCCTCGCTGAACACAAAGGGACTGGCCCGGCGTCGAGCCGCAATAGCGCACAGGCGGTATACGCAGCGGCGCTCGCAATAGCCGCAATGGCTTGTTGCGGCTATTCCGCTTCGCGCGCCGGCGCCAGAATCTCGCGATTGCCGTTCGACGACATCGCCGACACCACGCCCGAATTCTCCATCTGTTCAAGCAGACGCGCCGCCCGGTTGTAGCCGATGCGCAGATGCCGCTGCACCAGTGAAATCGACGCGCGGCGGTTCTTCAGCACGACGTCGACCGCCTGGTCGTATAACGGATCCGACTCGCCTTCGGTGGACGCGGTTCCCGCCGAACCTTCGTCGCCCTCGCCGCTCACGCCGCCTTCGAGAATGCCCTCGATATAGTTCGGCTCGCCCTGCTCCTTGAGCTTGTCGACGACGCGATGCACTTCGTCATCCGACACGAACGCGCCGTGCACACGCACCGGCAAACCAGTGCCCGGCGGCAGATACAGCATGTCGCCCATGCCGAGCAGCGACTCGGCGCCCTGCTGGTCGAGGATCGTGCGCGAGTCGATTTTCGACGACACCTGGAACGCCATACGGGTCGGCACGTTGGCCTTGATCAAGCCGGTGATCACGTCGACCGACGGACGCTGCGTCGCGAGTATCAGATGGATGCCGGCCGCGCGCGCCTTCTGCGCGATTCGCGCGATCAGCTCTTCGACCTTCTTGCCGACGACCATCATCAGGTCGGCCAGTTCGTCGATGACGATCACGATGTTCGGCAAACGCGTCAGCGGTTCCGGATCGTCCGGCGTCAGGCTGAACGGATTCGGCAGCTTCTCCTCGCGTTTGGTCGCTTCGTCGATCTTGTTGTTGTAGCCGGCGAGGTTACGCACGCCAACCTTGCTCATCAGCTTGTAGCGGCGCTCCATCTCGGCGACCGCCCAGTTCAGCGCGTGGCCCGCCTGACGCATGTCGGTGACGACCGGACACAGCAGGTGGGGAATGCCTTCGTAGACGCTCATTTCGAGCATCTTCGGATCGATCAGGATCATGCGCACCTGCTCGGCGCTCGCCTTGTACAACAGCGACAGGATCATCGCGTTGATACCGACCGACTTGCCCGAACCGGTCGTGCCGGCGACGAGCAAATGCGGCATCTTCGCGAGGTCCGCGCACACCGGCTTGCCGCCGATGTCCTTGCCGAGACCCATCGTGAGCGGCGACGCGGCATCCGCATACACGGTCGAGCCGAGAATTTCGGACAGGCTCACGGTCTGACGGCGCTGGTTCGGCAGCTCCAACGCCATGTAGTTCTTGCCCGGAATCGTTTCGACGACGCGGATCGACACGAGCGACAGCGAACGAGCGAGGTCCTTCGCGAGGTTGACGATCTGACTGCCCTTCACACCGGTGGCCGGCTCGATTTCATAGCGCGTGACGACCGGGCCCGGATACGCGGCGACCACGCTCACTTCGACGCCGAAGTCCTTCAGCTTCTTCTCGATCAGGCGCGACGTGAATTCGAGCGTGTCTGCGGAAATGGTTTCCTGCGCGGCGGGCGCGGGGTCGAGCAACGAGATGGGCGGCAGCGTGGAGTCGCCGGGCAGATCGGTGAAGAGCGGCACCTGGCGTTCCTTCTCGACACGCTCCGACTTCGCCGGCGTGGCGAGCGGCGGCACGATCACCACGGGCTCGTGCTCCTCGATGCGCACGCGGCCCTTCTCGACCTTGCCTTCGCGCTTCACGGCAGCCGCTTCGCCGAGCTTGCGATCGAGCCCGGCCTCGCGGCGCAGCTTCGCGAACGTCACCGCGGAAATGATCGATTCGCCGACCTTCTCCGCGACCGACAGCCACGAAAACCGGAAGTACAGCGACAACCCGATCCCCAGACCGAGCAGCAGCGCGAGCGTGCCGCCGGTGAAGCCGAGCGCATGCGAGATGCCGCGCGCGACGGCCTCGCCGATCACGCCGCCCGGCGCGCGCGGCAACTGCACTCTCAGCGACCACATGCGCAGCGCCTCGAGGCCGTTGCACGACAGCAGCACGAGCATGAACGCGAACGCGTCCGCGAGCCAGCTGACGCCGCGCGGCGCGTCGTCGTCCTGCGGCTCTTCGTTGCGGGTGATGCGCCGGTAGTTCGCGGAGATGTGGCGGCCGAGCAGCACGATCCACCAGTAGGCGGACAGGCCGAACAGCAGCAGCAGAATGTCCGAGGTCCACGCGCCGACGCGGCCCGCCCAGTTCGAGATATGGTCGACCTGCGCGGCATGGGTCCAGCTCGGGTCGTGCCTGCTGTAGCTGACGAGGGACATCAGCAGGAACACGCCGAGGGCCACCTGCAGAATCCAGCGGATTTCGGTGAAGAGGCGCGACATGCGGTGCGGCAATGCCTGCGCGCTCGCGGTATAGGGAGCTTTTGCCATTGATCCTGTTGCCTGGGGTAGCCGGTTCAGGCTGAAACTGCCGCCGGGAACGCGGCCCGAGCCGCGCCGCGCGCGGCTTCAGGCCCGATCCCGGCTACCGGAAACTTCGATCCGGGCTATTGTAAACGCTGTGTCCCGCGCGAGGCTGTAAATGACGGTAACTTGGCGGTTTGACCACAAATGGATGAGCGACGCGCGCTGAATTCGTCGTATCGCGCCGCGTGCTCGCACCGCGCGCCCACGCCGCCACGCTATCGCGGCGATCAGAAAGCTTGATGGCGCAGCCGTAGGCCCCGCCCTTTATAATGCCGGTCTGATACCCATCTACAGTTTCAGTTCAAAAACGCACGGCTACGCAATGGCGAGCCGCGCGCCGTACAAGGATTCGATCATGCCCGCAACTGCAACGAAACACGCCAAGGTTCTGATTCTCGGTTCCGGCCCCGCCGGCTACACGGCGGCGGTTTACGCGGCGCGCGCCAACCTCGCGCCGGTACTCGTCACCGGCCTCGCGCAAGGCGGCCAGCTGATGACCACGACCGACGTCGAAAACTGGCCCGCCGACGCCAACGGCGTGCAAGGCCCGGAACTGATGGCGCGCTTCCTCGAGCACGCCGAGCGCTTCAACACCGAGATCATCTTCGACCACATCCACACGGCGAAGCTCGATGAGAAGCCGATTCGCCTGATCGGCGATTCGGGCGAATACACCTGCGACTCGCTGATCATCTCGACGGGTGCATCGGCGCAATATCTCGGCCTGCCGTCGGAAGAGGCGTTCATGGGCAAGGGCGTGTCGGCCTGCGCCACCTGCGACGGCTTCTTCTATAAGCAGCAGCACGTTGCCGTGATCGGCGGCGGCAATACGGCCGTCGAAGAGGCGCTGTACCTCGCCGGCATCGCGAAGAAGGTCACCGTGATCCATCGCCGTGACAAGTTCCGCGCCGAGCCGATTCTGATCGACCGTCTGCTCGCGAAAGAGAAGGAAGGCGTCGTCGAAATCAAGTGGAACCATGTGCTCGAAGAAGTAACCGGCGACGCCTCCGGCGTCACCGGCCTGCGCATCAAGCACACGCAGACTGGCGAGACCACCGACATCGCGCTGCAGGGCCTGTTCGTCGCGATCGGCCACAAGCCGAACACGGACATCTTCGAAGGCCAGCTCGAGATGAAGAACGGCTACATCATCACCAAGGGCGGCCTGAACGGTTTCGCGACCGCGACGAGCGTGCCGGGTGTGTTCGCCGCCGGCGACGTGCAGGACCATATCTATCGCCAGGCGATCACGAGCGCGGGCACCGGCTGTATGGCCGCGCTCGATGCACAGCGCTATCTCGAGACCATCAACGAGATGGCCGGCGAGCACGCGATGAGCGCGGAAGCGGACCGGTGATCCGCTGATCCGCGGCGCCATACGGCGACACAATGTCGCGACAACGGGCGCGACAGTAAAATGACGGTGGCGCGCAGCGCTGCCGTCGTTGGCTCACGAAGGCCGCGGCTGCAATGCCGGCGGCCTTTGTCGTTTTTGCCGCCTCAGCTTCGCACCACCCACCGACCTCTCCGCCTGTATTGCCGACATGCCGAAGAATCAGCCCCATCCGAACGAACCGAAACGCCCGCAAGCCGCCCCGCGCCCCGCACCCGCAACAGCCGCGCCCGCCGTTGCGCCGAAGCTCGATCGCGCGTCCGGGCTCGCCGGACTCGGGGCGTTGCGTGAAGCGTTGAAGGGCGACGCCGAGCGGCGCGAGCGCGAACAGGCGGCGGCGCGAGCGGCGCAGCGCGAAGCGGCCGCCGACGCCGATCTGTTCCGCCGCGAGATCGGCGAAGTCGCGCCGCTCGCGATTCCGCCACGTGCGACGCTCACGCGCAATCCCCCGCCGCCGCTGCCGGTGCAGACGCTGCTCGATGAGGAAGCGGTGCTGCACGAAGCGATTTCCGATGAGTTCGACCCCGAAGTGCTGCTCGAAACCGACGAAACGCTGTCGTATTGCCGCCCCGGCGTGAGCCGCGACGTCGTGCGCAAGCTGCGGCGTGGCGACTGGATCGTGCAGGCGCAGATCGACCTGCACGGCATGCGGCGCGAGGAAGCACGCGAGGCGCTCGCGGAATTCATTCGCGAATCGGTCAAGCGCGGCCTGCGCTGCCTGCGCGTGATTCACGGCAAGGGTTTGGGGTCGATCGGCAAGGAGCCGGTGCTGAAAGGCAAAGTGCGCGCGTGGCTCGTGCAGAAAGCCGAAGTGATCGCGTTCTGTCAGGCGCGCCCGCATGACGGCGGCGCCGGCGCGGTGGTCGTGCTGTTGCAGCCGGGTTCGTTGCCGCCGCATACGAACCTGAAGGTCTGAGGTCGATTTTTTCGGCCGTCGTTCGTCGTGGGGTAAACGGCCAGCCTGGCCGTCGCGCGGTGGCTCTCGTCGCCACCGTGGATTCGTGCTGTGCAACCTTCAAAGGTGATCGCGATGCCCCTGAAGCTTTATGCCCATCCGTTCTCGTCGTACTGCCAGAAGGCCTTGACCGCGTTGTACGAAAACGGCACGCCGTTCGAGATGCGCGTGCTCGCGTACGACGACCCGCAGATCATGGCCGAATTCGCCGCGCTGTGGCCGATCAAGCGCTTCCCGGTGCTCGTCGACGGCGGGCGCACGGTGGTCGAGGCGACCATCATCATCGAATATCTGGGCCTGCAGTATCCGGGGCCTGTCGCGTTGTTGCCGGCCGACCCGCGCGCCGCGCTCGATGTGCGCATGTTGGACCGCTTCTTCGACAACTACATTTCGACGCCGCAGCAAAAGGTCGTGTTCGATAGCCTGCGTCCCGAAGCCGAGCGCGACGCGCGTGGCGTCGCCGATGCACGCGCGATGCTCGACACCGCTTATGCCTGGCTCAACCGCCACATGGCCGAGCGCGAATGGGCCGCCGGCGACAGCTTCAGCCTCGCCGACTGCGGCGCCGCCCCGTTTCTGTTCTACGCCGACTGGACGCATCCGATCGACTCCGCGTTCGCGCACGTGCGCGCGTACCGGCAGAGGCTGCTCGCGCGGCCGTCGTTCGCCCGCGCGGTCGACGAGGCGCGGCCGTATCGGCCGCTATTTCCGCTGGGTGCGCCAGACCGGGATTGAGCCGCGAGCGGCGGTGGCAGATTCGCGCGAACGGGGCACGGCAGACAACCTGATTTCGTGGCTGTAGACTTCCTGTCGTGTCGCAAGCCTGCCCCGCCCTTCTTTTGGCTCACCACCCACAAGGCACACCATGGACCGTTTCGAAGCGATGGAGATCTTCACGCGCGTGGTCGAAGCGAACAGCTTCACCAAGGTCTCGGAATCGCTCGATCTGCCACGCGCGAAGGTCAGCCGCACGATCCAGGCGCTCGAGGAACACGTCGGCGTGCGGCTCCTGAACCGCTCGACGCGTCAGGTCAGCGTGACCGAAGACGGCGCGTCGTTCTACGAGCGCTGCGTGCGCATTCTCGCCGACGTCGCCGATGCCGAGTCGTCGCTATCGAACAAGCGTGAGAATCCGGCCGGCACGATCCGCGTCGACACGTCCGGCACGCTCGCGCGCTCGCTGCTGCTGCCCGCGCTCGACGACTTCTACGAACAATACCCCGCGATCGACGTGCGTCTCGGTCTCGCGGATCGCAACATCGATCTGATCCAGGACGGCGTCGATTGCGTGATCCGCATGGGCACGCCCGAAGAGTCGAGCCTCGTCGCGAAGCGCATCGGGCTTGCGCGCATCGTCACATGCGCGTCGCCCGCGTATCTGCAGAAGTTCGGCACGCCGACCACGCTGGCCGAGCTCGGCGAGCATCGCGCGGTCAACTACGTGTCCGCGCGCAGCGGCCGGACCTTCCCGTTCGAATTCGAAGTCGACGGCGAAATCGAGCGCGTCGCGATGGACAGCACGCTCGCCGTCAACGACGGCTCCGTCTACATCACCGCGGGCGTGCTGGGCCACGGCATCATCCAGCCGTCGCGCTTCATGGTCGCCGAGCTGATCGAGCAAGGCGCGCTCACGGAGATTCTCGGCAACTACACGAGCCCCGGCACGCCGCTGTCGATCCTGTATGCGCACCGCCGCAATCTGAGTTCGCGGCTGCGCGCGTTCATCGATTGGGTCGGCGAGCTCGCGCGCAGCAATCCGGATTTGCGTTTGCCAGAGTCGGCATGACGGCTGCAAAAAAAGCAAAAGCCCCACGCGCAACTGAACGCATGGGGCTCTTCTGAAGCGGCGTCTCTAGCGCGTATGCGACCGCTTACGCAATGCGCTCTTCATTCGCGGGATCGAACAACACCGCCTTCGACGTATCGAACAGCAGCGTCGCGTTCTTCTCCGGTTGCGGGTTCGACGCCGGGTGCACGCGGCTCACGATGCGCTTGCCGTTGACCTGCGCGAACACCAGCGTGTCCGGACCGGTCGGCTCGATCACGTCGACCTTCACTTCGACCGGCTGCAGCTTCGAGTCGTCGCCGTGCGCGCTGCGCGCATCGGTGATGCGCTCCGGACGCAGGCCGAGAATCACGTTGTTGCCGACGTGCGAGCGCACCTTCGCCGAATCGAACGGCAGCACCAGCACCTTGCGCGCGATGCCCGTATCGAGTTCGATGCCGACGCCCGAGCCCTGCTCGACCAGCTTGCCTTCGATGAAGTTCATCGGCGGCGCACCGATGAAGCCCGCGACGAACAGGTTCGACGGCGAGTCGTAGATTTCCTGCGGCGCGCCGAACTGCTGCACGATGCCGTCCTTCATCACCGCGATGCGGTCGCCGAGCGTCATCGCTTCGATCTGGTCGTGCGTCACGTAGACGATCGTCGTGCCAAGGCGCTGATGCAGCAGCTTGATTTCCGAGCGCATCTCGATACGCAGCTTCGCGTCGAGGTTCGACAGCGGCTCGTCGAACAGGAACATCACCGGATCGCGCGCAAGTGCGCGGCCCATCGCGACACGCTGACGCTGGCCGCCCGACAGCTGGCCCGGCTTGCGGTCGAGCAGATGCTTGATCTGCAGCGTGTTCGACACGCGCTCGACGATCTGCGTCTGCTCCTGCTTCGGCACCTTGCGGATGTTCAGGCCGAACGAGATGTTGTCGCGCACCGTCATCGACGGATACAGCGCGTACGACTGGAACACCATCGCGATGTCGCGATCTTTCGGCGACAGGTTGTTGACGGTCTTGCCGTCGATCTGGATCTCGCCCTTGGTCACGGTTTCGAGACCGGCAATCATGTTGAGCAGCGTCGACTTACCGCAGCCCGAGCCGCCGACCAGAATCAGGAACTGGCCGTCTTCGATGTCGATGTTGACACCCTTCAGAACCGGCACCCCGTTCGGGTAGGTCTTGTACACGTCACGGATGGAAAGGCTTGCCATGCTGTGAATCCTCTTGTCTCTGGTACTGCCTGAAAACGTCTGTCTGACGGCGGCGCCCGATCAGTCACGCTGATTGGCCGAAGCGCCGCCGCGCTCTCGGGGGCACGCCCCCGGGGTCAAATCTGGTCAGCCCTTCACCGCGCCCGCGGTCAGGCCGCGCACGAAGTAACGTCCGGCGATGATGTAGACGAGCAGCGTGGGCAGCGCCGCGATGATCGCGCCGGCCATGTCCACGTTGTATTCCTTCACGCCGGTCGAGGTGTTCACGAGATTGTTCAGCGCCACGGTGATCGGCATCGAATCGACGCCGGAGAACACGATACCGAACAGGAAGTCGTTCCAGATCTGCGTGAATTGCCAGATCAGGCACACCATGAAGATCGGCAGCGACACCGGCAGCAGAATCTTCGTGAAGATCGTGAAGAAACCCGCACCGTCGATACGCGCCGCCTTCACGAGTTCAGCCGGCACGCTCACGTAGAAGTTGCGGAAGAACATCGTGGTGAACGCGATACCGTAGATCACGTGCACGAGCACCAGACCGCTCACCGTGTTCGACAGGCCGAGGATGCCTTCGAGGCGCGCCATCGGCAGCAGGATCGCCTGGAACGGGATGAAGCAGCCGACCAGCAGCATCGTGAAGATCGGATCGGCCCCGCGGAAGCGCCAGTGCGTGAGCACGTAGCCGTTGAACGCGCCGATGATCGACGAGATCAGCACGGCCGGAATCACCATGCGCACCGAGTTCATGAAGAACGGCTGCATGCCTTCGCAACGCACGCCCGTGCATGCGCCGCTCCACGCCTTGAGCCACGGCGCGAAGGTCCAACTCGTCGGCGGGGTCAGCAGGTTGCCGGTGCGCAGCTGATCGATGTCCTTGAACGACGTCGACAGCATCACGTACAGCGGAAACAGGAAGTACAGCGCGAACAGAAGCAGGGCCGCGTAAATGACGGCACGGCTTATCGTCATCTTAGATTGCATTGCGGGTGCTCCTCGATTCCAGATACATCAGCGGCACGAGCACGGCCACCACGGTGGCGAGCATCATGATCGACGAGGCCGCGCCGACGCCGAGCTGTCCGCGATTGAACGAAAACGTGTACATGAAGATGGCCGGCAGCGACGACGACGTGCCCGGACCGCCGGCGGTCAGCGCGACGACCAGGTCGAACGTCTTGATGGTGATGTGGCAAAGAATCAGCAGCACGGAGAAGAACACCGGCCGCATGCTCGGAATCACGATCTTGCGGTAGATGGTCGGCAGGCCCGCGCCGTCCATCTGCGCGGCCTTGAAGATTTCACTGTCGACGCCGCGCAAACCGGCGAGGAACAGCGCCATCACGAAGCCGGTGGATTGCCAGACCGCCGCGATCACGATACAGAAGATCGCCCGGTCCGGGTCGCCGAGCCAGTTGAACTCGAAGCTCGTCCAGCCCCAGTCGTGAAACACCTTCTCGATGCCGATGCCCGGCGACAGAATCCATTGCCACGCGGTGCCGGTCACGATGAACGACAGCGCCATCGGATACAGGAACACGGCGCGCAGCGCGCCTTCGTTGCGGATCTGCTGATCGAGCAGGATCGCGAGCAACAGACCCAGACCGATGCAGATACCGATGAACGGAATGCCGAACCAGCCGAGGTTCGCGGCCGAAGTCCAGAACACGTCGTTCTGGAACAGCTCGCGATAGCGGTCGAGACCCGCGAATTCCCAACGAGGCATCAGTCGCGAAGTAGACAGCGACAGATAGCCGGTAATTGCGATAAAGCCATACACGAAGATGAGGCTGATCACGACGCTGGGTGCGAGCACCAGCTTCGGAATATAGCGATCGGCAAGGGCCGCTATGGGCGACGTGCGGCGGGCGACGGTGGCCGTTTTCCCGTTCCCGCTGATGGAAGCAGTCACTACTCGACTCCTGCTGAAACTGTACCGCCGGGCTGCCCGTGCGCGAATGGCGCGGGACCGCGACGGCCTGGGTGTGACTCCATGAAACCCGGGTAAGCCGCGTTGTGCCGGACTGCGCTGCGAATCAAAGCAGATGAGGTCCGACCCGACACGGCCCGAAGGGCGCGCCCAGCGCTTCAGATGCAAGCGGCCGGGCGCAACGCTTCGTACTTGCGCTTACTTGGTCTTCGCTGCCTTCGCGAGAGCCTGAACCGCGGTCTTCGAATCTTGCTGCGAGTTCATGAACTTCGTGACGACGTCGGAGATCGCGCCTGCCGCGGCATCCGGCTGAGCCATGCCGTGAGCGAGCGACGGCACATAACCGCCGGCCTTGATCGCGATCTGCTCATCCGCGTACGACTTCTTCGCGCAGTCGTCGAATTTGTCCATCGGCACGCCGAGACGCACCGGGATCGAACCCTTGTACAGGCTGAACTGCTCCTGGAACTCCGGCGACATGATCGTCTTCGCGAGGGAGAGCTGGCCCGGCGTCGCGGCCTTCTGGCCCTTCTGCTGGAAGAACACGAACGAGTCGACGTTGAACGTGTAGGCCTTGTCCGTTTGCGGCACCACCGCGCAGATGTAGTCCGTGCCCGACTTCTTGCCGGCGTTGGTGAACTCGCCCTTCGCCCAGTCGCCCATGAACTGCATGCCGGCCTTGCCGTTGATGACCATCGCCGTGGCGAGGTTCCAGTCACGGCCCGTGCGGCCCGCGTCGAAGTAGCCCTGGATCTTGCGGACCGTGTCGAACACCTGGACCATCTTCTCCGAGGTCAGGGTCTTCTCGTCGAGGTCGACCAGCGCCTTCTTGTAGAAGTCCGCGCCTTCCGACAGCACGACGTCTTCCCACAGCGTCAGGTCTTGCCACGGCTGGCCGCCCATCGCGATCGGCTGGATGCCCGCGGCCTTCATCTTGTCGGCCACCGCGAAGAACTCAGGCCACGTGGTCGGCACCTTGCCGCCTGCCTTGTCCAGTGCCGCCTTGTTGATGTACAGCCAGTTCACGCGATGCACCGAGAACGGCGCGCCGACATAGTGGCCGTCCGCTTGCATGATCTTGTCGACTTGCGGCGGCAGGTTCTTCTTCCAGTCGCCAGCGACCGAGTCGATCGGCACCAGCACGCCCTGCGAAGCCCAGTCCTGGATCAGCGGGCCCTTGATCTGCGCGGCGCTCGGCGCGTTGCCCGAGATCACCTGCGTCTTCAGTGCCGTCATCGCAGCCGCGCCAGCGCCGCCTGCGACCGCGAAGTCCTTCCACGTGTAGCCCTGCTTCGTCATGTCGTCCTTGAGGACGCCGACGGCCCTGGATTCGCCGCCCGAAGTCCACCAGTGCAGCACTTCGATCGACTCGGCGGCCTGCACGGCCGACACGCCACACATCAGACCCGCAGCGCACAGAGCGCCCATGATCGCGCGAAATTTCATTGCTTATCTCCTCCAGACACCTGAACAAAAAAACGAATGGCCCCTGATGTCGCCAGGGTGCTGTGGTTGGTTCAAACAGGCAAAAACTGGGCGATCGAGCATGGTCGGGCGCATGCGCGAGGGCATGTGCCGGCGGACCGATGTCCGGCCGCTAGACGCTCAAGAGGTGAGTGATTCGGGATGCAACTGACTGTCTCCTCTTTTGATTTTTGCCTGCCCGCATCGCGCGGCAGACTCGAGGTACCTCATACACCAATCCGACGCCAGCCTGACGTCGGCCACGGAAACGACCCGCAAGCCCGTCGACTCCCCGGCTTTCCGTAAGGTCCGCCGGCACCCTGCTGGCGCGTACCGGAAAGCGTTGCCCCATTGTCCGTTAGCATGCCGGGGACGCCCGCCGATTCGCAAAAAACGTGCAATTCGTCTGCACAGCGCACGCTTTTTTCTTCGAATTAACGCTACCTCTTGATTTGGATTGTAGTTAAACTACAATTCAGTGTCAAAAAATATTTTATCGGACTACGGTCGCTCTTCCAGGTCGCTGCGCGTGCGGTGTCCGATCAGCGCGGCGGCCTTTCAGGACATCGACGGAGACTCATGCATACCGACTCAAGCTTCACCTTCGTTCTCTTCGGCGGCACCGGCGACCTGTCGATGCGCAAGATCCTGCCCGCGCTGTTCGAGGCGCACCGCGCGGGGGGCATGCTCGCCGACAACGGCAAGATCGTCGCGGTCGCGCGGCACATCGCGGATCGCGGCGAGTACCTGCAGTGGGTCGACGGTCACGTCAAGCCGCACGTGTCGAAAAACGGCCTCGACGAAGCCGCGTGGACGAGCTTCCTCGCGCGCATCGAGTTCGTGAAGATCGATCTCGGCAATCCGGCTGACTTCGCGCAACTGCGCGACGCGATCCAGGATATGCCCGGCATCCGCGTGTTCTATCTGGCGACCGGTCCGTCGCTGTTCGTGCCGATCTGCCATGCGCTCGCCGCGGTGGGTCTGAATAACAACGCGCGCATCGTGCTCGAGAAGCCGCTCGGCTACGACCTGAAGTCGTCGAACGCAATCAACGACGCGGTCGGCGAAATTTTCGCGGAAGAGCAGATCTACCGGATCGACCATTACCTCGGCAAGGAGCCGGTGCAGAACCTGCTCGCGCTGCGCTTCGGCAATGCGCTGTTCGAGCCGCTGTGGCGCCGCGAATGGGTCGAAAGCATCCAGATCACGATCGCCGAGGAACTCGGTGTCGAAGCGCGCGGCGATTTCTACGACAATACCGGCGCGCTGCGCGACATGGTGCAGAACCACCTGCTGCAGCTGCTGTCGATCGTCGCGATGGAGCCGCCCCACTCGATGGATTCCGACTCGGTTCGCGACGAGAAGCTGCGCGTGCTGCGCGCGCTAAAACCGGTCGATTCGCAGGAAATCGGCAAGGTCGCGGTGCGCGGCCAGTATCATTCGGGCGTGATCCGCGGCAACACGGTGCCGGCCTACGCGACCGAGCACGGCGTGAAGCCGGACAGCTCGACCGAGACCTTCGTCGCGCTGAAGGTCGAGATCGAGAACTGGCGCTGGGCCGGCGTGCCGTTTTTCCTGCGTACCGGCAAGCGGCTCGCCGATCGCGTCGCCGAGATCGTCGTGAATTTCCGTGCGGTGCCGCATTCGGCGCTTGGCGCGTCGGCGCTGCGCGCGGGCGCGAATCGCCTCGTGATCCGTCTGCAGCCGAACGAGACGATTCGTCTGTACTGTCTCGCGAAGCAGCCCGGCGAGGGTATGAACCTCGCGAGCGTGTACCTCGATCTCGCGTTCGACCGGTTCTTCCGCGAAGGCCAGATGGAGGCGTATCAGCGGCTGCTGCTCGACGTGATTCACGGGCGCCTCGCGCTGTTCGTGCGGCGCGACGAACAGGAAGCCGCATGGCGCTGGGTCGAGCCGATCCTGAACGAATGGAAAGCCTCGACCAAGCCGCCCAAGCCGTACGCGGCGGGCACGTGGGGACCGGCCGCGGCGAGCGCGATGCTCGCCCAGCACGGCACCTGCTGGCTCGAAGAAGAGAATTGAGTTTGATGAATTGACAGACGGCGCCGCGCGCGATGAACATTTCGGCGCGCGGCGCCGGCAACACCACCGACGAACTGAACGGAGTCGCGCCGGTATCGCGTCAGGCATCTGCGGGCCACCCCGCCATGCAGGCATCGCGCGACAGCAGTCAGGCTGATTCCGCAGATCCAACAAGAATGCAGCACGGAGGAGAAGTGATCGAGCTTCACGCTTTCGACGACCAGCGCGCCCAATCCGACGCGCTGGCGAAAGCGGTGGGCGACGCGTTGCATGCGTCGCTTGCCGCACAGGCGGCCGGCACCGGGACGTCAACCCCGCTCGCGCGCCCGGCCATGCTGGCCGTGTCCGGCGGCAGCAGCCCGCGTCCGTTTCTGCAAACGTTGTCGACGCAGACGTTCGACTGGCCCCGCATCGCGATCACGCTGGTCGACGACCGCTGGGTGCCGGAGACCGATAGCGCGAGCAATGCGCAGCTCGTGCGCGCCACGTTGCTGCAGAACGCCGCGCAACACGCGACCTTCTTGCCGCTCGTCGACACCAGCCAGGATCTGCACTCGCACGTTGCCGCGCTGAACGGGGACGCGCGCTTCGCCACGGCACCCGACGTCGCGGTGCTGGGTATGGGCGAAGACGGCCACACCGCGTCGATCTTCGCCGATGCGCCCGAATGGGATCACGCGATCACCACGACCGAGCGTTTCGTCGCGGTGCATCCGGGCGCGGCGCCGCACGCGCGCGTGAGCTGGTCGCTGTCCGCGCTGAAGGACGTCAAGCATCTGTTTCTGCTGATTGCAGGACCGCGCAAGATGGACGTGCTCAACGCCGCATCCGCTGCGCTACAAAAAAATGCCATCTCGCAACTGGCAAACGACAAGGGAGTGAGACTCGATGTCTACTGGTGTGCAAACTAAAGCTGTGCCGGGCGCGGCCCAGCACGCCGATGGACCGAGGCTGCTGGCCGACATCGGCGGTACCAATGCGCGTTTCGCGCTCGAGACGGGCCCCGGCGAAATCGGCTCGGTGCAGGTCTATCCTTGCGCCGAGTATCCGAGCGTCGCCGACGTCATCAAGAAGTATCTGCAGGACACGAAGATCGGCCGCGTCAATCACGCGGCGATCGCGATTGCGAACCCGGTCGACGGCGACCAGGTCAGCATGACCAATCACGACTGGACCTTTTCGATCGAAGCGACGCGCCGCACGCTCGGCTTCGACACGCTGCTCGTCGTCAACGACTTCACCGCGCTCGCGATGGCGCTGCCCGGCCTCACCGACACGCAGCGCGTGCAGGTGGGCGGCGGCCAGCGCCGGCCCAACAGCGTGATCGGCCTGCTCGGCCCCGGCACCGGCATGGGCGTGTCGGGCCTGATCCCCGCCGACGACCGCTGGATCGCGCTCGGCAGCGAAGGCGGCCACGCCACCTTCGCGCCCGCCGACGAACGCGAAGAGATCGTGCTGCACTACGCGCGCAAGAAGTGGTCGCACGTGTCGTTCGAACGGGTGGCCGCGGGTCCGGGCCTCGAGGTGATCTATCGCGCGCTCGCGGGCCGCGACAAGAAACGCGTGCCGGCCAGCGTCAATCCGGCCGAGGTGGTCAAGCGCGCGCACGAAGGCGAGCCGCTCGCGGCCGAATCGGTCGACGTGTTCTGCGGCATTCTCGGCACCTTCGCCGGCAACATCGCGGTGACGCTCGGCGCGCTCGGCGGCATCTATATCGGCGGCGGTGTCGTGCCGCGTCTCGGTGAGTTGTTCGCGCGTTCGTCGTTCCGCCAGCGCTTCGAGGCGAAGGGCCGCTTCGAGGCGTATCTGCAGAATGTGCCGACCTACGTGATCACCGCCGAATACCCGGCGTTCCTCGGCGTATCGGCGATTCTCGCGGAGCAGTTGTCGAACCGCGCGGGCGGCAGCTCGTCGGCGGTGTTCGAGCGGATTCGCCAGATGCGCGACGCGCTGACGCCGGCCGAGCGCCGCGTCGCCGACCTCGCGCTGAACCATCCGCGTTCGATCATCAATGATCCGATCGTCGACATCGCGCGCAAGGCCGACGTCAGTCAGCCCACCGTGATCCGCTTCTGCCGCTCGCTCGGCTGCCAGGGGCTGTCCGATTTCAAGCTGAAGCTCGCGACCGGTTTGACCGGCACGATTCCGGTCAGCCACAGCCAGGTGCATCTCGGCGACACCGCGACCGACTTCGGCGCGAAGGTGCTCGACAATACTGTGTCGGCGATCCTGCAGTTGCGCGAGCATCTGAACTTCGAGCACGTGGAACGCGCGATCGACCTGCTGAACGGCGCGCGGCGCATCGAGTTCTACGGGCTCGGCAACTCGAACATCGTCGCGCAAGATGCGCACTACAAGTTCTTCCGCTTCGGTATTCCGACCATCGCGTACGGGGATCTGTACATGCAGGCGGCCTCGGCCGCGCTGCTCGGCAAAGGCGACGTGATCGTCGCGGTGTCGAAGTCGGGGCGCGCGCCCGAGCTGCTGCGCGTGCTCGACGTCGCGATGCAGGCCGGCGCGCAGGTGATCGCGATCACGTCGAGCAACACGCCGCTCGCGAAGCGCGCGACCGTCGCGCTGGAAACCGATCACATCGAGATTCGCGAGTCGCAACTGTCGATGATCTCGCGCATTCTGCACCTCGTGATGATCGACATTCTTGCGGTCGGCGTAGCGATTCGCCGCGCGGTGCCGAGCGATGAAGTAGCCGAGACCGTCGAGAAAGCGCGCGAAGGCGCCGACGACGACGCGACGGCCGTACTCGACTGGCTGAGTCACGGCGCGGCTTCGTCGGCGCGCGACTGAGGCTGACTTAGCGCTGTCCGCTTCGCTTGCGGTGGACGAACCCGCGGCGTGCGCATCGGAGACGATGCACCCGCCGCGGGTTTTTCTGTTCGGGGGACACGAAAAGCGATCGATAATGAGCGCTCTATCGCTTCAGACGAACCGCGCGTCCATGATCATTCGCCCGCATCTCCACTGGTTCCGCATGCTGCTCGCGTGGCGCGGCTCGGTGCTGCCGCAGTTGCTGCCGCGGCTTTTTCTGATCTTTGTCATCTCGATCATTGCGCTCGCCGCGCACGATCATCTGCTGCCCGTCAGCCTGAACCTGAATTCGATCGCGCCGTTCTCGCTGGTCGGCATTGCGCTCGCGGTGTTTCTCGCCTTTCGCAACAACGCGAGCTACGACCGCTGGTGGGAAGCGCGCAAGCTGTGGGGCAATTGCTCAACGAGTCGCGCTCGCTGACGCGCCAGGCGCTGACGTTGCCGTCGCCCGAGTTGCCCAAAGAAGAAGCCGCCGCGTTCCTGGCGATTCTTAGCGCGCTCCCGCATGCGCTGCGTCACCAGTTGCGCAAGACCGAACCGCGCGACGACCTTGCCGCGCGGCTGCCCGGCGCACTGCTCGAACGAGTGATGGGATCACGCTACAAGCCGGCCACGTTGATGCTGTGCCTCGGCGAATGGGTGCAGCGCGCGGCGCGCGCGGGCACTCTCGATCCGATCACGGCGCTCGCGTTCGACCGCAATCTGAACGGACTATCGGACGTGATCGGCGGCTGCGAGCGCATCGCTTCGACGCCGTTGCCGTTCGCATATTCGGTGATGATCCACCGCACCGTGTACTTCTTCTGCGCGTCGCTGCCGTTCGGGCTCGTCAACAGCATCGGCATTTTCACGCCGGTGTTCGCGGTGTTCGTCGCGTACACGTTCATGGCGCACGAAGCGATCGCGTCGCAGCTCGAAGAACCGTTCGGCACCGACGACAACGACCTCGCGCTCAACACGATGTCCGCGATCATCGAGGATGCGATGCGCGATCTGCGCGGCGAGCCGGCGCTTGCGCCGCCTCAGCCGCGCGCAGATGGGGTTCGATGGGATTGAATCTGCGGCGGGTCGCGCCGCTCGGCGGCCGTCAGTGGTTGCCGGCCGTTTCGGAGAGCCGTTTGATCGTCGCGACGCGCGCGCCGATGATGTCGATACGTCCGCGCTCGTCGACGAGCGGCGTCGATGCCGTCAGATACGCATTCCACGCGCGTTGCGCGTGCACCAGCGTCGGCCGCGACTTCGCCGGCATCTTCGCTTCGAGCACACGGTAGTAGCGGTTCAGATCGAACATCGCGTGTTCGCAACGCGCATCGGCGTTGCACGCGCGCGGCCGGCGCGGCGCCGGACCGCTCGCATCGGCGAGCGCGCTGCGCAGCACGAGCGCGCGGTCGCGAACCGGCTGCAGTTGCATGTCGGCTTCGGAAAGCACGTACATCGAGCCCTGGGTCGTTGCGAACACCGCGGCGAGCAGCTGCTTCTCGGCATCGCGCGACGCGAGCCAGCTCGACTGGCTCTTTTCCCATAGCCTGCGCCGCGCGGGCGGCACCTTCGCGAGCAACTGCTGGTACGCGCTATCGACCGCGGCCATCCAGCCGATGCGCGCATTGTCCATGCACTGCACCTGCCCGATCGTCGTCGACATGTCGGCGCGCGCGAGACACGTGCGCATCGCCGCATCGATCGGATCGGCGGCGGCCACCTCCGCATGCGCCGCCGGACTAGCGATGGCGACGAGCACCAGGGTACCGGCCGTGAGCGCGAAGCTCAGCACGCCGGCCGCGCGCCGCCAAGGCCCGATAGCGGGCAGGCCCGTCAGCAACTTCACCCACGCCATCGTCAGAAGCGCACGCAATCGACGAAATATTCGATGCGCCCGTTGACCATTTCGCCGACGAGCCCGTGGATATCCGTATGGAAGCCTGGGAAGCGCTCGTTGAACTCGCGCGCGAAACGCAGATAGTTGACGATGGTCTTGTTGAAGCGCTCGCCCGGAATCAGCAGCGGAATGCCCGGCGGATACGGCGTCAACAGGATCGACGTGACGCGGCCTTCGAGTTCGTCGATCGGTACCCGGTCGATCTCGCGGTGCGCGAGCTTCGCGAATGCGTCGGACGGCTTCATCGCCGGCTCCATGCTCGACAGGTACATCTCGGTCGTCAGACGGGCGATGTCGTTCGCGCGATACACGCTGTGGATCTGCTGGCACAGATCGCGCAGGCCGACACGCTCGTACATCGGATGATGCGCGACGAACTCGGGCAGCACGCGCCACAGCGGCTGGTTGGTGTCGTAGTCGTCCTTGAACTGCTGCAGCTCGGTCACCATCGAGTTCCAGCGGCCCTTCGTGATGCCGATCGTGAACATGATGAAGAACGAGTACAGGCCCGTCTTCTCGACAATGATGCCGTGCTCGGCCAGGTACTTCGTGACGATCGCCGCCGGAATGCCGGTGTCGTCGAAGCCGCCGTCCATGTTGAGACCGGGCGTGACGATCGTCGCCTTGATCGGGTCGAGCATATTGAAGCCTTCGGCGAGCGGGCCGAAGCCGTGCCACGCGTCGTCCGGACGCAGCATCCAGTCTTCGCGCGAGCCGATGCCTTCCTCGGCGAACTGGTCCGGGCCCCACACCTTGAAGAACCAGTCGTCGCCGTATTCGGTGTCGACCTTGGTCATCGCGCGGCGGAAGTCGAGCGCTTCGGCGATCGATTCCTCCACGAGCGCGGTGCCGCCCGGCGCTTCCATCATCGCCGCGGCCACGTCGCACGAAGCGATGATCGCGTACTGCGGACTCGTCGACGTATGCATCAGATACGCCTCGTTGAAGCGATGCTTGTCGAAGCGGCTGTTCTTCGAATCCTGCACGACGATCTGCGACGCCTGCGAGATGCCGGCGAGCAGCTTGTGCGTGGAGTGCGTCGCGTACACCATCGCGCCGATGCGCGGACGGCCCGCGCCGATCGCGTGCATGTCCTGATAGAACTCGTGGAATTCAGCGTGCGGCAGCCACGCTTCGTCGAAGTGCAGCGTGTCGAGCCATTCGCCCAACATCTCCTTGATCATCTCGACGTTGTAGACCACGCCGTCGTACGTGCTTTGCGTGATCGTCAGGATGCGCGGCTTCAGGTTCGGGTTCTTCGCGAGCGCTTCGCGCGCGAACGGATTCGCCTCGATCTTCTTGCGGATGTTCTCCGGTTCGAACTCACTGCGCGGGATCGGGCCGATGATGCCGAAGTTGTTGCGGGTCGGCGTCAGGAACACTGGAATCGCGCCGGTCATCGTGATCGCGTGCAGGATCGACTTGTGGCAGTTGCGGTCGACCAGCACGATGTCGCCCGGCGCAACCGTGCCGTGCCAGACGATCTTGTTCGACGTCGACGTGCCGTTGGTCACGAAGAACACGTGGTCGGCGCTGAAGATGCGCGCGGCGTTGCGCTCCGAGGCCGCGACCGGACCGGTGTGGTCGAGCAGCTGGCCGAGTTCGTCGACCGCGTTGCAGACGTCGGCGCGCAGCATGTTCTCGCCGAAGAACTGGTGGAACATCTGGCCGAGCGGGCTCTTCAGGAACGCGACGCCGCCCGAGTGGCCCGGGCAGTGCCACGAGTACGAACCCTCTTCCGCGTACTGCACCAGTTCCTTGAAGAACGGCGGCGCGAGCGAATCCAGGTACACCTTCGCCTCGCGGATGATATGGCGTGCGACGAACTCCGGCGTGTCCTCGAACATGTGGATGAAGCCGTGCAGTTCGCGCAGGATGTCGTTCGGCAGATGGCGCGAGGTGCGCGTCTCGCCGTACAGGAAGATCGGGATATCGGCATTGCGACGGCGCACTTCGGTCACGAACGCGCGCAGCGCGACGATCGCGGCCGCGAGTTCGGGTGTCTCGCCTTCGACGACCACGTTGTCGACGTACGGCAGCAGTTCGTCGTCGTCGATCGAGAGGATGAAGCACGACGCGCGGCTCGACTGCTGCGCGAACGAGGTCAGATCGCCGTAGCTCGTCAACCCGAGCACTTCCGCGCCTTCTTTCTCGATGGCTTCGGCCAAAGCCCGGATGCCGGAACCCGAGATGTTCTCGGAGCGGAAATCTTCGTCGATGATGACGACGGGGAAACGGAACTTCATGGGCGATTCTCCAAAAAGAAAACGACCGCTGCGTTACGTAGAAAGCGCAGCGGTCACCCGAATAACTGGTGGGTTCAGACGCTGCCGACGTCAGGTCTTCGGCAACGTGACGCCGTGCTGACCTTGATACTTGCCGCCGCGATCCGCGTACGACGTTTCACAAATCTCGTCGCTTTCGAAAAACAGCACCTGGGCGACGCCTTCGTTCGCGTAGATTTTCGCAGGCAAAGGTGTCGTATTCGAGAACTCGAGCGTGACGTGCCCTTCCCATTCCGGCTCGAACGGCGTCACGTTGACGATGATCCCGCAGCGCGCATACGTCGATTTGCCGAGGCACACGGTCAGCACGCTGCGCGGAATGCGGAAGTACTCGACCGTGCGCGCGAGCGCGAACGAGTTCGGCGGGATGATGCAGACGTCGCCCTTGAAATCGACGAAAGATTTCTCGTCGAAGTTCTTCGGATCGACGATCGTCGAGTTGATGTTGGTGAAGATCTTGAATTCGTCGGCGCAGCGAATGTCGTAGCCGTAGCTCGAGGTGCCGTAGCTGACAATCTTCCGGCCGTCTTTGGAGACGCGAACCTGATCGGGCGCAAACGGCTCGATCATCTTGTGCGACTCGGCCATGCGCCGGATCCACTTGTCAGATTTGATGGTCATAGGTGAACGCTGCTCGACGTGAGTGTCAGGTGTGACGAAAAGATAGATGAAAACCGCCGGCGGCGCTGCGGCGCTCAGCCGGCGAAGGCCGCTTATTTTACGCGATCACGGAATCGCTGCCGCCGATGGCGTCATGTGCGCCACCGAGCGGTGGCCTGGCGGCGAAAGCGCGCTCGCCGTTCACTGCTGGCGAATCACGCCGCAGGCGATGGCCGTGCCAGCGCCATGCTGAGGGTACGCGTAGGGATCGGTCGCGTCGCGGTGCAGCAAAACCGCGCGCTGCAGCACCGAGCGGATGCCGTCGAGCGACACGTCCGGCGCGACGATGAAGCCGGTGGCCACGCCGTTCGCGTCCGCGTGGATGTTGCCGAGGTCGCCCTCGACGCGCGCGCCAGCCTTGAGCCGTTCGGCCGCCGGTGAAAATACCGGACCGGCGCTGGAGCCGTCGGCGGCGTTGCAGTCGCCGCGCTCGTGCACCTGCAGCGCGTGGTCGCTATTGGGCGGCAAGCCGGTGAGATTGTAGGTGACCTGGACGCCGTCCGAGCGCTCGATAAAGGTCACGAGGCCGTGGGCCTGATTGCCCACGGTGGGCAGCAATTGCGCGTCGGCGCGCTTTTCCTGTGGTCTCAGGAAGACGCCACAGCCGCTCAACAGCACACAGCCGGCAGTCAGAACGATGAACGCATGTACCGCGTGCCCGTCGATTCGTTTTCCCATGCGATCCTCTTGTCGGCCTGGCGGCCGCCCCTGCGGCCGCCGAGCCGAACTCGTGAAGTCGACATGATACCGCGAGAGCTCGTGAAAATAGGGATCGAGATCGCCCCTAATCCCTTGCCCGAACGGCCGCTCAGGTGTTCTGCACGACGATGTTCGGAAACTTCGAGCTCATGTCGCGCGCGCGTTCGGCGATATGCACCGCGACCTTGCGCGCGATCGAGCGATAGATCTCCGCGATGCGCCCGTTCGGGTCCGCGGCGACCGTCGGATGGCCCGAGTCGGCCTGCTCGCGGATCGTGATGTCGAGCGGCAGGCTGCCGAGCACGTCGACGCCATACTCCTTGCTCATGCGCTCGGCGCCACCGGCGCCGAAGATGTGCTCCTCGTGGCCGCAGTTCGAGCAGATGTGCAGACCCATGTTCTCGACGATGCCGAGGATCGGAATGCCGACCTTTTCGAACATCTTGAGGCCTTTCTTCGCGTCGAGCAGCGCGATGTCCTGCGGCGTCGTGACGATTACGGCGCCCGTGACCGGCACGCGCTGCGCGAGCGTCAGCTGGATGTCGCCGGTGCCGGGCGGCATGTCGACGATCAGGTAGTCGAGTTCGTGCCAGTTGGTCTGGCGCAGCAGCTGTTCGAGCGCCGAGGTCGCCATCGGGCCGCGCCATACCATCGGGTTGTCCGCCTCGATCAGGAAGCCTATCGAGTTGGCCTGCACGCCGTGGCCCGTCATCGGGTTCATCGATTTGTCGTCGGGCGATTCGGGGCGGCCCTCGATGCCGAGCATGGTGGGCAGCGACGGGCCGTAGATGTCGGCGTCGAGAATGCCGACCGACGCGCCCTCGCTCGCCAGCGCGAGCGCGAGATTGACGGCGGTCGTGCTCTTGCCGACGCCGCCCTTGCCCGACGCAACCGCGACGATGTTCTTCACACCGGGCAGCAGCTTCACGCCGCGCTGCACCGTGTGCGCAGCGATCTGCTGCGAAACCTCGACGCGCACGTTCGCGACGCCGGGCACCGCGCGCAGCGCGTCGGCGAACTGCTGGCGGATCGTGTCGAACTGGCTTTTCGCCGGATAGCCGAGCGTCACCTGAAGGCTGACCGCGTCGCCCTCCACAACCACGCTGCGGATGCTCTTCGCGGCCGCGTACGGCGCGCCCGTGTTGGGGTCAGTGACGGCCGCGACAGCGGCGTCGACCAAAGCCCGATCGATACTCATTGATACTCCGTGGGGAAGAGGTGCGGCGTGGCGAGATGGACGAATCGCGCACGCGGCGGAATTTGCAAGAAATTGTTATGCGGCATTGCGAAAATCTTACGTGCCGGGCACCCTTCGGGGCACGCGGGACGCCGTAGGGTCGCACCGCTGCGTGTTTCAGGCATTATTGTAGTGTCGGACGGCAGACGGTGCCCGAAGACCCTGCTTCGGTGTAGGACCGCGCGAAGCAAGGCGCAGAAATCGTTCCCGAACCCTTCTGAGTGGTCGCTGCATTGCCGTAATGTTCACTGCATAGACTGACCGCTACCCGCTGGTTTATTCGCACTCGAAAGGAAACCAAAATGAATGCAAGAATCATGACTCGCGTGGCCGTATTCGCCGTGGCCGGCTCACTGATTGCCGGCTGCGCGACCCAACAGGGCACCAACACAGCAGTCGGCACCGGCGTCGGCGCCGGTGCCGGCGCCGCGCTCGGCGCAATCTTCGGCGGCGGCAAGGGCGCGGCGATCGGCGCGGCCACCGGCGCGGCG
The DNA here is from genome assembly GCF_013366925.1 of Paraburkholderia youngii. Classification (NCBI taxonomy): domain Bacteria; kingdom Pseudomonadati; phylum Pseudomonadota; class Betaproteobacteria; order Burkholderiales; family Burkholderiaceae; genus Paraburkholderia; species Paraburkholderia youngii. Next base: position 5,616,585 of record NZ_JAALDK010000001.1, read on the forward strand.
GTGGGCGGCATCACCGGCTACAACTGGGACAACATCCGCAACCGCATGTCGGGCGCGACCAAGGGCACCGGCACGCAGATCACCGAGCAGCCGGACGGCTCGCTGAAGCTGAACATCCCGAGTTCGGTCACGTTCGACACCAGCAGCTACGCGATCAAGCCGACGTTCGCGCCGGTGCTCGACCAGCTCGCGCAGACGCTGCAGCAGAATCCGGAAGTCGTCGCATCGGTCGTTGGCCATACGGACAACACCGGCTCGCTGCAATACAACCAGACGCTGTCGGTCAACCGCGCGCAGAGCGTGACCGGCTATCTGACGCAACGCGGTATCGCGCCGCAGCGCCTGTCGGCCACCGGCATGGGCCCGAACCAGCCGATCGCCGACAACAACACCGAAGCCGGTCGTGCGGCGAACCGTCGCGTCGAGATCTACCTGCGGGCCACCGCCCAGCACGCAACGCAATAAGGGCAAGTCAAAAGGAGAAAGCGCCGCCGGGCCGGCCGGGTGTTGCGGCCACACGAGCCCGGCTGGCCGGCGGAACGAGCCGCCCGACCGGTTTGCCGGCAAATCGAAAAAAATTTCGAACTCTACGGAAAATCCGCGGTCTCTCTTTACGGTACGTGACTGGCGAAGCCATCACGTCACCATTCTCCTCTTGTCGTTGTTGCTCCGGGGTTTATCGACCCCGGTTTTTTTTGCCCGCGCGGTTTTGCATTTCGCTCGCGGGCGTCGCCCCGGTTGTCCCTCACCACGGCGCCGATCCCCTTCCGCTCCGCTCGTCCAGCCCGCCGCGTCCCAGCCCGCGTGCGGCGTGCGCCCTGCTAAAATCATCGTTTCGTCCCACCGCAGGCACCCCGATCCTTATGTCAGCACCCGCCACCGACCTCCCCGCAGGCGCGCCGTCCGGCCGCCGTCAGATTCTCGTCACGTCGGCCCTTCCGTATGCGAACGGGCAGATTCATATCGGCCATCTGGTCGAATATATCCAGACGGACATCTGGGTCCGGGCGCTGCGAATGCACGGCCACGAGGTCTACTACGTCGGCGCCGACGACACGCACGGCACGCCGGTCATGCTGCGCGCGGAAAAAGAAGGACTGACGCCGAAACAGCTGATCGATCGCGTGTGGCTGGAGCACAAGCGCGACTTCGACAGCTTCGGCATTTCGTTCGACAACTATTACTCGACCGATTCCGACGAAAACCGCGTGCTCAGCGAAAACGTCTACCTCGCGCTGAAGGAAGCGGGGCTGATCGACGCTCGCGAGATCGAACAGGCGTACGACCCGGTCAAGGAAATGTTCCTGCCGGACCGGTTCATCAAGGGCGAGTGCCCGAAATGCGGCGCCAAAGACCAATACGGCGACAGCTGCGAAGTCTGCGGCTCGACCTACCAGCCCACCGAGCTCGTCAATCCGTACTCGGTCGTCTCGGGCGCGACGCCGATCCGCAAGACCTCGACGCACTACTTCTTCCGCCTGTCCGATCCGCGCTGCGAGAACTTCCTGCGCGCATGGGTCGGCGGCCTTGCGCAGCCGGAAGCCACCAACAAGATGCGTGAATGGCTCGGCGAGGCCGGCGAAGCCAAGCTCGCCGACTGGGACATCTCGCGCGACGCGCCGTACTTCGGCTTCGAGATTCCGGGCGCACCCGGCAAATATTTCTACGTGTGGCTGGACGCACCGGTCGGTTACTACGCGAGCTTCAAGAACCTCGCCGAAAAGCGCGGCCTCGATTTCGACGCGTGGGTCCGCCAGGGCTCGACGGCCGAGCAGTACCACTTCATCGGCAAGGACATCCTGTATTTCCACACGCTGTTCTGGCCCGCGATGCTCGAATTCTCGGGCCATCGCACGCCGACCAACGTGTTCGCGCACGGCTTTCTGACCGTCGACGGCGCGAAGATGTCCAAGTCGCGCGGCACCTTCATCACCGCGCAAAGCGTGATCGACACCGGCCTGAATCCGGAATGGCTGCGCTACTATTTCGCGGCCAAGCTGAACAGCACGATGGAAGACCTCGACCTGAATCTGGACGACTTCCAGGCGCGCGTGAACAGCGATCTGGTCGGCAAGTACGTGAACATCGCGAGCCGCGCGGCCGGCTTCCTGATCAAGCGTTTCGACGGCCGCGTGCAGGACAGCGCGATGCACCATCCGCTGCTCGGCACGCTGCGCGCGGCGCTGCCGCAGATCGCCGCGCACTACGAGGCACGCGAGTACAGCCGCGCGCTGCGTCAAACCATGGAGCTCGCCGACGCGGTCAACGCGTACGTCGATACCGCGAAGCCGTGGGATCAGGCGAAAGACCCGGCCAACGCGGTCGCGCTGCACGAGACCTGCAGCGTCAGCATCGAGGCGTTCCGCCTGCTGTCGCTCGCGCTGAAGCCGGTGCTGCCGAAGCTGGCCGAAGCGGTCGAGGCGTTCCTCGGCATCGAGCCGCTCGTGTGGGCCGACGCCACCGTGCCGCTCAGCTCGGCGCGCCCGATCAACGCGTACAAGCATCTGATGACGCGCGTCGATCCGAAGCAGATCGAGGCGCTGCTCGCGGCCAATCGCGAGTCGCTGCAGGCCACGCCGGAAGCGGCGGCGGCCGACGCGAAGGCGAAGGCGAAGGCCCACGCCAAGGCCGCCGCCGCCGCGAAGGAAGAAGAGTCCGGCATCATCTCGATCGACGACTTCGCGAAAGTCGATCTGCGCATCGCGAAGATCGTCGACTGCAAGGCGGTGGAAGGCTCGGACAAGCTGCTGCAACTGACGCTCGACGTCGGCGAAGAGAATACCCGCAACGTGTTCTCGGGCATCAAGTCCGCGTATCAGCCGGAGCAGCTGATCGGCAAGCTGACCGTAATGGTCGCGAACCTCGCGCCGCGCAAGATGAAGTTCGGCATGTCCGAAGGCATGGTGCTGGCGGCCTCGGCCGCGGACGAGAAGGCCGAACCGGGCCTCTACGTGCTCGAGCCGCATAGCGGCGCGAAGCCCGGCATGCGCGTGAAGTAACGCGCGGCGCTTTCGGGCGCCCCGACCCACCTCGCAGCACGCAGATTTGACGAGAACGGCACGCTTCCAGGCGTGCCGTTTTTTTTAGGCTGGCCTCATCACCACGCGATCCGATCGAAGCGCCGCGTGTAGAGTACGTCGGCGCCATAGAACGTGCCGCCGTAGACGACCAGCGACCAGTACCGCGTCAGATTGATCGTCGCCTTGATCGCATTGCTGGCCGACTGCAGCCCCTGCTCGTAGCCGATCACGAGCCACTCGTTGATCGCCTTCGACACCATCACGACTTGCGGATCGGTCAGACCGACATCGCTGCGGCCGATCGAAAACTCGTCGAGCCCGACGGTCTGCGCGATCCGCGCGCCCGTCGCACTGCCGAGCAGCGCGAGCGCGGTCGTCATCGTGCTCTGCTGGCCGAGGTTGTTGCCCTGGTCGGTGCCGTGGCCGAACAGCAGCCACGACAGCTTTTCGTTGTCCGGCACGCTCGGTTCCGACACGAGCCGCGCGACCGGCGCCTGCAGCGTGCCGGTAACCTGCACGCCGGCCTCGACCTGCTGGTTGCGGCGCATCGCGAGGATATTGATGCCCGGATTCGTGACCGGACCGTTGAACGTGAAGAAGCCGTTCTCGATCGTGAGCTTGCGGCCGAATGCGGTGTAGGTCGAACCCGGCGTGACGCGCACGTTGCCGACCGCGCGCAGCGGCGTATTCGGCGCGCTCGTCGCGGTGATCGTACCGGCGAGGCCGAGATCGGCGCCCTTGCCGCGGAAGCGGAAGTCGTTGCCGAGGCCGATCTCGATGTTCGCGCGTGGCGCGAACGGGCTCGCCGGTTGCTGGCCGCCTTCGGTCGGACGCGGCCGGCCGCCCGAGCGCGTGCCGTCCGGGCGGATGATCACGACGTCGTCGCCGAGGCTCGGCGCGGCCTGCTCGGGCAAATCGAACAGCGCGCGGTCGACCACGAACTTGCCGTCGATCACAGGGCCGCGCTCCACGCCGCCGTTCGAGATGTTCGCGCTGCCCGACAGCGACAGATGGCGGTCCGGCGACGCGAACACATCGAGCTTGTCCGCGACGATGCTCGCGGTCATGTCGGGCTCCGCGCTGTCGAGGCGCACGCGGCCGGTCGCGCGCAGCGTGCCGCTCGCGCCGTGGAACTCGACCTGCTGGAAGTCCACCGTGTTCTGCGACAGCGCGATGCGCACGACGCCGTCCTTCAGTTGCACGCCCTGGCTCACCACCGTCGCGGACAGACCGTCGCCGGTCAGCGAGCCGGTCACGTTCGGCTTCGCGACCGTGCCGCCGAGCGCGAGTTGCAGCGCGAGACGGCCGTCGAGCAGGTAGCTCGGGCCGAGCAGGCCGCCCGTCGTGCGCAGCGACGGCACGTTCGCGTTGACGTTGCCCGACAGCGCGCTCTGCGGATCGACGGTCAACATGCCGTCGCGCAGCACAAGCGGCGTGTGCGCGTCGGCATCGATCACGCCGATGCGGCTCGCCTGCGCATGCACCGTCGCGTTGAGCCGGTCGCCGCCAGTGAATTCGGCGCGCGCGCGAATCGCGCCAATGCCCATCGACGCGAGCCCGCGGCCGATTTCGACCGTCACGTCGCCGCTGCGCCGGCGCAGCTCGATGTGGCCGCTGGCCGTCGCGCCGAGCGAGAAGTCCCAGTCGCCGTCGAACACGAGGTCGGTGCGCACGGCGGGCGGCTCGCCGGTGATCTGGCGACGCAGCTCCTGCAAGTGCGCGAGCGACACATCGGTCAGGCTGCCAGTCGACTGGATGCGGCCGTGATCGAACGCGAACGACTTCAGGGCCAGCACCGAGCCTTCAATCGTCAGGCGCGTCGCGCCGAGCGTCAGGTGGCCCGGCCCGGCACTGACCGCGAGCGGTGATTCGAGATTGAGCGCCGGCGTACCGCGATTCTGCAGACGCGTGACGGTGCCGTCCCAGCGCGAGCCGTCGCGCGTGTCGGTCAGCTTGCCGTTGGCGGCGAGCGTCAGGTCAAGCGGACGGTCCTGCAGCTTGCCGGTCGCGGCGGCTTCGAGCGTGTGATTCGCGCGCGTGCCGGACAGGCGGGCGGTCAGCGCGGCGAGGTCCACGCCGCGCGCGCTCACATTGCGCGCGTCGGTCGTGAACGCGAGCGCGCCGTTCGCGCCGTCGCGCAACTCGGCATGGCCTTGTGCGTGGCCGACGCGGTTGCTCGCGAATACGACGCTGTCGGCCTTGTAATTCAGCGTCACGTTCGGATGCGCGAACGAGCCGGTCACGTCGCCGTCAGCGGCGACCGCACCCGCGAGGCCGAAGCCGAGCCGATCGAGCTGCGGCGCGTCGATGGCGAAGCGCAGCCGGTCGCCGGCCGCGCCGAAGCTGCCTTGCAGATTGACCTGATTGCCCGCTACGGAAAGATTCGCGCGGCTCGGCAGGATTCGCGAGCCGGCCAACTGGATCATGCCGCCGCCCGTCAGCGGCAGATCGTTGTAGACGCTCGGGCCGAGCGTGAATTCGGCGCGCGTCGTGAAGACCGGCGCGAGCACACCGGCCGCGGTGATCGTGGCCGTTACGCGCGCCTCGATCCTGCGCGCGGGTGTGGCCGGGCGCGGGGCCGCGCGCCCGGCTGCGCGATGCGCGGGCGCGGGCGCAGGTGTCCTGCGCTCGAGCACTTCGGTCTGCACCGCGGCCTGCGCGGTGTTCTTCGCGATGGCCGCGGCCTGGTCGCCGGGCGCCGCGCTCTTCGCGCCAGCGGTGCTGCCCGCGAGCGCCGCGGCCTGCGCTTGCCGCTCGCTCCGCGCGCCGCTCGCGGCGGGCGCGCCGGAACTCGTGACGGGCGTGCGCGCCGGCATCTGCGAGGTCAGCGACAGCGGATCGAAATCGGTCAGTTGCGCCTTCAGGTTGTAGGTCGAGTTCGCATCGTGCTTCAGCGCGCCCGATAGATCGATGCGGCCGCGGCCCGACGTGACGCGCACGTCGTTGAAGCTGATGCGTGCGGGGTCGAAGGTGATCTTGCCCTGCGCGCGCAGCGCGGCGGCGGGGTCGGCGAGATCGAGCGTCAGACTCTGGATGTCGTCGTTCAGGCGGATGCCGATCGGGCCGGACAGTTGCGTCGGCCGCACGGTCGCCTGCAGCGCGTTCAGGTCTAGCCGCGCGACGTTCAGATCGAGCTGGCCGTGCCGGCCGCTCAGCGTGCCGCCGCCGGTGAGCGTCGCGTTGCGCACGAGCCGCACGTTCAGGTTGGCGATGCTCTGCGTGTGGGCGTCGAGCCGCACGTCGGCGTTCGCGTCGATCAGCGGCAGCAGTTTCTGGTCGATTGCGCCGGGTTTCGCGTTGACGATCGAGATATGGCCGGCGACGGCGAAACCCGCCGCCGGTTCGACCGGCGCGTGATGGCCGCCGAACACGTGGTGCGGATGGCTGGCGGCCGACGGTTCGGCCGCGCTGGCCGCGCTCGCTGCGTTGGCTGTGCTGGCCGCGCCGGACTCCACCGGCTGCAACTCCGCGCGCACCGCCAGATCGGCCAACGGCGCACCGGGCGCGAAGGCCTGCGGATTCACATGATCGAAGCTCAGCGTCGCGCGCTGCAACGGCACCGCGGCAAACGGCGCCGCTTCGACCCGCGCGTGGCCGGCGAGCTTGATGCCGCTCGCATCGAGCTCGGCGACCAGTTGCTCGAGCGTGCCGCTCAGGTGACCTGCGACCTGCACCGCTTCATCGCGGACCTTGCCCGAATAACCGACTTCGCCGCTGAGCGGGAACGGTTGCACGCCATCGAGTTTCGCCGCTGCCGTCAGCGCCCCGAACGGCGTCTCGAGCCGGTCGATCGCGGCCTCGTGATGACGCCCGTCGCTGCGTCCATGAAACGCGAAGCTCGACAGCTCCGTCGTCGACGCGCCCTGGTGCAGCAGCAGCCGCTCGACCCGCACGTCGCGGATCTCCAGCTGCATCGGCAATTGCAGATCTTGCGGCAGTTTCATCGGCTCGTTGCTGCTCGGCGACGACGGTCCCACGCGCGCCTCGATCGTGCCGACGTGCAGGTAATCGATGGTGAACCGCCACGGCTCGCGCGCGAGCGCCCAACTGCCCGCGACGCGGTCGATCTGGATGTCGGTGCCGTTGCCGTCGAGGCTGCGCCAGCGCACGTCGCGCAGTTGCACGCCCTGCGCGAGCGTGCCGCCGTCGAGCGTGCCGGCGAGCCGGCCGCCCAGCAGCTTCACGGCCGCGTGCCACGCATACGCGGTACCGCGTTCGGTCGTCAGCGCGCCGTACAACAGGCCGACCGCGAGTACGGCGAGCAGCACCAGCATGATCACCGTGCCCGCGATCGTCTTCAGCAGCAGCCGGCCCCAGCGCCGCTTCGGCGGCGGCGTGTCGGGCGGCAGCTGCCCGTCCGGCGGTCCTGGCGGCGTGGCGCCGGGCGGCTGCGCGTTGGGCGGGTCGGTGACGTCGGTGGTCATGCGTGAATACGATGGCAAATAAGGTGGCGGGATGTCGTCAAACGTCAGAACGCGATGCCGAGCGTGATATACGGCCGCACCCGGTTGTCGCGGATTCCGTAAGCGACATCGAGATTGACCGGGCCGACCGGGCTGCGCCAGCGCGCGCCGACGCCGGCGCCCGGATAGAAAATTTTCTCGCCCCAGGTGTCGGTGGCGGTGCCGATGTCGAAGAACACGGCCCCGCCCCAGTTGCGCGAGAACCAGTGCTGGTATTCGGCCGCGCTCGTCACCAGGTATTTGGTGGGCAGGACCGAGCCGGCAACGTTGTTACCGATGCTCTGGAAGCCGTAGCCGCGCACCGAGTTCGAACCGCCCGCGCGGAACAGCAGCGACGCCGGAATGCCGCTCGAGCTGCCGCTCGTGAAGACGCCGCCGAGTTCGGCGCGGATCAGCACGATGTCGTTGTCGCCAATCGGGAAATACTGCTGGCCGCGCGCGTAGCCGCGGATGAACGACTGGTCGGCGAGCACTCCCTTGACCGCGAAGCCCGCCTCGACGTGGATCAGGTTGCCACGGCGCGGGAACAGCGGGTCATCGGTGTCGCGCCGCGTCCACGACCACCCCGGCACCAGCGCGTGCGCGCGAGTCGGCGGCGCGGCGTTCTGGTCGAGCTTATCGTCGTAGAACAGCAGCGAATAGCTGTAGTCGAGAAACTGCGACGTGCGCGAGCGCTGCACGCCGCCGCGGATGCTGTAGATGCGCGTGTCGGAGACGTCGGTGGTCGTGTACGACGCGAGCACGCTATTGGTCCAGCCGTGCAGGCCCGGCGGCATCGATAGCTGGACCTGGCCGTACTGCTGCGTCTGGTCGGCGCGGCCCTCGACGGTGAACGGCCACGCCGCGCCGAACGTGTTCAGATACGTGTAGCCGCCCTGCACGAGCGGACCGTTGTCGGTCGAATAGCCTACGCCGCCGCGGAAGCTGTGATACGGAAACTCCGACACCTTCACGTGCACCGGCGTGTCGAGCGGCTTGCTGGGGTCGTTGTCGAGGTCGATCGCCACGCTCGCGAAGTACGGGGTGTTCTGCAGTTGCCGCTGCAGCTCGGCGACGGTGCGCGTGTCGTAGATGTCGCCCGGCGAGATCGGATTGACGTTATGGACGATGCGTTCCGGATAGCGCCTGGTGCCCTGCACGTCGAGCTGGCCCATCGTGAAAGTCGGCCCGCTGTCGTAGATCACCGACAGCTTCGCGGTGTGCGTGCGCGGATCGATCAGCGCCTCGGAGTGGTAGATCTTCGCGGCGAGGTAGCGGCGCGATTGCAGCTCGCGCAGCGACGCGTTCTTCGCGTCGTCCCAGTCGCCCTGCGAGAACGGTTGGCCCTCGTGCAGCGAGAACGCGAAGCGCGTTGCGTTTTCGCGCGACGGGTCTTCGGTCAGCACCGCGCCGCGAAACGACAGATCGACCGACGTGACTTTGGTCTGTGGACCCGGCTCGACGCGCACAGTGACCTGGCGCATGTTGTCGACTGTGCGCACGTCGGTGCTGACGAGCGGGGAGAAATAGCCCTGCGTCGCGGCGAGATCGCGCACCTGCTGCGGCGTCGCGGTGATCAGGAACGAGAACTGGTCGTCGGTGACGTCGGGGCGCTTCGCGAAACGCGAGATATCGAGGTTCTGTTCGAGGAGCCGGCGCAGCGCGCGCGGCTCGGCGACCACCTCGACCTTGTAGCTCGGCGCCTTGCTCGCCGCGCAGGCCTCGCCCCCGGCGAGCAGCATCATCAGGAGGCCGAAGGCGAGCGACACGCGCAGCCAGCACCGCGCGAGCGACTCGCGCTCACGCGCGCGCCCTCGCGTCTGACCGGTTGCGCCGCGCCACACACGCGGCTTGTCGATCGTACCTCCCGCCAAACAGGACCTCCGGCCTCAATGAGTGAATTCTCGCGCCCCGGCCGCGCTGCGCGATCGAGGCATGCTATTTGACCACAATGCGACCCTAATCGGCCCCTGTCGTGCCCTTGGCGGCGCCCCGCGCTTCATCTCGAAAATAGACGGCTTGCGGCGATTTTCGACCGCGCGCGGCGCATGCGGTAAAATCGCGGACGACGGCGCCCTCCTCGCGGCACCGCGCAGCGGCCAGACCGAGAGCCGCCACCTTACCCACCACGGACGTCGAGCCATGTATCAATCGGACATCACCCAGTTCCTGAACCAGCTCAAGCAACAGAAGCCCAATCTGGAGGCCGAGCAACGCAAAGGCCGCGCACTGCTGTGGGACAAACAGCCGATCGATCTGGAAGAGCGCGCCGAGCAGAAAGCTTCGCGCGTGCAGCAGACGCCATACTCGTACTACCAGAACTTCTAAGCGCTCCAGTCACGCCGACGATGAGTCACGCTGACGAGGTGCATGGTCCGCTTCACGGCCCGCTTCACGGCCCAGTTCACGGCCCGATACACGGCCCGGTTCGCGGCCCAGCGCCGGCACCGTCCGACACCGCGCTTGCCACGCCCGCTACCGATTCGACGCCCGACACGGTCGACGGCGTCGCTTTCGCGCGTCTGTACGGCGAGCCGCTGTTCAAGCTGCCGAACGACCTGTACATCCCGCCGGACGCGCTCGAGGTGTTCCTCGAGACCTTCGAGGGGCCGCTCGACCTGCTGCTGTACCTGATCCGCAAGCAGAACTTCAACGTGCTCGACATCCCGATGGCGGATGTCACCGAGCAATATCTCGGCTACGTCGAGCAACTGCGCAAGACCAATCTCGAACTCGCGTCCGAGTACCTGCTGATGGCCGCGATGCTGATCGAGATCAAGTCGCGCATGCTGCTGCCGGTCAAGAAGGCCGACACCGGCGAGGAAGCCGAAGACCCACGCGCCGAACTCGTGCGCCGCCTGCTCGAATACGAGCAGATCAAGCTCGCCGCGCAACGCATCGACCAATTGCCGCAGCTCGGGCGCGATTTCCTGCGCGCCGAGGTCTATATCGAGCAGAGCGTCACGCCGCGTTTTCCAGACGTGAACAGCGACGACCTGCGCGCCGCGTGGGCCGACGTGATCAAGCGTGCGAAGCTGGTCCAGCATCACAAGATTTCGCGCGAGGAACTGTCGGTGCGCGAGCACATGAGCCTGATCCTGCGGCAGTTGCAGAACGCGCGCTTCATCGAGTTTTCCGATCTGTTCGACACGAGCCGCGGTGTGCCGGTGGTCGTCGTGAACTTCATCGCCGTGCTCGAGCTGTGCCGTGAATCACTCGTCGAAATCACTCAGGCGGAGCCGTTCGCGCCGATTTACGTGCGACTGGCGTATCTGCCGGCCTGAGTGCGGAAAGACAGCCGCTCAACGGTCGGATCGGGGCCGCAACCGCGGGAAAATCGTTAGGAACCCTCGCAGCGAAGCCTGGCGGGCCTCAGCGGGAACCGCGCGACAAGCGCGCGGCGCGTTGCTCCGAGCAGCCGCCGCGATTCGGTGCGCACGCTGCCCAAATCCACTACAATCCGCGCTCCGAACCCGTCATTTGCCGGCGAGGCGATGACCCGCGCTATTCCGCCAGGTGTCGCGCCAACCGGATCGCGCGCCGCGCGAGCCTATCCCTGTCCGATCATGAAAGTCATCAGCTCGATCCATGAATTGCGCGACCAGTTGCGCGGCCAGAATCGCACGGCCTTTGTGCCGACGATGGGCAACCTCCACGAGGGCCATCTGTCGCTGATGCGCCTCGCGCGCCAGCACGGCGATCCGGTCGTGGCGAGCATTTTCGTCAATCGCCTGCAATTCGGCCCGAACGAGGATTTCGACAAATATCCGCGCACGCTCGAAGCCGACATCGAAAAGCTGCAGAAGGAAGGCGTCTACGTGCTGTTCGCGCCGACCGAAAAGGACATGTATCCGGAGCCGCAGGAGTATCGCGTCCATCCGCCGCACGATCTCGGCGACATCCTCGAGGGTGAATTCCGCCCCGGCTTCTTCCACGGCGTCTGTACCGTGGTGATGAAGCTGATGTCGTGCGTACAGCCGCGCGTCGCGGTGTTCGGCAAGAAGGATTATCAGCAGCTGATGATCGTGCGCCAGATGTGCCACCAATTCGCGCTGCCGACCGACATCGTCGCCGCCGAAACCGTGCGCGACACCGACGGCCTCGCGCTCAGCTCGCGCAACCGCTACCTTTCGGCCGCCGAGCGCGCCGAGGCGCCGATGCTGGCCGCCGAACTCAATCGGGTGCGCGACGCGGTGCTCGCGGGCGAGCGCGACTTCGCGAAGCTCGAGGAGTCGGCCAAAGCGACGCTCGCGGCGCGCGGCTGGAATCCCGATTACATCGCGATCCGCAAGCGCTCGAACCTGATCGCGCCCGGCGCGCAGGACGCCAACGCACCGCTCGTCGTGCTGGCCGCCGCGAAGCTCGGCGCGACCCGGCTCATCGACAACCTCGAAATCTGACGCCGCACCCGCCCGCGCAAACACAGTTACACTGCGCGGTCACACAGGATTGGATTGATCATGCAACGCAATATGCTGAAGTCGAAGATTCACCGCGTCGCGGTCACGCACTGCGAGCTCCACTACGAGGGCTCGTGCGCGATCGACGAAGACCTGCTGGAAGCGGCGAACATCGTCGAAAACGAGCGCATCGACATCTGGAACATCAACAACGGCGAGCGCTTCTCGACCTACGCAATCAAGGGTGAGCGCGGCAGCGGCATGATTTCGCTGAACGGCTCGGCCGCGCGTCGCGCGCAGCTCGGCGATCTGGTCATCATCGCGGCGTTCGCGGTGGTCGACGAGGCGGAGCTGAAGGCGGGCTGGAAGCCGGACCTCGTGTTCGTCGATGAAAACAACAAGATCAAGGGCAGCCGCGACCACGTGCCCACGCAGGCCTGGAGCTGAGCGAGGCCTCAGCTCGATGCTTCACTGATGGCGGGCAGCCCCCCCGCCTCAGCCCTTCTTTCCCATGCCGTTCGTCCACTCGACGATCGGCTGCCACTGCTCGAGATCCTTCTCCACGCGACTTTTCGCGACATCCCACAGCGTCAGGCCGTGCGCCGCGAGCTGCACGTAGTTCTGCGTGTCGCGCAGAAAGCCGAGCACCGGCAGCTTCAATCCCTCGACGAAGCGATGCAGCTGCTCGGCCGAGCGCGTGCGTGCATCGACGCGCATGCCGACCACGCCGATCTCGATCGCGCCCTTCCTGACCGCCTTTTCCTTCGCGAGCCGCTCGAGAAATTCCTGGGTCGCGAGAATATCGAACATCGACGGCTGGAGCGGCACGATCACCTTGTCGGCGAGATCGAGCGCAATGTTCATGCGATTGCCATGCAGGCCGGCCGGCGTGTCGACGACCGCGTGCTCGAGGCCTTTCGGCGGCTTGGCCGGCGTGTCGGGATTGACCTCCCAGGTTTCGATGGTCGGCAGCGTGGAGGGCCGCAATTCGAGCCACGCATGCGCGGAGTGCTGCTTGTCGAGGTCGGCCAGCGCGACCCATTCGCCCTCCGCGGCGAAATAGCCGGCCAGATTGGTCGATAGCGTGCTCTTGCCCACGCCGCCCTTCGGATTCGCCACCACGATCACCGACATGAAATCTCCCGGAAAGAAGGCTGGACCGCTGCCAGCCGGTTTGCCGCGCTATTGCTCCGTACCCGCCGATCCGCTGTAACCGGCGCCGGCGGGCTCCATGAACGCTGCCGTTCGAAGTTCGGCTTCCAGGTACGCCCACCGGTTCAGCCGTTGATAATATCGACAAATCCCGCGCGGCCGAAACCCCCGCATCGCGAAACGGCCGCCGCAAACCGCCGTTTTTATCGACAAGGACCTGAAATCTCATGAGCAAACTGCGCCCGGAATACACCGTCGAACGCCTGCAGGAGCGCCAGAAGGGCACGCTGCCGGACCTGCTGGGCCTGCGCGTGCTGACCGTGGACCAAGGCACGCTGATCGCCGAACTGACCGTGCGCGAGGAACTGCTCGCGCCGAACGGCTTCCTGCACGCGGCCACCGTGATCGGCCTCGCCGACACCGCCTGCGGCTACGCGTGCATCGCGCATCTGCCCGAAAATTCGCGCAATTTCACGACGGTCGAGCTGAAGAGCAACTTCCTCGGCACCGCGACGCAGGGCACGATCCGCGCGGTCGCGAAGAGTGTGCACCTTGGGCGCAGCACGCAGGTCTGGGACGCGACGGTCACTGGTCCCGATGGTAAGACCATCGCACTGTTTCGTTGCACGCAGATGGTGTTGTACTAAGCGACCCGCCCGCGCAGCAATGGCTTTCGATCCGATCGAAAAGGTCGGCGCAAAGCGTCACCCCAGCGCCGCGAACAGCCCGCGCATATCGACGTGCTCGGCGAGCGTGTCGGCCAGTCGCTCCAGCGACGCCTCGCGCAACGCCGGATAGTCCACCGCTTCGGCATCGCTCAACCCCGCCCACGCGAGCAGCGCCGCGCACGCGGTGGGCGTGTCGAACAGGCCATGCACATAGGTCGCGAGAATCTGGCCGTCGGCGGACAACGCGCCATCGGGACGCCCGAAGTCCGCGCCGCCCTCGCGCGGACCAGCACGGTCGAGCCGCAGCGCCGGCGTATCCAATGCCGGTCCGCGCGTCTCGCCCATATGAATCTCGTAGCCGGCGACGTCCGGTGCGCCGGGCAGCGCGAGGCGCCCGCTCACGTTCTTCAGCGTCTTGTCGCGCGTGAGCACCGTCGCATAGTCGAGCCAACCGAAGCCCGCAAAGGTGCCGGGCGCGCCTTCGACGCCATGCGGATCGGCGATCTCGCGGCCCAGCATCTGCATGCCGCCGCAAATGCCGATCACCCGGCCGCCATAGCGCAGATGCCGCGCGAGCACGTCGCCCCAGCCCCGCGCGCGCAGAAACGCGAGGTCGTCCGGCACGTTCTTCGAGCCCGGCAGGATGATCAGATCGGCGGCCGGCGGCGGCGTACCCGCGCGCACATAGTGAAAATCGACCTGCGGATGCGCGCGCAACGCGTCGAAGTCGGTGTGGTTGCTGATGTGCGGCAGCACCGGCACGACCACGCGCAGCAGCCGGCGCGATCCCCCGCTCGCCGCCGCGCGCAGTTCGGGCGGCAGCATGTCCTCGGCGTCGAGCGTCAGGCCGTGCAGATACGGCACGACCCCGAGCACCGGCTTGCCGGTCTTCGCTTCCAGCCAGTCGAGCCCGGGCTTCAGCAAACCGATGTCGCCGCGAAAGCGGTTGATGATGAAACCGCGCACCCGCGCCTGCTCGCTGTCGGACAGACACGCGAGCGTGCCGGTCAGATGCGCGAATACGCCGCCGCGGTCGATGTCGGCGACCAGCACGACCGGGCAATCGACCGCCTCCGCGAAACCCATGTTCGCGATGTCGCGCTCGCGCAGATTGATCTCGGCCGGACTGCCCGCGCCTTCGACGAAAATCGTGTCGTACGCCGCGCGCAGCCGCGCATACGACTCCAGCACCGCCTCGAACGCGACCGGCTTGTAGTCGTGATACGCGCGCGCGTCGAGATTGATGCGCGCCTTGCCGTGAATGATCACCTGCGCGCCGCGATCGCTGGTCGGCTTCAGCAGCACCGGGTTCAGATCGGTGTGCGCGTCGATGCCCGCGGCGAGCGCCTGCAATGCCTGTGCGCGGCCGATCTCGCCGCCGTCGACGGTGACCGCGCTGTTCAGCGCCATGTTCTGCGGCTTGAACGGCGCGACGCGCGCGCCCGCGCGCCGCGCGAGGCGGCACAGTCCCGCGACCAGCGTGCTCTTGCCCGCGTCGGACGTGGTGCCCTGGATCATCAGCGTGCCGCGAGGCACGGGCAGGGTGTCGGGGGAAATGGGCATTCGGATCACGGCGGTGCAGGTGAAAGGTGGACAGTGGCGTTGCAATGGAATCGAGCGGCATTATCCCATCGCGCCGGTACAATCAGAGCATGACTCCCCGCGACCTCACCTTCGTCCTCGGCGGCGCCCGCTCGGGCAAGAGCGCGCATGCCGAGCGGCTCGCCAGCGACAGCGCCCTCCCCGTCACCTACATCGCCACCGCCCGCGTCACCGACGACGCCGAATTCAACGCGCGCATCGCGCATCATCGCGAGCGGCGGCCCGCGCATTGGGGGCTCGTCGAAGCGGACGACGATCTCGCGGGCGCGCTCGCGCAACACGACGCGCCGGGCCGGTGTCTGCTGATCGATTGCCTGACGCTGTGGCTCGCCAACCTGCTGTGTCCCGCCGACGGCGCCGCGCCGCCGCTGTCGCACTACTACGAGCAGGCCTCCGCGTTCGAGGCGGCGCTCGCCGGCGCGCGCGGCAAGATCATCGTCGTCAGCAACGAGATCGGGCTCGGGGTCGTGCCGCTCGGCGAAGCCACCCGTCTTTACGTCGACGAACTCGGCCGCCTCAATCAGCGCATCGCCGCACTGAGCAGCGCGGCCACGCTGATGGTCGCGGGACTGCCGCTCGCGCTGAAAAGCGCGAGCCGCGCGTAATGCCGCCGCTGACGATGCCGCTGATCGCGACGCTCGCGGTCGCGGGCGTCGCCGTCGATCGCTGGTTCGGCGAGCCAAGCAGCCGGCATCCGCTGGTCGGCTTCGGCAACTGGGCTGCGCGCATCGAGGCGCGCTTCAATCACGACCGGCGTCTGCGGCTCAAGGGGCTGCTCGCGTGGGCGCTCGCGGTGCTGCCGCCGGTGCTGATCGCGTGGTGGCTGGTCGCCGTGCTGCCGTTGTTCGCGGCCTGCGCGCTGCATGTCGCGCTGCTGTGGTTCGCGCTCGGCGCGCGCAGCCTGCGCGATCACATCGCGCCGATCTCGAGGGCGCTCGGCCAGCACGATCTCGCCACCGCACGGGAGTTGACCGCGCGGATCGTGTCGCGCGACACCAGTCAGTCCGACGAAGCCGCGCTCGCGCGCGCCGCGGTCGAATCGGCGCTCGAAAACGGCAACGACGCGATCTTCGGCGCGCTGTTCTGGTTCGCGCTCGCGGGCGGGCCTGGCGCGCTGGGCTTTCGCCTCGCCAATACGCTCGACGCGATGTGGGGTTATCGCACGCCGCGCTTTCTGCGCTTCGGCTGGGCCGCCGCGCGCATCGACGACGTGCTGAACTGGATTCCCGCGCGGCTGACCGCCACCAGCTACGCGCTGCTCGGCGACACGCTGACCGCATGGCGCTGCTGGCGCGAGCAGGCGCCCCGCTGGGACAGCCCGAACGCGGGACCGGTGATGGCGTCCGGCGCCGGCAGCCTGAACGTGCTGATCGGCGGCCCCGCCGTGTATCACGGCACGCTCGAGCATCGGCCGACGCTGGGCTTCGGGCATCGCGCCGAGGCGCGTCATGTGGGCGCCGCGTTGATGCTGGTCGAACGCACGGTGATTCTGTGGCTGGCCGTACTGATCGTGCTGGCCTTGTTGAGCGTGCCGTTTCATGGCTGAGCGAAACGACACGCGTAGCGATGGGATGAGCGCATGACCGAGCGGACACAAGCGCGCGAACACGCCGCAGGCGATCCGATCGCACACGGCGGTAACCTGCACGAAGCGGCGGCGCGCTACGGCATTCCGTACGCACAGTGGCTCGATCTGTCCACCGGCATCAATCCGCACGGCTATCCGGTGCCGCCGCTGCCCGCCGACGCGTGGCGTCGTTTGCCCGACGAAGGCGACGGCTTCGCCGAGCGGGCCGCGCGCTACTACGGCGCACCCGATGCCGCGCATGTGCTGCCGGTGGCCGGCAGCCAGGCGGCGATTCGCGCGCTGCCCGCGTTGCTGCCGCGCGCGACGCTCGGCATCGCGCCGCTGACCTACGGCGAGTACGGGCCCGCGTTCGCGCGCGCCGGACACGAGGTCGCGCCGCTCGACGTGCATCGCGACACGCTGCCCGCCGCGCTCACGCATGTCGTGATCGTCAATCCCAACAATCCGACGGCTACGCATCTCGATGCCGCGAGGCTGCTGAACTGGCACGCGCAGCTGCGCGAACGCGGCGGCACGCTGCTGGTCGACGAGGCGTTCGCCGATACGCTGCCGGCCGCGCGCGTCGCGTCGCTGGCGGCGCAGACGCAGCGGGACGGGCTCGTCGTGTTGCGCTCGCCCGGCAAGTTCTTCGGGCTCGCGGGTGTGCGCGCCGGCTTCGTACTGGGCGCGCCCGCCTTGCTCGCCGCGTTGCGCGACAGATTGGGCGCGTGGACGGTCAGCGGTCCCGCGCGTCATGCGGTGAGCGCCGCGTTCGCCGATGCCGCGTGGCAAACGCGGATGCGTGAGCGGCTGATCGGCGAAAGCGCACGGCTTGCCGGGCTGTTGCATGCGCACGGTTTCGCGACTCGCGGCACGCCGCTTTTCGCATGGACCGACGATGCGCGCGCCGCCGCATTGCATGAAGCGCTCGCGCAGCGCGGCGTGTGGACGCGTCTTTTTCCGCCATCGCCCCGGGTGCCATCGGCCAGCGTGCGCTTCGGGCTGCCGGGCGATGAGGCCGAATGGACCCGCTTCGAACAACTGCTTCAACAGGCGGTTGATTCGATCGATACCGCGCGCTCGGGTTAGCGCACCGTCCTTCGCACCCCAGCCGTTCAACGCTTCGTGATCCGCCCTCGCCCGATGACCCGCTTCACTCGCTTCACTCGCTCCGCTCGCTTTGCCGCGCCCGCGCGCCACTTCATCCCTTGGTTCAGCGCCGCAGCGCTCGCTCTAACTGCGCTGAGCGCGCACGCCGCGATCACCGTCACCGACGACAGCGGCGCGACCGTCATGCTCGCCGCGCCCGCGCAGCGCGTGATCAGCCTCGCCCCGCACGTGACCGAATTGCTGTACGCCGCGGGCGGCGGCCCGAAGATGGTCGGCGCGGTGTCGTACAGCGACTATCCGCCCGAAGCGAAACAACTGCCACGCGTCGGCGACAACAAGGCGCTCGACCTCGAACGCATCGTCGCGCTGAAACCGGATCTGATCGTCGTGTGGCGGCATGGCAATGCGCAGCGTCAGCTCGAGCGCTTGCGCGAGCTGCACGTGCCGCTCTTTTTCAGCGAGCCGCGCCGTCTCGACGATATCGCCGTGTCGCTGACGAAGCTCGGCCGGCTGCTAGGCACCTCCGCGAGCGCGGACGCGGCGGCGGCCGCCTATCGCGACGACATCGGCCGCCTGCGCGCGCGGTATGCGAATCGCCCCGTAGTCAGCGTGTTTTATCAGGTATGGGACCGGCCGCTGATGACGCTCAACGGCGAGCACATGATCAGCGACGTGATCACGCTATGCGGCGGCCGCAACGTGTTCGCGGACTTGCAGCCGCTCGTGCCGACCGTATCGACCGAAGCGGTGCTCGCGGCGAATCCGCAGGCGATCGTCACGGCGGCGCCCGGCGCGACGCAGCCCGACACGACGCTGCCGCAACTCGACGCATGGCGCGCGTGGCCGCGTCTCGCGGCCGTCGCGAACGACAACCTGTTTGCGATCGACGGCGATCTGATCAATCGCCCCGCGCCGCGCATCGCGCAAGGCGCGCGGCAACTGTGCGAGGACCTCGAACTGGCGCGCTCGCGCGCAAACAAACCCGCGCCATGACGCGCCGCGGGTCGCGCAAAAAATACGCTCAGTTCTCCGCATGACCACGCGGGTCACGCATTCCATCGCACCAGCGACCACTGCAGCGTCTCGTCGTTACGCCGCAACCAGACGATCCCGGGCATATCGAGCGACCACTGCAGGCAACGCGCGAGCGGCACCTCCAGCACCCACGACGCGATCGCGCGCATCACCCCCGCGTGCGTGACCACGTACGCGGGCGACAGCTCGCGCGTCAGCGCGAACGCATCGAACCACGCTCGCACACGCGCGACGAATTGCGCGACGCTCTCGCCGCCATGCGCGCGCGCATGCTCGAAATTGGCGGCCCAGTCGTCGAGCTGGGCGCGATCGATCGTATCCCAGCGCTGCGCTTCCCATTCGCCGAAGTCCATCTCCTTCAGACGCTCGTCGTGGCTGACCACGCAGCCGAAGTCGTTGGCGATCTCGTTCGCGAGCGCGGCGCAGCGCGTGAGCGGACTCGTGATCAGCACGCGCGGCGCCGGCACCTGCAAGCTCGCGAGCTTGACCGCCAACGCATTGGACGTGACCTCGGCGCTTTCCGCCAACGCGACATCACTATGGCCGTAACAAACCCCCGCCTCGAGCGCGACAGCGGGATGTCGAATCAGGACGATATCCATGCAAGCCCCACCAGATAGATGCTCAATTCGAAGATTTGCTGCGCGAAGCCGAGACAGTCACCGGTATAGCCGCCGATGCGTCTGACGAAATAACGGCCCATCGCGAAGCGCAGCGCCAACAGCACGACACACGTGAGCGCGGCGAAACGCCAGTCGGGCGCGCCGGGGCCGTTCGGCCACAGCAGCCACGGCAGCCCGAACAGCGCGGCGCACAGCAGCGCCAGCCCGCTCAGACGCTGCGCGACCGGCTTGGCTTTGCCCGCGGCGCGCACATAGTCGAGCGTGGCCAGATAACTGATCGCGCACGCGCGGCTCGCGCCATGCGCCGCAACCATCAGACTTGCGGCGGAAAGCGGCGGCAACGCGGCGAGCGTTTGCCACTTGATCGCCAACGCGATCACGAGCGCGATGGCACCGAAAGCACCGATGCGCGAGTCGTGCATGATGCGCAACGCATCGTCGCGCGTATAGGCGCCACCGAACGCATCGACGCAATCGGCCAGACCGTCCTCGTGGAACGCGCCCGTCACGAGCAGCGACGCGGCCATCGACAGCAGCACCGCGACGCCCGCCGGAAACACGCGCAGCGCGGCCAGATAGACGAGCGCGCTGACGCCGCCGACCAGCACGCCGACGAGCGGAAAATAGCGCGCCGCCGCGTTCATATAATGCGGCTCGTAGCCGACCCAGCGCGGCACCGGCACACGCGTGAAGTAACCGAGCGCCGTGAAGAAATAGCGCAGTTCCGCGAGCGGGTTCATGGACGTCTCGAGTGCATGTTCGCTGCGATGCGGGCCGAGCTTCGCGTTGCCGCGAAGCGTGGGTTCGAGCGCGTCACGGTTCGCGATCCGCGACGCCCGCGGAATCGAAGCTGGCCATCTCGTTGAAGAAAGCCGCCGCCGCGCGCAGCAGCGGCACCGCGAGCGCGGCGCCCGTGCCCTCGCCGAGCCGCATGTCGAGCGACAGCAGCGGCTGCGCGCCGAAATGATCGAGCATGCGCCGATGGCCGGCCTCGTTCGACGCATGCGCGAACACGCAGTACTCGCGCACGTCGGGCGAGAGCGCATCGGCGACCAGCAGCGCCGACGTCGCGATGAAACCATCCACGAGAATCGTCATGCGCGCCTCGGCGGCCGCCAGAAATGCGCCCGTCATCATCGCGATTTCGAAGCCGCCGAAGGTCGCGAGCACGTCGAGCGGCGCGCTGGCGTCCGCATGACGCGCGAGCGCCGCCGCGAGCACGTTGCGCTTCTTCGCGAGCCCGGCATTGTCGAGACCGGTGCCACGGCCGACGCAGTCGTCGATCGGCACGCCGCACAGACGGCTCATCAGACACGCGGCCGCCGACGTGTTCGCGATGCCCATCTCGCCGAAGCCGATCACGTTAGTGCCGAGCGCCGCGTGATGACGCACGCGCGCGGCGCCTGCCTGCATCGCGGCGAGCGCTTCGGCCTGCGTCATCGCGGCTTCGTGCGCGAAGTTGCGCGTGCCGGGCCCGACCGGAATATCGACGAGTCCGTCGGTGGACGGCAGCGGCGTCGCGATGCCCGCGTTGACCACTTCGAGTTCGAGACCGGCGACGCGGCTGAGCGCATTGATCGCCGCGCCGCCCGCGATGAAGTTCGCGACCATCTGCGCGGTCACCGCTTGCGGATACGGGCTCACGCCTTCGGCGGCGATACCGTGATCGCCCGCGAACACGATCATCGCGGGCCGCTGCACGCTAGGACGAGTACTGCGCTGGATCAGGCCCATCTGGCGCGCGAGCGTTTCGAGCCGGCCGAGGCTGCCGGGCGGTTTGGTGCGCGTATCGATGATCCGTTGCAGCTCGGCGCGCAGCGTCTGATCGAGCGGCGCGACTTCGGGCAAACCGGCCGGGAGTGGGATGCGAGTCATAGTTGTGATCGAAACAAGGTATAGGGGATTAATAGTCAGCCTGACTTTTCCTCATGACCGGCAGGCGATTCATGACGCGCGCGCGGCGCGGGAATCAGCGCCTCGTGCTCGCCATCGCGAATCAGAATCAGCGGATAGCCGAACGCGCGGCTCGTCAACGCGGGCGTCAGCACGTCGCGCACCGGGCCCGCATACGCGCCGCCCGCGCCGTCGAGCAGCAACGCATGCGTCGCGAAGCGGCGCGCGAGGTTCAGGTCATGGCAGGAGAACAGCACACTGCGCGCTATGCTGCGTCCCGGCTCGCGCGTCCATGCAACGAGCGCTTCGAGGCAGTCGATCTGGTGATGCAGGTCGAGATGCGACAACGGTTCGTCGAGCAGCAACAGCGGCGCGTCCTGGCACAGCACTGCCGCGAGCGCGACGCGCTGACGCTCGCCGCCCGATAGCGACAGCACGTCGCGCGCCGCAAAGCCCGCGAGGCCGAGCGATTCGAGCGCCGCCTGTGCAGCCGCGCGATCTTCATCGCGCTCCCAGCCCCAACCGCCCAGATGCGGGAAGCGATTCAGCAGCACGATGTCGAGCACGCTGGCATTGAACGCATCGGCCGCGCTTTGCGGCATCAGCGCGCGGCGCCGTGCGAGCGGCAGCGGCTGCCAGTCGGCCACGCGCACGCCATCGAGTTCGACATGGCCCGCCGCCGGATGCAACAGGCCCGCCAGCGTCGACAGCAAGGTGGTCTTGCCCGCGCCGTTCGGCCCGGCGATACACCAGACTTCGCCCGCATTGAAGGTGTGCGTGAACGCGTCGAGCAAGGTGCGCGCGCCGGCGCGCAGTGTCAGGCGCTGCGTGCTCAGCATCGAAGAGGTGGGGCTGGGTTCGGCTTGCATCATCGGCGGCGTTTGAGCAGCATCCACAGGAACACCGGCACGCCGACCAGCGACGTGATCACGCCGACCGGCAATTGCGCGGGCGCAATCACGGTCCGCGCGATCAGATCCGCGCCCATCACCGCGACGCCGCCGCCGAGTGCAGCCGCCGGCAGCAGCATGCGCTGGTCGTTGCCGAACGCGAGCCGCAGCATATGCGGCACGACGAGACCGACGAAGCCGATCGTGCCCGCGGTCGTCACCGCCGCGGCTGCCGCCAGCGACGCGACCAGGTACACGCGCAAACGCAGTGGCATTACCGCGACGCCGAGCGCTTGCGCGGCTGCGTCGCCGCGCAGCAGCACGTTCAGACGCGGCGCGGCTGGCACGATCGCGAGCAACACGAGCGCGAGCGCGATCAGCGCGGTCCACGGCAGCGCGCCGCCATTGAGGTCGCCGGTCAGCCAGAACAGCATGCCGCGCAGACGGCTATCGGGCGCGAGATTGAGCAGCAGCGTGATCATCGCGCCCCACCCGGCCGCGATCACCGCGCCGGTCAGCAGCAAACGCGGCGACGTGTCCTGCGGCTCGCCGCGCCACAGTTCGCGACGCGCGAGTCCGAGCACCAGCAGGATCGACACGAACGCACCCGCGAACGCGCTCGCATCGACGATCCACCAGGCGCCGCCCGCGATCATCGCGACCAGCGCGAAGCTGGCCGCGCCGCCCGACACGCCGAGCACGTACGGCTCGGCCAGCGGATTGCGCAGCAGCACCTGAAGCAGCGCGCCGGCGAGCGCGAGCAACGCGCCGCACGCGAAGCCTGCGAGCGCGCGCGGCAATCGCAACGTGCGCACGATTTCGCCGGCGAGATCGTCGCTGCCCGTGGCGCCGAACGTGTGCGTTGGCACGAGCGCCGCAAGCACGCGCGACGGCGCGAGCGGCACGCTGCCGAGCACCAGCGACGCGCCGAGCAGCGCGACGGCGGCGAGCGCGAGTCCGAGCCAGATCGCGGCCGCGCGTTTCGCGTTCATCGGGCGCGGCGTTGCCATCGCGGCGGACAGCGAACCGGACGCGCGACTCATCCGCGTGCGCTCACGCATGCGGCCAACCCGGCGCGCGCGTCACTGCTGCCGCCAGCCGAGCGTGACATACGCACCGCGTCGCGGCGAGTTATACGAGTAGGCCGTCTCATAGTCCTTGTTGAACAGATTGTCGATTTGCGCGCTGACGTACCACGCCTTCGTGATGTTGTAGCGCGCCGATAGATTCACGATGCCATAACCGCCGAGCTTGCCGGTGCTGTCTGGACGCGGACCGCTGACGATCCACTCGCCCCCAACCCGCCATCCACCGATGCTGCGATTCGCCGCGAACGACCCGAAGCGTCGCGCGCGTCGCACGAGGTCGGTACCGCTGTCGAGATCGACCGGGTTCTGCAGCGTCAATGTCGCGCGTACGTCGGTCTTGCCGACATGACCGCTCCACGATCCTTCGAGTCCCTGCACCTTCGCATGGCCGACGTTCTCCGCGAGATAGATGCCGGGGATCGTCTGCACGTAGTCGATCAGATTCGTATAGCGCGTCTGGAATGCGTTCAGACGCATCACGCCGAGCGCGTCGGTCGCGTACTGCAAACCGGCTTCGACCGAGTGACTGCGCTCCGGCTGGATCGACGGGTTGCCGCTGATCGGATAGTACAGATCGTCGAAGCTCGGCGCGCGGAACGCATCGGAATAGCTTGCGGTTACCTTCCAGCGCGACGTGATGTCGAAACCGTAGCCGAGATAGTAACTGTTCGCTCCGCCGAAATCGGAGTACTGGTCGCGGCGTACGTTGGCCTGAATCTGGTTGCGGCCGAAGCGTGCGCTGTAGCCGGCGAAGACCGAATCGACGTGACGGTCGGGCGCGGCGAACGTGTCGGAGTCGAGAGTCTGGTCGAGATGTTCGTAGCCGAATTGCAGCTTCTGGTTCGCGGCGAGCGCGAAATCGTTCTGCCACGTGTACTGGCGATTGTCGGTATCGAAACGGTCGTTGTAGATGCCATTGGTGTTCGATACGCTGCGGTCGTCGCCCTCGGCGAGCGTGAAGTGGGTGGTCCACCAGTCGGTCAGCTTGCCGTTCGCAAACACCGACACCTGACGCACCTTGCTATAGAGGTTGTTCAGATCGGTTGGCACGCCGTACGCATTGTCGTAGCTGTTGTTGTTGTTCGACTGGAAGTAGCTGACACCCGCATCCCACTTGTCGGTGAACTTGTGGCGCAGCGACGCGCTGATGCTCTCGTTCAGATTGCCGTTCGCGTTCGGATTCGCGCCCGGCGCCTCGAGCGGATCGAGCGACGAAAAGCCGTCGTTCTTCGTGCGCGCGAGCGAGATGTTGAAGGTCGTGCGACCGTCCTGATCGAGCGCGCCGTTCACGCCGGCCGTTTGCGTCTGCGTGTGATAGCTGCCGTAGCCGAGCGAAAAATTGAAGCGCGGCGGATGATCGCCGCCGTCTTTCGTGAACACCTGCACGACACCGCCGATCGCGCCCGAGCCGTACAGCGCCGACACGTTGCCGTTCACGACTTCGACGTGATCGACCTGGTCGAGCGGAATCTGTGCGAGCTGAGAGGAGCCGAGACTCACCGAATCGACGCGCACGCCGTCGATCAGCAGCAGCGATTGTGTCGACGACGCGCCGCGCAGAAAGAGGCTCGTGGTCGAACCGGGGCCACCCGTGCGCGAGATTTGCGCGCCGGGTGCGAGTCGCAGCAGGCCGGGCAGATCGGTCGCGGTCGTGTCGGCGATGTCCTGCTGATCGAACTGCGTGGTCTGCGGGATCGCGTCGCGCAACGCTTGCGCTCCGCGTTGTGCGGTCACGACGATCGGCGAGAGCACGTTGCCCGATGCATCGGCGGAAGCGGGATTGGCCGCATCCGCAACGTTTGGGGCGTTCGCGGTGCTTGCATCCGCAGCGGACGATGAAGGCACAGGCTCGGCGCTTTGCGCATGCGCGACGAGCGGCAGGCTCGCGAACGCGAGCAGCGTCGCGCGGGCGATGGGGGACAACATGGGATGACATTCCTGTGGATAGCATGCACGGCCTGCTTCCCCGCAGGCCGACGCGTCACGAGGCGTCCCCCCATGTTTAACGTTTTCGCGGGGGACGTCCCTCTTTTCTGGCCGGTATCCGGGCTACGACACATCGATCCCGCCTTCCCACGCGTGACGCGCAGTGGCACA
The DNA here is from genome assembly GCF_013366925.1 of Paraburkholderia youngii. Lineage (NCBI taxonomy): Bacteria > Pseudomonadati > Pseudomonadota > Betaproteobacteria > Burkholderiales > Burkholderiaceae > Paraburkholderia > Paraburkholderia youngii. The sequence continues at coordinate 5,642,172 of NZ_JAALDK010000001.1, forward strand.
CTCGCAGATTGAACTTCCAACCGTGCGACAAGGACCGACCTGCATGAGCACATCACATGCGGTCGTTTACCGTTGCGGGGGCAGCGCAGGTTCGCGCATCCGGTTTGGCACCGCGCGCGCCCTGCTTCCCGTTTAACTGCGCGCGCCGAAAAGCGCGCGCGGGCACCAGAGTGCGGGAAGTGTAGGAGCGGCTTCGCGGGGCGTCAAGAAAGGCCAACCGGAGCGCGATCCGTTCTGTCGAATGCAGGTTATTGTCCGATGGATTGCCGGTCTTTGATCTTATGGTCGACGACACGACTCGCAACGAACCTGCATGAAGCGATGCTGTTACGTCTCGAAACGAGACAATTGTCGGAACCTGTAATATTCCGCGCTAAAATGCGATGTCTTTAGAGGACGCAGCACATGCTCACCGAACTCGAATCACTCTCCCAGAACATCGGCAAGCTGATTGCGATCAGCAAGCGCCACAACGAAGCGCGGATCGCGCTCGAAGAGCAACTCGCGCAAACGCGTGCCGAAGTACAAGCCACGCACACCGAACTCGCGCAATTGCGTGCCGAGCGCGATGCACTGCAAGCGGAACGCGACGCGCTGTCCGCCAAGATCGACGACGCTCAGGTGCGCCTGAATGCGATTCTCGAAAAATTGCCGCGCGCACGCGCAAGCAGCGAACCGGATAACCAGCTCGATCTGCTCGAGTCCGCCCAGCCCGAACACGAGGAAGCGGAAGGCGACGTGAGCCGACACGGAGAAAGCGCATGACCACCAAGCAGATCGAAGTATCGATTCTCGAAGTACCCTACCGTCTCGCCTGTTCGCCCGAAACGGAAGGCGCGCTGCTCGAGGCGGTCGCGCGCGTCGACGCGGAGATGAAGAAAATCCGCAGCGGCAGCAACGTGCGCGGCACCGATCGCATCGCGGTGATGGCGGCGCTGTCGCTGGCATCGGAACTGCTTAAGCTGCAAAGCAGCGTGCGACACGGAGAAGCATTTCCTGCTGAAGAAATCCGGCGTACAATGCAGCAAATGAACGAACAGCTAGGTACTGTGATTGAGCAGTACAGCATGCAGTAAGCAGTAGTTGACTCAATAGCGGGCCGGTTTCGAACCGGTCACATGTTCAACGGTATGTGTTGTAGCTTCATCGGTTTAGCTTCCCTGCCTGGTTCGCCAAGGTCATATATTCCTTGAACCAATGCCATGTGCACGGTTGCGGAAATTTGTAGCACGGGTGTGCGCGTCACTCTGTCTGATGTACCCGAAGTGTTGCTAACTGCGACCAATTCTGAACCCTCGGTTCAGGATGCCGGCCTAGCGGCTAAGGCGGGGACCTTATCTGGAACGGCATCGGACTTCGGTTCGATGCCGTTTTTCTTTGGTCGTCGTTTTTTCTTTTTGTGTGCCTGTTTCAGGTGCTTTTCCGCGCGCGCCTGTTGTTGGCGCCTCGTTCAATCTCACACGCTCACTCCGATTCATGCGCTACTGGCTGATGAAGTCCGAACCGGACGAAGCAAGCATCGACGACCTCGCCAACGCACCGCATCGCACCTTGCCGTGGACCGGCGTGCGCAATTATCAGGCGCGCAACTTCATGCGCGACGTGATGCAGGTCGGCGACGGCGTGCTCTTCTATCATTCGAGCTGTCCGGAACCCGGCATCGCGGGCATCGCGGAAGTCTCGTCGACCGCGTATCCGGACCCGACGCAGTTCGATAAAAAGAGTCCGTACTACGACGCGAAATCGTCGCGGGAAACGCCGCGCTGGATGCTCGTCGACGTCGTGTTCAAGAAGAAAATCCCACTGATTCCGCTGGCCGCGCTGCGCGAGCATGCCGAATTGCAGGACATGCGCGTGCTCGCCAAAGGCAACCGTCTGTCGATCACTCCGGTGACCGACGCCGAATGGCGCTTCATCACTAAACAGCTGGTTTAAGGGCAAATGCGCGACGCGGCACGTGTCCTGATCGCGTCCGGGCCATCATTTCCGATGCGGCGGCGAAGTACTAATTGGGGAACCAAGCGCCAGTAAGACGCGCCTAATCGCTCGACGAAAGCGCGAGTTCGAACCAACCGTTCGACGGCATCCCGATCCATTCGCCAGCGCATCCGTCAAACCGCGCGCCACCATCGCGTCATCACGCGGCGCACGCGTCGAACGTGCACAACCTGTTCAAACAAGGATTCCAGCCATGACGACAAAAACCGCACGGGCCCTCGCACTCGCGCTCGCCTTTGGCGCGCCTGTGGCGCTCGCGCTGAACCCGGCGCCCGCTCGCGCGCAGACCATGATGCCGCAGCCCTCGGGCGTGCTGTCGCTGAATGCGCAGGCGAGCGCGGAAGTCCCGCAGGACGAAGTCGAAATCACGCTGTTTTACGAGCAGGAAGCGAGCGAGCCGTCGGCGTTGACGTCGACGCTGAACCAACGCGCCGACGCGGCATTGCAGAAGGCGCGCGGCGTGGCCGGCGTAACCGCGCGCTCGGGTGCGTTCTCGATCTTCCCGTCAACGGACCGCGACGGACGCATCTCGGCGTGGCGCGGCCGCACGGAAGTCGTGCTCGAATCGCGCGACTTCGCCGCGGCATCGAAGCTCGCCGGACAGATGGCATCGATCATGCAGGTAGGTAACGTGCGTTTCTCGCTGTCGCCGGAAGCGCAGCGCGCCGCCGAACAGCGGCTCAGCGGCGAGGCGATCAAATCGTTTCGCGAGCAGGCCGCGGCATCGTCGCAGGCGTTCGGCTTTAGCGGCTATTCGATCCGCGAGGTCAACGTGAATCACAGCGGCGTGATGCCGCGTCCGATGATGATGATGAGCGCACGCGCGATGGGCGCCGACGCGAAGAGCGCGCCGATGCCGCTCGAAGGCGGCACCTCGACGGTGACGGTCAACGTGTCGGGGTCGGTGCAGATGAAGTGACGCGCACGCGCGAACGCCGGCGCTTCAAAGAGAAACGCCACGGCATCCATCGATGCCGTGGCGTTTTTTCATGCAGCGTTCGCTACGCTGGCCGGGCGCGGCTCAGTTCGCGCCAACCGCCTGCGCCGGCTCGCGGCGCCCACGGCGATACGCCCACACCATCAGGCCGATGCCCGCGAGGATCATTGGCAACGACAGCCATTGACCCATCGACAGCCCCATCGCGAGCAGGCCGAGGAAATCGTCCGGCTCGCGCGCGAATTCGACCGTGAAGCGCGCGAGGCCGTAGCCGATCAGGAACATTGCGGAGATCGCGCCGAGCGGCTTCGGCTTGCGCGAGAAGAAAATCAGCACGAAAAACAGCGCCACGCCTTCGAGCGCGATCTCGTACAGCTCCGACGGATGCCGCGGCAGCATGTGATATTGCGCAAACACTTCGTTCAGATGCCATTGCGCGGCCAATTGCGGATGCGCGGCGAGCCAGCTGGCGTCGTCGGGCGCGGCGCCGGGGAACAGCATCGCCCACGGCGCGGCCGGATCGGTCACGCGGCCCCACAGCTCGCCGTTGATGAAGTTGCCGAGCCGCCCCGCCGCGAGGCCCGTGGGCACCATCGGCGCGACGAAGTCGGTGACCTGCAGCCACGAGCGCTTGCGCTGATACGCGAACAGCATCATCGCAATGGTGACGCCGAGAAAGCCGCCGTGAAACGACATACCGCCTTCCCACACCTTGAAGATGTCGAGCGGATGCGCGAAATAGAAGCTGGCCTTGTAGAACAACACATAGCCGAGCCGGCCGCCGAGGATCGTGCCCAGCACGCCGAAGAACAGCATGTCGTCGATGTCCTTCGCGGTCCAGCCTTGCGCGGCGACGTACGGCAGCCGCAGCCGCAGCCGGGCGACCACGATCGCCGCGACGAACGCGACGAGGTACATCAAGCCATACCAGCGCACGGCGAGCGGCCCCAGATGGATGGCGACAGGGTCGAAATTCGGGTGAATGAGCATCGTGTAGTTATGGGCAGTTCAGGTTCGAAAGCAGTTTTACAGGGATCAGAAGCGGGATCTAGACGCGCGACGCCACGCTCGCCGCATGCGCGCGCACGATGTCGATGAAGCCCGCCAGCACCGGGCTGACCTCGTCGGTACGCCAGACGAGCCCCGTTTCGATCGCGGGCACCGACTCGGACAACGGCCGGTACACGACGCCCGTGCGCCGCAGGTTACGCAACGATTGCGGCACCAGTGCGACGCCCATGCCGGCCGACACGAGACTCACGATGGTCTGCATCTGGATCGCCTCCTGGCCGATCCTTGGCGCGAGGCCCGCGACGCCGTAGCAATCCATAATGATGTCATAAAAGCCTGGCGCGAGACGTCTTGGGAAGATCACGAGCGGCGCGTCGCCGAGATCGCGCAGGCTGACGGGCGTGTCGAGCCATTCGGCGGCGGGGTCTTCATTTGGCTTGCCCTTGCCGTTTTTGTTTACGCTGCCCTGCAAGCCTCGCGCCATCTCCGTCGACATCGCGATCACGAGCGGCTCGCGCGCGATCGGCAGCCACGACAGCTGCGATGCACGCCGCGACGGCAGCGGCGCGATCACCAGACCCGCGTCGATACGCCCGGCCACCAGTTCCTCGACCTGCACGTCGCTGGTCGCCTCGGTCAGCTCGAGCCGCACGCGCGGATGCCGCGCGCCGAAATCGCGCAGCAGCAGCGGCAGCAGGCCGTAGTCCGCGGTCGACACGAATGCGAGCGACAGCACGCCCGCCTCGCCGCGCGCGAGGCTCTGCGCAAGCGGCCTTAAACCCTCCGCCGCCGCGAGCAGCCGCTGCACCTCCGGCAGCAGATCGGCGCCGACCGCGGTCAGCTCCACCGAGCGCTTGGTGCGCGCGAACAGCTCGACGCCGAGCGTCTCTTCGAGCGCGCGGATCGCCTGCGACAGTGGCGGCTGCGTCATCGACAAACGCGCGGCCGCGCGCCCGAAGTGCTTTTCCTCGGCGACGGTGACGAAATAGCGCAACTGGCGCAGATCAGGAATCGTCGGCAGCATGATTAATATATTTTACGACCTGAACAGCCGCGAATAATACATGCGACGCCGGCCATGCAAAACCGCCTGTTCGCGCGGTCTGGCGGAACTACACTGAACGGATGCGCGCGCGGGCGCCGCGTGCGCACTCGTCAGAACAGCCAGACCTGGAGCTCCCCATGGCCTACAACCGTCGTTCGAAGAACATCACGCAAGGCATCGCGCGTTCCCCGAATCGCTCGATGTACTACGCGCTCGGGTACCAGAAGGAGGATTTCGACAAACCGATGATCGGCGTCGCCAACGGCCACTCGACGATCACGCCATGCAACGCCGGCCTGCAGCGTCTCGCCGACGCGGCCGTCACCGCGATCAAGCGCGCCGACGCGAATCCGCAGACCTTCGGCACGCCGACGATCTCGGACGGCATGTCGATGGGCACCGAAAGCATGAAGTACTCGCTGGTGTCGCGCGAGGTGATCGCCGACTGCATCGAGACCTGCGTGCAGGGCCAATGGATGGACGGCGTGGTCGTGATCGGCGGCTGCGACAAGAACATGCCGGGCGGCATGATCGGCCTCGCGCGCATGAACGTGCCGGGCATCTACGTGTATGGCGGCACGATCCGGCCGGGCAACTGGAAAGGCACCGATCTGACGATCGTGTCGTCGTTCGAGGCGGTCGGCGAATTCACGGCGGGCCGCATGTCGCAGGAGGATTTCGAGGGCATCGAGAAGAACGCGTGTCCGTCGACCGGTTCGTGCGGCGGCATGTATACGGCCAACACGATGAGCTCGTCGTTCGAGGCGCTCGGCATGTCGCTGCTGTATTCGTCGACGATGGCGAATCCCGACCAGGAGAAGGTCGACTCGGCCGCCGAATCGGCGCGCGTACTCGTCGAAGCGGTGAAAAAGGATCTGAAGCCGCGCGACATCATCACGAAGCAGTCGATCGAAAACGCGGTTGCCCTGATCATGGCGACCGGCGGCTCGACCAACGCGGTGCTGCACTATCTGGCGATCGCGCACGCGGCCGAGGTCGAATGGACGATCGAGGACTTCGAGCGCATGCGCAAGAAAGTGCCGGTGATCTGCAACCTGAAACCATCGGGCCAGTATGTCGCCACCGATCTGCACAAGGCGGGCGGCATTCCGCAGGTGCTGAAGATCCTGCTCGACGCCGGGCTTCTGCACGGCGATTGCATGACGATCACCGGCAAAACGCTCGCTGAGGAGCTGAAAGACGTACCCAGCAAACCGCGCAGCGATCAGCAGGTGATCTTCCCCGCCGACCACGCGCTGTACGCCGAAGGCCATCTCGCGATCCTGAAGGGCAATCTCGCCGAAGACGGCGCGGTCGCCAAGATCACCGGGCTGAAAAACCCGGTCATCACGGGTCCGGCGCGCGTATTCGACGACGAGCAGAGCGCGCTCGAAGCGATCCTCGCCGACAGGATCGTCGCCGGCGATGTCGTCGTGCTGCGCTATCTGGGCCCGAAGGGCGGCCCCGGCATGCCGGAAATGCTTGCGCCGACCTCGGCGATCATCGGCAAGGGGCTCGGCGAATCGGTTGGGCTCATCACCGACGGCCGCTTCTCGGGCGGCACGTGGGGCATGGTGGTCGGGCACGTCGCGCCGGAGGCGTTCGTCGGCGGCACGATCGCGCTCGTGCAGGAAGGCGATTCGATCACGATCGACGCGCACCGGCTGCTGCTGCAACTGAACATCGACGATGCCGAGCTGCAGCGCCGCCGCGCCGCATGGCAGGCGCCGCAGCCGCGTTATACACGCGGCGTGATGGCGAAGTATTTCGCGCTCGCGCTGCCGGCGAATCGGGGGGCGGTGACGGGTTGATTGCTACGGGCCGGCGCGCCCCGCTCCGCTGGACGAACCCGCCGCCACGCTACGCAAAAACGCCAGGGGCGCACGAAAATCCGTGCGCCCCTTTGCTCTTATAATGCGTGCACCACGAGCCGGGCATCTGCACTGGCGGAGACCATAATGAAATCGATGTCGTACGCAGCCGTAGCAGCTTCTGTTGCGCTCGCCGCCGCATTGAGCGCCACCAGTCCCGCAGCCCGTGCCGAAGCAGCCGGCCTCGCGCTCGCCCAGCAGAAGAACTGCATGAGTTGCCACTCGGTCAACCGCCCGTTCATGGGGCCGGCGCTGCACGACGTCGCTATCCGGTATGCGGGTCGCGACGACGCCGCGACCTATCTTAAGCACAAGATCCTCGATGGCAGCACCGGCGCATGGGGAACCGTACCGATGCCCGCGAACACGCAGCTGACGCCCGATCAGGCGGCCACGCTGGCGGCCTGGGTGCTGACACTCAAATAACGGACCTCTCGCGTCGCCGCGGCGTCAACGCGAGCCCCGCGCGATTTCTTCTTCCACCGCTTCACGGACCCAATCGGTCATCTCGGCTTCGAGCGTCTGTGCGACTTCGCGCGTGATCTGACTGACGAGCAGACTCGTGTGCTGCTGCACTGCATCGCGGCAACGCGCCTCGATGATGCCGCGCCCCTCGCCCGTCAGAAAACGCTGGAAGCGTCCGTGCAAACGTTCGGCGAGCGCGTCGGCATCGAGTCGGGGCTGAGCGGGAGCGGCTTCGTGCGCGCCTTCATGGTCGAGATCCGGCGGCACGGTCGCGCCGGCTTCGAGCGGTATGAAGGGCTCGGTACGATCGAACACACCGGGCGACACCTCGGCCACGTCCTCATGCAGGCCTTCATGCAGCTCCTCATGCCCGTGTCGCGCATGAATGCCGTGATGCGGCCGGACCTGCTTTCTCGCGTGCGTGTGATCGGCCACGTGCGGCTGATGAAGTTCGGTCTGCGCCGGCTGCGGCGCGAGAACCGGCTCGGGCGAACTCAGTTGCTCGGGTGTGGGCACGGGCTGCGGCGCGAGCACGGGCTCGGGCGCCAGCGTCGGTTCGGCCGAATGCGCGGCCGGATGCGCGGCCGGCGGCGCGAACGCGGGCTCGGTGCGCAATCCCTGCTCGCGCGCCGCCGGTTGCGCGGCGGCTGGTGTTGCGGGCTTGGTGCCCTGGGGCGCGGGTGCGGCGCCATCGGCCGACGCCTCGCGCGTTTCGCGCGCGCGGCCCGGCACGATGACCTCGTTCAGGATCGGAATCGAATTGTCGTTGGGATCGGACACGTGCGCTCTCCGTGTTTGAGTCGAAGCCAGGGCAGGCGGTCCGCATGCCGCGCTCCTCGCGGCCATGACGCGAGAGCGGAACGAACTACCCGCCCTGCTTGTAGTTGTTCAAAGCATAGCCGCGATCGCGATAGAAGCGATAGCGCTCGCGGCCCGCAGCGAGTTCCTCGTGTGCGTTACCGACCACTTCGAGCAATCTTTCGAAGCGCGCGAATTGCGCCGGCACCGTTGCGCCAAGATTCAGCAGCACCTGATGATGCGGCACCTCGTCGAGATTCGTGGCCAGCACGACGGGCGTATCGGCGGCAAGCGGCGTGCCCGCCATGCAGTGCGGCACAAAGTCGAGCGGTGAGAAGGTCCACAGCATTTCGTCGAACGCGCGCAGGCGCGCGGGCTCGGCCAGCACGACGAGCGGCTGGCCCGCCAGATACGCCTTGCGCGCGAGGCGGCACGCGTACAGCAGCGAATCGCCGACGTTCGAGTGAAAGTCGATTCTCGTCATCGGCCGCTCCGCCCCGCTTGCCGTGCGCCGTACGCGCGCTTACCGCACTGCGTCATTGGCCGGCGCGGTCGATCAGGAACTGCGCGAGCAGCGGCACCGGACGACCCGTCGCACCCTTCGCCGCGCCGCTCTTCCACGCGGTGCCGGCGATGTCGAGATGCGCCCACGGGTACGAATCCGTGAAGCGCGACAGGAAGCAAGCGGCCGTCACGCTGCCGGCCGGACGCCCGCCGATGTTCGCGACGTCGGCGAAATTCGACTTCAGCTGATCCTGGTACTCGTCGTCGAGCGGCAGGCGCCAGGCCGGGTCGGCCGCTTCGCGCGACGCGTCGAGCAGTTCCCCCGCGAGCGCATCGTCCTTCGAGAACAGGCCGCTGTTGTGATGGCCGAGCGCGATGATGCAGGCGCCCGTCAGCGTCGCGATGTCGATCACCGCGGCCGGCTTGAAGCGCTCCGCGTAGGTGAGCGCGTCGCACAGAATCAGGCGGCCCTCGGCGTCGGTGTTCAGCACCTCGATCGTGATGCCCTTCATGCTGGTGACGATGTCGCCCGGCTTGGTCGCCGTGCCCGACGGCATGTTCTCGACGGCCGGAATGATGCCGACCACGTTGATCTTCAAACCCATTTCGGCGACCGCGCGCAGCGTGCCCAGCACCGAGCCCGCGCCGCACATGTCGTACTTCATCTCGTCCATGCCCTCGCCCGGCTTCAGCGAGATGCCGCCTGTGTCGAACGTGACGCCCTTGCCGACCAGCACGACCGGCGCGGCCTTCGCGGCGCCGCCCTGGTACTGCAGCACGATGAACTGCGCCGGCTCGACCGCGCCCGCGGTGACCGACAGGAACGAGCCCATCTTCAGCGCTTCACACTGCTTCTCGCCGAGCACCTCGACCTTCAGCTTCCAGTCTTTCGCGAGCTTCTTCGCGGTGTTCGCAATATAGGTCGGCGTGCAGACGTTGCTCGGCAGATTGCCGAGGTCGCGCGTCAGGTCCATGCCGTTCGCAAGCGCGGCGCCCTGCTTGGCGGCCAGCTTGGCGGCCTTCTCGTCGCCGGTGTTGACGCTGATCACGACGCGCTTCAACGCGCGCGGCGTGTTGTCCGCCTTGCTCTTCATCTGCGTGAAGCGGTAGGTCAGCTCGCGCAGCGCGAGGATCGCGGCGCGCACGCACCAGTCGGCCGTGCGTTCGAGCACCGGCAGTTGCGCCAGCGTGAACGTGACCTGCACGATCTTCGTGCCGAGCAGCGCGCGCCCCGCAGCGCGGACCGCCTCGCCGTAGGCTTTCTGACTGAAAGCATCCTGTTTGCCGAGGCCGACGAGCAGCACGCGCGACGCGCCGATACCCGACACTTCGTGCAGGAACAGCGTGGCACCCGCCTTGCCGTCCATGTCGCCCGCCTTGATGATGCGCGTGAGCAGGCCCTTGGTGGCCGCGTCGATCTCCAGCGCGGCGCCCGACAGCGTTTGCGACTCGAACACACCGATCACGATGCAATCGGATTTCCCGGTCAGGAAACCGTTCGTCGAGCCTTTGGTCCAATCACAGGCTTTTATGCTAAAGTCCATCGCGCTTGTCCTCGGATAAAATCTGGGCTTAGGATGAAAGCCGCAATTATCCGCTATTTTTCCCGCGGCGGCTGCACCGGAGGCGTGACGGGAACGAACCCCCGCGTCGCCGTGAGCGCCCCCTCTCGTCATCAATAATGATCTTTGAACGCTCCCTCCAGCGCGAGCTCGCGTACACGGCTGGCGCCGTGTTCATGGTTCTCCTCACGCTCGTGCTGACGACGATGATGATCCGCATCGTCGGCTTCGCGGCCTCGGGTGAGATCGATCCGCGCGACGTGCTGGTCCTGATCGGCCTCACCGTGATCGGCTATCTGGCCATCATGCTCGTCGCCACGCTGTTCGTGTCGATCCTGTTCGTGCTCACGCGCTGGTACAAGGACTCCGAGATGGTCGTATGGCTGTCTTCGGGCGTCAGTCTCACGCAATTCATTAAGCCGATCGGCATCTTCGCCACCCCGATCATCATCCTGATCATGTTCTTCGTGTTCGTCGGCTGGCCGTGGTCGAACCAGCAGAGCAAGCTGATCCGCGCGCGCTTCCAGCAGCGCGACGAAGTCTCGCTGCTGGCTCCCGGGCAGTTCCGCGAATCGCCGAGCACGCACCGCGTGTTCTTCATCGAGAAGATGTCGCCCGATCAGGGGCACGTGGAAAACGTGTTCGTGACGAGCACCGAGGGCGGCAAGGTCAACGTCGTGGTGTCGAAGAACGGCCACATCGAGACGCACAAGAATGGCGACCGCTTCGTCGTGCTCGAAAACGGCCGCCGCTACGACGGCGAGCCGGGCCACCCCGATTTCCGCATCATGGAGTTCGAGCGCTACGGCGTGAAGATCCAGAGCCAGCCGGTCGTCAATACACCGACCACCACCGGCTTGCCGACAATGACGCTGCTGCGCAATCCGACCAACGAGAACCTTGCCGAATTCGCGTGGCGCGCGGGTCTGCCGTTGATCGCGATCAACCTGATGCTGCTCGCGATTCCGCTCGCGCACCAGAACCCGCGGCGCAGCCGCACGATCAACCTCGTGATGGCCGTGTTGATCTACCTCACCTATTCGAATCTGCTGAACGTCGTGCAGGCGTGGATCGAGCAGGGCAAGATGTCGTTCGGCATCGGGCTCGTGATCCTGCACGTGATCGTGCTCGGCATCGTCGCGTTCATCTTCTGGATGCGGGTGCGCAACCGGCCGCTGTTCACACGCGCCATGTTCAGCCGTTCGCAGGGAGCCTGACCGATGCGCATTTATGAAAGGTATTTCGCGCGTCAGATCTATCTCACGTTCGTCTTCATCCTGTTTGCATTTTCAGGTCTGTTCTTCTTCTTCGACCTGATCAACGAACTGAACTCGGTCGGCCACGGCAACTACAAGTTTCAGTACGCGGTGCTGCGCGTCGCACTGCAAACGCCGTCGCGCTTCTATGAAATCATTCCGGTCGCGGCGCTGATCAGCGCGATCTACGTATTCGCGCAGATGGCGGCCAACTCCGAGTACACGATCTTCCGCGTGTCCGGTCTCGCCACCAACCGGGCGCTGCGCTCGCTGCTGAAAATCGGCATTCCGCTCGTGATCCTCACCTATCTGATCGGCGAAGTGGTCGGACCGTACACGGATCAGCTGTCCGAGCGTGTGCGGCTCGAGGCGCTCGGCTCGTCGGTGTCGAGCAACTTCCAGTCGGGCGTGTGGGTCAAGGACACGCTGACCGAGCGCGCCGACGGCGAGCAGGTCACGCGCTTCGTCAACGTCGGCGAACTGAGACCCGACGCGACGATCAGCAACGTGCGCATCTACGAGTTCGATTCGAAGTTCCGTCTGTCGAACATCCGAATCGCGCACAGCGGCCGTTATCAACCACCGGGCCACTGGCTGCTGACCGGCGTGACCGACACGCAACTGCTCGACGTGGCCCGAGTTCCCGGCACGCCGGACGATGCGCTCAATCCGGTGTATCGCGCGAACCAGGTCACGCTGCCCGAGTATTCGCTGCGCTCGGAGCTGACGCCGCAGATTCTGTCGGTGCTGCTGGTGTCGCCGGACCGGATGTCGATGTTCAATCTGTTCCGCTATATCCAGCATCTGACCGAAAACCATCAGGACACGCAGCGCTATGAAATCGCGCTGTGGAAAAAGGTACTGTATCCGTTCGCGGTGTTCGTGATGCTGGTGCTGTCGCTGCCGTTCGCGTATCTGCATACGCGCGCGGGCGTGGTCGGCATGAAGGTGTTCGGCGGCATCATGCTCGGCATGAGCTTCCAGCTGTTCAACACGCTGTTCTCGCACATCGGCACGCTCAATACGTGGCCCGCGCCATTGACTGCGGCGACGCCGGGGCTCATCTACCTGGTGCTCGGGCTCGTCGGGTTGAAGTGGGTCGACCGGCACTAACTCACAACGCCAGAGGGCGTTGAGGGGCATCGTCAGGAGCTGATGCGATGGCTATGCACGGACTGATTCTGTTTGGCCACGGCGCGCGCGATGCGCGCTGGCGCGAGCCGTTCGAGCGACTCGCCGACAAGCTGCGCGCCGCGCGCGCGGCAACGGGCGAAGCGCAGGCGGTTACGCTCGCCTTTCTGGAGCTGATGGAACCCGACCTGCCCGCGGCCGTCACGCAACTCGTCGCGCAAGGCTGCGCTGCGATCACCGTGGTGCCGGTGTTCTTCGGCCAAGGCGGACATGTCCGCACGGATTTGCCCGCGCTCGTCGAGCAATGCCGCGCAGCGCACCCCGGTGTCGAGATTCGCTGCGCGGTGGCGGTCGGTGAGGATGATTCGGTGCTCGATGCGCTCGCGCAGTATTGCTTGCGGCAGCTCTGATTTTTTCGTTCTAGTTGTTCAGATTCGCCGCTCTTTCAGGCCGGCCCTGCCGGGGACATTCAGGCCGCGACCAGCATCCCGTTCGACGAGCGCTTCGCCTCGTTCTGCCGCGCCGCGAACGCCTCGCCGATCATCAACAGACTCGGCTGCGACGCATCGACCCAGCGCTGCGCTTCGCCCGCCGCCAGATCTTCGAGTGTCAGCGTCAGCATGCGTTCGCGCGGCGTGCTGCACGCCTCGACGATCGCCACGGGCGTCGTCGCGGGCTTGCCGGCGTCAATCAGTTGCTGTGCGATCTCGACGCCGCTGTCGCGGCCCATGTAGAACACCAGCGAATCGGCGTTGACCTGCTCGCGGATCTCGTCGGAACCAGGCGCGCGGCTGAAGGTTGCGAGCGCGACGCTGCGCGACACGCCCCGCAACGTCAGCGAACGCTTCAGCGTGGCCGCACTCGCCAGTGCGGCGGTGATGCCCGGCACCACCTCATACTCGATGCCCGCGGCTTCGAGCGCGCGCATCTCTTCGTCGGCGCGGCCGAACAGCATCGGATCGCCGCCCTTCAGACGCACGACCACGTCGTGCTCCAAAGCCGCATCGACGATCTGCTTGTTGATGAACTGCTGGGCCGTCGATAGCTGGCCGCAGCGCTTGCCGACCGCAATGCGCTTCGCGCGCGCGGGCGCGTAGTCGAGCATCGCCGGCTCGACCAGCGCGTCGTGCAGCACCACGTCGGCGGCGCCGAGCAGCCGCGCGCCGCGTACCGTAATCAGGTCCGCGGCACCGGGTCCCGCGCCGATCAGATAAACCTTACCCATTGACCTCAACCTGTTCGTTGGAGCGCACGCAGGCGGCGCGTTGCGCCGCCTGCGTCGCCCTGCCGTCGCCTACCGGCCTATGCTGAACTCAGGCGGAAAACGCCCGGATCATGCCGGCCGCGACGGTGTGGTTCGTCGCCTCGTCGATCAGCACGAACGCGCCCGTGCCCTGATGCGCGTCGTACGCATCGCATACGAGCGGCTTCTGCAAGGTCAGCGCGACACGACCGATGTCGTTCATCGCCAGTTCCTTGCGATCGGTCGCCTGCGACAGCGTATGCACGTCGAGCACTTCCTTGATCGCACCGATCTTCGCGAATACCGTGTTGGTGGTCTGCTTCAGCAGATACTTGCGCTGCGTCGACAGTGGCGTGTCGTCGAACCAGCACAGGTCCGCTTCGAGCTTCTTCGCCGGTTCCGGCGCCGCTGCGCGCAGCACGAAGGTGTCGCCGCGCGACACATCGACGTCTTCGGCGAGACGGATCGTCACCGTCTGACCGGCGAACGCGCGGTCCACCTGCGCGGTACCGCCGACCACCGGCGCGATGATCTCGGCCACGGTCGCTTCGCGATTGGCCGGCAGCACGACGATCGTGTCGCCCAGCTTCACTTCGCCCGATTCGACGCGGCCCATGTAGCCGCGGAAATCGTCGGCCTGGCTGCCGTCCTGACGCGCGACCCACTGCACCGGGAAGCGCAGCGCCTCACCGCTCGCGGTTTCGACCGGCAGCGCTTCGAGCACGTCGAGCAGCGGTTGGCCCGCGTACCACGGCATGCGCTCGCTCGCGGTGACGATGTTGTCGCCCTTGAGCGCCGACACCGGCACGAAGCGCACGTCCTGCAGTCCGAGGTGACGCGCGAGTTCGACATACGCGTCGCGGATCTCGTTGAAGCGCGCTTCGCTGTAGTCGACGAGGTCCATCTTGTTGATCGCGACGATCGCGTGCTGCAAACCGAGCAGCTTGACGATCGCGCTATGACGCTTGGTTTGCGGCAGCAGTTGCGCGACGCCGTTTTCGAACGTCACGCGCGTCGCGTCGACGAGGATGATCGCCGCATGCGCGGTCGACGCGCCCGTCACCATGTTGCGCGTGTACTGCTCGTGGCCCGGCGTATCGGCGATGATGAATTTGCGCTTGGCGGTCGCGAAGTAGCGGTACGCGACGTCGATCGTGATGCCCTGCTCGCGCTCGGCTTCGAGGCCGTCGGTCAGCAGCGACAGATCGATTTCGTCGCCGACGGTGCGCTTGTTCTTCGCGCGCGACAGCGCCGACAACTGGTCGCTCAATACCGCCTTGCTGTCGTACAGCAGGCGACCGATCAGCGTGCTCTTGCCATCGTCGACGCTGCCCGCGGTGATGAAACGCAGCACGCCGAGGTCTTCTGGTTGGTGAATACTGCTCATGATTGCATTGCCCTCGTCGTGTGCTTAGAAATAGCCTTGCTTCTTGCGTTGTTCCATCGCAGCTTCAGAGACCTGATCGTCCATCCGCGTCGCGCCGCGTTCCGTGATTTCGGTAACGGCGGTCTCGGCGATGATCTTCTCGATGTCATCCGCGTCGCTTTCGACCGGGCACGTGCAGCTGATGTCGCCCACCGTGCGGAAACGCACCAGTGCCTGTTCGCTCGTCTCGCCTTCGCGCATCGGCGTGAGCGGCGTGACCGGCACCAGCAGCCCGTTGCGGCGCACGATCTCGCGCTGATGCGCGTAGTAGATCGACGGCAGTTCGAGCTGCTCACGCGCGATGTACTGCC
Organism: Paraburkholderia youngii; assembly: GCF_013366925.1. Taxonomy (NCBI): domain Bacteria; kingdom Pseudomonadati; phylum Pseudomonadota; class Betaproteobacteria; order Burkholderiales; family Burkholderiaceae; genus Paraburkholderia; species Paraburkholderia youngii. The sequence continues at coordinate 5,657,730 of NZ_JAALDK010000001.1, forward strand.
ACACGTCGAGCTCGGTCCAGTTCGAGATCGGGAACACGCGCATATGTTCGCCGTTGTGCAGACGCGCGTTGTACAGGCTCCAAAGTTCCGGGCGCTGCGCCTTCGGGTCCCACTGGCCGAATTCGTCGCGGAACGAGAAGATGCGCTCCTTCGCGCGGGCCTTTTCTTCGTCGCGGCGCGCGCCGCCGATCATCGCGGTATAGCCGTATTGCTCGATCGTTTCGAGCAGCGTGACCGCTTGCGCGGCATTGCGCGAATCCGTTTCGCGACGCAGACGCACGGTGCCGCGCTTGATCGAATCTTCGACATGACCGACCACCAGTTCCGCACCGATTTCTTGCGCGCGACGATCGCGGAAGTCGATCACTTCGTCGTAGTTGTGACCGGTGTCGATATGCACGAGCGGGAACGGCAGCTGTGTCTTGCGGTTCGCGCCGAGGCCGAACGCCTTCAGTGCAAGCGCGAGCACCACGACGGAATCCTTGCCGCCCGAAAACAGCAGCGCCGGCTTGCTGCATTCGGCGACCAGTTCGCGCAGGATATGAATCGACTCGGCTTCGAGCCAATCGAGGTGATCCATCCGGTTGACCGTGTTGGCAAGCGGAGCGTTGACAGTGGAATCGAGCGTGGTGCTCATAGCGGGTCCTTCGTTGATTCGCCCGGCAAGCGCATGCGTGCGGGCGGAAGTATTCAGATCGGTTTCGGCGGCGGTCGACCGCAAGTTCGTGCGCGGCATTCAGGCCGGCGCGTCTTCGTTGCGCTCGACCGCAATCGGGGTAATCGCCGTGATATGCAAGCCGCATTCCTTCGTATCGCGCGACTCCCACCACCAGCGCCCCGCCCGGCTGTCTTCGCCGGGGCGGATCGCACGCGTACACGGCTCGCAGCCGATGCTCGGATAACCGCGCGCATGCAGCGGATTGACCGGCACATCGAACGCCTTAAGATAATCCCAGACTTCAGCTTCGGTCCAGTCCGCGAGCGGGTTGAACTTGGCGATGTTGCGTGCGCCGTCGTGCTCTTCCTCGTGCAGCTCGGCACGCGTGACCGACTGCTCGCGGCGCTGCCCGGTCACCCAGGCGCTGACGTCGGCGAGCGCGCGATTGAGCGGCTCGACCTTGCGGATCTCGCAGCAGCGCTTGCGCAGCTCGACGCTTTCGTAAAACGCGTTCAGGCCGTGTTCGCCCACGTACTGCTCGATCGCCGCCGCCTGCGGATGAAACTGCTCGATGTCGTAACCGTAGCGCTCTTTCACGCGGTCCAGCATGCCGAGCGTTTCCGCATGCAGACGGCCCGTGTTCAGCGAGAAGATGCCGACCTTCACGCCGCGCGACAGGATTGCGTGCGTGAGCAGCATGTCTTCGGCGGCGAGGCTGCTCGCGAGCTTCACGTTCGCGTGCCGCGCGGCGATCGAGTCGAGCAGCGCGTCGAGTCGCTCGACCTTCGCTGCCAGCTCCGGGCTCAACGATTGGGCGGTGTTCATGCCGGCACCTTGTCGACGCCAGCCTGTGCGGCACGGCGGCGGAACAGCGGCGACGGGTCATCGACGGCGCCCTGGTACTGCACGGTGAAGTCGTCGAACGCCTTCAGCGCGTCGTTGATGTCCTTGTCCGCGCGCACCGCGAACGCGTCGAAGCCGCAGCGGAACATCAGCCTGACCTGGTCGCGCAGCACGTCGCCTATCGCGCGCAGTTCGCCCTTGTAGCCATAGCGCTCGCGCAGCAGACGGCCGATGCTGTAGCCGCGGCCGTCGCGGAACACCGGGAAGTCCACGGCGATCACAGCGAGTTTGTCGAAGTCGCCGGCGAGGTCCGCCGGTTCGCTATCCGGCGCGAGCCACACGCCGATGTCGGCGGCGCCGCGCGCGGCGAGCAGCGCTTCACGCTCGGCCTGCCACAGCACCAGCGGCACGATGACCTTGCCGGCCGGCAGTTCGCTCACCGCCGGCAAAGCGCCGTCTTCCGCGGCACGCACGACGCTCCAGTCGTCGTTGACGATGTCGCGGTTCTTGATGATAGAAGCCATCTGTTCAGTATCCTTTTCGCGGTTACGCGTGAGCCGGTTGACGCGCGGCGTACACGCGCTCCTTGAACGGCGTGATGCCGATGCGGGTGTACGTATCGATGAAACGCTCGCCTTCCTGGCGGTTTTCCACGAACGTATCGATCACCTTCGTCATCACGTCGGGCATTTCCTCGGCCGAGAATGACGGGCCGATCACGCGGCCAAGGTGAGCGCCGGTCGCGCCCGTGCCCTGCTCGCCGCCGAGCGTCACCTGGTACCACTCGGAGCCGTCCTTGTCGACGCCCAGAATGCCGATGTTGCCGACGTGATGGTGACCGCAAGCGTTGATGCAGCCCGAGATGTTCAGCGACACGTCGCCGAGATCGTACACGTAGTCCAGATCGTTGAAGCGTTCCTGGATCGCAAGCGCGATCGGGATCGACTTCGCATTCGCGAGCGAGCAGAAGTCACCGCCCGGGCACGAGATGATGTCGGTCAACAAGCCGATGTTCGGCGTCGCGAAACCCTGCGCCTTGGCCTTTTCCCACAGTGCGAACAGGTCGCGCTTCTTCACGTCGGCGAGAATCAGGTTCTGCTCGTGCGACACGCGGATCTGTCCGAACGAGTACTCGTCGGCCCAGTCGGCGACCGCTTCCATCTGCGCGTCGGTCGCGTCGCCCGGCGCGACCGTGGCCGGCTTCAGCGACAACGTGACCGAGGCGTAGCCCGCGACCTTGTGCGGACGCACGTTACGCTCGACCCAGCGTGCGAACGCGCGGTTTTCCAGCAGATGCTTTTCGAACGACGCATCGGTATCCGGCAGCTTGTCGTAAGCGGGCGGCGCGAAGTACTGCGACACGCGATCCACTTCGGCCTGCGTCAGCGTCGACGGACCGTCCTTCAGGTGCTGCCACTCTTCCTCGACCTGCGCGGAGAACTTCTCCGGCGACAGCGCCTTCACCAGAATCTTGATCCGCGCCTTGTACATGTTGTCGCGGCGGCCGTAGCGGTTGTACACACGCAGCACGGCCTCGCTGTAGGTCAGCAGATGCTGCCACGGCAGATCGCGGCGGATGATCGCGCCGACGATCGGCGTACGGCCGAGACCCCCGCCCGCCAGAATGTCGACCACCAGTTCGCCTTGCGCGTTCTTCTTCAGATACACGCCCATGTCGTGGATCTGCACGGCCGCGCGGTCTTCCTTCGAACCCGACACGGCGATCTTGAACTTACGCGGCAGCCACGCGAACTCGGGGTGGAACGTCGACCATTGACGCAGGATTTCGGCCCACGGACGCGGATCGACGACTTCGTCGGGTGCGACGCCGGCGAATTGATCGGCGGTGATGTTGCGAATGCAGTTGCCCGAGGTCTGGATGCCGTGCATCTGCACGGCGGCGAGCTTGCGCAGGATTTCCGGCGTTTCTTCGAGCTTGATCCAGTTGTACTGGATGTTCGAGCGCGTGGAGAAATGGCCGTAGCCGCGGTCGTGTTCACGCGCGATCTGCGCGAGCACGCGCATCTGGTCGCTGCGCAGATTGCCGTACGGGATCGCGATGCGGTGCATGTACGCGTGACGCTGGTAGTACAGGCCGTTCTGCAGACGCAGCGGGCGGAACTCCTCTTCGCTCAATTCGCCCGACAAGCGGCGGCGAACCTGATCGGCGTACTGCGCGACCCGTTCATCGACGATGGTCTGGTCGTACTGATCGTATTGGTACATTCGGGGACCCCAATTTTTTTCGAAACTTGCGTGACACACGACGGTCCGGCGGCCGGCGCTCCGGTTCCGCCGCGGCTCGAATATCCGTGTTTGTCAGCTGTCGCAAGCAAGCGTTTAGACCCATCGCTCATTTGCTTATAACAAAAACAGATATCCATATTGAAAAAGATGGACAGATCGTAATAAACTCGCCTTATATTTCAAACGACTAAAAAATTCTTTTTATATGCGGCGAGGTTATATATGAACCTGCACCAATTCCGCTTCGTCCGCGAGGCTGTGCGGCAGAACTTCAACCTCACCGAAGCGGCCAAGGCGCTGTTTACGAGCCAGCCGGGGGTCTCGAAGGCGATCATCGAGCTGGAGGACGAACTCGGCGTCGAAATCTTCACCCGCCACGGCAAGCGCGTGCGTTCGCTGACCGAGCCGGGCCGCATCATATTGCAATCGATCGAAAAAATCCTGCAGGAAGTGGAAAGCCTGAAGCGGGTCGGCAAGGACTACGCGGCGCAGGATCAGGGCAACCTGACGATCGCCGCGACCCACACGCAGGCGCGCTACTCGCTGCCGGCGGCGATCGCCGAGTTCAAGAAGCGCTTCCCGAAGGTCCACCTTTCGATTCTGCAAGGCAGCCCGACCCAGGTCGCCGAAATGGTGCTGCACGACCAGGCCGACCTCGCGATCGCGACCGAGGCGATCTCGAACTACAAGGATCTGGTGTCGCTGCCCTGCTTCCAGTGGCACCACGTCGCAGTGATGCAGCCCGACCATCCGCTGCTCGAGCGCAAGCTGCTGTCGCTCGACGACCTGACCCAGTACCCATTGATTACGTACGACAACGCGTTCGCCGGCCGCACCAAGATCAACGAGGCGTTCCGCCTGCGCGGGCTGCATCCGGACATCGTGCTCGAGGCGATCGACGCCGACGTGATCAAGACCTACGTCGAGCTGGGCCTCGGCGTCGGCATCATGGCCGACATCGCGTTCAACGGCGAGCGCGACCGCCATTTGCGCGCGATGCCGGTCGGCCATCTGTTCGGCAGCAACGTGACCCGCGTCGCGCTGAAACAGGGCGCGTATCTGCGCAGCTACGTGTACACGCTGGTCGAGCTGCTGTCGCCGAGCCTGAACCGCAAGCTGATCGAGCAGGCGCTGAAGGGCGAACACGAAACCTATGAGCTTTGAACCGCTTTCATACCGCTTCCATACCGCCCTTTCGCTACGGAGACACTTCTGATGAAGTTGCATAACAATAATGTGCGCAACACCCTGCGCGGCCTCGCGGCCGCGGCGCTGCTCGTCGCCGGCGCGGCGCACGCCGACCTGAAAGTCGGCATCGATCTGTCGAACACCGGGCCGGCCGCCGTGATCGGCATCACCAGCAAGAACGCGATGCTGATGTGGCCGCAGACGATCGCCGGCCAGAAAGCCGACTACATTTTCCTCGACGACGCGTCCGACCCCGGCAACGCGGTGCGCAACATTCGCAAGCTGATCAACGAGGACCACGTCGATGTAGTCGTCGGCCCGAACATCACGCCGGCCGCGATGGCCGCGCTCGATCCGGTCGCCGACAGCCAGACGCCGATGATCACGCTGATCGGCTCGGCGAGCGTCGTCGAACCGCAGGAAGGCAAGAAGGTCTGGGCGTATAAGATGGCGCAGACCGACAGCGCGATGGCCGATGTGATGACGCGCTACATGTCGAATCACAACGTGAAAACGGTCGGCTTCATCGGTTTCGCGGACGGCTACGGTGAAAGCTGGCTCAACGAGTTCAGCAAGTTCGCGGCGCTGCGGCATATCCAGTTGGTCGCGACCGAGCGTTACAACCGCACCGACGCGAGCGTGACCGGCCAGATCCTGAAGCTGATGGCCGCGAAGCCCGACGCGATCCTGATCGCCGGCGCGGGCACGCCGACGGTGCTGCCGCAGCGCACGCTGATCGAGCGCGGCTACAAGGGGCCGATTTATCAGACGCATGGCATCGCGACGCCGGAGTTCATCAAGCTCGGCGGTAAAGACGTGGAAGGCACGCTGTTCCCGACGCAGCCAGTCGTCGTTGCGCGCACGCTGCCGGCCGATCATCCGTCGAAGAAGGCGGCGCTCGCGTTCGTCGACGCGTACGAAGCGAAGTACGGCCCCGGCAGCGTCACGCAGTTCGCGGGCGATGCGGCCGGCGTGTACCCGCGCCTGCAGGACGCCGTCGCGCGCGCGTTGAAGACCGCGCAGCCGGGCACGCCGGCGTTTCGCGTCGCGTTGCGCGATGAGCTCGAGCACGCGCATGAGCTGGTGGTGCCGAACGGGGTCGTCAATACGAGCCCGAAAGATCACGTCGGTCTCGATCAGCGCGCTAGCGTGATGGGTACCATCAAGAATGGTAAGTTCGTTTATCTGAGCCAGTAATCCGGCAGCGGGGCGTCGATGACGCTCCGCCTTTCGATAGAACTACGGGAGGCAAGATGGCCACCGCTTCAATCGCAGAGAACGCCAGCACTGGCATCGTCACCGTTCCAAGCGCCTACGCGGGCAGCGCGACGGCCGAGCGTCTGCAAACCATCATTCTGGAGCGCGGACTGACCGTTTTCGCGTGCATCGATTTCAGCGGCGACGCTGAGCGCGCGGGACTGACGATGCCGTTCAGCCAGCTCCTGATCTTCGGCAATCCCAAAGCCGGCACACCGTTGATGCAACTCGCGCCGACCGCCGCGCTCGATCTTCCCCTGAAGGTGCTCGTATGGGAAGACGCGGACGGCCGCGCGTGGCTATCCTTCAACTCGACGGCCTATCTTCGCGAACGTCACGGTCTGCCGGACGACTTGATGAAGCCGGTGAGCGGTGTGGCCGCCCTCGTGGATGCGGCCGCGCGGTAAAGCGTCGAACGGTCACGAACAACCCATCGAAATCTTCGCCGTCACGCGACTCAGGTATGCTGGGCCCTTTGTAACCGCTTCCGTTCAAGGGGAGATCATGCGGCGCGTTGTATTCAATCAGAAAGGTGGCGTGGGCAAATCGACCATCGTCTGCAACCTGGCGGCCATCAGCGCGAGCGAAGGGCTGCGCACGCTGGTGATCGACCTCGATGCCCAGGCGAATTCGACCCAGTATCTGCTCGGTCCGCAGGCGAGCGAAGTCCACCCCACTGTCGCAGGCTTCTTCGAAACCGCGCTCGGCTTCAGCTTCAAGCCCGTGGAAGCGACCTCGTACATCCATCCGACGCGCTTCGAGAATCTGGACGTGATGCCCGCCCATCCCGATCTCGACACGCTGCACGGCAAGCTCGAATCGCGCTACAAGATCTACAAGCTGCGCGACGCGCTGAATGAACTCGCGATGTACGACGCGATTTACATCGACACGCCGCCCGCGCTCAACTTCTACACACGCTCGGCGCTGATCGCCGTCGAGCGTTGTCTGATTCCTTTCGACTGCGACGACTTCTCGCGTCGCGCGCTCTACACGCTGCTCGAAAACGTCAAGGAGATCCAGCAGGATCACAACGACGCGCTGCAGGTGGAAGGCATCGTCATCAACCAGTTCCAGCCGCGCGCAAGCCTGCCGCAGAAGCTCGTCGACGAACTGATCGGCGAAGGCTTGCCGGTGCTGGGGTCGCGCTTGTCATCGTCGGTGAAGATCCGTGAGTCGCATCAGTTGGCGACGCCCGTCATTCATCTCGATCCGGGGCATAAGCTCGCGCAGGAGTATCGGGCGTTGCATCGCGAATTGAGCGAGTAAGCCCGAGCGACGTCATTGCCCCAGCGATCTCAGCAGCCGCGCGAGGTTTTGCGGCTCGATATGAATGATCCCGCCTCGCGGACTGTCGATGTCCGCGATCAGCGTCAGCGACAGAGCAACCGTAACGGGCAGCACGATAATCAGGATGCCTCGTCGCACGCTGCCTCTCGCTCCATAACCTTGCACGACGCACGCAAATAGTCCGATCACGATCATCAGCGTCCACGCGCCCAGCGGAATCCGGTTCAACAACGCCGCCTGGGAATAGTCCTGCGAATTGAGGACGTCGTTCATGCCGGTCATCACGACGGCGCCGATCGGCGTCGGCTGGTCCCTCGCGACCTGTGCCGCGAGGCGCCAAAGTGCGGCCTGAGACTTCGCGGTGTCTGCCTCGATGCGAGCGATTTCCTGCGCATCTCGGGTTTGAAAATGCGCGAGTCTCAATTGCGCGTAATGCGTCAATTCAGCCTTGATCTGCGCGCTGACGGGCGGCGCGACCACATCGGCCCGGGCGTACTCGGTTCCGATCGCGTTCGCTTCGTTTTCCTCCAGGTTCTTGCGCTGATCGTAGCGATTGACCGCCATCGACAGATTGAAGCCGATCAGCAGCGCGAGCAACGTCAACGTCGACGTCTCCACGATCGTGAAATCTTCGCGCTCCTCGCTCTTCAATGCGAAAACGCGGCGCAGCGCCAATGCGCCAAAAGTGATCGCGCCGACGAACGCGCCCAGCAGTACCACGAACAGCGTGCCAGGATGATCGACGAATGCTTGCATGCAATGCCTCCGTTGCGGACATCCGCGTGAGACGCGGTAGCTCGGGGCTGAGCGGGTCTAGGTTCATCGCGTGTTTTCGTCCGTTGGCGCCATCCGCACACCGTCAGCAAAATTGTTAAAGTAACGCTCTCGTCAATCAGCAGCCGCAGTCCCCATCATGCGCACCACCCGAGCCATCCACGCCGTCGAGCGCCTGAAAACGCGCACCGGCAACCCGCGCTTCGCCGCGATCAGCCTGTCCGGCGGCCTGTTCTATCTGGTGGACAAATCGACCGGAGTCGACCAGAAGGTATCCGACCCGCTGACGCTCGACGACTTCGTCAAGTTCGTCGACGCCTACGGCCCGCAGAAACCGCGCAAGGCCAGCAAGCTCGATATCGCGTTCGAAGCGCAGATCAAGAAAAGCAAGGGCGGTTGACGCTCCAGCTTCGCCGACCTGGCGCTTCGTTGCGATGCTTTACGCCCCTTCGATGTCCACCCACCGCCCGTCCGCCGCACTGCTTTTCAGCACCGCCTCGATAAACCGCAATCCGTCGACGCCATCATCGACCGTCGTCAACAACAGGCTTTCCGCCGGCGGTGCGCGGCCTTCGTTCAGTGCATCGATCTGCAACGCCGCATCTTTGTACAACTGCGCGAACGCTTCCAGATAGCCTTCCGGATGCCCGGCCGGCACGCGCGTCGCATGCGCGGCAACCGCACTTTTCACACGCGCGCGTGTCAATCGTTCGGCAGCGCCGCCCAGCGGCGTGAACCACAACGCGTTCGGCTCCTCCTGATCGAACGCGAGCCCCGCCTTCGTGCCATACACGCGCAAGCGCAGCGCGTTCTCCGCGCCGCTCGCCACCTGGCTCGCCCACAACATGCCGCGCGCGCCGTTCGCATAACGCAGCATCGCCTGCACGTGATCGTCGATACGACGCCCCGGCACGAACGTGTGCAGCTCGGCCGACAGCGCGCGCGGCATCGTCCCCGTCACGAAAGCGGCCAGCTGATACGCGTGCGTGCCGATATCGCCGAGGCACCCGGCCGGCCCCGCCAAGGCCGGATCGGTACGCCAGCCCGCCTGCTTGTTGGCGCCGCCCGTTTCGAGCGGCTCGGCGAGCCAGTCCTGCGCATACTCGACCTGCACGACGCGTATCTCGCCCAGCTCGCCACGTTCGACCAGTTCGCGCGCATGCCGCACCAGCGGGTAGCCCGAATAGGTATGCGTCACCGCAAACAGCCGCTTTGATGACTGCGCGAGCTTCGCGAGCGCTTCGCCTTCGGCGAGCGAGACCGCGAGCGGCTTGTCGCAGATCACGTGGATGCCCGCTTCGAGAAATGCCGTCGCGACCGGCGCGTGCAGATGATTGGGCGTGACGATCGCGACCGCGTCGATGCCGTCGTCGCGCGCGGCCTCGGCGCGCGCCATCTCGCGCCAGTCCGCGTAGCTTCGCGCGATGCCCGCTTCGACGGCGCTCGCCCGCGCGCGCTCAGGATCGGACGACAAAGCGCCCGCCACCAGTTCGAAGCGATCGTCGAGCCGCGCGGCGATCCGGTGCACCGCGCCGATGAACGCGCCCTGCCCGCCGCCGACCATGCCCAGCCTGAGCCTTCTTCGCTGCATCGTTTGCGCTCCCATGTCAGATGCCCAGCACGCTCTTCAACTGCGCGATATCGACACCGCTGCCCGCGAAGTCATCGAATGCACGCTCGGCCACGCGGATGATGTGCCGACGAATGAACTCCGCGCCTTCGCGCGCGCCGTCGTGCGGATGCTTCAACGCGCATTCCCATTCGAGCACGGCCCAGCCCGGAAAATCGAACTGCGCCATCTTCGAGAAGATCGCGCCGAAGTCGATCTGCCCATCGCCGAGCGAACGAAAGCGCCCCGCGCGTTCGACCCAGCCGCTATACCCGCCGTATACGCCCTGCTTGCCGGTGGGACGGAACTCCGCGTCCTTCACATGAAACGCCTTGATGCGCTCGTGATAGATATCGATGAACGCGAGATAGTCGAGCTGCTGCAGCACGAAATGGCTCGGGTCGTACAGGATGTTCGCGCGCGAATGCTGTTTGACCGCCGCGAGAAAGCGCTCGAACGTCACGCCGTCGTGCAGGTCTTCGCCCGGATGCAGTTCGTAGCAGACGTCGACGCCGGCCGCGTCGAACGCATCGAGAATCGGCGTCCAGCGGCGCGCGAGTTCGTCGAACGCAGTTTCGACGAGACCGGCCGGCCGCTGCGGCCAAGGGTAGATATACGGCCACGCGAGCGCCCCCGAAAACGACACATGCGTGCTCAGGCCCAAGCGACGCGACGCCTGCGCCGCGAGCTTCATCTGCGCGATCGCCCACTCGGTGCGCGCCGCCGGCTTGCCGCGCACGTGCGGCGCGGCGAAGCCGTCGAACAGCGTGTCGTATGCCGGATGCACGGCGACCAGTTGGCCCTGCAGATGCGTCGATAGTTCGGTGATCGCGACGCCCGCGTTGTCGACCGTCTCGCGCAGTTCGTCGCAGTACGCGTCGCTCGCGGCCGCTTTCTCGAGATCGATCAGGCGCGGGTCGCACGGCACCTGGATGCCCTTGAAGCCGAGACACGCGGCCCAATCGGCGAGATGCGCGAGGTTATCGAACGGCACGTCGTCGCCCATGAACTGCGCGAGAAAAATCGCCGGCCCTTTGATGGTTTTCATCTTTACGGTTCCTCGAACGTTGCGCGCGGGCCGCACCCGCGCGCGTTAGACGATGCTCGGAGCGCCGCTCAGAACGGCGAGTCGGGGAAATAGAACTGCTGGGCGTTTTCCTTCGTGATCAGCACCGACGGAATGATCGTCGTGGGCGGCAGCTTGTCGCCCTTCAGCCGAGCTTCGGCCGTCAGCTTGATCGCGTCGTAGATGAATTTCGGCGAGTACGACACGTCGGCCTTGATCATCGGCGCGCCGTCCATCACGTTCTTCACCATGCCCTTCGAGCCCGCGCCGCCGAACACGATCTTGATGTCGTTGCGCTTGGCCTGATCGATCGCCTTCAGTACGCCGACCGCCATGTCGTCGTCGGCGGCCCACACGGCGTCGATGTGCTTGAAGCGCGTCAGGTAGTCCTGCATCACCTTGAACGCGTCGTCGCGATTCCAGTTCGCGTACTTCGCGTCGAGAATCTTGATGTCCGGGTAGTTCTTCAGCACGCCGGTGAAAGCGGTCCAGCGCTCGTTGTCGAGCGTGGTCGGAATGCCGCGCAGCGCGACGATGTTGCCCTTGCCGTCGAGCGCCTTCGCCAGGTACTCGGCGGGAATCTTGCCGAACGCCGTGTTGTCGCCGGCCACGTAGGCATCCTGCGCGCTCGTGTTGGTCAGACCGCGATCGACCACCGTCACGTACACGCCCTTGCGCTTCACCTGCTCGACCGGTTGTGTCAGCGTCGCCGATTCGTACGGGAAGATCACGAGCGCGTTGATCTTGTTGACGGTCACCAGATCCTGCAACTGGTTCGCCTGCTCGGGCGCGTTGGCCGCCGTTTTCACGATCACTTTCAGATCGGGATGCGCCTTCTCGAGATCCTCCTTCGCCTTGTTCGCCCACCAGACGATGCCGCCGGTAAAGCCGTGATCGGCCGTCGGAATCGCGACGCCCAGCGTGACCTTGTCGTCGGCGCGCGCCGCGCCCGCCGTGCCCAGTATCCCCAACGCCAGCACGCCGGCGCCGATCGCTCGAATGACTTGCTTCATGGTGTGTGTCTCCAATCAAGAGGCGTTCGCTCGCCCCGATTTTTCGGACCTGCCGTTGGTTTACCGCGCCTGCCTTGCTACACCTGCTTGAAACGCACGTCTACCGCCGCCCGCGCTGCACGAACGCGACGAAAATAATTACCACGCCCTGCACCGCCGCGTTCAGATACACGCTGATGATGCTGGTCAGGTTCAGGATGTTCGCGATCACCGACAGCAGGATCGCGCCGATCACGGTGCCGATCACACGTCCCTCGCCGCCCTTGAGCGCGGTGCCGCCGACCACCACCGACGCGATCGCTTCGAGCTCCCACAACAGGCCGGTGGTCGGCGTGGCGGAGCCGAGGCGCGGCACGTAGAGCACCGTAGCCACGCCTACGCAGATCCCGAGCAGCACGTACGTGACGATCTTGACCGTATCGACGCGAATCGCCGCGTAACGCGCGACCTGCTCGTTCGAACCGATCGCCTGCACGTGCCGGCCGAACGCGGTGCGATTGAGGATCAGCGCGCCGCCCGCCGCGACCACGAGGAACACCCAGATCGGGACCGGTACACCGAACAGGCTCGCGTAATAGACGGGACCATACAGATTCGAGAGAGAATCGTTGAGCGTCAGCGCGCCGCCATCGGCGAGCCATGTCAGCACCGCGCGGAAAATCCCCAGCGTGCCGAGTGTGACGATGAACGGCTCGATGCGCCCTTTGGTGATCAGCAGCCCATGCGCGCAGCCGAACAGCGCGCCGAGCACGAACGCCGCGACGATGCCGATCGTCACGATCAGCAACGGCGGCAACGCATGACCGGTAGCACCGGCCGCGAGCCCGTTCATCAGCCAGATCATGATGCCGGCGATCAATGCCGCCATCGAGCCGACCGACAAATCGATGCCGCCCGAGATGATCACGAAGGTCATGCCGACCGCGATGATGCCGATGAACGACGTGCGCGTGAGCACGTTCATCAGGTTGTCGAGCGTCGCGAAGTCGCGGTTGAGCAGCGTGCCGACGATGCACAGCACGATCAGCCCGGCGAGCGGCCCGAGCGTGTAGAGCCGCTGCGCGACGCGCAGCGCGCGCCGTGATTGCACGGCTTCAGTGGGTGCCGGTCGCATGAGCGATCAACTCCTCTTCGGTCAGATGCTCGAGCGTCAGCGTCGCTTGCAGGTGTCCCGCGCGCATCACGGCGACGCGATGGCACAAGCCGATCAGCTCGATCAGTTCGGATGAAATGACGATCACCGCGCGGCCCTGCGCGGCGAGACGATGAATCAGGAAGTAGATGTCGCGTTTCGCGCCGACGTCGACGCCGCGCGTCGGTTCGTCGAGCACGATCACGTTCGGGTCGGGCTGCAGGAACTTCGCGAGCGCGAGCTTCTGCTGGTTGCCGCCCGACAGCATGCGCGCACGGCTCGACAGGTCGCCGGTGCGTATGCCGAATTCGCCGACGGCCTTCTGCAACGCCGCGCGCCCCGCTTTCAGATCGAGCAGCGGATGCGCGTAGCGTTCGAGCGTCATCAGCGTGACGTTGTCCTGCAGGCTCATGTTGACATGAAGGCCTTTGCCCTTGCGGTCCTCGCTCAGATACGTGAGACCGTGGCGCATTGCCTCGCGCGGGTTCTTCAGATCGACTGCCCGGCCGGCGATTTCGATCGTGCCGCCGGTGCGTTTGCGCAAGCCGATGATTGCCTCGAACGCCTCGGTGCGGCCCGCGCCGACGAGGCCCGCGAAGCCGAGCACTTCGCCCGCGCGCACGTCGAAGCTCAGATCCTCGACCCAGTCGGGCACCGTCAGGCCGTTCACACGCAATGCGACCGGCGTGTCGGCGGGCACTGTCTGCTTGTCGGGGAACATGTCGGACACGTCGCGTCCGACCATCAGGTTCGCCATCTGCTGACGCGCGAGCCCCGAGGTTTGACCGCGCGCGACGAAGCGGCCGTCGCGCATCACGATCACCTCGTCGGTGATGCGCTCCACTTCATCGAGCTTGTGCGAGATGTAGACGATCGTCACGCCATCGGCCTTCAGCTTCAGCATCAGCGCAAAGAGCCGCTCGGTTTCGGCGGGCGTCAACGTCGCGGTCGGCTCGTCCATGATCAACAGACGCGCGCGGCGCGACAGCGCCTTCGCGATCTCGACCATCTGCTTTTCCGCGACGATCAGCTCGCGCACTTTCGTGTCCGGCGCGCGCTCGAGCCCGACCTGCGCGAGATAGCGCGCGGCGTCGCTGCGCATCGCGGCGTCGTCGACGAACCAGCCGCGGCGCTTCTCGTGGCCGAGGTACATGTTCTGCGCGATCGTCAGATGCTCGGCGAGGTTGAATTCCTGGTGGATCAGCACGATGCCCTGTGCCTCGGCGTCGCGCGAACCGGCGAAGCGCTGCGCGTGACCATCGACCAGCACGCTGCCCGAGGTTGCCGCTTCATAACCGGCGAGGATTTTCATCAGCGTCGATTTGCCCGCGCCGTTCTCGCCGAGCAGACCGTAGATGCGGCCGGGCGCCAGCTCGAAGCTCACGCCGTGCAGCACGCGCACCGGGCCGAAGTCCTTGCGGATGTCGTCGAAGCGGATCGCGAGGCTCATGGTTCACGCGCTCCCACGAATCACCAGACGATGCGGCAGCAGCACGCCCGGCACGTTGGCCTGCGGATTCGCGAGACGCTGCAGCAGCAAACGCGCGGCGGTCTCGCCGAGCTCGCGCATCGGCTGCGCGATCGTCGTGAGCGGCGGATCGATCTGCGCGGCGAGCGAGATGTCGTCGAAGCCGGTCACCGCGACGTCGTCGGGCACGCGCTTGCCGACGCTGCGCAAGCCGTGGATCACGCCGATCGCGAGCGTGTCCGACACCGCGAAGATCGCGCTCGGCGCATCGGACTGCTGCATCAACCCGGCTGCGGCGGACGCGCCCGCCTCGTAATCGAGGCTGTTCAGATTCATGCGCCAGCGCGGATCGGGCGCGATGCCCGCGTCGCTCAACGCGTCGAGGTAGCCTTGCTGACGCTGGCGCGCATACAGATAGTCGACGTCGGAATTGATCAGGCCGATGCGCCGGTGACCGCGCGCGAGCAGATGGCGCACCGCGTCGCCGGCCGCGCGATAGTTGTCGATGCCGACGTACGGCACGCCCATCTCCGGATCGAACTCGCAGCACGCGACCCACGGCAGCGCCTGCGACGCCTCGCCGAGCGCCTGCTGGATCGTCGCCGGATCGAGACAGATCGCGCCGTCCGCGCGGCGACGCCGCAGCATGTCGAAGTAGCTGCGCTCGCGGCCCGGGTCCGCGCCGGTGTCACATAGCAGCATGAAGTAGCCGTGCTGACGCGCGACGCTGTCGATGCCGCGCACGATCTCCGCGTAAAACGGATTGCCGAAGTCCGGCACCATCGTCAGCAGCAGGCGGCTTTCGGCGGTGCGCAGATTGCGCGCGAGTTCGTTGACGCGGTAGCCGCTCGCGTCGATCGCCGCGAGCACCTTGTCGCGCGTGGCGGGCCGCACATTGTCGTGGCCGTTCAGCACGCGCGACACCGTCGCGACCGACACGCCCGCCTGCTCGGCCACGCCGGCGATCGACGGCCCATCGGCCGTGCGCGGCGAGCGCCTCGGCGGCGGACGTAGCGGTTGACTGCTCGCGCCGGACGACGCGGCCGGCGACGATCGGGACGGCGTTCGGGACACACGACCTCGCAGCGAAAATGTAATCGATTACATTTTGTGGCGATGGCGATGCGAATCGCAAGCCCGGATCGCTAGGGATTAACACGGGGGCGGCCGGCCTGGCACTTGCCCGCGAGCGTCCGGTGCAAGTCGGCCATTTGGTACAATCCCGCAGTTCTCCTGACGCGGCTTGCAAAGCGAACGCCTTTCGGAGGCCGCGGCCGCCGGCAATCCGCCGTGGCCGGGTCAGGACAAAAGTCAGCGGCAATCGTCGCCCGCTCGCCAAACCAAAACCGCCGAATCCACCATGAACATCGAGCAAGCGCGTTTCAACATGATCGAACAGCAGATCCGCCCCTGGGAAGTGCTCGACCAGGACGTGCTGAATCTGCTGTCGATCGTCAAACGTGAGAATTTCGTCCCCGCCGCTTACCGCGACCTCGCTTTCGCCGACTTCGAAGTGCCGCTGCCGGCCGGCCAGCACATGCTGGCGCCGCGCGTCGAGGCGCGCGTGCTGCAGGAGCTGGCGGTGAAGAAGCACGAAAGCGTGCTCGAAATCGGCGCGGGCTCGGGCTACATGGCGGCGCTGCTCGCGCATCGCGCGCAACACGTGCTGAGCATCGACATCGAACCGGAACTGGCCGAGCTTGCGAAGAGCAACCTGATCGCCAACGGCGTGCTGAACGTCGAAGTCGCGACCGGCGACGCTTCGCGCGGCTGGAGCGGCGCGGCGCCGTATGACGTGATCTGCGTGTCGGGCGGTCTGCCGGTGCTGCCGCAGGAAATCCTCGAACAGCTGAAGGTCGGCGGCCGTCTCGCGGCGTTCGTCGGCAGCGCGCCGGTGATGAAGGCGCAAATCATCACGCGCATCGACGAGAAGCAATACCGCATCTCCGACGTGTTCGAAACCTATGTCGAGCCGCTCGCCAATGCAGTGCAGCCGGCGCGGTTCAGATTCTAAGCGGCGGTTTTCGCTGCGCTTCGAGTTGTATTGTTGATCTGGACGGGCGGCGAGTAAG
Organism: Paraburkholderia youngii; assembly: GCF_013366925.1. Classification (NCBI taxonomy): domain Bacteria; kingdom Pseudomonadati; phylum Pseudomonadota; class Betaproteobacteria; order Burkholderiales; family Burkholderiaceae; genus Paraburkholderia; species Paraburkholderia youngii. The sequence goes on from NZ_JAALDK010000001.1 coordinate 5,674,347, forward strand.
CCCACCGTCCCACGAACTGGATGTCTCGCTGATGCAAAATCTGACCGCTCCCGCACTCGCCGAATGGCTCGCCGATACCTCGCGTCCCGCACCCGTGCTGCTCGACGTGCGCGAGCCGTGGGAACTGCAAACCGCGTCGATGGCCGGCGTCGTGTCGATTCCGATGCGCGAGATTCCCGCGCGCAGCGAGGAACTCGATGACGACGCGCAGATCGTCTGCATTTGCCATCACGGCGCGCGCAGTGCGCAGGTCGCAATGTTCCTCGAATCGCGCGGACACACCAATGTGTTCAATCTGCAAGGTGGCATCGATGCGTGGTCGCGTCAGGTCGATCCGTCGGTTCCGACTTATTGAGGTTTGGCGCGAAGGTAGCGCGTTGAAACGGCGCAAGGGCTGATGGTCCTTGCGCCGTTTTTCTTTTGTGCTGTGCCTGGATGGGGGCAAAGACCCGCAAGTCAAGGTTTTGGCTTGCGGGGTCTTTGTTTTTTGCATACTCGTTATTCAGCCATATCTTTTCGGAATAGGCGCATACGGACGGTGGAGTTTCGCGCGTAGTCTTCGAGGCTTTAAAGTCACGACGAGACCGCTGCTATCTATCTCGGACAGGACGCTAGTGGTATTCAGGTCATGGATCAGTGGAACAGTCAGAACCGGGTACGCCGGCGAACTATTTATTGGCATCCGCATTGCAGTGGCTTGAGCAACGATGCGAATGCTTTCTCGGTGATCGAATGGTGAAATCTAATCTATTTGCGGTAGCGGTAATCGCGTCACTTGGCGCCGCTCTCGCGAATCAGGCTTGCGCAACAGCATTGACGTGCTTGCCATCAATTTCAGTCAATGAGTCATTGAGTCAACCGATATCCCAGGAATGGACTCCCCAGCTGGATACGTCACCCCGATTTTTGCAGGGGATAACATTCTTCGATGACGATCCTAAAAAGAACGCAAGCATCGTCCCTACTAGCGACACAGCGTTGACGGGCCACGACCGAATAGCCCGGTGGCGCTTTGGATCAAGCGGTATCCCGGTCTGGCTCGGGTGTCGATATGACGGCACTGGCATCGTGCTTACAAGGCAACTACCCGCTTCCTATAAAGAATGCCAGCTTGTTTATGGCCCGGGTCGAGTCGTCAAGAAGATTAGCTGCGACTAGTCAGGCTCACGAGCAGCGCACCGTGCAGGAGGCGATGTTCCTCGAATCCCGCGGACATGCCAACGTGTTGAATCTGCAAGGTGGGATAGACGCATGGTCGCGTTAGGTCGATCGGTCGGTTCCGACTTATTGAGGTTTGGCGCGAAGGTAGCGCGTTAAAGCGGCGCAAGACTAAATTATGTGCTCAGTGAAGATTTCGGCGATGTGCATCATTCTCTACAGCATATCAAATATAGCGATTGGCGCCGAAGGCGGTTTTAAAGGGGATTTTGAGGGAACAGGTCGTGCGTGTTCCGGTGCGCTCTACGTGCGAGCCAACACAATTGAATGGAATTCAACGTATAGCGTCTGTAAGTCGACACGCTACGAAATCTTGGAAAAGAATTTCAGCGATGATCAAAGACGCATTGTCTTTCACTTGAAAAATCGAGGTCGCCAGTGTCGATTCAAGATTGTGGAAGTTGAGCACGCAAGTGGGCACAACTGGAATGTGAGTGGTTACCAGTCCTTGGAAGGATTTCAAAAAAGGGATTTGCCAGACTGGAATAGTTCCCCGTTACCCGAACGGCAAGTTTTGTCGTGTTTAATGGTTGGACCAGATTAAGCTCATTGCGTGACACACCGCTTCCTAAAAATTTGTTAGCTGAATCCGGTGTGGGCAGCGCGCCCACGCCATGCACAAAAGCGCGGCGCCCCCAAGGCGCCTATGCACCACCGACGCCCCGCCTGCGCCAGCGACGCTTCGCTGGCGTCGAAGCACGCTTCGTCGCGGCGCGACGCGCACCCGAACGAGGCGCGCCGCGCGCGACTGCACCAGTTTCGCGCCGTGCCATCGATGGACCGAGTCGCCCCCCCCGCGCCCATAACCGCGCCACCACAGGCATCGCACGCGCATTGCGTCGAATGCATCACATGGCATATGCCTTGCAGTAGACGAGCGGCAAGCCGTGCGAGCTCAGCCAGGCTGGCTGAAATCGGCGCTCATAAACAGTGACCATCAATGACAAGGGGAAAGCACATGAAACGTCGCAGTCTGTTGAAGTACGGCTCCATGTCCGGCGCGCTCGCGCTCGCGGGCCGCGTGCCGTTCGCGCACGCGCAGTCCGATAGCGGTCCGATCAAGGTGGGCATCCTGCATTCGCTGTCCGGCACGATGGCGATCTCCGAGACGTCGCTGAAAGACACCGCGTTGATGACGATCGCCGACATCAACAAGAACGGCGGTGTGATGGGCCGTCAGATCCAGCCGGTGGTCGTCGACCCGGCGTCGAACTGGCCGCTGTTCGCCGAGAAGGCGCGCCAGCTTCTCACGCAGGACAAATGCGCGGTCGTGTTCGGCTGCTGGACCTCGGTGTCGCGCAAGTCGGTGCTGCCGGTGTTCGAGGAACTGAACGGCCTGCTGTTCTATCCGGTGCAGTACGAAGGCGAGGAAATGTCGCGCAACGTGTTCTATACGGGCGCAGCTCCTAACCAGCAGGCGATTCCCGCGACCGAATACCTGATGAGCGCCGAAGGCGGCGGCGCGAAGCGCTTCTTCCTGCTCGGCACCGACTATGTGTATCCGCGCACGACCAACAAGATCCTCCGCGCGTTCCTCAAATCGAAGGGCGTGCAGGAAGCCGACATTCAGGAGGTTTATACGCCGTTCGGTCACAGCGACTATCAGACCATCGTCGCCAACATCAAGACCTTCTCGCAAGGCGGCAAGACCGCGGTGATCTCGACCGTGAACGGCGATTCGAACGTGCCGTTCTACAAGGAACTCGGCAACCAGGGGCTGAAGGCGTCGGATGTGCCGGTCGTCGCGTTCTCGGTCGGCGAAGAGGAACTGCGCGGCATCGATACGAAGCCGCTCGTCGGCAATCTTGCGGCCTGGAATTACTTCATGTCGGTGCGCAACCCGTCCAACGAGAAGTTCAAGAAGCAATGGGCCACGTGGGTCAAGGACAACAACCTGCCGGGTGGCACGAAGCGAGTGACCAACGATCCGATGGAGGCGACCTTCGTCGGCATCCATATGTGGAAGCAGGCGGTCGAGAAAGCAAAGAGCACCGACGTCGACAAGGTGCGCGTCGCGATGGTCGGGCAGACCTTCGCGGCACCGTCGGGCTTCACGCTGGAGATGGACGGCAACCACCATCTGCACAAGCCGGTGATGATCGGCGAGGTACGCGCGGATGGCCAGTTCAACGTCGTGTGGCGTACCAAGGGGCCGATCCGCGCGCAACCGTGGAGCCCGTTCATCGCCGGCAATGCGGGCAAGCCGGATGTGGTCAGCTCGATTCCGGCGTTCCTGCGGCGCTCGCGCGTTGCGTGACGTGTCGGCGTGAGTCGCACCGTGGCGCGCGCGGCGAACCGCGCGTATCTCGCCGCAGCAGCCGCGTGCCGCGACGTGCGGCCTGCGTACCGGCACGCGCAGCGCACGCGCGGCGACGCCCCGCTGAAGCGGCGGCGGCACCCTCGCGCGTCCGAGCGGCTCATCGATTCAATCCAGTGCAAAAGGCCATCATGGCGTTTTCATTTCCGACTTCCGTACGACGACGCGGCGCGGCGCTCCTGCTGCCGCTCGCGGTCCTTCTCGCCGCCGCGCCGGGCGCCGCATTCGCGCTGACCCAGGCCGACGTCGCGCCGCTCGCCGGCGACGACTTCGAGGCGAAGTCCGCCGCGATCGACAAACTGATCGCCACGCACGATACCGCGTCGCTCGCGGTGCTGAAGGCCCTCGCCGACGACAGCGCGCTCGCCACCGACTCAGGCGCGGTACTGCTGCAGGACGGCGATGCCACCCGCGATGCCGTCACCGGCCAACCGGTCGCCGCGAACGACGGGCAACCCATCACGCTGAACAACCTGCTGCGCTCGAAAGTAGCGGGCGCGCTGTCGGGTCTGCAACTCGCGTCGCCCGACCAGGCGACACGCGCAGCCGCCATCGATGCGCTGCTGAAAAACCCCGATCCATCGATCAAACCGCTGGTGGACGCCGCGCGCGCCAAAGAAACCGATCCCGCGCTGAAGAAGCGTCTCGACACGCTGTGGGCGATGAGCGCATTGCACGACCCGGACCCTTCGAAGCGTCTCGAAGCCGTGCAACTGGTCGCCGCGCGCCACGACCTCGAAATGAACGAGTTGCTGCGCCCGCTAGTCGCGAAGAAAGCCGACGGCACGTTTGCCGAAACCGACGAACGCGTGCGCGCGGCCGCGCAAAGCGGCATCGACGAGCTCGATGCGATCCAGCGCCGCAGCCAGATCGCGGGCACGCTGTTCGCCGGGCTGTCGCTCGGCAGCGTGCTGCTGCTCGCCGCGCTCGGCCTGGCGATCACGTATGGCCTGATCGGCGTGATCAACATGGCCCACGGCGAATTCCTGATGATCGGCGCCTACGCGACCTACGTCGTGCAGAACCTCGTTCAGCGCTTCGCGCCCAACGCGTTCGACTGGTATCCGCTCTTCGCGATACCGGCCGCCTTCGTCGCGGCCGCGCTGGTCGGCATCGTGCTCGAGCGGCTCGTACTGAAGCATCTGTACGGCCGCCCGCTCGAAACGCTGCTGACCACCTTCGGCGTGAGCCTGATCCTGATTCAGGCGACCCGCATGCTGTTCGGCGCGCAGAACGTCCAGGTCGTCAATCCGTCGTGGATGAGCGGCGGCGTCACCGTCCTGCCGAACCTGATCCTGCCGTACAACCGGCTCGCGATTCTCGCGTTCTCGCTGATCGTCGTCGCGATCGCGTGGGCCGTGCTCACGCGCACTCGGTTGGGTCTGTTCGTGCGCGCGGTCACGCAGAACCGCCGGATGGCCGCGTGCGTCGGCGTAAAAACCGCGCGCGTCGATTCGTATGCGTTCGCATTCGGCGCGGGCATCGCGGGGCTCGGCGGCTGCGCGCTGTCGCAGATCGGCAATGTCGGGCCCGACCTCGGCCAGAGCTACATCATCGATTCCTTCATGGCGGTCGTGCTAGGCGGTGTCGGCCAGCTTGCGGGCACCGTGCTCGGCGGCTTCGGCCTCGGGCTCGTCAGCAAGGCGATCGAACCGTTCTGGGGCGCGGTGCTCGCGAAGATCGCGGTGCTCGTGCTGATCGTGCTGTTCATCCAGAAGCGTCCGCAGGGCATGTTCGCCCTGAAGGGCCGCAGCGCGGAGGCATGAGATGGCATCGGCTACTTCATCGGCGAACCCCTCTTCCGCAGCGTCGTCGCGCGCGGGTGCCGGCGCCGCGCGCGAGTTCAACACCGGCTTTGCGCTCGGCCTGCCACCGCGGCCCGCGTTGCTGTCGCGTCGCGCGTGGCTCGCGCTGATCGCGTTGATCATCGTGGTCGGCCTCGGCGTGCCGTTCGCCGCGCTGGTAATTCCGCAGACGAGCGCCTTGCATCTGTCCGCGTACGCGATGACGCTGACCGGCAAGTTCATGTGCTATGCGATCGCCGCGCTGGCGCTCGATCTGGTGTGGGGCTACTGCGGCATCCTGAGTCTGGGTCACGCGTTGTTCTTCGCGCTCGGCGGCTATGCGATCGGTATGTACCTGATGCGCGCGATCGGTCACGACGGCAAGTACGGCAGCGATCTGCCCGACTTCATGGTGTTTCTCGACTGGCACCAGTTGCCGTGGTACTGGCAAGGCACGCAGCATCTCGGCTACGCGCTGCTGCTCGTCGTGCTGGTGCCGGCCGTGGTCGCGTGGGTGTTCGGCTTCTTCACGTTCCGTTCGCGCGTGAAGGGCGTGTATCTGTCGATCATCACGCAGGCGATGACCTTCGCCGCGATGCTGCTGTTCTATCGCAACGAAACGGGCTTTGGCGGCAATAACGGCTTCACCGACTTCAAGCGCATCGGCGGTTTTCCGATCACGCATCAGGGCACCCGCGCCGTGTTGCTGCTGATCACGTTCGCGGTGCTGATCGCCGCGTTCATCGGCGCGCGCGCGATCGTCACGTCGAAGCTCGGCCGTGTCGTGACCGCGGTGCGCGACGGCGAAACGCGGCTGATGTTTCTCGGCTACAGCCCGCTCGCGTACAAGCTGTTCGTGTGGACCGTGTCGGCGGTGCTGTGCGGCATCGCGGGCGCGTTGTACGTGCCGCAGGTCGGCATCATCAATCCGGGCGAGATGTCGCCGGGCAACTCGATCGAAATGGCGATCTGGGTGGCGGTCGGCGGACGCGGCACACTGATCGGACCGATCATCGGCGCGTTCGCGGTGAACGGCGCGAAGAGCTTCTTTACGGCGAACTTCCCCGAATACTGGCTGTTCTTTCTCGGCCTGATCTTCGTGCTGGTGCCGCTGCTGCTGCCGAACGGCATCATGGGTCTCGCCGATCTGCTGACGCGCAAAAGAAACCGCTGAGGAACTGCTGATGAACGAAAACCCGATGGTTCCCGATCTGGATTTGCCCGAAGCACCGGCGCAACGCTCGCTGAGCGGCGTCGCGAGCATGGGGCACACGGTCGTGCCCGGCGAGATCGACGTATCGCACGGCACGATCCTGTACCTCGAAGACGTGACCGTCAGCTTCGACGGCTTTCGCGCACTCAACGCATTGTCGCTCGCGATCGACGCGGGCGAACTGCGCTGCATCATCGGTCCGAATGGCGCGGGCAAGACGACGATGATGGACGTGATCACGGGCAAGACCGCACCCGATCACGGCAAGGTGTTTCTCGGCCAGTCGATCGATCTGACGCGGATGAACGAACCGGCGATCGCGCGCGCCGGCATCGGCCGCAAGTTCCAGAAGCCGACCGTGTTCGAGCAGCATCCGGTGTGGGAAAACCTCGAACTCGCGATGAAAACCGACAAGGGCTGGTGGGCGTCGCTGCGCGCGCGGCTCGATCGCGACGCGCAGGCGCGCATCGAGCAAACGCTCGCGCTGATCGGGCTGGAAAGCGAAGCGCGCAGGCTCGCCGGCGAGCTATCGCACGGCCAGAAGCAGCGCCTCGAAATCGGCATGCTGCTCATGCAACGCCCAGCGCTGCTGCTGCTCGACGAACCCGCGGCCGGTATGACCGACGACGAAACGATGCAGCTCGCCGAATTGCTCAACCACCTGCGCGGCACCTGCTCGATGATGGTCGTCGAGCACGACATGGAGTTCGTCGCGGCGCTCGCGGGCGACACGGGCAAGGTGACGGTGATGGCCGAAGGCCGCGTGCTCGCGCATGGCACGCTCGACGAAGTGAAGCGCGATGAGACCGTGATCGAGTCTTATCTCGGCCGCTGATTGCAGCTCGAGGCGGTACCGCATCGTCAACCCGACAGGATGACTGAACCATGCTCGAAGTAGACCGACTGAACCAGTACTACGGCGGCAGCCATATTCTGCGCGACGTGAAGCTCACGGTGCCCGACCGCAAGCTGACGGTGCTGCTAGGGCGCAACGGCGTCGGCAAGACCACGCTGCTGCGCTGCCTGATGGGCGTCGTGCCCGCGAAAAGCGGTGCGATCGCGTGGCGCGGCGAACCGCTGATGAAACTACCCACGCATGCGCGCGTCGCCCAGGGGCTCGCCTACGTGCCGCAGGGCCGCGATATTTTTCCGCGCTTGACCGTCGAGGAAAACCTGCTGGTGGGCGCCGCCAGCAGAAGGTCGCCGAAGAAAATCCCCGAGCGCATCTACGAGCTGTTCCCGGTGCTGGAGGACATGCGCAACCGGCGCGGCGGCGATCTGTCCGGCGGTCAGCAGCAACAGCTCGCGATCGGCCGCGCGCTGATGAGCGAGCCGCAACTGCTGATCCTCGACGAGCCGACCGAGGGCATCCAGCCGTCGATCATTCAGGACATCGGCCGCACGCTGCGGCAGCTCGTCGAGGACATGGGCATGACGGTGCTGCTCGTCGAGCAGTACTACGATTTCGCCAAAGCGATCGCCGATCGTTACTGGGTGATGAGTCGCGGCGAAATCATCGCGGGCGGTGAAGGGGCGAACATGGATGCCGATGGAGTGCGGGGTTTGATTGCCGTGTAAGCGTTTTTTCAATCTGCAACAGCCATTAGAAAGCTTGCGGCCCGCGCCGTCGGCCCCGTCTGACGCGACTGAAGCTCACCACTCAAGTTATCCGCCGCGCAACCGTTACACAGGCTAGGCAGCGCCGCAACGGTTCGACGAGGTGGACACCATGGACGACAACAAGCAGGTCAGACGCGAGTTTTACAGGAACCCAGCCTCCTATTGCAGGGTGATGAACGTGGTGTCGGCGGTCACCTTCGGTTTATTCGAGGTGGACAGCGGCGGTACGGTCGGCATGCTGTCGGTGCGCTGGGAGAAGCTCGGCAACGAACTCGCGCCCCAGTTGCACGCGTACTACGACAGCTGGCACGTGCTTGCGTCGTTCCCCGACGTCCTCGCGAGAATGGCCGAGACGACCGGTCCGTCGTGTTCGCCGGAAGCTTTCTGTCAGCTCTTGCTCGACTGCGGATTCATCAATCGCGCGGAACGCGGCGTGGACGATCACGCCGCGCCGACCCGCGTGGGCTAGTCACTGCCGCGGTAAAACCAGCGTTAGCAACACAACATCGTTAAAGAAGGGAGAAAAGCATGTCCGTGACGGTTCACGTCGAGTATCAGTACTGCCGACATGGCAAGAAAGCAATCGAGACAGGCAGCGACTCGTTGACCGTCCAGGAAAACACCCCGCGCGCTATCGTCGCGCTGCTGCGGCTGCTGCATCCGCAGTGGGAGGGCATCAAGGTACTGTCGGTGACCGAGGCCTCGCCTGAAGGCACTGCGTCGTAGTCGCTGCCGCGCGGCTCTCGCGCCGCGACCGCGTGCTATCCTCGCCGCACGCCGGTTCCCCCCCTTTCATCCGCATGTCGCTCCACGAAAATCACGCCTCGCTCGCCGCCGCGCACTCCTCGTGGCGCGCGCGACTCGAACTCGGCTTCGTCGGCGGCGACGCTCGCACGACGCTCGCGCACCGGCTTCACGATGGGCCGCTGCGCGTGCAACGGCCGCTCTATCCGGAAGGCCCGGCGATCTGTCACGCGGTGATCGTGCATCCTCCCGGCGGCGTCGCGGGTGGCGATCAGCTCGACATCGACATCACGCTCGCCGCGCACACACATGCGGTGCTGACGACGCCGGGCGCAACCAAGTGGTACAAGTCGAATGGCCGCGCGGCGCGGCAGTGCATCGCGCTCAGGGTCGGCGAACAGGCGAAGCTCGACTGGCTGCCGCAGAACAACATCGTGTTCGATCACGCGAACGCGCAACTCGATTTTTCGCTGACGCTCGGCGCCGGCGCGAGCGCGATCGGCTGGGACGCGACGCAGCTCGGACGCCAGGCGGCCGGCGAACGCTGGTCGGCGGGTAGCTTGCGCGCGGTGTCGCGCATCGTCGGCGCGAATGGCGAGCTGCTGTGGTTCGAACGCGCGACTCTCAGCGCCGACGATCCGCTGCGCGACGCGCCGCAGGGTCTCGCCGGCTTTCCGGCCTACGGCACGCTGTGGGCCGTAGGCGCCGCTTGCGACGACGCGCTCGCCGAGTCGCTCACCGCGCAACTGCCGTTCGACGACACGTTGCGAGCGGCAGCCTCGTGCGTGACCAACGGCGTACTGCTCGTGCGCGCCGTGTCACGCTCGATGGAAACGCTGCAGCACGCGCTCACGCGCTGCTGGCTGCAACTGCGGCCAGTCGTGCACGGTGTCGCGGCGGTGCCGTTGCGGATCTGGTCGACCTGAGCGCGCGGCTTCCTTCTTTCGCCTTCATCACCCTCTTCGCGCACCAAGGCGGCGCACGCGCACGCCCCAACCATGTGCGCTAGCTGGCGCAGCGTGCCGCCCAGCCACAGCCCAGCGCGATGGCACACAGTTTGCGTTGCATTCGCCACTTCGCGGCCGGACACGAAGAAGCCAGCGACGACCCGACTCCAACGACACCACCACCGCTCACGCCGATGACCCGCACCCTCTCCCGCTCCGCGCGCCGCACCTTGCTGGCCGCATTGCTCGCCCTGCCCATCGTCGCCGACCTCGCGTTTCATGCGGGCGCCGCGCACGCCGACACGCTCGACAACATCGCCAAGGCCGGCGTGCTGAAGGTCGCCGTGCCCGAAGACTATCCGCCGTTCGGCTCGGTCGGTCCCGACATGAAGCCGCAGGGCTACGACATCGACACGGCCGCGCTGCTCGCCAAAGCGATGAACGTGAAGCTCGAACTGGTGCCGGTCAACAGCGCGAACCGCATTCCGTACCTGCAAACGGGCAAGGTCGATCTCGTGATCTCGTCGCTCGGCAAAACGCCTGAGCGCGAGAAAGTGATCGACTTCTCGAGCGCGTACGCGCCGTACTACCAGGGCGTGTTCGGTCCCGCCGATATCAAGGTCAGCGGTCCTGCCGATCTGACAGGCAAGACCGTCGGCGCGACGCGCGGCGCGCTCGAGGAAATCGGTCTCACGCAGATGGCGCCGAACGCGACGATCAAACGCTTCGAGGACAACAACGCGACGATCGCCGCTTTCCTGTCCGGCCAGGTGCAGCTGATCGCGGCCGGCAACATCGTCGCGGCCGCGATCCTCGCGAAAAATCCGCCGCGCCGTCCGGAACCGAAGTTCGTGATCAAGAACTCGCCGTGCTTCGTCGGCATGAATAAAAACGAGCCCCGTCTGCAACAGAAGGTCGATGCCGCCATCGCACAGGCCAAACACGACGGCACGCTCGGTGCGATGTCGAAGAAGTGGTTCGGCGCACCGCTGCCTGCCGATCTGTGATCCTGCAAGCACGACTGTAAGCGCGCCGTTAGCCGGGCTTGATACCGTGACCGGCTGATGGCGCGACGACCACGCCGCCACGACACCTCAACGCCGAGACCCACACCCCGATGAAGCTGACACCTCGCGAGAAGGACAAGCTGCTGATCTTCACCGCCGCGCTGCTCGCCGAACGGCGCCGTGCGCGCGGCCTCAAGCTGAACTATCCGGAAGCGGTCGCCTTCATCACCGCCGCGCTGATGGAAGCCGCGCGCGACGGCAAGAGCGTCGCCGAGGTGATGCACTACGGCACCACGCTGCTCACGCGCGCCGACGTGATGGAGGGGGTCCCCGAAATGATCCCCGACATCCAGGTCGAAGCGACGTTCCCCGACGGCACCAAGCTCGTCACCGTCCATCATCCGATTCCCTGAAGTCCTCTTCGTCAAGGCAGGCCCCATGATTCCCGGCGAACTCCTCATCGACGACGGCGAGCACGAACTGAACGCGGGCCGCGCGACGGTCACGGTGGTCGTGTCGAATACCGGCGACCGTCCCGTGCAGATCGGCTCGCATTACCACTTCTACGAAGTGAACGCCGCGCTGTCATTCGATCGCCAAGCGGCGCGCGGCTTTCGGCTGAATATCGCGGCGGGTACCGCGGTGCGCTTCGAGCCCGGCCAGGAGCGCACGGTCGAACTCGTCGCGCTGGCGGGCGAGCGCGTCGTGTACGGCTTCAACGGCAAGGTGATGGGCAAGCTGTGATGCGCTGCCCGCGCCCTGGCGTTTCGACCGCCCTGCTCCGCCATGCGTTGCTTTTAGCCCGCTTGTAGCTCACTCCGGACCCACACCATGACACTACGCATTGGCCGCCGCGCGTACGCGGAGATGTTCGGCCCCACCACCGGCGACCGCGTGCGCCTCGCCGACACCGAACTTCTGATCGAGATCGAACGCGACTTCACAACCTACGGCGAAGAGGTCAAGTTCGGCGGCGGCAAGGTGATTCGCGACGGCATGGGCCAGTCGCAGCGCGTGCATGCCGAGGTCGTGGATACCGTCGTGACGAATGCGGTGATCCTCGATCACTGGGGCATCGTGAAGGCCGACATCGGCATCAAGGACGGCCGCATCGCGGCGATCGGCAAGGCCGGCAATCCCGACATTCAGCCGAACGTGACGATCGCGATTGGCGCGGCCACCGAAGTGATCGCGGGCGAAGGGCTGATCGTGACCGCGGGCGGCATCGATACGCACATCCACTTCATCAGCCCGCAGCAGATCGAGGAAGCGCTCGCGAGCGGCGTGACGACGATGCTCGGCGGCGGCACCGGCCCCGCGACCGGCACGAATGCGACGACCTGCACGCCGGGGCCGTGGCATCTCGAACGCATGCTGCAAGCGGCCGATGGTTATCCGATGAATCTCGGCTTTCTCGGCAAGGGCAACGTGAGCCAGCCGGCACCGCTGACCGAACAGATCGCCGCTGGCGCGATCGGCCTGAAGCTGCACGAGGACTGGGGCACGACACCCGCGGCGATCGACAACTGTCTTTCCGTCGCCGACGATACCGACACGCAGGTTGCGATCCACACCGATACGCTGAACGAAGCGGGCTTCGTCGAAACGACCGTTGCAGCGTTCAAGGGCCGCACGATCCACACCTATCACACCGAAGGCGCGGGCGGCGGCCACGCGCCGGACATCATCAAGGTGTGCGGCGAAGCGAACGTGCTGCCGTCGTCGACGAATCCGACACGGCCGTACACGGTCAACACGCTCGACGAGCATCTCGACATGCTGATGGTGTGCCATCACCTCGATCCGTCGATTGCGGAAGACATCGCGTTCGCCGAATCGCGGATTCGCCGCGAGACGATCGCGGCCGAGGACATCCTGCACGATCTCGGCGCGCTTTCGATGCTATCTTCGGATTCGCAGGCGATGGGCCGCGTCGGCGAAGTGATCATCCGCACGTGGCAGACCGCGCACAAGATGAAGGTGCAACGCGGCGCGCTGCCCGAGGACAACGCGCGTCGCGACAATTTCCGCGCGAAGCGCTACGTCGCGAAGTACACGATCAATCCGGCGATCACGCACGGCATCGCGCATGAGGTCGGCTCGATCGAGCCTGGCAAGTGGGCCGATCTGGTGTTCTGGGAGCCGGCGTTTTTCGGCATCAAGCCGTCGCTGATCCTGAAGGGCGGCATGATCGCGATGGCGCAGATGGGAGATCCGAATGCATCGATTCCGACGCCGCAGCCCGTACATTATCGCGAGATGTTCGCGACGCGCGGTGGCGCGCTGGGTCGCACGTCGCTGACCTTCGTGTCGCAACTCGCCGCCGACGCGAACGTCGCCGAACGCTATGGTTTGGAAAAGCGCATCGTCGCGGTGAAGAACTGCCGCAGCGTGACGAAGGCCGACATGATTCACAACGCGTGGCGCCCCAACATCAGCGTCGATCCGGAAACCTACCAGGTGATCGCCGACGGCCAGCTGCTGACCTGCGATCCGGCCACCGTGCTGCCGATGGCGCAACGCTATTTCCTGTTCTGACCATGCGTACACTGAACAAACTTCTCGCGCCGCATCTGAAGGTTGCGCCCGTACTCGTCAAGCGAGCGCCGACGTTGACGCTCGCGTTCGATGAACGCCGCAAGAGCCGTCTTGCCGCGACGCTCGATAACGGCGAGGAAATCGCCTTGCTGTTGCCGCGCGGCACCGTGCTGCGCGATGGCGACGTGCTCGTCGCCGATGATGGCGGGCTCGTGCGTGTCGTCGCGGCTGACGACGCCGTGCTTGTGGTACGCGCTTCGGACGCGTTGACGTTGACGCGCGCCGCGTATCACCTCGGCAATCGTCATACGCCGGTCGAAGTGGGCACCGATTATCTGAAGCTCGAATACGATCCGGTGCTCGCCGACATGCTCGAGCGCATCGGCGCGACGCTCGAGCAGGTGTCGCTGCCGTTCCACCCTGAGACCGGTGCATATGGCGGCGGGCACAAGCATGGGCACGACGAGACGTTCGCCGAGGACTATGCGATCGCGCAACAGGTGTTTGGTGAGCATCATGGGCATGAGCACTCGCACGACCACGACCATGACCACGTGCACGACGAATCGTGCGGACATGGGCACCACTCGCATCACCATGCGCATCGCTGAACTCACAGCGCTGCTGCATCTCGCGTCGCCGGCGCTGCCGATCGGCGCGTTCAGCTATTCGCAGGGTCTCGAAGCGGCGATCGAAGCGCAACTCATCACCGACGCCGACTCCGCGCGCACGTGGATCGAGTGCGGGCTGACTGACGTGCTCGCGCGCGGCGAGTTGCCGTTCCTCGCGCAGCAGATCGAACGCTGGCGCACGCACGACGCCGTCGAACTCGCCGACGCCAACGCCGAATTCCTCGCGAGCCGCGAGTCCGCCGAACTGCGCCGCGAAACCGAGCAGATGGGGTGGTCGCTGCGGCAGTTGTGCGTGTCGCTCGAATGGGGCGATGCGGCGAGGCGCGAAACGCTCGCGTCGCTCGCGCCGCTCGCGCTGCCGAGCGCGTTCGCATTCGCCGCCTACGCGCACGATGCGTCCACCGATGCCGCGCTCGCCGCCTACGCGTTCAGCTGGGTCGAGAACCAGGCCGCCGCCGCGTTGAAGGCGGTGCCGCTCGGCCAGCTCGCGGGACAGCGCATCATCGTCGCGCTGCGCGAACCGATCGACGCAGCCGTCGCGCGCGGGCTCGCCATTTCGCGTGACGGCCTCAACACATTCGCACCGCAGCTCGGCATTCTGTCGGCGCGCCACGAGTCGCAGTATTCGCGGCTCTTCCGCTCGTAACACGATTTCCACGATCCATCATGAACGCACCTCATCATCCGGCTTCCCATACAGCGACCCAGACCCGCACGAAGAAGCTGCCGCCGCTGCGCGTGGGCGTCGGCGGCCCGGTCGGCTCGGGCAAGACCACGCTGCTGGAAATGCTGTGCAAGGCGATGCGCGACCAGTACGACCTCGTCGCGATCACGAACGACATCTATACGAAAGAGGATCAGCGTCTGCTGACCGTCGCGGGCGCGCTGCCGGCCGAGCGCATCATGGGTGTCGAGACGGGCGGCTGCCCGCACACGGCGATCCGCGAGGACGCGTCGATCAACCTCGAAGCGGTGGACCGCATGCTCACGCGTTTTCCGGACGCCGACATCGTGTTCATCGAATCGGGTGGCGACAATCTCGCGGCAACCTTCAGCCCGGAGTTGTCGGACCTGACGATCTATGTGATCGATGTCGCGGGCGGCGAGAAGATTCCGCGCAAGGGCGGACCCGGCATCACGAAGTCGGATCTGCTCGTGATCAACAAGACGGATCTCGCGCCGCTGGTGGGCGCGAACCTCGACGTGATGGCGTCGGACGCGAAGAAGATGCGCGGCGAGCGGCCCTTCGTGATGTGCAATCTGAAGGTGCTCGAGGGGCTCGACGAGGTGGTGAAGTTTATTGAGAAGAAGGGGTTGTTGAAGGTGTGAGCCAGTGACGTGTCACTCGCCAGGATGGCATTCGTGCAGGAATGCCATCATTTCGCTGCCATCCTTCGACAGATAGAAGCGCACCATCTTCTCGTTGAAGTCGGCCACGCGCTGAGCGGGCACGCTGATCGCATCGATACCGTTTGCCATCAGCACGCCGTTCATCATGAAGCGTGACGTGCGCTTGTTGCCGTCGAAGAAAAACTGCTGCAACGCGCCGAACAGGAAGAACGCACAGCCGCGTTCGAATGAATTGGAAACTTCTTCGCTGAGCGCGCGGACACCTGCGCCAAAAACCCGGTTGAGCTCTGGAGCACCAGGCACGGTCGGCAAAGGCGTATATCGCCCCGCCTCACCCAACGCGACGTCTGGCGTATAGCGCGTCTCTTCACCTTCACCGCGGAAAACACCCCATTCGAGCGCTTCGTTACGCGCGACGAGGCGATGCAGGTCGCAGAAAGTCGCCTTGTCGAGTGCGAACTGACCGTTTTGGACGATCACCAGCAGACGTTTCGAGCTCTCGGCGAGATTGAGGATCTGTTCCTGGTCGGAGATTTTCCGTCCGCCAACCGTGACGCCGTCGAGAAGCGTCTTAACCTCGGGGAACGTAAACGGATTCCCTTCCAGCACACTCGCATCCCAGACGAATTCCGGCAGCATGCGATGAAAACGGAAACACGCCCGTTTGATCGAATGGACCGGAATGTTCTGTGGTACCGCAGCGCGATCCCATTGAAAACCGAGTTCGGTGAAAAGCGTCATCGCAGGTGTTGAGAAAGCAGTTCAGATGGCAGGGCCGGTGCTTGCAGAACCCCAATGTGCGGAGAATAACTTATTTGTGGGCGCGTGAAGCGCAAGACCAGGGGCCACTTCGCGCGGCACCCTTGGTCACTCCGGCAACAACGCCGCCAACACATCCACCGTCCGCGCCGTCGCCCCGCGATGCCTCGCCGCAAACGCGGCAGCCGCACCGCCCATCGCGAGCCGCCGCGACTTGTCGCCGAACAGCTCGCGCAGTGCGCGCGCCAGATCGGCCGGGTCCTGCACCTGCACGGCGGCACCGGCCGCGACCGCATCGGCGGTGGCCTGCGTGAAGTTGAAAACGTGTGGCCCGATCAGCACCGGCACGCCGACCGCGCACGCTTCGATCAGGTTCTGTCCGCCGAGCGGCAGCAGACTGCCGCCGATGAACGCAAGATCCGATGCCGCGTAGTAAGCGCCCAACTCGCCCATCGAATCGCCGAGCAGCACGTTCACGTCGCGCGGCAGCGGTGGCACGCCATCGCCGGCGATGCGCGCGGCCGACGCGACCTTGGCATCGGGTGCCCAGTTCGATCGGCGTTCGAGCCGCAACCCCGCCTTCTCGACGAGCGCCGCGACTTCATTGAAGCGTTGCGGGTGACGCGGCACCAGAATCAGCAGCGCATCGTCGACGCCGAGCGCCGCGAACGCGTCGAGCACCAGCGCCTCTTCGCCCTCGCGCGTGCTCGCCGCGACCCACACGGGCCGCGTGCCGATCGCCGCGCGCCACGCGTGGCCGCGCGCCGCGAGTTCGGGCGGCGTGCTCATGTCGAACTTGAGATTGCCGAGCACCGCGACGTTGCGCGCGCCGAGCGAGGTCAGCCGCTCGGCATCGGACGGGCTCTGCGCGAGCACGCGCGCGAAGCCGCCGAACACGTCCTTCGTCGCGCCGCCGAACTTCGCCGCGCGCTTGAACGACCGCGCCGACATCCGCGCATTGGTCAGCACGAGCGGCACGTCGGCGCGCCGGCATTCGTCGATCAAGGTCGGCCATACCTCGGTTTCCATCACGAGACCGAGCGACGGCCGCCACGCGCGCAAGAAGCGCCGTACCGCATGCGGCATGTCGTACGGTAGATAGCTGCGCAACACGCGGTCGCCGAAAATTTCGCTGCCGGTCGCGCGGCCGCTCGGCGTCATGTGCGTGAGCAGAATGCGCGCGTCGGGGCGCGCCTTCATCAGCGCATCGATCAGCGGCTGGGCGGCGCGCGTCTCGCCAACCGACACCGCATGCACCCAGATCAACGGCGCGTTGTCTTCGGGCAAGCGTCCACGCGAATAACCGAAGCGCTCGCCGATATGCTCGCGGTAACCGCGCTCCTTGCGCGAACGGATCAACAGACGCAGCACGGCAAGCGGCGCGATCAGCCACCAGAGCGCGCGATAGATCGCTCTTAGCATCGGCGCTCCGCGTGGTTCGTCTTCGTCGCAAAGTCTCCGGCGCTGATACGCGCGATGCGGGCCGGCACCTGCCCGGCCCTCGAATCGACCGCCGCGCTCAAACCAGCGCCCTGCCCTTCAGGCGCTCGAGAATGCCGAGCGGCGCGCATTCCGGCTGCGCCATCGCCTTCACCGGCAGGAAGAAAGTCTGCTCCAGCATGAACTGGCCGGACATCACCGCGTGCGAAGTCTGGTCGGAGAAGCACACCCACACGCTGCCCGGCGGAAACGGCATGGTCTCTTGCGGACTCGTCTTCTGATAGTCGAGGTCGGCCTTCATGCCGTCGTGCAGATTGAGCATCAGATGGTCGTACTCGCTGCGCGGCGACTTCGTCACATGCAGCAGGTTCAGCAGCCACGCGGAGCCCGGCATCTGCGGCTTGATGCGCGGCAGGAAGCGCTGCGCCATGTCCTCGAACGGCTCGCCGACGCGCCATACGCGCGGCACGCCATGTGGGTTCACGTTGGTGAACACGCGCAGGATGCGCTCGCCGTAGTTAGGCCGCGACGGAAACGCATCGACGTGCAGACGGCTGTCGTCCTTGCGCCACGAGGTTTCGCGTGTCTCGACCTGATGCAGCCGCAGGCTCGTCGGCGCGACACGCAATTTGCCGTTGTACTCGGGAAAGAGCCCGTCGACGAGCGTGCGCGCATTCGCCTGATAACGCGCGATCAACGCGCGCACCGCCGATTGCGTGACCGCATCGCCGGCCACGCCGTGCAGCGCGCCGCCGTTCGGTTCGAGGCTGATGTTCTTGCGGTTCGGATCGGCGAGCGCCGGGTCGAGCAGCGCCTGCTCGCCGCCGTCGATCGCGAAGCGCAGGTTCGGGAAGTACAGCACCTTGCCGCGCTCGACGCCGGCGAGCAGCGTCTCGCGCGGCACGGACAGGTTGCAGCCGTGCCAGTCGGCGTTCGCTACTTCGATGATCTGGGATTCGTTCATGATCGCCCTTGGGAACGGAGGGTGCGCAAGGCGAAGCGCACCGGCGGGTGACAGCCCGTGCTGATGACTGCCGGCCCGGGTTACAGCAAACCAAACGCGGCCAGCGCCGACTTGACCTGCTGCAGCGTAGCCGGCTGACCGGCCGCGCCGAGATTGACGACGTTCGGCGACCAGTACCCGCCGGTGCGCCACGCAGTCGAGAAATTGTACAACTCGACCGTGGGCCGCTTCAGCGCCGCCGCGATGTGGACCAGACCTGTGTCGACCCCGACCGTCGCGGCCGCGCCATCGATCAGCCCGACCACCGCCGGCAGCGACAGCTTCGGCGGCACGATCGCGGCCGCGCCGAATTCCTTCGCGAGCCGCTCGCTGGTCGCGCGCTCGGCGTCGCTGCCCCACGGCAGCACGATCGACGCGCCGCGCCGCACCAGCGTTTGCCCGAGTTCGATCCACGCGGCGTCGGGCCACTGCTTGTCGGCGCGCGAAGTCGCGTGCACGAACACCACGTACGGCACCGGCAGATTCAGATTGGCTTGCGACAGCGCGAGCGCGGCACGGCCCGTATCGAGACCGAAGTCGATGTCGTCGGTGGGTTGCGGCGGCGGATCGTTCAGCGCCGCGGCCACCAGTTGCCGCGTGCGTTCGACCACGTGCGTGCGTGGCGCGATCGGCACGCGCCGCCCGTAGAAGAAGCGCACCGGCCATTCGTAGCCGGCGCCGTCGGTGCGGTTGCCGAGGCCGACGAGAGGTCCGCGCGCCATGCTAGCGACCCACGCGGTCTTGATGAGCCCCTGGCAGTCGATCACCAGATCGTAGTGCTCGGCGGCGAGCGCGCGACGAAACGCGCCGATCTCGCGCCAGTTGTCGACGGACAGGATGCGCTTGCGCCAGCGCCGCAGCGACACCGGAATCGCGCGCCGCACGCCGCTCACGAGCTCCACGAGCCCGACGAAGCTCTCCTCGACGAGCCAGTCGATCTGCGCTTCGGGATGGCGGCGCCGGATGTCGGCGATCACGGGCATGTTGTGAACGACGTCGCCCAGCGACGACACCCTCACGATGAGTATCTTTTGCGCGCTCAAGAGTGGGAAAACCGGCTATCCGGCTCGAAGATGCGTTGAAAGGACCGCAATTCTAGCGCGTCGGATATCAAAGACATGAAAAACGCGGCGCGGTAAGGCAACCCGCGCCGCGTTCGGTAGCGGCGAGCTTCGATCCGTCTTGACGAATATCGAAGCGCGCCGCCGCATCAGCCGTCAGAACGGCAGTTTCGCATCGGCCTTCTCCGCGAGAATCACGCGGCGGAAGTCGTCCTGGATGCGCTTGAGCGCCGCGTCGTTGTCGGCTTCGAAACGCATCACGACGACCGGCGTCGTATTCGACGAACGCGCGAGGCCGAAGCCGTCCGGATACTCGACGCGCAGACCGTCGATCTTCACGACGTTGTCCGCGCCGGTGAACTTGGCGTTCTGCTGCAAACGCGCGATCAGCTCGAAGTTCTCGCCTTCCTCGAGCTTCAGTTGCAGCTCGGGCGTGGAGTGCGAATTCGGCAGCGAGTTCAGCAGCTTGCTCGGGTCGGCGACGCGCGTGAGGATCTCGAGCAGACGCGCGCCGGTGTACAGGCCGTCGTCGAAACCATACCAGCGGTCCTTGAAGAACACGTGTCCGCTCATTTCACCGGCCAGCGGCGCGCCGGTTTCGCGCAGCTTCGCCTTCACGAGCGAGTGGCCGGTCTTCCACATCAGCGGCTCGCCGCCCTTGTCCTTGACCCACTTCGCGAGATTGCGCGTGCACTTCACGTCGTAGATGATCTGCGCGCCCTTGTTGCGAGACAGCACTTCTTCGGCGAACAGCATCAGCTGACGGTCCGGGTAGATGATCTGGCCATCCTTGGTGACGACGCCCAGGCGGTCGCCGTCGCCGTCGAACGCGAAGCCGATTTCCGCATCGGTTTCCTTCAGCGCGCGAATCACGTCTTCGAGGTTCTCCGGGTGCGCCGGGTCCGGGTGGTGATTCGGGAAGTTGCCGTCGACTTCGGTGAACAGCTCGACCAGTTCGCAACCGAGCTTTTTGAACAGCTTCGGTGCGAGCGCGCCGGCCACGCCGTTGCCGGTATCGACGACGATCTTGATCGGACGCGCGAGCTTCACGTCGCTCGCGATGCGCTCGAGATACGCGTCGGCGATGTCGTATTCGGTGTAGCTGCCGTTACCGTCGGCGAAGTTCTCGTCGACGATGCGCTGATGCAGAGCGAGGATCTGCTCGCCGTAAATGGCCGCGCCGCGCAGGACCATCTTGAAGCCGTTGTAGTCCGGCGGATTATGGCTACCGGTCACGACGATGCACGAGTCGACCCGGCGCTCGCCGCCCGCGAGCTTCAACGGTACGCTCGCCGCGAAGTAGCCGACCGGCGTGGGCACCATACCCACGTTCACGACGTCGACGCCGGCCGCACGTAGGCCGTCGGACAGCGCGCCGATCAGTTCGGGGCCCGACAGGCGCCCGTCGCGCGCGACCACGACCGCGTCGCCGCCCTGCGCGCGCACTTCGCTGCCGAAGGCGCGGCCGATGGAACGCGCTGCGTCCGCGTCGAGCGTCTTGCCAATGACGCCACGAATGTCATACGCCTTGAAAATCGATTTGGAGATCATGTTGGCTCACTTGCGTGCAATGGAAAATTTTGACCTGCGCACAGACGATAACCGGTAAAAACGCGGAAAAAATCGCATTAAAAACCACCGTAATACGCGCGTTAAAAAATCGCGTTATCACGCCTCGTTGCGCCCTTGCCGGAAGCGGTCCGGTTCCAACTTATAATTGCGTTCTTCTGACCAGCCTGAATAACGCCATTCTAATGCTTAGACGCCCTCCCTTTGTAAAGTTGCCGTGGCTGCCGGCCGGGCGGGCGAACGCGCATAGCGCCGCATGCATGGCCGCACGAGGTGGCTTGACCGACGCGCAGCGGCGAGCGGCCAACGGATGCTGACACTCAAGCGCTTCGCCAATCCCGACGTCACGCGCGCGTTTACGAACATCGTCTGGCTGGGTCTCGAACGGCTCACGCAGATCGGCGTGGCAATCGTGATCAGCGGCATCCTCGCGCGTTATTTCGGACCCGATACGTTCGGCAAATGGCAGTACGCGAACACGCTGCTGCTGGTGCTGTCGCCGATCACATGGGTGTGCGGCGCGGAAATCCTCGTACCGACCATCGTCAACCGGCCGCCCGAACAACTCGGTACCGTACTCGGCAGCGCGTTCGCGTTGCGTTTCTCCGTCTCGGCCGTCGCGCTGCTGCTCACGTGGCTCGGCATTGCGCTGCATTTCTTCGAGCCGCTCGTCGGCGCGATGCTCGCCGGCCTCGCGCTCACGATGCTGTTTCGCGAGCCGTTCGTCGGCGTGATCAACGCGTGGCTGCAAAGCATGACCTACAGCAAGCCGCAGTTGCTGACCAGCATGAGCACCGCTGTGATCAAGGCCGGCCTCGTCTATCTGCTGGTGCGCGCGACGGCCGCGCCCGCACGTTTCGGCTGGCTGTGGGCGCTCGAATCGGCGGCGATCGGCGCGGTGCTGTTGCTCTACTTCATGCGCCGGCATGGCGGCAAGCTGGGCTGGCATGTCGAACGTTCGCTCTTCAAGCACTTCGCGAGCGCGGGCACGGTATTCTGGCTCGGGCTCATCTGTATGTATCTGTTCCTGAAGCTGGACCGGCTGATGCTCGAGCGCGCGATTTCGTTCGCCGACCTCGGACGCTACTCGGCCGCCCAGCAGTTGAATGAAAACTGGATCACGCTCGCGCTGATGCTCGCGCAAACCATTGCGCCCGCCTTCGTCTACCGCGTGCAAGGCATCGCGCAACTGCGCCGCAACATGTGGCGGCTCACCGCGCTGACCGCCGTGCTGATGGTGTGCGGCGCGTTCGTGCTCGATCTGCTCGCGGGCTTCATCATCCGCCGCGTGTTCGGGCCGGATTTCGAAGGCGCGATCGAGATCTTCCGCTGGGCCGTGTGGCTGTCGGTGCCCGCCGGTATCGAGGCGATCGGCAATCTGGTCGTGCTCAAGTATCAGGCCAAGTTCGTGTTGCTGGCGAAGTGGCTGCTCGCGCTCGCCGTCGCGTTCGCCGTCAATCTATTGGCGATCCCGCGACTCGGCGCGTATGGCGCGCTCGTCGGCCTCGCGGCCGGCTATCTGGCGGCCGCCTCGGTTAATCTTTATTACATCCGTTTCAAATTGCGCCCATGACGAATTCATCCGCCACCGCGCAAACCACGCTCGACGACGTCGCGGTGCTGATGCCCGCCTACAACGGCCAGGCGGACGTCGATTCTACGCTCGCGTCGTTTGAAGAAAGTGCGCTGGTGCACGTTTTGATCGTCGATGACGGCAGCACACCGCCGATCGTCGCGCCCACGCTGCCGAACCTGAAGATCGAAGTGCTGCGCATGGCGCGCAACAGCGGCATCGAGCGCGCGCTGCAAACCGGCATCGATGCGCTCGCGCAGCGCGGCTTTCGTTTTGCGGCGCGCATCGACGCGGGCGATCGCGCGGTGCCCCAGCGGCTCGCGAAGCAGCGCGCGTTCATGGGAGCGCATCCGAACGTGGCGGGCCTCGGCATGTGGACCCAGGTCGTCACGCGTGCGGGCGAGCCGCTTTTCATGCTGACGCCGCCGGCCGAGCCCCATGTAATTCGGCGCCAGCGCTTTTTCCGCTCGTGCCTCGCGCATCCGTCGATGATGCTGCGTATCGATGCCGTCCGCACAGTCGGCAACTACCGCGCCGCGTATCCTTCGGCCGAGGACCTCGATCTGTTCTTACGTCTGATGGAACGCTACGACTGCGCGAATCTGCCGGAGCTCGGCCTTTTCTATGAGCTGAACGAAGGCGGCATCAGCGCGACGAAGCGGCGCCGGCAGATCGGTTCGACGCTGCGTTTGCAGTTGCGCTATTTCAACGTGGCCAATCCATACGACTGGCTGGGCCTCGCGAAGAATCTGTCGCATCTGCTGCTGCCTTATCGCACGTTGCAGCGGGTCAAGCGCGCGCTGCTCACGCCGCGCGCGAGCCGTTGAGGCGCGCCGCGTGTGAGCGCTGTCGCTGCCGCATGGTTCGCTGAGCTTCGCGCCGCTGCGTACGGCGCTGTTTTCGTATCACTGGTCCACACTTCATTCAACGCCGTGCCCTTTTTCGCATGAAGCCCTCTTTCAAGTCGACGCCCGCGCTGCGCATTACACTCGTCTGCAACACGGCCTGGGCAATCTATACGTATCGGCAAGGGCTGATCCGCACACTGATCGGGCGCGGGGTCGATGTGACGGTGCTTGCGCCGCGCGACCGCACGTTCGAGCTGCTCGCCGCGATGGGCTGCCGTTGCATCGAGCTGCCGATGGCGTCGAAGGGCACGAGTCCGGGCGAAGATCTGCGCACGCTCTTCGCGCTCTATCGGCAGTACAGGACGATCCGTCCGCACGTGGTGTTTCACTACACGATCAAGCCGAATATCTACGGCTCGATCGCGGCGAAGCTGGCTGGCGTGCAGTCGGTGGCGGTCACCACGGGGCTCGGCTATGTGTTCATCCAGCACAGCCGCGCCGCGCAGATTGCTAAAAGGCTGTATCGTTTCGCGTTCCGCTTTCCGCGTGAAGTGTGGTTCCTGAATCGCGACGATCAGGCCGCGTTCATCGACGGCAAGCTGCTCGCGCATCCCGAGCGCGCGCGGCTGTTGCACGGCGAGGGCGTCGATCTCGAACAGTTCGCGTTCACGCCGCTGCGCGCTCGGGCGGAGTTTCGCTTCGTGCTGATCGGGCGGCTGCTGTGGGACAAGGGCGTCGGCGAATACGTCGAGGCCGCGCGGCAATTGCGCGCGCGCTATCCTCATGCGCGCTTCCAGTTGCTCGGGCCGGTCGGCGTCGACAATCCGAGCGCGATCACGCGCGACGAAGTCGCCGCGTGGGAACAGGAGGGCGTGATCGAATATCTGGGCGAAGCGCACGACGTGCGGCCGTTCATCGCCGATGCCGATTGTGTCGTGCTACCGTCGTATCGCGAAGGCGTGCCGCGCACGCTGATGGAAGCATCGGCGATGGGCCGGCCGATCGTCGCGACCGACGTGCCCGGCTGCCGCGAGGTAGTGGCCGACGGTGTCAACGGCTTGTTGTGCGAAGCGCGTAATGCGCAGAGCCTCGCCGCGAGTCTCGCGCGCATGCTCGATATGAGCGACGCGGAGCGGCGCGCGATGGCGGAACGCGGCCGGCAGAAAGTCGCGACCGAATTCGACGAACGCATGGTCGTCGAAACGTATAAAGACCTGGTCCAGAAAATCACGGGTGTTTTACTTTAATGGGAGCAACAGCATGACCACAAAGGGCACGATTCTGGTAACCGGCGGCGCGGGTTTCATCGGCTCGCACACCTGCGTCGAACTGCTGAACGGCGGCTACGACGTCGTGGTGATCGACAACCTCGTGAATAGCAAGCGCGAATCGTTGCGGCGCGTCGAGCAAATAACCGGCCGTGCGGTGAGCTTCTATGACAACGACGCGCGCGACGCAGCCGCGCTGCAGCGCATTTTCGATGCGCATCCGATCACCGGCGCGATCCATTTCGCGGCGCTGAAAGCGGTCGGCGAATCGGTCGCGAAGCCGATCGAGTATTACGCGAACAACGTCGGCAGCCTGCTGACGCTGCTCGGCGTGATGCGCGATCGCAACGTCAAGCAGTTCGTGTTCAGTTCGTCGGCCACGGTGTACGGCGTGCCGAAAAGCTCGCCGATCGACGAATCGTTCCCGCTGTCGGCGACCAATCCGTATGGTCAATCGAAGCTGATTGCCGAGCAGATCTTGCGCGATCTGGAAGTGTCGGACCCGTCGTGGCGCATCGCGACGCTGCGCTACTTCAATCCGGTTGGCGCGCATGAGAGCGGCCTGATCGGCGAAGATCCGGCCGGCATTCCGAACAACCTGATGCCGTACGTCGCGCAGGTCGCGGTCGGCAAGCTCGAAAAGCTGCGCGTATTCGGCGGCGACTACGAGACGCCCGACGGCACCGGCGTGCGCGATTACATCCACGTGGTCGATCTCGCGCGCGGGCATCTCGCCGCGCTCGATGCGCTCGCCGAGCGCGATGCGAGCTTCGTCGTCAATCTGGGCACGGGCCAGGGCTATAGCGTGCTCGACGTGGTGCGCTCGTTCGAGAAGGCGTCGGGCCGACCGGTGCCGTACGAGATCGTCGCGCGCCGCCCGGGCGACGTCGCGCAGTGTTTCGCGGACCCGAGCGCGGCCGAGAAGATCATCGGCTGGCGCGCGCAGTTCGGTATCGAGCGCATGTGCGCGGACCACTGGCGCTGGCAGTCGACGAATCCGCAGGGGTTTGCTTAACGCGCTTCGGCGTCATCGCGTCGGGATAAAAAACGGCGGCGGCATTCGCATAACGCGGATACCGCCGCCGTTTGCTCGCCTACTGCGCGGATTCGCGCGGATAAAAATACAAGCCGGCAACGTTCAACGCACCGGTCATTCCTTCCTTCGGCACCGCCGACACCAGAAAACGCCTGTGGGCGCCTCGCATTTCGTCAGGCGTGCAGTGCGCCGCTCGGCTGAACACGAGCTGCCAGTTTTGCGCGATGCAAAACGGCACACTGCCCTGACGCTTCGCGTACGCTTCGATGCCCACCAGAATTGGCCACAGCCGTTCCCAATCCGCGGATCCATCGAGGTCGAAGACCGCGATGCCGCTCCCCACATCGAGATTGCGGATAGTCGAGTAAGCAGCCGGAATTCGCGGATCGTCGTACTGGGAAACGTTTTCAGGCGGCTGATGAATCCGGATCGCCGTGAAAGCCGCCACGATCACACAAACGATCACGGCAACGGGCACGGTCGCCGCTGCCACATTGTCGACGAAGCGCTTGACCAGCAGCGTCAGCGCCAGAGCAGGAACGACGTAGTAGAAAATTCCGACATAGGTCAGCGAAAGATCGTCGACGCCGAAAGCGGCATAGAAGACGAAGGCGACTGTCGCGCTCGCCAGCGCCAGCGACAATGCACGCTCAGGCGCGACGCGGCTTTCATTGTCGCGCGCGGGATCGTTCGTCACGAGCACAGCACAAGCCGCCGCGCCCAGCAGGATGCCGAAGAGTCCGTTACTCCAGAAAACTCCGGCGAAGCGCGCGGCGTCCACTAAACGATTCGCTCGGTGGACGTGGCTAAAAGCGGCATATTCAGCGAGCGGTCCGGGAAAATGAAGGATCGTCTGGATCGCGAGAGGAATGAGGAAAAGCACCACGATCGCCAGTGCAACGGCAATCGTTCGAACATTGCCTGCGAGGAATTGCCGGCTCAAGACCCAGGTTTCATTGGAACCCGATCTGACGGAAATCCAGGTATTGGCTATCAGCGCGCACCCCAGCATGACGGCCGTCATACCCAGAAAAGAAGCATGACCGTTCAGCAAAAATCCAAGGCTTACGGCAAGGAGCATAAGCCCGTCTGCGCGTCCCATGATCAATGCGGCTACGGACACCGTGAACGCCGCAAAGGCAAAGTAGTAGAGATGCGGGAACCAGGGACCCGCGAAGGCCTGGTAGTTGATGTAAGCGGTGACACCAACGAATAGGGCCGTGGTGACGACAGCTGCCGCGGTGGCGCCCCTCGTCGCCTGCTGCATCCTGATCAAAAGCGTCCCGATTGCCGCGATCCAGAAAGCGGAAAGCAGCGCAACCGCAAGGATCTGACCGGAAAACGGCGACGCGACCGCGTGCGTCAGGTCGAAAAATACGATCTCGCCCGCGGCAAGCGCGTAAAGAAGCGCAGGACCGGGATGATTGAACCCCACGCGCGAGTAATGTCCGACGAGCAGCTTCAGATGCTTTGCGTCGTCGATCAGCAACGAGTTCGCCGCAAAGTCACCGACCTCGTGCAATTGCGCTGACGGAAAGGTCTGACCGAACACGATGATGAAAAGCCAGACACAGAGCGCCGAAATCACGAACGCTGCCAACCCTTTGAGCATCGAACACCTGTTTTCGTTTTATCCAACCAGATGGAAAACAGGATTCTAAGGTAGCTGTCGGCGCGCTATGTCATCGACAGCCACGCATTTCTTCCGGCCGGACGCTAAGCCGCCGCCCCCGACTCTTCGAGCCGGAACACGGCAATGGCATCCTTCAGAATGACCGCCTGCTCCTCCAGCGACTTCGCCGCGGCCGCCGCCTGCTCGACGAGCGCCGCGTTGTGCTGGGTGACCTCGTCGATCTGCGACACCGCCTTGTTGACCTGCTCGATGCCGTCGCTCTGTTCGAGTGCCGACGCCTCGATCTCGCTCATCACGCCGGTCACACGCTCGACGGCCTTCATCGCTTCCTGAATCGTCTTCTGCGCATCCGACACCAGCGACGCACCTTCCTCGACCTTCGCCGCCGACTCGCCGATCAGCTCCTTGATCTCCTTGGCCGCCGCGCCGGAGCGCTGCGCGAGGCTGCGCACTTCCGAGGCGACCACCGCGAAGCCGCGGCCCTGCTCACCCGCGCGAGCCGCTTCGACGGCCGCGTTCAGCGCGAGGATGTTGGTCTGGAACGCGATCCCCTCGATCATGCCGATGATCTCGGTGACCTTGCGCGACGAATCGCTGATGCCGTCCATCGTCTCCGTCACGCGCGACACCACCTTGCCGCCGCGCGTGACCGTGTCGAGCGCGCCGTGCGCGAGGCGGTTCGCCTGCTTCGCGTTGTCGGCGTTCTGCTTCACGGTCGCCGACAGCTGCTCCATACTCGCCGCGGTCTCCTGCAGCGCGGCCGCCTGCTGCTCGGTGCGCGCCGACAGATCGGCATTGCCCGACGCGATCTCGTTCGCCCCCTGCGTGATCGCGCTCGTGCTGCCGCGCACCTTGCCGACCGTTTCGACGAGGCCGTCGCGCATCCGCGTCAGCGCGCCGAGCAGCTGACCCATCTCGTTGCGCGATTTCACCTTGATCGCGACGCTCAGGTCACCGGCCGCGATGCGCTCGAAGTGCTTGACCGTCGCGTTGACCGGCTTGATCAGCGCCGACGACAACGCGACGCGCGCGCCCACGGCAATCACGAGCGCGATCACCGCGATCGCGCCGAACAGCACTGTCGCGAGCTGGAAGCGGCGCGCGCCGGTCGCGGCCTGCTGATGCTGATTGTCCATCTGCGCTTTTTCGAGCGCGTCGATCGCCTTCGAGTAAGACGCGTACAGGCTGTTCGCGGTATCCCCCTGGATGGTACGGAAGGTGTTGAAGTCGAAGTCGGTCAGTGCCTTGAATTCCGGTTCGAGCGCCTTGTCGACGAGCGCCGCGCGCGCTTCGCCGACGCTGTGCGCGAGCTTGCGCTCGGCGTCGCTCGCGAACGGGCCGGCCATGTAGTTGTGGAAATCGTCGTTCGATTCGACCAGCACCTTGTGCGCGGCCGGCAGCAGATCGTCGGTCTGCTTGCCGATACTGAACAACGTCTGATAGGTGCCCAGCGCGAGTTGCACCTGCAGAAGCTTCTCGGAACTCGCCTTCAGATGCGACAGCGCGGCCTCGCTGCGCTGCGTGTCGTCGAGGCTGTCGTTGGCGAGCTTCAGCGCGCCGTATCCGACAGCGATGACGGTCAGCAGGAAGGCGACGAATACGCTGATCACGAGCGTCAGTCCGCCGCGAATTGTGATGTTGTTTAGCATGGGGTCTCCGGAACGCCTTTGTTGCGCGCGACTGACACTTCGTCGCATCCAGGTTTACGGTTGCGGCGCGCATGCGGCGTATAGGGGGAATCCATGAGGAGCGAGTGCTGACGGGCCTCTGCGGGCCGCTTCGATCTCGCTATCTGGGATATTCCTGCTGCCCCGCCTGAAAGCTTTGCGTCCCTGCCGCACGCCGGCCGCCGTGCGTTTCGTTTGTATAATTCCGCGTCTTCGCTCAGGCCCATTTTCATGCTTAGTTTTGCGCTCGGCTTTCTCGTCTCTCTGCTGATCACGCTGTTGATCGTGCGCTATGCGCATCTGCATGAAAAATTTTCGACCGATACCGATCTGGCCGGCGTGCAGAAATTCCATGTGCGTCCGGTGCCGCGCATCGGCGGGACCGGGATTCTGCTCGGGCTGCTCGCCGCCGCGGTGCAATTGCATCGTGCGTATCCGGCCGTGTCGGGCAGCATTCTCGGGCTGATCGCGTGCGGCATGCCGGCGTTCGGCTCGGGGCTCGTCGAGGATCTGACCAAGCGCGTGTCGCCGCTCGTACGCCTCGTCTGCACGATGGCGGCCGCCGCCCTCGCCTGGTTCTTTCTCGACATCGCGGTCACGCGCATCAGCGTGCCGCCGCTCGACTTTCTGCTGTCATATGCGGCGATCTCGTTCGTGGTCACGGTGCTCGCGGTCGCGGCGCTCGCCAACGCGATCAATATCATCGACGGCTTCAACGGCCTCGCGTCGATGGTCGCGTTCATGATGTTCGCGTCGCTCGCGTACGTGGCGTTCCAGGTGCACGACCCGGTCGTGCTGTCGGCGTCATTCATGATGATGGGCGCGGTGCTCGGCTTCTTCATCTGGAACTTCCCGGCCGGGCTGATTTTTCTCGGCGACGGCGGCGCGTACTTCATCGGCTTCATGCTCGCCGAGCTGTCGATCCTGCTCGTGATGCGCAATCGTGATGTATCCGCGTGGTATCCGGTGCTGCTCTTCATGTACCCGATCTTCGAGACCTGCTTCTCGATCTACCGCAAGAAGTTCATTCGCGGCATGTCGCCGGGCATTCCGGATGGTGTGCATCTGCATATGCTGGTCTACAAGCGGCTGATGCGCTGGGCGGTCGGCGCGCGCACCGCGCGCGAGCTGACGCGCCGCAACTCGCTGACGTCGCCGTACCTGTGGCTGCTGTGCCTGATCGCGGTCGTGCCGGCGACGCTGTTCTGGCGGCACACGCTGCATCTGTTCTGCTTCGTTGTCGTATTTGCGGCGACTTACGTGTGGCTTTACGTGAGCATCGTGCGGTTCAAGTCGCCGAGGTGGATGGTGGTGAGGAAGGAGAAGCGGTAGGTGGAAACGACAAAGGCGCCCGAGGGCGCCTTTTTTTGGTCGAAATAGCCTTAGCCGCCTCGAAAGTGGCTCATATGTAGCATGGGTATCGGCCGAAAATTCGAATTCCGCTTACTCGGCTCGAAATGTAGTAATAGAACCCTCTCGTCACCGAGATCCCTCGAAATTCATTAATGCACGGGAAAAATAAAACCCCGTCGCCGACGCTTTCGTCTACTTCGTGCGATACCACCGCCATAGCTTCATGATCGCCACATACGCCAGCACCGCTACGATCAGTTCGATAGTCACCCACGTCACGAAAATTAGATCTCCGGGGTCCCGGATGCCAAGCCAATCCGAAGCACGCCACCAGACGGCTAGATGGCTCTCCGTCATTGGATAGGGATACGGGCGAACATAGCGAACCGAAAGAACGAACAGACACAGAAACAGCACGACCTTGAACACCCTACGGGCAAGTATTGCCATACGTGATGACCTCGATTGTTCCGTACGCGCGAAGCCCCGGACGGCCGGAGAGAATCGTACTGGTGTTCAACAGCGAGTTGCGGATGACCAGAAAATCACCGCGGCTCGGCAGGGTGATGCAGCCGAGTGAAGCACCTTCACCGCCTGCCGGATGCAACCGGAAATGCCCGCGCTTGACACCATTGACCCATGTAAAGTCATCAATGCTGCCGTCATCCCGATACAGGGCGAACCATTCATTGTGATTCGTTGGGCTACCCCATGCGGCATTCCACGTACCCTTCGCCAAGGCAAGATCCAATACTTACCGGCGGGAATCGGCCCCTTGTTCGGAACCGCCGTGCAGCCGCCCCGATTGCGCTATTGATCGTTGCCTGAATACGCGTTGAACGTGCCAAGGCCATTGATCGTGAGCGGCGACAGCCGCGCGTTGTTCACGAGAAATTTGCCGAAGTAAGCCATGTTTCACGCCTCCTGATTACGCTGCCTGTAAGTCATTGCGTCCTGCATAGGTGCTTCCCGTTGCTGAAATCTTGACCCTAGGCGCGCGGCCCACTGGCGCGCTACAGGACGACTGCAGATTTGCCGCCTCTCTCGCCTGGGCAAAAAAAGCGCGCCTCAGGGGCGCGCAAAACAGTTGCATCATGAGAATGTCCACAGAGCCGTCACCTCAGCGGCAATGACATACCGGGTGGCGACGGTTCAATGCTAGGTGTATGTGCCGGGCGCAGGCTTCAGCCAACTCCGAAAAAACAGCAGGACTTTAAGCACCCTTTGGACAGGTGTTGCCATATGTGATGACCTCAATTGTTCGGTATGCCTTAAGCCCCCCGCTTCGGGCGATACCACCGCCATAGTTTCATGATTGCCATATAGACCAGCGTAGTCGCAGTGAGATTCATGGCTACCGTCACCCAGAAAAATAGATCATCGGGGTCACGGATGCCCAACCAGTTGGCGACGTGCAACCATGCGCGCGACTCGCTTTCGGTCCACTCCACGGGATAGGGATGGACGTACGGCAGCAAAAGACGGAACAGGCCGCAAAACAGCACGACCTTGAGCACCCTACGGGCAAGTGTTGCCATGAGTGATGACCTCAATTGTTCCGTAGGCGCGAAGCCCCGAACAACGTGCGGGAATTTGCATCGTGTGCAGCAGCGCGTGGCGGATTCTCATGAAATCGCTATGGCTCGGCAGCGTAATACAGCCAAGCGAAATCCCGCTCCCGCCTGCCGGATGCAACCGGAACTGCCCGCGCTTGACACCATTAACCCATGTCCAGTCATCAATCGCCACATCGTCCCGATACAGGGCGAACCATTCACGGTGATTCGACGGATGGCCTACGACCGAATTGAGACTGTCTATAGCCCACGCGTAAGCCTGAGAGCCGATGCCGCCCGTGGGACGGTCCACGATCCAGTACTTGCCGGCAGGGATGGGACCGTTATCGGGCACCGTTGTGCAGCCGCCCCGATTGCGGTATTGATTGTTGCCCGAATAGGCGTCGAACGTGCCGATGCCATTAATGGTGAGCGGTGCTAGGGGCTCGTTGTTCACGAGAAATTTGCCGGTGTAGGCCATATGTCACGCCTCCTGCTTGCGCTGGCTGTAGGTCATCGTGTCCTGCATGGGTTCCTCCCGTTGGTAAAATCTTTGCCATAGGCGCGCGGGCTGCTGGCGCTACAGGACGACTCCGGATTTGTCGCCTCTTTCGCCTGGACAAAAAAAGCGCGCCACTGGGCGCGCAAAACATTTGCATCACAGAAAAAAGAGCCAACCGAGCCACCACCTCAGCGGGAAAGACATACCGGGTGGCAACGGGTCCATGCTAGGTGTATGTGCTGGGCGGAGCTATCAGAGAACTCCGAAAAGCCGGGGTGTGCGCGATGGTCGTCAACTCTCCTGGGCAAAAATAAAAAAAAGCCCCAGCATGTCTGCAGGGGCTTCTAACGATAAACATCCGACGGCCAATTTCAACGGGGCGAATGACCTGCCTTCGCGAGTACTGATTCAATGCTCCGACTACTCCAATGACTCGCGGCAGCGAACCGCCTACGACACCCGCGTCGCCGGCGCCACACTACGCAGCGTCGTCGCCGTCGCCGGCAGATACTCCGGCACCCAGCGCCGCAGATCGCGCCGCACTTCATCGTCGGCCGGCACGCGATGCTGCATCAGCCACGGCAGCAGGTTGTCGATCAGGCTGTCCGGCACCTCGCGCGCCTGCGCGATGCGCAGCTTCGGGTGCGGCGTGCGCGTGGTGGTTTCGTCATCGGCGAGCAGTTCCTCGTAAAGCTTCTCGCCCGGGCGCAAACCCGTGAACACGACGCGAATCTGCTCTTCGGTGAAGCCGTACAGGCGGATCAGATCGTGCGCGAGATCGGCGATACGCACCGGCTTGCCCATGTCGAGAATGAAAATCTCGCCGCCGCGCCCCATGCTCGACGCCTGCAACACGAGCTGCGACGCCTCCGGAATCGTCATGAAGAACCGCGTGATTTCCGGATGCGTGACCGTCACCGGGCCGCCGCGCGCGATCTGCTCCTGGAACTTGGGAATCACGCTGCCCGCGCTGCCGAGCACGTTGCCGAAGCGCACTGTCTCGAACTGCGTGCGCCGCGCGCCCTGCTGCTGCAGAGCCGAGCACGCCATCTCCGCGAGCCGCTTGCTCGCGCCCATCACGTTGGTCGGGTTGACGGCCTTGTCGGTCGAAATCAGCACGAAATGCGCGACGTCGTGGCGGATCGCCGCGCGCGCGACGCGGTACGTGCCGAGCACGTTGTTGCGCACCGCCTGCCACGTGTTGACCTCTTCCATCAACGGCACGTGCTTGTAGGCCGCCGCATGAAATACGATGTGCGGACAGTAGCGCGCCATCACCTGATCGAGCAGCAGCGAATCCTTCACGTCGCCGACGAGCGGCACCACCGACACTTCCGGATACTTGTCGCGCAGCTCTTCGTTCAGGCGATAGATCGAGAACTCGGAAATGTCGAACGCGACCAGTTGCACCGGACCGAAGCGCAGAATCTGCCGGCACAGCTCCGAGCCGATCGAGCCGCCCGCGCCCGTCACCATCACGACGCGGTTCTTCAGCAGCGCGGCGACGTGCTCGGTATCGATCGTCACCGGGTCGCGGCCGAGCAGGTCTTCGAGATCGATCTGCCGCACCCGCGACAGGAATGCCTGGCCTTGCGTGAGCGGCGTGAGCGCGGGCAGCGTCATCGCGCGTACGCCGGCGCGCACGCACAGCGTGGCGATGCGCCGATGCGCTTCCACCGACGCCGACGGAACCGCGATGATCACGTGCTCGACCTTCAGCTCCGTGCAGATCTTCTGCAGATCGCTGATCGCGCCAACCACGCGATAGCCATAGATTTCACGGCCCTGCTTGATGGGATCGTCGTCGAGCAGACCGACGAGGCGCCATTGGCCCGAGCGCTTCAGCTCGCGCACGAGGTTCGCGCCGGCATTGCCTGCGCCAAGCACGAGCACCGGCTTGCCCTGGCCGACCAGGCCGCCGTAGCGATAGAACTCCTTGGCCGCGCGATACAGTGCGCGTGAGCCGCCCATGGTCAGGAACAGCAGCATCGGCGACACGATCAGCACCGAGCGCGGCACGACCGGCGCGGGCTGCAACAGCGCCGAGCCGATCACGACGACGAGCGCGCCGACGCCGATCGCTTTCGCGATCCGCACGAGGTCGGGCAGGCTCGCGAACACCCACATGCCGCGATAGAGGCCGTAGCTGCGAAACATCACCGCGTAGATCAGCAGCACCCACACGAGTGCATGCAGCCCGCTCGACCAGAACGGCGCGGGCACCGGCCCGTTGAACCGGATCACATAGGCCAGCAGCCAGGCCATGGCCACCGCGCACAGGTCGAACGCAAACGCACTGAACGAAAGCCATCTGGCTTTGAAGCTTTTCATTGCGCAGAACCTCAGATTGGCCCGGAACGGGACACATGGCGCCGCCAGCGGCGATCAATACACAGCCCTGCTATGACCAGCACGGCAGCCCATGCGACGACAACCAGCCATTGATACAGAAGGGCGAATTGTAGCGCCCAGAGAGCAAGCATTATGCCCGCCGCCATGAACAAGTACCAAATCCACGCGGTCGATGCATGCCCCAAACCCGACTGCACCAGTCTTTGATAGTAGTGTTCACGATGCGCCTGCCAAAATTTTTCACCGCGCAGCAGGCGCTTGAGCAGCGTGACCGACGCATCGCCAATAAATGGCGCAAAGCACAGCGCCGGAAACCACACCGGCCAGACGCCCTCGCGCCAGCCCCAATAGCCGAGCGCGCCGGCCAGAAAGCCGAGCGGGATCGAGCCGGCGTCGCCGAGAAAGATGCGCGCTGGGTGAAAGTTGAACAGCAGAAAGCCCGCGGCCGCGCCCGCGACGATCAGGCTCGCCGTCGCGAGCGCAGGGTCCGCATGCGCCGACAGCGAGGCGGCCACCGCGTAGCCGCCGAAGCCGAACAGCGCCATGCCGCCCGCGAGGCCGTCCGAGCCGTCCATGAAGTTGTAGAGATTGACGAGCCACACGAGCAGGACCGCCATGCACGCGAGCGCCCACCACGGCACGTCGGCTGGATAGACGGCGATCAGCGCCGCCACCGCCGCCGCATGGCCGCCGAAGCGCACCCGTGCGGGCAGGCCGCGGCGATCGTCGATCTGCGAAAGCGCCGCGAGCAACGCCGCGGCAAGCGCGGGCAGCCACAGCGACGGCACCGCGAGCGCGATCAGCAACACCACGACCGGCACGATGCCCCAGCCGCCGACGCGCGGCGTCGGGCGCGTGTGCAGCGAGCGGTCGTTGGGGATGTCGGTGGCGAGCCGCCACGCGAGGCCGGTGCGCAGCAGCGTCCACAGGATCGCCGCGCAGGCGGCCAGCGCGGCGACGCCCCACGGCAGTAGAGAGACGACGGAAGAGGCAGAATGTGCGGCGAGCGGCATCGTCGATAGCGTTAGCGGATCAGGTCGGAGTCGAGGCGGGTTCGGTACGTGGTCAATGCGTCGAGCGATACCACGCGACGGTTTCGAGCAGCCCATGCTCGACCGTATGCGGCGCAGACCAGTTAAGACATTCGCGGATATGCGAACTGTCGACGCGCAGCTCGCCGATCAGCCGGTCGATCTGCGCCGAGCGGCCGGTCAGGCGGCCCGCGACACGCAGCAGGCTGGCCGGCACCGGCACGAGCCGCGCGGGCACGTGAAGCTGGGTGGCCAACAGCCGCGCGAGCTCCGGCACGGTGAGATCGCGGCCGTCGGTCACGTGAAAGGTTTCACCGGCCGCGCGCGGATCGGTCGCGCAGTGCACGAGCGCGTCCGCGAGGTTATCGACGAACACGAGGCTGCGCAGCGCGCTGACCGCGCCGAGCGGCAACGGAATGCCCTTCGCGACCGCGTTCATCAGCTGCAGGAAGTTCGCGCGCACGCCCGGTCCATAGACCAGCGGCGGGCGCACCACGACGATTTCCAGTCCCGCCGAGCGGCCGTAGTCGAACAGCGCGCGCTCGGCTTCCAGTTTCGAGATGCCATATGCATCGGACGGCGCGGGCTGATCCGTTTCGGCGATCGGCCGGCCGCTGCTCGCCTCGCCCACCGCCTTGATGCTGCTGACGAACACGAAGCGCCGCACGCCCGCGCGCCGTGCCGCGGCCGCGACCCGCAAGCTGCCCTCGACGTTGGTCGCACGATAGGCGGCGAGCGGCTCGGTCAGCGTTTCCTGCATCACGTGCACGCGCGATGCCAGATGGATCACCGCATCGCAGGTGAGCGCGACCGGCCAGCGCTGGTCGATACCCGCGAAGTCTTCGGTATCGAGCAGCCATTCGCGCACGCCCTCGGCGGCGGTCTGCGGCCGGCGCACCGCGCCGGTCACCCGATCGCCCCGCCGCAGCAGCGCGCGCGACACCGCCTGGCCGACGAAACCGTTGGCTCCGGTGACAAGGATCTGCAGACTCATCGCAACGCTCCGTCACGCACTTCGCGGCGCTCGACTTCGCCGACGCCATGCCGCGCGACCCACGCAAACGGACGATCGCCGTCGGGACTCGACACGGCCGCAAACGGCGGGAAAGGCGGATCAGACACGATACAATCTGGCATCGGCGGTGCTTTCTCAGGAAGTCTGGCTGGGAACGTATTGTATTCGGGCGACACCCGTCGCGGCCTGCGAGTCGTCAGGGATGGCAGCGCGTCACCTGGGCGCTAGAATGTCTGCGCCGCCGCGACCACGCCGGCAGCCCCAACACGCGGCACGAGCGTCGGGCCGTGATAATAAAACGGACCTGCGCCCGCTGGCGCGTCGTTCGTACACTTCGTAACAACTCAAACATATTCGCGCATGTGGAATTCGTGGTATCGATCCGACGTGCTCGACAACAGCACACTCAGGCCTGCTCGCTGGCCGTGCGAACAGGCCCCGGCCCGCGCACCGGCAAGTCAACGCCTGAAGGCCGCGCAAGCGCGCGGCGCGCATCCACGTGAATGCCCCGAAACCTGCCGGTCTCGCCGCCGATCCCGCGCGCTACGCGCAGCGGCGTGCCACGATGTGCTGGTCTGAAGAAAAGAACTGTTTGAGCGACTAGAGTCCGATCTATGAAAGTGCTGTTCGCCACCTACCCGATGGCTTTCCACACCCCCGGCGGCGGAGAAATCCAGTTGCTTGCGTATCACAAGCATCTGCCCGCGCATGGCGTCGACGTCACGCTGTTCGATCCGTGGAAGCCGCGTTTTCTCGAACACGACGTGGTGCATTTCTTCTCGTGCGTCGGTGGCTCGGTGCACCTGTGCAACTTCGTCAAGCAACTCGGCTTGCCGCTCGTCGTGTCGTCGAGCCTGTGGGTGACCGAAGAAACCAGGCACCTCTATCCGATCGGCGAGATCCATCATCAGTTTTCTCTCGCGGACCGTGTGGTCGCGAACTCCGAGATCGAGTGCGATACGCTCGCGCGCATCTTCGATCTGCCGCGCGAAAAATTTGCGAGTGTGCTGAACGGCGTCGAACCGAGCTTTTACGAGCCAGTCGCGCCGGAGCCGTTCCGCCGTGAATA
Organism: Paraburkholderia youngii; assembly: GCF_013366925.1. Classification (NCBI taxonomy): domain Bacteria; kingdom Pseudomonadati; phylum Pseudomonadota; class Betaproteobacteria; order Burkholderiales; family Burkholderiaceae; genus Paraburkholderia; species Paraburkholderia youngii. The sequence goes on from NZ_JAALDK010000001.1 coordinate 5,712,452, forward strand.
CGGCATCGAAGGACGCTTCATCCTGAACGTCGGCAACATCGAGCCGCGCAAGAACCAGCTCGCGCTGATCCGCGCGATGAAATCGTTCCCCGAACTGAAGCTCGTGCTGATCGGCCATCAGCGCGATCCCGAATATGCGAAGACGTGCTTCGACGAGGGTGGCGAGCAAGTCGTCTACGCCGGCACGCTGCCTCACGATTCGCCGCTGCTGCGCTCGGCCTACGCGGCTTGCGAAGCGTTCGTGCTGCCGAGCACGCTCGAAACGCCGGGGCTCGCCGCGCTCGAAGCGCATGCGGCGGGCGCGCGCATCGCGGTGACGAAAGTTGGCTCTACCGAAGAATATTTCGCGCAGCATGTCGCCTACCTGGATCCGTTCGACGTCGACAGCATTGCCGGTTCGATCCGCGCGGCGCTCGCGCAACCGCGCGGCGCTGCCGCGGCCCCGACGCGAGATCTGACCTGGCAGGCCGTCCTGTCGCCCCTGAAAGACCTCTACGATTCCTTGCTGACGAAATGACAAAACCCGTGACGAACATCATGAAGAACTTTGAACTTCGTCCCCTGAATCACGTCGAGGCCGCCTCGGATTCCAGGTTCGCGTGGAAAGCGACGAACAGCGATCCACAGTTCGAGCTGACGGGATGGGAGGAGCTGTCGGGTCGCGCCGCGTGCATTTCGTTCGAGCTTGCGAAAGAAGACATGCCGGCCTCGCCGTGCATGATCTACTTCGATGCGGGCGCGGGCATGTCGGAGCACGCGACTATCGGCCTCGTGGTCGACGCTAACGGCAAGGTGGATCAGGTGGTCGCGTTTCCGCCGCTGGTCGGTCCGCTGCGCCTCGATCCGATCGCGCGCTCGGGACTGTTTTCCATCAACGGCTTCAAGGTCGAACTGGTGGCCGACGCCGACTGCCCGACGGAGCTGCTCGAACGCGCACGCCGAATGGCGTCGTGGGGCGGCGGCGCGCAGCCCGCGCCGGCACCCACCGTCGGTCACACGTATCAGGAATGGATCGAACGGCACGAGCCGCCCGCCTCGCATTACCCGGTACTGCGCGCGCGCTCGAAAACCTGGGCGCTGCAGCCGCTCATCAGCATCGTGATGCCGACCTACAACACGCCGGCCAAATGGCTGCGCATGGCGATCGATTCGGTCGTCAATCAGGTTTACGAAAACTGGGAATTCTGTATCGCCGACGACTGCTCGACGAACCCCGAGGTCAAGCAGGTGCTCGACAGCTACGCGGCGAAAGATCCGCGCATCAAGATCGCGTATCGCACGACCAACGGCCACATCAGCAACTCGAGCAACACGGCGCTCGAACTCGCCGTCGGCGACTTCGTCGGCCTGCTCGATCACGACGACGAATTGCATCCGCTCGCGCTCTATTGCGTCGCCGAACTGATCAACGCGCATCCGGACGCGACGGTGATCTACAGCGACGAAGACAAGATCTCGATCGACGGCGTCCGCTCGGACCCGTACTTCAAATGCGACTTCAACTACGATCTGTTCCTGAGCCAGAACATGATCTCGCATTTCGGCGTGTACAAGACTTCGGTGATGAAGGAGGTCGGCGGCTTCAGAGCCGGCTTCGAAGGCTCGCAGGACTATGACCTCGCGCTGCGCGTGATCGACCGCGCGGGCCATCACACGGTGTATCACGTGCCGCGCGCGCTGTACCACTGGCGCATGATTCCCGAAAGCACGGCGGCCGGCCACGAAGCCAAGCCGTATGCGCACATCGCTGCGATGCGCGCGCTCGACGAACATCTCGCGCGCAACGGCATCCACGCGCACACCGAGCACGCGCCGGGCACGGACGCGTTCAACAAGGTCGTGTACGACCTGCCCGAGGTGCTGCCGTCGGTGGAGATCATCATTCCGACGCGCGATTCCGCCGGACTCGTCGAGCAATGCGTGGAATCGGTGCGGCAGAAGTCGAGCTATCCGAACTTCCGCATCACGATCATCGACAACGGCTCGGTCAAGCAGGAAACGCACGACCTGTTCGCCCGCCTGCAACAGGACGAGCGCATCAAGGTCGTACGCGACGATTCGCCGTTCAACTACTCGGCGCTGAACAACCGCGTCGCGCTCGCGAGCACCGCGGACTTCGTGTGTCTGATGAACAACGACATCGAAGTGATCAACGCCGACTGGCTCGAGGAAATGGTGTCGGTCGCGTTGCAGGCGAATGTCGGCGCGGTCGGCGCGAAGCTGCTGTATCCGGACGACACGATCCAGCATGGTGGCGTGGTGCTCGGCGTCGGCGGGATCGCGAGCCATGCGCACAAGCATTTCCCCAATACGCACCCCGGCTACTTCGCGCGCGCGCGCCTGCGCAACGTGATGTGCGCGGTGACCGCCGCGTGCCTGCTGATCCGCCAATCGATCTACAAGGAAGTCGGCGGCCTCGACGAACAGTTACACGTCGCCTACAACGACATCGATTTTTGCTTGCGCGTGCGGCAAACGGGCTACCGCAATGTGTGGACGCCCTACGCGGAGCTTTATCATCACGAATCGGCAACCCGCGGCGCCGAAGACACACCGGAAAAAATCAGCCGCTTCAACCAGGAATCCGAGTTGGTCAGACAGCGCTGGGGACATCTGTTGATGAACGACCCCTGCTATTCACCGAATCTGACACTGACTGCCGACGATTTTTCTTTTGCCTGGCCTTCAAGGATTGCCAATCTTGATTAATCTGGGACCCCAAAAAAATAAGACCGGATGGCTGGCGGAGTACCGCCATCCATCGCCGGGGGAACTGTTCTGCCTGCCGAGCGCGATCTACTTTCTGATGAAGTTCAGAGCCGATCTCGCGCGCTTCAATTCCAAAGTGCTCGATGACCGCGTCACGCTGTACTTCTGGTGGGAAATGTCGGCGCGCGAGACGTATCCGGACTTCGACTGGGTACTGCGACAGGAAGACCTCGAATATCTGCGCCGGCTCGATAACGACACGCTGATCGAGCGGCATCCGGACGCCGTCACGTACTGGCTCGGTTCGACCAAACCGAGCGTGCTCGATGCGAAGCATCTGAGCGAAACGCTGCACGAACCCGTCACCGTGCTCGAAGAAGCCGGCCTGCAATTGCCGAAGCTGATGACGACGATCGTGCGCAATCGCGGCGATCTGTCCCAGGCGTTCAACCTGAACACGCTGACCGGCTATCTGAACGTCCTCGACTGGTGGGAGCAGTACGGGCAGGTCACCTGTCCACGCGTGACGTGGCATCCGCCGATCGCGTGGCCGGGGCTGCTGGAACCGATCGACGCACCCGACTCCAGCGCGATGCCGTTTCCGCGCTTCCTCGCGCTCATCACGACCGAGCGGCCCGATCTGCGCAGCGCCTTCAATCTGAACAGCTTCACGTCGCGGCTCAACGCGCTCAGCTGGTGGGAAGACCACGGCCAGCGCGAGTATCCGCGCATCAAGTGGTCGCAGCCGCCGATCGGCGGCTTCATGCTCGAGCCCGAAGCGCCTCCCGCGGACGGCGGCCCTTACGTGCCGCGCTTCCTGTGCGAGATCTACAAGGACCGGCCGGACCTGCAGGCGACCTTCACGCTGCAGTCCTTCCGCGGGCGGCTCAGCTGCCTGTCATGGTGGATCGAACACGGCCAGCATCAGTACCACGCGATCAAATGGGTGCCGCCCACGCCCTCCGCCGCGATGTTCGAGCCGGAATTCGGCTCGCACGCCGACTGGCTGCCGGTGCCGCGCTTCCTGCGACTTCTGCACAGCGAGCGCCGGGACCTGCAGGAGCTCTGCTCGCTCGACAGCTTCACCGGGCGCCTGAAGTGCCTGTCGTGGTGGATCGAGCACGGGCAGCAACAGTATCCGGCGATTAACTGGGGCGTCCCGCCGTTGCCCGACAGCCTGTTCAAAATGGAAGCCGGCGAGCAAGGCGCGCTGCCGCTGCTGCCGCGCTTTCTGCCGCTGATCTGGAACGAGCGGCCCGACCTGCAGGCGTCGTTCAACCTGAGCAGCTTCCGCGAGCGGCTCGCCTTCATTGCGTGGTGGGAAAAGCACGGGCACAGCGAGTACAACGCGATCGAATGGTCGCCGACAGATCTCGCCGAAGCACGCGAGGGCGAATGGGTGCAGCCCGCCACGCCCGCGCTGATGTTCGAGCCCGAATGGGGCACGCACGCCGACTGGCTGCCGGTGCCGCGCTTTTTGCGGCTCTTGCATGACGAGCGCCAGGATCTGCAGGAACTCTGCTCGCTCGACACCTTCACCGGGCGTCTGAAGTGCCTGTCGTGGTGGATCGAACATGGGCAGCAACAGTATCCGGCGCTTCACTGGGTGATCCCGCCGTTGCCCGACACCCTGTTCGCCGGGGAAGCCGGCGAGCAAGGCGCGCTGCCGCTGCTGCCGCGCTTTCTGCTGCTGATCTGGAACGAGCGCCCCGACCTGCAGGCGTCGTTCAACCTGAACAGCTTCAGCGAGCGGCTCGGCTTCATCGCGTGGTGGGACCAGCACGGCCACGACGAGTACTACGCGATCAAATGGACGCCGGCTCATCTCGCCGAAGAGCTCGCGAGAATCGACGACGAGCAGCCGGCCGACAACACGTCGCTGCCGCGCTTCCTGACGATGATCGCGAACGACCGCCCGGATCTGCGCGCCGTGTACGACCTGAACACCACGGAAGGCCGCGACCAGCTCGTGCGCTGGTGGAACGAGTGGGCGCCGAGCGAATATCCGCTGGTCGGCTCGCTGAAGGTGCGCTGGGCCGACAGCGCCGACGACGAAGCCGATGACGACGCGCCCGAGCCCGCCCGTTATCACGCGCGCGTCGAAGGCGTCGGCTATGAATTCGGCGTCAACATCATCGGCTTCCCGCAGGGCGTGCTCGGCCTCGGCGAAGACGCGCGCATGGCCGCGCGCGTGCTGCAACTGTCGTCGACGCCGGTCACGCTGCTCAATGCGCCGATGGCGGGACCCGCGCGTCTCGAACACTCGGTCGATCATCTGATCAGCGATGAGCTCAAGTACAACATCAGCCTGATCTGCCTGCCGGCGCCCGAAATGGTGCGGCTCGCGCTGGAAGGCGGCCGCAAGCTGATCGACGCGCCCACGCACAAGATCGGCGCATGGCCGTGGGAACTGCCCCACTGGCCGAACGCGTTCGGCAACGTGCATCAGATGGTCGACGAAATCTGGGCGCAGAGCCGCTTCGTGCAGAGCGTCTACAGCCGGCTCGGCAACACGCCGGTCTACCAGATGCCGATGGCGGTCGAAGTGCCCGCGCCGCTCGAGCCGAAGCGCGAACGCTTTGGCCTGCCGACCAACGAGTTCCTGTTCTACCTGATGTTCGACGGCAACTCGTGGCTGAGCCGCAAGAACCCGCTCGCCGGCGTGCAGGCGTTCAAGCAGGCGTTCGGCAACAGCTCACCGGGCGTCGGGCTCGTCATCAAGGCGATGAACGTGCGCGACGACGACCCGGTGTGGCGCGCCGTGCTCGACCTGGCCGCGGGCGATAGCCGCATCCACATCGTGTCCGAGCGTCTGAGCCGCCAGGACTCGACCGACTTCATGGCCTGCTGCGACGCGTACATTTCGCTGCACCGGAGCGAAGGTTTCGGCCGCGTGATTGCCGAGGCGATGGCGTTGGGGCAGCCGGTCGTAGTCACGAACTTCTCGGGCAATGTCGACTTCTGCGAACCCGACACCGCATTTCTCGTAGACGGCGAACTCGTGCCGCTGCGTCCTGGCGACTACCTGTTCGCCGAAGGTCAGTATTGGTGCGATCCGGATGTATCGATCGCGGCGGAACAGCTCAAACGCATGATCGACGATGCGCCACTCCGTGAGCGCATCGCACTGTCGGGGAAGGCGCGCATCGAGCGCGATTACTCAGTTGAGGCAGTCGCACGCGCGTATGCGCGGCGGTTGAACGACATTGCGGAGGCGAAGACGACATGACGCTGAGGGTATGTGCTCCGGACATTTTCTCAGGCGATGCGGTGGGTAACCACTGCATCGGTTTCGTACGCATGGCTGAGCGTCTCGGCATGAGGGCCGAGCTGTATGCGAGCGGTTTCGAGGAGGGAACAAATGGAGTGCGCCCGCTCGACGCATTGTTCGAAGAGGTCACTCGCGACGATGTGGTCCTGCTGAGTTACTCGATCTACGATCCGTACCTCGAACGGATACTCGCCCTCGACTGCAGGAAGATCTGCTACGTCCACGGCGTGACGGACCCGCAGTTGCTGCGCGCGCTGGAACCGCGCACCGCGCAGTTGTGCGAGAAGGCACTCGTGCAATTGCCGCTGCTCGCGCGCGCCGACACCGTCGTCGCGAATTCGCGCAGCACGGCGGCGAGCCTCGCCGGCATCGTCGCGGCGCACGCCATCAAGGTCGTGCCGCCGATCTTTCCCGATATGTACGTGTTCCGGCGCGAACGGCCGCGCAAGGGCCGCAAGCGCCCTGAGCCCAACCTGCTGATGGTGGGCCGCGTGGTGCCGCATAAACGCATCGAGGACGGCATCGAGATTCTGTCGCTGCTGAAGCAGCGTGGTTTCGGCGCGACGCTGAGCATCGTCGGCAGCACGCCGAACTACGATTACCTGAAATTTCTGATCAATCACGCGCGGCGTCTCGGCGTGCTCGAGCAGGTCGACTTCAAGGGCATGCTCGACGACGCCGATCTGTTCGAGTGCTACGAATCCGCCCACGCGCTGCTTGCGATGAGCCGCCACGAAGGCTTCTGTGTGCCGGTGCTCGAAGCGATGCATTACGGCAAGCCCGTATTCGTGCGCGGCGGTACGGCCGCTCAGGAGATTTGCCCGCCCGACTGCGTGTTCGACGCCAATGCCGAACTCGCCGCCTGGATACCGGTGATCACGCAGCGCCTCGGCCAGACCAACGGCCGCAGTCCGATCGACACGGCCTTCGTCAAGCACGCCGACGGCGTCCTGCAACGTGCCAGCGACGAGGTATGGCGCAACGTTTTCATCAGCGCCGGTGTCGGCATCGCGGCCGCGTCAACGCATGCGCGCGCGGGTACGGCGACCGTTTCCGCTGAGAAGAGATAGAGAGTCAGCGCCGCCGCTGACCAACGCATATCGGCGCGATCGAACCCGATCGCGCCGCGTCACTGGTTCACAGGTGGCTTGCCGGCCCTGTCGAAGTCGATCGGTTGCCCCGTATGCGGGTGCGGCGTGAACGAGAAATGCGCGCGCACGTACTTCTGCGCTAGCGTGCACAGCAAATCCATCAACGCAATCTGTTCGGGCGGAAAGACCGGCGCGCGATCCGCCGCGTCGATCGGCTTTTGCATGTAGCGCACGATGTCTTTTTCGAAGTCGCTGACGCAATAGTCCAGCACCTGATCGCCTTCGATCGGATAGGCCGCCACCTTCAACTCGGGATGCAGCGACAGATAGGTGCTGAACAGACGCTCGGCAACGAATGGAAGGAACGGGGCGTCGTCCGAGTGGATCGTGGGCTCCAGCACACCGCGCGCGGCTTCGGTGCCGCTCTGCGTTTCGAGGAACGTGGCAATCGGCTCGAGCACCTTGCCGACGTAGTTTTCCCAGAACGACTGCGAACCGACCCAGAAATTGCAGTAGCACAGCGTGTGCGGCGACTGACGGGGCGCCTCGCGCAGATTCCACGCAATGCCGCAGGCGTCGAGCAGTTGCTGGCCGCGTTCGACGAGTCCCGGATGCGCGTGCTCGCCCTGCATCCACGCGGAGTACGAGAAATACGCAAGCTGCGGAAACGGATTGATCATCCAGACGTCGGCGTCGGTATTGGCCTTCACGAACTCCAGAAACCGGCTGCCGTCGATGCGCGCCTTCAGTGCGAACTTCGGCGAAAACAGGCCGGTGATCTGCTGCTGCCGATGCATGCCCTTGCGGTACATGTCGACGAGGATATAGAACTCGCGCCACGCTGCGTGCGCGTTGTCGCGCATCTCGAGCGGATGAAAAGCCGGTTCGGACAGGACCTGCCCCGGCGCGTAAAGCGGCTCGAAGATCTTGATCGATGCACTCATGACAGCCCTGCAATCTGCAGATAAAAGTTTCCGGTATGCACGTTGCGCCGGAACAGCGTGAGCGATGCGTTCGGTACCAGCACGTTGGGAAATCGGGACAACGGCACGTTCAGCAGGTATTGCGAGATCACCGAGATCGGTCCCGCGTGGCACACCGCGGCGATCAGGCCGGGCTGCTCCGCATACCGCAGCACCTCCTCCTCGAGCCAGTTCACCGAACGCGTAGCCAGTTCGAGATGCGACTCGCCGCCCTCGTATCGGTCCGACAGATGTTTGCCCCAGTCGGGAAACGCCAGACGAAAATCCTCGGCCTTCCAGGTCGCGAAGCGCCCTGCGTTGGTTTCGCCGAGACGGGCGTCGACGGTCCAGTCGCTGCTGTCCTTGAACAGCACTTCAGTGGTCTGCAACGCACGCCGCCACGGGCTCGAAAAAACCCGGTCGGGCACGAAGCCGTGGCTTTCCATCAGCGTGCGCAGCTTCGCGGCCTGCTGCAGGCCATGTTCGGTCAACTCGTCCTGTTCGGTCGAGTTCAACAGGCCGGCCACGTTCGCATGCGACTGGCCGTGGCGAATCAGAAGAAGATCCATAGGTGTTAGCTGCTTTGGGACTTGGGGCCGGGCAAGGCCTTCAGGAACATCGACGAAATGCGTCGCACGCTGAAACGGTCGAATACGTCGGCGTAGGCGTTGCGGCGGATCGACTGGCGAAGCTGCGCGTCGCCAAGCATGTCCTCCAGCGCTCGTGCCCAGCTCTCGGCCGTGTTCGACGCAATGTATCCGGTCTCACGATGCTTGACGTTCTCGCGGTAGGTCGGGCAATCGGAATAGATGCTCGGGATGCCGAGGCTGCCGTAGTCCGCGTATTTGATCGGCGACTTGCACGAGTTGAAAAACAGCGTCTCCGGATCCTCTTCGGCGCCGAGCGGCACGATCGCGAACGTGTAGCCTTCGTCGCGAATGGCCTTCTTGTATTCGAGGTTGCCGCGGCTGCCGCGATGGGTCATACGAGGAATCGTATTGAGCTCCGGAAACGGATCGCCCCAGAAGTCGATCGTCACGTTTTCGTGACGCGCGAGAAAACTGCGCAAGGTGCCGAAAAACTCCTTGCGAAAGCTCACGAGCTTGATGCCGTCGAGATTGGAGAAGATGATCTTGGGCGGCTGCGCTTCGGTCCACAGTTCCGGCGACAGGTCGAACGCCTGATCGTCGAACCCGTTCGGGATGATCAGCACGTCGTCGGAGCGCCGCACTTTGCGCATGCGCTCCTGCAACAGCGCGTTCGACGCCGTGGCCGCGCTCGCTTCGCGAATCATCGCGAGCACGTTGTAGAGCACGTCCTCGTTCATTTCCAGCACGCTCCACGACGGCAGATCGAGCAGCCAGTCGTCGAGATCGTAAATCGTATGAAGACCGAGTTCGTTCGCCATCCGCATGATCTTCAGCGACAGGTTCGACACGTGCTTGTTGAACAGCACGACGTCGAAGCGATGCAGATGGCTGACGCCAACGTCCGCTTCCGAGATCTGCTCCCACTCGATCAGTTGATGGCGCTGCATATACGAAAGCAAAGGTGCGAAGCGTGCGCCGATGGTGCGTGAATTCATTCGCCCATCGGTCATGGAGCGCCGCTGTACGACCAGCAGTCGGGGAATTTTAGTAATTTGTGAGGCCGGCATCGATCAGGTGTCTGATTAGGTCTGCTGCTACCGTGCTCGACGAGTGCCGTGCATAGACGCGTTGGTAGTTACGTTCAATCTTTTCGTCCCTGGCCGGGTCGGTCAGGGCACCCTGAAGGGCGGGAACGATGTCCGGCGCGCGGGTGGACGCCGCATACCAGACATTGTCGTCGAAGTGCTCGCGCTGCCAATCCCCATCAACCATGACGAGCGGCTTCTTCACGAACGCGCCTTCGAGACACGAGCGGCCGGGTGGATCGAAGCTCGGCTCCGCCACCACCAGCGCGCTCGCGATCGCGGAGCGCAACAGCGCGCTGCACGGCTGGATGAACGGCAGGAAATGAATGCCGCGATGCGCTTCGCGAACGCACTGCCGGTAGTACTCCTCGTCCCTGAAACCGCCGACCATCAAGCCGTTGATCTCGAGCTCGTTCAGCGCGCGGATCAGTTCGAGCTGATTCTTGATCGGCTCGATCAGGCCGAGGCACAGCACGTAGTCTGAGACGTCGCAGACCGTCGGGAGCAAGTCCTTGTCGGCGGGCAGCAGGAACCGGTCGGATATGCCGGAGCCCACCACCACGGATTTGCCTGGATCGACCGTGATGTATGTGTTGAAGTGCGCGAGCTCGGTGGCGGACTTGAACAGCAGCCGCTCTGCACGCTGCACGAACGCCTCGATGCGGCTGATTTCCGCCGGGTCGGGCGCGTTCAACCACCAGACGTTCGGCCACAGGAACAGCTTCTTGCCTTGATTCACCGTTTCGCGAACGATCGCTTCGCCGTCCGCATGGACGGAGAAATGCATCACCGCGTCGTAAAAGCGTAGGGGGCGGCTGCGAATGCCGTAAATGTCGGCCTGTACGTCCGAATCGTTCAGAAGTTCGGCGACCTGCACGAGTTCCGACTCACCACCACCGCTCGTCATGAACGCGGTACTGTGAGTAGTCAGGAGAATTTTGAAATGCATATTGCGGGGCTCCGTCCCGAATCGTCCCGTTTGTTGGGCGCTGCTGCCGTCCGCCGGACGGTGCGGAATTCACGCGCTCGCGCCACTTGCGAACGAGGCGCGGACCGTTATCGGCAGGGGCTTGATTTTACGCCAAATCGGAGCGCAAACGACCGCCCCGGCGACGCAGCGAGCCCCTTGTGCCAGGCATTTGTAACATTACATCGCTGACCGAAAACGGCGGCCACTCCGATCTCATTCCCGCTCAATTGCAGCCTGAGCGCGCTATCCGACGGGCTTGCACACCTGTCGAGTACTCCGACGAATAATTTGTAAGTAACCGTAAATGCTGGTTTATGTCGGAACATTGGGAAGTATTGGGCGTGCAGAATACTGGCGGTACGATAGACTGGGCCAGCCTGAAATGCCTGGCCGCAAGCCAATCCGCATACCGTTATCGATGTGCACTTCTGTCACGGCTTTTCGCAAATTCCTTCAAGTGGAGAAACAAGATGTCGGCATCGCCTGAACTTCTCGATTCACTTGCCGCGCAGCATCCCGAGATTGCTGAACTGATCGCTGAACGGAACAAGTATCGCGACGCGCTTCAGGTCAACATTCCGCACTTTTCGAATCTCGGCGACGTGCCTCCGGGCCACTACTATTCGCCGATCCCGTCGATTCCCGACATCAAGCAGGACGAAGCAAGGCTGTTCGGCAACGTCTCGCGCACGCTGCCCGGCATCGAGTTCAACGAAGACGCGCAGGTGCGGCTCGTCGAGGCATTTGCCGACAAGTACTACGGCCAGATGCCGTTCGAGCCGCACAAGAAAGACGGCTTGCGCTTCTACTTCGAGAACGTGATGTTCTCGTATGGCGACGCGACGTCGCTGTACTGCATGATTCGCCACCTGCGACCGCGCCGCATCGTCGAGATCGGCTCGGGATTCTCGTCCGCCGTTTCGCTCGATACCAACGACCTGTTCTTCGACGGGCAGATCCAGTGCACGTTCGTCGAACCGAACAACGAACGCTTGCTGTCGTTGCTGACCGAGAAGGACAAGGTCACCTCGAAGATCGTCAAGTCGCTCGCGCAGGACGTCGACCTGTCGGTATTCGCGGAACTCGAAGCGAACGACATCCTGTTCGTCGACTCGTCGCACGTGAGCAAGATCGGCAGCGATGTGAACCGCATCGTCTTCGAGATACTGCCGATCCTCGCGCCCGGCGTGCACGTGCACTTCCACGATGTGTTCCTGCCGCTCGAATACCCGCCGCAGTGGATCTACGAAGGCCGCGCGTGGAACGAAGCCTATCTGCTGCGCGCCTTCCTCCAGTACAACAGCGCGTTCGAAGTTGTCCTGATGAATACCTTCATGGGACACTTCCACGCGGATCTGATGAACGCACGGATGCCGCTCTTCATGCGCAATCCCGGCGCGAGCTTCTGGATTCGAAAGACTCGTTAGGCGCTGCAGCGCAAACGTTTCGCATTTTGCGGAGATTCATAGATGACTTCGACGAAGGCGCTCGAGCATCGCGCCGCAGGCGCGTCCATGCGAGCCGGCTTGCAAGACGGCGTGCGCGCAATGAAGATCGGCCGCATCCCGGTACCTGATCTGCTACCTGGCACCGTGATCGTCAAGGTGGCGAGCGTCGGCATCTGCGGCAGCGATCTGCACGCCTACCGGAACGTCGACGTGCATCAAAGCTTCCCGAACGGCCACGAACTGAGCGGCACCGTGGTCGAGATCGGCGACGGTGTGACGAACGTGCGCGTCGGCCAGCGCGTGACGACCGACATGGTGTTGGGCACCGCGTGCGGCAAATGCGAGTACTGCAAACTCGGCACGCCGATTCACTGCCGCGCCCGCGAGTTTCCATTCGGCGGCGGCTTTGCCGAGTACGTGCGCACCAAAGAAGCGGGCGTGTTCCCGCTGCCCGATGCCGTCGACGATCAGCTCGGCGCCATCGTCGAGCCGGTGGCGGTTGGCATCCACGGGTGCCGCAAGATGCCGATTGCGCGCGGCTCGGTCGGCGTGGTGATCGGCGCGGGCACGATAGGCCTCGCGGCACTCGCCGCGGCGCTGGACGCCGGCAGCGAAAAAGTCTACGTGGTCGCGAGACACGCGGCTCAGGCGCGCGCGGCGCTGGCAATGGGCGCCGCCGCGATCTTGCCGTCCGATCGCGCCGAAGCGCTCGCCGTGGTCGAGCAGGCAACCGGCGGATTGGGTGCGCACTATGCGATCGAAGCGGTCGGCGGAACGGCCGACACCTTCGACTTCGCCTGTCAGTTCGTGCGCCCGCTCGGCCACGTGTGCGTGCTCGGCGCCTTCGATCACGGCTTCAGGAACATCGAGATCATCAAGCCGCACATCAAGGAACTGACGATTCATCTGCCGAACTGCTACGGCTATGTCGACGGTCAGCACGACTTCGCGCTCGCGATCGATCTGCTGGCGCGCAAGGGCGATACGTTGCGAGCCATGATCACGCACGACCTGAGCCTCGACGACGTCGACGAGGCCTTCCGTCTGGCCAGCGACAAGAGTTCGGACTCGATCAAGGTGCAGATGCATACCTGATGGCGTAAGCGGTCTCGCGCAATGCGGTGAACATCGGCCATCACTGGAAGCTGTGCCGTCCAATACGAGGAGGCAACATGGCGAAGGAAGACAATGCTCCAAGCATCGACGAAATTCGAGATAAGCGGCGCTGCCGTTTGCTGAAAGGACTGAACGTCAACGACAGCGTCGGCGTGGAAATCGGCCCGCTTTGCTGGCCTCTCGTACGACGCAGCGACGGCGGCGAAATCATTTACGTGGACCATACGGACACGCCGCACCTGCGGGAGAAGTACAAGGACGATCCTCATCTCAACGTCAATGAGATCGTCGATGTCGACGCCGTGTGGGGGCGCAATACATTGCATGAAGCGATCAAAGGCCGCTATGTCGACTACGTGGTGGCCTCTCACGTTGTCGAACATGTTCCTGATCTCGTGACGTGGCTAAGAGAACTGGCCACGGTCCTCAAGCGGACCGGCGAAGTTCGGCTCGCCGTGCCCGACCGGCGCTACACTTTCGATTACTTCCGCCGCGAAAGCCGGCTGCCCGAAGTGCTGGCAAGCTATATATCCCGTGCCCGGATACCGCAGCCCTACTCGCTGCTGGATCACTGCCTGTCCGCCGCCGATATCTCGACGTTGGAAGCATGGCAAAAACAGATCGACCCGCGTTCGGTCAAGCGGCTCCATACATGGCAGGGCGCGCTGCATATCGCACGCGACGCCTTCGAGAACGGCACCTATCACGACGTTCACTGCTGGGTTTTCACGCCGCGCTCGTTTGCAAAGCTGATCGCCGAGCTTTGCGAAATGGAGCTGATCGATTTCGCTTGTGAAGATTTCAACGACACGCTGCACAACGATATCGAGTTTTCTGTCGTGATGAGGCGCTCGCGCGATCGCGGATATATTGCCGACAGCTGGCGCCGAATGGAGCGCATGGCTAACGACGCAACACCGGCCGTGCCGTTCTGGCGCACGCACCGCAAACTGAAGGAACTATGCGCCGAACCCGGCGCCGGCAAGAGCACGCCGCGCGTGAGCGGACAGCCCAGCGAACTGGACCCGGACGTAGCGGTCGAATTGCCCCCGAGCTTCAATGAACAGGAATATCTCGCCGTCAATACGGACGTGGCGGCGGCGGGAGTGAACGCGGGTCAGCATTACCTGCAACATGGGTGGCGGGAAGGGCGGGCCTTGCGCCCGGCCCCCGCGGCGACCCAGGCTGCGCCAGTTGCGGTCGCCGTTGAAACGAGGTAACGATCGAGAGCGGAGAAACGCTCGAGGGCTTAATGGCTGGGCGCGCTATCAGGAATCTGTACCGCCCAGTTAGGCGCGATCTTTAGCGAATGCCCGTTGTCGTTCGCCGTAATGCTCCACATTGGCCATTCCGACGCGCGAAACTGCGTGGCGCTGGCCAGCAGCATAACCACGGCAAAGCCACCCGCCAGTACCCTTGACAGCTTCGAGCTCGAGGTTGCGATCGACAGCAGCGCGGCCCAGAAAAAGAACAGCAAGGCGGGATAGATGTACCGGGCACCGAAGCCGTACCACTCCATGTGTAGCGAGTACGGAGTCGATCGCGCCGCGCCGAGCAACCAGATCATGCCCGCCATCGGCGCGAGCAGCAGACAGGCAAGAACCGCTCGCGAGCTCGCTACGACGAACACCAACACTATCGCCAGGATCAAGCCAGCGATGAGCGGAGCGCTATCCGGCGAAGGCAGCAGACCGCAAAACAGCTCGCGGATCATCCGGGCGCCATAACGCCACACATACGGCGCCGGGCCGAAATCGAGCGGCGGCGACGCATTGGTTGCGACCGCGTAAACCTGCCCCGCTACGCCCGCGGTGTACGCGAGCAGAAATCCAGTCTGACGAGATGAAAATTTCCCTCGACGCCACGCATAGATACAAGCCAGCACGGCAGGGCCGAACGTGATGATGCCAAACGGGCCCGTCAATGCAATGATGGCAGCCGCCAAGGCCCGAGGGCTATACCAGGATGTCGGCGGATTGAACAGGTTTTCCCACAGCAGAACGATGAGCGTCGGAAGGAGTATCCATTGAATATTCGTCACGTTCAGCAGCGTCTCGCCCGTCTGCGGGACCAGCAAAGGTCCGAGTGCGAGCAGCCCGGCGATGGGACGCGAGAAAATCCGAAACGCGTGAGCCAAGTAGGCGCTCGAACCGGCCGTAATCAACGCACATGCCCACATGAAAAAGTACGGCGCCTCGTCGATCCGCGTCGTTTTCATCTGCAGCCACGCGACGAGACGCGGAACGAAATGCCAATAGCCGGAGTAGCCCTGCACGAATGACCGGATACCCAGTTCGTGCGCTTGCGCGATAAAGATCGTGGCGTCTTCGGCCCATAGAAAGCCGTGCTCGATGCGCTGTGGCGCCCGATACCACATGAGCAGCAACGCGCATAAGAACATCAGCAATGGGAAAAGGCAGGTTTTCTCTCGCCGCATAACAGCAATTCGTTATTTCTTTAGAACAAAAGATGAGCAGAAATCGACTGCCGACTCGAACATCGAGTCGGCCGTTCACGAGTGCCACTGCGGCTTATCAGGCTCGCGGCCCTTTTGCACATGTTTGAATCTGCTGCTGCGCCTGCGCGTCGTCACTACGCCGTAGCAGGCGGTAACCAGCGAAATCGAACGCGTCCACGGGCGCATACGCGTGGCTCGCGAGCAGGCAATTCGCGCTTGCCTCGAAGGACCACAGCGGCTCATGCACGAGAATGTAATCCGGGCTGTACTTCGAAAGCCAGGAGTAAGGATCCTTGCGAGCAATGTAGTCTGCGTTATATCGATTGATCAGCCCGAGAATGTCGATGATGTGCCGGTCGGAATACCACCCCACGGTTCCGATCTCGACGCTTGCAACGACCGCATTACCCGGTGTGTTGGCTTTAATCCATTCACCGATATTCTTGTATGCGTCCATCGGGCCACGCTGCACGTTCGCGATACCAAAGCTGTGGTAGACGAATCCGCTGGTGACGAGAAAAAACGCAAGGAACAGCGTTAGGAAAACAGTACTCTCCCTGGACCGCTCGTACGTGAAGCTGAGCACCTTCCACGCACCGACACCAACGAACAGCAAGCCGAAGAAGAAGAATGGCGCGTAGTACCAGTGGTAATTCGGAATATGCAGAAATACATAAAACGAACCCAGCAGCACGACATAAAGAACAACCAGCCACGTAATCCTTTTGCCGAGACTCGACAGCACGCCGACGAGACCGACCGGCAGCATGAACGTGAGCAGTCGGAAATTGCCGCCGAAGAAAGCGTCCTTCATGTACTGCACGTGGAGAAAAATCAGTCCCTCGCCCCAGTACCCTGACTTGCCCTGTCCGAGCTTCGCATTACCGGTAGCCGGAAGAAACGCGCCGTAGTAGTAATAGTTAAAGATGAAATTGGCCGCGAGCAAAATGACCGGCGCAACGACATACTTAACATGCGGCAGTTTTCTGTTCTTGATCAGGTAATCGACGACCACGACCAGGCCAAGGAACACACCTTCGCTGCGCGTGATGAACAGCAGGCCCAGCACCACACCTAGACCAAAAAATTGCTCCCTGCGATAGAGTATTAATGCAAGCGCTGAGAGGAACAGAAACAGCGAAGTTTCCATCCCAAAGGTGCTGTAAAAGTAATTGAAGGAAACGACGATCAGCGCACACAGCGTCTGTCCGTATTTCCCGCTAGCCAGCAGATGCGCTCCGGTGATCGCGGCCGCGCACAGGAATACGAACGACAAAAAGATCGTCGTGTACTGCAAATTTCCGGCCACCACGTTGGCCACGATCAGCAAGTAGGAATACAACGGCGAGGTCAGCCCGTTGAAGCGATCGCCCGCGTTGTAGGTGAGCCCTTGTCCGTCAAACAGATTGCGCAAGTATCGCAAATAGATCAGCGAATCATCGAGCTGATAGTTGCGCGTCTGCCATGAGAGATAACCACCCACCGCAATGGTGACCACCAGTAGAAGCGCGTTCTCCGAAAGGTACTGTCTAAATCGTTGCATATTCGTTGGTCAATATTTTTTTGATTACGCGCGCGCGGCAGTAGCGCAACTACAAAAATCAATGCATTGCCGCAATCAGGCAAAAACGAACTTCTTGTCGAGCCGGTATTTGACGACGTAACCAATCACGAGGCCAATCACGCCTCCCGTAAACCGGGCAGGCTCGGAATGATAGATCGAGTCCGCGCCGAATTCGAAGCCCCAGAAAATCGCGGTAGTGGCGAGCCCCATCACCGTGTACAGCAGAAAACTCTGTATGCCGTGCGATAGATCGCGATGCTGGTATCGAAAGATCCACAGCTTGTCGAGCAGGAACTTCACCACCAGCCCGCCACCCGTTCCGACGACCACGGACAGCGGCACGCTGAACGCTCCCGAATAGGTGATCAGCGAGAGCTTCTGAAGACCGATGTTCGCGGCGATCGAAATCGCCGCGAACATCGCGTAAAAGATCACGAGGCGCGAAGCGCTCATGGAAGTTGCCGATGAGTTCACGAGAGGCACACCCGGTCAGAAAGATCGAACAACGCTTCACCGCGACGCGCGCAATGCATCACAACGAGAGCCGCTTGAACACGCGGCCAGGAATGGAGCGAATGATCAGCATGATGCCCCACCAGAACCACGGCGTATAAATGACATCCCTGCCCTTTTCCACTGCGCGCACGATATCGCCCGCGACCTTGTCCGCCGTAGCAACAAGCGGTCCCGGCAACGGAAGGCCCGCTGTCATTGGCGTAGCGACAAAACCAGGCTTGATCGTCACCACATGCGCGCCCGCTTTGAACAGGCGCGCGCGCAGACCCTCGCAAAACGCGGAGAGCGCGGCTTTGGCACTGCCGTACAGATAATTCGACTGGCGACCGCGATCGCCGGCCACCGACGATATCACCGCGATCGTGCCGCGCCGCTGCTGCTCGATCACAGTCGCGAAACGGGTCAGCAACGCGATGATCGACACGGCATTGGTATTGAACTCGCGGACCGCGACGTCGGCATCGTTCTGACAATCCTGCTGGTCAGGCAGCGTACCGGGCGCCACCAGCACGATGTCGAGCGCGCCGAACTCGGCCGAACAGCGCTGCATCATGGCGGCATGTTCACCAAGCTGATCGATGTCCAACTGCTGGCACAGCACCTCTTGTGCACCACGCGCCTTCAGGTCGTCGGCAACCTGCTGGAGGCGCTCCATGTTGCGCGCGACGAGAAAGAAGCGCGCGCCCTGTTTAGCCCATTGCCGTGCACAGGCAATGGCGATCGCCGAAGTGGCGCCTACGATAACGATGTTTTTCATACTCGAGTAGTTCGTTCCCAAAAGCGTGACAGCAAGGCCGGATCACGCAGCGCTTCGACCTGTTCCCACTGCGGATAGGCAGCGCGAAAATCTTCGCCCGACATATGCGCGTCCTTGGCAGGATACAGACGGCCGCCGCTCTCGCGCACGATCGCATCTAGCCGGTCGAAGAGCTTGCGATTCGATTCCTCGCGCTGCGGAAAATCGAGCGCGAGCGACGTGCCTTCGAGCGGAAAAGACAGCAAGCCCGGCGATTCGATGGCGCCGCAGCGCTTGAGCACGGCAAGTATCGACCCCGTGCCGCTGCGGGCAATCGCGTCGAGAATGGCCCGCGTCGCGTCCCGCGCAACGGGCGCCGGCATCACGCATTGATACTGCTGAAAGCCCGAGCGGCCATAGATGCGATTCCATTCAAGCAGGCTGTCGAGCGGATAGAAGTACGAGTCGTAACTGACGGTCGAGCGAACCGCGTTCGCGCGCTGCCGCCGGTAGTACAGTTCGTTGAAGGCGTGCAGCGTCAAGCGGTTGAAAACGGGGATCGGCGACGTGAACGGCACCGTCCGCGTCTTGCGGCGTTCGACGTCGAGTCCGCCTTCGCAAGCGTGATCGCCGACCATGAAAATGCCCCTGCCTAACGCGGCATCGCGACTCTGACAGTCCACCCACGCCACGCTGTACTCATGCAGTTCGTCGAGCCGTTCGGACAGCGCGAAGAACTCGTCGAGATTGGCGAAGCGAATGCTGGTCACGTCGAGCATGCTCGACTTGATCGGCATCAACTGGATTTCCGCCCACGTGATCAACCCGGTCATGCCAAGGCCGCCAATCGTTGCGGCGAAGTACTCAGGGTGCAGGTCCGGCGTACATTCGAACTGCGCGCCGTCGCTGCGCAGCAAGGAGAAGCGACGCACATGCCGGCCAAACGTGCCGCGCACATGGTGATTCTTGCCGTGCACGTCGTTGGCGATCGCGCCGCCCAAGGTCGCGTACTTCGTGCCCGGCGTCACCGGCAACATCCATCCACGGGGAATCGCCACGTCGAGAATCTGCTCGAGCGTCATGCCAGGTTCAGCGCGCAACACGCCGTTTTGCCAGTCAGCCAGGATCAGCCGGTCCAGCGGCAGCGTCTGGACCACGTGCCCTGACGACGCGAGGCAACTGTCGCCGTAACTGCGCCCATTGCCAAACGCAAGGGTCGTGCGCTGCGCACCGCCGACACTTCGCCAGACGGCCGCGGCCGTATCGCGCCAGGCGATCGGATGGGCATCTTGCGGCGCGTACGGATAGCGCCCCCAGGATTGAACCTTGGACATGGCTAGATCGCCATCCAGAACACCGCGCCGCATAGCGCCATGATGAGCCAGCTGCTTCGGTCTTTTGCCGCGAATATGATCGGGTCGTCATGCATGGAACCGCGATGCGCGATGATCCACGTGCGGCTCACCCAGTAAAGCAGCAGAGGACAGGCCACCCAGATGTACTGCGGGTGCCGGTAGAGGCTCGCCGTATTGCCGTCCTGAATATAAAGAGCGAGAACCAGCACGGACAGATAGCCCGAGGCCGCGCCTAATGACGAAATTAACGGCAGATCGCTCGCGACATAGCCGCGGCCGCGCGACTTCACGAGGCCGCGCTCCTTCAATGCGTGCAGTTCCGCATACCGCTTGACGAGCGCGAGGCTGAGAAAAACGAACAGCGAAAACGCGAGCAGCCAGAACGAGAGCCGCGCATCGATCGCGGCGCTTCCGGCGATGATGCGCGTCGTATAAAGCATGGCCAGCACGACCACGTCCATCATGACTCGCCGCTTCAGATATAACGAATAGGCCAGCGTGAGTACGTAATATCCCAGCAAAACCAGCGCGAATTTATGAGGCAGGCAGAACCATGCGATCGCGCCGCCCACCACCAGCAGAACCGGAAAAAGCGCCGCGCCCCACACCAGCGGCAACGCGCCCGAGGCAAGCGGGCGTTTGCGCTTGGTCGGATGATGCCGGTCGTCCTCGAGATCGAGCAGATCGTTCAACAGGTAGACGCTCGACGCACAGACACCGAAGGCAAAAAAAGCGAGCAGCGCGGAAACGACCAGCGCGGCGTCCGACAGTTGATGCGCCGCGAGCAGCGGAACGAAAATCAGCAGATTTTTCAGCCACTGATGCAGTCGCAGCGACTTCGCCCACGTTCCCGGCCATGCGGAGCGCTGGTCGATCACGCGCTCGACGTTGCCCTGCTTGCGGGCCGCGCGCTCTACGCCACTCGACGGATTGATCACATAGGCACGCTCAGCCGCGGCCCAGACTGTGACATCGTCGTGCGAATTGCCCGCGTAGTCGAAGCCTTTCTCGCCGAACTCGGCCACGAGCCTGTCGCGCTTGCGATGCGCGGACAGATTGATGTCGCTATGCGTGGCGAAGGTTTTGTCGAATAGTCCAAGATGATCGGCGATCGCATTCGCGTAGCGTTCATGGCTAGCGGTCGCCAGCACGAGCGAGCGCCCGGCGGCCCGTTCCTCCCTCAGCCACTCGATGACCGTGGGGTCGTAGGGCAGGACGGTGACGTCGATATCGGTCGCTTCGGCGAGGCGCGCTTTGAGCCCGGCTTTACCGCCGCGCACGAACCACAGAAGCGGCTCGTAGAACCGATGCGGAGCGGATCGGGTAAAAGCAAAACCGCATTCAATCAGAACGTCCGAGCGAATGAGAGTTCCATCCAGATCGACAACGAGGGGTTTGCTACTCATTCAGTAAACCGTCGCAAAGCAGAAAAGAGTGTGGAAGGCGAAGCGATGTCGTAGAAATCGGTTCTGGCGCGTTCGATATCCTGACCGCGTAAAGCTGCGTCACGCTACCATCTCGCGCCCTGCCCTACAACCCGCCGCAAATTTACCTGTCAACTTATTGCCGACTGATTTAACAACCATGAGCCTGCGAGATTTTGACGAAGCAGATTAATCAGTGTACCGGGCTCAACGGCGCAGATAATACCAACATCTCGCTTATAGGCCGAATTAGCGCGAACAAACGTGAATTAAACACCTTCGCAAGCTTTTCGGCGCAATACCGGGAAAGAAAATAGCGACTCAGTAAGACAATACTTGCTCGTACAGCGATTTATATGCGTTTCCCAACGCTGGCCCGGAAAATAGCCGCTCATATCGCTGCCGCGCCGCCGCCCCCATGCCGCGCGCCAGTGCTTCATCCAGCGCCAGCCGGTTGATCGCGGCGATCAGCGGTTCCGGCGCCTCCGGCGGCACGACGAAGCCCGTCACGCCATCCTCGTTGACGAACGACGTCCCGGACCCAACTTCGCAGCACACCATCGGTTTGCCGAACATCGCAGCTTCGACCAGCACCATCCCGAACGCTTCGGAGCGCAAATGCGAGGGCAGCACCATCGCGCGACAGCCCTTGAGCAGCGCGACCTTTTCCTCATGCGTGACCTGGCCGGCAAACACGACGTTGCTCGCGCCACGCTGCCGCGCCAACGAGGCGAGCCGCTCGCGCTCCGGCCCGGAGCCTGCAATGACGATTTTGGCCTGCACATGCCGGGCGGCCTCGACGAGCGTATGCAGTCCCTTGTAGTAGCGCAACACGCCGAGCGCCAGAAAATACGGCTCGCCCGGCACCATACCGAGCCGGCTCTCGAGTTGGCGCTGCGCGTCGAGCGGCTGCGGCTCGTCGCGATAGTCGATGATGCCGAGCGGAATCGTCTTCAAACGCTCCTTCGACACGCACGCGGCGAGCGTCTCGCTGGTCCGCGCATAGGCCGGCGACGTCGCGACCACCGCGGACATGCTGCGCAGCGTGCGCCGCATCAGCGGCCCATAGACAGTGCCGAGCAGCTTCTGCCGCACGATGTCGGAGTGGTACGTCATCACCGTCGGCTTCTTGGTGCGGCCGAGCAGATGCAAGACGTCGGCGAACGGCCACGGGAAGTGAAAATGCACGACATCGGCCCAGTCGGCCATCTCGCGATACCTGACCACCGAGCACGGCCCGCCGAGATCGCACGATGCAGGCGCGGCCCACGATTTCTCGCGGATCACCTGCCCTTCGGGACGCTCGACCACGGTCGGCGTCGGGCTCGGCGACAGGGTCAGGATGCGCGGTTCGACGCCGCGCTCGCGCGTCGCCAGCGCAATCTGGCGGATCGCTTCCTGCAGGCCGCCGGGCGGGTCCGGGAAGTAGGTGCGGTACACATGAACGACCCTCACGTGCGCACCTCCGCGCCGTGTGGCTGCGCGCTGCCGCCGCCCGCTTGCGGGTAGCGGAAAGTAATCGCCAGCATCTTGTCCAGCCGCGCTTCCCACGTGTTCTCGCCGACCGCCGCGCGCGCTTCGTCCGCGCTCAGCTTGCCGCGTGCAAGCTGCTTGTCGATCGCAGCGATGAACGCTTCCGCATCGCCGCCCACCTCGAGCCCCGCGCGCGGTTCCTTCGCGAAATCGAGCGGCGTCGACACAACCGGCAAACCGGCCGCCAGATATTCGTAGAACTTCATCGGAAACATCGAGTGCGTGTATTCGTTGATCAGCGTCGGCAGCACACCGACCCGCATGCCGCGCAAATACTGCGGCAGCGCGCGATACGGCCGGTAGCCGAGCAGATGCACGTTCGGCAGACGCTTGAGCTGCGCGAGCAGGTCGCTGCGCTGGCCTTCGCGCTCCTCGCCGATGATCACCCATTGCCACCCCGGCCGCGCCTGCGCGGTCTGCAGCAGCAGCGGCAGGTCGACCTTGAAGTCCGACAGTACGCCGTGATACACGAGCCTCGGCTCGTCGATCGCGGCGAGCTCGGCGGGCAGCGGGCCGTCTTCGCGCGCCGTGCCGAAGTGCGCTTCATCGACGACGTTGCCGAAGAAATGTGTATTCGGGTTGAACGGCAGACACACGTCCTTCAGCGACTGCGCGGTCGTAAACACCGCCTCGCAGCGGCCGAGCAGATCCTGCTGGGCATTGCGGAACGCGTCGACGTCGACACCCGGAATCGCCGCGATATCGTCGACACAGTGGTAAACCAGCGGCCCGCGCGGCAGCGTCGCGATCGCATCGAGCATGTACGGGTGGTAGGTCCACACGACCGGCTTGTCGTAGCGACGCGACCTCGCGAAGCGGTTCACCGAAAAGCGCAGCATCGCCTGATTCAGCGAGCGCACGAACGGCAGATGATGCCCGGCCGGCACCATCAGCGGCGACAGCACCCAGATGTTGTCGGCGCGGCGCGGCGGACCGAGCACGAGCGACTGCACGCCGCGCCACAGGCGCCGCCACAGGCGCGACCAGTCGCGGCCGCTGGCCACTTTCGGCGAACGGAAGCCGACGCTTTCCACATACAGGATCCGCCAGCCGCGCGCGGCGAGGATACTAGCGGTGTGCTGCTTGTTGGTCCAGTACGGCTCGTCCCAGTCGGCGGTCGAAAACAGCACGCAGTCTTGCGGGGGAAGCACGGGGTTCTTGCCGTCAGCCAACGAACACCTCGACCGGTCGGCCGCGCAGGCTGTCGACGATGCGCCGCGACGCCAGCCCGTCGCCGTACGGATTCGCGCGATCGCGCAGCGCGGCGCGCCGCGCCGGATCGTCGAGCCAGCCGATTACCGCACTTTCAATGCTCGCCGCGCTCTGGCCCGCGAGTGTCGCGAAGCCGGCATCGACACCTTCGCGGCGCTCGGTGTGATTGCGCATCACGACGACCGGCACGCCGAAGGTCGGCGCTTCCTCCTGGAGGCCGCCCGAATCGCTGACCACGACGGCGCTGCCGCTGATCAGGTAAAGGCTCGTCGGATAGTCGACCGGCTCGATCAGCGCGAGATTCGGAATGCCATCGAGCTCGCGATGCACGGGCTCGCGCACGGCCGGGTTCAGATGCACAGGGAACACCCAGCGGTATTCGCTATAGCGCTGACACAAATCGCGCAGCACGCGGCAGATGTCCTGCAGCACGTCGCCGAAATTCTCGCGCCGATGGCATGTCACGAGCACGTGCTGCTGCTGCGCGCCGTGCCATGCGGGCAGCGGACTCGTCGGCGGCGTGACGCTCCAGCTCGCGCGCACTTCGCCGATCGCATCGACGACCGTGTTGCCGGTCACGACGATCTTCGCGGCCGCGACACCTTCGACAAGCAGGCTGTCGCGCGCGCGCGAGGTCGGCGCGAAGTGCAGCGTCGCGATGCGGCCGAGCAGGCTGCGATTCGCTTCCTCGGGAAACGGACTCGTGAGATCGCCGGTGCGCAGCCCCGCCTCGACGTGGCCGACGCGGATGCCACGGTGGAACGCCGCGAAGCCCGCGCAAAACGCGGTCGTCGTGTCGCCCTGCACGATCACCCAGTCGGGGCGCACTTCGTCGAGCGCGCGATCGAGCGCGGCGATCAGGCGCGACGCGAGCGCGTTCAGCGATTGCCCCGGGTGCATCGTTTCGAGCGAGATGTCGGGTTCGATGCCGAAGAATTCGAGCGCCTGCGCGGCCATGTCCCTGTGCTGCCCGCTCGCGCAGACGATCGTGTCGAACTCGCTGCGCAGCGCTCTCACGAGCGGTGCAAGCTTGATGACCTCGGGGCGCGTGCCCATCACCACCATGACTTTCATCGCAGTGCTTTCCCCGCCTCGACCTTGGTATGAGCGCCCCGGAACTCGACGCCGAGCGCGAGCGGCGTCGTGTCGGCGCATGGCGTGACGACGCTGAATACGCCGTCTTGTTCGACGATCTGCGCGAGCGAGCGAAAGCGCAGGAAATCGAGCGCGGCTTCCTCGTGCAGGAACAGAGGCCGTCGCGCCTTGCCGCGCATGTAGGCGATGAACTGCTCGTGCGCGTCGATGCGCGCCGCCTCGTCGGACCAGCCGTACGCGTAACGCTCGGAGAACGGATGGTCGAGATAGCCGAACAGCGTGTTGGTCGCGTATGCGGTGTCGAAAGCCTGCTTGAAGATCGCAAGCGGATCGCCCTGTTTCAGCATGCAATCGCCGTGCAGCATGCACTGCTGGCTATGACCGACGAAGCCCGCGGGCAAGCCGGCCAGGGCGCCGCCGCGCGCGGTCAGAAACTCGGGATCGTTGCGGATGATGCCGCCGATGCAGCCCGCGTAGCCCGCGTCGATCAGGCCGCGCATCGCGTACGGCGGCGACTGGTGAAATGGCGACACCGCGTAGCGCACCGGCACACCGGTCGCGCGTTCGAGCAGTTCGGCCGATTGCGCACCTTCCGCGATCGCGGTGTCGTAGCTGCCGCCCCAGTTCGGCGAATGCGTCGCCGTGTGCGACAGCACCGCGCCCTGTTGCCGATCGGCGAGCAGTTCGCGCAGGATGTCGTGCTGGCCGCCGCGTTGCAGGTTCTGCGTATGCACGGCGAGCGTGAACGGCACGCCGAGACGCCGATACGCCTGCCACAGCGGGCGCGCCGATTCGACGTCCTCGTCGCAATCGAGCCGCGACGTGATCGCCGCGTCATAGCCCCACGGCAGTTCGCTCAGCACCGGCTGACACGGCAGCGAATCGGAGCGGTAGCCGGACAGAAACTGCTCGACGAGGCGCCATTCGAACGAATCGCACGGGCCGACCGGCCGGTTGAACCACAGCACGCCCGATGCGCCCGCATCCCACAGCGCCGCATACGCGAACTGCCGCTCGCCGTTCACGACGACCGCGGCCAGTTCTGTCTCGGCCGGGACTTCAGGCGCTTCCGCGAGCGCCCAGATCGAACCGTCGGCGCGAATCGCGCCGTAGCCGAGGTTGTTCCATTCGTCGGTGAAATCGAAGCGCTCGAACGGGCGATGCCAGACCGCGCCGCCGAGTGTCCGCGCGAGCGCGCCGTAGCGCACCGCCGCCGCGCTTTCGCGCGACTCGCCCGAAGGCGCCGATGCACTGCGGCTCGCTTGTGCCAGTTCGGTTGACAAGGCCGCGGGCCGATAGCGCAGATAGCCCGCGAGCGCGATCGGCATATGGCCGAATACGATCAGCTTGCGCGGCCGCGCATTCACGTAGGCGATCAGGTCGGCGCTCCACGCGTCGGGCGCGTCGACCGCGACCACGACGTCGGGCGCGATTTCGTGCAGCATGCTGCGCGTGATCGCCTGCGCCTGGGTCCCACTGACCGAGCGCCGCAGCGCCGCCAGCACATATTGGCCAGCGTCGGCGCGCGCATCCGGAAATGCGACGCCGATCATGCGCTCACCACGTGGCGAAATTTGGCGCGGCTGCCCACCCGCACGAAATCGTCGTGACCGACGTAAGCGATCGTGAATGCGTCCTGCCAGAAGTGGCGCAGCTTCGCGGTCGTCTCTTCCGCGTTCGCGTGCGGTTCGAGCACGAGGCGCAAGGTGGGCGGCGTCGTGCGCAGATCGATCTGGAATTCCTGGATGCCGCCGACGCGGTGATCGAGCATGTCCTGGATGTGGTGCGTGGGATGCGCGACGCCGTTGATCGGCACGACGTCGTGAATCCGGCCGACCACGTCGGTCAGGAAGAAACCTTTCTCGGTCTCCTGCACGCGGGCGAGGTCGCCCGTCGTGTAGCGGATCAGCGGCATCAGCCGGTTGCGGAAACCGGTGAACACGAGTTCGTGCGCGCCATCGGGGTTGTCGGGCGCGACGCGGCTTTCCGGCCAGCCTTCCGATTCGAGGATCTGGAAGCCGCCCTCATGACCGTCGAGCTCGTAGGCCATCACACCGAGCTCGGCGAGGCCGTAACGGTCGATCACGCGGCAGCGCAACGCCTTCGCGATCATCTCGCGCGCATGCGGCTCGAGCAGCTCGCCGCTCGACTCGAACACCTGGAACGCCTTGCCGCCGCCGTACTTGCGTTGCACGTAGCAGGCGAGCGCGTACATCGTCGATGGATGCGAATGCGCAAGATACGGGCGGCGGCGCTTCAGCGTGCGCCACATTTCCTCGAGGCCTTGATCGTCGATGCGGTCGAAGAAGATGTTGCTGCGATTCATCGCGAAGCATTTGAAGTCTTCGCGCGATGGCCACTCGGGCACCGCCTGATCGGGGAAGCGGCACGCGAAGTGCAGCTCCGAACGATGGCGCAGCTTGCCGATCCGCTCGCGGCAATAGTTGGTGACCGCCGACGAATAATCGGCGCCTTCCAGGTCGTAGTAGATCGTCGTGGACAGGCCGGTCGAGCCGCCGGTCTTGCACGCGTGGTGCTTGCCCGCCTCGAGCGGCCCCGACAACAGACGCGTCCCCTGCTCGCGGATGATGTCCTTGGTCAGATACGGCAGTTCTTCCAGGTAGCGCGGGTCGTCCTTGACCTTGGCGGGATCGAACTGCTTCGCATGGAACAGGTCGCGATAGTAAGGCACCTTCGCGCCGGCGAATTCGAGCGTGGCGACGAGCCGTTCGAGCGCGATGCGGCGGCGATGCGGCATCGGCAGCGAATAGTGCTCGCGCAGCTCGCGGATTTTCGGGCGCACGTTGCGCTTTTCGGCGTTCTCCGCAATCGGATACGCGATATAGCCGCCCGCGAAACCCTTCAGTGTGCGAAACGGCTGACGCACCAGCAGGGATTCGGAGTAGCGCAGAAATGGGTGATTAGCTCGCATCAAATTCGAACCTTGTTACGCCTCGGGCGACTGCCACGAGGGTGTTGCTGAACTGCGGGACTGGTTGGCGCCGAAGAGCCGGCAAGCCGCCAAGCCGTCGGATTCGCCTGCCGCCGGCGCATTCGCAGGGCGCACGTCGCTATGGGGCGCATAGGGCCGGCGCGCAACGCGCCGCGCCGGCCGCGCGCCCGTGTGCTCAGTGCGGCAGCTGCGCGGTGTGGCTGATGAGCGGCTCGTCGATCGGTTCCGGCGGCGGCAGCACGGGTTCGTCTGCGACCATCTTGCCGTGCTCCATCGAGATCTTGCGGTTGCACACGCGCGCGACCAGCGAGGGATCGTGCGACGCCACCACCAGCAGCGCCGCCTTGCCGACGAGGCCTTCCAGGCGCTCGGCCGCCTTCACGCTGAACTCGGCGTCGCCGACGCTGAGCCATTCGTCCATGATCAGGATGTCGGCTTCGACGCTCGTCGAGATCGCGAACGCGAGGCGCAGCATCATCCCGCTCGAATAGGTGCGCACCGGCAGATTCAGGTAGTCGCCGAGTTCGCTGAACTCGGCGATCTCGTCGATCTTGCTGCGGATGCGCGCGGGCTTCAGCCCGTCGAGAATGCCGCGCAGATAGATGTTTTCGAAGCCGGTCGCGTCGGGGTCGAGGCCCATCGACACGTCGAGCAGCGACGCGATCTTGCCCTGCACCTTCAACTCGCCACGCACCGGCGCATAGACGCCCGACAGCGTGCGCAGCAGCGTCGTCTTGCCCGAGCCGTTGTGGCCGATCAGGCCGATGCGCTCGCCTTCGCTGAACGTGAAGCTCAGGTCGTCGATCGCGCGCACGACCGCATGGCGACCCGCGTCCTGGCCGATCCGGCCGCCCGTCGTCAGATTGAGCACCGCCTTTTTCAGCGAGCGATGCGAGTTCTCGTAAATCGGAAATTCGACGGAGATGTTACGAGCGACAATCGATGAGGAACTCACAATATCAAAGCCAGTAAGGAACGCGATTACGGAAACGCTTCATCAGGATCTGCGCGAACGCGAATCCGACGATCAACAGACCAATCGACCACGCCCACGACTCCCAGTGGGTCGGGCGGCCGGTGAGCGGCGCGCGCACCGTTTCGATCAGGTGATACAGCGGGTTGTATTCGGCGACCCACGCGCGGTCCTTCAGAATTTCCGGCGACCACATGACCGGCGTGAAGAAGAACACGACCTGGATCAGGTTCGTGACGATCGGCGGAATATCGCGAAAGCGCGCGCACAGCACGCCGAGCGTGACGCCGAGCCACACGCCGTGCAGCAGCAGGATCACGAGCGAGAACGGCACCAGCAAGATTTCCCAGCCCTGCCAGTGGCCGAACACGAACAGCAGCACGACGACGACCGGCAGGCTATGCAGCAGGATCACGAAGTTGCGCCAGGCGATGCGGCATACGTGGACCGTCAGCGGCAGCCTGATCTGCTTGATCAGATAGGCCGAGCCGATGAAGGCCATGCAGCCTTCGTTGGCAACCGACGCCAGATACGCCCACACGACGAGACCCACCGCCAGATACGGCAGGTAGTCCGAGATTTCCTGGTTCAGCAGCGTCGAATACAACGCGCCGAGCACGACCACCATGATGATCGTGCTGAGCGTGAACCAGAACGGCCCGAGCACCGAGCGGCGATAGCGCTGCCGGATGTCGTGCCAGCCGAGCGTGCCCCAGACCCGCACCGCTTTCATGCCGACCAGCAGGTCGTCGCGCTCGTTGTGACGTGTCAGGTCTTCGGAGTCGTTGGTAAAACTGATATCCATCTCAAGTACGTCCGTAAATGTCTTCGAAGCGAACGATATCGTCTTCGCCCAGGTATTCGCCGCTTTGCACTTCGATCATCACGAGCTCGACGACGCCCGGATTTTCGAGGCGATGTTTGTGACCCGCCGGGATGTAGGTCGACTCGTTGGTCGACACGAAGAATTCCTTCTCGCCGTTGACGACCTTCGCCATGCCGCTTACCACGACCCAATGCTCGTTGCGGTGATGATGCATCTGCAGGCTCAGGCTGGCGCCCGGCTTCACCTCGATGCGCTTGATCTTGAAACGCGGCCCCTCTTCGAGCACCGAGTACGTGCCCCACGGCCGATGCACGGTGCGATGCACCTTGTACGTCTCGTGGCCGCGCGACTTCAGCTCCGCGAAAATCTGCTTCACGTCCTGCGCGCGATCCCGGTGCGCGACGAGCAATGCATCCGGCGTGTCGATCACGATCAGGTTGTCGACGCCGACCGCGCCGATCAGACGCCCAGCACTGCGCAGATACGAGTTCTTCACGTCGACGAGCAGCGCCTCGCCTTCCACGCGGTTGCCGCTCGCATCGGCCGGCGACAGGTCGGACAGCGCGGTCCATGAACCGACGTCGCTCCAGCCGAGGTCGCAGCACACGACCGCCGCGTGCTCGCACTTCTCCATCACCGCGTAGTCGAACGACAGCTCCGGCACCGCGCCGAAGCAGCCCGGCTCGAGACGCACCTGCGCGCCGCTCTTTCCTTCGGCGGACGGCGACTTGTCCATGCATTCGGCCGCGGCATCGAGAATGTCCGGACAATGCACGCGCATTTCCTTCAGGATCGTGCCCGCCGTGAAGCAGAACATGCCCGAGTTCCACACGAACCTGCCCGACGCCAGATACTCGCGGGCCTTTTCCAGCGATGGCTTCTCGACGAAGCGCACGACCCGCTCGCCATCGGCTTCGATATAGCCGTAGCCGGTTTCGGGCGCATCCGGATGCATGCCGAAGGTCACCACGTTGCCGGCCTGCGCAAGCGTCTGCGCACGCGCGACCGCCGCGGCGAACGCGGTTTGATCCGCGATCAGGTGATCGGCCGCGAGCACCAGCATCACCGTGTCTTCGCCATGCGCCTTCGCCGTGTGCAAGGCCGCCGTGGCAACCGCGGCGGCCGTGTTGCGGCCGAACGGTTCGAGAATGAACGAGGTCGCGATGTTCTTGCGGTTCACCTCGCGGAAATCGTCCTCGGTCTTGAAGAACAGCTCACGGTTGGTTACCGTGAGCACTTCCTTCACGCCGGGCAACGCGACCGCCCGCAGGAAGGCTTTCTGCAGCAGGCTTTCGCCGTCCGCGAGACGGATGAACGGCTTCGGGTGCGATTCGCGCGAGACCGGCCAAAGCCGCGATCCCGCTCCGCCGCACAGAATGATCGGTAACAAACTCACAGATCCCTCTCAATACCGTATTTTTTACGCGGCCACACTGGTTTTGCGTACGGTTGAAACACGTTGGCAATCTACTGCGCATAGAACGCGAAATCCGCGCCTGGAACGCGCTCACGTCGAGCGACATTCTACCGCCGCCCCCTTTCACCATTGTCAGGGAACCATCGCTTCGATCGGTACAGGACCACGACGGCGTCATGGCGAGCGACATGCGCGGCAGCTTCGCCGCATCGGAGCTGGGGAGCCCCCGCGTCGAAACCGCGACTTAGGTCCTCGCCACCGGCGACTTCGGAAAACCGTCCGTCAAACACAGCTTCAGCGCGTCGCGCCAATGCGGCGCGGCCAGCCCGAACACGCGCGCCAGCTTGTCGTTCGACATTCTGGAATTGGCTGGGCGCTTGGCCGGCGTCGGGTAATCCGAGGCGGGAATCGGCAGCGTGTTCGGCTTGTTCGGCAAATCCGCGAGTTCGAAGATCGCCGACGCGAAGCCGTGCCACGACGTCGCGTCGCCCGCGCACAGGTGATAGATGCCCGAACGCTCGCTCCACCACTTCGCGCTGTCTTCGGCGGCGAAGGCTTGCGCGCACAGATGCGCGCTCAGCGTCGCGATCGTGTTGCACCAGGTGGGAGCGCCGATCTGGTCGGCGACCACCTTCAGCTCGGGGCGATCGACGCCGAGCCGCAGCATCGTCAGCAGAAAGTTCTTGCCGCGCGTGCCGTATACCCAGCTCGTGCGCAATACCAGGTGATTCACGCCGCTCGCCGCGATCGCCTGCTCGCCCGCGAGCTTGCTGCGGCCGTAGACGTTCTGCGGATCGGTCGGATCGTCTTCGACGTATGCGCCTTCTTTCGTGCCGTTGAACACATAGTCGGTCGAATAATGGATCAGCGCGGCGCCGAGCTTTTTCGCTTCCTCGGCGAGTACGCCCGGTGCTTCGCCGTTGATGCGCATCGCCAGATCGCGCTCTTCTTCGGCTTTGTCCACCGCGGTATAAGCGGCCGGATTGACGATCAGCGCGGGACGCACGTCGCGCACCACCGCGCGAATCTGATCGAGGTTCGACAGATCGAGCCGCGAGCGGTCGACCGCGACCACGTTGCCGAGCCCTTGCAGCGTGCGCGCGAGCTCATAGCCTACCTGGCCATTTACGCCGGTGACGAGAATCGTCCGTGTCGCGTCGTGTGCGCTCATGCGTTTCCCCTATGCGTAGACTTCGGCGTCGGCGAGACGCTTGCCCGCCGCATCCTTGGCCGCGAGCAGCGGCTCGAAGTCGATCGGCCATTCGATGCCGATCGACGGATCGTTCCATACGATGCTGCGCTCGTGCTCGGGAAACCAGTAATCCGTGGTCTTGTAGAGGAACTGCGCGGACTCCGACAGCACGACGAAGCCGTGCGCGAAACCGGGCGGCACCCACAGCTGCCGGTGGTTTTCGACCGACAGCGTCACGCCGACCCACTTGCCGAAGTTCGGCGAACTCTTGCGGATGTCGACGGCCACGTCGAATACCTCGCCCTCGACCACGCGCACGAGCTTGCCCTGCGCATGCTGGATCTGATAGTGCAGACCGCGCAGCACGCCGCGCGCCGAGCGCGAGTGATTGTCCTGCACGAACTCGACGTCCGGCTCGACCCTCTCGGCGAATTCGAGCGCATTGAAGCTTTCGAAGAAGAAGCCGCGCGCATCGCCGAACACCTTCGGCTCGATGATCTTGACTTCGGGCAGTGAGGTTGCGCTTACCTGGATGGCCATGCGACGTGATCCGTGAGAATGTTTTGCAGGTATTGCCCGTAGGCATTCTTCGCGAGCGGTTTGGCGAGCGCGAGCAGCTGCTCGCCGTCAATCCACTGACGCCGGTAGGCGATCTCTTCCGGACACGCGACCACCAGACCCTGACGCTTCTGCAGCGTCGCGATGAAGGTCGCGGCTTCGATCAGCGAATCGTGCGTGCCGGTGTCGAGCCACGCATAGCCGCGGCCCATGATCTCGACGTTGAGCGCCGCGTTCGCGAGGTAGCGCGAGTTCACGTCGGTGATTTCGAGCTCGCCGCGTGCGGACGGCTTGATGTCCGCGGCGATGTCGCAGACCTGCTTGTCGTAGAAGTACAGACCCGTGACCGCGTAGTTCGAACGCGGCTTGGCGGGCTTTTCTTCGATCGACAGCGCGCGGAACTGCTTGTCGAATTCGACTACGCCGTAGCGCTCCGGGTCCTGCACGTGATATGCGAACACGGTGGCGCCTTCGGTCTGATCGTCGGCGCGTTCGAGCTGCTTCGCGAGATCGTGGCCGTAGAAGATGTTGTCGCCGAGAATCAGCGCCGACGGATCGTTGTTCACGAACTCGCGGCCGATGATGAACGCCTGCGCGAGCCCATCCGGCGACGGCTGCACCGCGTACTGGATATTCATGCCCCACTGGCTGCCGTCGCCGAGCATCGCCTCGAAGCGCGGCGTGTCCTGCGGCGTGGAGATGATCAGCACGTCGCGAATACCCGCCACCATCAGCGTGGACAGCGGGTAGTAGATCATCGGCTTGTCGTACACCGGCAGCAGTTGCTTGGAGACGACATGCGTGATCGGATACAGGCGGGTGCCCGAACCACCCGCGAGAATAATGCCTTTGCGCGCCATTGCCGTGCCTTTACGCGCGCTGCGCGTAGTTGGTCTCGACCCACTTCCGGTATTCGCCCGAAGCGACTTCGTCGACCCATTGCTGGTTGTCGAGATACCACTGGACCGTTTTGGCGAGCCCCGTCTCGAACGTTTCCGCCGGCTTCCAGCCGAGTTCGCGCTCGAGCTTGCGAGCGTCGATCGCGTAACGGCGGTCGTGGCCCGGACGATCCGTCACATAGGTGATCTGGTCGCGATAGGAGCCCGCCGCCTTCGGACGCTGCTGGTCGAGCAGGTCGCACAGCGTGTGCACGACCTCGAGATTCTTCTTCTCGTTCCAGCCGCCGACGTTGTACGTCTCGCCCGGCGTGCCCCGCGCGAGCACTTCGCGGATCGCGCTGCAGTGGTCGCCGACGTACAGCCAGTCGCGCACGTTCTGCCCGTCGCCATACACCGGCAGCGGCTTGCCGCCGAGCGCGTTGGCGATCATCAGCGGAATCAGTTTTTCGGGGAACTGGTACGGACCGTAGTTGTTCGAGCAGTTGGTGGTCAGCACCGGCAGGCCGTACGTGTGATGGTAGGCGCGCACGAGGTGATCCGAGCCGGCCTTGGTCGCCGAATAGGGGCTATTCGGCGCATAAGGCGTCGTTTCGGAGAACTGCGGATCGGTTGCGGACAGCGAGCCGAACACTTCGTCGGTCGACACGTGCAGGAAGCGAAACGCGGCGCGCTCCGCTTCACCCAGCGTGTTCCAGTAGCTGCGCGTCGCTTCGAGCAACGTGAAGGTGCCGACCACGTTGGTCTGCACGAAATCGGCCGGACCGTGAATCGAGCGATCCACATGGCTCTCGGCCGCGAAATGCAGCACGGCGCGCGGCTTGTGTTCCGCCAATAGCGCGTCGAGCGCGGCGCGATCGCAGATGTCGACGCGCGCGAAAATGTGTTTGGAATTGCCCTGTAGCGACTTCAGCGTGCCCAGGTTGCCGGCGTAGGTCAGTTTGTCTACGTTGAGCACCGCTTCGTCCGACGCATTCAGCCAGTCGAGCACGAAATTAGCGCCGATGAAGCCGGCACCGCCCGTTACCAGGATCATTTAATTCCCTTGTCGATGTTAGTGACAGGCAGCGAAGAACTTGCGACCTGTTCACCCCGTGTGGTGTGCTGTTTCTCTGGCCGACCGACGCGTCCCGCGGAGAGCGGACACTCAGACGCCAATTTTATGAAGCCCCAATTATAAAGCTGCCCAGTGCAAAAACTAGAACCCTAACAACTTGAAACAGCTTGACAGAATTCGTTGCCGCTGGCCTGCAAAATGGAGCCTTTCGGTGCGGTTACGCGCATTTTGACGCTTGTAATGATCTGCACGACATACTATGCGGTACGGCGCGCAAAGACTGGGAAACGAACAGGAAGAACAGGCGAAAGCGCCGCGAAAGGCCGCGAATGCAGACCATCAGAAGATTGCTCGCGCGAACGCGCTCAGGCCGCGAGCATCCAGCGCAGCGTATCGATGAACGGGATCGACTCGACCGCGGGCACCAGCGACTGCAATTTGGCGGGCGATCCGGCAAGCATCTTGACGTCCGTTTGCCGGACAAAGGCGGGATTGACCTGGACTTCGATGTCGTGACCGGTGAGTTCGCTCGCGGTCGCCAGGATCTCACGCAACGAATACGGCTTGCCGGTGCAGACGTTGACGATCTCGGCGGCGACATCGGAGTCGAGCAACGCCTCGTACGCACTCGCCACATAACGCACGTCGGAGAAGTCGCGCGCGATGTCGATGTTGCCGAGTTCGATCGACGCCGCGCGACGCGCGAAGTGGCTGACGATCTTCGGCACGAGGAAATTCACCGCCTGGCCGCGGCCGGTGTAGTTGAACGGCCGCACGATCAGGATCGGCAGACGGTCGAACCATGTGCGCACCAGCGCTTCCATTGCGGCCTTGCTGGCCGCGTAATGATTGACCGGCGTCAGCGCAAAGCTCTCGTCGATCGCGGCGCTGCTGACGTTGCCGTACACGTTCGCGCTGCTTGCGATCAGCAGCTTGCGCGGCACGTGGCCGATCGCGGCGCAGGCTTCCAGCAGGTTCAGCGTGCCGATCACGTTGACGCGATAAAAGTCGAGCGGATCGTTGTGTCCCACGAAGCTGATCGCGGCCAGATGCACGATGTAATCGGGCCGCACGGCGTCGAGCACACGCCGGCAGTCTTCCGGTGAGGTGATATCGAGCTTGACGCGTGTCGGCGTGTCGGGCTCGTCGCGGCCGGACACCGCTTCGATCACGGTGTGCCCACGCCCGATCAGCTTCTCGACCAGATAGCGGCCGGTAAAACCGTTCGCACCGGTGACGAGCGTGCGAAATGATTGCTTCGCGGCGGGAGACGACATGCTGGCTTCGTTCACGAGAGAGTCATCCTGTTGTTGTATTGGAATAGCGCGCGGTCCATAGCGCGATATCCGAACCGCAAACGGGCTATTATGTCACGCTAGCTTGCTGCTCTGCCCAGCGTGGCACGCGTCGTGCAACACCGCGCGTATCGAATCGATCCGATTTCCTCGATGACACCCCACAACGCTTCCAGTACGTCCGCTCCCCTCGTTCCTCTTGCATTCGGCGATCTGCAAGGCTGCCGTGCGCCGTTTCAGCAACTGCTCGCCAAAGCCGCGCCTCCGGACGGCACACCGCTGTGGTTCGCCGGCGATCTGATCAACCGCGGCCCCGACTCGCTCGACACATTGCGCGACGTAATCGCGTTCGGCGAGCGCGCGGTGCCGGTGCTCGGCAATCACGATCTGCATCTGCTGTCGGTGTCCGCGGGGATTCGCAAGTCGAAGAAAGGCGACACGATCGAAGACATCCTCGCCGCGCCCGATGCCGCCGATCTGCTCGAGTGGATTCGTCACCGGCCGCTCGCGCATTTCGACAACGGCATGCTGATGGTGCACGCGGGCGTGCTGCCGCAATGGGATACGACGCTGACGCTGGAACTCGCCGACGAATTGCAGCGCGCGCTGCGTGCGCCGAACTGGAAAGAAACGCTTGCCGGCCTGTACGGCAACGAGCCGAACCGCTGGAAGCCGGGCCTGAAGGGAATCGAGCGTCTGCGCGTTACGTGCAGCGCGTTGACGCGCATGCGCTTTTGCAGCGCCGATGGGGTGATGGATTTCAGCAGCAGCGGCACGCTCGCATCCACGCCGAGCGGTTGTATGCCATGGTTCGACGTGCCGTCGCGCCGGACCGCAGACGTGACCGTCGTGTTCGGTCATTGGGCCGCGCTCGGCCTGATGCTGCGCGACAACCTGATCGGCCTCGACTCGGGTTGCGTGTGGGGGCAGAAGCTGTCGGCGGTACGGCTCGCGCGAAATCCTGCGGAGCGTACGTTGACGCAGGTCGATTGCGATTCGTGCGGTGTGCCGCGCGGGGGCAATTGAACAGAAGCCGGCGACGCTGCCCGGCAGCGCCGCCGCTCAGGCCGAGCGGCGCGGCTGATCGACGGGCTCGATCAGCGTTTCCGGCGTCTCGGCGGCGTCGCTCGACGACGCGGCAGCTACCACGTCGCCTTCTTGCGCGACCGTCCCCGCCACTGCGTTGCCGGCCTGCATGTCCCGCAACGCGTTCGCCACCACGTTCTGAGCCTGCGCCGCGAGCATCCGCCGGTCAGCGTTCGGTGCGAGCGGTGCGCCGACATAGACGTGAGCGGTTAGCGGACCGCCACGCAACAGCATGTCGAGCGAGTCGGACAACGAGACATCGTCGATATACGCGGGTGCGGTCGACTGCCGGCCCTGCGCATCCTCGTACATGATGCACAGCGGCTGCACCGGCACACCGGCCGACACCGCCGCCTGAAACATGTTCGCGTGAAACGGCAGCAACTCGAGCCCGTTCGACGTCGTGCCTTCGGGGAACACGCACATCAGTTCACCCGCACTGAGGCGATCGGCGAGTTCGTGCATGATCCGCTTCGCGTCGCTGCGCTTCTCGCGCTGGATGAACACCGTGTCGAGCTGCTGCGCGAGCCAGCCGACCACCGGCCATTGACGGATCTCCGCCTTCGAAACGAACGGCGTCGGCCGCCACGCGTTGATCACGTAGATGTCGATCCACGAGATGTGATTGGCGACGACGAGCGCGCCTCGATCGAGCCGCACCGCATCGTTATGCACGACAAGGCGCATGCCGCACAGCCGCAGCATCTTCAGCGACCACGCGCGATTGAGCGCGTGACGCCGCTCGGCGCTCGCGTTCGGAAAGCGCGTCGCGACGGTCCACATGCCGTGCAGCAGATGCGTGATGAGACGGATCTTGCGTAACGCGAGCTTCATGGGCGGGGCTTTCCTTGACTGGACCGAGACGATGCCGCTCAGCGCTGCTCGTACGCGAACTGACCCGACACGACGGTCGCGCGCACCTGCGCCGGCAGCTCGTAGCCGAGGAACGGCGTGTTGTGCCCCTGGCTCTTCAGCGCGCGCGGCTCGACGCGCCAGTGAGCATGACGGTCGAACACGCAGAGGTCGGCCGCCGCGCCGACCGCGATACGGCCAGCCGCTTCGAGGCCGAGCACCTGCGCCGGCGCCGCGGTGATGCGATTGAGCGCGCTCGCGAGCGGCACGCCCGCTTCGTCGGCCCACTTGACCGTCAGCGACAGGAACAGTTCGAGGCCGGTTGCGCCCGGTGTCGCTTCGGCGAACGGCAGCAGTTTTTCGTCGTCGTCGACCGGCGTGTGCGCCGAGCAGATCGCGTCGATCGTGCCGTCGACGAGGCCTGCGCGGATCGCTTCGCGATCGCGCTGCTGACGCAGCGGCGGATCGAGCCGGAACTGCGCGTCGAAATAGCCGATGTCGAGGTCGATCAGATGCACGTGGTTCACGGTGACGTCGCACGACACCGGCAGGCCTTCGGCCTTTGCCGCGCGCACGAGCGCGACGCCCGCCGCCGACGACACATGCGACACATGCACGCGCGCGCCGGTCACGCGCACGAGTTCGAAGATCGTATGCAGCGCGATCGTTTCGGCCGACACCGGCACGCCCGACAAACCGAGCCGCGACGCCAGCGCTCCGCTCGCGGCGACGCCGCCCTTGCCGAGGTACGCATCGACGGGACGCAGCCACACGGTGAAGCCATAGGTCTTCGCGTATTGCAGCGCGCGCATCAGCACCTGGGTATCGACGATCGGCGTATCGGCCTGCGAGAAGCCGACGCAGCCCGCCTCGGTCAGCTGGACCATCTCGGTGATGACCTGTCCCTTCAGACCGACCGTCAGCGCGCCGAGCGGATACACGTGCGCCTTGTTCAGATTGCGCGCGCGGAACTTCAGCATTTCGACGAGGCCCGGTTCGTCGAGCGTCGGATCGGTGTCCGGCGGACATACGAGGCTCGTCACGCCGCCCGCGAGCGCCGCGGCCATTTCCGAGCCGAGCGTCGCCTTGTGCTCGTAGCCCGGCTCGCGCAAACGCGCGCACAGGTCGACGAGACCCGGCGCGATCGACAGTCCGTGGGCGTTAAGCGTGCGCTCCGCCTGGAAGCCGGCCGGCGCTTGGCCGAGAGCGGCGATCTTGCCCGCCTCGATAAAAATATCCTGCTGCTGTTCGGTGCCCGCTGCCGGATCGATCAGCGTGCCGCCTTGAATATGAATCTTCATGCGCTGCCTTTGTTAAACCTGTGGTTCAGCCTGTGCTTCGGCTTCCTGATGAGTCGCTGCTTAATCGTTGTTACCCGCGACGATCCCCATCACCGCCATGCGCACCGCGATACCGAACGTCACCTGATTCAGGATCACCGATTGCGGGCCGTCCGCGACCTGCGAGTCGATCTCGACGCCGCGGTTCATCGGACCGGGGTGCATCACGATCGCATCCGGGGCGGCGAGCGCGAGACGCTCGGGCGTCAGCCCCCAGCTCTTGAAGTACTCCTGCGACGACGGCAGCAACGCGCCGCTCATGCGTTCGTTCTGCAGGCGCAGCATGATGATGACGTCGACGTCCTTCAGCCCTTCGTCGAGGTTGTGGAACACGCGCACGCCCATCTGTTCGAGGCCGCCCGGCAGCAGCGTGCGCGGACCGATCGCGCGCACTTCGGGCACGCCGAGCGTAGTCAGCGCATGAATGTCCGAGCGCGCGACGCGCGAATGCAGGATGTCGCCAACGATCGCCACGCGCAGCTTCGTGAAGTCTTTCTTGTAGTGGCGGATCGTGTACATGTCGAGCAGACCCTGCGTCGGGTGCGCGTGACGGCCGTCGCCGGCGTTGATCACGTGCACGTGCGGCGCGCAATGCTGCGCGATCAGGAACGGCGCACCGCTCGACGCATGACGCACGACGAACAGATC
Organism: Paraburkholderia youngii; assembly: GCF_013366925.1. Lineage (NCBI taxonomy): Bacteria > Pseudomonadati > Pseudomonadota > Betaproteobacteria > Burkholderiales > Burkholderiaceae > Paraburkholderia > Paraburkholderia youngii. The sequence continues at coordinate 5,752,680 of NZ_JAALDK010000001.1, forward strand.
CGCGTGCATCGCCGACAGGTTGTTGATCGTGTCGAGCAGCGATTCGCCCTTGCTCGTCGACGACGCGTTGATGTTCAGATTCAGCACGTCGGCCGACAGCCGCGTGGCCGCGATCTCGAACGTGGTACGGGTGCGCGTCGAGTTCTCGAAGAACAGGTTGAACACCGACTTGCCGCGCAACAGCGGCACCTTCTTCACTTCGCGGTCGGTCACGCTGACGAACTGGTCGGCGGTCTCGAGAATGTGATTGACGATGGCCTTCGGCAAGCCCTCGATCGACAGCAGATGCTTGAGCTCGCCGTTCTTCGTGAGCTGCGGGTTGCCCTTCAGGAAGCCGTAGCGGAAGCGCTCGGATGCGCTAGCGGAGGAATCTTGCGGAGCCTGGGTGGCGGTGTTCATGATGTACCTGCTTCAAATACGGGCTTCAACGTGATCGAGGTCGGCGCGTTGCTCGCGCAAGTTTCAATCAACGCGTGCTTCAGTGTGAAAAGAGAACCGCTGGCCGCCCCCGCCGTCGTCTTCGTGGGCCAGCACGAGCGTCGCGTCGGCCGGCACGTCGACCACGCCGCCGACGAAGCGCGCCGCCACCGGCAACTCGCGTCCGCCGCGATCGGCGAGCACCGCGAGTTCGACCGACGCCGGCCGGCCATAGTCATACAGCTCGTTCACCGCCGCGCGAATCGTGCGGCCGGTGTACAGCACGTCGTCGACCAGCACGATGCGGCTGCCATCGACCGCGAACGGCAGCGAGGTCGGGCTCGCCTGCGCGTGCAGCCCTTTCTTCGCGTAGTCGTCGCGATGCAGCGCGACGTTCACCACGCCGAAGCTCGGCAGGTTCAGGTCGCGCGCGAGCCGCTCGGCGAGCCATGCGCCGCCGCTATGGATACCCGCGAGCACCGCCGCCTGGGCGCCGTCGTGCGCTGCCGCGAGCTGCTCGCCATAGGCCGCGCGAATCTGGTCGAGCAACGCGCGATACAGCGCTTCGGCGTCAATGGAACTCATGATCGTCGGAAAGTCCGTCAAGATATTGCTGGAGGATGATGCTCGCGGCTTCGGCATCGAGCATGTCGATGCGGGCGTTGCCGGCGCGGATTTGCGCCTCGGCCTCGACCGACGAGTAGCGCTCGTCGACCCACGTGACCGGCAGATTGAAGCGGCCGTTCAGCTGGTTGCCGAAGCGCTTCGCGAGCTGCGTGCGCTCGTGCGGTGTGCCGTCGGGGTGCATCGGCAGGCCGACCACCAGCGCATCGGGCTTCCATTCGGCGATCAGCTTGCCGAGCGCTTCGAAACGGTACTCCTTGCTGCGGTTCTGCACGACGACGAGCGGCCGCGCGCGGCGCGTCAGCGAATTGCCGACCGCCACGCCGATGCGTTTCACGCCGTAGTCGAACGCAAGCAGCGTCGCCTCACGTCCGGCCGGCAGATTCATGCGCGGCCCCTCATGCGTGCCCGGCCTCGCCCGACAGCATCGACAGCGACACGCCGAGCAGCGCGAGCGCCGCTTCGAGACGATCTTCGGCCGGCACGTCGAAGACGATCTTCGGATCGGCCTCGACCGTCAGCCAGCCGTTCTTCGAGATTTCGTCTTCGAGCTGACCGGCGCCCCAGCCGGCGTGGCCGAGCGTCAGCAGGAAACGCTCCGGACCGTTGCCGCTCGCGACGGCCTCGAGCACGTCTTTCGAGGTGGTCATTTCGAGCCCGCCCGGCACCGACATCGACGACGTGTACGCGCTGCCGCCTTTCGGATCGTGCAGCACGAAGCCGCGCTCGGTTTGCACCGGGCCGCCGAAATACACGGGAACATGGAGAAGAGGTTCGATCTCCAGCTTCAGATCGATGCGATTGAAGAGCGCTTCCAGGTCGATATCGGTCGGCCGGTTGATCACGAGGCCGAGCGCGCCGCGCTCACTGTGATCGCAAAGGTAGACCACCGTTCCTGAAAACGTCGGATCGGCCATGTTCGGCATGGCGATCAGGAACTGGTTGGTCAGATTGATGCGATCGGTACTCTTGGACATAGTTCGGATTTTAGCAAAGACGATGCGCGATGGCGGGCTGCTTTGAGCATTGCAACGCGTTGGGTTGCACGCGACGTGCGGCGTCATCGACGCCGGATCAAGTTCCACTCTATCACGCGCGCGACTCGCGCCATGCCGCGATCAGGCGCCGAAACACCGCGTAGAACGGCAGGTTCGACGCGTGTCGCGAAGTAGCGGGATTGTGACTCGTCAAAATGGGTTTCAGCGGATTCGGCGCGCGTCGGTCGAGGCGTTGCGGACGCAATTCGCGCGCCACGTCGCGCGTTTGGTTCGGCCTGGCTTGCGCTTCACGCGCCGCCCTGCTCGATCGCGCGCGTGAGCGTGGTGAGCGCCGCCTGCGTGAAGCTGCCGCCGGCCGGCCCAACGCCCGCGGCGACTTTGTGCAGCGACGCGCGCAACGCCTCGGCGGCCTGCTCGAGCGTGTCGGCCGCCGGCGCGCCGACGATCACGTGTACGCGCACCGCCGGCGTCGCGACGGCCGCATGCGCACGACGCCGCCATGCGAGCCCGAGGGCATCGGCGAGCAGCGCCACATGACCGAGGCCGAGCGCGCAGGCGGCCGAGCCGAGCCGGTAGGCGGCGTCGCCCGCCTGCAGTGCTTCGCTCGGGTCGGCTTTCTCCGGCTGATCGGCCGCGCGGGCATGCGCGGCGAGCGCCTCGATCGACGCTTCGGCGGTCTGCAGGAAATCTTCGTACGCGTTCGCGTTGACACTCAGCACGCCGAGATCGCGCGTGTGCGGCAGCGACTGCACCTCGAGCGCGCGCGCCTCCCACAGCGCTTCCGACGACTGCGTGCCGGCGACGTGCCAGTCGACGGTCAAGCCGTAATCGTGCAGCACCTCGACCTGGTCGGCGTCCTGGGCGGCCGCGCCGAACAGCGCGTAGTCGCGCCACAGCAGCGCGAGCGTCGCGCGCACCAGCGAACGCGGCGCGCGCTCGATGCCGCGCGCGTGATCGGCGAGCGCCAGGTTGCAGCGCGCGTAAAAGCGCCGTGCTTCGATATCGCGAATTGCGTGGCCGCGCGCGCGCAGCGCCTTCGCGCAGGCGCGAGCGAGCCGCCAGAAGTCGTAGGGATCGGGGCCGGCGAGTTCGGTGAACACGGCGTCGAGCTCGTCGAGCGCGGCGTTCGTGACCGCAAGCGCCACCGCGCTACCCGTGTCGGCCTGCGAGCGCAGCACCGGCAGCAGAGCGCGCTCGTAGCGCGCCCGCAGATGTGCCAGCTGATCGGCCGATTGAGCGTGCAGCGACGCCGGGGGCACCGGCCGCGCGCACAGCGCGAGCTCTTCGAACGCGACGGCGGAGCCCGGCGTGGGTTCGACGAGTTGCGCGCACAGCTCGCGGTAATGGTTGAACAGCGTCGGCGAGCAGCTGAGCTCGCGCAGATTGTGACGTTCGAGCGCCGCGCGGAAGTCGCGCAGCGCCGCGCCGAACACAGGCCGGGCGCTTTGCGCTTCGGCCGACTCATCGCTCGCGAGTGGCGAGAGCCGCACCAGCGCGTCGGCGAAACGCTGCGCGCTGAGCCAGCCCGCCGTGCGCAAGGCATGCGACGCACGCAGCAGCGCGGCACCGCTCTCGTGGCGCTGCTCGAACGCGAGCGACGCCTCGGCGAGCGCCAGTTCCGCCGGGCGGACCGCGCCGCCGCGCGGGTTCGGCAGTGCATCGATGGAAACGGGTGCTGCGGATCGAGGAGTCATGGGCAGGCGACACGAAGCTGACGGCGCCGTCGCTTCGCGCCGCGTGCCGAGTGAGCGGCCACCGCGCGAACCGGCGACAGGACAATGACAGACTACCGTTGCGACACGACGCGTCCGGCGATGTTCCGCGCCAGCGCGCTCAGACAGGCGCCGGGCGCGCCGGACGCATCAAGCGATTGCAGCAATTGTGCGGTGGCGACACCGCTCACTTTCGGGATTGAAGCTCAGGGTTCAGGTTCGGGAGCGAACCTCGGGACACCGTTTTGGGGCCGAAGCTTCCGGGGGCTTGCCGTGCTTCAGATCTGGACCATTTCGAAGTCTTCCTTGCGCGCTCCGCACTCGGGACACGTCCAGTTGATGGGCACGTCTTCCCAGCGCGTGCCCGGCGCAATGCCTTCGTCGGGCAAGCCGGCCTCTTCGTCGTAAATCCAGCCGCAAATCAGGCACATCCAGCTTTGATATTCCATTCTTTTGTCGCGTCGTTGAGTCCGGGGAAAACGGGAGCCATGATGGTACCGTGTTGGCGCCCCCATGCCTAGCAATCGAAAACGCGCAACCGCAGCGTGGACCGGCCTTCGGCGGGGCGCCCGCGCGCCGTGCCAGCGCCGCTTGCGGCGTCTTGCCACGCGTTGGGCGGGCGCCAGCGACACGGTAGAGTGGGCCCTCGGGCAAGCCGCGCGAAAAAACGCCCTGTCAACGGTTTAGGCCGCATAATTGAGCCAATTGCGCACTGTGCGCCGAAATCCTGCTTTTCTTATCCATTTTCATGCCCAGCGACACGCCTCCGATCGTCCTCACCTTCGGTCTCTCCGATCCCACTGGCGGCTCCGGCCTGCAGGCGGACCTGATGACACTTGCCAGCATGGGCTGCCACGGCGTATCCGTGCTCACGGGCTATACCGTGCGCGACTCGGCGAGCTGCGATGAAGTCACCGGCCTCGACCCTGACATCGTCGCGACGCAGGCGCGCATGCTGCTCGAGGACATGCCGATCGCCGCCTTCAAGGTCGGCGCGTGCACGCGCGCCGAGGTGGTCAGCGCGATCGCGGAAGTGGTTGCCGACTACGACGATGTCCCGCTGATCCTCGCCCCGGACTTCACGCTCGACGACGAACACGTGCTCGCCGCCGACGAACTGCGCGAAGCGATCGCCGATCTGCTCGCCCCGCAAACCACGCTGCTGGTCGCCGACTCGTCGACGCTGCTCGCGCTTGCGCAGCCCGACGGCGACGCGGAGGCGCCGAGCCTCGACGCCGCGATCTCGCATCTGCTGTCGCAGGGCTGCGAGTACATTCTGTCGACCGAAACCGGCACGCACCGGCTCGTCAACACGCTCTTCAGCGAGGACGGCCAGTTGCGTCAGGACTTGTGGGACCGTGCGCCCCATCGGCTGACGGGCCTGACCGATACGCTTGGCGCGGCGATCGCCGCGCTGCTCGCCAACGGCCAGGAGCCCGCGGAAGCGGTGCGCGAAAGCCAGGAGTATCTGTATCAGGCGGTGCGCAATGCGTTCCGGCCTGGCATGGGGGCGTACATGCCCGATCGTTTCTTCTGGGCACGCAGCAGCGACGACGAGACCCCGCCGGCCCAAGGCAAGGGCGCAGCGCCCGGGGAAGCGCGACACTGACCTCGTCATTCATCGGTATCGACTAGAAACCCGCTATTAGGCGGGTTTTTTCATTTAGTGCGTCTTTCGCGCCAATGTAACCAGACGTGTTCCTGCGTAATTAAACGTTACAACGTCAATGACACCTTTTGTCTAGACTTTACGCATCACTGACAGCCATATGTCCCCACATGTCTTTCCCAACCTTTTTTATCCATCCACCGAAATGCGGCGGTTCTACCGTGATTTCGTGCTTTGATTTGAATAAAGGTAATGATCAATTCATTAGCTTTGTTTGGGATCAGGATGGGTGGGGAAACTGTCGCGCGAAGCTTCTCGAGACACAAGTCGGCGGTGGACATCATCCGTTTGGGATTCATCGGGTGATGAAACATCCGGTCAACTACTGCACGATCCTGCGCGATCCGCTCGCGCGCCACATCTCTCACTACCGGTATGCCGCGAACGGCAAGAACGGCCAAATCATGCGCGGAGTCAGCGTGTCGACGCCGGAGGCTATGGCGCTTCAAGGTGTGCTATCGCTCGACGAGTGGGTCAGCGAATCGCTCGGCGGCCGGAACCTGTTCGTGCAGATGCTGAGCGGCGAACCGGCGGTCAACGAAGCGTCCCTCGCCGTCGCGCAAATCCATTTGCGCGAACATATCGGTACCGTCGGCGTCTGCGAGGACATGAGCGAATTCTTACTGAGGTTGTGCGGTTCGACCGGAATGAAATTACCGTTCTGCTTCGAAGCGAACCGCATTAATGGCAAACCGAATGGCACAGCACTGTTAAGCGAAGCAGCAAGACAGAAATTTATCGATGACAATAGCCTTGATTACGAGCTGTTTCGCGATGCCAATCGCATCGTCGAAGCTTATGCCAAAGAGTCGGGCAGCGTCTTTTCGAATGCGCTTGAATTGGTCCGCGTGATCCAGGCAGAAATAAATCGGCTCGAGAATCCGCACATTTATAGCGCAACGGTTCTGGGCATCGACGGCTCATTCCTGTCGCGCGTGCATGAGGTGATCCGCCGCTTCGATCTGACGCCGATCGATACTTATCTGGAGTTCGCGCAAAGCCAGCGGCGTCCGCTAGCCGACCTGTTCGACGGCTTCGTCGACACGGTGGGGGACGGTGTAGTGCGCGGCTGGGCCGTCAACTTGAGCAGACCAGAGCGGCAAGTGCCGCTCGAAGTGCGGATCGGCGCGCAGATCGTCGCAACCGGCCTCAGCGGCGAGCCGCGGCCCGATGTGGCAAGCGCCGGCTATCCGAGTTCGAACAGCGGATTTTCGATTGCGCTGCCAGACGGCATCCCAGAAGGCTTTTGCGTTACGATCGCGGATTCCACGGAACGCCTGCACAACGCTGGCACGTGGCGACAAGGCTGGCACTGCGAGTGAGCCAAAGGAGTCAGGAGAACTTATACATGAAAGAGCCGCCCATCTTCGTGCAACGCTTCACCGGCAAGATCGCGGCGCAGGACCGCATGCGCATATTCGATCAGACGCCCGCCACGATCTGGCTGACCGGCCTGTCCGGCGCCGGTAAATCGACACTGGCGTTCGCGCTCGAAGAGCGGCTAATCGCGCTCGGTCATGCCTGCTATGTGCTCGACGGCGATAACATCCGCCACGGTCTGGCGAGCGACCTGGGCTTCGAGCGCGACGACCGGCGCGAAAACATCCGCCGCGTCGCGCACGTCGCCCAGTTGATGAACGATGCGGGTTTGATCGTGATTACCGCGCTGATTTCACCGCTACGCGAAGACCGCGCAATGGCGCGCGAGATCATCGGAGCCGACAAGTTCGTCGAAACCTACGTGTCCGCCTCGCTCGCCACCTGCGCAAGCCGCGATCCCAAAGGTCTTTACGCGAAAGCGAGGTCTGGCGAGATCAGCTCGTTCACCGGCGTATCAGCGCCCTATGAAGCACCGCTCGATCCTGACCTGCACGTCGAAACCGGAACGCTGAGCCCCGCGCAAAGCGTCGCGCAGATTTTCCACTACCTGCGCGAAAAGTGTCTCGGAAGATCGGTTCAGCGTACGGCTCACGTCGCGGGCGCCTGATCGGGACAAAGGGCGTCCGGAAGCGCTTGCTGGCCGCCACATCAACGCCGGCTCCAAACGAAAAAACCCGCCTGAGCGGGTTTTTTCGTTTGAGGAAACGCCTCGCGGCGCACTCCCCCACATGATCTTCCAAGCGGGCCTCGTCCGTGATCCAGACGCGCGGCAGTTCAACCACGCGGCCGGACCACGAGGCCCGAGCGGAATTACATGTCCATGCCCATGCCGCCCATGCCGCCGGGCATGCCGCCAGGCATCGGAGCTTCTTCCTTCGGCAGTTCGCAGACAGCTGCGTCGGTCGTCAGCAGCAGGCCAGCAACCGAAGCTGCGTTTTGCAGCGCCGTGCGCGTCACCTTCGTCGGGTCCACGACACCTGCGTCAACCAGGTCGACGTACTCGCCGGTCGCTGCGTTGTAGCCGTAGTTGCCCTTGCCAGCAGCAACCGCTGCCACGACGACGCTCGCTTCTTCGCCACCGTTGGTGACGATCTGGCGCAGCGGCTCTTCCATTGCGCGCAGAACGATCTTGATACCTGCGTCCTGATCGGCGTTAGCACCCTTCAGGCCAGCGATCGCCGTACGCGCACGGATCAGCGCGACGCCGCCGCCAGCGACGATGCCTTCTTCCACAGCTGCGCGCGTTGCGTGCAGTGCGTCTTCGACACGTGCCTTCTTTTCCTTCATTTCGACTTCGGTCGCAGCACCGACCTTGATCACTGCAACGCCGCCTGCCAGCTTGGCAACGCGTTCTTGCAGCTTTTCACGGTCGTAGTCCGAGGTCGCTTCTTCGATTTGCTTGCGCACTTGCTTGACGCGAGCTTCGATGTTCGCTGCTTCGCCAGCGCCGTCGATGATCGTGGTGTTTTCCTTGCCCACTTCGATACGCTTCGCCTGGCCCAGTTCAGCCAGCGTTGCCTTCTCGAGCGTGAGGCCGGTTTCTTCTGCGATGACCTGGCCGCCGGTCAGGATCGCGATGTCTTCCAGCATCGCCTTACGACGATCGCCGAAGCCCGGTGCCTTCACAGCAACGGTCTTCAGGATGCCGCGGATGTTGTTGACGACCAGCGTTGCGAGCGCTTCGCCTTCGACGTCTTCAGCGATGATCAGCAGCGGACGGCCAGCCTTCGCGACTTGTTCCAGAACCGGCAGCAGATCACGGATGTTCGACACCTTCTTGTCGTGCAGCAGCACGAACGGGTTGTCGAGCACGGCAACTTGCTTGTCCGGGTTGTTGATGAAGTACGGCGACAGGTAGCCGCGGTCGAATTGCATACCTTCGACGACGTCCAGCTCGTCTTGCAGCGATTTGCCGTCTTCGACGGTGATCACGCCTTCCTTGCCGACCTTGTCCATTGCTTCAGCGATGCGCTCGCCGATCGACGAATCGCTGTTCGCCGAGATCGCGCCAACCTGGGCGATTTCCTTGTTGGTCGTGCACGGCTTGCTGATCTTGCGCAGTTCTTCGATTGCGGCTGCAACAGCCTTGTCGATGCCGCGCTTCAGGTCCATCGGGTTCATGCCCGATGCGACGTACTTCATGCCTTCGCGGACGATCGATTGCGCGAGAACCGTAGCGGTCGTCGTGCCGTCGCCTGCGTTGTCGCTGGTCTTGGAAGCGACTTCCTTGACCATTTGCGCGCCCATGTTCTGGAGCTTGTCTTTCAGTTCGATCTCTTTTGCGACCGACACACCGTCCTTGGTGACCGTCGGGCCGCCGAAGCTGCGCTCGAGGACCACGTTGCGGCCCTTCGGACCCAGCGTGACCTTCACGGCGTTGGCGAGAATGTTCACGCCTTCGACCATCTTGGCACGGGCGGAATCACCGAATACGACGTCTTTAGCTGCCATCTTCTAACTCCTTGAATACTTTGGATATAACCGGGGAAGTAGCGACTTTGCGCTTACTTCTGCACCACGGCCATGATGTCTTCTTCGCGCATCACCAGCAGTTCGTTGCCGTCGACCTTGACGGTCTGGCCTGCGTACTTGCCGAACAGGACGCGGTCGCCGACCTTCACGTCGAGGGCGATCGCTGCGCCCTTGTCGTCGCGCTTGCCCGGGCCGACTGCGAGGATTTCACCTTGATCCGGCTTTTCTGCTGCGGCTTCGGGGATCACGATGCCCGACGCGGTCTTGGTTTCCTGATCCAGACGCTTGACGATCACGCGATCATGCAAAGGACGAAGGTTCATACATACTCCTCTCTGATTGAGACTGAAGAACGCTGAGAAAACCCGGCTGGACGAGCCAACCGGAGATGTTGTTAGCACTCTCGTGCAGCGAGTGCTAATTATATGGACGGGTAGTGACAAATTCAAGAAGTAGGGAGCAGCGGCGCTGCGGGCGAGGTTTTGCACGACCGGCGCGGTGCCGGCGCGCCGGCGCAATCATGCGTCTGAGCTGCGAACCCGAGCAAAAACAAATACTTGCGGCGAGATTTGCGGCTTGTAGCCGCACGGCGAAGGGGCGCTATCGCAGACAAACAGCAGCCGCGCACCGTACTCGATACCGTCGGATCTGCCATTTCCAGGGAAAACCCCCGTCCGATCGAGCATGGTTCGACTCACTTCTGCGCAGGCGGGCGCAACGCGTTACCTGCCATCCACTTGAGCCGTTCGCAATCGACCTTGATACGCGCGGCGAATTCCTTCGGGTCTCGCTCGCGTAGTGCGTTCATCTGGCTATTGGTGTCGTCGGCGCGATGCCAGCCCGCGTCCCAGTGCTGATCGAAATCGGTCGCTCCGGTCAGCACCTTTCGGAGCCGCTCCTTATAGGCACCGATGCGCTCGGGCGACACGCCGCAAAACGCCTGCGCGAAACTCGCCCGCTCGCCCGCCGTCTCCGCGCTCATGTTGGCGTCGCTCGCGCCGCTCGCGAGCGGCGCGGCGAGCGACAGCATCGACAAACAAAGCGCAGCGCAAAGCGGTCGATAGCGATACGATGGATTCTTCATCTTCGACTCCTGACGATCCTTCGTGGCGACCAGGGATTGTCCCGATCTTCAACGCCGCCTCGCCGATTGTGTCCTGATTGCACTGCACGATGGCGTTTTCACGCGCTATTCGATGCATCGCGCGGCCAAGCCGCGGTGCTACGCTCGTTAAAGCGGCATTCGCGACGTGCCCTTCCGGGGAGCCGTGGCACGAGCACCGCAACGCCACGGCCTATCGGCAGGCCGCGACAGAAGCACGAGCGCCAGGCATCGACAACAAGCTCGAACACGACACGAAATCAAACACAAAAAGGCGAGACATCGCTGCGGGAGTGACTGCGATGGCATTTAAAACATATACCGTACTGACGCTATTGGTGACGAGCACTGCCGCGTTCGCGTGGCGGCCAGTCACCTATCCGATCCGAAGTCAGAGCCCTTACGAGCGCAGCATCGATAACGCGATGTGCTACGCCGAGGCGAACCGCGTGACCGGGGTCAACATGGCCCACGAGTCGCAGATTCCGCCGCGTCATCCGCCGGCGGCCAAAGGTGCGTCGACCGGGATACCGTCGAAACCCCCGCTTCCCCCCAGTTCCTTCTCGGCCACGCCGCTGCCGTGGAACGCGAGCGCGCCCGAAGCCGCGAGCGCGCCGCTCGCCGGCGCGCAAGCGCCTAGCGGCGCAGCGTCGGCGAAGCCCGTGAACGAAGCCGCGAACGGCGCCAGTGCGCCAGGGGCACCGGCCACCGCGACGGCGAATGCACCGCCGAGCGCATCGGCGGCGACACCGGGCGCGAGCGCGGCAGCCGGCGCGTCGGATGGAGCGGGCGCTTCGATGCAGGCCAACGCGGCGTCGAACGTGAAGCTGCCGCCGCTGCCCGCGCCCGAGCCTCCGATGACCCGCTATTGGGCCGCCTACGGCGCGTGCATGCAGGCGCGCGGTTACGTCGTCCAGTAGTTCGGCCGACGCCGCCTGCGAGCGTCGTCGCATTCATTCTTTTTAATGGCGCCGACCTTCGGCGCCAGTGGAGCGACACGGCCATGCCGCGCGACTCGACTTCCGACCAGCCATTTTTCCATCACTGCGCATACTGCGGCGTGCCGCTGCCGGGCCGCTTTTCGCCGTGTCCCGCATGCCATGCGCTGCCGATCGATTCGTTCGATACGGACGACAAGCCCGGCGAGCGCACCGCGCGATCCTGGGCGCTGAGTACATCGCGAGCGCAACTCGACCCGCTGCCAGCGGCCGCGAGCTTGCCCGCGGACCGTGCCTCGCGGCGCTCCGCGCAAACGAAGATGAGCCCCTACGAATTGCTCGACGAGGCCACGTTCGAGCCGGGCGGACGTCGACGGCGGCACCCGCTTGCGCTAACCGCGGCCGCGCTCGCGACGCTCGGCGCCGTGTATATCGGCTTCGTTCTTCTCGACGACGATGCGAGCGTCGACACGCCAGTGACGGTCTTCGGCACAGTGCACCCTGACACGCCTGGGCAAGTCCCTGCGCAGAGCGTTGTGCGGCATGCGGCGCCGTCGGTTGCCGCGGCGCCGACGCCCGCGTCGATCGTCGCGCAAGCGCCGCGTCCCGTGGTCGTCGCGCGGCAGCAACCGGCGAACGTGAGCGCGCCTGTCGCGTCATCGGCGCCGCAGGTCGTGGCGACCGCGCCGAACGTCGCGCCGTCCTCGTCGCCTGTCGTTGCGACCGCGCCAACCTTGGCGCGGTCGTCACCGCCAGTCGTGGCCACCACCTCGACCGTCGCACCATCCTCATCGCCCGTCGTGGCGACCGCGCCAACCGTAGCGCACTCGGCGGCGCCTGTCGCGGCAACCACGCCGACCGGGACGCGCTCGTCACCGCCCGTCGTGGCGACCACGCCGACCGTAGCTCGCGCAGCACCGCCCGTCGTCGCGTCCGCGCCTACCGTGACGCGCTCGTCACCGCCCGTCGTGGCGACCGCGCCGACCGTAGCGCGCTCGGTGCCGCCCGTCGTGGCGACCGCGCCAACCGCGACGCGCTCGTCACCGCCCGTCGTGGCGACCGCGCCAACCGTAGCGCGCTCGGTGCCGCCCGTCGTGGCGACCGCGCCCACCGCGACGCGCTCGTCACCGCCCGTCGTCGCGTCCGCGCCAACCGTAGCGCGCTCGGCACCGCCGGCCGTGGCGACCACGCCGACCGTAGCTCGCGCAGCACCACCCGTCGTCGCGTCCGCGCCCACCGTGACGCGCTCGTCACCGCCCGTCGTGGCGACCGCGCCGACCGTCGTCGCGTCCGCGCCGGCCGTAGCGCATTCGTCACCGCCAGTCGTGGCGACTGCACCCGTCCCGGCCCGACCGTCAACGTCAGTCGTTGCGACCACGCCGACCGTCGTGCCATCGTCTCCACTCGTCGTCACGACCGCACCCACCGCAGCGCCAACCACGAAATCGGGCGCGGGCGTCGCCGCGCCCACGCCGCGCGGTACGGCGGTCGCGTCGATCAACACCAACCACAGCAGCAACACCGACACGTTGGCCGCCCCGCTCACGCTGGCCGACAAGCAGCGCGCCGACGCCGAGCGCAATCTGAAAGCCGCGCGCGGCTATCTGCAACGAGGCAATCTGTCGGCGACCAAAGCGCGCCTGGCCGCGGCCATCACCGCGCAGCCCAACAATCGCGACGCGCGCGGCATGCGCGCCCAGGTCAGCACGCTAGAGCAGCAACGGGACGCGTTGCTGAGTCTCGCGCGCGGCTGTAGCAACGTCGGACGTTGGGAGTGCGCGTCGCACAACGCCAACGAAGCGTTGCGGATCGATTCGAGCAGCAAGGACGCGCAGCGCCTCGTCTCGCTCGCGTCGCACGAATCGGCGTGGCAGACCATCCCGCCGTCGGCGTGGCAGACCGTGGAGCCGCCGGCGGAAGAGTCGCACGCATTGCGCGATCTGTTGCGTCACCACTGAGCTAAGGATTGCGAGGGATCTCGCCAGATGGCGGCACGAGCATGCCGCCAATCACGCCTGCCCGCGCGGCGCCCCCCAAAAGACGCGCTGCGCGGGCGGCCGTGTCAACCGACGATGCTGTCGTAGCCGTAATAGCCGCCCTGATACCCCGAGCCGAGGAACGCGGCTTCCTGCGGCACATCGGTGAGCAGCACGCCGCGCAGGCCGACACCACCGTTACGCAGGCGTTTGGCGGTCTCGATGATCTCGTGCAGCGGCTGACGCCCATGCCGCACGACCAGCAGCGACGTCGCCGCGTATTTGCCGATCAGCGTCGAATCGGTCACGGCGAGCACCGGCGGCGTATCGATGATCACGACGTCGTATTGCGGCTTCAGCACCTCGAGCATAGCCTCGAAGCGTCGGCTCATCAGCAGTTCGGCCGGGTGCGAGGGGAGCGTGCCTTTCGCGAGCACGTCGAGGCCCGGCAGCACGTCGCGCTGGATCATCGCGTTGAGATCGCCGCCGCACAGCACGTCGGACAGTCCCGGCCGATGACTGACGCCGAAATGGGAATGCACGTCGCCGCGCCGCATGTCACCGTCGATGATCAGCACGCGTTTGTTTGCCGACGCGACCAGCGTCGCCAGATTCACCGACAGAAACGACTTGCCCGCATCGGGCCGCGACCCGGTGATCATCACGACGTTGTTGGCCGCATGATCGAGCGACAACTGCAGCGACGTGCGCAGATTGCGCACGCCCTCCACCGCGAGATCCTCAGGCGCCTGCTGCGCGAGCACATGCTGCCCGCGCTGGCGCAATGACACCTTTTCCTGCAGACGCAATTGCGTCTGGCTGCGCGGCACCACCGCGAATACCGGCACGCCGAGCATCCCCTCGAGTTCGTCCGGGCGCTCCACGCCGCCGCGCATCGCGCGCTTCAGGAACACCAGCAGCAAGCCGAGCACGAGGCCGGCGCCGAGCGACATCAAAATCACCAGCATGCGCTTCGGCCGCACCGGATCGTCGGGCGTTTCGGCGAAATCCACCACGCGCACGCCGCCCACCTGCCCGGCCTGCGCCACCCGCAGCCGCTGCACGCTGTTGAGCAGGTTCGTGTAGAGATCGGTGTTCACGTGCACGTCGCGCTGCAGACGCAACGCGGTCTGCTCGGTGTCCGGCATCGTCGAGACGCTGCGGTTCATCGTGCTCTGCGCGCCCTGCAATGCGGCGATCTGCGCATCGAGCGCGGCGACCGTCGGATGGTTCGGCGTGAACTTCTGCAATAGCTCCGCGCGCTGCTGCTGCAGATCGAGCAGCTTCGTCTTGTTGTCGACGATCTGCTGCAGCAGCAGCTTGCTTTCTTCGCCGAGATCGACGGTGCCATGGGTATTGCGGAACTTGCCGTAGCGTTCTTCCGCATCGTCGAGCGCCTTGCGCGCGGCGGGCAGTTGCTGCTCGAGATATGCGAGCGTGTGATCGGACTCGCTCGAACGGCTCGCCAGATCCTGGCGCACGAACTGGCGCGCCACGTTGTTGACGATCGCCGCGGTCAGCGCCGGGTCGGCGCCTTCGAGGCTCACGCGGATCACGCCGGAGTCCTCGGCCGTCTCCTGCACGACCATCGTCTTCGCCAGACGCTCCACCGTGCCGAGCGTCGAAGCGCGCGTCAGTTCGAAACGCGAGCCCGGCGCGCCGACCAGTGTGTCGACGTGCAGCGTGATCGGCCCGACCGCGGTATCGGTCTGCACGGTCTCGCCGACGCGCCCTGACAGAATCGCGCTGCCGTGAGGATCGCGCAGCATGAAGGTGTTGCCGGCGCCCGCAACCAGCGTGAAGGTCTCGCCGTACAGGTCCTTCGACACGTCGAAGCGCGACACCGCGATGCTCTCGTTGCCCCACGCGAATCCGCGCAGGTTGATGAACGACGGCAGCCGGAACCACCAGTGCCCGTTCACGAGTCCCGCGATCCTGCTGCCGATCACCGGCAGATAACGCGGCTTCGCCGTGATGTCGAGGTGCAGCGCGCGGACCGCTTCCTCGGTGACGAGACGCGACTTCAAAAGCTCGATCTGCGCCGCGGTCGACGGCTTCGAATCGTACGCGCCGGGAAGCGGCGATGCCGCATCCCGGCCGTTCGCATTGACGTTCGCCGCGTTCGCCGTCCGGTCCTGAACGTGAAACAGCACGTCCGAACGATAGACCGGCGGCGTGAGGAACGCGTATGCGCTACCGAGCGCGAGCGCGATCAGCGTCACGATGAGGATCGTGCGCCAACCGCGCACGATCGTGCGCACGTAGTCCGACAGATGCAACTGCCCCGGTTCATACACGCCGGCGTAGCGATTTTCGTAATTGATTGCCATGTTTTCACCCAACAAGGCCTGCCGGTTCAGATATCGCGTCACGCCTGCGTTACTTCGACACGACGACTCCCGTCACCGCCGCGTTGATCGCCGGCAACAGCAGGTTCAGCACGCGGTTGAAGCGAACGAGACCGCCCTGGCCGACGTACACGATGTCCTTCGGCTGCAGCTCGAACTGGTTCGCGAGCAGCATCGCCACCGGCGAAGTCGCATCGAGGTGATAGATCTGCGGCGACTCGCTGGTCGAATTGCGGATCACGAACAGTTGCTGCCCCGAGGCCGTGTTCGAGTCGAAGCTGCCGCCGTCCGAGATCGCCTGCGACAGCGTCAGCGAGCCGTTGCGCAGCGGCAGCACCGTGGCCGGCTTGTTGACTTCGCCCATCACGTAGACGCCGCTGTCTTCGCGCGCGTTCACGCGCACGGTATCGCCCGGCTGCAGATAGATTTCCGACGGATTGCGGCCGCGTTTGACGAGGTCGTCGATGTTCAGCCTATAGGTCGTGCCGTTGCGGATCAGATCGACGCGGCTGCGATCCGCGGTCGTGGTGAAGCCGCCGCCCAGGCCGATCGCGTTCGTCAGCGACATCGGGACGTCGTTGATCGATTGCGTGCCCGGCGTGCGCACTTCGCCATCGACATACACCGTCGCGTTACGGAACGACGCGACGCGCACCGTTATCTCAGGCTTCTGGTACACCTTGCTCAAACGCTGATTCAATTCGCGCTGGATCTGCGAGACGGTCTTGCCCACGACGTGCAGTGTGCCCGCATACGGAAACTGGATGTCGCCGGTTTCATCGATCAGGAAGCCCGGCATCGCATCGCTAGGGCGCGAATTGCTCGGCGGCTGGCCAAGAGCGGCCGCGAGTTCCGGGTGATCCCACACGACGATCTGCAGCACGTCGCCAGGGCCCAGCTTGTACGGCGCCGGCTTGCCGAACAGCCCCGCCGTCTCCGGCGGCAGTTGGGAAGCCTTCTGATCGGCACCTATCTTCTTCAGCAGTTCCAGATTGATATCGGTGATCGGAATCTGCTTCTGCTGCGAAGCTTCGGTACTGAATTCGCCACCCGTGTCCTGAATCCCGGCCGGCGTGATCATCCGTTGTCCCGGCACGATTTGGCATCCGGAAAGCAATACTGCTGCACTAGCGAAAACCACAAGACTTCCTGTGCGAAAACCAAGTGAGCTCATGATCTTTACTCCTTCGCCCCGAGGCGTTGTTATGACTTTCTAATAAGCGTTTCGATGCACCAGTCCGGCGACAATCGTCGCGCCGATGATCCGCATATCGAGTGCGAACGACCAGTGACCCAGGTAGTACAGGTCATGTTCGACGCGACGCTCCATCTTCTCGATGCGGTCGGTTTCGCCACGGAAGCCGTTGATCTGCGCCCAGCCCGTGATTCCCGGTTTGATCCGGTAGCGATTGATATAGCCCGCGACCACCTTCTGATAGAGGTCGTCGTGCTCGAGCGCATGGGGACGCGGTCCTACGACCGACATGTCGCCACGCAACACGTTGAAAAATTGCGGCAGCTCGTCGAGGCTCGTGCGGCGCAAAAACGCGCCCACTTTCGTCACGCGCTTGTCGTTGCGCGTCGCCTGGCTCAAGGTGCCCTTCGCTTCGGTATGCACGCGCATCGAGCGGAACTTGTAGATCGTAAACACGCGGCCGTCCGCGCCCTTGCGCTTCTGTTTGAACAGCACCGGTCCACGCGACGAGAGCTTCACCGCGATCGCGATGCAAACGAGCAGCGGCGCGAGGGCCACGATCGCGGTCGCCGCGAACAGCCGGTCGAAAATTTCCTTCTTCAGCATCGCGTTGGCCGACAGCGGCGAGGCGACCAGATTGATCGCCGGCACGCCGAGCAGATCGACCACGCCGCTGCCTTCGAACAGCGCATGGCTGCGCACGTCCGGCATGAAGCGGATATTCACGAGGTCGTCGCGGAACTCGTCGATCAGCGCGCAGATCAGCGGCTCTTCGGACAGCGACAGCATCAGCCATAGCTCGTGCACGTCGTTGCTGCGGATGTAGTCGGCCAGCAGATCGACGCGATCGAACACCGGCACGCGCGGATTCGTGACGCCAGAGTCGTCCGGGCGCGTGTTGTAGACGGCGGTCGCGCGAAAGCCCGCGCTCGGCGCCGACTCGATGCGACGCAGGATCGCATCGCACTGCGAGCCGCTGCCGACGATCGCGACCTGATGCAGGTTCATGCCCGCGCCGCGCGCCCGCGCGAGCACCGCGTGCGTAATCACCCGATTCGCGATCAGCAGGCCGCCCGTCGTCGCCGTCCAGTACGAGAACCACAGCCGCGACACGATATCGATGCGATGCAGCGAGTACATCAGCACGAGCGCGCAGGCCTGCACGATCAGCCACGCGAGCGACACCTGCCCGGCGAGCCCGAGCTTCGAGCGGCCGCGCCATGATTCATATACCCCGAACGCGGGGAAGATCGCGAGCGCGAACGCAGCCGAAAACATCACCAGCGCCCAGTAGAAACCCGACTGGCCGAGATAGTCGAAGCGAATCCGTGACGCCACGGTCGCGCCCGCCAATACCAAAGCGACATCGAAAATCCGCGCGAGCAGATCCTGAAACTTGCGCATTGTCCTTACCTCGTTCTGCCTTCCTGTACGCAAAAAGGGTGTGCATGGGCTGCCTACGGGCAGCGGCCGTAGTTGTCGTCGAACCTCACGATGTCGTCTTCGCCGAGATAGGTACCCGACTGAATTTCGATGATTTCAAGCGGCACCCTGCCCGGGTTTTCGAGCCGGTGACGCGTGCCGAGCGGAATATAGGTCGATTCGTTTTCGCTGAGCAGGAACTGCTCTTCGCCGCGCGTGACGAGCGCGGTGCCGCGCACGACCACCCAATGCTCGGCGCGATGATGATGCAGTTGCAATGACAGCTTCGCGCCGGGCGTCACGACGATGCGCTTGACCTGGAAGCGCTCGCCGCGATCGATCGAATCGTAGAAGCCCCACGGGCGCCGCACCTTGCGATGCGCGTCGGCCTCCGGCGCGTGCTGCGCCTTGATGCGCGACACGAGCCCCTTGACGTCCTGCACATGCGAGCGGTCCACCACGAGCACCGCGTCGGCGGTCTCGACCACGACGACGTTGGCGGTGCCGACGCACGCGACCAGCCGCCCTTCCGAATGCGCATAGCAGGACACCGCGCCTTCGAACGTCACGCGCCCGCGCCCGGCGTTGCCGTTCGGGTCCTTCTCCATCGCGGCCCATACCGCGTCCCACGAGCCGAGGTCGGACCAGCCGGCTTCGAGCGGGATCACGACGCCGGGCGGCATGACCGCGGCCGGGTTTCGAGCTTGCGTCTCGCTCTGCGCCGCGCCTTGCGTTTCGGCGTTGCTCGCGCTGTCGCCTTCTGCCGGCGGCGGTTCGGTCAGACGCTCCATCACCGCGTAGTCGATCGAATCGGCGGGCACGTCGAGGAACGTGTCGTGCGACGGCCGGAACACGTCGCCGTCCTGCTTGCCGCTCGCGAACGCGCTCGTGCACGGCGCATGCATGTCGGGCCGCAGCGACGCGAGCGTGTCGAGCCACACGCGCGCACGCACGATGAAGATGCCGCTATTCCACCAATAGGTGCCCGCGCTCAGGTATTGCCGCGCGATTTCCTCGGCGGGCTTCTCGACGAAACCGTCGATCGCGTGGCCGCCGGCGGCCAATGCCGCGCCGATGCGGATATAGCCGAAGCCGGTGTCGGGACGCGTCGGCGGCACGCCGAGCGTCGCGATCGCGCCCTCGCTCGCGTGGTGCGCCGCGCACGCCAGCGCGCGCTGCAGCGCGGGCACGTCCGCGATCGCGTGATCGGCCGGCATCACGATCAGGATCGCGTCGTCGCCGGCGGCGCACGCGAGCGATGCCGCGAGTGTCAGCGCCGGCGCCGTGTCGCGGCGCGCGGGTTCGACGATCAGACGCGCGTCGACGCCGTTTTCATGCAACTGTTCGGCGATCACGAAGCGATGCTCCTCGCCGCACACGACGATCGGCGATGCGTCGACGCTCCAGCCCGCCGGGAAGCCCTCGAGCCGCCGCGCGGTCGCCTGCAGCAGCGAGTCGGAGCCGACCACGTCGATCAGCTGCTTCGGAAAGTTTTCGCGCGACACCGGCCAAAGCCGCGTGCCCGAGCCACCCGCGAGAATGACCGGGACGATGTGCGCGCAGCGCGCGCCAGCAACCCCGGCGCTTGCGCCGTTCGGCTCGACGGATCGGGCGCTCACACCTGCCTGCGTCAACATATCGGGAATCCTTATCGGTCTGCAAGGTACAACGAACAACGGACCCGTCCCCGCCTGCACTGCGCGGTGACCGGGTTGGCTCCGCCGGTGCTACTCGCCCGCCATGCGGCGGCTCTGAATCCTGAACTCGGTCGGCGAAATCCTCATTCGCTTGCGAAACACTTTCGCGAGCCGATCGCCGTTGCCCATCCCGGTTCGACGGGCGATCTTGTCGACCGGCAATTCCGATTCGGTCAACAGGCTGCACGTCACCGCGAGGCGCTCGTGCAACAGGAAACTCGACGGCGTAATACCCATTTCCATCTTGAAGCGGCGCAGAAAGTTGCGCTCGCTCATCGCCGCGAACTGCGCGGCATCCGCAATCGAAATCGCCTGCTGGCAGTTTTCCTGCAGCCAGCGCGCCGCCGCGCGAACCTTGTCGCCGGGACTCATGCCGCCGTCCTCGCCGAGCAGCGGCGCGAGGTTCGTGCACGAGTCCGACAGCAGCCGTTCGGCTGCCGAGCGTGCGGTCGCGTTGCCAAGATCGCGCTTGATCATCGCGAGCGCGCTGCGCATCGCTTCCAGCCGGTCGCTCAGTTCGACGGCACCCTGCTCTGCCGAACCCGTACCATTCCTGGCCACAGTTGGCTGGCGCAGGTCGCTCGCATCCTTGTCCTCGGGCAGCGCCGCCGCGTCGAGCACCGCGCGCCCTTCGGCGATCGAGCGGATCATCGCGGTGTTGCGACGCACCCGCCGCAGCCATCCGAGCACACGCTCATCGCGCGCTGCGGACGCCGCGCCCTTGCCGCCCGCCACATAGAGCGCATCGAAGCCGACGTAATGGCGCGCGTCGAGTCCGTCGGTCCATACGCGCAACCCCGACGACGAACTCACCATGCCGCCGTCGGCGGATAAAAACGATACGTCGTACAGCCACGCGCCCGAACCAGAAGTGGAGAGTTCGTTGGCAGCCTGGAACACCTCGGCGATAACTCCCGCTCCTTGCAGCGAGCAGTCGTTGAACAACAGAATCGCGACACGACGCACGCCCTTGTTCGGCGCATGCACCCAGCGCAGCATTGCAGACTCGAGACTCGCGCAGGTCATAGTCATCCTCTCGACAGAAAACGATCAACTACACCTTTGACGATCACGCGCAATGCGAACTCCGCGCAGTGCATCATAGCGACGACCTCCGACGCTCTGCCGCCATGTCCGAAAGTGCAGACATATTGGCGCTATGACCACATGATCGGCCAGTGCAATTCGGCTCAATACCGAAGCGACCGTCTTTTCAATGGATTAATCGTCTATCCGCATATGGTTGAATATGCACTCGTGAATCTTAAAGCAATTTGAAAAATGAATGCGTACGCCAGCGCACACTGTGGGGCTACTCGAAAAACGGCGCACCTCCGCTTTATTCACCCACTGGCGCGTATTTTAAAAGCGATTTTTTGCTGGGATCCGCCGACGATGAGTGGAATGCACCCCACCCCCTTGGCAAGCCCAGCTTCATCGGCAAGCTGCGCTGACCATCGGTGCAAGCGCCGCGCGACCGCCCATTTCCACCGTCCAATACAGGCACTCAACGCGCCAGAATAGATTATTTAAATCATTTTTATTGGCGGTTGGAATATAAACATGGCGATTAACGTTTCAGACCTGAAACATTGATATCCGACAACTTTAGCGTCACCGCAATAGGCGGGCCAATGGCGGAATACATCGGGTGCGACCGGGTGCATTTCCGCCAACCGATTGCGGAAAGGCACTATGCGGTTCTTCGCAAGGATGGTCGCGGACAGCGAACGAAGCCCGCTTCGCGGTACGCAACGAAGGTGACACCCATCCAGAACGCGCCGCGTAATGGCACGCTGCGACGATAGTTCGGCGTCGCCTGACAGGCTTACGGCGGGCAAGCGCACATAGAAATGATGTTGAACGGGCTACGATGCCCCCGACAAACGCGCTGGAACCGCACACATGAACGGCATTTCATGGATCACGCTGATACTTGCCACGATGATCGGCGGGTTCCTGTTCGCCATGATCGGCGTCGTGCTGCTCGCGCTGCTGCTCGGCAACGTGTCGGACCGGCTGTCGAGCAACGACGAGACTCGCCAGGACTCCTAGCTACTTCGAAAGATCCTCGAGCGCGACATCGCGCGTCTTCGGCCCCAGCGTACCGATCGCGACCATGACGATCGCCATCGCCCCCGAGATGAACACGAACACGCCGTTCACGCCGAAGCGGCCGAGGCAGGCGGCGATCGCGAACGCCGAGAACATCGCCGAAATCCGGCTCCACGAATAAACGAAGCCGACCGCGCGCGCGCGGATGCCGGTCGGAAACAGCTCGGCCTGATACGCGTGATAGCTGTACGAAATGATGTTGCCCGCGAGCACGAGGCACACGCCGAGACTCACGAGCAGCACCGTCTCGCGCGCCTGGCTGAACGCGAGTCCGCACACGACGTTGACCGCCGCCATGCAGATGATGACGCTCTTGCGCTCGAAGCGATCGGCGATCAGCAATCCCAGCAACGGACCGAGCGGCGCCGCGATCGCGATGATGCTCGCGTACATCAGACTCGTCGTCACCGTGACGCCCTGCTTGATCAGCAGCGTCGGAATCCAGTTCGCGAAGCCGTAGTAGCCCATCGTCTGGAACACGTGAAAGATGATCAGCATCAGCGTGCGCTTACGATACGGCGGCACCAGCAGATCGCGAAACGCCGCCCGCGCGCGCACCGGTTCGGGCAGCGCGGGCTCGGGCAACGGCAGGCCGCATTGGCGCTGGTACTCGCGCGCGACGCGTGCTTCGAGACGCGTCATCACCGCGTCGGCTTCTTCGAGGCGGCCCTTTTGCGCGAGCCAGCGCGGGCTCTCCGGCAAACCTCTGCGAATCCACCACACGACGATCGCGCCAATCGCGCCGATCAGCACGACCACACGCCAGCCATCGAGACCGAACACCCGTTGCGGCACCAGCAGATACGACAGGAACGCGACGATCGGCACCGCGCAGAAGCCGACCGCCTGCGAACACGCCGAAGCGCGCCCGCGAATGTGCTTCGGCACGAGCTCGGAGATATACGTGCCGATCGTGACGATCTCGACGCCGATGCCGATGCCCGCGATAAAGCGCCAGCAGTTCAAGCCGAGCGCCGTGTGCTGGAACGCCATCACGACGTTGGCCGCCGTATACCACAGCAGCGACCACGTGAAGATTGCGCGGCGGCCGAAGCGGTCGGCGAGAAAGCCGCACGCCGCCGTGCCGATGAACAGGCCCGCGAACAGCGCGGCGATGAAACTCGCGACGCCGCTCGTGCCGAACAGCCCGCGCGTCGTGGCCGTGAGCAGCCCGCTATGCACGAGCCCCGGCGCGATGTAGCCGGAGTACATCAGGTCGTAGAGTTCGAAGAACATGCCGAAGCTCAGCAGCATCACGAGCTGCCAGATCGTGCGGGTCGCGGGCAGCCGGTCGAGCCGCGCGGAAATCCGCGCGCCATCGAGCGCGATCGCGCCGGCGCGGCCCGCCGCTGCCGCACCGGCGCCCGCGTCCGTGGGTGAGCCATCGAGCGCGCCGGCCGCTTCGCCGAGCGCAGTGGCGTACATCGCCTGATTCGACGATTTCATCGTCTGTCTCCAGAGTTTTTGGTCTATTGCCCGTTGCAACGGGTGCGGCGCGGCACGGCCCTCGTGCAGCCGCTCGTGCAGCCGCTCACGCAGCCGCGCGCGGCTCCCGCGATTGCACGCCACCGCTCAGCTCCGCGATCCGCGCCTCGTCGAAGCCGAGTTCGCGCAGCACGTCGACGGTGTGCTCGCCGATCTTCGCGATGGGCTGGCGCGGTCCGAGACGCGCACCGTCGAGCGAAATCGGCAGCAATGGCATCGCGGTTTCGCTGCCGTCGTCGAGCGTCAACGGCACGAGACCGCCGCTCGCGTTCAGGTGCGGGTCGTCGAACAGCTCTTCGGGCTTCGTGATCGACGCGAACGGAATGTGATTGCGCTCGAACAGCGGCACGAGCGTCGCGCCGTCGAAACGGCTCAGGCTTTCGCCGAGCGTCGGCAGCAGCCAGCCGCGCGCGAGCACGCGGTCGTTGTTGGTCGCGAGGCGCGCATCGGCGAGCAGATCGTCGCGCTCGAGAATCGCGCACAGCGCGCGCCACTGCGCGTCGCCGGTCGCGGCGATGAACATCTGCTCGCCGTGCGCGAGCGTGAACACGTCGTAGACGGCCCAGGCGCTGATGCGCTCGGGCATCGGCGCTGCGGCCACGCCGGTGGCCGCGAACTGCTGCATGTGCTGCGCACTCAGCAGCACGCAGTTCTCGAACAGCGCGCTCTGCACCTCCTTGCCGCGGCCGCTCGTGTGCCGCTCGTGCAGCGCGGCCAGCACCCCGATCGCGCCGAACATGCCGCCCATGATGTCGTTGACCGAGCTGCCCGCGCGCAGCGGACGGCCCACCGGCCCGGTCATGTACGCGAGGCCCGCCATCATCTGCACGACTTCGTCGAGCGCCAGACGATGTTCGTACGGACCACTGAGAAAGCCCTTGTGCGACACGTAGATCAGCTTCGGATTGCGCTCGCGCAGCGTCGCGTAGTCGAGGCCGAGATTCGCCATGCGGCCGGGTTTGAAGTTTTCGACGAAGACGTCGGCGCTATCGACCAGTTGCTTCAGCGCGGCGAGACCGGCTTCGCTGTCGAGATCGAGCGCGACGCTCTTCTTGTTGCGATTGAAGGTGCGGAAAAACCCCGCGCCGGTGCCGAGCAGCCGGCGTGTGCTGTCGCCACGCGGCGGCTCGACCTTGATCACTTCGGCGCCGAGGTCGCCGAGGATCATGCCGCAGGTCGGGCCCATCACCATATGCGACAACTCGATCACGCGGATGCCCGCGAGCGGCAACGTGCCCGGCTGCGGCGAAGACGTCGAAGACGAAGCTGAGGTAGCGGAGGAAAGCGGAGTCATTGCGGCACCTGCGGAGCGGAAGAATGGGAATAACGCAAAAATTCGGAGGAGCCCGCGGATTCGCGCGCGGTCGGTTGCCCATGCGCGAACTGCTTCGGCAATCCCGCTCGCGCGAGATAGCCATACAGCGGCTCGCCCGGCAGCGCTTGCGCGAGCACCGCGCGCGAGGCGAGCAGCCGCGTGATGTCGATGCCGGTGTCGTAGCCCATGCTGTCGAGCATGAAGACGAGGTCTTCGGTATTGACGTTGCCGGTCGCGCCCGGCGCATGCGGACAGCCGCCGAGACCGGCCAGCGACGCATCGAATTCGCGAATCCCGTGCTGCAGCGCGACCAGTGTGTTGGCAAGACCGAGGCCGCGCGTGTCGTGGAAGTGCAGCGAGCGGAGCCTGTCGCCCGCGAGGTCGCGCACCAGCTCGATCACCTCGCCGACCTGGCGCGGCGTCGCCTCGCCGGTCGTGTCACCGAGCGCGATCACGTCGGCGCCGGCCTGCACCGCGGCGCGCGCGATCGCGGCGATATCCGCGTACGGCACCGCGCCTTGCAGCGTGCAGCCGAACACCGTCGACAAACCGGCGATCAACTCGACGCGACGCCCACCCGCCGAAGTCGCGCGATCGATCAGTTCACGCATCGCGGCGAACGCGTCGATCATCTCGGCGGGCGTCTTGCGCACGTTCGCGACGCTATGCGCGACGCTCACCGAAATCGGCGCGACGATGCGCTCTACGCCGGCATCGAGCGCGCGCTGCGCGCCCTTCAGGTTCGGCACGAGCGCCGTGACGCTCAGATCGTCATAGCTACGGGCGTGGGCGACTACTGCGGCGGCGTCGGCCATTTGCGGCAGCAGCTTCGCCGGCACGAATGACGCGACTTCCATATGACGCACGCCGGCCGCGTAGGCGGCGTCGATCCAGCGGCGCTTGTCGTCGGTGGACATGATGCGGGCAATGCTTTGCAGACCGTCGCGCAGACCGACTTCGGTCACGACGACGCGCTCGCGGGTGTCATTCATCGGTTTGAATCCTGTTCGTGGACGCGGGCTTCGGACGCCCGTTGGATAGAAGTGATGCCCTAACTGGATCACAGCGTGCTCGCGCGCAGACGCGCGGCAAAGTCTGCATTGACGACGCCCGCCATCGCCGCTCGCGATGGCCGCTCAGGCCGATAGGGCGGGCTTTGGCGCTCGCCTGGGTGAAATGCTTAGGGGTTTGTGTGGAGAGGTGGCGAAGGGCGTCGCCGGGGGGAGCTGAGAGGGACTGCCGGTGCGAGAGACCAGGTGCGTCTCCCGTCTTACCTGGCGTCCAACAGATGCTCGAGCAAGCGCGCCGCCGCCAGCGTCAACGCCGCGCGATCGCGCATGCAAATAACGAAGCGCCGCTCGGCCCACGCGTCGCGCAATGGCACGGCGACGATGCCGTACTCGTTGGCGGCATGGCGCGGCAATGCCTCGCGCGGCAGAATCGCGACCGCGAGACCCGCCTGGATGAAGCGGTAGGCGGCATCGAACGTCGATACATAGGTGCGGTAGTTCAACTCGCTGCCCTTCTCCAGCGCGATGCGCTGCATCAGCGCGTTGACCGACGCATTGGAGGCGAGCCCCAGATGATCGAATCCGAGCGTCTGTTCGAAGCCGACCTGCGTCTCGCCCGCGAGCGGATGCGCGCGCGGCACGATCAGCGCCAGATGGTCGGCGCGATACGGCAGCGTGTCGAGACTGCCGAGCGGCACCGTGTCGCGACAGATGCCCAGATCGGCGACGCCCTCTTCGAGCCCGCGCACGATGTCCGCGCTGACGCGCTCCTCGACATCTACCCGAATCGCCGGATTCGCCTGCAAAAACGCGGACAACGCCTCGGGCAAGAACTCCACCATCGACGACACGTTCGCCAGCACCCGCACATGGCCGCGCGCGCCGGCCGCGTATTCACTGAGCTCGGCCTGCAAGCGTTCGTGGCCGCGCATGATGAGCCGCGCGTGGCGCAACAGCGCTTCGCCCGCGGCGGTCGCGCGCACGCCGCGCTGGCTGCGCGACAGCAGTGCAACATCGACGAGCGCTTCGAGATCGGCGAGCCGCTTGCTGACCGCCGACGGCGCGATGAACTCGCGCTCGGCCGCGCGCGCGATCGTGCCTTCCTCGCACACGGCGATGAACAAGCGCAGCGTGACCTGATCGATTTGCCACATCGGCGAAGCGGATTTGGGAGTTGGGAATGGGGAATTATGCCCTGACGACGGCGGGCGCTGACGAGCAGTCACCCAGCCATGCGTTTCGCCCTTGCCCGAGCTTGCCCGCGATTTGCGGTCTGGCTATGCTGACGGGTGCGTCGGCTACCCGCGGACGACCGGGCCGCGCCTGCACCGCACACTCCAACCAGAACAACCGCTCGAGAACCTGCTCATGTCCACCACCAGTCTGTTTTTCACCGCCGCCGGCGTCGGCCTCGCGATCGCCGCGCCGGTCGGCCCGATGGGCATGCTGTGCATCCGCCGCACGCTGACCGGCGGCCCGCGCGCGGGACTTGCGATCGGCTTCGGCATCGCGAGCGGCGACGCGGCCTACGGGCTGATCGCCGCGCTCGGCCTCGTCGGCATTTCGCAGTTCATGCTCGCGTACGACCGCCCGCTGCATCTGCTCGCCGGCCTGTTCCTGCTGTATCTCGGCGTGCGCGCGCTGCTGCAGAAGCCGCCCGCTGAAAGCGCCGGCGCCAACGGCAACGGCAATGGCAAGCTCGCGCAGATCGGCCGCGCCGGCGCGCTGCGTGCGTACGCGAGCGCGCTGCTGCTGACGCTGACCAATCCGCAGACCATCATCATGTTCGCGGCGCTGTTCACGACGCTCGCACCGCGCGGCGCGTTCTCGCCGGCCATCGCGCTGACGACGGTCGGCGGCGTGTTCGCCGGCTCGATCGCGTGGTGGTGCTGTCTGGTGACGATGGTGTCGCTCGCGCGTCATGCGATCGGCAGCAGGCTGCGCCATGCGATCGATCGCGTGGTCGGCCTGATGCTCGCGGCGTTCGGCGTCGTCGAAATCCGCCGCGCGCTCTGAGCGGCGCTTCGCACGCGATGCGGCGCATCCGCGCCGCACCCGCCGAACGCAGCGCGCTGCCAGCCGCGACGCGCTCCCCTGAGTAAGTGCCGCACGCGGGCGCGGCAGTTTTGCGACAATAGCGCCTTTCGCCGCTCAGGCGCCGGCCGACGCGGCCGTGCAGCACACCGCACACCGCCGCCGCCAGCCGCCCCGGCGCGTCCGCCGGCCTTGCCGCCCAACCCTTCACCCGCGCTGCGTCAGCTGTCCGTTCAATGGCACTCCCCCACATCGATCTGCTGTACTCCGTCTCTGGCCTGTTCGTCGGCTTTCTGGTCGGGCTGACGGGCGTCGGCGGCGGCTCGCTGATGACGCCGATCCTCGTCCTGCTATTCAACGTGCACCCTGCCACCGCGGTCGGCACCGACCTGCTGTACGCGGCCGCCACCAAGGCGACCGGCACGCTGGTGCACGGCCTGAAGGGCTCGGTCGACTGGCAGATCACGCTGCGCCTCGCGGCCGGCAGCGTGCCCGCGGCCACCATCACGCTGATCCTGCTGCATCGCTACGGGATGGACACGCCGGGCGCGGGCCGGCTGATCCAGGTCGTGCTCGGCGCGGCGCTGCTGGTTACCGCGATCGCGCTGGTGTTCCGTCCGCAGCTTGCGGCGCTCGGCGCGCGCAAGCTACGCGCGCCGAGCCAGGGGCGCACGCTCGCGCTGACGATGCTGACCGGCGCGATCCTCGGTACGCTGGTGTCGCTGACGTCGGTGGGCGCGGGCGCGATCGGCGTGACGGTGTTGCTGCTGCTGTATCCGCTGCTGCCGACGACACGCATCGTCGGCTCCGACATCGCGCACGCGGTCCCGCTGACCTTGCTCGCGGGCGCCGGACATTGGCTGCTCGGCTCGATCGACTGGTCGATGCTGCTGTCGCTGCTGGTGGGATCGCTGCCCGGCATCGCAATCGGCAGCTATCTGGCGTCGCGCGCGCCGGAAGTACTGCTGCGCAATCTGCTCGCGGCGACGCTGACGCTGGTCGGCGTGCGGCTGGTGTTGTCGTGAGCCGCCCGCTGAAGACGCGTCAAGCGCACACGCCGCGAGCGCTGTCTATTTGAAAAACCGGCTGGTCAGATCCGCCTCGAACTGCCGGACCCACTGACCGTGGCCGTCGCGATACGACCGTGACCAGTCGACACGCCGCACGGTGACGACCCGCTCGTGCGCGGGCTCACCGGGTGCCGCGCTCGCGCTGATGTCGAAATGCGCGGGCGCGAAACCGTGTCTTGCGCACACCAGTTCGAATGCCGCGCGATCGCCGATCGGCAGATCGATGTAGCGAAACTGCGTGGTTTGCATGAGCTTGGCTCCCCGTTCCCTCTTCGTCACAGTACCCCGCGCGATGCATCGGTAATGTGCCGCAGCGCACGAAGCAGGGACAGGCGCGCCTCGATCAGCACCTGTGCGTGCGGTAAGCCGCATTGCTGCGGTCCCGCAAACCTCGGCCGTCTCGCGCCCAAAACCGGCGGCGAAAAAAAAAGCTCCGGCGAAAATGCCGGAGCCTCCGAATCGATTGATAGACCTCGCGAGGCGGGCCTTGCGGCGCCGCGCGCACGCGCACCGCTTACTGTTGCTTCGCCGTCAGCTTGTTGGTCACCGACGTCACGCCCTCGACGCCCTTGGCGGCTTCGCCGGCCTTCTCGGCCTGGCCCTGGTCCGGTACCGTGCCGGTCAGCGTCACTGCACCGCCACGCGCGCGCACGGCGATATGCGACACGTCGAGACCCTGGGTCTTGGTCAGCGCGTGGCGCACCTTACGGCCAAGTTCGTGATTCGCTGCCTTGCCGGCCTTGACGGTGGCTGCCGCCGACGCCGTATCTGGAGCGTTCTGGGCGTAGACGCTGCACGCCGCCACCATCGCCACGACCGCACCCAGTGTTTTCAGAAAACCGACCGTTTTCATAGCTCTCTTCTCCTTGGTTTCACATTGGACCGCATCAACAAGCGGCTTCGTTACGACTACGGGCGGCCGTCATCGCGCGAACGCGCGCGTGCGCGACGGCCATCAACGTCTGACACGATGTGCAAGAGGCGAGAGAGGCTGATTACCGGTAATCGGTAACCGGCAAACCGCGAATTCCGCCGACGTGCCCGGTTCTTGTCCGTCTTGCCGGGATATCGCCGCAAACGTTGGATCGCGGTAGCGATGCACAATTTAATCTAGCCGGCACAGAAGCGCAAAGGGTTTAGCGCGCGGCGTGGCGCACCGACAGCGGCTGCGTCATGCGTACCGGATAAAGACGGACACGCTCCGTGGTCGCGCAAAAATTGCCTGGGCGTCGTGCTGGCGGGCACCCGCGACGCTCACCATTTGTTACGCGTTTGTCGGCGCGACGGGCGGCTACGCGATTCGCGGCCGTGCCAATCTCAGGTACCATCGGCGCGACGCGTGCTGGCCCGCCGCCCAAGCCGCCTGCGCGCATTCGAGCCCGACCGACCGCCGTTTTCAGAAGATCCGATGAAGCCTGACACCGGCCGCAGCCGCCCTACCCGTCTCGTCGCCCGTTTTGTCGCGATCTCGTGGCGCGACCTGGCGGTCTCGTTCGGCCCGCTCGTGCTGCTCGTGATCGTCGCGATCTGGGCCGCCGTGCGGCTGATCCAGCCCGCCCCGCCAAATACGCTGACGATTAGCGCCGGCCCGGTCGGCAGCACATTCTGGATCGCCGCGCAGAAGTACAAGGCGATCCTCGCGCGCAACCGCATCACGCTGAACGTGCTGGCCTCGCAGGGCTCGCAGGAAAATCTGAAGCGGCTGTTGGACCCCAACGCCAACGTCGATGTCGGCTTCGTGCAGAGCGGCATCGCGCCCGCCGCGGTCGACAAGGACAAAAGCCTGATGTCGCTCGGCAGCGTCGCTTACGTGCCGCTCGCGATCTTCTATCGCGGCGCGCCGGTCGACTGGCTGTCCGGCTTCAAGGGCGAGCGCCTCGCGATCGGCCCCGAGGGCAGCGGCACGCGCGAACTCGCGCTCGCGCTGCTGAAGGCCAACGGCATCGTGCCGGGCGGCCCGACCCAACTGCTGCCGCTGACGGGCGACGCAGCCGCCGACGCGCTGATCGACGGCACGATCGACGCGACCTTCCTCGCCGGCGACTCGGCGCAGCCGGCCGTGATGGGCAAGCTCTACCGCACGCAGAACGTGCGCTTCTACGATTTCTCGCAGGCCGACGCGTACACCCGCCGCTTTCCGTACCTGACGCAGCTGAAGGTGCCGATGGGCGCGTTCGACCTCGGCAAGAACCTGCCGGCGAACTCGATCAGCATCGTCGCGCCGACCGCCGAGCTGATCGCGCGCGATTCGCTGCATCCGGCGCTGTCGGATCTGCTGATCGAAGCCGCGCGCGAAGTGCACGGCGGCGCGACGACGATGCAGCGCGCCGGTGAATTCCCCGCGCCGCTCGCGCACGACTTCCCGCTGTCCGACGATGCCGCGCGCTACTACAAGTCGGGCAAGAGCTTCCTGTACCGGACGCTGCCGTTCTGGATCGCGAGCCTCGCGGACCGCCTGCTGGTGATCGTCGTGCCGCTGATCGTGCTGCTGGTGCCGGCGCTGCGCGTCGTGCCGGGCTTGTACGCGTGGCGCGTCAAGTCGCGCATCTATCGCTGGTACGGCGCGCTGATCGCGATCGAGCGCAGCGCGCTCAGCGAACACTCGTCGGCCGAACGCGCGTCGCTGATCGAGCGGCTCGACACGATCGAAGACTCGGTCAACGGCATGAAGATGCCGCTCGCGTACGCGGACCAGTTCTACGTGCTGCGCGAGCACATCGGCTTCGTGCGGCGGCGGCTCATGGCAAGCCGCGACACGTCGGGCGGGCTGGACGAAGCCGACGAGCAGGCGGCCGATAAAGTCAAAGGCTGAGCGCGCCGGCTACACCGCCTGAACCCGCACCCGCCGCCGTCCACCAGGGGATATCGACCGGTGCAAGCCGGGAGCGCACCGCGTAAGATCGCTACAATTTTGATGAGATAACGGACGCACCCTCCGCTCCGTCCGACCCAGGCAATCCGGGAGACCTTTATGACAGTTGGCATCGACGCCCAACAGCCGCTGTGGTTTTACGATTTCGTCTCGCCGTTCACCTACCTGTTGCTCGAGCAACACGACAAATGGCCCGGCATGGACTTCGCATTCACGCCGGTCGTGCTGAACGATCTGTATCGCCACTGGGGCCAGCGCTCCGCGTACAGCGTGCCCGCCAAGCGCACCTTCATGTACCGGCATGCGCTGTTTCGCGCGGAGCAGCTCGGCATTCCGTACAAGATGCCGCCCGCCCATCCGTTCGATTCGATGAAACCGCTGCTGCTCGCGACCGCCGCGAACGGCGACGTGCAATTCGTGCGCGAGATTTTCCGCTTCATCTGGCGCGACGGGCGCGACCCGTCGAGCGACGAAGCGTTCGCCGAACTGTGCGAACGCGTCGGCAAGCCGGACGGCCCCGAGCTGATCCGGGACGAAGCGGTGCAGGCGCAACTGCAGCGCAATACCGCCGATGCGATCGACCTCGGCGTCTATGGCGTGCCGACGTTTCGTCTGAACGATCAGCTGTTCTGGGGCGAAGACGCGCTGCCGATGGTGCTGTACTGCGCGCGCACGCCGAACTGGCTCGAATCGCGCGAAGTGAAGCGGATCAGTTCGTTGCCTTGGGGCCTCGCGGACAAGCCGGCACCGGCGCCATAACACGGCGGCGGCAGCGCGCCGCGCCGCGGCTGCGGCTTCCGCCCGAACGAAGCGCCGCCGGCACACGCCGCGCTGATGCCGGCCATACCGCGCCCGCTATGCCGCCGACGCGCAAACGGGCCTAAGGTTATAAGCTTTCGCACCCCACGCGCTCGCCGCGCGGCGAGCCGATCGGCTGCGCCCGCGTCACCACGCTTCGACCATGGACGACACCGCCGCCTCACTCGATATCTGGCTCGTGCGCGTGCTGCGCACGCTTCTCGTCGAGCGCAGCGTCACGCAGACCGCGATGCGGCTGAACCAGACCCAGCCCGCGATCAGCACCGCACTGCGCAAGCTGCGCGAAACGCTCGGTGATCCGATTCTGGTGCGCGGCAAGTCGGGCATGGTGCCGACCGAATACGGCGAGTCGCTGCTCGCGGCCGCGCAGCGCGTGCTGCGCGATGTCGATTTCGTCGCGACGCCGCACGGCGATTTCGACCCGGGCCGCTCACGCCGTACGTTTCGCGTTGCCGCGCCCGACTATCTGAACGACTTCTTCATGCCGACCGTGATCGCGCGATTTCGCGAAGCGGCGCCGCATGCGCGGCTGGAAATCGAATCGCTGGGGCCGCTGCTCGATCATTCGGCCGCGCTCGACGCCGGCGAACTCGATCTCGTGATCGGCAACTGGCCGAAGCCCGATCCGCGCTTCGAGCGCAGCGACCTGTTCGCCGATACCGTCGTGTGCATGATGCGCGCGGACCATCCGCTCGCGCGCGAGCCGCTCACGCGCGACGCCTATCTGGCCGCGCCGCATCTGGCGCCGACACCGTACAGCGGCACGCGCGGCGGCGCGATCGATACCGGCTTCGCGCGCGCGAAGGCGAGCCGGCGCATCGTCGCTACGCTGCCCTACTTCGGGCTCGTCGCGCAGACGCTTCTGCAATCCGATCTGATCTTCACGACCACGCGGCGCTTCGCGATGCACTACGCGAGCATGCTGCCGCTCGCGGTCGTCGATGTGCCGATCGCGTTTCCGCGCATCCGCTGCTATCAGTTGTGGCATCCGCAGCCGGATCGGCCGAGCGATATCGGCTGGCTGAGGACGTTGATGTCCGAGGTGTCGGATGAGCTGGTCGCGCGCAAGACGCCGCGCGCGAAGACGCCGCAGCGGGGCCAACAACCGTCCAGCGGCAAATAAAGAAGGGGACGGCGTATGAGCCCGTCCCCCTCGAACACTCGCGCAAGCCTTTGCGCGTGGCCTATGCCATGATCTGCTCGGTTGCGTGGATCTGGCTCGCGGCCTGCCGTGTCCTCACCCGCAGCAGTTGCGCGCACACCGCGATCGCGATCGCGGCGGGCGCCTTGTCGACGATGCCCTCGACGCCGATCGGACAGGTCATCTCCGCGAGCCGCTCCAGCTCCACGCCGCGCGCGAGCAAACGCCGCTCGAACTTCACGCGCTTCGTCTTCGAGCCGATCATGCCGAAGTAGCTGAAATCGCGCCGTCGCATGATGCGCGCGGCCAGCGAAAAATCGAGCGCATGGTTGTGCGTCATCACCAGAAACCACGCGCCGGGCGGCGCCGCGTCGACGATCGCATCGGGTGTGTCGGTCGCTTCGACCTGCACGTTGGGCGGCGTTTCGTCGGGAAACAGCTCGTCGCGTTCGTCGACCCACTGGACCACGCACGGCAGGCTGCCAAGCAGTTGCACGAGCGCATGGCCGACATGCCCCGCGCCGAACAGCACGATGTGCATCGGCGCCGGCCGCGCTGCCAGTTCGGACGCGACGCTGCGCCGGCCGATCCGCACCGGTGCAGCATCGTCGGTGGCGCCGGTGCCGTTCAGATAATTGTTCAGGCGTGCTTCCATATCGCGCTCCCCGCTCGTCCGCCATTCGCCATCACGCCTGCCGAGCGGCCGCGGTCGCGGCGCGCACCGCTCCGACCGCCTTCAGGATTTCCTCGCTGGTCGCGGGCGCATTGAGCGGCGGATTGACCTGGTGGCCGCCCACCGCCGACACCGCGTCGCGCACCGCGAAGAACACCGAGAACGGCAGCAGCAGCGGCGGCTCGCCGGTCGCCTTCGAACGATGGATGCTGTCCTCCACGTTGCGGTTCCTGAACAGCTTGACATTAAAGACCGGCGGCACGTCGTTGACAGTCGGGATCTTGTACGTCGACGGCGCGTGCGTCATCAGCTTGCCGCCCGCGTTCCACCACAGCTCCTCGGTGGTGAGCCAGCCCATGCCCTGAATGAACGCGCCTTCCACCTGGCCGACGTCGAGCGCCGGATTCAGCGAAGCGCCCACGTCGTGCAGCGCATCGGCGCGCAGCACGCGCATTTCGCCGGTCAGCGTGTCGATCACGACTTCCGATACCGCCGCGCCGTACGAGTAGTAATAGAACGGCCGGCCTTGCAGCTTCGACTGATCCCAGTAGAGCTTCGGTGTCGCGTAGAAACCGTCGGACCATAGCTGGATACGCGCGAGATAAGCCTTCGCGATCACTTCCTCGAATGGCAAGGCGACCTCGCCGACCACCACGCGATCATGCGCGAAGCGCACGTCGCGCGCGGTCACGCTGCCCGCGCCGTAGCGCTCGGCCGCGAAAGCGGCGAGCCGCTCGCGCAACTGGCGCGCGGCGTCCTGCGCGGCTTTGCCGTTCAGATCGGAGCCGGTCGAAGCAGCCGTCGCCGATGTATTGGCGACCTTGCTCGTATCGGTCGCGGTCACGCGAATGCGCTTGAAGCCGACGCCGAGTTCATGCGCGACGACCTGCGCGACCTTGGTGTTCAGCCCCTGGCCCATTTCGGTGCCGCCGTGATTCACGAGCACCGAGCCGTCGGTGTAGATATGCACGAGCGCGCCGGCCTGGTTGAAGTGCGTGACGTTGAACGCGATGCCGAACTTGACCGGCGTCAGCGCGAGGCCCTTCTTGAGGATCTCGTTGTTCGCGTTGAATGCGTCGATCTCCTTGCGGCGCGCGCGATAGTCGCTGGTCGCTTCCAGTTCGTCGATCAGCTCGTGAATCACGTTGTCTTCGACCATCTGGCCGTACGGCGTCTCGTTGCGCTCGGTCTTGCCGTACAGATTGCGGCGGCGCACGTCGAGCGCATCGATGCCGCACGAGCGCGCGACGTTGTCGAGGATGTATTCGATCGCGAATGCGCCTTGCGGACCGCCGAAGCCGCGAAACGCCGTGTTCGACTGCGTGTTGGTCTTGCCGCAGAAGCCGTCGATCGATACATCCGACAGCCAGTACGCGTTGTCGAAGTGGCATAGCGCGCGCGTCATCACTGGGCCCGACAGGTCCGCGGAAAAGCCGCAGCGCGAGGTCATGTCGACCGCGACGCCTTCGATCACGCCGTCTTCGTCGTAACCGACTTCGTACGTGTAGTGGAAATCGTGGCGCTTGCCGGTCACCATCATGTCGTCGTCGCGATCGGGGCGCAGCTTGACCGGACACAGCAGCTTCCATGCGGCGAGCGCGGCGCAGCAGGCGAACAGCGCCGACTGCGATTCCTTGCCGCCGAACCCGCCGCCCATGCGCCGGCATTCGATCAACACGTTGTGTGATGCAACGCCCAACGTGTGCGCGACGAGGTGCTGCATTTCGCTCGGATGCTGGGTCGAGCAGTAGACGTGCATGCCGTCGTCATCTTTCGGCACCGCGTACGAGATCTGCCCTTCCAGATAGAACTGCTCCTGGCCGCCGAGCAGCATCTCGCCGGCCTCGCGATGCGCGGCGCGCGCGATCTTCGTGCCGGCGTCGCCGCGCGCGAGCTTCATCGGCGGCAGCACGAACTGGTTCGCGGCGCGCGCCTGCTGCGCGGTCAGTACCGCCGGCAGTTCCTCGTAGACCACCTCGGCGCGCCGCGCGCCGAGCCGCGCGGCCTCATGCGAGCTGGCGACCACGATGAACATCGGCTGGCCGACGTATTGCACGACGCCGTCGGCGAGGATCGGATCGTCGCCATGAACGATCGGGCCAACGTCGTTGGCGCCGGGGATGTCGTCGGCGGTGAAGACCGCGACCACGCCGGGCGTCGCGCGCACCCGGTCGAATGCGATCGACACGATCTTCGCGTGCGCCTTCGACGACAGCCCCAGCGCCGCGTGCAGCGTGCCGGCCACTTCGGGGATGTCGTCGGTGTAGGTCGCGCGGCCGCTCACGTGCAGATGCGCGGACTCGTGTGGACGCGACACGTGCACCTGGGTGAACTCGTCGAGATCCTGAAGCTCCTTCAGGAACGGTTCGGCTTGCTGGTTCATTGTTGGGTTCTCCGTATCCGTGGACGCGCGGCGCTCAAACGCTCGCGCCGGCCGGCGCGACCGCGCGCACATCGAGCGCGCTCTTCGGCAGCGGCTCCCGCGCGCGCGTTTCGAGCCAGAAGCGGTACAGCGTGTTCTTCGCCGCCTCGAGGCGGTAGTCGCTGGTCGCGCGCACGTCGGTGAGCGGCGCGTAGTCGTTGCCGAGCGCGAGCATTGCGGCCTGCGCGGTCGCCTCGTGCCAAGCGGCGTCGCGCAGCACGGCTTCGGCATTGAGCGCGCGCTTCGGCGTCGCGGCCATGCCGCCGAACGCGATGCGCGGTTCGCGGATCACGTCCCCGTCGGCAATGAACGAGAACGCCGCGCAGACGGCCGAGATATCCGAATCGAAGCGCTTCGACAGCTTGTAGGTGCGAAAGCGCAGATTCTTGCGCGCGCCGCCGCGCGCAGGCACCTTCAGGCCGACGACGAACTCGTGCTCGGCCATGTCCTTCTTCTGATACGCGAGGTACAGGTCTTCGAGCGGCATCTCGCGCTCGATGTCGCCGCCGCGCACGATCACGCGCGCGCCGAGCGCGATCAGCCCCGGCATCGAATCGCCGATTGGCGAGCCGTTCGCGATGTTGCCGCCGAGCGTGCCGGCGTTGCGGATCGGCAGCGACGCGAAGCGCTGCCACATTTCGGTCAGCTCCGGATACTGCTTCGC
Source organism: Paraburkholderia youngii (assembly GCF_013366925.1). NCBI lineage: Bacteria > Pseudomonadati > Pseudomonadota > Betaproteobacteria > Burkholderiales > Burkholderiaceae > Paraburkholderia > Paraburkholderia youngii. The sequence continues at coordinate 5,790,250 of NZ_JAALDK010000001.1, forward strand.
GATCTCGGCATACGCTCTTTCGACGCTGACGGCGGCGCCGATATCGATCCAGTCGTCATTGGTTTCGAGCTTTTGCAGCTCGGCGATCTGACCGACGTAGACGAGGTTGCCGAGTTCGCGCATCTGCTTGGTGACCCACAGGCCGATATCGGTGCTGCCCGCGAGGATGCGCGCGGCTGGTTCCTGCTCCTTGATCTGCGCGAGCGCCGCGACCGTGCGCGGCGCGGCGAAGCGCTGGCCCGCGTGCTCGTACTGGAACGTGTCGTCGCGTTCGAGCGTCGCGAGCGTGTCGGCGAGCGCCTTCACGTCGAGCGGCGCGGTCGGCGCGGGCGCGTCGAACATGCGCTCGGCCGCATCGACGATCGGCCGGTAGCCGGTGCAGCGGCACAGGTTGCCGGTCAGCGCATTGCCGATCGCCTCGCGCGACGGCACTGTGCGGTTCGCGCAGCCGTGCTCGTGGCCGTGCTTCTCGTAGAGCGCCCACATCGACATGATGAAGCCCGGCGTGCAGAAGCCGCACTGCGAGCCGTGGCAATCGACCATCGCCTGCTGCACCGGATGGAGCGACCCGTCCGGCTGGCGCAGGTCTTCGACCGTGAAGAGCGCGCGGCCGTCGAGCGTCGGCACGAACTGGATGCAGGCGTTGACCGCCTTGAAGTCGACGCCGCCCGCCGCGTTGCGCTCGCCGATCACGACGGTGCAGGCGCCGCAGTCGCCTTCGGCGCAGCCTTCCTTGGTGCCGGTGCAATGCACGTCTTCGCGCAGATACTGCAGCACCGTGCGGGTGACGGGCGCGTCCTGGATTTCGCGGATCGCGTTGCGGTGATAGAAGCGAATCGGCTCGGTCATGTCTCGGTGCTCTCGTCTGTTCGGTGTTCGCGCGGACACGCCGCGTCGATGGTTTGAAAGCTATCACCGTCAATAAACGCAACCCATAGCCTGAATCGCATGGGGGACATATTCGTGGCGCGATATACAGATGGATTTGGGCGCGGCAACGCTTATGTTGATCGGACGCTTTTGCCGTTTTTTTTGGCTTTATGCAGATGAAATGACATGCTCTAGCGCGGCAAGCCAGCCGTCTCGCCAGAAAATCACGGGGCCAACGCGCGAAAACGGACCTTTATCGGGTCTCGACCCGCCATCAGTTCGTCCCATTTTTTAGGCAAGCCCTGCAAGGGAATCGGTTCCATGGGAGAATCACGCCTCCTCGCCGATTTCAAGTCTCGTTTTCCCGATGTCCACCGACTCCGCGCCCGCCCGCAGCGAATTTGCGACGACCCTGCAAATCATTCCAGTCGTCTTTTTCACCTTTCTTTGCTACCTCGCGATCGGAATTCCGCTCGCGGTGCTGCCCGGCTACGTGCACGGCGACCTCGGCTACAGCGCAGTGCTGGCCGGCGCGGCGATCAGCGTGCAGTACCTCGCGACGCTCGCGTCTCGGCCGCTCGCGGGCCGCTCCGCCGATACGCTCGGGCCGAAGCGCACGGTATCGATCGGTCTGCTCGGCTGCGGCGCGAGTGGCGTGCTGCTGCTGCTCGCCGCGCTGGCCGGTTCCTGGCCGGTGCTGAGCCTCGCGCTGCTGGTGTGCAGCCGCCTCGTGCTCGGTTTCGGCGAGAGTCTGTGCGGCACCGGCGCGATCCTGTGGGGGATCGGCCGGGTCGGCACGTCGAACAACGCCCGGGTCATTTCGTGGAACGGCATCGCAACCTACGGCGCGCTGGCAATCGGCGCGCCGCTCGGCGTGATGATCTCGCGCTCGATCGGCTTCACCGCGCTCGGCATCCTGGTGATCGCGCTGGCAGGGCTCGGCTATTACCTCGCGCGTCTGATCGCGCCGGTGCCGGTCGTGCACGGCGAGCGGATGTCGTATCGCAGCGTGTTTACGCGCGTGCTGCCGCACGGCATGGGTCTCGCGCTCGGCTCGGCCGGCTTCGGCTCGATCGCGACCTTCATCACGCTGTTCTATGCGGCGAAGCACTGGCCGAACGCGGCGCTGTCGCTGACGCTGTTCGGCACGCTGTTCATCGGCGCGCGCCTGCTGTTCGCGAACACGATCAAGACCTACGGCGGCTTTCGCGTCGCGATCGCATCGTTCTCGTTCGAATGCGCGGGTCTGTTGATGCTGTGGCTCGCGCCCGAGCCGCATATCGCGCTCGCGGGCGCCGCGCTGACTGGCTTCGGCTTCGCACTGGTATTTCCGGCGCTCGGCGTCGAGGCGGTCGGACTGGTGCCGCCGGCGAGCCGCGGCGCGGCACTGTCCGCGTACTCGGTGTTTCTCGATCTGTCGCTCGGCATCACCGGGCCGCTGGCGGGGTATATCGCCGGCGAGTTCGGTTATGGCTCGGTGTTCCTGTTTGCCGCGCTCGCGGCCGCCGCGGCGGTCGTGCTATCGACGGTGCTGTATCTGCGCAACGCGAAAGTGACCAATCTGTCCACCGCGCAGTGAACACCGTCCGTCTCGGCGGCTAATCCCTCTCCGCGGCCATCTCCTGCTTGATCGCCGTCTGCGAGCGCACTGCGATCTGGCCGTGATTGATCCGGCTCGACACGTTGTACACGGCGATCAGCATGAACAGCTCGGTCGCGGCCACCGAGCACGCGGTGCCGACGCCGCCCCAGAAGTAGATGCTGATCGGCGCCTGCACCAGATGGAACAGCGCGCCGTAGAGATAGATCCGCTTCAGCAACGACTGATTGCCCGACGCGATCACCGTCAACATGACCTGGGTCGTCGTCATGCCGACGATTGCCGGCACGAACACGAGGACGCGCAAAATGCGGAACGTCTCGCCGAACGCCTCGCCGAGAAAACGTCCGACGAACCATTCGCCGAGCACCGTAAAGCCGACCAGGATCAGCACCGCCGACGCCGCGAACGCGAGCATGAAGCCGCGGTTGACCTTGTGGATATAGCCGAAGTCGTTGCGCTCGTACGCGACGCAGATCTTCGGAAAGAACGCCTGGATGGCCGGCGCCGTGCACGCGCGCAGCGCGTTGGTGAGTCGCTCGGCCGCCACGTAATAGCCGACCGCACCCGGGCCGCTGATCATGCGCAGCATGATCACGTTCGCGTACATGTACACGGACGTCAGCGCCGAGCCGAGAAAGATGTGATACGCCTCTTTCGCCTCGGCCATCACGTCGACCCAACCGACCCGCACGGTCAGCAGAATCTCGCGCTTCCAGATCAGCGCGCCCATCAGGATCAAGCCGCACACGAAGGTCGGCGCATATTGCAGCGCGGCCGCGAGCATCACGTCGTCGCGAGTCTTCACGAACAGGAACAGCGGAATCAGCAGACCCACGCGTGTGGCGAGCAGCGTGCCCGCGAGCACCGGCAGGCGCTGCGTGCCTTCGTAGAAGCAGCCCGGCGTCAGCACGCCGCCCCAGATCACGAGCGAGCCGAGCAGCGTCGCACCGCGCTCCTGCGGCGACATGTGAGCGGCGAACGCCCAGACGACCAGCACCAGCGAGCACAGCAACGCGAGAATCGCGCGGCCGATCGTAGTCGACCAGTAGATGCGGTTCACGACTTGCGGATTGCCAATGTGCACCGCCACCTTGCGCGCGCTCGACAGGCCGAAGCCGAAGTCGACGATGACGAGAAGAATCTGCGAAATCGATTGCGCGTAACCGATCACGCCCAACCCGGCCGGCCCAAGTACGTGCGACAGATACGGCAACGTAACGAGCGGCAGCACGTAGTTGAGCGCATACACCGAATACAGCGCGATGATGACGTTTCTCGTCGACACAATCGTCCTGTTTGCAGTTAAATCTCAAGTCGAAAAAACAGAATACGATACGAAAGCAGGTTCACTTAGTGCGACATCGATCTTGTTGTAGCGATCGTCTTCACTATTTGCGTTCAATACCGCGCTCTTCACCGCATTGCCGATCAGATTGCTTACGACGGTCTTGTAGTTGGCGTCGCTTGCGTCGGTTGCGAACAGGATTTCGGCGAGTAGAGCATGGCCGCGTGTTGCCGCGCGCAGCACCACGCGGCCCGAGGTCGAGCGCAGCACGTTGATCGAGATGCGCGTCGTCTCCTGCGAGACAGTCTGGTTTCCGCAATGCAGTGCCGCCGCGACGCCGCCGCGTTCGTAGCCGACGCCGAGATTCAGCGCATGCACGAGGCTCGCGTCCTTGCCGCCCGCGATCGCGCCGCCGCCCGGATACGCCTTCGCGTAACCGACGATCGAATCGCCGGCGCGATCGCCGAAATTGCCCTGAATCGTGATGCCGTCGAGCGGCGTGCTGCCCGGCGCGGTCGAACTGCCGTACACGAACTGCGGGCCGTCGCAGCCGGCGTTCTCGTCGTCCTGGCCGGGACGGTAGCGATTGCCGACGATCGTCGCGCCCTGCTGGTAGTCGATCTGGATGTGGCAACTCTGACCGGGCGGCACATCGAGGTACGACGGATGGCCGCGCGTCGAGAACTTCCAGCGGCCGATCTTGCCGTCGCCGCCGCAACCGTTGCGCGAGAAGTAGTTGCCGTTCACCACCTTGCCCCAGTTGCCGCTCTTCATATAGACGCCGGCAAAGCCATTGCGATCGAACACCGCGCCGACGATCAGCGACTCCGCGCCGAGAATCACGCCGTGACGCGCATTCCATTCCCAGCGTCCGCCGATCACCTGCCAGAAGTTGTCGACGATATCCGCGCCGGCCGTATGGCAGAACATGCCGATGCAGTTGATCAGCGAGCCGTCGGTGTGCTCGGTCGCGTAGAAGCCGCGCTCGCACATGTACGCATAGCAGCGCTCGAGCGTCGACGTGACGCCGAGTTCGTAGCCCGCGCGCGAAAAGCCGATCGCCGTGCAACGACTCGCTCCGGCCGACGTGCCGAAGTGAATGCCGATCGCCGTGTTGCCGGTGTGCGCCGGATAGTTGGCGAGGTAGTAGACGACCTTGTCGTAATGCGCGGGCCGCACCTGCACATGCTCGACGAACGCCGAGTCGCCGAGCTTCAGCGCCGCCGACGTCGGGCCGCCCGCGTCCTGTCTCTCCAGCACGGTCGCCCCCATCGCGATGTCGGTGATCACCACGTATTCGCCGCCGCCGTCGCCGCGCAGTCTCGAACCGTTCGCGGTGGTCAGCTCGCCGGTGTAACGCCAGATGCCGCGCGGCAGATATAGCCCGCGCGCGCCGCTTGCGAACGCCTCCCGCAGTTCGGCGCCGACATCGTAGCCGGACGCGCCGCGCTGGATCGCCGCCAGCCTGCGCGGATCGACGAAGCGCGCGACGCTGACCTCGAGTCCCGCGACGATGTCGCTGAGCGTCTTCAAGTAGCTCGGCGCGACCGGTTCCGATGCGGCACGCTCGGGCACGGACGCGGCTACGCGCAGGATGCCGCCTGCGCCGTCGGCCGCGCCGTTACCCACGGTCGCGAACGCGTCGGGCGCGCGCGGCGCGTACCCGGTCGCGCGCGCGATGCCCAGATCGGCTGCGCTTGCACTGGCCCCGGCCAGGCCGCCGAGCAGGAACGTCTTGAGCGCCTGTCGCCGGGTTTTCATCTACCCCTCCCCCATTGCGTTACTCCTGCTTTTTTCACGTCGATACGGCGCGAGGCGTCACTCGATCGTGATGCTTTGCGCCTGCTCGGCGGCCGCCGCACGCGCGCTCACGGCGGCCATCGGGACCGGCAGCGCATGCGCCTTCGCGCCGCGCATCAGGCCCTGCACGCCTGGCGGTCTGAACAGCGGCACACGATACTTGCGGCTGAAGCGCCACAAGCTGTTCATATGCCGGCGTCCCGCCTTGCTGAGCAAGCCCGCTGCCGACGCGCGCTGATGCTCGTGCGTGAGCCGCGCGCCCGGCACGCACAGCACGCGGTAGCCCGCCTGCCAGATGCGCGCGCAAAAATCGACATCCTCCATATAGAGGAAGAAGTGCTCGTCCATGCCGCCGAGTTCGCCGAACAATGCGCGCCGCACGATAAAGCCCGTGCCCAGCACCCAGTCGGCTTCGAACGGCGTGCCCGCGGCCCACGCTTCGCGCATCATGTGGAGGTCGATGCGGCGCTTGAACACGCCGAGCCGCCCGAGCGGCGAGCGCCGGCCGAGTATGTCGAGCATCGAATAGAAGCGCCGCGCGGAAAACTGCCGCTCGCCATCCGGGTAGACCAGATCGAGACCGACGAGGCCGACATCCTTCTCCGTCTCGAACAACTGCACGGCGTTTTCGAGCGATGTATCGACGAAATAGGTGTCCGGGTTCAGCACGAGCACGAGTTCGCGCAGACAACCGACCATGCCGAAATTGACGCCGGCTCCGAAGCCGCGATTGATCGACGTTTTGACGAGCCTCACTCCTGTCGGAAGCGTCTCCCTCAGATAGGAAAACGAATTGTCAGGTGAAGCGTTGTCCACTACGACGATGTCCTCCTTATCCGCAATCGAAAGTTCCAGCACGGAGCGCACGCAATTTCCGACCAGTTTCGGCGTGTTGTAATTGACGATCACCACACTGATCATTCCCTTCAGGTTCATCCCCACCTCCTGCTTTGCATCAGGTGTTCGTGGAATTACCCCCAAACACGGCTTTCCAGTTCGTTCACCATGCTTCGCGCTCGTCGCGCGCACTATCGACTACCCACTGCTCGTCCGCGCGATGCGGACGATCTGGCATGCACTGCCTTGCGGTTCGCTACGCGCTGTTTCGACGCGGTCCGTCCACGTAATCGAACACCGGCAATGTCATCAGGATGAAGACAAACGGAATCACTTCGATCGATTGATAGAAGAACGTTTGAAATAAAGCGGCCCATACACACAACGCAATCCGGCTTGCGCTGCTCACGAGTTTCGTCACCGATATCAGCACGCCGTAATAGAAGATCGCGCCCATCAGGCCGATATTCAGAATCTGCTGCAGCACGCTCGATTCGACGACGCCGAACTCCTGTTTCACCGGTTCTGGCGCCGAGTTCGTGACGAGCCCGAAGTACGTGCCCGCGATCGCGTTGACCGGCAATACGAGCGACTTGGCTTTTTCCCATGCTTCGGTGCGGCCGTCGTTGCCGTCCGATTGCAGGTCGGTCGCGCCGATGATCCGTTCGGTGCCGACGTTGACGACACTATCGTTCTGACTGCTCACCGCGACGCCGAAGATCATGATGGCCATCGTCGCGAAGATAGTGGCAACGATCAGCTTCGCGTTTCTCGTGATGAACTGGATCGGTCCCTGCACGAACGCGAGCCCGAATGTGCCGAGAACGATCAGCATGCCGCTGCGCGACAGTGCCGAGAAAATCGCGAAACTTAGCACCACGCATGCGAGGCCCGACAGCACGTTCTTGCGCACCAGATAGTCGACGCCGCACAGCGACGCGGCAATCGCGACGAACAGCGGGTAATGCAGATAGCTGCCGGTCAGCGACGGCGCGCGCAGATTGTCGAAACCGTAAGTCGCGCCGGGCAGATCGATCGGGAACACGTTCTGCTGCTGCGCGAGCGCGACGCCCGCCTCGATCAGCGCGATCAGCACGAGCCCGACATAGGCGAAGCGGGGCCGCACGAAACGCCTTTGATAGTTCGAGATCGCGTAGAAATAGATGAACAGCGTGAAGATGAAGACGAACAGGTAGGCCGGCCCGAGCTGATCTGTGACTGCGAGCGTCGCGACGATCGACAGCCCGATTGCGAACAGCATGCCCAAGAGCATGCCGAACGACAAGCGTCCTTCGTCGCGGAAGTAAGCGGCGATCGCCGTCGGCGAGATGTACCACACGAGCAGTCCGACGATGCCGCCGACCTGGATCAGATAGGCGGCGTCCTTGCCGATCAGATACTCGAGCACGCCGCGCGATGCGCACAGTACGACGGCCAGCAGATAGGCGATGGTGGCGATCATGGCGTCACGCCTGATACGCCACGGAGGCGTTGACGTTGACCGGTTCCCCGCGGTAGATGCGCTCGATCACGCGCTGGAACTCATCGATCTCGCAGACATTGAGCAAGGTGCCGTCGTGCTCGACGCCTTCCGCGCCGAGCGGCGTCGACACGACCGGCAGTTTCGCCGCGAGCATCTCGAGCGTCTTGAGCTTGACGCCGGCGCCCGAGAGCAGCGGCACCACGCCGATAGCGGCGGCCTCGAAGTACTTGCCCGGATTTTCGACGAAGCCGGTCACGCAGATATCGTCGCTGTTGAGGCGCTTCACGCGCTCGCTCGGATCGGAACCGACCACGAACAGCTTCAGTTGCAGACCGCGCCGGCGCAGCGGCAGAAAAATCGTGTCGATGAAATTGAGCAGCGCCTCTTCGTTTTCGCGGCGTTGCATCGCCCCCCAGAACAGGATGTTGCCTTTTTCGACCGTGTCTTTCGAGCGCCGCACTTCCTTCAGAAACGCCGGCAGCGAGATCGGCACGACCTGCACCGTGCCGACCCCGGGGTACAGGCCGTTGATCAGCTGCGCGTCCTTGCTCGACAGCACGAGCACCTTGTCGGCCAGCTTCAGCAGACGCTGTTCGAGCATGAAGGTCTGCCGTGTAAACAGCCATCCTTCGATGGACTTGATGCGCAGCATCACCTGGATCTGCACGTCATGCGCGCACATCACGATCTTCACGCCGTCGTGGAAACGCTCGCGCAGATTCTGCGCATACGTGAAGCATTGCGAGAATTCGAGCCGCACCGTGTCGTAACGGTGCCTGTCGACGAGCTCGCAAAGGAACTTGCCGATCGCGGGCTTATAGCGCGAGAACAGGCGCGGTGAAAACGTCAGCGGATTCGCGAGGAACGACGGAATCAGGTCGAACCGGCTCACGTACTGGATGTAGACGTTGCGCACGTTCGCGCGAAACTCGATGTCTTTTTCGTCGACCGGCACGCGCGACACGATCAGCACGTCGAGCTCCGATTCCGCGCTCAGTTTGATCAGGTAGTCGTAGGCCAACCGGTGGCCAGCTTGCGGCGCGTTTTTCTGAGGCAGAAAAGGCGTGACAAATAGCTGTTTCATCCGAGTAGTCCCTTGCCTGTACGGTGTGCGCTCGGCAAGCGCGGCCGTAAGATCCCTTCGCATTGCTATGTTGGTTTTCTGATCGGTCCGTTCGGGCGCTACGCCCCGCACCGCGGGAGCGTCGCGAACCACGCGCCCGGGTTCATCGGTCGTACGGTTTATAGATGTAGGCCGCGTAGCGATAGCGTCCGTAGCCGTAGCTGTAGCGTCCCGGCCGCATCTTCAGTCCGTTCATGATCACGCCGCGCACCGGCAGGCCGACCTTCTGCATCTGGCGGACCGACTCACGCAGCTCGCCGATGCCCGTCACACCCTGACGCGCGACGAAGAACGTCGTGCCAGCCACGCACGCGAGCCGCACCGCATCCGCGGCGAGCAGCACCGGCGGTCCGTCGAGCAGCACGACGTCGTAGCCGGTCGCGACCTGGCGCAGCACCGACTCGAGCCGCGTGTTCGACAACACGTCGCTCGGGCTCGCAACCTGGCGGCCGCTGGCGATGAAATCGACACCCTGGAAACGGGTCGCGCGAATCAGCTCTTCGGGGCGGTACGCGCCCTGGATCAGATCGGACAGGCCGGGACCGCGATCGCCGCCGAGATGCCGATGCAGGAAGCCGCGGCGCAGGTCACCGTCGACCAGCAGCACGCGCTTGCCGGTCGCACCGATGACCGCGGCGAGGTTCAGCGACACGAACGACTTGCCGATGCCCGGCGTCGGGCCCGTGATCAGCACGATATGGTTGCGCGCCTTGGTCATCGTGAATTCGAGCGCGGTGCGAAAGCCACGCAGACTTTCGATCGCCGGATCGATCACCGCTTCGCCCGCGAGCACCAGCGCCTTCGACTCCGGCCGGCGACGGCTGTGCGCGAAGCGCTCTTCCTGACGGCTGAACGGCACGCTCGCGTAGACCGGCAGACCGGTGCGCAGCTCGACTTCGTACGGATCGTCGATCGCGTCGAACAGACGCTGACGCACGAGCGCAATCACCGAACCGACGAACACGCCGAGCATCAGCGCGCCGATGATGATCAGGAGCGGCTTGGGCCGCACCGGCGTATCGGGCGCGACGGCGCCGTCGACGATGCGCACGTTGCCGGCCTTGCCCGCCTTGATCAGCTTCAGCTGTTCGAGCGTATTGCGCAGCGAGGTGTCGAGTTCGGTGCCGACCTGCACGTCGCGCTGCAGGCGCAGCACGTTCTGTTCGAGCGGCGGCAGCGACTGCGTCCGGCTCGCGAGATCTTTCGCTTCCTGTTGCGCCGCGCGCAACTGCGCGTTGACCGACTGCACGGCCGGATGCTGGTCGGTGAAGCGCGACAGCAGTTCATTGCGCTTCTGCTGGAGTTCCGCGAGCCGCGTCTGCGCCTGAACCGACAGCTGCAACAGGTTGGTCGCTTCCTCGCCGAGATCGACGGTGCCATGCTTCGCGCGGAAGTCGTTGAAGCGCGTTTCCGAATCGGAAAGCTGCTGGCGCATTTCCGGAAGCTGCATTTCGAGGAAACGGATCGAACGCTCCGCTTCCTCGGATTTGCGCTTCAGGTTCTGGCTCACGTATTCGCCCGCGATGGTCCCGAGAATCGCGCTGATCTTATTCGGATCGCTGCCTTCGAGCGACACGCCGAGGATGTCGGACTCCTTGCCTTTTTCGGAGATCGTCAATTCCTTGCGCAGCTTTTCGGTCGTCGTCAGCGCGGACTGGCGCCGCACCTCGAACGTCGCACCGGGCTTCGCGTCGATCCGGTCGACGACGAGCGTCAGCGGCCCGTAGTTGGTCGTCGCGTTCAGCGCCTGGCCGACAGTGCCTTCGAGCTTCAGCTTGCCGTATTGCAGCTCGTAGCTCGATCCCTCGCCCATCCTCAGCACGAACGGACGATCGAACAGCTCTTCCGGCACATCGAATTTCGACACTTTGATGCGCTCGTTGCCGTACACGTAGCCGTGCGGTCCCGGCGTCGACAGATGATCGGAATGACGGGCGAGCCAGCGGCCGAACAGCGGGAAGTAGCGCGGCGCCGCTTCGATGTCGAGATTGAGCTTGTCGACCGCGCGGCCCACCACCATGCGCGAGCCGATCACCTGGGCCTCGCCGGACGTCGCGGTCTTCACGTCGAACATCGCGGACACATCGCCGATCACGCTCTTGGACGAGGTACCCGCGTTCTCTTCGACCTGCACCAGGATGTCCGCGCGATAGACGGGTTCGGAGAACACCGAATAACCGATGCCGAGCGCAACCGCGATGGCCGTCGTGAGGGCAATCAGCTTGCGGTTGTCATACAGCGCATCCAGATAGTTCGCGAAGCCTGCCGGCGGATGTTCGCTGTTGTTGTTCCGGCTATCGAATGGTGCACTGCTTTGGTTCATGCGAGTTCTCCCAAAGTCCCGACGGTTTCCCACTTCTTCCCGGCGCCCGAACCGGCACGTCGCCGCATCCAGTGACGCCGGTGTCCGATCGAGCCGACCGCCTCGATCGGACGGGGGTAGCCGATTTACGCCACATCGGCTACCTTTGTGTGTAACAGCACCTATGCGAGCTCGGCTCTTTTCCCTAACATCGCACCACTCGCGTTCTTACGGAGACCGAAATGAAAAAACTTCTTGCCGCCGTATTACCGGTATTACTGACTGCCCAGGTGGGATACGCCCAGATCATCGTGTCCGCCTCCTCTTCCGCTTATGCCCCGCGTTATGTCGCCAAGCACTCGCAACTCGACGCGATGACGCCTCATGCGGCCAGTTCACCGACGCTCTACGGCTCTCCGTCGGATCTCGCATACGCAAAAAAGAACCGCTATGTCGCGCCCAACGTGTACACCCAAACTAAAAACAGCCTTCCGAAGCAGAAACGTACAAGCGTTGCACAGCCTGTCCGCGGCAAGAACTCAGCGGACCCCTACGGCAGCGATTTGTGGAATTCAGACCAGACCTACGCGTCTCCCGAGACCTCCGATCCGTACAGCGTGCGCTGAGCTGTAGCGCATCACCGTCTGGATCCCCCGTATCGCTGATGTGGCCGCTTGCGGCCACATTCCTGTTTGGGTTGAGCTGACTGCCGGGCCCGGTAGAGATATTTCCCCGATTAGCCGCGTCTCGTCCGCCGTTTTTCCACGCAAACGCTCACGACATGCACATGCTCTTGTTTTGATGAGTCTGCCGTTTCGTCGGCGCGCTACAACGCTCGATAAAAAGCCTTTCTTGGCAATCATAATATTCAGAGAGCCCGTCCTTACAACGTTCGGCAGCGCACACAAAAGCCGATTGCTACAGGATTGCTTCAGACAAATCACGCAATAAAAAACGCATGTTTAAAGCGACGATAAGCGTGCGGATATACACGCCGTTCGCCACAATCAGCGCCGACTATTTTCAGGGCGCCGGACGCGGATTATCTGCATAACGCGCGCGCCGGCGCGACGGCGCGATGGGCGCCGAGCTTTCGCCGATGTGCATGATTTCGGCCAGACGCCGCGCGTAATGCTCGGGCAGATATTCTCCGACGTCGTACTTTCTGTGCTCATCGGCCAGATGAACGGCCAACTCGCCGAGCGCCTGTTTCAGACTGCCCGGATCGAAATTGAACTTGATCTTGTTGCCGACCGATTCCGCGGTCACCGCCATGCTGCCGCCATCGCGAATCAGCACCGGCAGGCCGAGCATCGCCGCCTCGACGACGACGAGGGGCGCGTTCTCCGCGCCCACCGACGGCACGACCACCGCATCGGCGAACTCGCGCATCGCGGGAAACAACTGCTGCTGCGGCATCGTGCCGAACAGGATCAGCTTGCGCTCGGCGATCAGCGACGCGTAACGTTCTTCGATCGCCGCGCGATCCGGCCCGTCGCCATACACGCCGATGCTATTGATGCGCTCGAAGCCCGCCGCCTCGCAGAGCGTCAGAAATTGCAGCAGGCCTTTCTCGGGCGAGATCCGTCCGACGAACGCGATGTTGAAGCGTTCCTTGCCACGCACCGTGACGATCGGCATCGCGCTCGGCACCGCCGACGGATTGTGCACGATCACCGTGTTCTCGATGCCCACGCGATGCAGCGCCTGCTGCATGAACAGGCTCGGGCACAAGATCCTGTCGAACACGCGCGCGGGCTGATAGGCCGCGCGTACCGCATGCCACCACGCCTTCGTCATCAGATCGTGCACGAGGCCCTTCGGCGTCGGCCGCAACGTGAGGACCGCGCGGGTGCGCAGCACGTCGAGCGGCAGAATGATCGGCCGCTTGTCCTTGTCGAAGTACTGCAGCGACGGGTTGTAGTAGACGAGGTGATAGTCGTGGCAGGTGTGATACGCGCGGTAACCGAACTGACGCTGGTTGTGCGCGATCACGCTGAGAATCGAAGGCGACAGCACGTTGTGGTAGTTGTGCACCATCAGCCGATGCGGCCGGAAACGGTGCAGCGTCTTTTCGAGTGCGCGCGCGGCGGTCATGTTCCAGGAGCGCGTCAGCATCGTCGAGCGGCCGGAAAACTGGCTATCGTCGAAACGCTCGACCTCGACGCCGCGCAGCGTGCCCAATAGCTCGGCCGATTGTTGATAGACCACTTCCGCGCCGCCCATGTGCGCGTAATCGTTGATCACCAGTACCCTGCAACGCTGCATGTTCCCCTCCTGTTGTCTGCCTCTCGTGCCGTCTCGCGAAGAACCCGGACGGCTTGCCCGGACCAATCGCCTGGTCCGGGCGCTCCCCCTGTTCAAAACTGCGGAAACTTGCCGCGCCAGCCGCCCCTCTCGCGCAGATAACGCAGAAACAGCGCAATGCCGCTCAATTGCGCCGCGAAGCGCAGCGTCGACGCCGCATCGTCGATGATGATCGTGCGCAACCGGTACGGATCGGTGTGCTGATCGTTCCAGCCGATGTCGCAGGTCCGCGCGGTTTTGAAGCCCGCCGCGCGCACGAACTCCACTTCGCGCTCGCCGTAATTGCCGTTCGGATACGCGAAGTGCTCGCACGGCTGTTGCAGCAGCGCCGCAATTTCACGGCGGCTGTCGCTGATTTCGGCCTCGCTTTCAGCGTCGCTGCAATGCGTGAGGATCGGATGGAAGCGCGTATGCGCCTGGAAGTCGACGTGCTCGCGCATCGCCTGCATCTGTTCGATCGACAGGCCGGTCGGCCGGTCGTCGCCGTCCTGCTGGTAGCCTTGAGCCGCCAGCGCGGCGAGGCGCTCTTCGTTCGTCATGCGCTTCAGACGTTCATGGCCGACGCGCAGCGAACCCGGATGCAGCCACCAGTGACTGCGCGGCCGTCCGACGATGCGGCTGCACAGGAAGATCGTCGGGCGCACCTTGTGCTTGATGAACACCGGCAATAGCTTCGCGTTGCCCACGTGGCCGTCGTCGAGCGTGATCGCCACGCGCGGCCGGCCGCGGCCGGGCGCGCTGACGTCGGTCAATGGCACGAACTCGCACAGCTTGCTCAGATAGGTCAGGTGACGGTCGAGCGTGTCCGGATCGGGATCGTGATAAAGCAGCACGGCTACGCGATCGCGCCACAGCAGCTTGCGCGTGCACCACGCGAGCCCTGACATCAACACGAAGCCCGCGAGCATCTCCTTCACGAGCGCCTTGTAGCGCTTCATGCGGGGCCCGCGGTAGCGATCGGACAGGCGCGAGTGCACAGACGCACCCGTTGTTTGGGTCTTATTCACCTGAGCGCTCCGGCATGGGTGCATGGGCGACGGGCCACGCGCGTTGCCGCGAGCCCGCTTTCAACGAGCCGATAAGGTGCCGCGCCACGGTCGGCGACGCGTGCTTGGTTCCATAGACGAAGCGCATCACGGGCCCGAAGCTATGCGCGGACGCGGGTCCGATCACATAGAGGCCGCGCACGCGCGTTTCGTAGTGCGAGCTCAGGTCGGGCATGCCGCCTTGATTCGAAATCGCGTCGGCCAGATCTTTCGACAGGAACGCGTGCTGGCGCATGTCGGTTTTGAAGCCGGTCGCGGCGATCACGTGATCGGCGCTCACGCGTGCTTCCTTGCCGTCGGTCAGCACGTTCAGAACGACGCGGTCGTTTTCGATCGCCGCGGAGCGCACCACGGTGCGATGCGATATCTGTACCTTGCCGACCACGCGATCATGCAGCCACCACGCGCCAGACGCGCCATACGTGTGCTCCATGATCAGCTTGCGGCGTCGCGGGTCGAGCATGTGGAACACGCCGGGAAACTCGGACAGGAACAGCGACCGCCAGCCGCGCCCGAGCCCCGCGTCGGGCCCCTTGATGCGCGACAGGATGTTGCGCCCGCCGTGCGGCCGCTCGTGCCACACCACGCTGCTCTCGCGCATCAGCACGTGCGCGCGTGCGCCGAGCTCGTTGAGCAGCGCGGACAGCCCGAGCGCCGACTGCCCGCCGCCGACGATCGCAATGTCCTTGCCGCGCGCCCACTCGAGGTTGCCGTACAGCTCCGAATGCGACGCATACTGCGGCGGCAAGTCCTGCAGCGCCGGCGGAGTTTGCGCGAAGCCCTTCAGGCCGAGCGCGATCACGACCCGGCGCGCGGCGAGCGAGCGGCCGTCGCTCAGCGACAGCTGGAACTGATCGCCGACGCGGCGCAATGCGAGCACGTCGACCGGCTGGATATCGCCGACCAGATTCGACTGGAACCACAGCCCGTACTCGACGAAGGTCTCGAGCGGCAGCGCCATGCCGAGCGGCCGGTAAGGCAGGCCTTTCAGGCGGCAGAAGTCTTCGACGGTAAAGCCGCTGCGCGGCGCGTGCATGCTCGACGCGAAAGCTTCGGAGCGCAGCAGCATGCCGGGCGGCATGTAGTTTCGCCACGCTCCCATCGGTTCCCCGAGGATCTGGTGATCCACGCCGGCGGCCTTCAGATGCGCGGCAAGAGATGACCCGTAGGGCCCCGCGCCAATGATGATGGTATCGGTCAAAGACATTGCTGGTCTCCAGGGGACGGGCTCTCGTCGCCAGCGTCAGGCTTTCGCCTGACGCGACTCGGGCGCCCTGATCGCTTTTTTCCAGCTGCGCTTCATGCGTCGGAGCGGATTCATCACGACATAGTGCTGCAACGCTGGGAACGGATCGTCCCAGCGGAAATAGCCATCGAAAATTTTGGTGCGTTCGCTCAGCAGTTCGGGCGGCGGCCGGTCGGAAAACGTCGCGCGCCACGCAACCGGTAGCCGGCTCGGGCGCTCGACTGGCAACGGCAGGCCGAGTTCATGGCGGTACGCGGCAAGCGGAATGTTGACGCCGCACAGCGTCGCGATCTCCTCCTGCCAGTCCGTGCGGCCGACCGTCGGCTCGACCATCACGAACTCGTTGTAGTTGTCGTCCCACTTGTACTCGATGCTGCCCATGCCGTCGAAACCGGCCGCCTCGGCGAAGCGCCGCGTCAGCGGTTCGAGCGTCCCGCGCGCTTCGGGCGCGGCCACGCAGATCGCGGTGTTGCCGACGCCCGGCGGCGAGCTCAACACCTTGCGGCCGGTGAACATGCTGACCATGTTGCCGTCGGCGCCGCGATAGAACAGCGTGAAGTGAATGTTGCTGTCGGGACCTTCGATCCACTCCTGCGCGATGATTCCGCCTGGTGTCGCCAGCATCGCGATCGCGCGATCGCGTGCATGCTGCAGCGTGTCGACGCGCACCGCGCGTTCTTTCTCGCCACGCAGCACGTTGCGCTTGTCGTCTGGTTTCAGCACGCACGGGTAGCGCAATTCGGCCAGCCGTTCGATGTCGGCAAGCTTTTCGAGCACGACCGAGCGCGGCACCGGAAAGCCGTGGCTCTGTGCGAATTCGTGAAAGCGCGCCTTGCTCGACAACATCTTGACGGTGTCGTCGGCGGGCAAACGGAATCGATACCAGTGCGACAAAGCCAGCCGATTTTCCGACACCGCATGCACCGCGTCTTCGTCGGTCAGAATCAGAACCGGCAGACGATCGAAACGCTTGCCGAGTTCGATCATTTCGTCGACGAATATTTTCCCAACAAAACTTTTTATCTGATGCGCATGAACGTGTCGGCACCACGTCGCCGCGCGGCTCCTCGTATCGACTGCGACAACCGGAACGCGGGCCTGCGCGAGCGATCGCGCCACCCCCAGTCCGTTCAACTCTGCTCCAACAATAACCCCTGCCGATTGACCTGAGTCGTATGCGCTCGCCATAGTGTCGATTTCCTTGCTTCGTACGTGCATGGGCCCTCGAAGACATGCTTCGAGACTCCACGCGATCGAACTATCGAATCGGATAGAAATCCTTTTTATCGCCTCGCGGGGGCGCTTCGGCGTTAAAGCTGTGTTTCGGCGGAAAGCATGCATGAGCGCGGCAGGCGCGTCCTGGCACGCGCCGTGTGTCGAATCATGGTCTTGCGATTTACCGCAGCGAGCGCATTGCGCTGCGCTCGCCGTGACCTACTTTACGTTTCCGCCTGATCTCGATACGTGCGCCGGCGCACAGAGAGCAAAAGAAAGTATGAACAGAAAAAACCCTTTCGAAAGGCGCTCAGCCTTATTGCGTAAGGGTTTCGCCAATTATGCATTTGTTATGTAAAAACGTTGCGAAGCATTAATTTATTGCAACGCGATAATGGCGGAAAAAAACTTTCTAATGGGACTATAAAGTGCTGGATCGCACAAAAAATACGCGCTGCGAATGCTATTCGTAGCGCGTCGGAAAATGCCTTATTTACCTTCGCTCAATCCGCGCTCGAGCGCCGCGACACCCGCCGGCAGATCGACCTTGACGCCAAGATCGACCATCGTGCGGCCGAGCGCGTGCACGGTGCGAAACAGGTTGTGCTCGCGGCACTGCTCGCCCATCTGGCCGATCCGCACGATCGGCAAACCGAACGAGCCAGCGATTTCCACCTGATGCTGTCGCGAGATATGCGCGCAGACGTCGGCGGGACTCAGGCCGTCAGGCACCTCGATGCCGATCACCGAGTTGAGCCGGCAATTCTCCGGCGCATACAGTTGCAGGCCCATCGCGGTGACGCCCTGCTGCAACGCGAGCGAGCATTTCAGATGGCGCGCGAAGCGCTTCTCCAGCGTTTCCGCGCAGACGAGCCGCAGCGCCTCGTGCAAAGCGAGTACGCCCGACACCGGTGCCGTGTAGTGATAGCCGGCGTTGTGCCAGAAGTTTTCCGCCAGCGACGCATCGAGGCACCAGTGCGTGTTGGGCACCGTGCGGCCTTTGACGCGCGCCCACGCCGCGTCTGAGAACGCGATCAGCGACACACCCGGAATCGACGACAAGCCCTTCTGGCCGCCGGTAATCACCGCGTCGATGCCCCAGTTGTCCATTTCGAGCGGCATCGTGCTCAGCGTGCAGACGGCGTCCACGATCACGAGCGCGCCGGCTTCCTTCGCGAGCGCGACGATGTCTTTCAGATGATGGTTCCACACGGTGTTCGAAGTCTCGCCCTGCACGACCGTGACGACCTCGGGACGCTCGCGGCGCAGCGCGTCGGCGACCTGATCGAGACTCGCGACCGTGCGGTCCGCGACTTCGAGCGTGGTCACCTTCGCGCCGACGCGCCGGCTCATTTCGCCCATGCGGTCGCTGAAGAAGCCGTTCTTGATGCACAGCATGCGCGTGCCTTCCCACGCGAGATTGCAGATCGCCATCTCCATCGCGCCCGATCCCGGTCCTGCCACGCCGAGCACCCACTTCGACTGCGTCTGGAACACGTAGCGCGCCATCGTCTTCACCTGGTTCACCACCTTCGCCATCGTGCCGCCCAGATGGTTGATCACGATCGCATTGGCCTTCGCGACCGCGGCGGGAATCGGCACGGGACCGGCGCCCATCATCAGCAGCGGTTCTTCGGGAAGGATGGCGTCGAGCGATTCGACAACCGGACAGGGGACGGACGAAGCAACGGTAGTAGAGGTTGAAGTCGGCATGATCGGTGTGTGAAGGTGAAGCGCAAAGGAACGAACGGCCTCGCCGCAGATATGCCGCTCGAGGCCGTTCGTCCGATCATTCACCGAACCGCGCGATTGCGCAAGTTTTTTGGCCAGGGTCGCGGGCCGCCAGGCGCGACCGGTACACCCTCGCCAGTCACTTCATCACCTTGCTCTTGTCGAGCTTGCTGCCGGTCGCCGCGTTGTAGCGCTCGACATACTCCTCGATCAGCCTGCGCATCGCCCGACCGATCTTGCGATAGTCGGACTCGTTCAGATTGGCGAGCGACACGCGCCCCGACGGGTGCTGGGTGCCGAAGCCGCGGCCCGGCAGCAGCACCACGCGCGCCTCGCGCGCGAGCCGGAACAGCAGCTCGGACGGCTCGGTGTTCTTCAGCAGCCAGTCGACGAACTCGCGCCCGTAGGCTCTTTCACCGAGGAATTCGATGTCGACGATCGTGTAGTAGTCGACCTGGTTCGGATCGTCGTCCTCGAACGCGATGCCCACTTCCTCGTACAGCGCCTGCTTGCGCTTGCGGATCAGGCGCTTCAGCGCGTTCTTGTACGCGTCGGGCGTGTCCATCAAGGAGAACAGCGAGAACAGCACCATCTGCACCTGCTGCGGCGTCGACAACCCGGCCGTGTGATTGAGCGCGACGGTGCGGCTGTCGGCCACGAGCCGGTCGATGAACTTCAGCTTGTCGGGCTCGGTCGTGATCGACTCGTAGCGACGATGCAGCTCCTTCTTCACGTCGGCCGGCAGTTCGCCGATCAGCTTGTCGAGCACGTTGTCACGATGCGTGGCCACCGCGCCGAGACGCCAGCCGGTCGCGCCGAAATACTTCGAGTACGAATAGACGAGGATCGTGTTCTTCGGCGCGAGCGCGAACAGCGACACGAAGTTGTCGGCGAACGTGCCGTATACGTCGTCGGTCAGCAGGATCAGATCGGGCCGATCCTTGACGATATCCGCGACGTGCTCGAGGCTCGCGTCGTCGATCTTCACCGACGGCGGATTGCTCGGGTTCACGAGGAAGAACGCCTTCACTTTCGGATCGCGCAGCTTGTCGAGCTCCTGCTTCGAGTACTGCCAGCCGTGCGCGACGTCGGCATTGATATGCACGACTTTCAGCTGATAGTCGTTCAGCGCCGGGATCTCGATGTAGGGCGTAAAGATCGGCATGCCGAGCGCGATCGAGTCGCCCGCCTTGATCAGATGGTTCTCGCGCATCGTGTTGAAGATGTAGGTCATCGCCGCAGTACCGCCTTCTACGGCGAAGATGTCGAACTCGCCGATGAACGGATGCTTGCCGATCATCTCGCGGCGCAGATACTGGCCGACGATGATTTCCGACAGCTTCAGCATGCGGTCGGGCACCGGGTAGTTCGACGCGAGAATGCCCTCGCACATCTCATACAGAAAGTCGGTCCCGGACAGCCCGAGCTGATCGCGCACGTACGACACCGCGCCGCGCAGAAAGTCGATGCCGGGCACGCCGCGGTTCTCGCGTATAAACAGGTCGAAGCGCTCCGCGAGTCCGTCGCGGCGCGGAAAACCGCCGACGCCTTCGGGCATGTACGCAAACGAGCGCTCGGACTCGCGCATCGCGAACAGGCCGAGCTGCCAGAAGCCGTGGCGAGGGATCGTCGCGAGAAAGTTCGGATTGCCACGGCCGGCGTTGAGCATCGCGATGTTGGCGGCCCGCTCGACCGCGCCGCCGCCGGCGGCCTTGATCAGTTCGTCCTTCAGTTCGAACGGGCTCAGCGCGGCAAGACCCGCGTCCACGCCCGAGCGTTTCTTATCGCCCTTCTCTTTAGCCATGATGCGTTCTCCAGTGAAGAGGTGAAACACGCCGGCGTGGCGAGGGGTCCCGGTTGCGGCCGGCTACAGGGATCGATACGCAACGGCTTTCGACAACCGTGCGATCAACGTCGGGGGAGCGCGCTACACGAGCCCGACGACCAGCGGCCCGAGCAGTGTCAGCGCGACGTTCGCGATCGCATAGGTGATCGCGAACGGCACGGTCGGCACCGCGCTTTCGGCCTTATCGAGCACGCCGCCGAACGCCGGGTTGGCGCTGCGCGAACCGGACAGCGCGCCGGCCAGAATCGCCGCGTTGTTGTAGCGCAGCACGTAACGGCCGAACAGCATCGTCAGCAGAAGCGGAAACAGCGTGACGAACACGCCGAGCAGGAAGATGGTCACGCCGCTTTGCTTGACCGTGACGACCGCCTGCAGGCCCGAGTTCAGACCGACCACCGCGACGAACGCGGCGAGCCCGAAGTCCTTCAGCAATTGCGAAGCGGCCGACGGCATCACGCCGTACATCGGATGCTTGCCGCGCATCCAGCCGAACAGCAGGCCCGCCAGCAGACAGCCGCCGCCCGAGCCGAGCGTGAGCGGCACGCCGCCCACGTTGACGACGATCAGCCCGATCAGCAGACCGATCACGAGGCCGACGCCCATGTAGATGAAATCGGTCTTGTTGCTGTACGGCAGCTCGTAGCCGGCAGCTTCGACCGCGCGCTTGGTATCTTTCGGCGCGCCGTAGAAGGTGATCACGTCGCCGTGCTGCAGCTCGGTTTCGGGCAACACCGGCAGCGGCTGCCCGACGCGCGTGATGCTCTGCACGTAGACGCCGTGCCGCATGTCGCGATCGATCATCTGGCGCGCGGCCGCGATCGTCGTGTGATTCATGCCCTTGCGCGTGAACACGCCTTCGCGCGTCTGCATCACGACGCCGATGTCCTCGGCGTCGCCGACCTCGTTGCCTTTCGCGCCGAACGCGACGACCGCCTCGCGGCGGCCCACGACGAGCACGATGTCGTCGGGTTGCAGCACGAAGTCGGGCTTCGGCTCGATCTGCTGGTTACCGCGCTTGACGCGCTCGATCGTCAGACCTTCGCCGTGCAGCGACTCGACCGCCTGCACGCTCTTGCCGGCGCTGAAGTCGATCCGGTATGCGCGCCCGACCAGTTCGGGCAGCGCCGCCACCTGCCCCGGTCCGCGCGTCGGCGCGCCCGACGACAGCTCGCGCTCCGCCTCGATCGACGCTTCGCGCAAGCCCTGGCCCATGAACTTCGGCAGGATGTTCACGCACACGATGATCGCGCCGAGCGAACCGAACACGTAGGTGACCGCGTACGCGATCGCGACGTCCGATTGCAGCGATCTGACCTGATCGGCGGGCAGGCCGAGCCGCGCGATCGCGTCGCCCGCGGTGCCGATGATCGCCGACTGCGTGAGCGCGCCGCCCGCGAGTCCGGCCGCGAGCCCCTTGTTCAGATGGAACAGCTTCGCGCACACGACCACCGTGATCAGCGCGGTGACCGCGAGAAACACGGCCATCGCGATCTCGCGCAGCGTCTTGCGGTTCAGCGAGTTGAAGAAGCCGGGCCCGGAGTCGTAGCCGACCGCGTAGATGAACACCGCGAACATCACCGCCTTCACGCCGTTGTCGACCGTCACGCCCGCCTGGCTGATCACGACCGCCGCGAGCAGCGAGCCGCCCACGCCGCCGAGCTGGAACTTGCCGAAGTTGATCTGCCCGATGAAATAGCCGACCGCGAGCGACAGGAACAGCGCCATCTCCGGTGACTTGTGAAAGATGTTGTGTAGCCAGTCCATCGCGCCCTCGCTGAGTAGTTGTCGGGTTCGTTGGCGATACCCGGCACGGGTACGGCGCGCACCTGTGCGGCGCGAGCGCCTGATTTGCCGCGAAGTGCGAAACGCCGCGCGGCATGCGGCTTCGGCAAGTCCGGCTAGCCGAGCTTGCCGGCGAGGCCCACCACCACGGGCCCCATCAAAGGCAACAGGATGTTGGAGAGCGCATAGGTGATCGTGTAGCCGATCACCGGCGTGGAATTGCCGGCCACGCCGACGAGCGCGCTGATGGCCGGCGTACTGCACTGCTGGCCCGCGATCGCGCCGAGCAGCATCGGCGCTTCGAGCTTCAACAGCGCATGGCCGACCCATAGCGACAACAGGCCCGGCACCAGCACCATCAGGATGCCGGCGAGCGGCAGCGCGAGCCCGTACTCGCGCACGAGCTTGATCGCGTCGGGACCGGCCGACAGCCCGACCGCGGCGATGAACGTCGCGAGTCCGAAGTCCTTGAGGATCTGCGCGGCCGCCGACGGCAGCGAGCCGACCAGCGGATGGCGCGAGCGAACCCAGCCGAACAGCAGCCCCGACAGCAGACAGCCGCCGCCTGTGCCGAGCGCGAGCGTCACGCCGCCGATCGTGCCGCCGAGCCGCCCGATCGCCATACCGACCAGCACACCGAGGCCGAGATAGACGAAGTCGGTCTTTTCGGTCGGCGGCAATACATAGC
This sequence comes from Paraburkholderia youngii, assembly GCF_013366925.1. Taxonomy (NCBI): domain Bacteria; kingdom Pseudomonadati; phylum Pseudomonadota; class Betaproteobacteria; order Burkholderiales; family Burkholderiaceae; genus Paraburkholderia; species Paraburkholderia youngii. The sequence continues at coordinate 5,813,414 of NZ_JAALDK010000001.1, forward strand.
CGAGCCGCTTCGCGCCACGTTCGACGTCGGCTTTCGCGCCGACCAGCGTCAGCACGTCGCCGCGATGCAGATCGGTGCCGGGCAGCGCGGGAATCGTCGATTCGAGCCGCGTGATCGCAGCGATATAAACGCCGCGCGCGTTTTCCGGCTTGGCCTGCGCGCGCAGTTGCGCGACCGTCATCCCATCGACGTCGGGCCGCGTCAGCACCACGTTGAGCCGTTGCGCGAACACCTGGCCGAAATCGGCGCCCAGCACCTCTTCACCGAGGCCAGCCGACGCCGCCGCGACGACCGCCGCGCGCCGTCCGGCGACGAGCACGACATCGCCGGCCGCGAGCCGCATCTCCATGGCGACCGGCAGGTCCGCGCCGTGGCGCTCGATCTGCTCGACGGTCAGGTTGTAGCCGTATTGCTCCTCGAGCGCGCGCACCGTGATGCCGGCGGCCTTGCCGATTCGAAACGCGCGGCCGACGAGCGCCGGCGCGGCCGCGCTCTGTCCTTCGCTGAACGCGCCCTCGCCGCCGAGCTTGCGCCACACGCGCTCGGCTTCTTCGCGCAGATTGACGCGCAGCAGCAGCGGCGCGAACTGGCTCGTAAACAGCACGATCGTGACCAGGCCGAACAGGTAGCTGACGCTGTAAGCGGTCACGATATTGGCCTGCAGACGCTGGGTTGCCGCGTCGCCGAGACCGAGCTTCGCGATCGCCTCGGACGCGGTGCCGATCACCGCCGACTCGGTCGCCGCGCCCGCGAGCAGTCCAGATGCGGTGCCGACGTCGAGCCGCAGCACGCTGACCGCGATCATGATCAGCACCAGCACCGAGACGATTTCGATCAGTGACAGCAGCCCATAGCGCCAGCCGCGCCCGATGTTCGCGAAGAACTGCGGCCCGCCGGTGAAGCCGAGCGCGAAGATGAACAGCGCGAACGCGATGTTCTTCAGGTCGGGCGCGATGCGCGCACCGCTCTGCCCGAGCACGAGCGCGACGATCAGCGTGCCGCACACGCCGCCGAGCTGAATCGGGCCGATATGAAACGAACCAATGAAATAGCCAATGGCGAGACATGCGAATAGTGCGATTTCGGGTTGCGATCTCAGCAATTCACCGATCATGTTGGCTCGCCGATTTACAGTTGATTAACGAAAAACGGAACACCAACCGTTTGAAAACCGAATCAAACCGTCTGACCAAGGTGACGCGATGGTGACGTCGCGCAGGCAACGGGCGCGATGCACGACACCTCAAAGAACGCTGCGATGACAGGAGAACCACGCAATGGATGCCGGAAGCGCCGCACAGCGGGCACCGGCGCGCCTGGACGAACGCACCGCCAGGCAATGCCGGCGGTGAAACGATTTCCCGAACGCCCGACAGTTACTCTTTCATCGCGAAGTCGCCTAACATCGTGGAAAAGATAATCTGCTGTTTGGCCAGTTTCTCGCCGCATGTTTGTACATGCTTTGTTCGGAATGCTCGTTATTTGATATTGCAGTTCGGCACCCCTGTCAATGTTATTTTTTACGAAAACCGACTTCGCAAATCACGTCTAAAGCACGCTTCTTCGGAGCCTCATATGCGCACGATCCTGTTCAGCAGTCGTCAATACGACGTCGATACATTCACCGAAGCCAATGCCGCGCATGGCTATGAACTGCATTTCCAGGAATCCCCACTCGACAGCGAGACCGCGATCCTCGCGCATGGCTACGACGTGGTCTGCCCGTTCGTCAACGACAACGTCGACGCCGCCACGCTCGAACGGCTTCATGCGGGCGGCACGCGCATGATCGCGCTGCGCTCGGCGGGCTTCAATCACGTCGACCTCGCCGCGGCCGAGCGGCTCGGCCTGCCGGTCGCGCGCGTGCCGGCCTATTCGCCGTATGCGGTCGCCGAGCACGCGGTCGGGCTGATTCTCGCGCTGAACCGGCGCCTGCCACGCGCTGTGGCGCGCACGCGCGAAGGCGACTTCTCGCTGCATGGGCTGCTCGGCTTCGACCTGCACGGCAAGACGGTCGGCGTGATCGGCACCGGCATCATCGGCCGGGTATTCGGGCGCATCATGGCGGGTTTCGGCATGCAGGTGCTCGCCTACGACCCGGGGCCGCACGCCGACGAACTGATCGCGCTCGGCGCGCGCTACGTGCCGCTCGATACCTTGCTCGCCGAATCGGACATCGTCAGTCTGCATTGCCCGCTGCTGCCCGACACCTATCATCTGATCAACCGCGCCGCGCTCGCGAAGATGAAGCGCGGCGCGATGCTGATCAACACCGGGCGCGGCGGGCTCGTCGAGGCGAACGCCCTGATCGGCGCGTTGAAGGACGGCCAGCTAGGCCATCTCGGGCTCGATGTGTACGAGGAAGAAGGCGGCATCTTCTTCGAGGATCATTCGAATCTGCCGCTGCAGGATGACGTGCTCGCGCGTCTGTTGATGTTCCCGAACGTGATCGTCACCGCGCACCAGGCGTTCTTCACGCGCGAGGCGATGACCGAGATCGCGCAGACCACGCTCGCGAACATCGCGGCGTGGCAGGCGGGCACGCCGCGCAACCTCGTGCAGGCGGGGTAGCGGTGATAACCGGGGCCTATGGGAGTTGCCGAGGACCGCGAAAGTCAGACGTCGCTGTCGCCCAGTTGGGTCGCGCGAATCTCGGTGCGGGCATCATCGGCCGCGCCGCACAGCTCACGCAGCAATGCCGCCTCGCGCTCGTGCACTTCGACCGGACACCAGCGCGCGCCCGCCTCGGCCAGATAGCGCGCGCGATGCTGGCCGTTGCGAAACGCCACCACCCCCTCGCGCTCGATGCCGATCCAGCCGAGCAGTCCCGGCGCTCGTCGCGTGGAGATCGTCACGTAGGGCATCTGCGGAATGCGCGCGCTGTCGGGATCGAGAAACTCGCGAATGCCGGGGACCTTGCCCGCGTGCCATTCGGCGACCGGCTTCAGCACGTAATCGGTGTTGTCGCGATTCGCGCACACGAGCAGCTTGCGCAGATCGACGAGCACCACCTGGTGACGCGTGCCGTCGGTGACGAATACGCGCTTCAGACGCACATGGTCGTACCACGAATGCTGACGCAACGGCACGATCCAGACCGTTTCGGCGCTGGTCGGTGCGGAGGCCGGGGATGAATTGGGCAAAGGCAGGGACAAAGGCACACTCGGCAAGCTGACGGCAGGACGCCAGCGCATTAATAGAGCGCTCACGCTACGAGCCGGATGTGACGAAAACATGACGGCCTACCGGATTAATTGCGCTGCATGAGCGGTTGGCAACCCCGCCTGATCAGCAGGCGAATACGGCGCTTCAGATACCCTTCAGGTATACATAACGATGATAACCACCGAACATTTCAATAGCCACGTGCGAATCGAATCGCATGACGTCAACGGCGTCGCGACGATCGTGCTGGACAGGCCCGCGCGGCGCAACGCGGTCGACCGCCAGGTGGCCGACGCATTGAGCGCCGCGTTCAGCCGCTTCGAGGCCGAGCCCGCATGGCGCGCGGCCGTGCTGTTCGGGGCGGGCGGCACGTTTTGCGCGGGCGCCGACCTGAGCGCACTCACCGACGACACGCGCCGCAACGAACTGCACGCCGACGGCAGCGGCCCGGGTCCGATGGGACCGACACGCACACGCTTCAGCAAGCCGGTGATCGCCGCGATCGCCGGCTACGCGGTCGCGGGTGGACTCGAGCTTGCCGCGATGTGCGATCTGCGCGTCGTCGAGGAAGACGCGGTGCTCGGCGTGTTCTGCCGGCGCGTCGGCATTCCGCTGATCGACGGTGGCACGATCCGGCTGCCGCGGCTGATCGGTTTGTCGCGCGCGCTCGATCTGATCCTGACCGGCCGCGCGGTCGATGCGCGCGAAGCCCTCGCGTTAGGGCTCGCCAACCGCGTGGTGCCGAAGGGCGAAGCGCGCGCGGCCGCCGAGCAACTGGCCGCGGAGCTCGCGGCGTTTCCGCAGGCGGCGCTGCTCGCCGATCGCCGCTCCGTGCTCGAGAACAGCACGCTTGAAGATCTCACCGAGGCGTTGCGGCGCGAAGGCGCGGGCGGCTACGCGGCGGTCTTCGCCGAGGGCGTGGCGGGCGCGGCGCGCTTTGCGTCGGGCGCGGGCCGTCATGGCGACAGGTTCGACGCGGATCAGCCGGCGCCGCCCAATCGTTGAGACATGCTTACCTGAATCGAAGAGAGGAACTGCGATGGCTACGATCTACCGGGAAATCGCCGTGGAAACCGCCGCGGCCGATGCATGGGCCGCGCTGCGCGATCCCGCCGACGTCGCCCGCGCGTTCGCGGGCGTGCTGACCGAGGCGCGCATGGAAGGCGAGCTGCGCTGGGTCACGTTCGCCGACGGCACCGTGGTCGAGGAACGCGTGATCGCCGTCGACGATGCGCACCTGCGGCTCGCCTACTCGGTGGGCGGCGGACGCTTCGAGCATCATCACTCGACGTTGCAGGTCGTCGCCGACACGCCCACGCGTTGCCGCGTGATCTGGATCAGCGACTTCAAGCCCGACGAGCGCGCAACCGTGGTCGAAATGCTGGTGGATGCGGGCTGCGCGGCGCTGCAGCGCAACCTGGCGCGACACTGAGCGCCGCTTTCCATAAAAACAACAGCCGCCCTGACGGCCTGCAAGGCAGATTTGACTTAGGTAGAATCCCCTACTGTTTTCCCCTATCCGGCGACAGCGTTTCCGCCTTCGGAAACGGCCGCCCGGCGCCTGTTTTTCGCGCCGCTTCACGCGCCACACGCCCCATCATCGCCATGCCTTTGCCTCTGCTTGCCCTTGCCGTTGCCGCGTTTGGAATCGGTACCACCGAGTTCGTCATCATGGGGCTGTTGCCCGACGTCGCGCGCGATCTGTCCGTGTCGATTCCGGCGGCTGGCATGCTGGTGTCCGCGTATGCGCTCGGCGTGACGATCGGCGCGCCGATCGTCGCGATCGCGGTCGCCAACATGCCCCGCAAGAAGGCGCTGATGAGCCTGATCGGCGTGTTCATCGTCGGCAATCTGCTGTGCGCGATCGCGCCGGGTTACGCGGTGCTGATGGCCGCGCGCATCGTCACGGCGTTCTGCCACGGCGCGTTTTTCGGCATCGGCTCGGTGGTCGCGGCAGGCCTCGTCGCGCCGAATCGCCGCGCGCAGGCGATCGCGTTGATGTTCACCGGCCTCACGCTCGCCAATGTGCTCGGCGTGCCGCTCGGCACCGCGCTCGGCCAGGCGGTCGGCTGGCGCGCCACATTCTGGGCCGTGACCGGCATCGGTGTGCTGGCGGCGGCCGCGCTCGCGGTGTGCCTGCCTGCGAAGATCAAGATGCACAAGGCGAGCCTCGTGCGCGAGTTCAGCGTGCTGAAGAGCCCGCAGGTGCTGATGGTGCTCGGCATCAGCGTGCTTGCGTCGGCGAGCCTGTTTTCGACCTTTACCTACATCACGCCGATTCTCGAGGACGTGACCGGCTTCACGCCGCACGCGGTCACGCTGGTGCTGCTGCTGTTCGGCCTCGGTCTGACGGTCGGCAGCACGCTCGGCGGCAAGCTCGCGGACTGGCGGCTGATGCCGTCGCTGCTCGCGTTCCTGATGGCGATCGTCGTGATTCTGTGCGTGTTCGCGGGCACGATGCACGCGCGCATTCCGGCGATGCTGACCGTGTTCGTGTGGGGTGTGCTCGCATTCGCGATCGTGCCGCCGCTGCAGATGCTGATCGTCGATCGCGCGAGTCATGCGCCGAATCTTGCGTCGACGCTGAATCAGGGCGCGTTCAACCTCGGCAACGCGACCGGCGCGTGGCTCGGCGGCATGGCGATCGGCGCTGGCGCGCCGCTGACGACGCTGCCGTGGGTCGGCGTCGCGACCGCGCTGGGTGCGCTGTTGCTGACGTTGTGGTCGGTGTCGATCGAGCGGCGGGTGGCGGTGGCGGGGTGAGCTTGCCGGCCGAAGTCGTGGTTCGAGAAAGCGATCACACCATTCTGCACTTTGCCTATAAATCTCTTCGATGAAGCATCCCATCGTCTACACGACTACCCCTGCCACCGGCGTTTCCGCCGTCATGCGGTGGGATGAACAGAGCTCTACGCTGACCTGTGAGGTCACATATCCGCCTTTGGCTGCGCCGCCGGACCCGCAAAACAATCTCAGCGACTTGCTGGATGCACGCTTCCACATTGGCGCGCCCCGTTATGTCCTCACGGCGGGCACCTTATCGATGCTTGTCGACCAGCATCACCGATTGACCGGATTGGACTTTTACACCAATCCTGAGCGATGGGCCGTCCGCACGTCCGAACTGGCAGAGCCAAGCGACGAAACTCCACACATCGAGTCAGAATTCGACGCCCACGGACATGCGGACGACATGGGCGCGCCGGAGGTCTTTTACGAGCCTCGCGACGGCACCCTTTATCTGTCGTGGGGTAACGTGTCTCACTGGTACGGTATTGCGCCAACGCTCGCGATCGGCGTCGATGACGACGAGCGTCTCACGCAAATCCGTCTGAGCGGTCTGACGATACCGCCGCGACGCGGCAATCCGCCGATGGGATGAAGATCGCGCGCCCCCCGCACGCGTAGTAGCATCGCCGCCGATGAAAGTCATCCTCACCCGCGATTTCCTGGCGCTGATCCTGAGCGTCGCCGTCGTCGGACTCGGCAGCGGCGCCACCCTTCCCCTCACCGCCCTCGCGCTCGCCCAAGCCGGTTACGGCACCGACGTGGTCGGCCTGTTGACCGCCGCGCAGGCGGGCGGCGGTCTCGCCGTGGTGCCGCTCGCCGGCTGGATCGCGGCGCGCTTCGGCGGCCGTCAGGTGATCGTCGGCGCGGTGCTGGTGGTGGCCTGCGCGACCGCGCTGATGCAGCTCACCGCGAACCTGTGGCTATGGGCGCTGCTGCGCGTGCTGTGCGGCGCGGCGCTGATGCTGCTGTTCACGATCGGCGAAGCGTGGGTCAACCAGCTCGCCGACGATGCGTCGCGCGGCCGCGTGATCGCGATCTACGCGACCAACTTCACGCTGTTCCAGATGTCGGGGCCGGTGCTGGTGAGCCAGATCGCGGGCTTCACGCAGGGACGCTTTCTGCTGTGCGGCGCGATCTTCCTGCTCGCGCTGCCGCTGCTCGCGGCGATCCGCGCCACGCCGCATGCATCGAGCGAAGAACACGCCGAGCATGGCGGCTGGCGTCGCGTACTGCCGCGCATGCCCGCGCTCGTGATTGGCACCGGCTTCTTCGCTCTGTTTGACACGATCGCGCTATCGCTGCTGCCGCTGTTCGCGATGTCGCATGGCATTTCGAGCGAAGTGGCCGTGCTGTTCGCGTCCGCGCTGCTGCTCGGGGACACGACGATGCAGTTTCCGATCGGCTGGCTCGCCGACCGGCTCGGTCGCGAACGGGTGCATATCGGCTGCGGCATCGTGGTCGTCGCGTTGTTGCCGCTGCTGCCGTGGGCAGTCGGCTTGCCGTGGCTGCGCTGGCCGCTGTTGTACGTGCTCGGCGCGGCCGCGGGCGCGATCTACACGCTGTCGCTGGTGGCCTGCGGCGAGCGCTTTCGCGGTGTCGCGCTGGTGTCGGCGAGTTCGCTGGTCGGCGCGTCGTGGAGCGCGGCGAGCTTCGGCGGCCCGCTCGTCGCCGGCGCGTTGATGAAAACGGTCGGCCACGATGCGGTGATCGGCGTGCTGTTGTGCGCGGCGCTCGCGTTTCTGGTGGCGGCGTGGTGGGAGCGTCGGCGGATCACGCTGCGGGCGGCGAGTTGACGATTAGACGCTAGTTGCTGGCTTTTACGATCTATACGCCGGGTGATAATCTTCAACCCACGTTGCGCGGGCACTCGACACGGCCCATATTTGGTGGTGCCACCGCAAGCAACGGGGAGTCCGCCATGGTCTCGATGCGCTTGTTGCTCCGTGCCAGCCTGTTGGGCACGGCGATCGCGGTAGCCGCGATCGTCGCCGCAAACTGTGGAGGCGGCGGAGGCGGAAACAGCAGTGCCCCGACGGGCACGAGCGCCGGCGGCAGCGCCTCATCCGGCGCATCGACCCCAGCCGCGGCAAGCGGCGGCAGCACCACCACCGGTGGCACCACGAGCGGCGGCACCGGCACCGGTACCTCGGGCAGCGGTTCGGGCACGTCGATGGGCGATACATCCACGGCAGCCGTGCAGGACGTGCTCACATATCACAACGACATTGCGCGCACCGGCCAGAACCTCGGCGAATCCACGCTGACGCCCGCCAACGTGACGGCGACGAAGTTCGGCAAGGTCGGCTTCTTTAGTGTCGACGGCAAGGTCGACGCGCAGCCGCTATTCGTCGCTTCGCTGGCGATCGCAGGCGGCACGCACAACGTGCTATACGTCGCGACCGAGAACGACACCGTGTACGCATTCGATGCCGACACCGGCGCGACCCTGTGGCAGGTGCGCACACTCGGCAGCGGCGAAACTCCGAGCGACGATCTCGGCTGCAGCCAGATCGTGAACACGATCGGCATCACCTCGACACCGGTGATCGACCGTTCGCGCGGCACGCACGGCACGATCTATGTCGTCGCGATGTCGAAGGACGCGGCCGGCGGCTACCATCATCGCATTCACGCGCTCGACCTCGCGACCGGCGCCGAACTGCTGAACGGTCCCACCGAAGTCGCCGTCGCCTCTTACCCGGGCACTGGCGCGGGCAATACGAACGGAGTCCTGCCGTTCACCACGTCGTTGTACGCGGAGCGCGCGGGGCTGCTATTGCTCGGCAGCACGCTTTACACATCATGGACCTCGCACTGCGACCACGGCGGCTATACCGGCTGGATCATGGGCTACGGCGCCGACACGTTGCAGCAGACCACCGTGCTCAACGTGACGCCTAACGGCATCGGCGGCGCGATCTGGATGAGTGGCGCGGGACCGGCGTCGGACGGCTCGTCGATCTATCTGCTCGATGCGAACGGCACCTTCGAAACGACGATGACCTCGAGCGGCTTTCCGGCCAACAACGACTTCGGCAATACGTTCCTGAAGCTCGGCACGTCGGGCGGCCTGTCGGTCGCGGACTACTTCGCGATGACGAACCTCGTGCAGGAGTCCAACGACGACATCGACCTCGGCTCCGGCGGCGCACTGGTGCTGCCGGACCTGACCGACGCGAACGGCGTCGTGCAGCATCTGACGCTCGGCGCGGGCAAGGACAGCACCATCTACGTGCTGAATCGCGATTCGATGGGCAAGTTCAACCCGACGACCGACAACATCTATCAGGAGATTCCCGCGCAGCTGGCCGGCGGCGAGTTCGGCATGCCCGCCTATTTCAACGGGCGCGTGTATTTCGGCTCGGTCGGCGATCATCTGAAGGCATTCACCGTGACCAATGCGAAGCTGTCGATCACCCCAACCGCGCAAAGCGCGATGACGTTCGCCTATCCCGGCACGACGCCGAGCATCTCGGCGAATGGCACGACGAATGGCATCGTATGGGCCGCCGAAAACGGCAACGTCGCGGCACTGCATGCGTTCGACCCGGTCACGCTCAACGAGCTTTACAACAGCAACCAGATGGGCACGCGCGATCAATTCGGCACCGGCAACAAGTTCATCACACCGATGATCGCGAACGGCAAGGTGTATGTCGGCACGACGAACGGCGTGGCCGTGTTCGGCTTGCTGGGTGGGTGAAGCGGACGACGCGCCGGGTCATTGCGACACGGCGCGCCCACGGTCTCGCACAAACGACGAGGGCCGGCATTCGTTGCCGGCCCTCGTTCATCGTGACTGCCGCGCGCTCACTCTCGCGCCGGCAGAATCTCTCCGGCACACGCGCCGAACCCGACGCGATACCCGTCGCCCTGGCACCAGCCGACCAGCGTCAACTCATCGCCGTCCTCGATGAACGTGCGCGTACCGCCCTCCTGCAGCTCCAGCGGCTTCTTGCCGTTCCACGTCAGTTCGAGCAGGCTGCCGTACGAATCCTCGGTCGGCCCGCTGATCGTCCCCGAGCCCATCAGGTCGCCCACCCGCGTATTGCAGCCTGCCACCGTGTGATGCGCGAGTTGCTGCGCCATCGTCCAGTACATGAATTTGAAGTTGGTCCGCGCGATCGTGCTCGCTTGCCGCGCGCGTGGCGCGCGCAAGCTCACTTCGAGGTGAATGTCGAACGCATGCTTTCCTCGATGCCGCAGATACGCGAGCGGCTCTGGCTCCTGCACCGGCTGCGCGACGCGAAACGGTTCGAGCGCATCGAGCGTGACGACCCACGGCGAAATCGTCGTCGCGAAGGTTTTCGCGTTGAACGGACCGAGCGGCACGTATTCCCATTGCTGGATGTCGCGCGCGCTCCAGTCGTTGAGCAGCACCATGCCGAAGATGTGCGCTTCCGCGTCCTCGCACGCGATCGGCTCCCCCAGCGCATTGCCGCCGCCGATAATGAAACCCGTCTCCAGTTCGATATCGAGCTTGCGGCACGCGCCGAACACCGGCCGCTCCTGTTCCGGCAGCTTCAGCTGACCATTCGGACGACGCACCGGCGTGCCGCTCACGACCACCGACGACGCCCGTCCGTTGTAGCCGATCGGCATCTCCGACCAGTTCGGCAGCAGCGCATTCTTCGGATCGCGGAACATCGAGCCGACATTGGTCGCATGTTCCTTCGACGAATAGAAATCCGTGTAGCCCGGAATCTGCACCGGCAGATGCAGACGCGCATCGGCCTGACTCATCAGCACCTTCGCGCGCAACGCGGCATCGTCGCGCAGCGTCGCGGTGTCGCGCGCGAGCAGTTGGCTCAGCTGGATTCGAACGCTGCGCCATGCGTCGCGGCCGAGCGCGATGAAATCGTTCAGCGCATCGCGCGCGAACACGTTCTGCGCCGGCACGCTCAGCAGACCCGCTGCCTGCAACGCGCCGAGATCGACGATCTGATCGCCGATCGCGACGCCCACGCGGCGCGCGTCGTTGCCACGATCGCTGAAAATGCCGAACGGCAGGTTCTGGATCGGGAAGTCGCTAGCCGGCTCGTTGGCCGACTCGATCCAGCTTTTGCGCGACGCATCGAGCGTCGCCTGGAGATCGTTCACCGCGTTCATCGTTGCTCCGGATTGAAGTGTTTCTCGAGGCCTTGCCAGCACTCGTAGTAATGCGCCTGCAGTTGCGCGGTTTCGAGCGCGAAGCGCGTCGGCTTGATCAGCGTGCGTGTTTCGAACATGAAGGCCATCGTGTCGTCGACCTTCTTCGGCACCGAGGTATCGATATGCGACGCCTTCTCGAACGTGTCCGCGTCCGGACCGTGGCCCGTCATGCAGTTGTGCAGGCTCGCGCCGCCGGGCACGAAGCCCTCGGCCTTCGCGTCGTAGACGCCATGCACGAGCCCCATGAACTCGCTCGCGACGTTGCGATGGAACCAGGGCGGGCGGAACGTATCTTCGGCGGCGAGCCAGCGCGGCGGGAAGATCACGAAGTCGATCGTATCGACGCCCGGCGTGTCGCTTTGCGATTGCAGCACGAGGAAGATCGACGGGTCCGGATGATCGAAGCTGATCGAGCCGATCGTGTTGAAGCGGCGCAGGTCATATTTGTACGGCGCGTAGTTGCCGTGCCACGCGACCACGTCGAGAGGGGAATGGCCGATGTCCGCGCGCCACAGATTGCCGTTCATCTTCGCGACGAGTTCGAACGCGCCTTCGCGGTCTTCATACGCGGCGTGCGGCGTCAGAAAATCGCGCGGATTCGCGAGACCGTTGGAGCCGATCGGCCCCAGTTCCGGCAGACGCAGCAGCGCGCCAAAGTTCTCGCAGATATAGCCGCGCGCGCTGCCGTCCGGCAGGCTGACCGCGAAGCGCACGCCGCGCGGAATCACTGCGATCTCGAACGGCTCGATATCGACACGGCCCATTTCGGTCGCGATATGCAGGCGGCCTTGTTGCGGCACGATCAGCAGTTCGCCGTCGGCGTTGTAGAAGAAGCGGTTCTGCATCGAACGGTTCGCCGCGTACAGATGGATCGCGCAACCGCTCATCGCTTCTGCCGAGCCGTTGCCCGCCATCGTGACCCAACCGTCGATGAAATCGGTCGGCTCGCCCGGCATCGGCAGCGGGTCCCAGCGCAGCTGGTTCGGCGGCGTCGGCGGCACCTCGGCGAAGTTCGCGACGAGCCGCTCCGACGGCAGCATCGTGAACGGCTTGTGCATCGCCGCCGGGCGAATCCGGTACAGCCACGAGCGACGGTTGTGACCGCGTGGCGCCGTAAACGCCGTGCCCGAAATCTGCTCGGCATACAAACCATAGGCCGCGCGCTGCGGCGAGTTGCGGCCGGTCGGCAGCGCGCCCGGCAACGCCTCGGTCGCGAATTCGTTGGCGAAACCCGACTGATAGCCGGGCTCGATTTCAGGTCGCAGGCGTTGGTCGGCCGGCGTACGTGTTGAGGTATCCATACAAGGTTCTCCGCGAGTTGCTCGATTCTTTCCCGGGTGCTACGTGATCTTTGCAGTCAGGCTCAGGCGGGCTCCGCTTCGGACGCGCGCCCGGGTTGCCGCGTTGCGCCCGCGAGCACGACCACCAGCAGCGCCGAGCACAGCACCGGCACCGCCGCCGCATGAAACAGCGCGGCATTCGACCAGTTCAGCGCGATCAGCTGTCCGCCGACGAGCGGCCCGATCACCGAACCGATCCGGCCGATGCCGAGACTCCAGCCGATGCCGGTCGAGCGCAGCGCGGTCGGATAGAAATGCCCGGCGAGCGCATTGACCGCCGGCTGTCCGCCGACCACGCAAAAGCCGCCCGCGAACACGACGACGAGCAGCCACGGCAGCAGATGCGCGACCGCGCCGATCGTGCCGACCGCGACCGTGGCAACCGCGAAGCACGCGAACAGCACGCGCACGAAACCCATGCGCTCGATGAACCAGCCGAGCAGCAGCGTGCCGATCACGCCACCCGTCTGCAGCACCGTGCCGACGATCACCGCCGTGCCCGGCGTGTAGCCGGCTTCGCGCATCACGGTGGGCAGCCAGTTGGACAGGAAGTACAGCACGATCAGGTTCATGAAGCTGATCGCCCACAGGATCAGCGTGACCGGACCGCGTCCCGCGCGGAACAGCTCCGCGACCGGCGCGCCGTCGTTGCGCTTTTCGCTGACGACGAGGCGCGTGTTCGCGTTGATCGGCAAGGCCGGGTCGAACTTCGCCAGCCAGCTCGCTGCGCGCGCACTGCGCCCTTTCAGCACCAGAAACTGCAGCGACTCCGGCAGCGTCGCCAGCATCGCGAACGCGAGCAGCAACGGCACCGCGCCGCCGACCCAGAACACCGCGCGCCAGCCGTAGGCCGGAATCAGCGCGGCGCTGACGAAGCCGCCGAGCGCCGCGCCGAGCGTGAAGCCGCACGACACCAACATCATGCGCTTGACCCGATGCGCGGGCGTCGAGAATTCGCCGACCAGCGCCATCGCGTTCGGCATGATGCAGCCGAGCCCGAGACCGGTGATGAAGCGCAGCGTGATCAGCGCGGGAATCGTCGCGACGAACGGCGTGGCGAGCATCGACAGCGAGAAGAAGAACGTCGCGCCGATCAGCACCGGCCGGCGGCCGATGTGGTCGGCCAGTACCGACAGCCCGAGCGCGCCCAGCAGCATGCCGAACAGGCTCGCGCTAAAGACGGGGCCGAGCGCGGTTTTCGCGACATGCCATTCGGCGATCACGCTGGGCGCGACATAGCCCATCGCTTGCGCGTCGAAGCCGTCGATCAGCAGACACAGCCCGCACAGCGCGAGCAGCATCGCCTGAAAAGTCGGGCGATGCGTTTCGGCAAGCACGCGCTCGACTTCGATCACATTGGCGGCGGGTTGGTCACTCATTGGGGCCTCCCTCGAATTGGGCGGAATCAGGTTTTACGAATAGTAAAACGAATTACGAATAGTGAAACTAACGTATACCCCTGGAAACGTGCGTGCCAACCTCGTGATTGCGCGCTGAGCCCCGGCCAATAAGCGTTAGGCCAATAACGTTATGAGCATTTTGTTAATCTGCGCAGGGCGCGTACTGCTACCATCAATGGATGCGGCCATCGCGTCGCGCAGCCACGCGCCCGGTGCGCGTTCATCGTCGCCTTTCATTCGCCTTCATGATTTCGCCGACCATCCCCGATCTGATCGCCCGCGCCGCTCATCACCCGTTTCTCGGCGAGCATCTGGCCATGGGACAAGGCGCGCACGCCGGCATTGCGCTCGCGCATTTCGACGGCATCGAGCTCACGAGCGCCTACGAGCCGATCTTCGACATCAGCGTGCATGGGCTCGCGCAGTCGCTGTCATGCGGCGCGGAAGGGGTCGACCGCTTCGGTGACGAGCTCGGCTTTCAGGCGGTCACGCACCGGCTCGGCGCACCGCCGTTCGACGTGTTCGATCCGTTCGACAACATCGCCGACGATCAGCAGCTGGTCGCGCTGGATCGTATGTCGCGCGCGCTGCACGCAATCAACTTCTTCGGGCCGCAGCGGCATGGGCTGCTGTTTCTACGCGTGCACGAGAGGCTGTTGAAGAGCGTGAAGTACGACCACGGCCGGCATTTTTCGAGCGTGCTGACGTCGTTCAATTTGAGTCCGACGCGCATCGTCATCGAGCTGCCGGCGGCGGCGGTCGCGCACAAGACGTTTCTGGGCTATCTGACGCGCAGCTATCAGCACTACGGCTTCAAGGTGGCGGGCAATCTGTCGAACGCGGGGCAGATCCTGTCGGTATCGGAAACCGCACGGCTCGATTTCATCAAGATGGATGCGGCGGCCGCGTTGCGCGATGCGACCGTGAAGCCGCTCGTCGGCTACGCAGGCCGGCTGCGGGTGCCGCTGATTTTCAATCGCGTGATGGACGAGACGCAGTTCTCCGCGCTACAGCAGTACGACGTGCGGTTCGTGCAAGGGCCATTGTTCAACGCGCATTATCACGATCGCGCGGCGTGACACGGCGGGGCCGGTTGACCCGGGCGCCCCGGCCATCCCTCAGCCCGGCTCCCCTAGCCGCGCCGCGAGCGCCTTCAGGCGCGGCGCGACGTTCTCGCGAAACACTTCCTCCCCCATCGATGATGCCGGCCCGCTGCAGCTGAGCACGAGCCAGCGGTTTTCGCGCGGCTCGCGAAACGGCACCGCGACCGCGTTCACGTCGTCATGCCACGCGCGAAACGAGTAGCAGCAGCGCTCCGTCGCGAACGCGGCGATCTCCTGTTCGGCTTCGGCGACCAGCATCGCCCCTGCCCTGCCTGCCGCTTTTTTCAGTTCCGCGAGTAACGCGGTACGCGCGTCGAGCGGCTGCACGGCGAGATACGCGCGGCCCATCGAACTCGTCAGCATCGACAGTTTCGAGCCGGATGCGAGGCCGAGCGTCAACGCGGTCTCGCTGCGAATCGTCTCCAGATACACCATGTCGAGCCCATCCCGGCACCCGAGCGAAACCGCCGCGCCGACCTCGCGCGCGAGGCTGCGCAGGTGCGGGCGCGCGAGTTCGAGCATGTCGCTGCCCGATAGCAGCGCGAAGCCGAGCGACAGCACGCCCGCGTCGAGCGCATATTTGCCGTGTCTTTCGTCGAGCCGCAGATAGCCGAGCACGGTCAGCGTGTAGGCGAGCCGGTTCACGGTTGCCTTCGGCAAACCCGTGCGTTCGACGAAATCGCGATTGCCGAGCATCGTGTCGCCCGGCCGGAACGCGCGCAACAGGTCCAGCCCGCGGGCAAGGGCGACGACGAATTTGCGTTCGTCGAGCGGAGCGGAGAAAGTGGATGGCAGCGTCATAGGGTGCTACACTCGGGCGTCGTTTGCAAAACATTGTTTCGCAACGCGGAACTCAAGTCAAGCTTGTTCTGAGCGTGAAATCAGGAGATACGTCATGGCCGTAGCCGCGCAGTTTCACTGGGAAGATCCGTTGCTGCTGGATCAGCAGTTGACCGAAGACGAACGCATGGTGCGCGACGCCGCCGCGGCCTACTCGCAGGACAAGCTGCTGCCGCGCGTGCTCGAAGCGTTCCGCCATGAAAAGACCGATGTCGGGATCTTTCGCGAAATGGGCGAACTCGGCCTGCTCGGCCCGACGATTCCCGAACAGTACGGCGGCCCCGGTCTGAACTATGTCGCGTACGGGCTGATCGCGCGTGAAGTCGAACGTGTCGACTCCGGCTATCGCTCGATGATGTCGGTGCAGTCGTCGCTGGTGATGGTGCCGATTTACGAGTTCGGCTCGGACGCGCAGAAGGAAAAATATCTGCCGAAGCTCGCGCGCGGCGAGTGGATCGGCTGCTTCGGCCTGACCGAGCCGAACCACGGCTCCGATCCGGGCAGCATGGTCACGCGCGCGAAGAAGGTCAATGGCGGTTATTCGCTGTCGGGCTCGAAGATGTGGATCACCAATTCGCCGATCGCCGACGTGTTCGTCGTGTGGGCGAAGCTCGAGGAAAACGGCAAGGACCACATCCGCGGCTTTATTCTCGAGAAGGGCTGGAAGGGTCTGTCGGCGCCGGCGATCCACGGCAAGATCGGGCTGCGCGCGTCGATCACCGGTGAAATCGTGCTCGACGATGTGTTCGTGCCGGAAGAGAACATCATGCCGGGCGTCAGCGGCCTGCGCGGTCCGTTCACATGTCTGAACTCGGCGCGCTACGGCATCGCCTGGGGCGCGCTCGGCGCGGCGGAAGCATGCTGGCACATCGCGCGGCAGTACGTGCTCGATCGCACGCAGTTCGGCCGGCCGCTTGCCGCGAACCAGTTGATCCAGAAGAAGCTCGCCGATATGCAGACCGAAATCACGCTCGGGCTGCAAGGCGTGCTGCGCCTCGGCCGCATGAAGGACGAAGGCACGGCCGCCACCGAAATCACGTCGATCATGAAGCGCAATTCGTGCGGCAAAGCGCTCGACATCGCCCGCCTCGCGCGCGACATGCTCGGTGGCAACGGTATTTCGGACGAGTTCGGCGTCGCCCGCCATCTGGTGAACCTCGAGGTCGTCAACACCTACGAAGGCACCCACGACGTTCATGCGCTGATCCTCGGCCGTGCGCAGACGGGTATTCAGGCGTTCTTCTGATGCCGATGCTGGCGTTCCGATGGTGCAAAAAAAGCCGGTTCATTCGAACCGGCTTTTCTGTTTGATGCCGCGCAGCTTACTGGTTCGGCTGCGGCGTCATGCGCAGGTACGGACGCAGTGCCTTGTAGCCCTTCGGGAATTTCTGCTTGATCACTTCTTCGTCCTTCAGCGACGGCACGATCACGACGTCATCGCCCTGCTTCCAGTTGCCCGGCGTCGCGACCGAGTGACTGTCGGTCAGTTGCAGCGAATCGATCACGCGCAGCACTTCGTCGAAGTTGCGGCCGGTACTCGCCGGATACGTGATGATCAAACGCACCTTCTTATTCGGATCGATGACGAACAGCGAACGCACGGTGAACGTTTCGTTCGCGTTCGGATGAATCATGTCGTAAAGCTGGGAGACCTTGCGATCGCCGTCCGCGAGAATCGGAAAACCGACGTTGGCGGCCTGCGTCTCGTTGATGTCCTTGATCCACTCCTTGTGCGACTCCGCGCTGTCTACCGACAACGCGATCGTCTTCACGTTGCGCTTTTCGAACTCGCTTGCAAGCTTCGCGGTCAGGCCCAGCTCGGTCGTGCAGACCGGCGTGAAGTCGGCAGGATGCGAGAACAGCACGCCCCAGCTATTGCCGAGCCAGTCGTGAAAACTGATACGGCCAATGCTCGACTCCTGTTCGAAATCCGGCGCAATGTCGCCAAGACGTAGACTCATAGTGCATCTCCTGTAGGTATTCGGAACGTATCCAGATATGGTCGCGGGCGTGTGCCCGCGACGGCCCGTCACGATAAAGCATAAGGCCGCGGTGGTACATGGCGAACCAAGATCGCGTCAGTACTTTATGCGTTTTTGTAATTTTCTCCGGTTTGATGGAAACTTTGCGGGACAGATCAACTCAATCCGATACCGGTCTGGAGCAAAGTGCCCTCAACCTGGTGTCGCCACGCGCTGCCGGGAACGGATCGTGCGTCGGTGGCCGGCAACCGGCACTAGGCTCGCCAGCGACCGTTTCTTTGGTTACGATTTACGCGTAGCGTGAGACAAAGGGAGCTGTCAATGTCGGAAGTCAACAAGGAGAGATTGATGTCGGATATCAAAACCGTCCTCGCGGACGCTGAAGACCTGCTGAAACAGGCCGCGAGCGCTACCGGCGAACGCGCGTCCGAACTGCGCGAGACCGCGCTGACGCGCCTGAAGCAGGCGAAAGAAAAAGCAGCCGACGTTCAGGTCGTGGTCGTCGAAAAAGGGAAGAAGGCTGCCCGCGCTACCGACGACTACGTGCACGAACATCCGTGGGCGTCCATCGGTATCGCCGCCGGCATCGGCATGGTGGTCGGTCTGCTGATCAATCGCAAGTAAAGGCCGATGAATCCGCCGGAGCAGGCATGTCCGGCGCACCGGCGATACGGGCGGACCGGCGCGAGCCTCGCCGGTCCCCTTCTGCTGGCGCGCGTGCGCGCTGGCCAGGCCCTCACGCGCAACGCCCACAGCCATGACGACCGAAACACACTCGCAGCGCGCAGAACACAGCCCGTTGCGCCGTATTCTCAGTTCCGTGTTTGCGATTCTGCAGACGCGGCTCGAACTGGTGGGCATCGAACTCGCCGAGGAAAAAGACCGCCTGCTCGGCGTGCTGTTTCTCGGCCTTGCCGCGATGATGCTCGCCACGATGGCCTTGATCGCGTTGACCGCACTCGTCGCCATTGCCTTCTGGGACACCTACCGATGGCAGGCGCTTGCCGGCATCACCGCGGTCTACGCGATTGCTGGGCTCGCCTGTGCGCTGAAGGCGCGCAGCGGTTTGCGCAATGCGCCGCTGGTATTCGAAGCGACCCTCGCCGAGTTCGAAAAGGATCGCGAAGCGTTTCGCAGCCGCGACTGATGGGCAAGTTTGTCTGCATCCGATCCATCGCCTCACCTCCACTCCCGCCGACACGCCATGAGCCCATCCCGTCCCGATACAGCCTTTCGTAACAAGCGCCATCCGTCGAAGGATCTGAGCGCCCCGCATCTGCGGGCGCTGCGCAAGGAATTGCTGCTCGTGCGCGCGGATGTCGAACGCGTCGAGCTCGCGCAGGCCGCCTTCGAACTGCGCCGGGCCGTCACGCATTTCAGCTGGCTCAAGTTCGTGATCCCCGGCTTCGGCGGCTTGCGCGTCGGCAAAGGGCCGAAGGCGAGCGTGCTCAACGCGGGCACGATCGGCGCATTGCTCAAGCAGTACCCGTTGATCAGCTCGATCGTTTCGCTGTTGCTCGCCAAACCGCTGCGCGCGACGGTCATCAGGAGCGCGAGGCCCGCGCTCAAGTGGGGCGGCCTTGCGCTCGGCGCGTGGGAAGCGGTCCGGGTCTGGCAACAGATGAATAACGAGTCGGCGGCGGCGCGGGCGGCCGCGGCGGCTTCCGCTACGGCGCAGTCGGCGGCAGAGCAGGCCGATTCGACGAGAAGCGGCTATTGAGGTCCTGGCCGCTGCGAGTGGCTGCGATCTGCGAACTCTCGGATGTCTCGCTCGCAAGGCTGCGCGCGTCGGTTTTCAATTCACCCGCTAACCCGTATTCCAGCATTCGCTGCTCGTGGGCGCCGCGCCGCTCGTGTCATTTCTATTGCCTCGCTGACCTGTCGCGTCCAGCGTGAACGCGCCGCACGGGTCATCGCGCATCGGGCCCGCTTCCGCTGGAACCGCTTCGATCGAATAGCCGCCGTTCGTATCGTCCGCGGGCAGCACGCGCACGCGATACACCGGCGCGCCGAACTGCGGCGCCTGATCGATGCCCGGTGGCAAGGCCGGCACGCCATCGCTCGCCGCGGCCTCGACGAATTGCGCAGCCCGATATAACGCCGACGCCGCGTCGATGCGATGGGTGCGCGCGATGTGGCTTCGATACGAAGGGATCGCAAACGCGGCGAGCGTGGCGGCAATCGCGAGCGCGATCACGAGTTCGAGCAGCGTGAATGCGGATGTGTTCGGCCTTTTCATACGTGTCCAGTCGGTGCGTTCCTCAAAATGGTCTCGCGGCAATGCGCCGCCAATGACGCTCGATCGTGCCATCCTCGGTCACCAGTTCCATCTGCAACCAGACCTGTGACTCGCCGCTCTGCCCGAAGCCGCGCGCGGTGAGCAGATAAGCGCTCGCGTTGGGTCGAGTCGAGAGACGCCAAGGCTCGATCAGGCATTGCGGCGCACGCGATGATCCCGGCCATTGCGGCACAGGCGTGATGGCGCCTGCGTCGAACGCGGCCACAAGCCTCCATTGAGCCGGCTCACCGGATGTTAGCGGCCCATTGGGCGCGTCGCCAGGTGCCGATTGCACGTTGCGCGCGCACAAGCTCAGCGCCGAGTCGGCCGCATGGAAAGCTTGCAGATAGTCGCGCGCATTGGTCGCCGCGCGAGCGGCTGCGAGCGATGTTTCGAACCAGATCGCGGACGTGGCGAGCATCATGGCCGAGATCAACAGCACGATAGCTAGCACGACACCGCGTTGATGTGCGCGTCGGACACCGTCCCGACAACTTCGCCTAACTAAGCGTTTCGCTTTTGCACTTGCCCCGCCGCATATGTCGTACGCGCGACAGCGTTGCGTTGCTGAGTCACGGTTTATCACGACGACACCTCCGCGCGATTGCGCAGCGCCACTCTGCGCGAAAACGCCTGTCGAGGCCGCAAGTCGCTGCCGAGCGTACTCACGCCATCGCAATCGACGTACTTCGAGCGCCGTCCTTGCGGCGCGCCGCGCACCAGCACGCTGACATCCACCGCGACGACGTTCGTCCATTGATCCGCCGCGACGGCCGACGCATTCACAGCATTGGCCGCCCCGCCCAGCCAGTAGCGCAACCGCACGCGCTCGACGCCTTCGACCAGCGGCTGCGCGGACCCGGCATTGCCGCTGCCGACGCAGTAAAGCTCCGGCTCGCCGGTCGAGCCGCTGACGTTGGCGAAGTATCGATTGACCACCGGCGCGCCCTGATCGCCAAGGACTGCATCGCTGCTCTTGACGGCCTGGCCGACACAGTCGGTGACCTGCCCGCTCGACGATGGCCACGTCGATACGACGTCTGCGACGTAACGGACCGCGACGCCATCGGAGCCTGTACTCAACGTGGTGCAAGCGAGGTTGTCGTCGGCGCCGGTCGGGCGACCGCCCGAGCAGCCGAACAGCGCAGGCGCCGCGTTATAGCCAACGACGTCGGCAGGGACGAAGCCGGCCATCTGCAATTGCTGGCCGATCAGCATCAGCGCGGTCAAGCCGGCTTCGCGAATCCGGGTCGCGTTGCTCGCCTGCACGAACGCGTTGCGCTGCGCCGTGTAAAGAGACACGGCGCCCGCGGTCACGATCAGCCCAAGCGCCATCGCGATCAGGAATTCGACCAGCGTGTGACCGCGTGGGCAATGCGGCCGCTTCATTTCGCGAACGCCAACGCGACACACGACGATCCGGCCGGTGCATCGACGTCGCCGCAAGGCTCCGCCGGCGGCCCGATCCCATCGCCCGCAATGGGCCGGTCTCGCACGGACGCCCACGTCACCCGCGCCGACGCGACCACGCCGCTCTCGCCGATCGATGCGTCGCCTTGCGGCAGCAGAACATTCGCCCACCCGCTCGATTGATCGAGTGCGGCATTGCCCACGGAAGGCGTGCGCGTCGCTTCGGCGATCGAGTCGGCTATCCACGTGGCGCTCTCGCGCAGCGACATTGCGTGCGCTTCACGTGCGGTCCACACCTGCGCCGCGATCAACCCCAGCGCGCTTACCGCGACCAACGCGACGGCCAGCATCACCTCGATCAACGAACTGCCGCCAGATGCCGACGCTTGCGCACGCACACCAGTACTGAATGCGGGCCATCTCATGACGTCGCTCCACACGCGCCCTCCGAGATCCGCGCGCGACCTCCTGCCGCGACACTGATGCAGCGCCGCCACGGGTTTCCCTGCATCGACTTCGATGGGCTGCGCGGCGCGATATCGAAACTTCGAAACGCGCCGATCAGTTGCCCTGCGGGCGGCGTGAACGTCATATCCGTCTGCACGCCGGCGATGCTCACCGCCGCGAGCGCCGGCTGCGCGCGCAACAACGCCGGCTTGCCGCCGCGTTCGGCGAATACGGCCCAACCACAGGCCCAGTCGGCGACGCCGTCGGCGCAGGGTTGGCCCGACGCAAGACAGACGCGCGCGGCATCGACGCGACACA
This sequence comes from Paraburkholderia youngii, assembly GCF_013366925.1. Classification (NCBI taxonomy): domain Bacteria; kingdom Pseudomonadati; phylum Pseudomonadota; class Betaproteobacteria; order Burkholderiales; family Burkholderiaceae; genus Paraburkholderia; species Paraburkholderia youngii. The sequence goes on from NZ_JAALDK010000001.1 coordinate 5,835,638, forward strand.
CCGTGATGCGCGCGCCGCGCCGCAGCGCCTCGCTGCGCGCATACGCGAAGGTGGACAGCAGCGCCTTCGAGCGCGAGTCGACCTGATCTCGCATATGCCATGCGGCGAACGACGGCATCGCCATCACCGCCATCAGCATCACCAGTGCTATCACCGCCAGCGTCTCGACGAGCGTGAAACCGGCGCGCGATGGCCGGCGAGTTCCCTTGATTTTCATCTGCATCCCTGAGCGTTTCGAACGGATGCAGCCAATCTAGCGATTTGCGAGCGCGCCGACCATCGTCCGAATGGCCAGGTGGCATTCAGACGTTAGCGCACGCAACAATGCACGTGACGATCGATCACGGAGGCGGGAGAAGCGATGCGTGAAGAAAAGCGCGAAATGCGCGAGGCGATGGATGCGAATGACCGCAGCTCAGCTGCGGCACACGTGCGCTCAGCGCTTGCGGGAAGGTTTGGGCGGGGAAGAGGCGCGGCGAAATTCCTCGATCACGTCCTCGAATTCGGAGACGTCTTCGAAGCGCCGGTATACGGAGGCGAAGCGGACGTAAGCGATCGTGTCGAGCGCGCGCAACTCGTTCATCACGAGTTCGCCGAGGCGCTCGCTACGCACCTCGCGCTCGCCGCTGCCGAGCAGCTGATACTCGATGCGGGCGACCGCCGCTTCAATCGCGTCCACCGCAACTGGCCGCTTGCGCAGCGCCAGTTGCATGCTCGCGACGATCTTGCGGCGATCGAATTCCGTGCGCGTGCCGTCCTTCTTGACGACCGACGGCAACGCCAGCTCGACCCGCTCATACGTCGTGAAACGCTTGTCGCAGGCCGGGCAGCGGCGGCGCCGGCGAATCGTCGCGCCGTCTTCGGATACGCGCGAGTCGACGACCTGCGTATCGGCGTGGCGGCAGAAGGGGCAATGCATGACGGCTTAGCCGTAAACCGGGAAGCGCTGGGTCAGCTCCGCGACTTGCGCGCGCACGCGCTCGATCGTCGCGGCGTCTTCCGGGTTGTCCAGCACGTCGGCGATCAGGTTGCCGACCTGCTCGGCTTCCTTCACGCCGAAGCCGCGCGTGGTCATCGCCGGCGAACCCACGCGGATACCCGAGGTCACGAACGGCTTTTCCGGATCGTTCGGGATCGCGTTCTTGTTGACCGTGATGTGCGCCGCGCCGAGTGCCGCTTCCGCAGCCTTGCCGGTAATCTTCTTCGCACGCAGGTCGACCAGCATCACGTGGCTTTCCGTGCGACCCGACACGATGCGCAGACCGCGCTTGACCAGCGTTTCAGCGAGCACACGGGCGTTCTCGACGACCTGCTGCTGATACGCCTTGAATTCCGGCGACTGTGCTTCCTTGAACGCGACGGCCTTCGCGGCGATCACGTGCATCAGCGGACCGCCCTGGATGCCCGGGAAAATTGCCGAGTTGATCTGCTTCTCGAACTCGGCCTTCATCAGGATCACGCCGCCGCGCGGGCCGCGCAGGCTCTTGTGCGTGGTGGTGGTGACGAAATCGGCGTGCGGCACCGGGTTCGGATAGACGCCCGCGGCAATCAGACCGGCGTAGTGCGCCATGTCGACCATGAAGTAGGCGCCAACCGACTTCGCGATCTTCGACATGCGTTCGAAATCGATGCGCAGCGCGAATGCGGATGCGCCCGCCACGATCAGCTTCGGCTTGTGTTCCTGGGCGAGCTTTTCAGCGGCGTCGTAGTCGATGTCTTCGGCTTCATTCAGGCCGTAGCTGACCACGTTGAACCACTTGCCCGACATGTTGACCGGCGAGCCGTGCGTGAGGTGGCCGCCGTGGGCGAGGCTCATGCCCATGATCGTGTCGCCCGGCTTGAGCATTGCGAAGAACACGCCCTGGTTGGCCTGCGAGCCCGAGTTCGGCTGCACGTTCGCGGCTTCGGCGCCGAACAGCTGCTTCACGCGGTCGATCGCCAGCTGCTCGGCGACGTCGACGTATTCGCAGCCGCCGTAGTAGCGCTTGCCCGGATACCCTTCGGCGTACTTGTTGGTGAGTTGCGAGCCTTGCGCGGCCATCACGGCCGGGCTCGTGTAGTTTTCCGACGCGATCAGTTCGATGTGCTCTTCCTGACGGCGGTTTTCCTGCTCGATGACCTTCCAGAGTTCAGGATCGACGTTGGCGATGGTGCTTTGGGCTCTGTCAAACATACGGGTTCCGTTGAGTGTTTTCAGGTTGACCGGATCGTGCGCCGAATCCTGCGTAGAGGGTACACAGCGGGGTACGCAGCGCTGTGGGCGGCGAGGCTTGCCCTGACTTGGCGAGTGGAGAGTCGCCGCATACGCGAGGCAGGCCAGCCACCGTCAGCGCAGATTAATGCGCGCGGTTCACGGCTGCCCAGGCGAACGGCAAAACGGCACCCTGCGCTTCACGGTGGGTTGTTCCACCTTGAACCCGATTGGTTGAATCGGCTGAGTCGGACGACTCGGTTCTATCGCCAGTCACGCAGGGTCGAGCGCGTTAGTGTATTGGAAGAGGCCCGAATAGGCAACCGACTTGCGGGCGCTCCGGCGGCTGCTGGCGGGCCCTGCGGACGGTCTGGCGACCCCGCTGCGCAACCATCTGACGAAAGCACCCCGACCGCGCCGCGCACCCGTTGCGCGCCGCCGCGGCAGCCGCCGATCCGGCTCGTGCATCCTTGCCGCAGCGCGGCATTGGAAGTAGGCTTGGGGCCTTTGTCTCTTACCGACCAGGGAACTGCAATGATCGTGTTTGTCACAGGAGCGTCGGCCGGCTTCGGCGCTGCCATCGCCCGCTCGTTCGTCAAGGGCGGCCATCGTGTCGTCGCCACTGCTCGCCGCAAGGACCGTCTCCAGGCACTCGCCGACGAACTCGGCGCCGCGCTGCTGCCGTACGAGCTCGACGTGCGCGACCGCGCCGCCGTCGAAGCCGTGCCGGCCTCGTTGCCGGCCGACTTCGCCGCAATCGACGTGCTCGTCAACAACGCCGGCCTCGCCCTCGGCACCGAGCCGGCGCACAAGGCGAGCCTCGACGAATGGAACACCATGATCGAGACCAATTGCACGGGCCTCGTGCAGGTCACGCATGCGCTGCTGCCCGGCATGGTCGAGCGCAATCGCGGACATATCTTCAATCTTGGTTCGGTGGCGGGCCGCTGGCCGTACGCAGGCGGCAACGTGTATGGCGCGACCAAGGCGTTCGTGCGCCAGTTCAGCCTGAACCTGCGCGCCGACCTCGCCGGCACCGCGCTGCGCGTGACCGACATCGAGCCGGGTCTGTGCGGGGGCACCGAATTCTCGAACGTGCGCTATCGCGGCGACGACGACAAGGCCGCCAAGGTCTACGAAAACGTGCAGCCGCTGACGGCCGAAGACATCGCCGATTCAATCTACTGGATCGCCACGCGCCCGGCTCACGTCAACATCAACACGATCGAGCTGATGCCGGTCGCACAGTCGTTTGCGGGTCTGTCCGTGCATCGCGGCTGAGTTTGAAGGCGGGCGGCGACAGCCGCCCCTTCCATTGGTCGCGCCGCCGCCCGTCACCGTGCTGGCTTTTTCTCGCGGCGCGCCAATATCCCGCTCCCCCAGTCCCGGCGCGGCCGGCAAAGCCGGCCACCATCGCCGCCGACACCCGCCACCCGCAACTCACACTTCGAAACAGACCCCGGAGTTTGCGTTCCGGTAGAATGCGCCGCATGAATATGTCGACCAGCCAGCCAGGCACGGAAATCGGCTACACGTGGTCCATCCGCGTGTATTACGAAGATACCGACGCCGGCGGCATCGTGTTTTACGCCAATTATCTGAAATTTTTCGAACGGGCTCGCACCGAATGGCTGCGCGCGTGCGGCGTCGACCAGCATCGGCTTGCGGAAGAAAACGACGCGATTTTCATCGTGCGCAGTACCGCGGTCGATTACCGGACTCCGGCCCGGCTCGACGATCTCGTGAAAATTATCAGCCGGATCGAGCGTCTTGGCCGAGCTTCGGTAGACTTCGTGCAGGAAGCCTGGCGCGAAGGCACGTTGCTTGCCAGCGGGTCGGTCCGGGTTGGCTGTGTGGACCGCACGACGCTGCGGCCAGCCGCGATCCCGCCTTCGGTTCTTGCCGCGCTGCGGCACGGACCGGGCGTCGGCGAGAGCGCGGACTGAACCACGGCGGCATGTCAACGGACGATACCTGAGCCTCGTTGTTACGGGGCCAGTGAACTCATACCGGTCAGGTTGCACAAAGCATGGTTCGGCTTCGATATCGCCGAAGCTTCCGTTTTGCCCACGGCAAGCTTGAAGCGGCTTTGCAGCCGGACGCCCCCTTCCCGGGACGTTAAAACGAACCTTTATGAACACTACACAAGATCTGTCGATCGTTTCACTCGTACTCAACGCGAGCCTGCTGGCCCAGGCCGTCATGGCTCTGCTGCTGTTGCTGTCGCTACTCTCCTGGACTTTCATCTTCCGCAAGTGGTTTGCGATTCGCCGGGCGCGCGCGCAAACTGAACGCTTCGAGCGTGATTTCTGGTCGGGCGGCGACCTGCAGGCGCTGTATCAGAGCGCCGCGAACAACCGCCACAGGATCGGCGCGCTCGAGCGGATTTTCGAGTCCGGCATGCGCGAATTCCTGAAAGGCAAAGAGAAACGCCTGAACGATGCCGGCGCAATTCTCGACGGCGCCCGGCGCGCGATGCGCGCATCGTTCCAGCGCGAAATGGACGTGCTCGAAGCGAACCTCGCGTTTCTCGCCTCGGTCGGTTCGGTCAGCCCGTATATCGGTCTGTTCGGCACGGTGTGGGGGATCATGAATGCGTTCCGCGGCCTCGCCAACGTGCAGCAGGCCACGCTCGCGAACGTCGCGCCGGGCATCGCCGAGGCGCTGACCGCCACCGCGATCGGCCTTTTCGCGGCGATTCCGGCAGTGGTCGCCTACAACCGCTACGCGCACGACATCGACCGTCTGGCGATCCGTTTCGAAACCTTCATCGAAGAGTTCTCGAACATCCTGCAGCGTCAGGCACACTAAGGAGGCCCCGATGGCAGGCTCACGCTCCTCCAGCATGCGCGGCTCGCGCTCGCGGCGCGCGATGGCCGACATCAACGTCGTGCCGTACATCGACGTGATGCTCGTGCTGCTCGTGATCTTCATGGTCACGGCGCCGCTCGTCGCACCGTCGATCGTCAATCTGCCGACCGTCGGCGGCGCCGCGCCGCAGCAGCAGACCCCGCCCGTGATCGTCAACATCCGCGCGGACGGCAACATGAGCGTCAAGTACAAGGACGACTCCGGCACGCAGCAGCAGGAAGACATGACGAAAGCTGGTCTCAAAGGTTTCATCGCCGATCGGGCACAATCGCACCCGGATCAGCCCGTCGTGATCGCCGCCGACAAAACCGTGAAGTACGAAGTCGTGATGAATGTGATGTCCGAGTTGAAGGCTCAGGGCGTCAAGCGCGTTGGATTGCTTGTCAAATCGCAATGATCCGCAAGAACACCGAATATCCGCTTCAGCCACCGCGTGAACGCGGTACCGGGCGAGCTTTTCTGTTCGCGCTGGTGATGCATGCGCTGCTCGGATTCTTTCTTTATCACGGCATCCAGTGGCAAAACAGCACGCCCGAGGGCGAGCAGGCGGAACTGTGGACCGAGGTGCCGGATTCCGCGATCCCGCATCCCGTCGTCACGCCGCCGCCCGCGCCGGTCGCCCCTGCCCCGCCCGTGCGCGACGAGCAGGCCGACATCGCGCTGCAGGAAAAGAAGCGTCAGCAGCAGGAAGCGGCTCGCGCCGCGCAATTGGCCGAACAGCAGCGCCAGTTGAAGCTGAAAGAGCAGCAGGAAGCGGAAGCGAAGCGTCAGCAACAACTGGCGGCCGAACAGGCGGCCCAACTCGCGGCGCAGAAAGCCGCCAAGCTCAAGCAGCAACAGGCGCAACAGCAACAACAGCAACAGCAGCAGGCCGAGAAGCTCAAGCAGCAGCTCGCCGAGCAGCAGAAGCAGCAGCAACTGAAGGAACAGCAGGAGCAGCAGCAAAAGCAGGCTCAGGCGGAAGCGCAAAAGAAGGCTGAGGCCGAGAAGGCGGCGAAGGCGAAGGCGCAAGCCGAAGCGGCGGCACAAGCGAAGAAGCAGCTCGATGCGGACCGTCGCGCGCGGCTGGCGCAAATGCAGGGTCTGGCTGGCGGCGTCGGCGGCAGCAGTTCGAGCAGCAACGGACTGGGCAAGAGCGGAACGGGTAGCGGCTCCGGGGGCACGGCGGCATCGCCAGGTTACGCGGACAAGGTGCGCCGGCTGGTGCTTCAGCATGTGAACTGGGGCGGCGAAACGGAAGGTCTGGAGACCGTGATCGCCGTGCGCTGTTCGCCGGACGGCAATCAGCTGAGCGCAAACATTACCCACAGCAGCGGCAACGCCGCGTGGGACGCCGCCGCGTTGCGGGCGGTGAAAGCCTCCGATCCGATGCCGCGGGACGTGAATGGCAAGACGCCGGACTACTTCACTATCACGCTGCGGCCGGCGGCTTGATGTGCAGGCTGACAGCCGACTGACATCCAGCGCCGCGCCCCACCAGGCCGGCGTTGCGCGGGAACGAAATAGCCGTTTCCCGGTCTGTCTGCTGTCTTCGAGTATTAAGTAAAACCGTTTTGAGGAACCCATACAGCATGAGTTTGATGACCAAGCTAGGCCTGCGAACACTCGTGGCAACGTGCCTGATCGCCGTCGGCGGCGCCGCCAACGCACAACTCAACGTCCTCGTGACGGGCGTCGGATCCACACAGTTTCCGATCGCAACGGCGAATTTCGCCAATGAAGCGAACTCCCCGCAGCAGGTCAGCACGATCGTGCGTCAGGACCTGCAACGCAGCGGCAAATTCACGAATATCGACGCAGGCTCGACGCCGGTGTCCGAGACCGATTCCGTCGACCTCGGCGCATGGAAGGCGAAGGGCGCCAACGCGTTCGTCGCGGGCAGCGTGAACCGCCTGCCGAACGGCCAGTACGAAGTGCGCTTCAAGCTCTACGACACGGTCAAGGGCGAAAGCCTCGGCGGCCTCGTGCTGGTGAGCCCGGAGAGCGGTCTGCGCATGAGCGCGCACAAGGTCGCGGACTACATTTACGCCAAGCTGATGGGCAACCGCGGCGTGTTCGCGACGCGCCTGTCGTATGTGATCAAGTCGGGCAACCGCTACCAGCTGCAGATCTCGGATTCGGACGGCCAGGACGCGCATATTGCGCTGTCGAGCCCCGAGCCGATCATTTCGCCGGCCTGGTCGCCGGACGGCACCAAGGTCGCGTACGTGTCGTTCGAGAAGAAAAAGCCGATCGTCTACATCCACGACCTGCCCACCGGCCGGCGCATCGTCGTATCGGACCAGAAGGGCAACAACAGCGCGCCGGCGTGGTCGCCGGATGGCCGCACGCTCGCCGTAGCGCTGTCGCGCACCGGCAATACGCAGATTTTCGCGGTCAACGCGGACGGCAGCGGTCTGCGTCGTCTGACGCAGGGCAGCTCGATCGACACCGAGCCGACCTACTCTCCTGACGGTCAGTGGATCTATTTCACGAGCGACCGCGGCGGCGCTCCACAGATCTACAAGATGCCGGCGCAAGGTGAAAGCGCGGGCAACGCGCAACGCGTCACGTTTACGGGCAGCTACAACACCAGCCCGCGTGTGAGTCCTGACGGCAAGGAGCTTGCCTACATCTCGCGCGTCGGCGGTGCATTCAAGCTGTACATCCAGGACCTGCAAGGCGGAACCGCCACGGGCCTGACGGACACCTCACATGACGAATCGCCGAGCTTCGCGGCGAATGGTCAGTACATTCTTTACGCCACTCAGGTGAACGGCCGTGGCGTGTTGGCCGCAGTATCGACCGATGGTCGCACTCGGCAGGTCCTGTCCGTTCAGGGGGGCAGCGTACGCGAGCCATCCTGGGGCCCGTTTATGCAATAACGTTGATGCAATAACACAAGGAGAGTAATCAAATGATGTCCAAACTTCGTTTCGCATTCGCCGTCGTGATGGTCGGTGCATTGGCCGCATGTCACTCTGGCGTCAAGCTCGACGAAAACGCCGGCAAGGGCGCAGGCTCGGCTCAACCGAATCCGAACGACGTCGCGACGGTCAACGTCGACCCGCTGAACGATCCGAACAGCCCGCTCGCAAAGCGCAGCATCTACTTCGACTTCGACAGTTACTCGGTGAAGGACGACTATCAACCGCTGCTGCAACAACACGCGCAATATCTGAAGGGTCACCCGCAGCGTCACGTGCTGATCCAGGGCAACACCGACGAGCGCGGTACGAGCGAATACAACCTCGCGCTCGGCCAGAAGCGTGCTGAAGCCGTGCGTCGTTCGCTGTCGCTGATGGGCGTGTCGGATTCGCAAATGGAAGCCGTGAGCCTCGGCAAGGAAAAGCCGCTGGCAACGGGTCATGACGAAGCGTCGTGGGCACAGAACCGCCGCGCCGACCTCGTGTATCAACAGTAAGTCAACGGGTGATAAGCCGAATGACGCATCGTTTCTCCTGGCTGCGGGTTGCCGCAGCGGCCTGCGTCGCAGGCACGGCCCTCGTGGCCGTGCCCGCCCATGCGGGCATGTTCGACGACGATCAGGCCCGCCAGGCCATTCTCGATCTGCGCTCGAAGACCGATAGTCTGTCGAGCCAGCTGTCGGCGGCGCAGCGCACGATCCTCGATCAGTCCAACCGTCTCGACCAGCTGAACCAGCAGGTCGCGACTCTGCGCGGACAGAACGAGGACATGGCGAACCAGCTCACGACGCTGCAAAAGCAGCAGAAGGACTACTACACCGATCTCGACACGCGCCTGAAGAAATTCGAGCCGCAGCAGCAGACGGTGGATGGTGTCCAGGGCGAGGTCCAGCCGGGTGAAACCGATGCGTTCAACACGGCTTCACAGCAGTTCCGCAGCGGAGACTTCAAGACCGCCGCAGCATCGTTCCGCAGCTTCATCTCCAAATATCCGACCAGCCCCTATCAGCCGACCGCGCAATACTGGCTCGGCAACGCGCTGTATGCACTGCGCGACTACAAGGGTTCGACGGCGGTCTGGCAAGGTATCGTGGCCAAGTACCCGCAGCATCCGCGCGCCCCGGAAGCGCTGCTCGCGATCGCGAACAATCAGCTCGAACAAGGCCAGAAGGCCGCGGCGAAAAAGACGCTCGAGCAGATCGTCGCGCAATACGCCGGCTCGGACGTCGCGCAGTCGGCGCAGAGCAAGCTGTCGCAGATCAAGTAGTTCGTGGTGGCGGATTGATCACGTTTTGAAGTAGTTGTTGGCAGTAACGCGCAGTGTCCGAAGTGATAGCCACGCGCGCCTCTCGCTGGAAAGCCCGGGTAGTAATGCCCGGGCTTTTCACATTGGCCTGATGGCCTCGTAGTGTTGACAGATCATCGGTTCGCCGATATAATTTCGCTTCTCTTTTGGGTCGTTAGCTCAGCTGGTAGAGCAGCGGACTTTTAATCCGTTGGTCACAGGTTCGAATCCCGTACGGCCTACCATTAGTTTCAAGCACTTAGCCCATCCCTAACCGGATGGGCTATTTGTTTTGTGGGTGCGTGTAGGCGCTGTGTAGGCAAATTCGATCAACGTCGGATCGACGTGCGGGTCGCTAGCCTTCGACCAAACCCTGCTATCAAAAGCTATCACTTTTGCAAGCCGCGATGTTTTCGTTCTACGCGGCGTGAAGGCGCAGTCTTACTGCGTACACCTGTGCCTTGCTCAGCGCGACAAAGTTCGGCACGGTGCAATCCGTTTCGGCGCTGGCGACATGCTCGCCGCACCGACATACGAGGTTGGGGCCGCGTTGGCCTGTCATTCCGCAGCAGCCATACGTGCGCTCAACCCGAGGCGTGACGCTCAACCCGATCAGGTCATCTTCCTGTACAAGCCAGCAACCCGCGTAGGCTTGCCATACCTCGCCGCGCTCCTTGATCGCGAACCCCAAGGCAAAGCAGGGCTCGCCCCATTTCCACGACTCGCCGCCGTGTGTGGTGTACTGCGACATGTTCCCAACCGTCAAGATACGGGTAATTGACGCGTCACACCGGATGCAGTGAAAACAGATGAGTCGCATACCCGGCGCTTTCTGAGATTTGCCCATACTGAACTTACGTAGGTGCGAGGGAACAACCGACAGGGTTAAGCGTGATGGCAGTGATTTATCAGGCCCGTTCGTCGCTCCCTTGCCGAGTGAAATAGTCTTCGATGATAGCGCGCACGTCACTTCGCAAGCGCTCATCAGCTTTCGTCAGCACCTCCAGTAATAGCTGCTTCTCGCGCATGTAGACTGCTGCGAACTGCGGGTCACGAGCCTCAACCGTACTCAGGTTCGATATGAGGTCAGCCGCCTTGATCGTCTGCGCCGCAGCCGATGCCTGCGCGGTATGCGTCCGGTCCAGTGCCTTGCGCGTGGCCCGGTCGCCATCCTCAGGTGTTGATATTGCGGTCAGTTCGCCGACAAGTTGCCCGACGCGTGTACCGAATTCCGTCTCAATCAATGACAGGGGAACGGCCGTATCCTCAGCGGTATCGTGCAACCAGGCAGCAGCAAACCGAGCTCTGTCCGGCTTGCCTTCCAGTTGCCGTGGCGGTCTCCGCAGCGGCAACCAGCATGTTTCTCAGACTGCTGAATATCAGCCGATAGTTATCTTTATTCACTTTGCCAATTCACGTTACCAAGCAATCAGGGTTCGTAAGGTAACGGCCGATTAGAGTTCGCTCCATAACAAAGAGGAAAAATATTGTTAAATCAATTAATTGCGCAACAAAAGCAATGAATTCAGATTTATCCCATTCCGGTCGAGTGATTTTTTTGCAAGCACAAAAAGCCCGCGCAGGGGCGGGCAGTTGAAACGAACATCAGCAGTTCAGGTACGAAAATCCCTGAGGTCTGCCTGTCCGACTACGATGCGTTCAGGCGTGTCAATACCACGCGAACATCGGCCAAGGCATCTTCGAACAGACCAACGATCGAGACCTGGGCAGATATCGAAAGACCGCTGAACTGCTCCATCACCTCTTCGAGGCTCAGCAGGCGCGCGAGCCGCACCGCGCGTCAAAGTCTCGAGTCGCGACTCAACTCCTCGAAGCTCGCCATAGCGCGATCGAGTACACGCAGCATGTACTGGCGATGGCGCTCTTCGTCGCTCTTGTTGCGCCAGTGAGGAACCGGATATCGCGGCTGCTGTGCGGACAATTCCGGCGCCTGATCATCCTCGGCGCGCTGCCTCCACTCCTGAAGTACCTGATTGGAGTTGCGCGTCATCGTTCTGGTACTACGCCTGCACGACGGTATCGCCCAGTATGCTTCGCCGCAAGCGGTCGCGCTGCTGACACCAGACCGCAACGCGTTCTATGTCGAGCGCCGATGCATCCGTCGCGCCGGCAAGATGTTGAGCGGCGAGCAACTCGTCGTGCGCTCTTATGTACGCCTGGTAACGTTCGACGATCCGCTCCGCTTCGCCGTACGCGGGCGACGGCAGTTCGCTTTTCAGATAGATCCGCAACTGATCGGCCCGATCGTCGTCCGTCTTCCGCAGCAGGAAAGAATTGATCAGGTCGAGCAGCGCGGCATTTACGATTAGCTCGTGGTTTTCCGCGACGATGAGCCCGGGATCGTCACGCCCGACGCTCGGCTCGGAGCCGGACGAGCTAGACGAGCCGGCCGGGCGCGCCTCGCTCGTCGGACTCGCGACGGCAGGTTCCGGATCGGCTATCCCGTTTCCCCCATGCGCACGGACCGCTGACGGGTTCCGTCGGATGGGGCGCGCAGCGGATTGGCGGTTTCAGAAAGCGCAGTTCGGCACGCTTCCCATCGTCGTGAAGCTCGATGTGGTCACGCCGGTTCCGGACGGCGTGACGTTCGAGTTATACAAGCCGACATTCGCATACTGGTCGCCGCTTTGCGCGGTCGCATCCAGGCTGACGTTGGCCAGCCAGGCGTTGACCGGATAGCTCGAATTGCGCCCGTCCATCTTCGTGTAGGCGCCCGACAGCGATTGGGTCGCATATGCGCCGTTCACGACGATGTTCGACAGCGACGGGCTGCCGCCTGCCGTGCACGTGTTGTAGTCCTTTTGACGAAGAAGTTCACGCTGACAATCAACCCTGCGCGAGCGTCGCGATCCGATCCGGCGGTAACGCGCCGCGATAGATGCGAAACTCGTCGATCGCTCCGTTGAAGTACGGGTCCGCCGCGTACTGAGAACGTCCGATCCAGTTCTGCGCGCTCGGGCCGAGATGCCACGGCGCGAACGCCACGCCCGTCGTCTGGCCGGTCTGGCTGCCGTTGACGTACAGCGTGAGCGTCGTGCCCGAGAGCGTCACGGCCACATGGGTCCATTGGCCGCTCGGCAGCGGCGCGTTGCCATTGACCTGACGCTCGTTGTGAGACCCGTTGAGCGTGATCGAAAAGCGCACCGTGCCACCACTGCTGTCGGGGGTGAGCATCATGTAACGGCCGGTGCCCGTGCCGAAATCGAACACGCGCTCCCATAGCTTCGTGCTGTTTGAATTGCGGAACACCCACGTCGCGATCGTGAAATCCGAGACGTCCCCGACGATGTCGTTGGGCAGGCTGACGTAGCCGCTCGAGCCGTCGAGCAGCACCGCGTTGCCGGACTTGCCAGCGGTGCGCGACGCGCCGCCGACTAGCGTGCCCGTATGGCCGTTGCCGGTCGCGTCAGCCGCGGTCGTGCCGCTCGACTCGTCGAAGCTCAGCCAGGTATGCAACTGCACGGCCGTCACCGCGACGACCTCGTTCGAGTTCGCGCTCTCGCCCGCTGCCGTCGTCGCGCTGACGACGTAGTACCACACGCCGGCCTGCGGGCTGTCGGTATAGGTCAGCACGTCGGTGATGCCGCTCGCGACGGTCGTGTACGGGCCACCCGAATTCGCGGCGCGCTTGACGTTGTAGCTCGTGCCATTCGCCACGCCCCACCACGACAGCACCACCTGCCCCGCCGCCGGCCAGGCGGTCACGCCGCTCGGCGCGGCGGCCGGCGTCACCGGATCGCGCGTGTAGGCGAGCGTGCCGTAGCCGAGCTGGTCGTAGCCGCCGCTCGTCGTACCGTAGTTGCCGCCGCCGCCTTCCGGCTGGATCGCGAGCGCGAACTTCTCGGACCACGGCGCGGCCAGCCCCTTGCGATTGACATAGTGGTTGTAGACGAGCGCCCAGATCGGACGGATATCGCCTTGCGAGGCCGTCGAAAACCCGGGCTGCACTACGTCGACATTCGCATAGCTCTCGTACGGCACCGTGAGGTAGGTTCCGTCGGCTTGAATGAGATTCGCCTTCGCCACGTACTCCGCGCCGGCGAGGAAGCGGTTGTTGTCGTAGCCGTAGAGATCGATGCCCTGGTTCCAGGCCATCTCGCAGATGGCGCCGCACAGCCCGATGCCGAGGTTGTTGTGCCCCTGGTCGCGCCCGCTCTCCTGCCACTGGCCGAGGTAGCCCGGGTGCAGGTAGTAGACCGCCTGCGCAATCGCACCGTTGCCAAGCCCGCTCAGGTAGTAGTTGACCGCTTCGTCGAACATCGCGCGGTCGTCACAGAGCACGCCGATCGCCATGATCGACGCCATGCTGCACAAGTCCCAGTTGGCCCAGTAGTGCGTGTAGTCGGTGTTGTTGTGGCGGTTCAGGAAGTCGATGTTGATCGGATAGAAGATGTTGGACATCATCGACTGGAACGCCGCGAGGTCCGCTGCGGCGAGGCCAGGGTAGCTGCGCATGATCTCGCCGACGATCGCGAACTCGTAGCCATAGATGCCGGCGGCCAGATCGACGTTGGTGTCGCCGGCGAGACTCTGCAGCGTCGAGGACCACGCGTTCATGATTTGCACCGCCTTGTCGGCGTATGCCGTGTCGCCAGTGACTTTCCAGTACAGCGCGCAAGCGTAGGCGGCGGCGATGTCGCCATAGAGCTGCGGATAGTTCTGCGGTCCGGTGCCGCCACGATTGATCTGCGCGGCCGGCCGGGGCGACCAGGACAGTCGCGTGTGGCCGTTGGCGGTCAGCACCTGAAAGCCGGCGTACCAGGGCTGCGCCTGCGCGGCGACCTTCTGCGCCATGCGGTCGAAGTCGGTCTGCGTGTGCAGGAGCCCCGGATGCACGAACGCGCCACTCGTCGCAACGGCGGCCTCGCCGGTTGCCGCTCGTGCGAGCACGAGGCTGGCCGTGTTGATGCTCGCCGCCCTCGCAACGGCCGAGCGGCTCACGGCCGCTTCGCCGACGCTGCCGCCCCCGCCGCATGCGCTCAGCGCCAACGCGCCGAGACTGTGCAAAAAGGTGCGGCGCGACACTGCCAAGGTGAAACTGCTTGTTTTGGTTCGATCCATATCGCGATTCCGTTTATGAGGCCGTGGCTGACAAAACTGATCCGGTGGGGGTGCCCCGCTAGCAAACGTTTGCGTCGGTGGACGGCGAACTGGTGCAGCAGAGACACTTCCTTCCGTGTTATCGACACAAACTGCTGTTTCCTGACGGTGGAATCGTGTAGGGATTGCCTGAAACCTGGCGCGGGAAAATCCTATGGACCGAGCAGGAACGCCCGCGACAACTCCAATGCCGATGCGTCGCTTAACTTCGCGTTCATTTCGCAGAACTTTACGATGAACGACACGATGCTGACATTCCGGCCGTATCTGCAATGCGCCTGGCAACTGCAGAACGGTTCGACGATTACGCCGGGACTCAAGTACGTGTCGTTCCACCGGAACAGACCGACAACTACCAGATCGGCACGACGTTCAAAACGGGGCGTCTGACCGTCGCCATCGATCCGGCCAGCGAGCGTCTGTTTTCGGTTTGCGCCAATCACCGCACGATGATCGTCGATGCGACGTCGGGCCGTCGCGTGGCCGAGGTGTTGATAGGGGGGCCGCCCTGATGCTGCGGCTTTCGATCCGTCCTTGAAGCTCGCGCCCAGTTCGAACGGCGCGGACCGCACGCTAACGATCGTGCATGAAGACGATGCGGACCACTACACGGTTGCGCAGAACAGGCCAACGCAGGAAGGCGCAAAAACGATGGCGCTCGATGAACAGCAGCACCGGATCTATCTGATGTCGTCGAAGTTCGGCGCGCGCAAGCGGCCACGGCCGCCAATCTTCATCCGCGCGCGAGGTCATCCCCGGTACGTTCGAAGTGTTCGAAGCGCAGTTCAATGCACGCTGACAGGCAGCCTCGCCGCTGCGTGTGAAACACCGGCCCGCCTACATGAGGCCGTGCGCGATGCCGCTCGGCCTCTCCCAACGCTCCCGGTCGTTCGACACGCCGAAATCGGTGGCCTGCAGTGAAACAGTGGCCGAACTGGCCAGCGAACGCTTGGCGCTGGCACGCGCGAGGATGCGCTGCTCGTGCACATAGAACAATTCGAGTTGGCGCGCGTCGGACGCTTTTCGTTCGAGCCCGAATACGTCCTCGAGCACCCGCCGCGACACGTGAAAACGCTGAAGCCCGCGGCCAAGCTGGATCTGAAAGACAACACCGTCGCTGTTATGCGGCACCGCTGCCCAGATAAGCGGAATGCTACTCATGGAGCCCCCGTGAGTCTGGATCTTCGTATCAGGAATACGATGATCTGATCCTCGCACGTATAAACGCACGGCGCGACGTTTCAAAATACCAACAAGTTCGATTTGGCATTTTCACCACAGTGGCGGAGTGTTGCGACGCAACGGGTCATTCATTGACGACGCACCGTCGCCGGCCTTTCCCGGCGAGCGCGATGAGCTACCTCGGCATCGGCTATGGCTTGCATCCGGGAGCCAAAGGCTGCTGGGGGCTCGTGGTCGATCTCGGTGTCGTCTACCGCATTCCGAAGACCTCGTACACACTGTCGTCGGCACTATCGCAGGCGTCAGGACCGGAGATGACTAAACAGATCATCAACACTGGATTGCAGCAACTACGCAATAAGGCCTCGCCTTTTCGATGGTATCCGACGCTGCAACTCGGCATTTCTTATCGCTTCCGACGCGCAGCAATCGGAGTCCGTCGCAGTACTATAAATTTGCAAAGAACTTTTCACATTCCGATTGCGCATAAAAACGCTCGAAAGAAAGCGCGACACGGCTATCGCTTTTTCTGGTTATTTATCGAGATGAAAAGATATGCAATGATCGCCGCCGGATCAGCGGAGCATGTCTGAACCTTGCGTGAGCATCCGTTCCGGCAACCCCACAACCCCACGGCGCATTGCTTTTTCATTGAACCGATAATGACCAACTTTCTGTTCGATCTGCTATCGAACCTCGCCTTGCTCGCCATCGTATCGATGGCCTGCCGACTGTATAACCGGTTCGGGTCGGGTGCCGCGTTGAGCGGCCCGGCAATTTTCATCGTGCTCGCGCTGCTTGCGTGCGTGCTCGACGGCTTGTTGACTTTTGTCGTGTTCGCCGACGCGCAGAGTCGCTATGGACAATTCGTCCGGCCGACTCTATTTCTTCGGCGTGCTGGCGCATATGCGCTCGCAATCGTGATCGCGTTCTCATGGCATCGCGTGTCGAAGCGCAGGCGAGCCGTGAAAAACGACCAGGACAACGCGGTTGTCATCTGCACGTCACCGTATTCCGAATCGCGATTGCGCATGTAGGGGCGGCGCGCTCGAGCGGCTTCTCACATACGCCCCGCCATTTTTCGTCTCTCAATTGCCGCCCGCGAACAGAGCAGGAACGGTCCTTGCGCATGCGGGCGCCGTCGGCTATAACTCCCGAAGACCGCGCGTTGTGGGTCATGGCACCACCGTCGTTCAATCCGTTGATGGCAACTTATAACGAGGAACATCTTGGATATCGAAACCGCACGTGCATTCATCATGACCCGGGGCATCGACATCGGCACCAAGGTGCTCGGCGCCATCGTGCTGTGGATCGTCGGCCGCTGGGTCATCGGGCTGATCTCCAACCTGTTGCGCAAGGTGCTCGCTCGCAACGGCAAGGTCGATCCGACGCTCGCCCACTACCTCGCGTCGATTCTCGGCGCGTTGCTGAACCTGCTGCTCGTCCTCGCAATCCTGCAAATCTTCGGTGTGCAGACAACGTCGTTCGCAGCATTGCTCGCCGGTCTTGGCCTCGCGATCGGCACTGCGTGGGGCGGCCTGCTCGCGCACTTCGCGGCCGGCGTGTTCATGCAGGTGCTGCGACCGTTCAAGGTCGGCGATTTCGTCACGGCCGCGGGCGTCACCGGCACCGTCACCGAGTTGGGCCTGTTCGGCACGACGATCGTCACGCCGGACAACGTGATGACCATCGTCGGCAACAACAAGATCTTTTCCGACACGATCTCGAACTACAGCGTGCTGCCGTTCCGGCGCGTCGAGCTGACCGCGAAGATCGCCAACGGCGTCGATCCGACCGATGCGATCGCGCGTCTGAAAGCCGCCGTCGCAAAGATTCCGAACGTGTCCGAAAACCCCGCGCCGGACATCGAGGTGTTGAGCTTCACGCCGGAAGGACCGTTGCTGTGCGTACGCCCTTACTCGTCCAATCAGAACTACTGGCAGGTCTACTTCGACACCAATCGCGCGATCGTGCAGACCTTCAAGGAAGCCGGCTACCCGACGCCGGAAACGCCGCTCGCGCCGCGCGCGATCACGCGCGATTGATGTGACCTAACGTGCGCGCGAAGCCGGCACGGGTCGCCGGCATCGCGGCATGAAAAAAGGCGTCGCGAGATTCGCGACGCCTTCTGGTCATCAAGGTCCGAACTACAGCCGGCTACAGCTCGTCAACGCGTACTCGCGTTCGCGCCATTCTTGCGCAGCATCTTCCACAACGCGGCGAGCACGACCGGCACAATTGCCGCGCCGATACCGACCAGCACGATCACGTTCAGATACTGACGGATGAACGGAATGTTGCCGAAGAAATAGCCGAGCAGCACGAGCAGGAGCACCCACGACAGCGCGCCGACGACGTTGAACATCTGGAAGCGGCTCCAGGTCATCGACGACGCACCGGCGACGAACGGCGCAAAGGTCCGCACGACCGGGATGAAACGCGCGAGCACGATCGTCTTGCCGCCGTGTTTCTCATAGAAATCGTGAGTCTTCTGCAGCGCGGCGCGATCGAGAAAGCGCTCGAGCACCGGAATATGCGAATTGAACACACGCGGTCCGATCGCACGGCCGATCAGATAGTTGGTCGTATTGCCGCCGATCGCAGCCACCAACAGCAGCAGGATCAGCAGCCCGAGATGCATCTGGCCGGCCGCGCAGAACGCGCCGCCGATGAACAGCAGCGAGTCGCCCGGCAGAAACGGCAGAACCACGAGTCCGGTTTCTGCGAACACGATCGCGAATAGCACCGCGTAGACCCAGGTGCCATACACCTGGATGAAGTCCCCGAGGAACTTGTCGATGTGTAGGACAAGGTTGGCGAAATGGAGCAACGTATCCAAGGAATGTCCTTATAAACCGATGATTGCGTAGAGGAAAAACGGCCGTCGCGCGACCCGATAACAGGGGCAGCAAGCGGCGGGCCGACCGCTGCGAAGTGCCCGCGACATGATACAGAAAGTGCCTCGGGTCGATTAAAAAACTGCGGGTCGGGCACCGGCACGGGCGACGTACGCCGAGTCGCTATAATTTCGCCATGTCCGAATTCTCAGAAACGCCTGCGGGCACCGCGGCCGCGGCCGCACCCTCCGACGGCTCCCGCGCGGCGCCCGCGCCGCGTCCGCTGCGCGCGATCCAGCCGCTCCCCGATCAACTGATCAGCCAGATCGCCGCCGGCGAAGTGGTCGAGCGGCCGGCGTCGGTGGTTAAGGAGCTGCTCGAGAATGCGCTCGACGCGGGCGCGCAGACGCTGCGCATCCTGCTCGACGAAGGCGGCGTCAAACGCATCTCGATCACCGACGACGGCTGTGGCATCCCCGAGAACGAACTCGTACTCGCACTGACCCGCCATGCGACCAGCAAGATCCGCTCGCTTGCCGAGCTCGAGGCGGTCGCGACGCTCGGGTTCCGCGGTGAAGCGCTGGCGTCGATTGCGTCGGTCGCGCAGATGAGCATCACGAGCCGCACCGCCGACGTGCCGCACGCGGTGCGCATCGATGCGGAAACCGGCGTGCTGAGCCCCGCCGCCGGCACGCAAGGCACGACGATCGAAGTCCGCGAGCTGTACTTCAACACACCCGCGCGCCGCAAATTCCTGAAGAGCGAACAGACCGAACTCGGCCACTGTCTCGAACAGATCCGCCGCGCCGCTCTCGCGCGGCCGGACGTGGCGATCTCCGTGCTGCACAACGGCAAGGCCGTCGAACACTGGAACGCGAGCGAGCCGCCCGCGCGCGTCGCGAAGATTCTCGGCGACACGTTCGCGACCGCCCATCTGCCGCTCGACGAATCCGCCGGTCCGCTCGCAATCTACGGCTGCGCCGGTCTGCCGACCGCAAGCCGCGGCCGCGCCGATCAACAGTATTTCTTCGTCAACGGCCGCTTCGTGCGGGACAAGCTGCTCACGCACGCAGTGCGCGCCGCGTATGAAGACGTGCTGCACGGTGAGCGTTATCCGTCATACGTGCTGTTCCTCGATCTGCCGCCCGAGGGCGTCGACGTGAACGTGCATCCGTCGAAAATCGAGGTGCGTTTCCGCGATTCGCGCTCGATTCACCAGTTCGTGTTCCATGCGGTGCAGCGCGCGCTCGCGCGGCACGCGGGCGCGTCGCCGGAAACGACGGCTGGCGGGCATGCGGCGCACCTGGAACCGTCGGCCGGTGAACCGGCTTCGTTTGGTTCGACGCCGCTGGGCGGCACAAGCGGCGCAGGCGACGGCATCGGCGCGGGCGCCAGTGTTTCGAGCGGCGGGGGCTTCGCCGCCGGAAGCCGTGGCAGCTTTGGCGGCGGCTTCGGCAGCTTCGGGGCCTCGCAGCCCGGCAACACGTGGATGCGCCAGGCGCGCATGACGCAAGGCACGCTGCCGGTCGCGCAACCGCTCGCCGGTTACGACGCGCTGTTCGGCCGCAAGGATCCGCTCGCGGGCCGGGTCGAAGGCGCGTCGCTGTTCGAAGCGCGCGACTCGGCGAGCGAAACGACGTCGCCATATGACGCGGCACCGTTCGCGTCGCGCCCGGCTGCCCCCGCATTCGACGCCACCGACGATCAGCCGCTCGGCTTCGCGCTCGGCCAGATCCACGGCATCTACGTGCTCGCGCAGAACCGCCACGGGCTCGTGATCGTCGACATGCATGCCGCGCACGAGCGCATCCTGTACGAGCAGTTCAAGAACGCGCTCGCCGACCGAGCGATCGCCGTGCAGCCGCTGCTGATTCCGCAGACGATGCAGGCCGATCCGGTCGAAATCGGCACGGTCGAGGAAGAACGCGATACGCTCGATGCGCTCGGCTTCGACCTCGCGGTGCTGTCGCCGACCACGCTCGCGATCCGCGCCGTCCCCGCGCTGCTAAAGGACGCCGATCTGCAAGCGCTCGCGCGCGCGGTGCTGTCCGACCTGCACGCGTTCGGCGGCTCGCGCGTGCTGACCGAGCGTCAGCACGAATTGCTCGGCACGCTCGCGTGCCATCACGCGGTGCGCGCGAACCGGCGTCTGACGCTCGACGAAATGAACGCGCTGTTGCGCCAGATGGAAGCGACCGAGCGCGCCGACCAGTGCAACCACGGGCGTCCGACCTGGTATCAGCTGACGCTGGCCGATCTCGATCGGCTGTTCATGCGCGGCCAGTAACCGCCGCGTTCGATCACACCGCCCGCGCCGCGCGCCCGCTTGCTCATGACGTCACGCCCTACCCTGATCCCGTGCCTGCTCGGCCCGACCGCGTCCGGCAAGACCGCCGCGGCGCTCGCGCTCGCCGCGCGGCGGCCGGTCGAAATCATCAGCGTCGACTCGGCGCTCGTCTATCGCGAGATGGACATCGGCACCGCGAAGCCGACTGCGGAAGAACGCGCGGTCGCGCCGCATCATCTGATCGATATCGTCGATCCCGCCGACTCGTACTCGGCCGCGCAGTTTCGCGCCGACACGCTGCGGCTCGTCGGTGAAATTCATGCGCGCGGTCGGCTGCCGCTGCTGGTCGGTGGCACGATGCTGTACTACAAGGCGCTCACGCAGGGGCTCAACGACCTGCCCGGCGCCGATGCCGAACTACGCGCGACGCTCGACGCCGACGCCGCCCGCGACGGCTGGCCGGCGCTACACGCACGGCTCGCCGCGCTCGATCCGGCCACTGCCGCGCGTCTCGCGCCGAACGATTCGCAGCGCATCCAGCGCGCGCTAGAAGTGTTCATGCTGACCGGCCAGCCGATGTCGGCGCTGCTCGCCGCGCCCGCGCGCACGGACGACGCCGCGTCGGCATGGCGCTTCGTGCCGGTCGCGCTGGAGCCGTCCGAGCGTGGCTTGCTGCACGCGCGCATCGAGCAGCGCTTCGATGCGATGCTCGCGCACGGTTTCGTCGATGAAGTGGTCAAGCTGCGCGCGCGCGGCGACCTGCTGCCGGAGATGTCGTCGATGCGCTGCGTCGGCTATCGGCAGGTGTGGGAATACCTCGATGGCGCGGTCGATTATCGGACCATGCGCGACAAGGGCATCTTCGCGACGCGGCAACTCTGCAAGCGGCAGCTCACGTGGCTGCGCAGCATGCCGGAGAGACAGGTGGTGGATTGCTGCGATCCGCACGCGACGGCGCGGGTGGTGGAGTTGATCGAGACGCTGGTTGGAGACGCCGATCGAAGTGAGGGAATTAGAGGGACCTAAAGCGGGGACCTAAAGCGGGGATTTGAAGCGGGGATTCAAAGCGGGAAATGTGAAGCAAGGGATTTGAAGCCCGCGCGGCGCGCCGTTGCGGCACGCCACGCGAACCCTCGTCAATCGTTAGACCACGACCGTCTGCGCTTCACCCGCCGCGCTTTCACGGACCGTGCCGATCTTCCAGACCTGCTCGCCCGCCGCGGACAGCAGACCGATCGCCGCCTGGGCATCCGCGGCAGACACGATCACCGCCATACCGATACCGCAGTTGAACACGCGGTGCATTTCCGCATCGGCGACGCCGCCGTGCTTCTGCAGCCACGAGAACAGCGGCGGCAGCGGCCACGCACGATGATCGAGCTCGGCCGTCAGACCCTCGCGCAGCACGCGCGGAATGTTCTCGACCAGGCCGCCGCCGGTGATGTGCGCCATGCCCTTCACCTCGAGCTGCTGCATCAGCGCGAGCAGCGGCTTCACGTAGATGCGCGTCGGCGCCATCAGCGCGTCGGCGAGCGAGCGGCCGTCGAAGTCCGCGTTCAGATCGGGATTGGCGCGCTCGATGATCTTGCGCACCAGCGAAAAGCCATTCGAATGGATGCCGCTCGACGCAAGCCCGAGCACCACGTCGCCCGGAGCAATCTTGCTGCCGTCGATGATCTTGCTCTTTTCCACCGCGCCGACCGCGAAACCGGCCAGATCGTATTCGCCGTCCGGATACATGCCCGGCATTTCCGCGGTTTCGCCGCCGATCAGCGCGCAGCCCGACAGCTCGCAGCCGTGTGCAATGCCCTTCACGACGGTCGCCGCCGTGCCGACATCGAGCTTGCCGCAGGCGAAATAGTCGAGGAAAAACAGCGGCTCGGCGCCCTGCACGAGGATGTCGTTGACGCTCATCGCGACCAGATCCTGGCCGACCGTGTCGTGCTTGTTCAGCTGGAACGCGAGACGCAGCTTGGTGCCGACGCCGTCGGTGCCGGACACGAGCACCGGTTCGTTGTA
Organism: Paraburkholderia youngii; assembly: GCF_013366925.1. NCBI lineage: Bacteria > Pseudomonadati > Pseudomonadota > Betaproteobacteria > Burkholderiales > Burkholderiaceae > Paraburkholderia > Paraburkholderia youngii. Next base: position 5,858,340 of record NZ_JAALDK010000001.1, read on the forward strand.
CTTCTTGGGCACTTCGAACAGCGCGCCGAATCCACCGATGCCGCCCAGCACGCCGTCGCGCAGGGTCTTCTTGGCAAAGGGCTTGATGGCGTCGACGAGGGCGTCGCCCGCATCGATGTCCACGCCGGCGTCGCGATACGACAAACCTTGGGCCGAATCGGGTGAAGGCTGGGCGGATTTCGGTTGATTCATGGGGAAAAGCTCGAAGGTCGGTAAAATGCGATTTTACCCGATGCTGGCCGCGTGGCTGGAATTCGCGCGCTCCGACGAGATCCTGGAAACGACCTTTGCAACACGATACCCCGATTCCGGCGCCGCCGCCCCGCGCATTTCCGTCCGTCGCGCTTCGCGACCTGCGGCCTCACGACCCGGCGAGCACGCTTCACGACAACTGAGCGCCTGGCAACGTTCCAGGCCCCGCGGTCCGGGCCACTCGCGGCCCGAGCCTCATTTTCGGCATTAACCTACTGTGCTTCGTCAACTGACGCTCGATCTCGGCACCCCGCCGCCATCGACATTCGACAATTTCTTCGCCGGCGCGAACGCCGAGCTGGTCACGCGCCTGCGTGAGCTCGACGACGCGCTCGCCTCCGGACCGGTCGCCGATCGCACCTTCTACATCTGGGGCGAAGCCGGCAGCGGCCGCACGCATCTGCTGCAGGCACTGGTGCACGAAGCGCCGCCGGGACATGCGCGCTTCGCCGGTCCGCAAAGCAGCCTCGCCGCCTTCGGCTTCGATCCGCGCGTCGCGCTCTATGCGATCGACGACTGCGACGCGCTGTCGGCCGCTCAGCAGATCGCCGTGTTCAACCTGTTCAACGAGGTGCGCGCGCATCCGACCAGCGCGCTCGTCGCCGCGGGCAACGCGGCGCCGATCGGCATGACGGTGCGCGAGGATTTGCGCACGCGGCTCGGCTGGGGTCTCGTGTTTCACCTCGCGCCGCTGCCCGACGACGCGAAGGCCGCGGTGTTGAAACGCGCGGCGCGCGAGCGCGGCATCATGCTCGCCGACGACGTGCCGGCCTACCTGCTCACTCACTTTCGCCGCGACATGCCGAGCCTGATGGCGCTGCTCGACGCGCTCGACCGCTTCTCGCTCGAACAGAAACGCGCGGTCACGCTACCGCTGCTGCGCACGATGCTCGCGTCGCCCGAGCCCGCCACCACACCGGGTTCACACGCCGCTCTTCCGGCTTCAAGTAAAATAGGCCCCCATGGCTAATCTTGCACTCTTCGATCTCGACCACACGCTCATTCCCACCGACAGCGACCACGAATGGGGCCGCTTCATGGTGAAAAAAGGTATGGTCGACGCCGAAAATTTCGCCCGTGAAAACGACCGCTTCTACGCCGACTACAAGGCCGGCAAGCTCGACATTCACGCTTATCTGATCGCCATGCTGACACCGCTCGCGAAGTACTCGCGCGCGCAGCTCGCGGACTTTCACGCGCAGTACATGCACGAGGTCATCACGCCGGCCATCCAGCCGGTGGCGATCGAGCTCGTGAAACAGCATCGCGAAGCGGGCGACCTTTGCTGCGTCGTCACCGCGACCAACGAATTCATCACGCGTCCCATCGCCCAGGCGTTCGGTGTCGACACGCTGATCGCGTGCGAGGCGGAGACCGTCGGCGGCGATCCGCACGGCGCCTACACCGGCCGCCCGACCGGCACGCCGAGCTACAAGGAAGGCAAGATCGTGCGCACCGAAATGTGGCTCGCGTCGCTCGGCAAGACGTGGAGCGACTTCGAGCACAGCTATTTCTATAGCGATTCGCACAACGACATCCCGCTGCTCGAAAAAGTCACCGATCCCATCGCGACCAATCCGGACGACACGTTGCGCGCCCATGCGCAGGCCAAAGGCTGGCGCATCCTCGAACTCTTCCAACCCTCGTGATCAAGAAACTCATCCGCAAGCTATTCGGCCAGGACGCGGCGAGCGCTGACGACACGCTCTCCGCCGCCAGCGTCGACGGCAATGCCAATGACAAGCCGCCGGCGCGCGGCAAGTCCGTATCCGGCACGACCGCTTCCGGCACGGCCGCGCGGCCGCGTCGCAAATCCACCGCCGCTGCCGCCGCACAAGCGCCGCGCGAACCGGACGTCCCCGTCATCATTCCGCACGACGTGCATGGCATCGACCCCACGCTGATCTCGCGCAACGCGATCCGCGTAACCGAGGGCCTGCAACAGGCGGGCTTCCGCGCGTTCATCGTCGGCGGCGCGGTGCGCGACCTGCTGCTCGGCGTGAAGCCGAAAGACTTCGACGTCGCGACCGACGCGACGCCCGAACAGGTGCAGAAGCTGTTCCGCCGCGCGCGCATCATCGGCCGGCGCTTCCAGATCGTGCACGTCCAGTTCGGCCAGGAAATCATCGAGACCTCGACGTTCCGCGCGCTGGTCGATCCGCCCGCGGCCGACGCGCCGCCGCCGAAGCGTCTGAAGCGCGACGAGCTCGACCGCCGCACCCACGCGGTCGACGCGAGCGGCCGCGTGCTGCGCGACAACGTGTGGGGCGAGCAGCACGAGGACGCCACGCGCCGCGACTTCACGATCAACGCGATGTACTACGATCCGGCCACGCAAACCGTGCTGGATTACCACAACGGCATGGCCGACATGCGCACGCGCCTGCTGCGCATGATCGGCGACCCGGCCACGCGCTATCGCGAGGACCCGGTGCGCATGCTGCGTGTCGTGCGCTTCGCCGCCAAGCTCGACTTCGACATCGACGACGCCACGCGCGCGCCGATCGAGAAGATGGCCGATCTGATCAACAACGTGCCCGCCGCGCGTCTGTTCGACGAAATGCTGAAGCTGATGCTGTCGGGTCACGCGCTCGCGTGCCTGAAGCGGCTGCGCCAGGAAGGCCTGCATCACGGGCTGCTGCCGCTGCTCGACGTGGTGCTCGAGCAGCCGACCGGCGAGAAATTCATTTCTCTGGCACTCTCTAATACAGATGCACGCGTGCTCGCCGGCAAACCGGTGTCGCCGGGCTTCCTGTTCGCGACGCTGTTGTGGCACGACGTGCAGCAGCGCTGGCAGAAGTTCGAGGCCGAAGGCGAGTATCCGGTGCCCGCGCTGCATCGCGCGATGGACGAAGTGCTCGACATGCAGACCGAAAAGCTCGCGATCCACAAGCGCTTCTCGGCCGACATGCGCGAGATCTGGGGTCTGCAGCTGCGCCTCGAAAAGCGCTCGGGCCGCAGCGCGCTGAAGCTGCTGGAACACCAAAGATTTAGAGCGGGGTATGATTTCCTCCTGTTGCGCTGCGCATCGGGCGAACTTGACGAGTCGGTCGGTACGTGGTGGACGGAGTTCATCGAAGGAGACGCCGCCGCGCGCGAGGCATTGCTCACGCAAGGCGGGAAAGACCGGAGCCCCAGAAAACGACGGCGGCGCGGTGGCGCCAGAAACCGCAAATCAGGTGACGGGGTGGAGGGCGGCTCGTCCGCCGAACGCACGGACAACGACGCGAGCCGCGAAGGCTCGCACGAAGACTGACGCGGCGTTCGCGGAAGAGCCGTCGAAACGATAGCTGCAGGAAGTTATGCCATGACGGTTGCTTATCTTGGCCTCGGCGCGAATCTCGGGGACGCGCGCCAGACCCTGAAAGACGCGGTGGTGTGCCTCGCACAACAGCACACCATCACCGTGCTCGCCAAATCGAGCCTATATCGCACTGCCCCGATCGACGCGGGCGGCGACGACTATTTCAATTGCGTCGTGAAGCTGGAGACGACGCTCCCCGTGCGGCATCTGCTCGCGCTGTGTCACAAGATCGAGCATCATTTCGGCCGTGAGCGGCCGTTCCGCAATGCGCCGCGCACGCTCGATCTCGACATCCTGCTGTACGGCGATCAATCGATCGACGAAGCCGACCTGATCGTGCCGCATCCACGCCTCGTCGAGCGCGCGTTTGCGCTGGTGCCGCTCGTCGAGATCGATGCGGCGATCGTGATTCCGCAACATGGCCGGGCCGCCGCGCTGCTCGATAGCGTCAGCGATCAGCGCATCGAGAAGGTGAAGGGGCCCTGCCAGTGTCCGATGCTCAATGCGCTCGCCGGTAATTCCGCCGGGAAAGGCCGTTGCGAATGAGTTCGCCGCCGCTCACGGTCACCGCGCCGCAGCTGCGTCCGCCGTTCGGCTATATCGCGATCGAGGGGCCGATCGGCGTCGGCAAGACCTCACTCGCGCGGCGCCTCGCGCAACGCTGGTCGATGCACGAACTGTTCGAGCGCTCGCAGGACAATCCGTTTCTTGAACGCTTCTATCGCGACACCGCGCGCTATGCGCTGCCGGTGCAGTTGCACTTCGCGCTGCAACGCGCGCAGCAGGCGCAGGAAGTGGGCGCCGCGCAGGCGAGCGGCACGCCGCTGATCGCCGACTTCATCACGCAGCGAAACGACATCTTCGCGCGTCTGACCTTGCAGGAAGACGAGTGGCAGCTGTACCGCGCGCTTGCCGCGCGGCTCGACGTCAGTGCGCCGGAGCCGGACTTCGTCGTTTATCTGCAGGCGAGTCCCGAGGTGCTGTTCGCGCGCATCCAGAAGCGCGCGGTGCCGATGGAGCTGCAGATTTCCGATGCGTATCTGCGCGCGCTGTGCGACGCGTACAACGAATTCTTCTACCACTACGACCGCACGCCCGTGCTGACGGTCAACGCCGAACACCTGAATCCGCTCGACTCCGACGCGGACCTTGCGCTGCTCGCCGAACGCATCGAGACGATGCGCGGCCGCAAGGAATTCTTTGTCAAAGCCACGTCGCTGTAAGCGGCGCGGCTAGTTCATTTTTCTCACTGGATTGACCATGACTTATTTGCAGGAAGCGAGCCGGAGCGCGATCACCGTGCCGAAACTGCAGGCAATGCGCGACGCCGGCGAAAAGATCGCGATGCTCACCTGCTACGACGCGAGCTTCGCCGCGCTGCTCGATCGCGCGGGCGTCGACGTGCTGCTGATCGGCGACTCGCTCGGCAACGTGCTGCAAGGCCAGGCGACCACGCTGCCCGTGACGCTGGCGGACATCGCGTATCACACGGCGAGCGTCTCGCGCGCGCGGCCGTCGGCGCTGATCATGGCGGACCTGCCGTTCGGCACGTACGGCACGCGCGAAGATGCGTTCAGGAGTTCGGTCGAACTGATGCGCGCGGGCGCGCAGATGGTCAAGCTCGAAGGCGGAGAATGGCTCGCGGATACGGTGCGGTTTCTGGTCGAGCGCTCGATTCCGGTGTGCGCGCACGTGGGTCTGACGCCGCAGTCGGTGCATGCATTCGGCGGCTTCAAGGTGCAGGGCAAGACCGAAGCGGGCGCGAGCCAGCTGCTGCGCGATTCACTCGCGATGCAGGCCGCCGGCGCGCAATCACTGTTGATGGAAGCGATCCCGGCTCAACTCGCGGGCGAGGTCACGAGGCAACTGCGCGTTCCGACGATCGGCATCGGCGCGGGTCTCGACTGCTCGGGTCAGGTGCTCGTGCTGCACGACATGCTCGGTATTTTCCCCGGCAAGCGGCCGCGCTTCGTGAAAGATTTCATGCAGGGACAGCCGAACATTCAGGCCGCCGTCGAGGCGTATGTGCGGGCGGTGAAGGACGGCACGTTTCCAGGCGCCGAGCACACGTTCTGATGTATGTTTGCCGCGCGGGGTGCGCGGCATTCCGGTTTGTCTCAGCGCTCTAAGCAACAACCCGTGCGGATATCGCGCCGCGCAACGCGTTGCACACGAGCAGCGCTTCGGCGTTCAGCACGTCCTGCTGCGTCAGCACTTTTTCACCCGCCTGCAGGTCCGAGGCCCCGTCGAGCAATACGCTTCGCATCACGCCAGGCAGCACGCCCGAGGCGAGCGGCGGAGTCCACCATCGTCCCGCGAGCTTCACGAACACATTCGATCTGCCGCCCTCGGTCAGTTCGCCCCGTTCGTTGAAGAACAGCGTGTCAAAGGCGCCCTTCGCCTCGGCTTCGCGCCAGCCGCGGTCGTAGTCGGCGCGGCGCGTGGTCTTGTGGCGCAGCAACGGATCGGCGGCCTGGGTTGGCGCGAACTGCGCTTCGGGGCCGAGCAGAACCCCAACGATCGCATCCGCCAACGGCGTAAGTATCGCGGCGGTGATCTGCGTCGCGCCGCTTTTGCTCAACGCAAGCCGCATACGATGCGGCGTCTGCGCCGGCAGCGTGGCGCACCGCGCTGAAATCTCCTCGCGAATGCGCGCTTCGTCGAACCCGAAACCAAGGGTCGCGGCGCTCGACGACAAGCGCCGCAAATGCCGCTCCAGATGCCGCACGCCGTCTTCCCGCGTCGCGTACATCGTTTCGAACAGTTCGAAGCCGGGCTCGGCGCCGGTCAGAAAACGTGCTTTCAATCGACACTCCTCGTGCTCGTCGGCGGCCACGCTGTCGAGCACGATGCCCGCGCCGATGCCCATGCTGCCGCGCAGCCCGTCCGTGCCGCCGGCTTGCGCCGTCGACGTAGTCAATGTCAGCGTGCGGATCGCGACCGACATGCAGAAGTCGCCGCAATCCTGATCATCGTCCGGCGCATCGAGCCAGCCGATCGCGCCGGTATAAAGTCCGCGCGGCGTGCTTTCCAGTTCGTCGATCAACTGCATCGTGCGATGCTTCGGCGCACCGGTAATCGAGCCGCAGGGAAAGAGCGCACGCAGGATCGTCGCGAACGAGGTGCCGGCGAGCAAGGTCGCCTCCACTGTCGACGTCATCTGCCACACCGACGCGTACGGCTCGACCGAAAACAGCGCCGGCACATTGACCGAACCGATCCGCGCAACCCGCGACAGATCGTTGCGCAGTAGATCGACGATCATCACGTTCTCGGCGCGGTTCTTCAGATCGGTGGCGAGGAACTCGGCGTTGCCGCGGTCGATGGCGGGATCTTGCGAGCGCGGCGCCGTGCCCTTCATCGGCCGCGCGCGCAACGTCGGGCCGTGCTTCTCGACGAACAATTCGGGCGAACACGACAGGACCCACGCATCGCCGGGCAACGCGATCAGCGCGCCGAACGACACCGGCTGGCGCGCGCGCAAACGCCGATAGAACGCAAGCGGCGAGCCGAACACGTCGAAGCCGAGGCGGTACGTGTAGTTGACCTGATAGGAATCGCCCGCGCGCAGCGCAGCGTGAATCGCGTCGATCGACGCATCGAATTCGGCGCGATCGACGCTCTCGCGCACGTTCGCCGTGCCCGCGACCGACGGCTCCGGAGCACCGTTGTCACGCGTCATCAGCCACGCGTCGACCTCGTCGCGCGCAAGCTTCGCACAGCGTTCGAACAATAAAAAACGCAGCGTGGCATTGCCACGCTGCGTTTCAGTGGACCGAAGCTTGTCGATACCGACGAGCCCACGACCAAATTCATAGTCGGCCAGCACGACGGCGTGCAGGCCGTTGCGGGTATCGGCCGCGACGCTGTCGCACGCCGCTTCGAGCTGCGCCGCCTCGGTGCAGACCCGCTCGCGCACGAAACCCGTGTACAAGCGGCTCGACGGACGCGCCGCCGTTGCACCGCAATCGTCAAGCAGCGCGAACACCGCGCCGCGCCTGTCCACCGTCATGCTGACCGCCAAATCAGATCAATCGAAAAAGCTCTTCACCCGATCGAACCAGCTCTTGCTCTGCGGACTATGCCGCGCACCGCCTTCCACGAGCGCCTTTTCGAATTGCTTGAGCAGGTCGCGCTGCGCTTCGGTGAGCTTGACCGGCGTTTCGACCTGCACATGCACGTACAGATCACCAGCGATGCTCGAACGCAGCCCCTTGATGCCCTTGCCACGCAAACGGAACGTCTTGCCCGACTGCGTGCCTTCCGGCACGGTGAAAGTTGCGCGACCGGCCAGCGTCGGTACTTCGATATCGCCGCCAAGCGCCGCGGTGGTGAACGGGATCGGCATCTGGCAATGCAGATCGTCGCCGTCACGCTCGAACACTGAGTGCTGCTTGATATGAATCTCGACGTACAGATCGCCCGACGGTCCGCCGTTGATGCCCGGCTCGCCATTGCCGGCCGAGCGGATGCGCATGCCGTCGTCGATACCGGCCGGGATCTTCACTTCCAGCGTCTTGGTTTCCTTCACCTTGCCCGCGCCGTGGCAGTGATTGCACGGGTCGGGGATGTAGGTGCCGCTGCCGTGGCACTTCGGGCAAGTCTGCTGGATGCTGAAGAAGCCCTGCGACATGCGCACCGAACCCGAGCCGCTACAGGTCGGGCAGGTTTCCGGTTTGGTGCCCGGCTTCGCGCCCGAGCCATGACAGACTTCGCACGAAACCCAGCTCGGCACGCGGATCTGCGTGTCGTAGCCGTGTGCGGCCTGCTCGAGCGTGATTTCCATGCTGTAGCGCAGATCCGCGCCGCGATACACCTGCGGACCCGCGCGGCCGCCTCCGCGTGCGCCAGCGCCGGCCGCCTGGCCGAAGATGTCGCCGAAGATGTCGCCGAATGCATCGGCAAAGCCGCCGAAACCTTGCGCACCGGCCCCACCCATGTTCGGATCGACGCCCGCGTGACCGTACTGATCGTACGCGGCGCGCTTTTGCGAATCCGACAGCATTTCATAGGCTTCCTTCACCTCCTTGAAATGCTCTTCCGCATCCTTGTTGCCCGGATTGCGGTCGGGGTGGTGCTTCATCGCGAGCTTGCGATAAGCCTTCTTGATTTCGTCGTCGCTCGCGTTCTTTGCGACGCCCAGAACCTCGTAGTAATCCCGTTTCGCCATATCGGTTCAACGCCGCCGCGCAAAGCGACGCGGTAGCTCCTTGTGAATGCTGTGGAGTCTTACGACTCGTCCGGCCGCTGTCTGCGCCGCGTCTCGACACGGTTCAAAACAACGCCCTCCATAAAACGAACGTGCCCGGAGAACCCAAAAGGCTCGCCAGGCGCGAAAAACCGCTCTTGCACTCAAGGCGCCCCAAGGGCGCAATCTCGTGCAGCCGGGCCGCGCACATCGCTGTGCACGGCTTTACGGTCGGATGCCGACCTGGCTTTAGTCCTTCTTCACTTCCTTGAACTCGGCGTCGACCACGTCGTCGGCCTGCTGGCTCGCGCCGGCCGATGCACCGGCACCGGCACCGCCCGCCGCGCCCGCTGCCGCTTCGGCACCTTGCGCAGCCTGCATGTCGGCGTACATCTTCTCGCCCATCTTCTGCGAGGCCGTGGCCACCGCTTCGATCTTCGCTTCGATCGCGGCCTTGTCGCTCGAGCTGCTCTTCAGCGTGTCCTCGAGCTCCTTCAACGCGGCTTCGATCTTCTCCTTCTCACCCGCTTCGAGCTTGTCGCCGTACTCGGTCAGCGCCTTCTTCGTGCTATGGACGAGTGCGTCACCCTGGTTGCGAGCGTCGGCCAGCTCACGCAGCTTGTGATCTTCTTCAGCGTTCGCTTCCGCATCCTTCACCATCTTCTCGATTTCGGCTTCGGACAGACCCGAGTTCGCCTTGATCGTGATGCGGTTTTCCTTGCCGGTCGCCTTGTCCTTCGCGCCGACGTGCAGAATGCCGTTCGCGTCGATGTCGAAGCTCACTTCGATCTGCGGCACGCCGCGCGGTGCCGGCGGAATGCCTTCGAGGTTGAACTCGCCGAGCAGCTTGTTGCCCGCTGCCATTTCGCGTTCACCCTGGAACACCTTGATCGTCACGGCGCTCTGGTTGTCGTCAGCCGTCGAGTAGACCTGTGCGTGCTTGGTCGGGATCGTGGTGTTCTTGTTGATCATCTTCGTCATCACGCCGCCGAGCGTTTCGATGCCGAGCGACAGCGGGGTCACGTCGAGCAGCAGCACGTCCTTACGGTCGCCCGACAGCACCTGGCCCTGGATCGCGGCACCAACGGCCACGGCTTCGTCCGGATTCACGTCACGGCGCGGGTCCTTGCCGAAGAACTCCTTCACCTTTTCCTGCACCTTCGGCATACGGGTCATACCGCCGACCAGGATCACGTCGTCAATTTCGCCGACCTTCACGCCTGCGTCCTTGATGGCCACGCGGCACGGCTCGATGGTGCGCTCGATCAGTTCCTCAACCAGCGCTTCCAACTTCGCACGCGTAATCTTCAGGTTCAAGTGCTTCGGACCCGACGCGTCGGCCGTGATGTACGGCAGGTTGATTTCGGTCTGCTGGCTCGACGACAGCTCGATCTTGGCCTTTTCAGCCGATTCCTTCAGGCGCTGCAGCGCGAGCACGTCTTTCGACAGATCGACGCCCTGTTCCTTTTTGAACTCGCCGATGATGTAGTCGATGATGCGCTGGTCGAAGTCTTCACCGCCGAGGAACGTATCGCCGTTCGTGGACAGCACTTCGAACTGCATTTCACCGTCGACGTCCGCGATTTCGATGATCGAGATGTCGAACGTGCCGCCGCCGAGGTCGAACACGGCGATCTTCCGGTCGCCCTTTTCAGCCTTGTCCAGACCGAATGCCAAGGCGGCTGCGGTCGGTTCGTTGATGATCCGCTTCACTTCCAGACCGGCGATGCGGCCTGCATCTTTGGTGGCCTGACGCTGGCTGTCGTTGAAGTACGCCGGCACCGTGATCACGGCTTCCGTGACGGTCTCGCCGAGGTAGTCCTCAGCGGTCTTCTTCATCTTGCGCAGCACTTCGGCCGAGATTTGCGGCGGCGCGAGCTTCTGGTCGCGCACTTCGATCCATGCGTCACCGTTGTCGGCCTTGATGATCTTGTAGGGCATCAGGCCGATGTCCTTCTGCACTTCCTTCTCTTCGAAGCGGCGGCCGATCAGGCGCTTGACGGCGAACAGCGTGTTCTTCGGGTTCGTGACCGACTGACGCTTGGCCGGCGCGCCGACCAGGATCTCGCTGTCTTCCATGTAAGCGATGATCGACGGCGTGGTGCGCGCGCCTTCCGAGTTCTCGATGACCTTGACCGAGTTGCCTTCCATGATCGCCACGCACGAGTTGGTCGTGCCGAGGTCGATGCCGATGATTTTGCCCATTTTTACAAATCTCCTGACTTTGATCGCTGCGGAAAGCGCCCGGTTGGCCCATCTGGCGGCGGGACGATCCGCTCTCAATTCCTACCTGCACTCAAAATAAGTGCGGCCACATCGTTTTCAAGACCTCTATTGCGATGCGGTCTTTAATTTTTTTCAATCAAGGGGCGGGCTCGTGGATCCTTGCTGCGAACCCGCTCCGCCCGCTTGCACGGCGCCCCCGGCGGGGTTCGCCGGAAGTGCCTGAATCGACTGGATGTTTTGCGGCGCGCGGCGATCCGAAGCGACGAGGCAGACGCCGCCGGCGCGGACGCCCGGGGTGCGCTTCGACGTGCTTACTTCGGCGCGGCGACGGTCACCAGCGCGGGACGCAGCACGCGGTCCGCGATCACGAAGCCCTTTTGCAGCACCGCGACGACGGTGTTCGGCTCCTGGTCGGCCGGCACCATCGAAATGGCCTGATGGCGATGTGGGTCGAACTTTTCGCCGACCGGATTGATCGCCACGACGCGGCCCTTCTCGAGCGCGCCGCTCAACTGGCGCAGCGTGAGCTCGACGCCTTCGCGGACCTTCTGCAGGTCGTCGGACGAATGGGCAACGGCCGCCTCGAGGCTGTCGACCACCGGCAGCAGATGCTCGGCGAAGTTCTCGATCGCAAACTTGTGCGCCTTGGCGACGTCTTCCTGAGCGCGACGGCGCACGTTTTCGGTTTCGGCCTTCGCGCGCAGGAAGTCTTCCTGCAACTCGGCGATCTTCGCCTGAGCGTCGGCCAGCGCCTGCTCGGCGGCAGCCTGGGCGGACTCAGTGGTGGCGCCGGTGTCCTGCTGTTGAGTGCCGGCCTCAGCCGCCTCGGCGGCCTGGCGCGCGGCTTCGTCGGCGGGCGTGGGATTCTGGCTCGTCGGGTTCTCTTGCGTGTTTTCCATGTCGCTGAAAGTCGTTAAAAAGTAAAAGCAAAGACGGAAAAAGCCGTTCCGACACAGTACGATTCGTGCTTTGCAAAATCGCGACAGGTGTCTTCGCGCCGATCCGCCAGACCGGACCCCAGATGGGGTCTGAAATAGCCGTTTCAAGCGGCTCCGAGGTTTTTTCGCACCACCGTCGTGCAGGCGAAATGCGCCGTAACAGGCATTCATGTGGCGCAATCAGATAGGGATTGAGTGCAGCCCGCAACTGACCTATTCTCCAGTCATGGAGCGGCAACGCACGTTAACCCTAATTTGACGTAAGCCTTACCGACACCTGACAGTCGTTCCGATAGCCCGTTTCAGCCCATCGAGAGGAGTACCGTGAAACTGACCGTTGCAATCGGGGTGGTCGCACTGGTACTGATCGCGGGCACCACGACCATCTGCATGTCCGGCGCGGTTAACGACCACACCACCGAGTACGGTGGCGCACACGCCACGGTCGAGCAGTTTTTTAGTTCCCACCCGAAAATCTGTCGATAGTGCGCCGGTCGCGTTTCGTCGGTCGCCCGTGCAGCGCGGCCGCCGGCTCGTGATACACCTTGCGCCGTTCCTGCTCGACCTGCCGCTTCTCCTTGCTCTGCGCGGTTTCAACGTAAAGCGTCTGCGCCACGCTCGCCGGGCCGCGCACGTCGCACACGCCCAGCACCTCGACCTGCCACACGTAGCGCTCGATCTCGATTTCGACCAGATCGCCGACACGCACGTCCTTGGCCGGCTTCACGGCCGCGCCGCCGATGCGCACCCGCCCCTTGTCGACCGCATCCGCGGCCAGCGAACGCGTCTTGAAGAAACGCGCGGCCCACAGCCATTTGTCGATGCGCAGTTTCGCGCCCGGTTCGGTTGAGATGCGGTAGTTCATCTGCGTATTCAAGCTCCTGTCGTGTGCGGCACCGGCACCGCCTGCACCGGCCAGCCCTGCAGATGCTGCGCGACGATTTCGCCGAGCGCGGCAACCCACGGCTGAGACGCGTTCAGACAGGGGATCCGGTGAAACTCCTTGCCACCCGCCTGCAGAAATTCGTCGCGCACTTCCATGCCGATTTCCTCGATCGTTTCGAGGCAGTCGGCGGTGAAACCCGGACAAAACACGTCAGCACGCCGCACGCCTGCCGCGCCCAGTTCCTTCAACGTCGGCGCCGTGTAAGGCTGCAGCCATTCGGCCTTACCAAAGCGCGACTGGAACGTGATGCGGCATTCGACCGGCGTCAATTCGAGCGCCTGCATCAGCAGTGCACCGGTCTGCTGGCATTGCTCGTGATACGGGTCGCCGAGGTCGAGCGTGCGCTTGGGCACGCCGTGGAAACTCAGCACGAGCTTGTCGCCCGCCGCGAAATCAGGGCGGCCGTGCAGATGCCAGTGGTGACGCACCTGCGCGGCGAGCGCCGCGATATATGCCGGGTGATCGGCGTACTGGCGAACCGTGCGGATTTCCGGCTGGTTGCGCATGCGCTTGAGCGCGGAAAAGGCTTCATCGAACGCGGTCGCCGTGGTGGACGCCGAATACTGCGGATACATCGGCATCAGCAGCACGCGCTCGGCGCCGGCGAGCTTCAGCTGGTTCAGCATTGCCGGAATGCCGGGCGTGCCGTAGCGCATCGCGTAGTCGACCAGCACCGTGTAGTCGTTGACTTGCAGCAGATGGCGCAAACCCTCGACCTGCTTTTCGGTGTGCACGCGCAGCGGCGAGCCCTCGGGCATCCATACCGCCGCGTACTTCCTGGCGGAACTGCGGCCGCGAAGCGGCAGGATCAGCAGACGCAGAATCAGCTGCCACAGCAACGCGGGAATTTCGATCACGCGGGGATCGGACAGGAACTGCGCGAGATAGCTGCGCACCGCGCGCGGTGTCGGCGCGTCGGGCGTGCCGAGGTTGATCAGCAACACGGCGACGCGATGCGATGTGGCGTTCTGTGATGGCCGCTCGAGGTCGAAGCGCATAGGCAGCAGAAGTCACCGCTTCACGCGGCGAGTCGATTCAATGGAGATTCATTATAGCGGCGCGGGTTCGGCCGGGCGTCGCCGTACCCTGGCCATTCGGACGATTGGCAGACGCCGCCCGTTCGCGCATCATGGCCGGCACGGGCTGCGATGACGGCGGCGCCGCGGAGCGCGAGGACTACTGCTGGCTGAGCGTCATGGACAACAGCCGCGCGGTGATGTCCACGATCGGAATCACGCGGTTGTAGGCCATGCGGGTCGGTCCGATCACACCGAGCGTGCCGACGATCTTGCCGTTCACCTCGTACGGCGCGGTGACGACGCTCATTTCCTCGATCGGCACCAGCGTCGATTCGCCGCCAATGAAAATTTGCACACCCGCCGCGTGACTCGACACGTCGAGCAACTGAAGGAGGCTGGTCTTCTGGTCGAACACATCGAACAGCTTGCGCAGACGCGCCATGTCCGACGAAAGATCGGCGACTTCGAGCAGATTGCGCTCGCCGGAGATAAGCACAGTCTCGCCGGTATCGGATTCGTCGGTGCTCGCGGTGACGGCCGCGTGCATCAACGAGGTCATGTCGCCGCGCAGCTCGTCGATTTCCTCGCGCAGGCGGCGGCGCACTTCGTCGAACGAGAGGCCCGCGAAGTGCGCGTTGATGTAATTGGAGGCTTCCACCAGCTGCGAAGGCGAAAAGTCGCGCTGGGTGGCGAGGATGCGGTTCTGCACGTCGCCTTCGGGCGTCACGATGATCAGCAGAATGCGCTTGTCGGACAGGCGCATGAATTCGATCTGCTTGAATACGTGGCTGCGGCGCGGTGTGAGCACCACGCCGGCGAACTGCGACAGGTTGGACAGCACGCTCGCCGCCGCGGCGACGATCTTCTGCGGCTCGCCCACCTGCAGCGTGGTTTTGACCGCGCGCATCACCGCTTCTTCGTCGGCGGCGGACTCGACCGTCAACATCGTGTCGACGAACAGACGGTAGCCGCGCGGCGTCGGAATGCGCCCCGCCGACGTGTGCGGACTGATCACGAGCCCCAGATCCTCGAGGTCCGACATCACGTTGCGGATCGTGGCCGGGCTCAGCTCGAGGCCCGAGTAACGTGACAGCGTGCGCGAGCCGACCGGCTGACCTTCAGCGATGTAGCGCTCGATCAGCGTTTTGAGGAGGGTTTGTGCGCGAGGATCTAGCATGACGAAAAATTTTAGCTCAATGGCATCGCAGCCGCGAGCGCCCGCGGCACCCGCTCCCGGCAAATGCGGCGCCGTCAGCGGGCGCGCATGTCATCGGGTCTTCACCATTCTAACGATAATCGCGACATGCGCAGACGCCCCGCGTGCACCAGCCCGCTACCGGGTTGGCCTGCGGTTCTTTTCAGGCCCTACCTATGGTGTAATGCCGGCATGCAAGTGACCAGCCAGTTCAAGACCGTTGCGCTCGTCGGGCGCAGCAATACGCCAGGCATCGGCGAGCCGCTGACCGCGCTCGCCGCGTGCATCGCGAAGCTCGGCCTCGAAGTCGTGTTCGAAGCCGACACCGCCGCCGAGATCGGCGTAACCGACTATCCGGCGCTGCGTCCCGCCGAGATCGGCGCGCGCGCCGACGTCGCCGTGGTGCTCGGCGGCGACGGCACGATGCTCGGCATCGGTCGCCAGCTCGCGCCATATCGCACGCCCTTGATCGGCATTAACCACGGACGGCTCGGCTTCATCACCGACATTCCGATCTCCGACATGCGCGAGATCGTGCCGCAAATGCTGTCCGGCAATTTCGAGCGCGAGGAGCGCCTGCTGCTGGAAGCGCGCATCGTGCGCGACGGCACGTCGATCTATCACGCGCTCGCGTTCAACGACGTGGTGGTCAACCGTAGCGGTTTTTCGGGCATGGCGGAGCTGCGCGTGTCGGTCGACGGCCGCTTCATGTACAACCAGCGCTCGGACGGCCTGATCGTCGCGACGCCGACCGGCTCGACCGCGTACGCGCTGTCGTCGCAGGGGCCGATCCTGCATCCCCAATTGCAGGGCTTCGTGCTCGTGCCGATCGCGCCGCACGCGCTGTCGAACCGGCCGATCGTGCTGCCGGACGACTCGAAGGTCAGCATCCAGATCGTTTCCGGGCGCGAAGTGAACGTCAATTTCGACATGCAGTCGTTCACGTCGCTGGAGCTCGGCGACACGATCGAGGTGCGCCGTTCGCGTCACACGGTGCCAATGCTGCATCCGGTCGGCTACAGCTATTACGCGACGCTGCGCAAGAAGCTGCACTGGCACGAGTACCCGTCGCACGAAGAAGACCCGAGGCCGTAAGCGGCGCTTTCAAGCCCGCGCCGCCGCGGCCGCCACCCGAATCCAAGCTACCCGACGACCTCCATGCTTCGCCACCTCTCGATACGCGACTTCGTCATCGTCGCCGCGCTCGACCTCGAATTCGACAGCGGCTTTACCGTTTTCTCGGGCGAAACCGGCGCCGGCAAATCGATCCTGATCGACGCGCTCGCGCTCGCGCTAGGCGCGCGCGCCGAGGCGAGCGTCGTGCGCACCGGCGAGAGCCGCGCCGATATCACCGCGGAGTTCGAAACGCACGCGCAGGTCGATCAATGGCTCGACGCCCAGGCGCTCGGCGCGGCCGACGACGGCCAGCACGGCGGCACCGTGATGCTGCGGCGGGTGGTCGACGCGAACGGCCGCTCACGCGCGTTCATCAATGGCACGGCCGCGACGCTCGCGCAGCTGCGCGAGGTCGGCGAGATGCTCGTCGATATTCACGGCCAGCATGCGCACCAGTTGCTGATGCGCCCGGACGCGCAGCGCGAGCTGTTCGACACGCACGCGGGCCTGTCCGACCTGGCCGCCGCCGTGACACGCGCGTGGCGCACGTGGCGCGACAAGGCGCAGGCGGTCGAGCACGCGCAAACTCGCGATCGCGAGCTGCAACTCGAACGCGAGCGACTCGCGTGGCAACTCACCGAACTCGATAAGCTCGCGCCGCAGCCGGGCGAATGGGAAGAGGTCAACACCGAGCACCGGCGGCTGTCGCATTCCGCGAATCTGATCGACGGCGTGCAGGGTGCGCTCGGCGCCCTGTCCGAGTCGGACGACGCGATGATCACGCATCTCGGCTCGATCGTGTCGAAGGTGCGCGACCTCGCGGAGATCGACCCGGCGCTGAACGACGTGCTCGCCGCGCTCGAACCCGCCGAGATCCAGTTGCAGGAAGCCGCGTATTCGCTGAGCCACTACGCGCAGAAGCTCGAGCTCGATCCAGAGCGGCTCGCGCAGGTCGAAAAGCGCCTCGACGCGCTGCACTCGGCCGCGCGAAAATTCCGTCTGCAGCCCGAGACGCTGCCGGAAGAACACGAAGCGCGCCGCAAGCAATTGGCCGCGCTCGACGCCGCCGCCGACCTCGACGGCCTGCGCGCCGCCGAGGCGCAAGCGAAGGACGCGTTCGTCGCCGAGGCTAAAAAACTGTCGAAGGCACGCGCCAAAGCGGGCAAGGCGCTCGGCGAGGCGGTCACGACCGGCATGCAGGAACTGTCGATGAAAGGCGGCAGCTTCGAAGTCGCGCTGGTGCCGTTGCCCGAAGGCGGTGCGCATGGGCTCGAGCAGATCGAGTTCCGCGTGGCCGGTCACGCCGGCGTGCCGCTGCGGCCGCTCGCGAAAGTCGCGTCGGGCGGCGAACTCGCGCGTATCAGTCTCGCGCTCGCAGTGATCGCGAGCGCGGCCAGCCCGACACCGACGCTGATCTTCGACGAAGTGGATACGGGCATCGGCGGCGGCGTGGCCGAAGTGGTCGGGCGGCTATTGCATCAACTCGGCGAGGCGCGCCAGGTGTTGTGCGTGACCCATCTGCCGCAGGTCGCGGCGCGCGGCGATCATCATTTCCAGGTCGCCAAGATGAGCAACGGCACCGGCGGCACGCTCAGCAGCGTGACCTCGCTCGACAAGGCGAGCCGCATCGAGGAAGTCGCGCGCATGCTCGGCGGTCTCGAAATCACGGCGACCACGCGCAAGCACGCGAAGGAAATGCTGGCCGCCTGAGATTGCGCCATGCGCAGCTCACCGCACACGGCCTGAGTGGGATTGGCCGGGACGTCACACAGATCCCGGCCGCGCATGATGCGATAGCGCTACGCGAAATGCGTAAGCGCCATTACCCAAACACCCTCTTCCACAACGCCAGCACCGCCTCGCGCTCGGCCGCGACCAGCGCCGGATCGACCCGCGCCTTCTCCATCCCATCGAGCCGCAGCGTGTGCTGCAGCTTGCGATAGCGCCGATAGGCAGCGCCGACCGTCTCGGCTTCCGCTTCGCTCATCAGCCCGAAACGCGACACTTCGCGCAGCAGCGCGATATTGCCGGTATTGCGGATCAGTTCGGGATCGCGCGCCGCATGCAGCAGCACCCAGTACTGCACGGTAAACTCGATATCGACCATGCCGCCGCGGTCGTGCTTCAGGTCGAATAGCGCCGGCGTCTGGTTCGGGTGACCCGCTTCGACACGCGCGCGCATCTCGACAATCTCTTTCGCGAGCGGCGGCGCTTCGCGCGGTGTCGTCAGCACCTGTTCGCGGATCGCCTCGAACTTCGCGCCGATCTCCCGATCGCCCGCACAGTAGCGGGCCCGCGTCAGCGCCTGATGCTCCCACACCCACGCGGTATTCGCCGCGTCGCCTTCGCGCAGCTGGTAGCGGCGGAACGCGTCGAGATCGGTGACGAGCAGGCCCGACTCGCCGTTGGGCCGCAGCCGCAGATCGATGTCGAACAAGGTGCCGGCGCCGGTCGCGGTGGTCAGCCATGTGATTAGGCGCCGCGTGAAGGTGGCGTAGACGTCGGCCGCGGCATCGTCGGGATCGTCATACAGGAAGATCAGGTCGAGGTCCGACGCGTAGCCGAGCTCCTTGCCGCCGAGCTTGCCGTAGGCGATCACCGCGAAGCGCGGCACGTCGCGGTGACGTTTGGGCAATTGATTCCACACGGCTTCGATCGTCACGTCGAGCACCGCGTCGGCGAGCTCGGACAGTCGGTCGCTGACGTGCTCGACGGACAGCTTGCCGGCAAGATCGATCAGCAGAATGCGGAACACCTCGGCATGATGCGCGTGGCGCAGCAGATCCATCTGCTGCTCGACGCCGTCGGCGGCGGCGAGCCGCAAACGCAACGTACGCTTGAATTCGGGCCAGTCGAACGGGCTGTTGATCGCCTCGCCGTCGAGCAGTTCGTCGAGCAGTTGCGGATGGCGGATCAGATAGCCGGCCGCCCAGCGCGAGCCGCCCAGCACCGACAGCACCTGATGCAGCGCCTGCGGATACTCGGTCAAGAGCGCCAGATACGCGCCGCGCCGGCTCACCGCTTCGAGCAGATCGAACAGGCGCGCGACCGTATCGCCGCGCCGGCCGGCCGGCTCCAGCGTGCGCGCGGCTTCGAGCGCGCGCTGCGCGACGATGTCGAAGCGCTGCCGGCTGCGCTCGTTCAGGCCCGTGTAGCGCGACGAGCGCCACACCGCCTGCAGCCGCGCGAGCAACTCGCCGGGTTCGGCCACACCGAGTTCGATGAGGCGCGCGCGCAGCGCGTCGTCAGCGCTATCGTCGGCGAGCGCACTGCTCCACACCCACGCGGCCGCGCCGTCCTCGGGCGCGCCGCAGCCGTCGCGGCCGCCCACCTTGTCGGCGAAAATCTGGTCGAACTGCTGTTCGACGAACTCGCGATGCGCGTCGAGCTTAGTCATCAATTCCGGGTAGTCGTCGCAGCCCATCGCGCGCGCGAGCGCCGCGCGGTCTTCGGCATCGACGGGCATCGCATGAGTCTGCGCGTCGTTGCGGTATTGCAGACGATGTTCGAGCTCGCGCAGAAAGCGATACGCCTGCGACAGCTTCAGGCACACCGACGGGTCCATCAACCCATGCGTGGCCGCATGGCGCAGCACGGCGAGCGTCGGCCGCACGCGAAAGCCGGCGTCCTGGCCGCCGCGGATCAGCTGGAACACCTGCGCGCTAAACTCGATTTCACGGATGCCGCCTCGGCCGAGCTTGATGTCGTCGGCCTTGTCGGGGCGCATCGACGCGCGGCGCTGCGCCTCCTGGCGGATCTGCAGATGCAGCGCGCGGATCGCGCTGATCACGCCGAAATCCAGATAGCGTCGATAGACGAACGGCGTGACGATCGCATCGAGCTGCTTCTGCAGCCGCTGCGCCGCGGCGCTTGCGCCCTCAGACACGAGCCGGCCCTTGATCCACGCGTAGCGCTCCCACTCGCGGCCCTGCACGTAGAAATACTCTTCGAGCATGCCGAGGCTGCACACGAGCGGGCCCGAATCGCCGTTCGGCCGCAGACGCATATCGACACGAAACACGTAGCCGTCGGCGGTGACTTCCGCGAGCGCGCCGATCAGCCGCTTGCCGAGCCGCGTGAAGAACTCCTGGGTCGCGAGCGGCGAGCGCTGGCCGCCGGTGGTCTCGCCATCGTCCTCGTAGACGAAGATCAGATCGATATCCGACGACACGTTCAGCTCGCGCCCGCCGAGCTTGCCCATGCCGACCACGCCGAGCGTGAGCCGCTCGCCCTGCTGGTCGCGCGGCTCGCCATATAGCGCTTCCAGCTCGGCGCTCAACACCGTCAGCGCGCGCTGGATCGTCGTTTCCGCGAGATCGGTCATCGCGCCGGTGACTTCGGCGATATCGGCTTCGCCGGCCAGGTCGCGCTCCATCACCGCGCAGAATACTTCGGTGCGCAACTGGCGCAGCGCGCGTTTCAGCGCATCTTCGTTGACCGGCGCACCGGCGGGGCCAGCCGCCTCGGCGCACAGTGCGTCGAGACGCGCGTCGATGCGCTCGCGCGTCAGCGGTTCGTCGGCCAGCGCGCTGACATGCGCGACCAGTTGCGGGCGGGCAGCGGCGGCGCGCGCGGCATAGTGCGAATAGCTGGAACTCAGGAGGGTTGCGTCAGTCATCAAAAATCTGGCTCGCTCGTTGCTTGATCGAATTTGTCCGGCGGTATTCTGACGATGTAGGGGTGTCGTTTCGGGGTCGCTGTCATATCGTTCTATTGTGCAACCGGCACGCGGCGGCAAGCATGCCGAAGCCGGTGCCGAACCGCCTCGCGAATCCCCGTCACCGGCTTTCGGACAGGGTTTGCAGGAAGTCCGCCGACGCTTTCCCGTGTGTTACATTTCGTCGTTAACACGCAAAACTACCATACGCCCAGCCGCCGCAGCATGTCCGAGCGAAACGAATCCGCCGACCCGCAAGCCCCATCGCAGGTCCGGCACGTGAGCGGAAGCGACCACATCGTGTTGCGTCGGACGTTGCGCGTGCTCGCCACGCTCGCACTCGTCCTCTATTTCATCGCGGGCGGAGTGTTTCTGGGTTTGCGCTACGTGGTGCTGCCGCGCGTCGACATGTTCCGGCCGCGCATCGAAGCCGCAGTCTCCGACAAGCTGGGCACCCAATTCACGATCGGCCGGCTCGCGCCGCACTGGAGCGGCTTCCAGCCTGGGATCGACGTCACCAACCTCGTCATCCGCGATCACGACGGCCAACCCGCGCTCACGATTCCGCACGCCACCGCGACGGTATCCTGGCGCTCGCTATGGGAGTTTCATCCGGCGCTGTCGAGCCTGATCGTCGACCAGCCGGACGTGCTGGTGTCGCGCAGCGACGACGGCGTGCTGTCGGTCGCGGGCGTGCCGGTACCGACGCGCCACAGCGGCAACGACGCGCTGTCCACCTGGTTGTTGCGTCAGCAGGCGATCGTCGTGCGCGGCGGCGTGCTGCGCTGGCGCGACGCGACCCGCCACGAGCCCGAACTGGCGCTGCGCGATATCCGCATCGCGATCCTCAATGACGGCCGCGACCACCGCATGGCGCTGCAGGCGCCGCCCGACGGCAGCGTGCTGAAAGGCCCGCTCGACTTCCGCACGCACTTTCGCCACGCGCCGCTCTCCGCGATCGGCAAGCCGATCAACTGGAGCGGCCAGGTGTATATGTCGACGGGCCCGGTCGATCTGCCAACCCTTGCGCGCTACGTCGAATTCCCGATCGAGACGTTCGCCGGCCGCATCGACAATGCAATCTGGATCGACTTCAGCGAAGGCCGCATGAACCAGGCGACCGGCCAGTTGAACGGCAACGACGTCGCGATGCGGGTGCGCCCGACCCAGCCAAAGCTGCTCGTGCCGATCGCCCACTTTCTGTGGCGCGTCGAGGCAGACGACGGCGAGTACCGGCTGCAGTTGTCGGACCTGCGTGCCGAGCTCGGCCAGCCGCCGCTCGAAGACGGCACGCCGCTCACGCGCATCCTGCGCTTCCGGACCCTCGACAGCCGCTACCGGACCGCGTCGCAGCAGCACGGGCAGCTTTTGAGCATCAGCGGCGATCGCGTCGATCTCGGCATCCTCGCCGAATTCAGCCGCGCGCTGCCGTTGCCGCGGCACTTTCTGAACGAACTCGTGCGCATCAATCCGCGCGGGCTGGTCGCGAACTACGTGATCGAGGTCGAGCGCGACAAACCGGAATCCGGAGAAGTGGGCAGCGACCATCGGCCGACGGGTGCAGAGCCGATCGAGCGTTATCGCTTCAAGGGCGATCTGCAGGGCATCAGCTTCGCCGCCCAGGAGCCGGGGCCTGGCCTGACCCCGCGCGGCCACCCGCGCGCCGGCATTCCCGGCATCGAGAACCTGTGGGGCACCGTCGACGCCGACGAAAGAGGCGGCCGCGCGAACCTCGATACGTCCAACGTGGCGATCACGCTGCCAGGCGTGTTCGACGATCCGCGTCTGACGCTCGCGCGTCTGCGCGGCCGCGCCGAGTGGACGATGGGCAAGAAGGCACCCGGCGACACGCGTCCCGCGTTCGCGGTCAAGCTCAACGATTTCAGCGTATCGAACCCCGACGTCGAGGCAAGCGCGACCGCGAGCTACAGCAATCCCGGCCACGGCCGCGGCTCGCTCGACCTGAAAGCCGACTTCCAGCGCGCGCAGGTGACCCGTATCGCCCGCTATCTGCCGACCGCGGTCAGCGAAAAGCTGCGCATTTACCTGGGCCACGGCCTGCAGGCTGGCGTGTCGCGCGGCGGCACGATCGAAGTGCACGGCGACCTGACCAAGTTCCCCTATGCGCGCGACCCCGACGCAGGCCTCTTTCACATCGTCGCGCCGTTCACCGGCGGCAAGTTCGATCCGACGCCGTTCCCGCCGCGCAACATGCGCAACGGCACGCCAAACGTTTGGCCGCCGCTCGACGGCATCAACGGCGTGTTCGAACTCAAGCAGAACGTGCTGCGCTTCGACATCGACCGCGGCCGTTACAAGCGCGTCGCGCTGACCGGCGTGAACGGCCGCATCGACGACCTCGGCACCAAAGGCTCGAACCTCACCATCCAGGGCAACGGCCGCGGCCCGCTCGCCGACATGCTCGACTACGTGAACCGCAGCTCACTCGGCATCATGGCGCGGCATCAGACCGAAAAGATTCGCGCGGAAGGGCCCGCGTCCCTCGCGCTGAAGCTGACGATCCCGCGTACGCCGAAGCCGCATGTCGGCGTCGAAGGCGCGCTAGGCTTCCTCAACAATCGCCTGAGCGTGAGCAATGCGCCGCCGCTGTCGCGGCTGAACGGCCGGGTGCACTTCACCGAACGAACGGCCGAGGTCGAGCGGCTCTCCGGACAGTTCCTTGGCGGCGACGTGCATGCGAACGGCGGCTTGCGGCAAGACGGCACATACGCGCTCGCGCTCAACGGCCACGTCGCCGTCGATGCCGCGCGCGAGCTGCATCCCCCCGGCGCGGCCGCGCAGGTGCTCACGCATATGAGCGGCAGCGCGCCTTATGCGTTGCGCGTCGCCGGCGCGAGGGGTCGCCTGCCGCAGGTCAGCGCCAACTCGGACCTGAGCGGCCTCGCGCTCGATTTTCCAGCGCCGTTCAAGAAGCAGGCCGGCACACCGATGCCGCTGCATTTCGCGGTCAATCCGTCGACGGTGCCGGGCGAAGCCGGCCTCGAACGCGCCGACCTGACGCTGGGGCCGGTCGCCGCCACGTATCTGCTGCGCTATCGGCCGAGCGCGCAGCCGCGTACGCCACCGACCGTCGTGCGTGGCGCGATCGGCGTGAACCGGGCGGTCGAGCTGCCGTCCGAGGGCGTGGTCGCCGCGGTGGACATCAAGGAGTTCAACGCGGATGCCTGGCGCGCGCTCGCCGCGCAGTTGCGCGCGGGCGCGGCCGGCGCGAATGGCGTGAACGGCGGCGCGAACGGCGGCAATAGCGCAACCAACGCCAGCAGCGCGACCACCCCCGCCGCCGCGCCGAATCCGATGCTCACGCAGTTCCTGCCGAACCGCTTCGCGCTGCACATCGACACGCTGACGCTTCTCAAGCGTCACTGGGACAACGTGATCGTCGGCGCGTCGCACATGGACCGCACGTGGCAGGCGAACATCGCGTCGAATCAGGTGTCCGGCCACGTGTCGTGGCTGCCGGGCGTGACCCGCGAATCGCCGGGAGAACTGCAGGCGCGCTTCGCACGCGTCGTGATTCCATCGGTCGCGGACAAGGACCTGCTCGGCCCGGCGATGTCGGCGCCCGCGCTGAACATGCCGTCGATCGATCTGGTCGTCAACGAGCTGATTGTGCACGACCGCAACGTCGGCCGGCTCGAGGTCGAAGCGCACAACTACGACGAGAACGGCGTGCCGGTGTGGCAGCTCGACAAGCTCGACGTGACGAACCCTACCGCGACGCTCACCGCGACCGCGAACTGGCGCACCTCGACCGAACTGCCCATCTCGGCCGACGAGGCCACGCCGCGCCGCACCGTGTTCGATTTCAAGCTCGACATCAAGGACGCTGGCGCGATGCTCGAGCGCTTCGGTCTGCCGAGAACGCTCAAGGGCGGCATCGGCTCTATCCAGGGCAAGGCCGTGTGGCAGGGCGGCCCGACCACGATCGACTATTCGACGCTGAACGGCAACCTCGCGCTCGATCTGCGCCACGGCCAGATCCTGAAGGTCGATCCAGGCGTCGCAACGCTGCTCGGCGTGCTGAGCCTGCAAAGCCTCGCGCGCATCGCCACGCTCGATTTTCGCGACGTGCTCGGCGAGGGCCTGCCGTTCTCGAGCGTGACCGGTACCGCGCAGATTCATGACGGCATCGCCCGCACCGACAACTTCAGGATGGTGACCGCGCCGGCCCGCGCCGAAATGGTGGGCTCGGTCGACATCGCGCAGAGAACCCAGAACCTGCACCTGCACGTGATACCGACCGTCAGCGCCGGCTCCGCGGTGATCGCCGCGACGATCATCAATCCGCTGATCGGCCTCGGCGCGCTGGTCGCCGATATCGCCTTCACACATGGGGTGTCGCACGTGTTCGCGCGCGACTACGCGATCACCGGTTCGTGGTCCAAACCGCAGGTTCAGCGGGTGACGGGCGAACGGGGTAAGATTGACGCTCCGGCTTCGACCGTGGAAGCGCACTGAGCTTCGGTTTCCCTGGCGCCGCTGTCTCGTTCCACGCGGCCGCTCGTGCCGCTCTGCCAACTCGATGCGCCAACGGGGCCGAGCCAGCCCAGAACCATGCGGTGCCCGCGCTTCATACCGCCGCCCGCCGGGAGTCTTTCGACACGCTCATGAGCGAAACACACGTCACATCATCCGCATCCGCCGCAACGTCCGGCTCTGTCGCCAGCCCCTTTCGGGTCGCCGCGCTGCAGATGGTCAGCACGCCGGATCGCGATCGCAATCTCGCCGACGCAGAGCGCCTGATCGCCGAAGCCGCCGCCGACGGCGCGCAGCTCGTGCTGCTCCCCGAGTATTTCTGTTTCATGGGCTTCAAGGACACCGACAAGCTCGCCGTGCGCGAGCCGCATCGGGATGGCCCGATCCAGCGCTTTCTGGCCGACGCCGCGCGCCGCCACCGGCTCTGGGTGATCGGCGGCACCCTGCCGCTGAATGCGCCGGAGGCGTCGCGCGTGCTGAACACGACGCTGGTGTTCGACCCGCTCGGCAACGAAGCCGCGCGCTACGACAAGATCCACCTGTTCAACTTCGAAAAAGGCGATGAATCGTTCGACGAAGCTCGCACGATCCGGCCCGGCACCTCGGTGCAAAGCTTCGAGGCGCCATTCGGCCGGGTCGGCCTGTCGGTCTGCTACGATCTGCGCTTTCCCGAGCTGTACCGGCGCATGGGCGACTGCGCGCTGATCGTGGTGCCGTCCGCGTTTACCTACACGACCGGCCGCGCGCATTGGGAGCTGCTGCTGCGCACCCGCGCGATCGAAAACCAGTGCTATGTGCTCGCCGCGGCGCAGGGCGGCAAACATGAAAACGGCCGCCGCACCTGGGGCCACAGCATGCTGATCGACCCGTGGGGCGAGATCGTCGCGGTGCGCGACGAGGGCGCCGGCGTGGTCGCGGGCAACCTCGAACGCGCGCGCATCGACGAAGTGCGGCAGAGCCTGCCGGCATGGCGTCACCGCGTGCTGACCTGAAACCGACATTGAAACTGCCGCGCCTGCCATGCATATACCGACGCAGGCGCTCCCCGACCCCTTCGTATCGAGCAGAACATACTTCGCATGAACATCATCGAACCCGGTATCCGTAATCTCGCCGCCGCCAAGGACATCCTCCTCACGCCCTATGGCCTCGACGAGTCGCTGCTCACGCGCACGCTCGCCGAAATCTTCACGCACCGCGTCGACTACGCGGACCTGTACTTCCAGACCACCCGCAGCGAAGCGTGGAGTCTCGAGGAAGGCATCGTGAAATCGGGCAGCTTCAGCATCGACCAGGGCGTCGGCGTGCGTGCCGTGTCGGGCGACCGTACCGCGTTCGCCTACTCGGACGACCTGTCGCCCGAAGCGATCCGCCAGGCGGCCATCGCCACGCGCGCAATCGCCAAGGCGGGCGGCGGCAAGCAGAAGATCAAGGTGGCGTCGTCGCTGACCGGCATCGCCGGACGCGATCTGTACCTGCCGTCCGACCCGCTGCATTCGCTCGACGCCACCGCGAAGGTCAAGCTGCTCGAGCGCATCGAACAGATGGCGCGCGGCCGCGATCCGCGCATCCAGCAGGTGATGGCGGGCTTGGCCGGCGAATACGACGTGGTGCTGGTCGCACGCAGCGACGGCGGCTTCGCGGCCGACATCCGGCCGCTCGTGCGCGTGTCGGTCACCGTGATCGCCGAGCAGAACGGCCGCCGCGAAATCGGCAGCGGCGGCGGCGGCGGACGTTTCGACTACGGCTATTTCACCGATGAAGTGCTGTCGCGCTATGTCGACGATGCGGTGCACGCGGCCCTCGTCAATCTCGACGCGCGTCCGGCGCCGGCCGGCGCAATGACCGTCGTGCTCGGCCCGGGCTGGCCCGGCGTGCTGCTGCACGAAGCGATCGGTCACGGGCTCGAGGGCGACTTCAACCGCAAGGGCTCGTCGGCGTTCGCGGGACGCATCGGCGAACAGGTCGCCGCGAAGGGCGTCACCGTGGTCGACGACGGCACGCTGCCGAACCGCCGCGGCTCGCTCAATATCGACGACGAAGGCAATCCGACCCAGTGCACGACGCTGATCGAGGACGGCATCCTGAAGGGCTACATCCAGGACACGCTGAACGCGCGCCTGATGAAGATGCCGGTCACCGGCAACGCGCGGCGCGAATCGTACGCGGCGCTGCCAATGCCGCGCATGACCAACACGTACATGCTCAACGGCGACAAGGACCCGCAGGAAATCCTCGCGTCCGTGAAGAACGGCCTGTATGCGGTGAACTTCGGCGGCGGTCAGGTGGACATCACGAACGGCAAGTTCGTGTTCTCGGCCTCGGAGGCATACATGATCGAGAACGGCAAGATCACGTATCCGGTCAAGGGCGCGACGCTGATCGGCAGCGGCCCGGAATCGCTGAAGTACGTCACGATGATCGGCAACGACATGAAGCTCGATTCGGGCGTCGGCGTGTGCGGCAAGGAAGGCCAGAGCGTGCCGGTGGGCGTCGGTCAGCCGACGCTGCGCATCGAGAAGATGACGGTCGGCGGCACGGCCTGATTGGCACGTGAATGCACGATTCGCGCACGCAAAGCGCGAACCGTGCGGGTTTTCCGCATTTTTCGACGTCCCGGCTTGTCAGCCGAGCCTGTACCGGGTTATAAAGTCACTCACCTTTTTTGACCAGCGACGCATTCACTTCGCCATGTCCGCCAAGTTTTATTTTTACTTTTTTTGGTATCTCAGACCGCTGGCGGATCGAGAGGGGTGTTAGTACACGCAGGACACCGAGAATTCCCGAAAAACCGCCAGCTAGCCTGGCGGTTTTTTTTCGCCTCACGCATTTCGATACCTATTTGACCCACGCGAACACGCTACGAACCGATTCAGGAGAACCACATGCCCCCGCACAATACCGACGATGTCCGCATCCGCGAATTGAAGGAACTCACGCCGCCCGCTCACCTGATCCGCGAGTTTGCTTGCGACGAGACGGTGTCCAACGTGATCTACGAATCGCGCACCGCAATGCATCGCATTCTGCACGGCATGGACGACCGTCTGATCGTCGTGATCGGCCCGTGCTCGATTCACGATCCGAAGGCCGCCATCGAATACGCGGGACGTCTGATCGAGCAGCGCAAGCGCTTTGCCGGCGAACTCGAAGTCGTGATGCGCGTGTACTTCGAAAAGCCGCGCACGACGGTGGGCTGGAAGGGTCTCATCAACGACCCGCACATGGACAACAGCTTCAAGATCAACGAAGGCCTGCGCACCGCGCGCGAGCTGCTGCTGCGGATCAACGAACTCGGTCTGCCCGCCGGCACCGAGTACCTCGATATGATCAGCCCGCAGTACATCGCAGATCTGATCTCGTGGGGGGCGATCGGCGCGCGCACGACCGAATCGCAGGTGCATCGCGAGCTGGCTTCGGGACTGTCGTGCCCGGTCGGCTTCAAGAACGGCACGGACGGCAACGTGAAGATCGCCGTCGACGCAATCAAGGCCGCCTCGCAGCCGCACCACTTCCTGTCGGTCACCAAGGGCGGGCACTCGGCGATCGTATCGACCGCGGGCAATGAGGACTGCCACGTCATTCTGCGCGGCGGCAAAACGCCGAACTACGACGCCGACAGCGTCAATGCGGCCTGCGCGGACATCGGCAAGGCGGGTCTCGCCGCGCGTCTGATGATCGATGCCAGCCATGCGAACAGCTCGAAAAAGCACGAAAACCAGATTCCGGTGTGCGCGGACGTCGGCCGTCAGATCGCCGCGGGTGACGAGCGCATCGTTGGCGTGATGGTGGAGTCGCACCTCGTCGCGGGTCGCCAGGATCTGAAGGAAGGCTGCCAGCTCACGTACGGCCAGAGCATTACCGATGCATGCATTGGCTGGGACGAAAGCGTCGCCGTGCTCGAAGGCCTTGCCGAAGCGGTCAAGCAACGCCGCGTCGCGCGCGGCAGCGGCAACTGAACGCCTGCCCCGCCGCCATCGCGGGGGCTTGTCGGTAGTCCGTAGAAAACCCGGTTCGATTTCGAACCGGGTTTTTTATTGGCCATTCGGACGAATGGTACTGAGCCGGCCGCCTCGCTATCGTCATAGCTCGTTGCCTGGTTGCTTGCACGACTTGACTGGGCTGGAGAGTGCGTATAAGATTTTATACATGAGGTGGCGATGGAGCAGGAAAAAGAAGTTCGCTGGTTAGGCTCCAGCTACCATGATTTGCTTGCTTTTCCCAACGAAGCGCGTCGTCTCGCTGGGTTTCAGCTTCACAATATTCAGTCAGGACTCGACCCTGACGACTGGAAACCGTTCGAGTCTATCGGCGCGGGAACTCGCGAAATTCGCATCAGAGACGAGGACGGTATTTTTCGCGTGATGTACGTGGCCAAATATGCCGAAGCGCTGTGCGTGCTGCATTGCTTTCAGAAGAAAACGCAGAAGCTCGGACTGCGCGACAGAATAATTGCCGAAACGCGCTATCGCGCCATCACTCATTACAGGACCACCCAGCCATGACGATCGACACCAACATTCGTCACGTAACGCGAGCCGGCGCGAACGTGTTCCTCGAACTCGGTTTTTCCGCCGAGGAAGCGAAGCGCCTTCACGCGGCGTCGCAAAAGCAGATCAATGACACGCGGCTGCTCAAGGAACAGTTGATGACCGAGCTGTCCACGTGGATCGAACAGCATCATCTGAAGCAGGCCGAGGCGGCCGAAATTCTGATGGTGTCGCGTCCGCGCGTGTCAGACGTCGTCAACAAGAAAACCACCAAGTTCACGATCGACACGCTCGTTGAAATGCTGAGCCGCATCGGCAAGCCGGTTACGCTCGCCGTCGGTTGAGCGGTTGAGCGTCGGCTCGTGCGAAGCTCAGAACCTATCTATATGCGCATGGGCGTCGCCATTCAAGGCGCGCCGCGATCGTGCTGCCACAGCACGTCGGTGCCGCCGTCCGCGCGATTGAGCACGCGCGCCAGCACGAACAGCAGATCGGACAGCCGGTTCACGTACTGACGCGGCGCCGCGTTCAGCGTCTCGTGTTCGCCAAGCGCGACGATCGCGCGCTCCGCTCGGCGGCAAACGGTACGGCACACATGCGCGAGCGCAGCCGCGCGCGAACCGCCCGGCAGAATGAATTCCTTCAGTGGCGGCAGCGTGGCGTTGTAGTCGGCGAGCCAGCCGTCGAGCTGAGCGAGATGCCGCTCGGTGATCATCGTATGACCCGGAATGCACAGTTCGCCACCCAGATCGAACAGATCGTGCTGAATCGCGACCAGCGCCGCGCGTACATTTTCGGGCAGGTTCTCGCACAACAGCACGCCGAGGTTCGAATTGAGTTCGTCGACGTCACCGATCGCGGCGATTCGCGCGCTGTCCTTGCGCATACGGCGGCCGTCGCCGAGACCAGTAGTGCCGTCGTCGCCGGTGCGAGTGGCGATTTTGCTGAGGCGATTGCCCATAATGTCTCCCCTGTATTCAGTGACGATGCGGCCATCACGTTTGTCCATATTGCGCGCATCGCGAAATCGCCGCCATTATATGAGCGGAAGCCGGCCCAGCGCCTCCTGGCGGGCGAACGGCGTAAAATGAAACAGCTGCTGCAAACAGGCTGTTACCTAAAGAAACTTTCATCGGACCGGAGTAAGCGTTGAAGCGCCAACTCCGCTCGACAGGAGACATGCGTGAACCATCCCGTACCGCCGGCGCCGCTACGCCGGCCGTTTCCCGCCGAATTGCTGAACCAGCTCAAAGCCGCCTTCGGCGATCGGGTCTCCGTTGCCGAAGCCGTGCGTGCGCACCACGGCCGCGACGAATCGCCGTTCGATCCGCAATTGCCTGACGCCGTCGTCTTCGCGCGCACGAGCGAAGACGTGCAAACCGCCGTCAAGCTGTGCGGCCAGTTCGACGTGCCGATCATTCCGTACGGCAATGGCTCGTCGCTCGAAGGACATCTGCTTGCCGTGCAAGGCGGCGTGTCGATCGATCTGTCGGAGATGAACCGGGTGTTGTCGATCAACGCCGAAGACCTGACCGTCACCGTCGAGCCCGGCATCTCGCGCAAGCAACTGAACGAAGCGCTGCGCGACACGGGCCTGTTCTTCCCGATCGACCCGGGCGCGGACGCGAGCATCGGCGGCATGTCGGCGACCCGCGCGTCCGGTACCAACGCCGTGCGCTACGGCACGATGCGCGAGAACGTGCTCGGCCTGACGGTCGTGCTCGCCGATGGCCGCGTGATCAAGACCGGCTCGCGCGCGCGCAAATCGTCGGCGGGGTACGACCTCACGCGCCTGTTCGTCGGCTCGGAAGGCACGCTCGGCGTGATTACCGAAATCACGCTGCGCCTCTATCCGCAGCCGGAGGCGGTGTCGGCCGCGGTGTGCACGTTCCCGTCGATGGGCGATGCGGTGCGCGCGGTCATCGAGACGATCCAGATCGGCGTGCCGATCGCGCGTGTCGAGTTCGTCGATTCGCTGGCGATCCGCTCGATCAATCGCCACTCGAATCTGACGCTGCGCGAAGCGCCCACCTTGTTCTTCGAATTTCACGGCACCGAGGCCGGCGTCAAGGAACAGGCCGAACTCGTGCAGGAAATCGCCGCGCAAAATGCCGGCGAAGGCTTCGAATGGGCGACGCGCCCCGAAGACCGCAGCCGCCTGTGGAACGCGCGTCACAACGCCTATTTCGCGATGCTGCAACTGAAGCCCGGCTCGCGCGCGGTGACTACCGACGTCTGCGTACCGATCTCGCGTCTGGCGGAGTGTGTGGTCGAAACGGAGCAGGATCTGTTGGCGTCACCGCTGCCCTGCCCGATCGTCGGCCATGTCGGCGACGGCAATTTCCACGTCGCGATCCTGATCGATCCGGACAAGCCCGAAGAGCTCGAAGAAGCCGAACGCCTGAACCATCGCATCGTGCAGCGCGCGCTGCGCATGGACGGCACCTGCACCGGCGAGCATGGCGTCGGTCTGCACAAAATGGGTTTTCTGCTCGAGGAGCACGGCGACGTCGCGGTCGACACGATGCGCTCCATCAAGCACGCGCTGGACCCGCGCAATCTGATGAACCCGGGCAAGATTTTCGCCTGGGCGGCGGCCTGATCTACATTGCGAAGGCCGGCCGCGACAAGCCGCCGGCCCGAACACGCAAGTGACGCGAAGCAGGCCGCCCGAAACAGCCGGCTCGAACCTGGAAGCCGGACCGGCGCAAGCCACGAGGAGACAACTCACATGAACGCACCCGCTGAACTGTCGGCCGAAGTCCTCGCGCAGCGTCAGCGCGAAGTCGTGCAGGCGCTGATGGCTGTGTTGCCGACCCACTGTCTGCTGTATCGCGAGGAAGATACCGTCGCGTACGACTGCGACGGCCTCGCCGCGTACCGGCGTCTGCCGCTCGCGGTCGCGTTGCCGGAAACCGAATCGCAGGTGCAGCGCATCGTGCAGATCTGCCATCGTCTCGAGGTGCCCATCGTGCCGCGCGGCGCGGGCACCGGGCTCTCCGGTGGCGCAATGCCGATTCGGCACGGCGTCGTGGTGTCGCTCGCGCGCTTTCGCAAGATCGTCGAGGTCGACCCGTATGCGCGCATCGCGACCGTGCAGCCGGGCGTGCGCAACCTCGCGATCTCCGAAGCCGCGGCACCGTATGGCCTCTACTACGCGCCGGATCCGTCGTCGCAAATTGCCTGCACGATTGGCGGCAACGTGTCCGAAAATTCGGGCGGCGTGCATTGCCTGAAGTACGGCCTCACCGTGCACAACGTGCTGCGCGTGCGCGCGGTGACGATGGACGGCGAGATCGTCGAATTCGGCTCGCTCGCGCCTGACGCGCCGGGGCTCGATCTGCTCGCGGTGCTGATCGGCAGCGAGGGCATGTTCGCGATCGTCACCGAGGTCACCGTCAAGCTGATCCCGAAGCCGCAAACGGCGCAGGTCATCATGGCCAGCTTCGACGATGTCGTCAAAGGCGGCGACGCCGTTGCCGGCATCATTGCGGCGGGCATCATCCCGGCCGGCCTCGAGATGATGGACAAGCCCGCCACGCGCGCGGTCGAGGAGTTCGTCAACGCGGGCTACGACCTCGACGCGGCGGCGATCCTGCTGTGCGAATCGGACGGCACGCCCGAGGAAGTCGCGGCCGAGATCGTGCGCATGACCGCGGTGCTGCGCGAGCACGGCGCTACCCGTATCCAGATTTCGCGCACGGAGGCCGAGCGCCTGCGCTTCTGGTCCGGGCGCAAGAACGCGTTTCCGGCCGCCGGCCGCATCTCGCCGGACTACTACTGCATGGACGGCACCGTGCCGCGCCGAAGTATCGGGCCGCTGCTCGCGCGCATCGAGGAGATGGAGAAAACGTACCAGCTGCGCTGCATCAACGTGTTCCATGCCGGCGACGGCAATATGCATCCGCTGATCCTGTTCAACGGCAACGACCAGGACGAGTGGCATCGCGCCGAGTTGTTCGGTTCCGACATCCTCGAAGCTTGCGTCGAGCTGGGCGGCACGGTGACGGGCGAGCATGGCGTCGGCATCGAGAAGATCAATTCGATGTGCGTGCAGTTCTCGCCCGAGGAGCGCGACACGTTCCACGCGGTCAAGCGAGCATTCGACGCGCCCGGTCTGTTGAACCCCGACAAGGGCATTCCGACGCGGGCGCGCTGTGCCGAATACGGCAAGATGCACGTGCGCGGCGGACTGCTGCCACATCCCGAGCTGCCGCGCTTCTAGCGGTTGGCGTCTGCATCGCGCAGCCACCGTGTGCCGCGCCCGCGCCGATGCGGGCGCGGCCTGCACGGCGATTTGCGCCGCCCCTTCAGACCGATGCCGCGCCCCGTCATGCGGGTGCGCTCCGGCTTGCCAGCGAGCCGCCGCCCGGTACAATCAAACGAAACACAACGAGCAGGACACCATGGAAGAGGACGACATCGTCGCCGTATGGTCCGAACGCGTGCGCTCGGCCAGCGCCGAGGGACGCGCGGTGCGCATCCGTGGCGGCGGCACCAAGGACTGGTATGGCCAGACGCTGGAAGGTGAGATCCTCGACACGCGCGCTTATCGCGGCATCATCGCGTACGATCCGGCCGAGCTCGTGATCACCGCGCGCGCGGGAACACCGCTGCTGGAAATCGAAGCCGCGCTCGCCGAACACGACCAGATGCTGGCGTTCGAGCCGCCGCACTTCGGTCCGCAGGCCACCTTCGGCGGCTGCATCGCCGCGGGCATTTCCGGGCCGCGCCGGCCGGCCGTCGGCGCCGCGCGCGACTTCGTGCTCGGCGCCGTCGTGATGAACGGCCAGGGCCAGGTGCTGCACTTCGGCGGCCAGGTCGTCAAGAACGTCGCGGGTTACGACGTGTCGCGGCTGCTCGCGGGCTCGCTCGGCACGCTCGGGCTGATCCTCGAGCTGTCGGTCAAAGTGCTGCCGCGCCCGCAGGCCGAAGCCACGCTGAAATTCGACATGAATGGCACCGACGCGGTACGCAAGCTCAACGAATGGGGCGGCCGGCCGCTGCCCATCACCGCCAGCGCATGGCGCAACGGCACGCTCGCGGTGCGCCTGGGCGGCGCGGAGGCCGCGGTCAAGGCCGCGCGCACCGGGCTCGGTGGCGAAGTCGTCGATGCGGTCGAAGCCGAGCGCTTCTGGGGCGGCCTGCGCGAACAGACCGACTCGTTCTTTGCAAGCATTCCGCCGAAGGCCGCGCTCTGGCGTCTCGCGCTGCCGTCGATCACCGAGCCGCTGCAGCTGCCCGGCGCGCAACTGATGGAATGGGGCGGCGGCCAGCGTTGGTGGATCACCGACACCGACGCGCAAACCGTGCGCATCAGCGCGAAGCAGGCCGGCGGCCACGCAACCATTTTCCGCAGCGGCCACGGCTACGACCGCAGCGCCGGCGTATTCACACCGCTGCCCGCGCCGTTGATGAAAATCCATCGCGGCCTCAAACATGCATTCGACCCGGCCCGCATCTTCAACCGCGGCCGTCTCTACCCCGACTTCTGAGCGACGCGATGCAAACCAACCTCGCGGACTTCATTCGCAATACCCCCGATGGCAACGAAGCGGACGCCATCCTGCGCAAATGCGTGCATTGCGGTTTCTGCACGGCCACCTGCCCGACCTATCAACTGCTCGGCGACGAGCTCGACGGCCCGCGCGGGCGCATCTATCTGATCAAGCAGATGGTCGAAGGCGCGCCGGTCACGCGCAGCACCCAGGTACACCTGGACCGCTGCCTGACCTGCCGCAACTGCGAAACGACGTGCCCGTCCGGCGTGCAATACGGGCGGCTCGTCGAAATCGGCCGCAAGCTCACCGAAGAGAAGGTCACGCGTCCGCTCAATCAGCGGCTGATGCGGCGGCTGCTCGCGAGCGTGCTGCCGAACAGCGCGATCTTCACGCCCGCGATGCGGCTGGGCCAGCATGTGCGCGGCCTGCTGCCGAAGAAGCTGCGCGACAAGGTCCCTGCGCGTCAACGCCCGCTCGAATGGCCGAGCGCGACACACGAACGCAAGGTGCTGATGCTCGCGGGCTGCGTGCAACCGTCGATGATGCCGAACGTCAACATCGCGACCGCGCGCGTGTTCGACGCGCTCGGTATCGAAACGCTGATCGCGCCCGAAGCCGGCTGCTGCGGCGCGATCCGCCTGCACCTCGGCTACAACGAAGAAGCACTCGACGACGTGCGCGCGAACATCGACGCATGGTGGCCCTACGTCGAACAGGGCGTTGAAGCGATCGTAATGAACGCGTCGGGCTGCGGTG
Organism: Paraburkholderia youngii; assembly: GCF_013366925.1. Taxonomy (NCBI): domain Bacteria; kingdom Pseudomonadati; phylum Pseudomonadota; class Betaproteobacteria; order Burkholderiales; family Burkholderiaceae; genus Paraburkholderia; species Paraburkholderia youngii. The sequence goes on from NZ_JAALDK010000001.1 coordinate 5,894,425, forward strand.
CGACGGTCAAGGAATACGCACACCTGCTGCGCCTCGATCCCGAGTATGCGGAGAAGGCGCGCCGCATCGTCGAGTTGACGCGCGACGTCTCCGAAATTCTGCCCGAGTTCGAAGAACGGCTCGTCGCGATCACGCGCCGCCGCTCGGTACACACGGTCGCGTTCCATCCGCCCTGCACGCTGCAGCATGGCCAGCAGATCCGCGGCAAAGTCGAGCAACTGCTCAGCGCGCTCGGCCTCGAAGTGCGCCTCCCCACCGACAGCCATCTGTGCTGCGGCTCGGCCGGCACCTACTCGCTGCTGCAGCCGCGCCTGTCGTACGCGCTGCGCGACCAGAAGCTCGAGCGTTTGCAGGCGCAGGAGCCGCAGGTGATCGTGTCGGCGAACGTCGGTTGCATCGCGCATCTGCAAAGCGGCACGTCGACGCCGGTCGCGCACTGGATCGAATTGGTCGAGCACATGCTGTCCGTATAATCGGGGCATCGTCTTCGCTGAACACCGGTTCGTTCCATGTCCGATCTGCCTCACCGTTTCTCCGACCACTTCGCTCAGAGTCTCGTCGACGTGCACGAGCGCATCGCCCGCGCCGCGCAAGCGGCCGGCCGCGATGCGCAGTCCGTGATGCTGCTCGCGGTCTCCAAGACGTTTCCCGCCGATGCCGTGCGCGCCGCTCATGCGGCCGGTCAGCGCGCATTCGGCGAGAACTACGTGCAGGAAGCACTCGACAAGATCCAGACGCTCGCCGATCTGCGCGCATCGCTCGAATGGCATTTCATCGGGCCGCTGCAATCGAACAAGACGCGCCCCGTTGCCGAGCATTTCGACTGGGTGCATTCGGTCGATCGGCTGAAGATCGCACAGCGGCTGTCGGAGCAGCGCCCCGACAACCTGCCGCCGCTCAACGTCTGCCTACAGGTCAACGTCAGCGGCGAGGCGTCGAAGAGCGGCGTTGCGCCCGACGAGGCGGCCGCCATCGCGCACCAGATCGCCGCACTGCCAAAGCTGAAGCTGCGCGGACTGATGTCGATTCCGGAACCGGGCGGCGATCTCGAAGAACAGCGCGCGCCGCATCGCAAATTGCGCGAGCTGTTCGAGCGCTTGTGTAACGACGGGCTCGAGCTCGATACGTTGTCGATGGGCATGTCGGCCGATCTCGAAGCCGCCGTGCTCGAAGGCGCGACGATCGTGCGCGTCGGCACCGCGATCTTCGGCGCACGCGATTACTCGCACTGAGCTTTTCCACGGGCCTTGCGCGAACCTGGCTGCGCGAAGCCCTCACCGCATCTCATCTGAAGCTATCCGGACCATCATGAAAATTGCGTTTATCGGCGGCGGCAACATGGCCGCGGCGTTGATCGGCGGCCTCATCAAGCGGGGCGCCGCGCCCGCTGACCTATATGCGATCGATCCGAACGAAGACGCGCGCAAGCGCAACGAGCAGCAATTCGGCATCCGCACCGGCGCGGCCGCCGACGGCACGCTCGCCGACTGCGACGCGGTCGTGCTCGCGGTGAAGCCGCAGATCCTGAAGAGCGTCGCCGAGACGCTGGCGGCGCATCTGCGCGCGTCGCAACTGATCGTCAGCATCGTCGCGGGCATTCGCATCGGCGACATGTCGCGCTGGCTGAATGGCCATAGCCGCATCGTGCGCGTGATGCCGAATACGCCGGCGCTGATCGGCATGGGCGTGACGGGTCTCGTCGCGAGCGGCAGCGTCGACGAAGCGGGCCGCGCGCTCGCGTCGCAGGTGCTCGGCGCGGTCGGCGAAACCGTCTGGTTCGACGACGAAGCGAAGATCGACGCGGTCACTGCGATCTCGGGCAGCGGGCCGGCCTACGTGTTCTATTTCATCGAAGCGCTGCAGGAAGCCGCGCGCCAACTCGGCATGGATGAAGCACAGGGCCGCGCGCTCGCGGTCGCGACGTTCACGGGCGCCGCGCAACTCGCGGCCAATTCCGACGAACCGCCGAGCGTGCTGCGCGAGCGCGTGACCTCGAAAGGCGGCACGACCGCGGCAGCGCTCGCCTCGTTCGACGCGAGCGGCATCAAGGACGCGATCGTGCGGGGCGCACTGGCCGCCGATGCACGGGCGCGCGAGATGGGCGACGAGTTCGGCAAGCAGTAACGCGAACCGGCGTCGAAAAGAATCAGCGGAAACTAACACGCCGTAGCGCGCCTGCCTTTTCTAATTAAGGGCACGCGCGCTACGGCGTGTAGAAACACCAGCGTTTTGAAGCCAGAAAAGCGCGGACGCGAATTAAAACGAGGTCACCGCGTAATGCGCGGCAATCCCCGCGAACAACGCGCCGCCGAGCCAGTTGTTGTGACGGAACGCGGCAAAGCACGGCATGCGCTCGCGATTGCGGATCAGCGTGTAGTGATAGATCGCGCAACCCACCGCGACCGCCCAGCCGAGCCAGTACAGCAGACCAAACCCGAGCGTCAGGCCGATGCCGACGTAAATCCCCAGCGTCACCGCGTAACAGAGCATGACCGCAGCCACGTCGAAGCGACCGAAAGTCAGCGCCGACGTGCGGATGCCGATCTTGATGTCGTCGTCGCGATCCACCATCGCGTATTCGGTGTCGTACGCAACGGCCCAGAAGATGTTCGCGACCAGCATCACCCATGCGAGCAGCGGCACGTGATCCAGCACCGCGGCGAACGCCATCGGAATGCCGAAGCCGAACGCGATGCCCAGATACGCCTGCGGAATCGCGAAGAAGCGCTTCATGAACGGATACGTGCCGGCGACGAACAGCGCGACCACCGACAACTCCTTGGTCAACGCATTGAGTGGCTGGATCAGCAGAAAAGCGATCAGCGACAGCACGGTGGCCAGCACGACCGCCTCCCACGCATTGATCTTGCCGGACGTGATCGGCCGGTTCTCGGTGCGCTTCACGTGGCGGTCGAAATCGCGGTCCGCGTAGTCGTTGATCGCGCAGCCGGCTGAGCGCATCAGCACCGTGCCGAGCGTGAAGATCACCAGCAATTGCCACGACGGATGACCGCCGGAAGCGATCCACAGTGCGTTGAGCGTCGGCCACAGCAGCAGCAGGCTGCCGATCGGTTTGTCCATGCGCACGAGGCGCAGATACAGGGGAAGTCGGGCGAACATGGGACGAATTCGGTGAAGTGCGAACACGGTGCGCCTATTTTACGGGAAGCGCACGGTGGCTCTGAATTCATCTGGCAGCGTATCGAAGTGCCTCGCGCTCGCGCCCCTGCATCACGCGGCGGCGGCGCAAAAAACAAAGCCTCCCGTGCAGGGAGGCTTGTGCGTTTCTGGCACGGCGCGGGTGTTGCCCGCACCTGCATTCGTACGTGACTTGGCCGGCTTAGCCGCGCCAAATCACGCGAGCAGCGAGCGCAGCATCCACGCGGTCTTTTCGTGCGTCTGCATGCGTTGCGTGAGCAGGTCGGCGGTCGGCTCGTCGTTGGCGGCTTCCGTCGCCGGGAAGATCGCGCGCGCGGTGCGCACCACCGCTTCCTGGCCTTCGACCAGTTGGCGGATCATGTCTTCCGCGGCCGGCACGCCGTCCGCTTCGGGGATCGACGACAGCTTCGCGAAATCCTTGTAGGTGCCCGGCGCATGCACGCCCAATGCGCGGATGCGTTCGGCGATCGAGTCGACCGCGAGCGCCAGTTCGTTGTACTGCGTTTCGAACATCAGGTGCAGCGTGTTGAACATCGGACCCGTGACGTTCCAGTGGAAGTTGTGGGTCTTCAGGTACAGCGTGTAGGTGTCGGCGAGCAAACGCGACAACCCTTCGGCGATCTTCTTGCGATCCTTGTCGCTGATCCCGATGTTGACGTGCTGTACGGCTGCTGCGGCTTCTTTCTTGGCCATGATGACTCCTTCGAAGAGTGATACGAACCGGTCGGCAGATGAGGGTCTGCGGAAACACGAATAAAACTGTTCGACAGTGTAGCGTGAAATGCCGCAAGCTTCGCTCAAGACGTGCTCCGGAGGCCTTGCTGCGCCGCCATCCCGGCGCTACTGCGCTTAGCCGCCCAGCGCGTGCTGCAACGCCTGCGCGGCGATTACCGCAAAGCCGCTCGCGACGATCGCAACGCCCATCGCCTTGCGCAGCATCAACACCTGCCGTTGCACCTGCATGCTCGGCATGGCGGTCGAACCGCCGATGCTTGCCATCATCATCTGAATCATGATCGTACTCCCGGTTCGTCTCGTGACGGCCGCAGCAACGCGCTGCGCCGTCGATTACTGTGCTACTGCCTTGCCATGCGCCGCGTACTGGACGCCTAGCGGTTTCTGCCTTCCTGCAACGCGGCGAGCGCCGAGATCACACCTTCCGCGTAAGCCGGATCGGCGCGGCGGAAATGCTCGATCTGACGCGCGATGATGTCCGGCGGCACACCGTCGATATGTCGCGCGATATTGCCGAACAGACGCTGACGCTGCGCGTCGTCGAACAGCGCGAACAGCATGCGCGGCTGCGTGTAGTAGTCGTCGTCCTCGCGATGCTCGTAACGCGCGACCGCGCCAGCCGCGAGCGGTGGCTCCGATGCGTTCGCGTCCTGCGCGAAGTCGCTGAAGCGATTCGGCTCGTAATTCACGTTGCCGCCGAGATTGCCGTCGGTGCGCATCGCGCCGTCGCGATGGAACGAATGCGGGTTTGGCACGCGCGGCGCATTCACCGGAATCTGATGATGATTGATGCCGAGCCGGTAACGCTGCGTATCGCCGTACGAGAACAGACGCCCCTGCAACAGACGGTCCGGCGAAAAGCCGATGCCCGGTATCACGTTGGCCGGCGTGAACGCCGCCTGCTCGACGTCCGCGAAATAGTTCGCCGCGTTGCGGTTCAGCTCGATCGTGCCGACGTCGATCAACGGATAGTCCTTCTGCGACCACACCTTCGTGATGTCGAACGGGTTGAAGCGGTAGTTCGCCGCATCCGCTTCGGGCATCACCTGAATCGCGAAGCGCCACTTCGGGAAGTTGCCCGCGTCGATGCTGTTCACCAGATCGCGCTGCGCGCTTTCGCGGTCATTGGCGACCACCTGCGCGGCTTCGGCGTCGGTGAAGTTCTCGATGCCCTGCTGCGACTTGAAGTGGAACTTGACCCAGAAACGCTCATTGTTGGCGTTGATGAACGAGTACGTGTGCGAGCCGAAGCCGTGCATCTGCCGGTAGTTCTTCGGAATCCCTCGATCGCTCATCAGAATCGTCACCTGATGCAGCGACTCTGGATGACGCGACCAGAAATCCCACGCCGCGACGTTGTTACGCAGGTTCGTGTACGGATCACGCTTCTGCGTATGAATGAAGTCCGGAAACTTCAGCGGATCGCGGATGAAGAACACCGGTGTGTTGTTGCCGACCACGTCCCAGTTGCCTTCTTCGGTGTAGAACTTGATCGAGAAGCCGCGCACGTCGCGCTCGGCATCGGCCGCGCCACGCTCGCCGGCCACCGTCGAAAAGCGCATGAAAAGCGGTGTTTCCTTGCCGACCTGCGCGAACACCTTCGCCTTCGTGTAGCGCGAGATGTCGTGCGTGACCGTCAGCGTGCCGAACGCCCCCGAACCCTTCGCGTGAACGCGACGCTCGGGAATCACTTCCCGATCGAAGTGCGCGAGCTTCTCGAGCAGCCAGACATCCTGCAGCACCACCGGGCCGCGCCGGCCGGCGATCATCGAGTTCTGGTTATCGGCGACGGGCGCGCCGGCGGCATTGGTGAGCTTACGTTCGGACATGAGCACTCCTGCGTGGTTTTATTGGATCAGAGGAAATCGCGCGGCATCCGTGCGGGACGGACGCCGTCATGGCTAGGCGCGTCAGGCGGCCAGCACCCGGTCGACCAGCAACGACATCGCGACCGCGCGGATACTCGGCGCGGCGGCCGTCATGGTCGGTTGGGCGGGAAAAGCGTGGATGGGCTGTGAAACTGCTTGCATGATGTTTTCCTCCTGGCTTGTCTGACGCCCCGACTGGGGAGTCGGAGGCTGAGCCTTATCGAATCAGGGGATCGGGCGATCCATGGAGGAAACTATAGCAATAGCTATCGAGTATTCGTATTTGATTAATTTAATCTATTCGATAGGGCTCGCGCCCTTTTTGGCGGCAGGCCGCGCCGTGATCCGGCGCGGCTGCGGGATGACCGCGCGTTAGTTGACGGCAGCGGGCAGATCGAGTTTTTTGACGCCCGGCAGCTCGCACGCGGCGATTGCCTCGCAGATCGCATCGATCGCTGGCATGCGCGTGAAGCTCTTGCGCCACGCCAGCACGACGCGGCGATCGGGCACCGGCTCGTCGAACGCGACGTAGCTGAGCAGGCCCGCGTCGATACCGCCCGCATGCGGCTTGACCTCGTGCACCGACATGCGCGGCAGCACGGTAATGCCGACGCCGCTCGCGACCATATGACGAATCGTTTCGAGCGACGAACCTTCGAAGGTCTTCTGGATGCCGTCCGCATTCTGCGAAAAGCGCATCAGCTCGGGGCATACGCCGAGCACATGATCGCGGAAGCAGTGGCCGCTGCCGAGCAGCAGCATGGTTTCCTGCTTCAGATCGTCAGGGTCGATCTTCGAGCGGCTTTCCCACGCGTGACCGGAGGGCAGCGCAACGACGAACGGCTCGTCGTACAGCGGGCGCAGCATCAGCCCGGTTTCGGGAAATGGCAGCGCCATGATCGCGACGTCGATTTCGCCCTGCTTGAGCAGTTCGATCAGCTTCAGCGTGTAATTTTCCTGCAGCATCAGCGGCATCTGCGGCACGCGCTGGATCATCTGCTTGACGAGGGTGGGCAGCAGGTACGGCCCGATCGTGTAGATCACGCCGAGGCGCAGCGGACCGACCAGCGGATCCTTGCCCTGCTTGGCGATTTCCTTGATCGCGAGCGTCTGCTCGAGCACGCGTTGCGCCTGCGTGACGATCTGTTCGCCGATCGGCGTGACGCTGACCTCGCTGGTGCCGCGCTCGAAAATCTGCACGTTCAGCTCGTCTTCGAGCTTCTTGATGGCGACGGACAGCGTGGGCTGGCTGACGAAACACGCTTCGGCGGCCCGGCCGAAGTGCCGCTCGCGGGCCACCGCCACGATGTATTTCAATTCGGTGAGCGTCATTCGGGGATCAATCAGTGCGATAGATTCGATAGGTTCTAGTTATACACCTATAGGGTCGGTTCGCCAACCTTTTAGCCGTTCCGTTCGTGGCGGTGGCCTCGCGCTCAGGCTTTCAGATATTGCTCGCGCGCGCCGAGCCAGCGCGCCAGATGCTGGATGACTACGTCCGGATACTGGTCCAGCAGTGTGGCGGCGGCTTCGCGCGCGGGCTCGATCAGGTGCTGATCGTTTTGCAGGTCGGCGAAACGCAGCATCGCCGCGCCCGACTGCCGCGCGCCGAGGAACTCGCCGGGTCCGCGGATTTCGAGGTCGCGGCGGGCGATCTCGAAGCCGTCGGTGGTTTCGCGCATCGTTTGCAGGCGCGCGCGGGCGGTCATCGACAGCGGTCCGGTGTACAGCAGTACGCAGACCGACGCGGCGCTGCCGCGCCCCACCCGTCCGCGCAGCTGATGCAGTTGCGCGAGACCGAAGCGCTCCGCGTGCTCGATCACCATCAACGACGCGTTCGGCACGTCGACGCCCACCTCGATCACCGTGGTCGCGACCAGCAGCTGGATCTCGTTGCGCGAGAACGCGTCCATCACCGTGGCCTTTTCGGCGGGCGCGAGGCGCCCGTGCACGAGGCCGACCCTCAACTCGGGCAGCGCGGCCACGAGCGTCTCGTAGGTCTCGACCGCGGTTTGCAGCTGCAGCGTCTCGCTTTCCTCGATCAGCGGACACACCCAGTACACCTGGCGCCCCGTCAGCGCCGCCTCGCGCACGCGGCCGATCACCTCTTCGCGGCGCGCGTCGGACACGAGCTTCGTGAGGATCGGGGTGCGGCCCGGCGGCAGTTCGTCGATCGTGGAGACGTCGAGGTCCGCGTAGTAGGTCATCGCGAGCGTGCGCGGAATCGGCGTCGCGGACATCATCAATTGATGCGGCTGGAAGTCGGACGCGCCGTCGGCGGCGCCCCGCGCCTTCGCGCGCAGCGCGAGCCGTTGCGCGACTCCGAAGCGATGCTGTTCGTCGACGATCACGAGCCCGAGGCGCGCGAAGTCGACCGCGTCCTGGATGATCGCGTGCGTGCCGATCACCAGCTGCGCGGTGCCGAGCGCGGCCGCTTCGATCGCGGCGCGCTTCTCCTTCGTCTTCAGACTGCCCGCGAGCCACGCGACATTCACGCCGAGCGGCTCGAGCCAGCCGCGCAACTTGCGCGCGTGCTGCTCGGCGAGGATTTCGGTCGGCGCCATCAGCGCGGCCTGGTAGCCGGCGTCGATCGCCTGCGCGGCGGCGAGCGCCGCGACGATCGTCTTGCCACTGCCGACGTCGCCCTGCAACAGGCGCTGCATCGGATGCGGCTGCGTCAGATCGAGCGCGATCTCGCCGCCGACGCGCTGCTGCGCGGCCGTCAGCGAAAACGGCAGCGCCTTCAACAGACGCGCGACCAGCGCGGATTCGTCACCGAGCTTGCGGCGCGGCATCGCCGGCGCGGCGCGGTTGCGCCGCTCGTCGTGCGCGCGCTTGAGCGACATCTGCTGCGCGAGCAGCTCCTCGAACTTGATGCGCACCCACGCTGGATGCGTGCCGTCGATCAGCGCCGTTTCGTCCGACTGCGCGTCCGGGTGATGCAGCGTGCGCACCGCGTCCATCAGCGCCGGCACGCCGAGCGGGTCGAGAAACGCGCGTGCGACCGGCGCGGGCAGCAGCTCCGGCAGCGACGTGCGCGCGAGCGCGTTGTCGATCGCCTTGCGCAGATACGCCTGGGACACGCCCGCGGTGCTCGGATAGACCGGCGTCAGCGCCTGCGGCAGCGGCGTGTCTTCATCGACGACGCGCACGGTCGGATGCACCATCTCCATGCCGAAGAAGCCGCCGCGCACGTCGCCACGCACGCGCAGGCGCGCGCCGAGCGCCATCTGCTTGACCTGCGAGCCGTAGAAATTCAGAAAGCGGAGCACCAGTTCGTCGCCGTCGGCGTCGCGCAGCTTCACGAGCAGCTGCCGGCGCGGGCGATAGGCGATCTCGTTGTCGAATACGACGCCTTCGGTTTGCGCGATGCCGCCGGGCAGCAGGTGACCGATCGGCGTCAGCGAGGTTTCGTCTTCGTAGCGCATCGGCAAATGCAGCACGAGGTCGATGTCGCGTGTGAGGCCGAGTTTGGCGAGCTTGTCGGCGGTTTTGACGGGGGCTTTGGCTGCAGGTTTGGCGGCCGCTTTCCCCGTGGCTCTGGTTTTGGCGGCGGGCTTGTCGCCGCTGGCCGGGTCGCTGTCGCGCCCGGCATCATGGCCTGCGGCGATCATGCCGCCTTGCGCGCCACCTTCTGCCGCCTCCCGTTCCCCCGCCTCCGCTCGCGCACCGCGGCGGCGCGGCTCGGCGCCCGCTTCGAGGGTGGCAACGGACGATCGGCGGTCGGACAAAGGCATGGGCTGCTTCGCAAGTACAATATCGGCTGCTGTCGAAAAAAACGTGCCGCTCTGCGCGCATCCAGCGTGGGCAAGATGCGGCTCAACGCGCACGCGGGCCGCTTCGGCGTCCCGCCATCATAGCCGCCCGGCTCCGGCTTCGGCTCAATTCAGTCCCAAATCAGTACCAATCCGCTTCCAGTCGTTCGCATGTTTACGCTTTCCGATTTCGATTTCGATCTGCCGCCCGAGCTGATCGCGCAAGTCGCGCTGCCCGAGCGCAGCGCAAGCCGTCTGCTCGACGTGGACGCCGCGGGCGCCGCCGACGGCGCCGCGCGCCTGATCGACCGCCGCTTCACCGAATTGCCCGAGTGCCTCGCGCCGGGCGATCTGCTGGTCTTCAACGATACCAAAGTGCTGAAGGCGCGCTTCTTCGGCCAGAAGGCGAGCGGCGGCAAGATTGAAGTGCTGGTCGAGCGCCTGACCGGCGAGCGCAGCGCGCTTGCGCAGATCCGCGCGAGCAAGAGCCCGCTGGCGGGCACGACGATCCGTCTCGCCGATGCGTTCGACGTCACCGTCGGCGAGCGCGTCGATCAGTTCTACACGCTGCATTTCCCCGACGACTGCCTGACGCTGATCGAGCAATACGGCCGTCTGCCGCTGCCGCCGTACATCGAGCACGATCCCGACGCGACCGACGAAACCCGCTATCAGACCGTATTCGCGCAGAACCCGGGCGCGGTCGCCGCGCCGACCGCCGGCCTGCACTTCGACGACGCGCTGCTCGCGAGGCTCGACGCCTTCGGCATCGAACGCGCGACGCTGACGCTGCACGTCGGCGCTGGCACATTCCAGCCGGTGCGGGTCGAAAACATCGCCGAGCACAAGATGCACAGCGAGTGGTATCACCTGCCGCAAGAGCTGGCGGACAGGATCGCTGCGACCAAAGCGCGCGGCAACCGCGTGATCGCGGTCGGCACCACGTCGATGCGCGCGCTCGAAGCCGCCGCGCGCGACGCCGAAGCGGCCGGCCATGCGCTCGCCGCGGCGAGCGCGGAAACCGACATCTTCATCACGCCGGGCTACCGCTTCCGCGTGGTCGATCGGCTCGTCACGAACTTCCATTTGCCGAAGTCGACGCTGCTGATGCTGGTGTCGGCGTTCGCGGGCGTCGAGACGATTCGCGCCGCGTATCGTCATGCGATCGACGAGCGTTATCGCTTTTTCAGCTACGGTGACGCGATGCTGCTGACGCGGCGCGATGCCTGAGCCGGTTCGAGCACTGCTTCAGCGTATTGGCAGTTTTCCTAGCCGCCGCGATCCTTCGTGGCGGTTTTCATTGATTGCGCCGGACTGTTCTCCGGTAGCACAGGAGTGATCCCCATGACCCTTGGTCATCCCTCGCAGCATCCTGCCCACGAGCGTCCGGAGAATGGCCTCAAATTCGAACTGCTCGGCACCGACGGCCTCGCGCGCCGCGGCCGCGTCACGCTCAACCACGGCGTGGTCGAGACGCCGATCTTCATGCCGGTCGGCACCTACGGCACGGTGAAGGCAGTCCAGCCGCGCGAGCTCGACGAAATGCACGCGCAGATCATCCTCGGCAATACGTTTCATCTGTGGCTGCGCCCCGGCCTCGAAACGATCGAGGCGCACGGCGGCCTGCACGGCTTCATGGGCTGGAAGAAGCCGATCCTGACCGACTCGGGCGGCTTCCAGGTGTTCTCGCTCGGCGATCTGCGCAAGATCACCGAGGACGGCGTCACGTTCGCGTCGCCGATCAACGGCGACCGGCTGTTCCTGTCGCCGGAAGTGTCGATGCAAATCCAGAAGGTGCTGAACTCGGACATCGTGATGCAGTTCGACGAATGCACGCCGTACGCGACCAACAACATCCCGACCTCGCACAAGGAAGCCGCTGAATCGATGCGCATGTCGATGCGCTGGGCGCAGCGCTCGATCGACGAATTCCAGCGCCTCGGCAATCCGAATGCGCTGTTCGGCATCGTGCAGGGCGGCATGTTCGAGGACTTGCGCGACGAGTCGCTCGCCGGTCTCGCCGAGAAGAACTTCCACGGCCTCGCGATCGGCGGTCTGTCGGTCGGCGAGCCGAAGGAAGACATGATGAGGGTCCTGAACCATATCGGCCCCAAGCTGCCGGCCAACAAGCCGCACTACCTGATGGGCGTCGGCACGCCGGAAGACCTGGTGGCCGGCGTCGCGGCCGGCGTCGATATGTTCGACTGCGTGATGCCGACGCGCAACGCGCGCAACGGCTGGCTGTTCACGCGCTTCGGCGACATCAAGATCCGCAACGCGACGCACAGGAACTCGCTGCGCCCGCTCGACGAGCAATGCGGCTGCTACACCTGCCGCAACTTCACGCGCGGCTATCTGCACCACCTGCATCGCGTCGGCGAAATCCTCGGCGCGCAGCTGAACACGATCCACAACCTGCACTACTACCTCGAACTGATGCAGGAAATGCGCGATGCGATCGAGGCGAATCTGTTCGACGCGTTCCGCAAGCGCTTCCACGAAGACCGGGCGCGCGGCGTCGAACCGTCGTCCTGACGGCCCGGTAGGCGAATGCCACTGAAGACTGCCTATGCCGCACGCGGACAACCTACAATTTGCTTTCGCTGACCGCTGAATTTGCCCCGCATCGGACCTTTAAACGGTTGATCGCAAAGCCGATTCGCCGTGCCGGCGTGCGTATGGCCGGTGGTAGAATAATCGGCTGATTTTTTGTTCGTTTGTTTGACCAATAACGGAGAGACCAACGTGTCGTTCATTTCCAATGCCTTCGCCCAAGGCGCTGCAGCAGGTGGTGTCGAATCAAACCTGATGAGCTTCCTGCCGCTGATCCTGATGTTCGGCGTGCTGTACTTCATCATGATTCGCCCGCAAATGAAGCGTCAGAAGGAACATCGCAACATGCTCGCAGCGATGGCCAAGGGCGATGAAGTCGTGACGAACGGCGGCATCGTCGGCAAGGTGACGAAGGTGGGCGAAGCCTACGTCGGCATCGAAATCTCGGAAGGCACGGAAATCACCGTGCAGAAGGCGTCGGTCACGACAATTCTCCCGAAGGGCACGATCAAGTCGCTGTAAGGCCTGCACTCCTCGCGTCCGGCGCGGCCTCGCCGGCGGTTCAGGCACTTCGCTGAACGGCCCGCGCTCATCGCCGGACGCATCGCATCCAAGCCAACCTTCCCGTTGGACCACTCATGAATCGCTACCCCCTCTGGAAATACGCCGTGATGCTGGTGGCTCTGGTCATCGGCCTCGTGTACACGCTGCCCAATCTGTACGGCGAAGCGCCGGCGGTGCAGGTGTCGAGCGGCAAGGCCACGGTCAGGCTCGACGCCACCACGCTGGCGTCGGTCGAAGCCGCGCTCGCGGGCAATCAGATCAAGCCGACCGCAGTCACGTTCGACAACTCGCAGACCAACGCGAACATCCGCGTGCGCCTGACGGACACGGACACGCAGTTGCGCGTCAAAGACCTGCTGCAGAAGTCGCTCAATAGCGATCCGAACGATCCGCAATACATCGTCGCACTGAACCTGCAAAGCGCATCGCCGACCTGGATGACCGCCCTGCGCGCACTGCCGATGTATCTCGGTCTGGACCTGCGCGGCGGCGTGCACTTCCTGCTGCAGGTCGACATGGCCGGCGCACTGAACAAGAAGCTCGATTCTGACGCCTCGGACGTGCGCACGCTGCTGCGCGACAACAACGTCCGCGACGGCGGCGTGAATCGCGTGAACCAGTCGGTGGTTGTGAATCTGGCCGATCAGGCCACGGCGGACGCGGCACTCAAGCTGCTCGGCCGCGGCGTCAGCGAACTCCAATGGACCTCGCAGCCGAACACCGGCGCGGACGGCGGCGTGCAGCTGGTCGGTACCTTCACGCCGGCCGTGCAGCGCGCGGTGCAGGACGCTGCGCTCAAGCAGAACATCACGACGCTGCATAACCGCGTGAACGAACTCGGCGTGGCCGAGCCGGTGATCCAGCAGCAGGGCGCGGACCGTATCGTCGTCGAGCTGCCGGGCGTGCAGGACACCGCGAAGGCGAAGGACATCATCGGCCGCACGGCGACGCTCGAAGCGCGCCTCGCCGACCCGGTCAACACGCATCCGAACCCGAACGACCCGGTGCCCCCGGGCGACGAACTCTTCACGCAAGGCAACCAGGCACCGGTGCTGCTGCGCAAGCAGGTGATCTTCACCGGCGACCGCATCATCGACGCATCGGCGGGCTTCGACGAGCATCAGCGCCCGTCGGTCAACATCCGTCTCGACTCGGCCGGCGGCCGCGCGGTGCGCGCGGTGTCGCGCGACAACATCGGCAAGCCGATGGCGATGGTGCTGTTCGAGCGCGGCAAGGGCGAAGTGCTGACGGTCGCGACCATCCAGTCGGAACTGGGCGACCGCTTCCAGATCACCGGCCAGCCGACCCCGCAAGCGGCCGCCGACCTCGCGCTGTTGCTGCGCGCCGGTTCGCTCGCCGCGCCGATGGAAATCATCGAGGAACGCACGATCGGCCCGAGCCTCGGCGCCGACAACATCAAGAAGGGCTTCCACTCGGTCGTGTGGGGCTTCGCGGCGATCGCCGTGTTCATGATCGCGTACTACATGCTGTTCGGCGTGATCTCGATGATCGGCCTGTCCGTGAACCTGCTGTTGCTGGTGGCGGTGCTGTCGATGCTGCAGGCCACGCTCACGCTGCCGGGTATCGCCGCTATCGCGCTCGCGCTCGGTATGGCGATCGACGCGAACGTGCTGATCAACGAGCGCGTGCGTGAAGAACTGCGCCACGGCGCGCCGCCGCAACTGGCCATCCAGAACGGCTACGCGCACGCATGGGCGACGATTCTCGACTCGAACGTCACCACGCTGATCGCCGGCCTCGCGCTGCTCGCGTTCGGCTCGGGTCCGGTGCGCGGTTTCGCGATCGTCCACTGTATCGGCATTCTGACGTCGATGTTCTCGGCGGTGTTCTTCTCGCGCGGTCTCGTCAACTTCTGGTACGGCGGCAAGAAGAAGCTGAAGTCGCTGTCGATCGGCCAGGTGTGGCGTCCGCAAGCGGCAGTCGCCGGCTCGGCTGCTTACGCCGGCGGCCTCGGCAGCAGCGACGCCGCGACCGACACCGCGCAGGCCATCGCCACGGCGAAGGCGAGCGCGAAGGCAAGCTCGAAGGCACCGGCCGCAGCCGGCGCGCAGGGTCGCACGAAGCCGACCGTGCGCCGCCGCAATGCGCCGGGCACGCCGACGTCGAATGGCTCGACGCCGCAGAAACCGGGTTCATCCCGCTGAGTCCCGGAGAACAAGACCATGGAATTTTTCCGTTTCCGCAAAGACATCCCGTTCATGCAGCGCGCGTTGATCTTCAACGCGATCTCGCTGATCACTTTCCTCGCCGCGGTGTTCTTCCTCGTGCATCGCGGGCTGCATCTGTCGGTGGAATTCACCGGCGGTACGGTGATCGAGGTTCAGTATCCGGGCGCGGTGCCGCTCGACCCGGTGCGTGCCACGCTCGGCAAGCTCGGCTATGCCGACGCGCAGGTGCAGAACTTCGGCACCGCGCGCGACGTGCTGATCCGTCTGCCGCTGAAGCCGGGCCTCACGTCCGCGCAGCAGAGCGAGCAGGTGATGAGCGCGCTGAAGGCCGATACGCCCGAGGTGCAGTTGCAGCGCGTCGAGTTCGTCGGTCCGCAGGTCGGCAAGGAACTCGCTACCGACGGTCTGCTCGCGCTCGCGTGCGTGGTGGTCGGTATCGTCATCTATCTATCGTTCCGCTTCGAATGGAAGTATGCGGTCGCCGGCGTGATCGCGAACTTGCACGACGTCGTGATCATTCTCGGCTTCTTCGCGTTCTTCCAGTGGGAGTTCTCGCTGTCGGTGCTGGCCGCGGTGCTCGCGGTGCTCGGCTATTCGGTCAACGAGTCGGTGGTTATCTTCGACCGGATTCGCGAAACCTTCCGCCGCGAACGCAAGATGAGCGTGATCGAAGTGATCAACCACGCAATCACCAGCACGATGTCGCGTACCATCATCACGCACGGCTGCACGCAGATGATGGTGCTTTCGATGTTCCTGTTCGGCGGGCCGACGCTGCACTTCTTCGCGCTCGCGCTGACGGTCGGTATTCTGTTCGGTATCTACTCGTCGGTATTCGTCGCCGCGGCGCTCGCGATGTGGTTCGGCGTCAAGCGCGAAGACCTGATCAAGGAAAAGAAAGAAAGCCACAATCCGGACGATCCGAACGCTGGCGCGCAGGTTTGATGCACACGTAGTTGCTGAGGATTGCGCGAATAAAAAAGGCCGGTTCTGTCGAATCGGCCTTTTGCGTTTACGCCGTGCGCGGTCGCCACCGCCTCGAACTTAGCGAAACCCCAGCTTGCGCCGCGCGCCAATCAGCGCCGCGATGCTCAGCAGCGCGGCAAACATCATGTAGTAGCTCGGCGCCGCCTTCGAGCCGGTCACGCTGATCAGCCACGCGATGATGAACGGCCCGAAGCCGCCGAAAATCGTCACCGCGATGTTATACGCGAGCGACATGCCGGTCGTGCGCGTCTGCACCGGGAAGATCTCCGACAATAGGCCCGGCGTCGCGCCGAAGTAGCCGCTGACGAGAAAGCCGAACACGATCTGCCACACGATCAGCGTGCCGAAACTCGGATGCGCGATCAGGAACGCGAACGCCGGATAGACGAGCACGAACAGCAGCACGGCCGCGCCGAGCATGATGCGCGTGCGTCCATGCAGATCCGACCAATGCCCGGCCACCGGCGAGAACACCATCTGGATCAGACCCGTCACTGCGATCGCCGCGAACGCGACCGACGGCGCGAGCCCCAGTTGCCGCACGCCATAAGTCGGCATGAACAGCATCAGATAGGAGGACACCGTCCCGAGGATCACCACGCCCATCGCGATCACGAGCCGCAGCTTCTGCGTCGCGAACGTGTCGCGCAGCGGCGTCTGTGTCGTTTCGGCGGCGAGGAATTCGGGCGTCTCGTCGAGCCTGGTGCGGATGTAGAACGCGACCGGCCCGATCAGCAGACCGAAGAAGAACGGCACGCGCCAGCCCCACGACGTCATCTGCTCCGGCGACAACCCGCCCGTCAGCAACGCGCCGAAGCCGGCCGCAAGCAGCGTCGTCAGGCCCTGGCTCGCCATCTGCCAGCTCGCGTAGAAGCCGCGCCGCCCCGGCACGTGCTCGGCGAGAAACGCGGTTGCGCTGCCGAACTCGCCGCCGGCCGAGAAACCTTGCATCAGCCGCGCGAGCACGAGGATCAGCGGCGCGGCGAGACCGATGCTCTGATAGGTCGGCAGAATCGCGATGATCAGCGTGCCGCTCATCATCAGCAGGATGGAAAGCGTGAGCGCCGCCTTGCGCCCGGCGCGGTCCGAGTACGCGCCGATCACGATCGCGCCAAGCGGTCGCATGAAGAACGACACGCCGAAGGTGCCGAGCGTCAGCAGCAGCGACACGGTGTCGTTGCCGGCCGGAAAAAACAGCTTGGAGATGGTCACGGCGAAAAAGCCGTAGACCACGAGGTCGAACCATTCGAGCGCGTTGCCGATCGAGGCGGCCGCCACCGCGCGCCACGAATTCTGCCGGCTTCCCGCGACGCTTGCTGCTGTCGTTGCATTCATCCAGATCTCCTGTGCTGCGCGAAATATTTATTCGAAGCAACGCGTGACGTCCGCGTTGGCCATCCCGGCAACGCGCACCACCGGCATGACTGCGTGCGCTCTATTTAACTGAAAAAATAAAGGTGAAGCGAGCGACAAATGCACGATGCGGGTGGATGCAGTCCGATACGCGCCACGCAGGGCCGCGCCGTTCGCTACGGGCGATAAAAAACCGCTTCGTCGGAGAACGACCGAAGCGGTTTTCGTGTTGCGGTGCAGCGCGAAGATGCCGTCGCGCTTACTGCTGCTTGATGCCTTCCGACTGGATATGCAGGCGCGTCTGCATGCTGAAGCCGTACTTCGCGCCGAAGTCCATGCCGTAATCGGCGCGATTGAATTCGGTGCTCGCCTCGACGCCGCACACTTCGCGCTTGAGCACCGGATGCTGCATGCACTTGAACGAATCGACCTTCAGATTCACCGGCTTCGTGATGCCGCGAATCGTCAGATTGCCGATCACCTCGACCGGCTTATCGCCGTCGAACTTGATCTCGGTGCCCTTGTAGGTCACGGTCGGATACTTGGCGACGTCGAAGAACTCGTCGGATTTCAGGTGCTCGTCGAGTTTCGGGTTGCCGGTCTGCACCGAAGCGGGATCGACGCTCACGTCGAGAGTGCCGGTCCTGGCCGCGCGATCGAGCGTCACCGAGCCCGTGGTCTTCGTGAATTTGCCGCGCCAGATCGACAGACCGCCGAAGTGGTCGGCCTCGAAGCTCGGAAACGTATGCATCGGATCAAGCATATAGGTATCGGCGGCGAAGGCGCCGAGCGACAGCGACGAAGCCAGCGCGCCAACAGCGATCAACATGGACGTTTTCAATTCGTGCTCCTGTTTTGCGTTGAAAATCGCGGTGCAACCTGCGGTGGGAAAACGGCCGCGCCCCACTGGCGCGGCGCACATCGCGAACGCCGCGCGCGTTACTTGTGCGCGGCGACGATATGAAACTTGATTACGACCTCGTCGGCGACGACCGACGTGTCCTTCCATTCGCCGGTGCCGACGTCGAACTGCGAGCGCTTGATCGGCAGCGCGCCGTCGAAGGTCTGCGTCGCGCCCTGCTGGCTCACCGTGACCGGCATCATGACCGTCTGCGACTTGCCCTTGATGGTCAGCTTGCCGGTCACCTTGAACTGATTGCCGCCAGCCGGCGCGATCTCGCTCGAGACGAACGTCGCGCGCGGAAAAGTCTTCGCGTCGAACCATTCCTTGCCCCGCACCTGCTCGTTGTAGCTCTCGTCGCCGAGATCGAAGCTGGCGACGTCGATGTCGATCTGCGCGCTGCCGGCCGTCGGCTTCGCCGGATCGAAGCTGACCTGCGCGGTGAACTTGTTGAACTTGCCTTCGACCGGCACGTTCATCTGTTTCGAGGTGGCCGTCACCGAGCTCTTCGCGACGTCGACCTGCGCGAGCGCCGCGCCCGCGGCGCTCAGCGACGCCGCCGCGAATGCGGCGAGCATGTAGCGATAAAACGAAACCTTCATGGTTGTCCTTATTTGAGGAAGGGGATCATGCGCGACAGCAGGCCGTCGCGATCGAGCCATTGATGCTTGAGCGCCGCCGCGACGTGCAGCGCGACCAGCACGAGCAACGTGTAATTCAATGCGATATGGAGGTTCTTCAGCAGTTCCTTCAGGTGCGGATCGGGCGCGATGATTCGCGGCAGCGGGATCAGCCCGAGGTAGACGACCGGCACGTTCGCCGCCGAGCTGTACAGATAGCCGGACACCGGAATCACGATCATCAGCGCGTACAGCAGCAGATGCGTCAGATGCGCGGCAGCGCGCTGCCAGGCCGGCATGCGGCGCGGCATCGGCGGTCCGGCATGGGTCGCGCGCCACAGGATGCGCACGATCGCGAGCGCGAACACGGTCACGCCGATCCATTTGTGCCACGAGAAATAGCGCAGCTTGGTGGGTGTGAAGCCCGGGATGTCGGTCATCACCCAGCCGAGCGCAAAGCCGCAGACGATCAGCAATGCGATCAGCCAGTGAAACGCGATGGCGGTCCGCGTGTACGACTCCCGGGTACCGAACGATGGATTGAGTGTCATGACAGATCAACGCAGGCTGTTAGAAGTTAACGGCGCACCGCGGCCGGCTATTCCGCGATCCCTGCCGTGCACCGGCACGGCGCGCGCCGCCGATGCGGCCGGCATCATCGCCAGAAAAGGCCGCTGGGGATGCCACGGGCGCCATGCTACCCCAAGCGCGCAAAGCTGGCTGCAGCGCATCGGCGGAACGGGCCCGAATTTTGCAGCGCAGCACGCCGGAGCGCGCCGCGCGCGCTTCGCGTCGGTCGCGAGGCCGCGTTTGGTACTATTGCTGCTCACTGCCGCCCCTTCCCTCGTAAAGAGCAGGCCTTGCACGCCGCCACTACGTCGTTAGCCCATCTGCCGCATGGAACATGAGAACCTGATCGCGTGCCACGAATGCGATACGCTGTTCCGCAAGCCACAGCTTGTCGGGCGCGTCGCCGCGCGTTGTCCGCGCTGCCGCGCGACGCTCTTTCGCGGCGTATCGCGCAAGCTCGACGCGATCTGCGCACTGACGCTCGCCGCGCTGATCACGTTCGTGATCGCGCAGGGCTTTCCGATCGTCGAACTCGAAACCAACGGCATCACGTCTCAGATTACGCTGTTCGGCGCGCTCGTCGCGCTGTGGGGCGAGGACATGGAGATCGTCGCCGTGATGGTGTTCTGCTCGACGATCCTCTTTCCGCTCACCGAACTCGTCGCGCTGCTGTACGTGCTGGTGCCGCTGCGCTCCGGCTACGTGCCCCCGCATTTCAATCGCGTGCTGCGCGCGATCCAGTTCGTGCGGCCGTGGGGAATGATCGAAGTGTTCATGCTCGGCGTGCTGATCACGATCGTGAAGATGGTCAGTCTCGCGCGCGTGATCCCCGAGGCGGCGCTGTTCGCGTTCGGCGCGCTGACGCTGATGTTCGCGGTCGTCGTCACGTTCGATCCGCGTGTGCTGTGGGATGTCGCCGACGAGATCGACGCGGGCGGCGATCGGCCGTTGCCGCGCACGCCGGCCGACAGCGCGGCACTCGCGCTCGGCTCGCTCGCCGGTCCGCCGGCGCCGTCCACGCGCGTCGCCGGCTCGACGGGTGGCAGCGCTGACGGTGCCGCCGGCAGCGCTCCGCCCGGCTTGCCGCCCGCGCCCCGCGAAGGATGAGCCCCCGATGAAATACGTCACCGCGAAACGCGCGGGCCTCGTGTCCTGTCACGCGTGCGGGCGCGTCGAACCGCGCATCCGCTCGATCACGCCGCAGCACTGCAGCCGCTGTGGCGCGCATCTGCACTCGCGCAACCCCGACAGTCTGATGCGCACGTGGGCGCTGCTGATCGCCGCAGCGCTGCTGTATATTCCGGCGAATCTGCTGCCGGTGATGCACACGTCATCGCTGCTCGGCTCCGAGGACGACACCATCATGAGCGGCGTCGTCTATTTCTGGACCTCGGGCGACTGGCCGCTCGCGGTGATCGTGTTCATCGCCAGCATCATGGTGCCGATGCTGAAGCTCTCGGTGCTCGTGCTGCTGACCATCACCGCGCAGCGCCGCTCGCGCTGGCGTCCGCAACAGCGCACGACGCTGTACCGGATGGTCGAGCGCATCGGCCGCTGGTCGATGCTCGACGTGTTCGTCGTCACGCTGACCGTGGCGCTCGTGCGTTTCAAATCGCTGGCCGTGATCACGGCCGAGCCCGGCGCGATTGCGTTCGGCTCGGTCGTGATCCTGACGATGCTCGCCTCCATGCAATTCGATCCACGCCTTATCTGGGACCCCGTGGAAAGCAGTACCCCAACACCTCAGGATCTCGACCATGACTAGCCCGCAAGGACCGACGCCCGCTCCAGGTGACGCGCCGCGCAACGATTCGAACGGACCAACACTGCCGCCCCAACTGCCCGACCCCGACATCGAACCACGCAGCCGCTGGCTGCCATCGCTCGTCTGGGTGATTCCGCTGATCGCCGCGCTGATCGGCATTGCGCTCGTGATCAGGTCGGTGACCGAGCGCGGGCCCGTGATCACGATTAGCTTCATCAGCGCGGAAGGGCTCGAGCCGGGCAAGACCCAGGTCAAGTACAAGGACGTCGCGATCGGTTCAGTGAAGACCATCACGCTGGCACCGGATCTGTCGCACGTGCTCGTGCAGGTGCAGCTCACCAAGGAAGGCGGCAAGTTCGCGGTCAAGGACTCGCGTTTCTGGGTGGTGCGTCCGCGCGTCGGCGCGAGCGGCGTATCGGGCCTGACCACGCTGCTGTCGGGCGCATATATCGGCGCCGACGCGGGCCGCTCGAGCGACAGCGAGAGCGACTTCGTCGGCCTCGAAACGCCGCCGCCCATCACCGGCGACCAGAAAGGCCGTCAGTACACGCTGCACGGCGAGTCGCTCGGGTCTATCGACATCGGCTCGCCGATCTTCTACCGGCGCGTTCAGGTCGGCCAGGTGGTCGGCTTCTCGCTCGACAAGAGCGGCACCGGCGTGACGATGCAGGTGTTCGTGTCGGCGCCGTTCGACCAGTACGTCGGCACCAACACGCGCTGGTGGCATGCCAGCGGCGTCGATCTGCGGCTCGATTCGAGCGGCTTCAAGCTGAACACGCAGTCGCTCGCGACGGTGATCGTCGGCGGTCTGTCGTTCCAGTCACCGACCGGCCAGAACATGGGCCCGCAGGCGCCGAACAACCAGACGTTCCGCCTCGCTTCGGACGAAGCGGACGCGATGCGGGAACCGGACGGCGTCCCGTTGCGTGTCGTGATGAACTTCAACCAGTCGCTGCGCGGGCTGTCGATCGGCGCGCCGGTCGACTTCCGCGGCATCGTGCTCGGCCAGGTGACCAATATCGGCATCGACTACGATCCGAAGACGCAGAGCTTCACGATGCCGGTCACGATGAACCTGTACCCGGACCGACTCGGCAAGCGCTTCCGCGAGAGCGCGCCGCAGCCGGGCACGCTCGCCGGCGAGAACATGCTGCAGGAGCTCGTCAAGCACGGCCTGCGCGGCCAGTTGCGCACCGGCAACCTGATCACGAGCCAGCTATATGTGGCGCTCGATATCTTCCCGAAAGCGGCGCCGGCCAAGGTCGACGTGACGAAGGACCCGCTCGAGCTGCCGACCATTCCGAACACGCTCGACGAATTGCAGCTGCAGGTCGCCGACATCGCGAAGAAACTCGACAAGGTGCCGTTCGACCAGATCGGCGCGAACCTGAACACCGCGCTGAAGAACGCCGATCAGCTGTTCTCGCGTCTCGACAAGGAAGTCGTGCCGCAGGCGCGCGACACGCTGAGCGCCGCGAAGCAGACCTTCAGTTCGGCCCAGGCAACCTTGCAGCAGGATTCGCCGATGCAGTCCGACGTTCATCAGGCGTTGCAGGAACTGACGCGCACCTTGCAGTCGCTGAATGCGCTGTCGGATTACCTCGAGCGTCATCCCGAATCGTTGTTGCGCGGTAAATCAGGAGACAAACCATGATGTTTGCCCGGCTCCCCCGTCCGCGGCGCGCGCTCGTGCGCGGTGCCGTCCGCGGCGTCGTGTATGGCGCCGCACTGGCCGCGGCGCTCGCGATCGCGGCGTGCTCGTCGCCGTCGAGCCGTTTCTATACGCTGGGCGGCGCGGAAAGCGCGGGCGCCGCCGCGCGCACGGGCGCCGCGCCCGCGTGGCTGATCGAAGTCGCGCCGGTCAACGTGCCGCCGCAGGTGGCGAGAAACCAGCTGGTCGTGCAGACCGGGCCGACTCAGGTGCAGCTGCTCGAACAGGAACGCTGGGCCTCGCTGCCCGGCGATGAGATCCGCCGCGCGCTGTCGACGAATCTGACGCAGCAGCTCGGCACCATCGACACGTTCGGCACCGCTCACCCCGACGACGCGGCCGTCTACCGGATCGCGATGAACGTGCAGCGCTTCGAGTCGTGGCCCGGCTCGCATGCGTTGATCGATGCGGTGTGGAGCGTGCGGGCCGTGCGCAGCAATGCGGTGATGACGTGTCGCAGCGTGGTCAGCGAGACGGTCGGAGGCGGGTACGACGCGCTCGTCGACGGACATCGGCGCGCGCTCGCGCAAGTGTCGACGCAGATCGCGACGGGCGTACGCGCGATGGCGGCAGCGGCCGCCACTACCACCAGCACGACGGGCCGGACTTCGTCTTCGTCCAGGCCGGCCGCGACGCCGGTCGTGCCGCCCTGCCCTTCGGCGGGAACGGCCGCGGAAGCCGGCGCCTGACAGGCCCGGCGGCGCAACCAGCTCAACGGCGTGCGCATGCCTGCGGGCATCGCCGGCCCAGGCGGTACGCGAGGCGAGATCACGCAACGACAAGCGACGCAAACGACGGCCCGGCGCGCCAATCGCGCCGGCCCGCCGAGCCCGACCGCGTACAATAGCGCCTTATCCAACGCCTTGCGGCAACCTCAATGTCCTTCGATTTCTTCCTTCCTTGCCCGCGCGGGCTCGAAGCTCCGCTCGCGGCCGAACTCGCCGAAATTGCCGCCAAACATCTGAACGGCGCCCCGTTCACGGCCGGCGCCCAGGTGCCGGGCGGCGTGCATTTCCGCGGCGGCTGGGCCGCCGGCATGGCGGCCAATCTGCACTCGCGTCTGGCGAGCCGCGTGCTGCTGAAAATCGCGCAGCGGCCCTATCGCGGCGAGCAGGACATCTACGCGCTCGCGCTCGAGCAGCGCTGGGAGCAGTGGTTCTCCGCGCACGAGACGCTGCGCGTCGACGTCACCGCGATCAAGTCGCCGCTACGCAGTCTCGAGTTCACCACGCTGCGCGTGAAGGACGCGATCTGCGATCGTCTGCGCGAAAAAAGCGGCGCGCGACCGAGCATCGATACCGCGATGCCCGACGTGCGCGTGTTCGCGTTCCTGACCGCGACCGACTGCACGCTGTACCTCGATACGTCCGGCGATCCGCTGTTCAAGCGCGGCTGGCGTCTCGACAAGGGCGCGGCGCCGCTGCGCGAGAACCTTGCGGCGGGCATTCTGCGTCTGACCGGCTGGCAGGCCGGCACGCCGCTCTACGATCCGATGTGCGGCAGCGGCACGTTCCTCGCGGAAGCGGCGCAGGTCGCGCTGGACATCGCGCCGGGCGTGCAGCGGCGCTTCGGCTTCGAAAAGCTCATACAGTTCGATACGCGGACCTGGCAAACGCTGCGGGGCGCCGCGCTCGAAGCGAAAAACGCGGCGCGCGGCTCGCGCGGCGCGGATCTGCAGATCTTCGGCAGCGACATCTCCGGAGACATGCTCGAAAAAGCGCGCGCGAACTTCGAGCGCGCCGGCTTGCCGGCCATTGCGCTCAAGCAGCTCGACGCGCGCGACATGACGCCGCCTACCTCGGCGCCGGGCATCCTCGTCGCGAATCCACCGTATGGCGAGCGGATCGAAGTGCGCGGCCGCAATGCGCGCGGCGAGCTTCGCGAAGGCCGCGGCAATCGCGGCGACGACGGCTTCCGCCGCATTCAGGAAGAAGCACCGGACAGCGAGTTTTTCCAGTTGCTCGGCAATGCGTTGAAGCAGCGCTTTGCCGGATGGCACGCGTTCATCCTGACGTCGGATCGCAAGCTGCCGGGGCAACTGCGGCTGCGCGAATCGACGAAGACGCCGCTCTTCAACGGCGCGCTCGAATGCCGGCTGTTCCGCTTCGACCTGATCGCCGGCAGCGTGCGGCAGCGTCCGCAGGGCGATACGCAGGCGGGTTGAAGCTGCGTCGGTCGGGCAAGTCGACATCGAAACCGCGGACCTCGTGCCGCGGTTTTTTTGCGCCATGTCACGCCGTTTCCCTTCCTTCGACGGCGCCCGCTCGAAGAGCAGGCTACCCGTTCCCCACCCTACTGCCACCACGCTGTCAGCAGCACCCCCGCACACTCCTTCTCACGCCATCCGGCGCTTGAACGGCCTACTGCCAATCGAAGGAGAGTGTCATGTCCGCATTGCCCAAAGTGGTTGCCTGGTTCGAAATCCCGTCCGTCGATTTCGATCGCGCGGTGCGCTTCTACGAAGCCGCGCTCGACGCCCCGCTGAATCGTCAGGAGATCGGCGGCCAGCCGATTGCCGTGTTCAGCTACGAGGAGCCCGCGACCGGCGGCGCGATCGTCCATAGTCCGTCGATGACGCCGGCCGCCGACGGCGTCACCGTCTACCTGAACGCGCAGCCCACCGTCGACGCCGCGCTCGAGCGCATCGAACGGGCGGGCGGCAAGACCGACGGCCCGGTGATCAAGCTGCCGCAGGACATCGGCTATATCGCGTTCTTCACCGATACCGAAGGCAACCGCCTCGGGCTGCATTCGCGCACCAACGGCTAAGCGCATCCGCAGCCACCGCGCCCCAACCGAATGCCGCCATGCGGCGCTATCATCGCGGGACCGTCCCCTTCCTCCTCTACCCGACGCCCACGATGACGCGCCGCGCCGACCGCCTGTTCCAGATCGCCGAGCTGCTGCGCGGCCGGCGACTGACCACCGCGCAGCAACTGGCCGACTGGCTGGACATCTCGCTGCGCACCGTCTATCGCGACGTGCGCGATCTGCAATTGTCGGGCGTGCCGATCGAAGGCGAAGCAGGCATCGGTTATCGGCTGTCGCGCTCGGCGAGTCTGCCGCCGCTCACCTTCACCGCCGACGAACTCGCCGCGCTAGCCGCCGGCGCGCGCATGCTCGAATCGTGGGGCGGCGCGGGCTTCGCGAGCGGCGCGCGCGGCGCGCTTGCCAAGATCGCATCGGCGATGCCCGCCGACAAGCGCGCAGCGCTCGAACGGCTCGCGATCTTCGCGCCGTCGTTTCACATCAAGGGAGATTTTTCGACGCAGCTCGACACGCTGCATCGCGCGATCGACACGCGCCAGGTGGTGCGCTTCGCGTACACCGACGCGAACGGCGCCGACACCGAGCGCCGCGTCTGGCCGCTCGCGCTCGCGTACTGGGGCGCGCGCTGGACGCTCGGCGCATGGTGCGAGCTGCGCAGTGATTTCCGCAACTTCGGGCTGGAGAAGATGCGCGATCTGACAGTGCTCGAGACGTATCCGGATCAGGAAGGCAGGCGGCTCGCGGATTTGCTGCGGCATGTGAACGCGAGGCCGAACAGATGAAAAGGATCGCGGCGATGCACCGCGATCCTGACGGCTGCTCACCACAGACGATCTAGTCGACCGCCTTCACCATATCCTCGATCACCTTCTTCGCGTCGCCGAACACCATCATCGTCTTGTCCATGTAGAACAGATCGTTGTCGAGCCCAGCGTAGCCCGCCGCCATTGAGCGCTTGTTCACGATCACGGTGCGCGCCTTGTACGCCTCGATGATCGGCATGCCCGCGATCGGCGACTTCGGATCGTTCTTCGCGGCCGGATTCACCACGTCGTTCGCCCCGAGCACCAGCACCACGTCGACCTGGCCGAACTCGCCGTTGATATCGTCCATCTCGTAGACCATGTCGTACGGCACTTCGGCTTCGGCGAGCAGCACGTTCATGTGACCCGGCATGCGGCCGGCCACCGGGTGAATCGCATACTTCACCTCGATGCCCTTCTCGACCAGCTTGTCGGTCAATTCCTTCAGCGCATGCTGCGCGCGCGCCACGGCCAGCCCGTAGCCCGGCACGATCACGACGGTTTCCGCATTGCCCATCATGAACGACGCGTCATCGGCCGAACCCGATTTCACCGGCCGCTGCTCGGCCGAGCCGCCCGCGGCCGCGCCCGGCTCGTTGCCGAAGCCGCCGAGGATCACGTTGAAGAACGAGCGGTTCATCGCGCGGCACATGATGTACGACAGGATCGCACCCGACGAGCCGACCAGCGAGCCGGCGATGATCAGCATCGGGTTGTTCAGCGAAAAACCGATGCCCGCCGCCGCCCAGCCCGAGTACGAGTTCAGCATCGACACGACCACCGGCATGTCCGCGCCGCCGATCGGAATGATGATCAGCACGCCGAGCACGAACGCGATGATCGTCATGATGATGAACGGCAGCCACGACTGCGTGAGGAAAAACAGCACACCGAAGCCGAGCATCGCGAGCGCCAGCATCAGGTTGATCAGATGCTGGCCGCCGTAGACGACCGGCGCACCCTGAAACAGCCGGAACTTGTACTTGCCCGACAGCTTGCCGAACGCGATTACCGAGCCGCTAAACGTAATCGCGCCGACGAAGGTGCCGATGAACAGCTCGATGCGGTTGCCGTACGGCAGGAAGCCCTCGATCGGCACCTCGGGATCGACGAGCCCGAACGCGGCCGGCTCCGACACGACCCCGTACGCGATGCACACGGCCGCGAGACCGATCAGCGAGTGCATCGCCGCGACCAGTTCGGGCATCTTGGTCATCTCGACGCGCGCGGCGACGAACGCGCCGATCGCGCCGCCGATCACGAGCCCGAACAGCAGCAGGCCGAGCCCGAGACCGAGATTGGAGCCGAGTACCTCGGCCTGCCGCGAGATCAGCGCGATGGTGGTCAGAATCGCGATCGCCATACCGACCATGCCGAAGGTATTGCCAGCGCGCGCGCTCTTCGGATTCGACAGCCCCTTGAGCGCCTGGATGAAGCAGACCGACGCGACCAGATACAGCAATGTGACGACGTTCAGGCTCATTTACGCACCCTCCCTGCCACCAGCCTGGTGTTTGGATTCCAGCTTCTTCGGCTCTTTTTTCTTGAACATCTCCAGCATTCGCCGCGTGACGAGAAAGCCGCCGAACACGTTGACGGCCGCGAGCGCCACCGCGATCGTGCCGAAGAACTTGCCCGCACTGCCCACCGTGAGACCCGCCGCGAGCATCGCGCCGACGATCACGATCGCCGAGATTGCATTGGTCACCGCCATCAGCGGCGTATGCAGCGCAGGCGTGACGTTCCAGACCACGTGATAGCCGACGTAGATCGCCAGCACGAAGATGATCAGGTTGATCACCGTGTGATTGAGGACTTCCATCTTCGGTCTCCCTATGCTTTGCGTGTGACCTGGCCATCGCGGGCCAGCAGCGTGGCCGCGACGATATCGTCCGCGAGATCGATGTTAAGCAGCCCTTCCTTCGTGACGATCAGCTTCAGGAAGTCGAGCAGGTTGCGCGCGTATAGCGACGATGCGTCGGCGGGAACCATCGCGGCGAGATTCGTATAGCCGACGATCTGCACGCCATAGCGCACCACCACCTGGTCCGTTTCGGTCAGCGGACAATTGCCGCCGCGCCGGCCGTCGATTTCGGGGCCGCGTCCTGCCGCGAGGTCGACGAGCACCGAGCCCGGTTTCATCGCCTGCACGGTTTCGACCGACAGCAGCGTCGGCGCGGGGCGGCCCGGAATCAGCGCGGTGGAGATCACCACGTCGGCCTGCTTCGCGCGCTCGTGGACCAAAGCCGACTGGCGCGCGAGCCACGACGGCGGCATCGGCCTCGCATAGCCGCCGACACCCTGTGCGGCCTCGCGCTCCTCGTCGGTTTCGTAGGGCACGTCGAGAAATTTCGCGCCGAGCGATTCGATCTGCTCCTTGACGGCCGGGCGCACGTCGGAAGCTTCGATCACCGCGCCGAGGCGCTTCGCGGTGGCAATCGCCTGCAGGCCGGCCACGCCCGCGCCGAGAATCAGCACGCGCGCGGCCTTCACGGTGCCGGCCGCGGTCATCAGCATCGGCATGAAGCGCGGATACAGCGTCGCCGCGAGCAGCACCGCCTTGTAGCCGGCGATATTCGCCTGCGACGACAGCACGTCGAGGCTCTGCGCGCGCGTGGTGCGCGGCGCGGCTTCGAGCGCGAACGCGGTGACGCCGGCCGCGGCGAGTTTGCCCGCGTTCTCGGCGTTGAAAGGGTCGAGCATGCCGACGAGCGTCGCGCCGCGCTTGAGCAGCGGCAGTTCGGAATCGGTGGGGGATTGGACTTTGAGGACGAGATCGGCGCCGAACGCGGTGGCGGCATCGACGATTTCCGCGCCCACTGCCGTATAGGCGTCATCGGGAAAGCTCGCGCCGGCGCCGGCGCCGCTTTGAAGCGTGACCCGGTGGCCTTGAGCCACGTATTTCTTGACCGTTTCGGGCGTCGCGGCAACGCGGGTTTCATGCGCGCGCGTTTCGGCTGGCACTCCGATGTGCATCGTTGTTCCTCCTCGACTTCCTGTTTGACGACAGATCTGCCGACGAGGCTCGCCGGCTTGCACATGCAACGGCTAACGCAGGCCCCACTTTAACCGAAACCGTCACCCCGCCAAAATCGGGGTCGATGCGAATGCGCGGCAGACCGCCAAACTGTTGCGAATCGGTCGCGAACGTGCTGCGAATCCGCCGCGAACCGGCCGTCAGCTTACGCCGGCCATTGCCCGGCAGGGGTCGGTGCGGCGCCCGGCAGCCGGCGCGCATAACCGGTAAAATGCGCAGCCATGAAACCGGAAACCTGGCTGCCGCACGTGACCGTCGCGGCGATCGTCGAGCGTGACGGGCGTTTCCTGCTGGTCGAGGAACACACCGCCGCCGGCCTGCGCCTGAACCAGCCCGCCGGCCATCTCGAGGCGGGTGAAACGCTGCTGGAAGCGGTGGTCCGCGAAACGTTCGAGGAAACCGCCCATCCGTTCGCGCCCGAGGCGCTCGTCGGCATGTACATGACCCACTTCGAGCGGCCGGACCGGGCGGGCACCACGTACCTGCGTTTCACCTATTGCGGCGGGAGCGGCGAGCCGGACCCGGCGAGTTCGCTCGATCCCGACATCGTCCGCACGCTGTGGATGAGCGCCGATGAGTTGCGCGAATGCCCCGAGCGGCATCGCACCCCGCTCGTGATGCGGTGCATCGACGATTACCTGGCCGGCCGACGTTTCCCGCTCGACTTCGTCCATACCCATTCGGTCGGGCCGAAGCGATAAGGCCGTCACGAGCGGCCTCCCACAAGATCCATGCAGTCATGCAGCACCCAGTGAGTACCTTATGAGCAAGCGTAAAGTCGTAGTAGGCATGTCGGGCGGCGTTGATTCGTCGGTTACCGCGT
Source organism: Paraburkholderia youngii (assembly GCF_013366925.1). NCBI lineage: Bacteria > Pseudomonadati > Pseudomonadota > Betaproteobacteria > Burkholderiales > Burkholderiaceae > Paraburkholderia > Paraburkholderia youngii. Next base: position 5,924,587 of record NZ_JAALDK010000001.1, read on the forward strand.
GGCTGCTGAAGGAACAGGGCTACGACGTGGTCGGCCTGTTCATGAAGAACTGGGAAGACGACGACGACAGCGAATACTGCTCGACGCGCCAGGACTGGATCGACGTGGTGTCGGTGGCGGACCTGATCGGCATCGACGTCGAGGCGGTCAACTTCGCGGCCGAATACAAAGACCGCGTGTTCGCCGAATTCCTGCGCGAATATTCGGCCGGCCGCACGCCGAACCCGGACGTGCTGTGCAACGCCGAAATCAAGTTCAAGGCCTTTCTCGATCACGCGATGTCGCTCGGCGCGGAAACCATCGCGACCGGCCACTATGCGCGCGTGCGCCAGAACCATGAGCGCGACGGCCGCTTCGAGCTGCTGAAGGCGCTCGATCATACGAAGGACCAGTCGTACTTCCTGCATCGGCTGAACCAGGCGCAGTTGTCGAAGACGCTGTTCCCGCTCGGCGAAATTCCCAAGACCAAAGTGCGCGAGATCGCCGCGCAGATCGGCTTGCCGAATGCGAAAAAGAAAGATTCGACCGGCATCTGCTTCATCGGCGAGCGGCCATTCCGCGACTTCCTGAACCGCTATCTGCCGACCAGGCCGGGGCCAATGAAGACTACCGACGGCAAGACCGTCGGCGAGCACATCGGGCTCGCGTTCTACACGTTCGGCCAGCGCAAGGGCATCGGTCTCGGTGGCAGCAAGGACGGCAGCGGCGAGCCGTGGTTCGCCGCGGGCAAGGATATTCCGAGCAATACGCTGTACGTCGCGCAGGGGCACGATCATCCGTGGCTGCTGTGCCATACGCTATCGGCGGGCAACACGAGCTGGGTCGCGGGCGAGCCGCCGGCCGACGGCTTCGCGTGCGGCGCGAAGACGCGCTACCGGCAGGCCGACGCGGCGTGCACGTTCAACGCCGCGGCGGCAGGCGGTTCGGGCGAAGGCCTGTTCGAGCTGACCTTCGACGCCGCGCAATGGGCCGTCACGCCGGGACAATCGGCGGTGCTGTACGACGGCGACGTGTGCCTCGGCGGCGGCATCATCGAACGCGCGATGACCGGGCAACCGGCCGAGCTGCCGCCGGACCAGGCGCCGAAGCAAACTCGCGCGCAGCGTCGCAAGCAGGCGCATAAGCCGAAGCAGCCGCAACGCGCCTCGCAGGACGAGCCGCAGACCCCGCGGCAAAAAGCGGCGTTGCTCGGCGCGCGTTGAGCGATGCATAACGGCGCGCGCGGCGGGTCACACCACTCCGACACGCGCGCGCCGTTCATCGTCGCCGTTCATCTTGTTTCCCCCGCCTCGCGCGGTCACACTCGCTTCACCTTCGCGTGCGACGCCTGGCTTCCATTCGCAGGCCTCATCTTCGGGCTTCGACCGGCCACGCCGCGCCGTGACCCGCAGCCGCCAGTTTTCCTTCGCGACGGGTACCGCCCGCGCCCCTCGCGCGGACGATCCCGCCGCAATGATCTTCACTGCACTGGAGTCCCCATGTTTTCTCGACGCTATCTGGCCATGTGGTGCGCAATCGCGCTCGCCGCGGTATGTGCCGCGCTCGCCACGACGCCTCGCCTGTCGTGGTTCTGGATCATCGTGCCGGCCGCACTCGTCGCGCTCGGCGTGTTCGACCTGACGCAACAGCGCCACGCGATCCTCCGCAACTACCCGCTGTGGGGCCACCTGCGCTTCATTTTCGAATTCATCCGGCCGGAGATCCGCCAGTATTTCGTCGAAGACGATACCGACGAAAAGCCGTTCTCGCGCGCGCAACGCAGCATCGTCTACCAGCGCGCGAAGAACGATGTGGATAGCCGCCCGTACGGCACCGAACTCGACGTGAAGGCGATCGCGCACGAATGGATCAGCCACTCGCTAGCGCCGACCAGGCTCGATGGTCACGACTTTCGCATCGTCGTCGGCCCCGATCGCGCGCAGCCGTATTCGATGTCGATCTTCAACGTATCGGCGATGAGCTTCGGCTCACTGTCGGCCAACGCGATCATGGCGCTGAACCTCGGCGCGAAGAAAGGCAACTTCGCGCACGACACCGGCGAAGGCTCGATGTCGAAATATCACCGCGAACATGGCGGCGACATCATCTGGGAAATCGCATCCGGTTATTTTGGCTGTCGTAACGACGACGGCACCTTCAACGCCGAAAAATTCGCGAAGCAGGCCGCCGAGCCGCAGGTGAAGATGATCGAGGTGAAGCTGTCGCAAGGCGCGAAGCCGGGTCACGGCGGCGTGTTGCCGGCCGCGAAGATCACGCCCGAAATCGCCGAGACGCGCGGCGTGCCGATGGGCCGCGACTGCATCTCGCCGGCGACGCACTCCGAGTTCGCGACGCCGCGCGAGCTGCTCGAATTCGTCGAGCGGCTGCGCACGCTGTCGGGCGGCAAGCCGACCGGCTTCAAGCTGTGCATCGGGCATCCGTGGGAATTCTTCGGAATCGCGAAGGCGATGCTGGAAACGGGCATCCTGCCGGACTTCATCGTCGTCGATGGCGCGGAAGGCGGCACCGGCGCAGCGCCGCTCGAATTCACCGATCACGTCGGCGTGCCGTTGCAGGAAGGGCTGCTGCTCGTGCACAACACGCTGGTCGGCATCGGTCTGCGGCAGCGCATCCGCATCGGCGCGAGCGGCAAGATGATCACCGCGTTCGATATCGCGAAGACGCTCGCGATCGGCGCCGACTGGGTCAACGCGGCGCGCGGCTTCATGTTCGCGGTCGGCTGCATCCAGGCGCAGACCTGCCATACCGGCCGCTGCCCGACCGGCGTCGCGACCCAGGACCCGGTGCGCCAGCGCGCGTTGGTGGTGCCGGACAAGGCCGATCGCGTGTTCAACTTCCACCACAACACGCTACATGCGTTGCAGGAAATCATCCAGGCCGCCGGGCTGCGGCATCCGGCGGAGCTGCGCGCGCATCACATCGTGCGGCGCGTGTCTTCGCATGAGGTGCGGCTGATGTCGGAGCTGCTCAAGTATCTCGAACCGAACGATCTGCTGAACGGCAACTTTCGCTATACGCTGTTCGAGAAGTACTGGTCGATCGCGCAAAGCGATTCGTTCTCGCCGAAGGCGGAGCTGGCGGCTTGCTGAGTGCGCGCGGAACCTCGCCGCGCCGCCTGTCGCCCAAAAGCCGCATCGCGGCCCGTCCGCCCTCGTAAAACGGGCCGCCCCCCTTCCTTTCCGTTAAAATCTCGGGTTTAGCACTTCGCTCCACGGCCCGCTCGCGCGCTTAGGCGCACGCGGCACGGCCCCCCATGCCCGAAAGGCACTTCATGCTCACGTTTCAGCAAATCATCCTGACCTTGCAGTCCTACTGGGACAAGCAGGGCTGCGCGTTGCTCCAGCCGATCGACATGGAAGTCGGCGCGGGCACGTCCCACGTCCATACTTTTCTGCGCGCGATCGGCCCCGAGCCGTGGCGCGCCGCCTACGTGCAACCGTCGCGCCGCCCGAAAGACGGCCGCTACGGCGAGAACCCGAACCGTCTGCAGCACTACTACCAGTACCAGGTGGTGCTCAAGCCCGCGCCGGAAAACATTCTCGACCTGTACCTCGGCTCGCTCGAAGCGCTCGGCTTCGACCTGAAGCAGAACGACGTGCGTTTCGTCGAGGACGACTGGGAAAACCCGACGCTCGGTGCTTGGGGTCTCGGCTGGGAAGTGTGGCTGAACGGCATGGAAGTGACGCAGTTCACGTACTTCCAGCAGGTCGGCGGTCTCGACTGCAAGCCGGTGCTCGGCGAAATCACCTACGGTCTCGAACGCCTCGCGATGTATCTGCAGAAGGTCGAGAACGTCTACGACCTCGTCTGGACCGAGTGGGAAGAGCAAGGCCCGAACGGCCCCGAACTGCGCCGCCTGACCTACGGGGACGTGTATCACCAGAACGAGGTCGAGCAGTCCACCTACAACTTCGAGCACGCGAACGTCGATCTGCTGTTCACGTTCTTCAACAGCTACGAAGCGGAAGCGAAGCGCATGATCGATGCGCAGATCGCGCTGCCCGCCTATGAACTCGTGCTGAAGGCCGGCCACACGTTCAACCTGCTCGACGCGCGCGGCGCGATTTCGGTCACGGAACGCGCGGCGTACATCGGCAGGATTCGCGCGCTGTCGCGTCTGGTCGCGCAGGCCTACTACGACTCGCGCGAAAAGCTGGGCTTCCCGATGCTCGGCAATCCGGTGCATGGCGTGCCCGGCCTCACCACCGACGAGCAGGACGCCGCGATGCCCGCGTGGGCGCCGCCGCTGAAAGTCGAACGCAAGATCGACCAGGACTGACGAGAACTTCAACCAATGACTCAATCTCAACACGCTACCCTGCTCGTCGAGCTGCTGACCGAAGAACTGCCGCCGAAGGCGCTCGCGCGTCTCGGCGACGCCTTCGCCGAGGGCATTGCGCAGCGCCTCGCGGCGCGCGACCTGATCGAAGGCGAACCGTCGTTCGAACGCTTTGCCACGCCGCGCCGTCTGGCGGTGACGATTCACAACGTGCGCGCGGTCGCGCCGGAAAAACACGTGCGCGAAAAAGTGCTGCCGGTTTCCGTCGCGCTCGATAAAGACGGCCAGCCCACCGCGCCGCTCGCGAAGAAGCTCGCCGCGCTCGGCTTCCCCGACTTCACGGTGAACGACCTCGAACGCGCGCAGGACGGTAAAGCCGAAGCGTTCTTCCTGCGCTACGCCGCGCCGGGCGCGACGCTCGCCGACGGCCTGCAAGCCGCGCTCGACGAAACGCTCGGAAAGCTGCCGATTCCGAAGGTGATGACGTATCAGCGCCCGGACGGGTCGAGCGTGCAGTTCGTGCGCCCGGTGCATCGTCTAACCGCGCTGCATGGCGAAGAAATCGTGCCGATCAGCGCGCTCGGCATCGACGCCGACGACACCACCCTCGGCCACCGCTTCCTGTCCGAAGGCTTCGTGCAGATCCAGCACGCGCAGGCCTATGCCGAAACGCTCGAACACCGGGGCCGCGTAATCGCGAGCTTCGCCAGGCGCAAGGAAGCGATCCGCTCGCAATTGCTCGCGCATGCCGGCGAAGACAAGGTCGTGATGCCCGAGGCGCTGCTCGACGAAGTGACGTCGCTGGTCGAATGGCCGGTCGTCTATGAGTGCCGCTTCGAGGACGAATTCCTGCAGGTGCCGCAGGAATGCCTGATCCTGACGATGCAGACCAACCAGAAATACTTCGCGCTGACCGATGCGAACGGCAAGCTGCGCTCGCGCTTCCTGATCGTGTCGAACATCGAGACGGCGACGCCGGTCGAGATCGTCGAAGGCAATGAGCGCGTGGTGCGTCCGCGTCTCGCCGACGCGAAGTTCTTCTTCACGCAGGACATGAAGAAGCCGCTCGTGGATCGCGTGCCGCTGCTCGCGAACGTCGTTTATCACAACAAGCTCGGCTCGGCGCTGCAACGCGTGGAGCGGCTCGAAGGGCTGGCCGGCGCGATCGCCGCAATGACCGGCGCCGACGTCGCGCGCGCGACCCGCGCCGCGCGCCTCGCGAAGGCCGACCTGATCACCGACATGGTCGGTGAATTCCCCGAGCTGCAAGGCACGATGGGCACATACTACGCGCGCCACGATGGCGAGGCGGAAGAAGTCGCGCTCGCATGCTCGGAACACTACCAGCCGCGCTTCTCGGGCGACGCGTTGCCAACCACCGCGACCGGCACCGTCGTCGCGCTCGCCGACAAGCTCGAAACGCTGGTCGGCATCTGGGGCATCGGCCTGCAGCCCACCGGCGAAAAAGACCCGTTCGCGCTGCGCCGTCATGCGCTCGGCGTGCTGCGCATCCTGATCGAGAAGCAGTTGAACGTCGACTTCGTCGATCTGCTGCGTATCGCTTATGCACAATTCGCCGGCATGCCGAACGTCGCCGATTCCACCGAAGCGATCTACGAGTTCAGCATGGACCGCCTGCGCGGGCTGCTGCGCGAACGCGGCTACGCGGCCGGCGAAATCGACGCGGTGCTCGCGCTGAACCCGACGCGGCTCGACGACATCGTCGCGCGCCTCGACGCGGTGCGCGAATTTGCGTCGCTGGCCGAAGCGGCGTCGCTGGCGGCGGCCAACAAGCGGATCTCGAACATCCTGAAGAAGTCGGAAGGCGTGACGAACGGCGGCGTGCAGCCCGGCTTGCTCACCGAAGCAGCGGAGAAGGCGCTCAACGAGCAGCTCGAACAGGTGACGCCGCGCGTGCAATCGCAACTGGCCGTGCGCGACTACACCGGTGCGCTGACGGCACTGGCCGCGCTGCGCGAGCCGGTCGACACGTTCTTCAACGACGTGATGGTCAACGCGGAAGACCCGGCGTTGCGCGCGAACCGTCTGGCTCTGCTCGGCGCGCTGCATCAGCAGATGAACTGCGTCGCCGATATTTCCCGACTCGCCGCCTGAGCACCGCGCCATGCCGATCAAGAAAGTGGTGATCCTCGACCGCGACGGCGTGATCAACGTCGACTCCGACGCGTTCATCAAGTCGCCGGACGAATGGGTTGCGCTGCCCGGCGCGCTGGAAGCGATCGCACGTCTGAACCAGGCGGGCTATCGCGTCGCGATCGCGACGAACCAGTCGGGCATCGGCCGCGGTCTGTTCGACATGGACGCGTTGAACGCGATGCATCTGAAGATGCATCGGATGGCGGCCGCGGTCGGCGCCCGCATCGAAGCGGTGTTCTTTTGCCCGCATACGGCGGAAGATCACTGCGAATGCCGCAAGCCGAAGCCCGGCATGCTGAAGATGATCGCCGAGCGTTTCGAGGTCGATCCGGCGCATACGCCGACCGTCGGCGATTCGCTGCGCGATCTGCAAGCGGGCGCGGCGCTCGGTCATCCGGTGCATCTGGTGCTGACCGGCAAGGGCCGCAAGACCCTCGCCGCGGGCGGCCTGCCCGAAGGCACGATCGTGCACGACGACCTGCGCGCGTTCGCGCTCGACTTTCTCGCCGACGCGCAGGAATAAACGCGCACCGCGCGCTCCCAACCCTCACCGACCACGCCGATGCGCTTTATCCGTTCCCTGCTGCTGCTGATTTATTTTGTTGTAGTCACGGTGCCGTACGCGACCGCGTGCATCATCGCGTTTCCGTTCCTGCGTGCGGAAAACCGCTACTGGATGGCGGCCGGCTGGTGTCGCCTGACGCTGTGGGCGGTGCGCTACCTGAACGGCATTCGCTACCGCATCGAAGGCTTCGAGAACCTGCCCAACGGCCCGGCCGTGCTGCTGTCCAAGCATCAGTCGGCGTGGGAAACAATCGCGTTTCCGGCGATCATGCCGCGACCGCTGTGCTACGTGTTCAAGCGCGAGCTGTTGTATGTGCCGTTCTTCGGCTGGGCGCTCGGCATGCTGAAGATGGTTCACATCAACCGCAAGGAAGGCAAGTACGCGTTCGAATCGGTCACGAACCAGGGCAAGGCGCGCATGGCCGAAGGCGCATGGGTCATCATGTTTCCGGAAGGCACGCGCACGCCGACCGGCAAGCAGGGCAAGTACAAGACCGGCGGCGCGCGCTTCGCGATCGCGACCGGCGCGCCGGTCGTACCGATCGCGCACAATGCGGGTCGCGTGTGGCCGCGCAACTCGTTTACGAAATATCCGGGTATAGTCACGGTGTCGATTGGCAAGCCGATCGAAACGACGGGGCTCACGCCCGACGAAGTGAACACGCGCGTCGAACAGTGGATCGAAGCCGAAATGCGCCGCATCGATCCGACTGCCTACAGCGCGGCGGCTAACGACTCCGCCGCCGCTCCCATCTGACGCGCCACGCCCTCGAAGCCCGCGGGCGTATTGCGCGAAGCGAAGCCGATGCAGAAGTCTCCCACGCCGCAACCCGCCGCGGCGCTCGAAAACCGGCAGCTCGATCTCCCGCTCTTCGCCGAGCCGGGGTCGACGTCGTCGACTCCTTCACCTTCCACGCCGGGTTCATCCGGCACAGCGCCGGCCAGGCCGCCCGTCGCGCCGCTCGCGCCGGATGGCAGCAAGCTGCGCAGCCTCACCATCGGTTCCCGCACGCTGCATTACGCGCTCAAGCGTTCCGCGCGCCGCTCGATCGGCTTTGCGATCGACAGCACCGGCCTCACGATCACCGCGCCGCGTTGGGTCACGCTCGCCGATATCGAAACCGCGATCACCGAAAAGCAGCGCTGGATCTTCACGAAGCTGATCGAATGGCAAACGCGCGTCGAACAGCGTGCGCTGCCGAAGATCGATTGGAAAGATGGCGCCGAAGTGCCCTACCTCGGTCAGCCGGTGCGGGTGACGCTCGGCGCGCCGCAAGGCATGCTCGCGTTCAGCGCCGAGCACGGCGCGCTGCAATTGCCGCTGCCGTTGCAAGCCGACCCGCAGCAGATCAAGGATCGCGTGCAGGGCTGGCTGCAAGGCGAAGCGAAGCGGCTGTTCGGCGAACGTCTCGAGATCTACGCGCAGATGCTCGGCGTCAACTATCGCTCGTATGCGCTGTCTTCGGCGGCGACGCGCTGGGGCAGTTGTTCGAGCGACGGCAAGATCCGCCTGAACTGGCGGCTCATCCACTTTCCGCTGTCCATCATCGATTACGTCGTCGCCCATGAGTTGGCGCATCTGCGCGAGATGAATCACAGTCCGCGCTTCTGGCAGACGGTCGAATCGATTTTTCCGGAATTCCGCGAGGCGCGGCAGACACTGAAGTCGCATCCGCCGGAGTTGTTGCCGACGCTTTGAGGCCGGGCGCTATCTCTGCGAGAGCGCTTTCGCGGACTGCAACAGATCGTCGAGCATCACGCCGCGCCTGTCCGGGCTCGTGTCGCGGCCAGTCATGAAACACAGCGCTGCAATCGGCAGTCCCGCACGATCGCGAATCGGCGCTGCCATACACAGCCTGAACGCGTTCGAAAGTCCTTCGGTGCAGCAGTAGCCTCGTTCTTTTGCGGCCTGCACGTCCTTCAGGAATGCGTCGAATTCGATGCTCGCCCCATTGTCGAGAATGAAATCTTCCGCCGGAATCAGCGCGCGAATCTCGTCGGCGCTCAGGTGACCCAGCAGCAGACGTCCCGTAGCGGTCCAAGGTATCGGCACTCTCACGCCGATGTCCGAACTGATGTTGAAGGGCCGCGCACTGTGCTCGGACAACACGACCGTGTACTTGTTGCCTTCCAGCATGCAAAGCTGCGTGGTCTCGTCGTACTTCCTCACCAGTCCCAGGATGGATTGATGCGCACGGCTGATCAGATCGTTGTGCGTGGCATAGTCGGACCCGTAGTAGTGCATCTCGCGCCCAAAAAACACGCTGCCATCCGCGGCCGTCTCGAGCCAGCCCACTTCCGTGAGAATCGCGACCAGCTCGTAAATGCTCGAACGCGGCGCACCGGTTGCCTCGATCAGTTCGCGCATCGTCAGCGGGCGTTGGGCGATATGCAATTGCCGGAAGATCGCGATCACGCGGTCCACGCCTCTCGCCCGAGGCGACTCTGTAACAGCCATGCATTCACTCCGTAATGCGTTGATCCGACCGTCAATGGTCGAGAACTCGATGCAGAAACTGCCGGGTGCGTTCGTTCGAGGGATTGACGAAGATCTGCTCCGGATCGCCCTGCTCGGCGATGACGCCCTTGTCCATGAAGACGACGCGGTCAGCGGTCTTGCGAGCGAAGCCCATTTCATGCGTGACGACGACCATCGTCATGCCGTCGCGCGCGAGCCCGCGCATCACCTCGGTGACCTCGCCGACCAGCTCCGGGTCGAGCGCGGACGTCGCCTCGTCGAAAAACATGATGCCGGGCTCGACCGCGAGCGCGCGCGCAATCGCCACGCGTTGCTGCTGACCGCCCGAAAGCTGGCTGGGATAGTGTTCCGCGCGGTCCGCGAGCCCGACTCGATCGAGTGTCTCCATCGCGCGCTTGCGCGCGTCGGCCGGACTCATGCGGCGCGCCTTGATCAGCGCGAGCGTGACATTGCCGAGCGCGGTCTTGTGAGGAAACAGATTGAACTGCTGGAAGACCATGCCGACGTGGCCACGAATCTCGCGTGCTCGTCGCGGATCATGCAAGGGCACCTCGTTGACCCAGACCTCGCCGGAATCGGTGGTCTCCAATCCCGCCATGATTCGCAGGACCGTGCTCTTGCCCGAGCCGGACGCGCCGATCAGCACCAGCACTTCACCCGAGCGGACCTCGAGATTGATTTCGTTCAACACTCTCGTCGAACCGAATGCTTTGCTGACGCCCGTCAGTGAAATGATCGGCCTGGTTTGGCTTTGGTTACTCACGACAATCTCCTGCGGTCATGGTGGCGCACCCATTGCGAAAGCGGGAAGCACACGGCGAAGTAAATGAGTGCGACGAGTCCATAGATCTCCACCGGCTTGCCGATCCGGTCGACGATCGCCTGGCCACCGTGCATCAACTCGGACATTCCGATCATGCTGACGATCGAGGTGTCCTTGATGAGCGACAGATACTGACCGACGAGAGGCGGCAACACGATCTTTCCGGTCTGAGGCAGCACGACGAACGAGAACGCCTGAGCCCGCGTGAGGCCGAGGATCTGCGATACCTCCCATTGACCTTTGGGTACTGCTTCGATCCCTGAGCGGAAAATTTCGGCGATATAGGCGCCCTGATAGACGCTCAAGCCAATGACGCCGGCTGCGAACACGTCGATCGCATAACCGAAGTACGACACGCCGAAATAGATCAACATCAGCGTGATGAGCACCGGCGTGCCGCGAAACAGCTCCGTATAGAGTCTGGCGATGCGGTCGGTGCCCCACGGTCCGAACGATCGCAAGACCGCGGCGAACAGGCCGATCAACGTGCTGCCCACGATGGACGCGATGGAGAGCAACAGCGTCGTCACCAGACCCTGCAGCAGGATCGATAGACTGGTTTTCAGCAATTCGACTGACATGATCCAACTCCAATCCGGGAATCAGGCCCGCTTCGTCCGGCGCATAAAGCCTGTCCCGAAACCGCTGCGCGCCGGCATGGCGAGGGGAGGATGAAAGATCCGCGCGCCGAGCTGGCCCGCGAGCCAGGACAGTACGTTACTGAGCACGAGATACGCGACGAGCGTCACGCTGAACGTCTGAAGGTAGAGAAGCGTTCGCGAGTTGATCACGGTCGCCGTGCCGGTCAACTCCGGCAATGCAATGGCGGACAGCAGCGACGTGCCGAGCAGCAACTGGATCAGGTAGTTGACGATGGCCGGATAGACCGCGCGCGTCGCCTGCGGCAAGACGACCTCGACGAAGATCTGCGCGCGTTCGAGGCCGAGAATGCCGGCAGCCTCGAGTTGGCCGCGCGGCACCGACTGTATGCCGGCGCGGAACACTTCCGACAGGTAAGCACCGACGTTGAGGCCGAGCGCAATGACCCCCGCCCAGTATGCGTCGAGCGAAATACCCGCCGACGGCAGACCGAAGAACACGATGAAAATCTGCAAGAGGACAGGCGTATTGCGGATGATTTCAACGTAGCCACGGGCGATCCACCGAAGCAGCGCGAGCGGAGAAGCGCCGGCAAGCGCGGTCAACAAACCCAGGACTAGCGCCAGTACGAATGCCAGCACGGTCACCTGCAACGTCAGCCAGCTCGCGCTCAAAAACTCGGGCACGTAGCCCCACAAAGTCAGCCACTCGTAACTCATCTCATGCTCCCCAACGTGCGGGTTTCACTGCCGCGCTTTAAAACTGCGGATTGAGCGGATAGCGCGGATCGGTGCCGAACCACTTGTTGTAGAGCTGCGCGTTGAGCTTCGACGCATTGACGTTGAAGAGGAACAGATTCAGATAGTTGAGCCATTCCTGATCACCGGCCTTGACGCCGAACGCGTTGTATTCGAGCGGGACCAGCGCTTCGTTCGTGACCGCAAGTTCAGGATCGAGCTTGGCCTGATACGCGAGGAAGTTGTTGTCCTCGATCATCGCGTCGGCCTGCCCCTGCTTGACGGCAAGTATCGCGGCCTGCGAGCTGTCGTATTCCTGGATCTTGACGGGGATATTCAGCGAGCGCACTTCATCGCCATTGGTCGAGCCCTTGACCGTCGCGATCGTGCGACCGCCCATGTCCTTGATCGACTGAATACCGCTGTTTTTTCTGACCAGCAGCGCTTCACTGGCAACCACGTAAGGGGCCGTGAATTCGATCACTTTTGCGCGCTCCAGATTGCGCGTGAAGTTGCAGAACACGACGTCCACCTTGCTGGTCTGCAGATTCGGAATCCGGTTCGCGCTCGTCGTATTCACGACCTCGAGCTTCACGCCCATCTGCTTCGCGAGTTCCTTCGCGAGGTCCACGTCATAGCCGTCCGGTTGGCCGTCTTTGTTATAGAACCCGAACGGCGCGAACGTCAGGCAGTCCCCGACGCGCAGCGTGCCTCGCTGCAACACGCCCTGAAGCGTCGACGGAGCTGCCGCCGCGCTCTGCTCCGGCGTGGCCACCTTGGTGCAGCCGGTGATGGCGAGCAATCCAGCAACAGCGAACAGAAGGGCGGTTTTGGCGCCTCGATTGGCAAGCTTCATGGGCGGGGGTCCTAAGCGGAGAAGAGAGTTCCGGGGCAGACGTATCGGCTTGAGTGCCTTTCGGCACGCCTGAAAAAATTCGCCGGGTCACGCATCGATTGTCCGATATATCAGACTGCTATCTGACGAACCGGATTGATACTGAGTGTTGGACACTAATATCGAACCCGCAACCGGACACAAACCCTTATTGCCCACGGCTTTTTGTTGAACTAGATCCGAGCGGATTCCCTTACGCGCATCTACGTCGGGCTGGCCCGCGCCGCTTCGCCCTACCAGGCAATCATTTACAATTCCCGCAGGTCAATGCATTTATCGACAAACTGTCAAAGGAGGACTCATGCGAATCCTGCATACCATGCTTCGAGTCGGTGATCTGGACGCCTCGATCCGTTTCTACACCGAAATTCTCGGCATGCGCCTGCTTCGAAAGAACGACTACCCGGACGGGAAGTTCACCCTCGCATTCGTCGGTTACGAGGACGAATCGGAAGGCGCAGCAATCGAACTGACCTACAACTGGGACACGAGCAAGTACGACCTCGGAACCGGCTACGGTCACATCGCCCTTGAAGTCGACGACGCCTATGCGGCGTGCGAACAGGTGAAGAAACGCGGCGGCGTCGTTACGCGCGAAGCGGGACCCATGAAACACGGCACGACGGTCATCGCCTTCGTCGCCGATCCGGACGGCTACAAGATCGAGCTGATACAGAAGAAGGGACGAGTCGACTGACTCGAGTTCAATCGTTCACGCTGGACACTTCTCGAAACGCATGCGCCCGCTGCCCAGATCCGGGCGAGGCGCCAGAACGACCATAAAGCCCGGCTTCACGTTGTACCCGGGGATGTGCTGCCGGGCGTATTCGCCCGGCAATCCTGTCTCGCGCCGGCACTATCAAAAAAATAAAGCCGACTATTCACGATGAGCACGACCACCGCCCTGCCCGCGCGCCGCGCCCCGGATAGCTTCGCGATCCTGTTGATGATCGGCCTATGCGCAATCTGGGGGCTACAGCAAGTCGCGATCAAGACCACCAATGCGGCTGTGCCGCCGGTCTTTCAAGCGGGGCTGCGCTCGACGATCGCGGCACTGCTCGTGTGGGCATGGGCGCGCTCGCGCGGCACGCCGCTCTTTCGTGACGACGGCACGCTCGGTGCGGGCCTGCTCGCAGGGGTGCTGTTCGCGACCGAGTTCGTTTGCATCTTTTTCGGCCTGACGCTGACGAGTGCGTCGCGCATGGCGGTCTTTCTGTACACGGCGCCGTGTTTCATTGCACTCGGCCTGCACTGGTTCGTCGATGGCGAACGCATGCGGCGCATCCAGTGGCTAGGCATCGGCGTCGCGTTCGCGGGGATAGCGCTCGCGTTCGCCGATGGCTTCCTGCACCCGAACGCCGGCGCGGCTGCAAGCGCAGCCCACGGCTCGACGCTCGTGGGCGCGGCCGGCGATGCGCTCGGCGTGCTCGCCGGCATCGCATGGGCCGCGACCACGGTGGTCGTGCGCGGCTCGCGGCTCGCGCAGACGAGCGCAAGCAAGACGCTGTTCTATCAGTTGACGGTGTCGGCGGTGGTGCTGCTCGCGCTGGCGCTCACGCTCGGTGAAGTGCGCGTGGAAAGCGTGACGCCGCTCGCGTTCGCGAGTCTCGCGTATCAGGCCGTGATCGTCGCGTTCGTCAGCTACCTGTTGTGGTTCTGGCTGTTGACGCGTTATATCGCATCGCGGCTGTCGGTGTTTTCGTTTCTGACGCCGATGTTCGGCGTGACCTTCGGCGTGCTGCTGCTCGGCGAGTCGTTCAGCGCGCGCTTTCTGATCGCCGCGCTGCTGGTGCTGACCGGCATCGCGCTCGTCAACGCGCCGGCGAAACGATAAGCGGCTCGACGGCGGCGCGCCGTCGTCGTCGTCAAACGTTGAGACTACTCCGGCGCAGCGGCCGAGCGCGCCGCCACCGCCTGCGCCACGCTCACGTATTCGGCGACGGGCACGTCCTCCGCGCGGCGTTGCAGATCGAAGCCGAGCGCGTCGAAATCGACGGTATCGCGCAGCGCGGCAAGCGTATTGCGCAGCATCTTGCGACGCTGCGAGAACGCCGCCGTCACCACCTCGCCCAGCACGTTTTCGTCCACTACCGGCATTTCGTGCCGCTCGTACGGGATCATCCGCACGATCGCCGAATCGACCTTCGGCGGCGGCTGGAACGACTCGGGCGGCACGTCGAGCTGCTTGTCGATCACGTAGCGGTATTGCAGCATCACCGACAGGCGACTGAACGCCTTCGTACCCGGCTCCGCGACCATCCGCTCGACCACCTCGTTCTGCAGCATGAAGTGCTGATCGATCACGCGGTCCGCGAAGGTCGCCAGATGAAACAGCAGCGGGCTCGAAATGTTGTACGGCAGATTACCGACGATGCGCAGCGACGCCTTGTCGCCCGGTGCCGCGAGCGAGCCGAAGTCGAACTCGAGCGCGTCGCCCGAATGGAGTTCGAGCAGATCGCCGAACTTCGACTTCAGACGGCCGATCAGGTCGCGGTCGAGTTCGACCGCGTGCAGCGGCGACTCGGGCGTCGCGAGCCGCTCGATCAGCGGTTCGGTCAGCGCGCCGAGGCCCGGACCGATCTCCACCATGCGCTCGCCGCGCTGCGGCCGGATCACGTCGACGATCGAATCGATCACGCCCATGTCGACCAGAAAGTTCTGACCGAAACGCTTGCGCGCGAGATGGCCCTGGTGCCGGCCTTGCTGTCTGCTGGTGGACATCGGAGAAACGCTTGAAAGAAAACTGCTTGAGAATGAAAGACGTCACGGTGGAAATACGACGCCACGCGGCGCGTCACGGGCACCGCAACCGCTCAGGTCGCCTGTGCGTCAGCCCGCGCGACGATGCTGCGCCATCGAAACAGCCGTCTCGATCGCGGCCATCAGGCTGCCCGCGTCGGCGCGGCCGGTGCCGGCCAGATCGAGCGCGGTGCCGTGATCGACCGAGGTGCGGATGATCGGCAGGCCGAGCGTCACGTTGATCCCTTCGCCGAACGTCGCGAATTTCAGCACCGGCAGGCCCTGGTCGTGGAACATCGCGAGCACGCAGTCGGCTTCATCGAGATAACGCGGCTGGAACAGCGTGTCGGCCGGATACGGACCGCGCGCGTCGATGCCCTCGCCGTTCACCTGCTGCAACGCCGGCGTGATCACGTCGATTTCCTCGCGGCCCAGGTAGCCGTTTTCGCCCGCGTGCGGATTGAGCCCCGTCACGAGAATGCGCGGCGCGGGCAAACCGAAGTGATGACGCAGGTCGTGATCGATGATGCGCAGCGTCGCGACGAGGCTTTCGATCGTCAAGGCCGCCGACACGTCCTTCAACGGCAGATGCGTGGTCGCGAGCGCGACGCGCAGCGGCCGCTTGCCGGTGCCCGCGAGCATCATCACGACGCGCGGCGTATGGGTGCGCTCGGCCAGATATTCGGTGTGGCCGGTGAACGGCACACCGGCGTCGTTGATCGTGCTTTTTTGCAGCGGCGCGGTGACGATCGCGTCGAACCTGCCGGCCACCGCACCGTCGATCGCCGCATCGAGCAGGTCGAGCACGTAGCGGCCGTTCGCGGCGTCGAGCTTGCCTGCCTGCGCGGGCGCGCCGAGCGGGTGAGGTTCGAGCCGCACGCGCGGGCCCTGCGCGAGCAGCGCGGCCCAATCGACACCGACCGCGCGCGCCCGCTCAGCGAGCAATTGCGCATCGCCGAGCACGGTGAACTGCGCGTGAGGCCAGTGCGCCGCCGCACCCGCCAGCGCCTGCGCGGTCAGTTCGGGACCGACGCCGGCGGGCTCGCCGGTCGTGATCGCGATCTGCAGCGGGCGGTGGGCGTGCTGAGCAGCGCTCGTCATGGCATGGGCTCCGTTACTGCACGTTCGCCGTGGTCGGCTTCACTTCGACGTACGCGGTATCGCGCAACTCGCGCAGCCAGTCGGCGTACGCCTGTTCCGCCTTGCGCTGGCCGATGGCCTGACGCGCGAGATCCATCTGCTGCGCAATCGAGCCTTCCGCATCGCGGCGGCCGAGCACCTGAATCAGGTGGTAGCCGTATTCGCTGCGCACCGGCTCGCTGATCTGGCCGTCCTGCAGCGCGTTCATCGCGCGCTCGAACTCGGGCACCGTCTCGCCCGGGCTGATCCAGCCGAGGTCGCCGCCTTGCGACGACGAGCCGTCCTGCGAGTAGGTGTGCGCGAACTTCGCGAAGTCGCCGCCCGCGGCGATCTGGTTGCGGATGTCGATCAGCTTCTGGCGTGCCTGCGGTTCGGACTGGCCGTCGCCGACGCGCAGCAGAATGTGGCGCACGTGCGTCTGCACGAGCTTCGGCGCATCCGCGCTGCTGCCTTGGCCGGCACGGCGCTCGACCAGACGCACGATTTCGAAGCCGTCGTTGGTGCGGATCAGATCCGGACTGATCTCACCCGGACGCAGTGCCGACGCGGCCTTTACGAACTCGGGCGGCAGCTTCGACGGTGCGAGGAAGCCGAGATCGCCGCTGTTCTGCGACGCGTCCGGCGCTTGCGAATTGGCCTTCGCGAGCTTTCCGAAATCCGCCCCGCCCTTCGCTTCGGCGAGCAGCCCCTGGGCCTTCTTCTGCGCCGCCTCGATGTCGGTCTCCGGCGCGTTCAGCGGCGCACTCACGAAAATGTGCTGCATGTGCAGGTCGCTCGTCTGGCCGGCGCCCGGGCCGCGCTGGCTGGCGATGTAGTTCGCGACCTCGGCGTCCGTCACCGTGATCTTGCTGTCCACTTCCTTCTCGCGCAGACGCGACAGCGTCAGCTCGGTGCGCGCGTCGTTCGAGAAGGTGGCCCAGGGCACGCCTTGCGCCTCGATGCGCGCGCGGTACATTGCGAGCGGCATGTTGTTCGCCTGCGCGAGACGCTCGAGCGTGCGCTGCACGGCTGCGTCGTCGATGTTGATGCCGTCTTCCTTGGCCTTCTGCAGCTGGATGCGCTCGAGCACCATCTGCGTGAGCACCTGCTGGCGCAACTGGTCCGTCGGCGGCACCGGAGCGTTCTGCTGGTTCAGCCGGTGCGCGATCAGACCGACCCGCTCGTCGAGCTCGCGCTGCGTGATGACACCGTTGTTGACCACCGCGGCGATGGTGTCGACCGTCTGGCCGCTATTGCCGCCCAATGCCTGCGCCTGTACCGACGCGACTGGAACGAAGGACGCCGCGGCGACGAGACCCGCCGCGAGTATTGCCAAGCGAAGCTGTTTCATGATTGCCACAGATACTCCAATGATGTCGGGCGCTTCGCCCGTCTTTTCGCAAGCCGTGAATGACCGGGCGACCGTCATTCGTAGTTGGTGAACCGCGACTCCGGCGGCGGCGGCGGCGGCAACGGCGTGTAGCCGGCCACACTGGTGCGGAACGCGGTCATCAGCCCATTGTCGACGCTCGACAAGCCCTTGAACGTCAACTGCGCCAGAAACCGCGTGCTCGACTGATTCTGTCCCGACGAGTTCAGGCCGTTCGCGTAGCGCTGGATGCCGGCGCCGAGCGTCCAGCAATCCGCGTCGTATTGCAGGCCGACGAGGCCGTCGACGATACGGTGGCCACCGAGGTCGTAGTTGAACCGGCCGACACCGTACATCCGATGCGACAGCGGCCATTGGCCCGAAATCAGCACCTGATTGATCGGCTGGTTGTCGAGCGTGGTGTTGGCGCGGGTGTAGCGGTACGCCACGTTGAGGACCTTGCCGGTCTCCGGACTGAACCCGAAACCGACGCTCGTCTTCGTGAGCTGGTTATTGTCGGCATTATATTGGAACGCCGTTTCCGAAGCGAAACCGGCACCCAGCTTGATCGACGCACCCGCGATCAGGTCCGAGTGCGTGGCCTGCGCGCTCGTCTGCGAAGGCTGCAACGTGACACGCTGGTCCCGGAAATAGTACTGCTGCGCGATCACGAAGCGCGCGCGTTCGTCGCCGGTGGCCGGGTTGATGAAGCGCGTGGTGAGACCCGCTGTCAGGCGGTTCGCGTCGGCGATCCGGTCGTTACCGACGAACGTGTTCGGCGTGAAGATTTCCGCGAGGCCGAAGTCGGACTCGGCGGTATCGAACAGCGGCGCGTTGTTCTGGTTGCGGTACGGCGTGTAGACGTAGTACAGCCTCGGCTCCAGCGTCTGGATGAAATCCTGGCCGAACAGGCGCACCGAGCGCTCGAACGTCAGCCCCGTGTCGAACGTGAAGGTCGGGATCGACTCGGTGAAATTCTTCTGCGCGTTCGGCACCCCGTTCAGATCGGTGCCGATGTTGTTCAGGTTGTACGACGCGAAGTGCCACTGCACCTTCGGCGTGACGAAGTAGCCCGGCCCCACCACCGAATAGGACACATACGGGTTGAACAGCACCCGCTGGCCTTCGGTCAGGTCCGCGGTGGTGATGCGGAAGTTCGTGTAGTCGGCTTCGGCGCCGAAGTCGAAGCCGCCGACGTTGTACTTCGCGTACTTCACGTTCAACTGCGGCTCGCGGCCGTACGGCGCGACCGACTCCTGCAGCGTCTGCCAGTGCTGCTCGCGCGCGAGCACGGACCACGGCCCGTTGTTGTAGGTCACCCCGGCTTCCTGCTGATACAGGAGCTGGAGGCCGTTCATGAACTGGTTGACCGACGACGACAGGTCTTGCGGATAGGTGTTGTCCGAGACCTTGTTGTAGTAGATGTAGCCGCCGAAGCCGTTACCGAAATTCTGGTTGTGCTGGATGTACAGCGCGTAGCGGTTGGTCTTCGTCAGGCGATCGTCAGGCAGAAATTCACCGGTGATCGAACCGGAATACGTCGGCGACAGATAGCGGAACGTGCTCTGCAACTGCACACCGCGCTTCGAGATCACACGCGGCGTGACCGTCAGATCGCGATTCGGCGCGATGTTGAAATAATACGGCACCGACAGCTCGAAGCCGTTCGACGAGCTGAGCGAGAACGTGGGCGGCAACAGGCCGCTGCGCCGCTCGCCCGACAGCGGGAACGACAGCCACGGCGACGCGAACACCGGCACGCCCTGGAAGAACAGCACGCTGTTGTAGGCGACGCCTTCGTCGGCGCCGGTGTCGAAATCGAACTCGCTGCCCTTGATGTACCAGGCCGGATCGTCCGTGCACGCGCACGCGGTGTACGTGGCCTTCGTGAACACCGAGCGCTCGGCGTCGAGCAGGTCGACGCGCTGCGCGCTGCCCGAGCCGCCCGTCAACGTGAAGTGATACTTCGGCGCGGTCATGAAGCCTTCGGTCGAATCGACGCGCAGATGCGCTTCGGGCCCGATGAAGGTATTGCCGGTATTGATCACGTGGACATTGCCGTACGCATCGGCCATGTCCGTGTCCTGATCGTAGTGCAGGTCGTCGGCCTTGATCACGGACGTGTTGTGGCGCACTTCGGCCGAGCCCTTGGCGGCGAGGTCCTGGTCGATCGTGCCGCTCGCGTGGTCGCCGAGCACGAAGGTGGCCGGCCGCTGGCCCGTTTGCAGCGGATGCTCCTCGAGCTGCGGCGCGAGCTGCATGCCCCACGGCGGGTAGACCGCTTGCGGTTGCGCAGCTTCCCCCACCAGCTGGGCGTGCGCAAGCGCGGGCATCAGGCCCGGAACGGCGACGAGCGCCGCGACGAGCCGCCTTTTGCGCGGCACTACTGCACAGGAAGGAGTGGTATCGGAAAGCTGTCTGGGCGGCATGTATCGTTTGGCGAGTCGACCCGTGTGCAAGCTTCCGTCATCACGATCCACCGCCTGCACACCGCGACCGTGAGAGTCGGCTGCACGTCTGGATTCCCAATTTGCCGAGTGATAAGGCGGGCGGTAAAACGGAGCACGCGAAAGCTGGCGTGTGAGTCGCGTCAAAAAAGTCGTGGGGTATTATATGGCAAGACGTTGTCCCCAAGAATTTGCCGCCGCTTTTCATGACGCTGCCTTCCACCCAAGACTTCACCGACACCCGCCTCTCCCTGCTCAAGGCCTGGCTGCAAGGCCACGCGGCGCATCATGCGCTGGAGCTCGACACGATCGTTCCGGCCTCGTCCGACGCCAGTTTCCGCCGTTATTTCCGGCTCGCCGGTAAGGCGCCGCAAGGCAACGGCGCGGCCACGCTGATCGCCGTCGACGCGCCGCCGCCCGAAAAATGCCGCGAATTCGCGCAGATCGCGCAATTGCTCGACGCCGCCGGCGTGCACGTGCCGCGCGTGCTCGAGGTGGACTTCGACGCGGGCTTCATGCTCGTCACCGATCTCGGCACCGCGTCCTACCTCGGCGCGCTGACCGACGCGCAGGCCGCGGGGGACACCCGCGCGGCCCGCACGCTGATGCGCGACGCGCTCGACGCGCTGATCCGCTGGCAGCTCGGCTCGCGCGAAGACGTGCTGCCGCCGTTCGACGAAGCGTTCCTGCATCGCGAAATGGAGCTGATGCCCGAGTGGTTCATCGGCCGGCACCTTCGCCGTGAAGTCGATGCCGCAACGCGCGCGCAGCTCGATCGCACGTTCGCGCTGCTGATCGCGAGCGCGCGCGCGCAGCCGCAAGGCTTCATGCTGCGCGATTTCATGCCGCGCAATCTGATGATCGCCGAGCCGAACCCCGGCGTACTCGACTTCCAGGACGCGGTGTACGGGCCGATCACGTACGACGTCGTGTCGCTGCTGCGCGATGCGTTCCTCAGCTGGGACGAGGAGTTCGAGCTCGACTGCTTCGTGTACTACTGGGAGCGCGCGAAAAAAACCGGCCTGCGGGTCGACGCCGATTTCGGCGAGTTCTACCGCCAGCTCGAATGGATGGGGCTGCAGCGGCACATCAAGGTGCTGGGCCTCTTCTGCCGCATCAACTACCGCGACGGCAAGGCGCATTACATGAAAGACCTGCCGCGCTTCATCGGCTATGCGCGCAAGGTGGCCGAGCGTTACGCGCCGCTGCGCGGGTTCGCGAAGCTGCTCGACGACCTCGAAGGCCGCGCGCAGGAAATCGGCTATACCTTCTGACCGATGACGATGTCCGTGAAGAAAGCGATGATTTTCGCCGCGGGTCGCGGCGAGCGCATGCGTCCGCTGACCGACGCGTGCCCGAAGCCCTTGCTCGAAGCGGGCGGCAAGCCGCTGATCGTGTGGCAGATCGAACGGCTCGCGCGGGCCGGCATCCGTAGCATCGTGATCAATCATGCGTGGCTCGGCGCGCAGCTCGAAGCCGCGCTCGGCGACGGTTCGCGCTGGCAGGTCGAACTGCGCTATTCGCCCGAGCACGAGGCGCTGGAGACCGCGGGCGGCATCGCGCAGGCACTGCCGCTACTGACCGACGACGGCGCGGATCACGTGTTCGTCGCGGTGGCCGGCGACGTGTACACCGATTACGACTACGCCGCGCTGCATGCGCACGCCGGCGCGCTGCAGGCGTTGCCCGAGCCCGGCATGCATCTGGTGATGGTGCCGAATCCGCCGTTTCACCCGAACGGCGACTTTGGTCTCGTCGACGGCGTGCTGTCGCTCGACACGCAGCCGCGCCTCACGTTCGGCAGTTTCGGGCTGTACGACACGCGCATGTTCCGCGATCTGCCGCGCGGCACACGACGCGCGCTGAGCCCGTATTACCGCGCGACGATCGCGCGTGGGCTCGCGAGCGGCGAGCTGTACGAAGGCGTGTGGGAAAACGTCGGCACGCAGGCGCAGCTGGAAGCGCTCGATCGGCTGCTGCGCGCGCGCTGAGCTCTACTTGGCCGCGCTCTCGCCGGCCCCGACCGCTTCCGCCCTTTCCACCGCGTCCGTGGTCTGCGCGGCGCGCTGCTGCAGCGCCCACATCTGCGCGAACAGGCCGTTCGCGCGCAATAGCTCCGCGTGCGTGCCTCGCTCGACGATGCGCCCCTTGTCCATCACGATGATCTGCTGCGCGTGCACGACCGTCGAAAGCCGGTGCGCGATGATCAGCGTCGTGCGTTCGCGCGCGATCAGGTCGAGCTCATGCTGGATCGCGCGCTCGGAGCGTGAATCGAGCGCGGACGTCGCTTCGTCGAATAGCAGGATCGGCGGATTCTTCAGGATGGTCCGCGCGATCGCGACGCGCTGCTTTTCGCCGCCGGACAGCTTGAGCCCGCGCTCGCCGACCGGCGTGTCATAGCCCTTCGGCAGACTCTCGATGAACTCGTGGATATGCGCGGCGCGCGCCGCCGCGATCACTTCGTCGCGCGTCGCCGACGGCCGCCCGTACGCGATGTTGTAGTAGATCGAGTCGTTGAACAGCACCGTGTCCTGCGGCACGATGCCGATCGACGCGCGCAGCGAATCCTGCGTGACATCGCGAATATCCTGCCCGTCGATCCGGATCGCGCCGCCCGTCGCGCGGTCGAGATCGTAGAAGCGGAACAGGAGCCGCGCGAGCGTCGACTTGCCCGAGCCGCTGTGGCCGACCACCGCGGTCGTCGTGCCGGCAGCGATCGTGAAGCTCACGTCGTGCAGAATCGGTCGCGAAAACTCGTACGCGAAGCTCACGTTGTCGAAACGCACCTGCGCGCCGCGGACCTGCAAAGCCACCGCATTCGGCGCATCGGGCACTTCCTGCGGCGCGCCGAGCAGCGAGAACATGCGGTCCATGTCGGTCAGGCTCTGCTTCAGCTCACGATAGACCACGCCGAGAAAATTCAGCGGGATATACAGCTGCAGCATGAACGTGTTGATCAGCACCAGGTCGCCGAGCGTCAGGCGCCCGGCCATCACGCCCTGGGTCGCGCGCCACAGGATGAACACGAGCCCCGTGCCGATGATCGCCTGCTGCCCGAAGTTGAGCGCCGACAGCGAACGCTGCGACTTGATGGCCGCCGCGCGATAGCGCTTCAGGTTTTCGTCGTAACGGCTCGCTTCCCACTCCTCGTTGCCGAAGTACTTGACGGTCTCGTAGTTGAGCAGCGAGTCGATCGCGCGCGAATTCGCCTTCGAATCGAGCTCGTTCATCGTACGGCGAAAGTGCGTGCGCCACTCGGTGACCTTCACCGTGAACGCGATGTACGCCGCGAGCGCGATGAACGTGACGATCGCGTAATAGGCCTCGTATTTGACGACGAAAAAGCCGAGCACGAGCCCGACTTCGACGAGCGTCGGCAGGATGCTGTACAGCGAATAGGAAATCAGCTGCGTGATGCCGCGCGTGCCGCGTTCGATATCGCGCGACATGCCGCCCGTCTGCCGCTCCAGATGAAAGCGCAGCGACAGCCCGTGCAGATGACGAAACACTTTCAGCGCAAGCTGGCGCACCGCGCTTTCCGTCACTTTCGAAAACAGTATTTCGCGCAGCTCGGTGAAGAACGACGTGGACAGCCGCACCACTGCATACGCGACCACCAGCAAGCCGACGCCGCCGAGCAGCACGATGCCGGGCGCGTCCTGCGCGCGGCCGAGCGCGGTCAGATGGCGGATCGACGCGAGACTGTCGACGATGTGCTTCATCACGATCGGCACGCCGAGGTTCGCGACCTTCGCGCCGATCAGGCAGCCGAGCGCGATGCCGACTCGCCATTTGTAGGTTGCAAGGTATGGCAGCAGCGACAGGATCGTTTGCCAGTCGTTGCGGGGTCCGGTGGAAATCGGCGAGGGTTCTGACGAAGGAGCGCGGCGCATAAATCGTGGGGAGAGTGTGGAACTGCCGGAGTTCGCAGCGGCGCGGCTCGCGCGCCTGGCTGGGCGCTTTCCCGTACAATTCCTGATCCCCCGTATTGTCGCAGAAGCCAGCTGGCGGCGCTTTCCGCGGCCTGTGGCCGGGCTGGCCCAGCCGTTCGGGCCGTGCGCGTCAATACACTCGAACACGTTTCCCAAGGATGTCCCGATGACCGATCTTCTTCAACTTCCTTCCAAGCCTTGCGCGCTGCGCGTGATGCCGCAGCCATCGGACGCGAACATTCACGGCGACGTGTTCGGCGGCTGGATCATGGCGCAGGTCGACATCGCCGGCTCGATTCCGGCAAGCCGTCGCGCGAATGGACGGGTCGCGACGATCGCGGTCAATTCGTTCCTGTTCAAGCAGCCGGTGTTCGTCGGCGACCTGCTGAGCTTTTACGCGGATATCGTGAAGACCGGCAATACGTCGGTGACGGTGTCGGTCGAGGTCTACGCGCAGCGGATGCGCCTGTCGCAGGAAGTCGTCAAGGTCACGGAAGCGATCCTCACCTACGTCGCCACCGACAGCGACCGCCGTCCGCGCGCGCTGCCCGTGCTGGACTGAGCCAGCAAGGATGCTTAAGCTAGCGGTTCCATGCGTCACGCGCCGCGCCACCCGCTAGCCGTTTCGGCCGATCAGCGCACGAGGCCGGGCGCCCGATAGTCGCTCTTCTAATGGATACGTGATGAAACTGATCGGAATGCTCGACTCGCCGTACGTGCGGCGCGTCGCCATCTGCATGAAGCTGCTCGCGCTCGACTTCGAACACGAGTCGATTTCCGTATTCCGCACCTACGAGCAGTTCGCGAAGATCAACCCGGTCGTCAAGGCGCCGACGCTCGTCGCCGACAACGGCGCGGTCGTGATGGATTCGACGGTGATCCTGCAGTATCTGGCGACGCTCGCCGGCCCCACCCCGCTGTTCCCGACGCAAGCCGACGCGGCGTTGCGCGCCGCGCGTCTGACGGGTCTCGCGCTCGCCGCGTGCGAAAAGAGCGTGCAGATCGTCTACGAGCGCAATCTGCGACCGCAGGAGAAGCAGCATGAAGCGTGGGTGGAGCGCGTGCGAGCGCAACTGCTCGCCGCCTATGCCGAACTCGAACGCGAGTTGGGCGAAGGGCCGCTGCCGGACACGCAGCAGCAGTTGAGCGCGGCGGACGTGGCCGTCGCCGTCGCGTGGCAGTTCACGCACATGATGCTGCCGGAGGCGGTCAGCAAGGCCGATCATCCGCGGCTCGAGAAATTTTCCGCGTTCGCGGAAAGCCTGCCGGTATTCAAAGACACGCCAGCGGAGTGACCGGCGTTTGACGCGACCCGCGGTGACACGCGGCGACCTTGGGCGCCGCGCGTCACGCTCCCTTCACGCCGGCTCCAGCTCCGGCACCAAGCCGCCGTGCAGCAGTTCGGAGATCCCTTCCGTCGATAGCGGCTTCGCGAAATAGAAGCCCTGCATCTCGTCGCACGCGCGTTCCCTCAGGAAGTCGAGTTGCGCGGACGTTTCCACGCCCTCGGCGATCACCTGCAGCTTCAGCGAATGCGCGAGCGCGATGATCGCCGACGTGATCGTCTCGTCGTCGCCCGACACGCCGATATCCGATACGAACGAGCGGTCGATCTTCAGGCGGTCCACCGGAAAGCGCTTCAGATAGCTGAGGCTCGAATAGCCGGTGCCGAAGTCGTCGATCGCGAGACCGATGCCGAGCGCGTGCAGCTCGTTGAGCATCAACACCGCTTCTTCCGCATTGCGCATGATCGTGCTTTCGGTCAGCTCGAGTTCGAGATACTTCGGTTCGAGCCCGGTCTCGGCGAGCACCTGCATCACGAGCTTCGCGATGTCGCGCTGCTGGAACACCCGCGCCGACAGATTCACCGACACGCGCGCCGGCGGCAAGCCCTGATCCTGCCACGCCTTGTTCTGGCGGCACGCCTCGCGCAGCACCCACTCCGACAGCGGCCCGATCAGCCCGCTTTCCTCGGCAAGCGGAATGAACGACGACGGCGGCACGAGGCCGGCCTCCGGATCGCGCCAGCGCACCAGCGCCTCGATGCCGACGATCTGGCCGCTGACGATATCGACCTGCGGCTGATAGTGCAGCAGGAACTCGTTGTCGCGCAGCGCGCGGCGCAGGCGTCGTTCGAGATTCAGGCGCGCGCCCGCGCTCGCGTTCATCTCCGGCTGATAGAACTGGAACGTGTTGCGGCCCAGGTCCTTCGCGCGGTACATCGCGACGTCGGCCTTCTTCATCAGCGTTTCGGCGTCCTCGCCGTCCTGCGGGAACAGGCTCGCGCCCATGCTGCAGCCGACGTACAGCTCGGTGCCGTCGAGCCACACCGGCTCGGCGATCGACGCGCGCACGCGCTCCATCCACGTGATCAGCGATTGCTCGTCGACGGTGTCGGTCATCACGATCACGAACTCGTCGCCGCCGTGGCGCGCAACCGTGTCGCTGGTGCGCGAGCAGCGCGCGAGCCGTTCGGCGACCACGCTGAGCAGCCGGTCACCGACGCTGTGGCCGAGGCTGTCGTTGACGTTCTTGAAGCCGTCGAGATCGAGGAACACGACTGCCACGCCCGTGTGATGCCGCTGCGCGACGACGAGCGCATGTTCGAGCCTGTCGCGCAGCAGGTTGCGGTTCGGCAGCCGCGTGAGGCCGTCGTAGTTGGCCTGGTATTCGAGCTGCTCCTGGTAGCGGATCAGCTCGGTCACGTCGTTGATGACGCCGATATGATGGGTGATCACGCCTTCCGCGTTCGGCACCGGCGCGATGAACAGCTGATTCCAGAACAGCGCGCCGTCCTTGCGATAGTTGCGCACCACGGCGCTGACCTCGCGATTCGCCGCGAGCGCCTCGCGAATCAATGCGACGCCCTCCTGGTCACGGTCGTCGCGCTGCAGCACGCGGCAGTCGTGACCGATCACCTCATCGAGATCGTAGCCGGTGATACGCATGAACGCCGGATTCACGTATTCGATCAGATTGCCCGACGGCGACGGCGCGGTGATCAGGATCGCGTTGACACTCGCGTCGAGCGCACGGCTTTGCAGACGCAGCGCGAGATCGGCGCGCTTTTGCTCGGTGATGTCGGTGTACGAGCCGAGCACGCCGATCACCCGGCCGTCGCCGTCGGTGAACGGCAGCTTGCTCGTGACCCTCGTGCGATGCACGCCGTCGATCACGAAGTCGACCTCGAAGTTCATCTTCGGCACGCCGGTGCTCGCGACTTCGCGATCGTGCTCGTTCAGCAGGTCGGCGAACGCGCGCCACGGCAAATCGGTGTCGCTCTTGCCGATCACCTGCTCGGGATACGCGAGCCCCGCGTCGCGCGCGAACGCCATGTTGCAGCCCAGATAGCGCGAGTTCAGATCCTTCCAGAAAATCCGCTGCGGAATGTTGTCGATCACCGCTTCGAGCATCTGATTCGAGCGCAGCGCTTCGGCTTCGGCGTTGATCTGATCGGTCACGTCGTCCGCCAGCACGAACGACGCGTCGCGGCCCATGAAGCTGAGCGCGTGATACGACACGTTGACGCTGATGATCGAGCCGTCGTTGCGCCGATGCCGCCAGATGCCCGCCATCGTGTGGCTCTGGCGCAAGTCCGCGCTGCGCGCCAGATGCTTCTCGAGGCGCGCAACTTCGGAATCAGGGTGAATCGCGCGGATCGTCATGCCCAGAAACTTGCTTTCCGTGTAGCCGTATTGCTCGATCGCGGCAGCGTTGACGGCGAGAAAGCGCAGCGTATCGCGATCGAAGATGTACATCGGCACTCTGTGATCGTCGAACAGGCTGCGAAAACGCTCGTCGTTGCGCGCCAGCGCGCGGGCGCTGCGCAGCTTTTCACGCGCGCTGTTCTCGCGCACGCCGAACGTGAGCATCAGCAGCACGCTGCCGCAGAGCATCGTCACGAGCAGTACGAACATCGCGCGCTGGCTGTCGCTCGCCGATGCCGCGAGCGCGATCTGCAACGAACGGTTTTCGTCGCTGCGCAAAGAGGCGAGCGCGGCTTCGACACGCTCTAGCGAGGGGGCAAGCTGCGGGTCGGACGGCGCGGAGTCGACGGATGGGTCGAATCGCGCGTCGTCGTGGGCCGAGATCGGTGCTTCGGTCGATGCCGCGCCCGACGTCGCGCTGGCCGGGCCGGGTAAGTCGCTCGCGTGGTTGCGCAGCGTGTCCTCGAGATCGTGCTGCAGCGCGTGCCGCGCCGCGCTCAGGCTGGCGAGCGCCGCCGACATGGACGGTTCGCTCGCGAGCTCGTCGCGCAGTGCATCCTCGCGGCTCGCGAGCGTGTTCGTCATCGAAGCGGCCGCGTCCGGCGGGACCGGATCGCCCGATTCCTTCAGGCGGTGCACCGCGGCGAGCGCTTTACCAAGCGCGGCGTGATAGGCATCGAGGTTCTGGCGCACGCTGGTCGAGCGCGCGAGGCGCGCATCGGCGTCTCGCTGCCCGCGAATCTGCGTGTACGCGACGAACGCGTTTGCACCGACCGCGACGACCACGACCGCAATATTGATCAGCAGTCGCTTCGACAAAAAAGGATTCATGGGTTCCGAACGTCAATCGTTCCGAGGGCGGGAGAGCGCGCTCGCTACCGGTGCGTCGCGCCGCATCGATGCAAATCTTTTACGCGCCAACCTTTGGATATCGGCAGCGATCGGAAGCGGGTTGAGGGTCGGCGTGAAAAAAATCTGAGGATTGGGGGGAGTTGCGGAGCCGGCCGCGCCTAGCCGGCCGCGCCTAGCCGGCCGCGCCAAATTCCTTCATCGCCGGGACGAAATCGTGGTTCGCCTCGGGCTTGCGCGACAGCTTCGCGAGCACGTAACGTTTGAATGGATCGAGCTCCGCCCAGCGCGCGACGCTCGGCGCGGCGAGTCCGGCGAGCCCCGCCTGATGCGCGACGCCGTCGGGCACGCTGTCGGTTTGTCGCCAGGCCGGCGACTCCTCCGGCGTGAACCACTCCGGTTCGATGTTCACGTGCGTGCGCAGCATCTCGAACAGCGCGTGGTCGAAATTCGGTTCGATTTGCGTGTCTTCTTCGACCGGGAAACGCGCGAGCAGCTTGCGGTCTTCGAGCGGCAGTTGCTGCCACTGCGCGAGCGTGATGCGCAGCCCGAACCGGTCGAGATTGAAGCGCACCGACATCGGGATATAAGTGAAATTCTCCGAAGACGCGACTTCGAAGTCGAACAGAAGCGGTGCTTCGTTGAGTCCCATGTCAGTGCTCCTTGTCGGTGGCGGACAGCGTACGGGCGTCGCTTGATGTATTTTAGAACCTTATTCGCGCGACGGCGGCCCGCGCGGCGGCGGCCGCGAAGCATACGGCGAGCCGGGCGGGCCGCCGTCGCGCGGCATGCTACAGGAGTGAAGCAGCTTGAACGGACAGGAAAACGGACGTGCAACCGAGGCGGCAAACGGCCAGCCCCACGACCTCGACAGCGACGAACAACCCGGCGCGGTGCAACTCGAGGTGCGCCGCCATCGGGGCACGGCGATCGAAACCGCGACCGATCACGTCGGCCAGGAGTGGCCGGTCGCGCTGGTGTTCAACGGCATCTCGCACGCGGTGATGATGTGCACACCGCGCGATCTCGAAGCGTTCGCGGTCGGCTTCGCGATTTCCGAGGGGATCGTCGAGCGCGGCAGCGATATTCAGGACATCGAGGTCGAACTGCACGGGCACGGCGAACTGCCGCATGCCGAGGTGCAATTGCAGGTCGTGCAGCAGGCGTTCGCCGGTCTGAAGGAAAAGCGCCGCGCGCTCGCCGGGCGCACCGGCTGCGGCGTATGCGGCATCGAAAGCATTGATCTGCTCGATTTGAAACCGCAGCGTGTAGCAAATACCGGCTTTCTGCAGCGGCTCGCGCCCGATGCGATCGCGCGCGCCGCGCGCGCGCTGCCCCAGCACCAGGCGCTCACGCGTTTGACGGGCGGCCTGCACGCGGCCGCGTGGTGTGATGCGCAAGGCGCGATCCGTTATGCGTTCGAAGACGTCGGCCGCCACAACGCGCTCGACAAGCTGATCGGCCAGCTCGTGCTCGAGCGCGCCGATACGCGCGACGGTTTCGTGTTTCTGTCGAGCCGCGCGAGCTACGAACTGGTGCGCAAGGCTGCGCGCGTCGACGTGCCGATGGTCGCGACGATCTCGGCGCCGTCGTCGCTCGCGATTGCGATTGCGCGCGAGGCGGGCGTGCGGCTCGTGAGCTTCTGCCGCGAAGGCAGCTACGTCGATTACGACACCTGGCAGCCGCGGGTTTGAGCGATTGAAGCGGCGCAGCGGCGACTCACGGCAAACCCGCCCCGAAGCACGGCTGCGCCGTACGTCCCTCAGTCGAACTGCCGGAAATCCGGGTTGCGCTTCTCGAAGAACGCCTTGAAAGCCTCGCGCGCCTCGGGCGCGAGCAGCATCTTGCCGAAGTGCACGAACTCCTCGGTCATCTGCGTCTGCACTTCCTGTTGGCTCGCGCGTTTCATCAGGCTCTTCGTCACGCGCAGCGACGACGCCGGCAGCGCCGCCAGCTTCGCAGCCTGCGCCGCCGCGAACGCGTCGACTTCGCCCGCCGGCAGGACGCGATTCACCAGGCCCAACCGGAGCGCTTCCGCCGCGTCGAACGCCTCGCCGAGCAGCAGTTTTTCCGCCGCCGCCTGATAGCCGGCTACGCGCGGCAGCAGCAAGCTCGACGCAGCCTCCGGGCACAGCCCGAGTTGCGTGAACGGCAGCGAAAAGCTCGCGGTGTCGGCCGCGTAGACCAGATCGCAATGCAGCAGCAGCGTCGTTCCGACGCCAACCGCCGGCCCCGCAACCGCCGCCACGAGCGGCTTCTCCGCCGCGCTGATCGCGCGCAGGAATTGGATCACCGGGGGGTTGCCGCCGACCTGTGGCGTCTTCATGAAGTCTTCGAGATCGTTGCCCGCGCTGAAAATGCCCGCGCTGCCGCGAATCAGGATCGCGCGCACCGACGCGTCGCCCTGCGCTTCTACGAGCGTGTCGGCCATCGTCTGATACATCGCGGCCGTGATCGCGTTTTTCCTGCCGGGCCGATTGAAGCTGATGGTCAGCACCGCATCGGCGCGCTCGACCAGAATATCCGTCGTCATCCCGCTCATCTCCTTGTGCTCCTGCTGAATGTAAAAACGGTTCGCAAGCCGGGCGGCCTGCGAACCGTTGCGCGGTCCTCACTGGATCACCGAAGGATCCCCGGTGAGATCAGCGGCTCACAGACGCTCGATGATGCCCGCCGCGCCCATGCCGGTACCGACGCACATCGTCACCATGCCGTACTTGTAGTTGCGGCGGCGCAGGCCGTGCACCACGGTCGCCGCACGAATCGCGCCCGTCGCGCCAAGCGGATGGCCCAGTGCGATCGCGCCGCCGAGCGGGTTGATCTTCGATGCATCGAGGCCGAGGTCCTGGATCACCGCGAGCGACTGCGCGGCAAACGCCTCGTTCAGCTCGATCCAGTCGAGCTCGTCCTGCTTCAGCCCCGCAGCCTTCAGCGCGGCCGGAATCGCTTCCTTCGGGCCGATGCCCATGATTTCCGGCGGCACGCCGCGCACCGCGAAGCTGACGAAACGCGCGAGCGGCGTCAGGTTGAACTGCTTGAGGATCTTTTCCGACACGACGATCAACGCGCCCGCGCCGTCCGAGGTCTGCGAACTGTTGCCCGCCGTGACCGAGCCCTTGTTCGCGAACACCGCGCGCAGCTTCGCCAGGCCTTCCATCGACGTGTCCGCGCGCGGGCCTTCGTCGAGCTTCACCTCGCGCGTTTTCACGTTGATCTCGCCGGTCGCGAGATCGGGCACGCGGTCGGTGATCGTGTACGCGGCGATTTCGTCGTTGAATTCGCCGGCTTGCTGCGCGGCGATCGCGCGGCGGTGCGATTCGACCGAGAACGCGTCCTGCGCTTCGCGGCTGATCTTCCAGCGCTCGGCGACTTTCTCGGCGGTCAAGCCCATGCCGTATGCGATGCCAACGTCTTCGTTGCGATCGAAGATATGCGGCGACAGCGACGGCTTGTTGCCCATCATCGGCACCATGCTCATCGATTCGCAGCCGCCCGCGATCATTGCGTCCGCCTCGCCGACCCGGATGCGGTCCGCGGCCATCGCGAGCGCGGTCAGTCCCGACGCGCAGAAGCGGTTCACCGTGACACCGCCGACCGTGTTCGGCAGACCGGCGAGCAGCGCGCCGATCCGCGCGACGTTCAGGCCCTGCTCCGCTTCCGGAATCGCGCAGCCGACGATCGCGTCTTCGATCACGCCGGTGTCGAGGCCGGGCACCTGGGCGACGGCCGACTTGATCGCGTGAACCAGCAGTTCATCCGGGCGCGTGTTCCTGAACATGCCGCGCGGCGCCTTGCCGATCGGCGTGCGGCTCGCGGCGACGATATATGCGTCTTGCAATTGCTTTGCCATTTGTGAATCTCCTTTGTCGGCAAACCGCTTAGTTGCGCACCGGCTTGCCGGTCTGCAGCATGCCCATGATCCGTTCCTGCGTCTTCTGCGTGCCGAGCAGTTCAACGAACGCACGACGCTCGAGTTGCAGCAGCCATTCTTCGTCGACGAGGCTGCCCGCTTCGACGTCGCCGCCGCACACCGCTTCCGCGATGCGGCTCGCGATCAGGAAATCGTGATCGCTGATGAAGCGGCCGTCGCGCATGTTGACGAGCGACGCCTTGATCGTCGAGATCGCCGAGCGGCCCGCGACCGGCACCTGTGTCGCGCGCAGCGGCGCACGGTAGCCCGCAGCAGCAAGCGCGCGCGCTTCCTTCTTCGCGACGTCGAGCAGTTCGAACACGTTGAAGACGATCGTGTCGGACGGCTTCAGGTAGCCCATCGCGCGAGCATCGAGCGCCGAGGACGAGACCTTCGCCATCGCCGCGTTCTCGAACGACTTCTGCAGGAACTTCAGCAGATCGTTGGTCGCGCCAACCTGGCTTGCCGCTTCGGCCGCGCGCAGCGCCGCTTCCTTCAGGCCGCCGCCCGCCGGCACCAGGCCCACGCCGACTTCGACGAGACCCAGATAGCTCTCGATATGCGCGACGCGCTTCGCGCTATGCAGCGCGAGCTCGCAGCCGCCGCCGAGCGCGATGCCCGAGATCGCCGCAACCACCGGCACGTTCGCGTACTTCACGCGCAGCATGCCCTGCTGGAAACTCTTCACGAACGGCTCGATGCCCTTCGCGCCGCCCATCATGAACGCGGGCATCGCTTCTTCGAGGTTCGCGCCCGCCGAGAACGGACCGCCCGGCGTGCCGAGCTTCAGCGACGTGGACTGCCACACGACGAGGCCCTTGTAGTCCTTCTCGGCCAGTTCGATCGCCTGCGTCAGACCCTCGATCACCGCCGGT
The DNA here is from genome assembly GCF_013366925.1 of Paraburkholderia youngii. Classification (NCBI taxonomy): domain Bacteria; kingdom Pseudomonadati; phylum Pseudomonadota; class Betaproteobacteria; order Burkholderiales; family Burkholderiaceae; genus Paraburkholderia; species Paraburkholderia youngii. The sequence goes on from NZ_JAALDK010000001.1 coordinate 5,958,068, forward strand.
CCGATCGTGTTCATCTTGCTCTTGAACGACACGATCAGCACGTCGTCCTCGCCCGCGCGATCGTCGACCCATGCGCGCACCGCATCGGTCTCGAACAGCGTCTTGCCGTAGGTCTTCGGATCGGCGCCGGTTTCGCCGACGAGCGGCGCGCGGAACACCTGCTTCCTGTACACGTCGAGCGACGAGCGCGGCACGAAGCTCTGCGTAGCCGGCGACCAGGAACCTTCGGCCGTGTGCACGCCGCCCTTGTCGGCGACCGCGCCTTCGAGCACCCACGACGGCAGCGGCACGTTGGCGAGCGCCTTGCCCGCCGCGATGTCTTGCTGCACCCACTCGGCGACCTGCTTCCAGCCGGCCGTCTGCCAGCCTTCGAACGGGCCTTCGTTCCAGCCGAAGCCCCAGCGGATCGCGAGATCGACGTCGCGCGCGTTGTCGGCGATCGACTCCAGATGCACGGCGATGTAGTGATAGACGTCGCGGAAGATCGACCACAGGAATTGCGCCTGCGGATGCTGCGTTTCGCGCAACAGCTTCAGGCGTTCGGCAGCCGGGCGCTTCAGGATGCGGCCGACGATTTCGTCTGCCTTGCCGCCGCCGTCGACGTAGTTGCCGGTCTTCGGATCGAGCACCTTGATCGCCTTGCCTTCCTTGCGGTAGAAGCCAGCGCCGCTCTTCTGGCCGAGCGCACCTTTCTTCACCAGTTCAGCAAGCACGGCCGGCGTTTCGTAGACCGGCAAGAACGGATCGTCCGGCAGCGTGTCCTGCATCGTCTTGATCACATGCGCCATCGTGTCGAGACCGACCACGTCGGCGGTGCGGAACGTCGCCGACTTCGCGCGGCCGAGGCGCGCGCCAGTCAGGTCGTCCACCTCGTCGAAACGCAGGCCGAACTTCTCGGCTTCGGCGACAACCGCGAGGATCGAGAAAACGCCGACGCGATTGGCGATGAAGTTCGGCGTGTCCTTCGCGCGCACGACGCCCTTGCCGACCACGCTAGTCAGGAAGGTTTCGAGCTGATCGAGAATTTCCGGACGCGTCGTCGCGGTCGGGATCAGTTCGACCAGATGCATGTAGCGCGGCGGATTAAAGAAGTGCACCCCGCAGAAGCGCGCCTTCAGTTCGTCCGAGAAACCTTCGGACAATGCGGTGATCGACAGCCCCGACGTATTGGTCGCGAAGATCGCGTTCCGACCGATGTGCGGCGCGACCTTCTTGTACAGGTCGTGCTTCCAGTCCATGCGTTCGGCGATCGCTTCGATCACGATGTCGCACTCCGCGAGCTTTTCGATGTCGTCGTCGTAGTTCGCGGGCTGGATGTATTGCGCGTCGTCCTTCACGCCGAACGGCGCCGGCGACAGCTTCTTCAGATTCTCGATCGCCTTCAGCGCGATGCCGTTTTTCGGGCCTTCCTTGGCGGGCAGATCGAACAGCAGCACGGGCACCTTGGCGTTGATCAGGTGCGCGGCGATCTGCGCGCCCATCACGCCGGCGCCGAGCACGGCTACCTTGCGAATGATCAGATTGCTCACGTCGTTTCTCCGGAGAGTTGTGCGGTGGCGCGAAGCGTCAGCCATGCTTCGCGCGAGGTGTGTGGTCTGGAGCGAGGCAGCGCGGGTTCGCTGCGCGCGGGCGCCTCACCCTATCTGTGAGCGTTAGAACAACGCTTCTTCGACGTCCATCATCGGCTTCGAACCGGCCCGCGCCTGGCGGATCGTCATCGCCGTTTCGGGCAGGAGCTTCGCGAAGTAGAACCGCGCGGTCGCGAGCTTCGCCTTGTAGAACGGATCGCCCGATGCCTCTTTGTCCAGCGCGATACGTGCCATGCGCGCCCAGAAGTACGAGAACACCAGATGGCCGACCGTGCGCAGATACGGCACGGCCGCGGCGCCGACTTCGTCCGGGTTCTGCATCGCCTTCATGCCGATTTCCATCGTCAGCTTCTGCACCTTTTCACCGATCTCGGCGAGCGGGTTCACGAACTCCTGCATTTCCGGCTTGATGCCTTCGGCTTCGACGAACTCGGCGACGAGCTTGCCGAACTTCTTCAGCTTCGCGCCCATGTCGCCGAGTACCTTGCGGCCGAGCAGATCGAGCGACTGGATGCCGTTGGTGCCTTCGTAGATCATGTTGATGCGCGCGTCGCGCACGTACTGCTCCATACCCCATTCGGCGATGAAGCCGTGGCCGCCGTAGATCTGCATCGCGTGATTGGTGCCTTCGAACGCGTTGTCCGACAGGAACGCCTTCAGGATCGGCGTGAGCAATGCGACGAGGTCGGCGGCTTCCTTGCGCTCGGCTTCGTCGGCATGCGACAGCTCCTTGTCGATCTGCAGCGCCGACCAGTACGAGAACGCGCGGCCGGCTTCGGCGTAGGCCTTTTGCGTGAGCAGCATGCGGCGCACGTCCGGATGCACGATGATCGGATCGGCGGCCTTCTCCGGCGCCTTCGGACCGGTCAGCGAACGCATCTGCAGACGCTCTTTCGCGTAGGTGAGCGAGTTCTGATACGCAACTTCGGTGAGGCCGAGGCTCTGCATGCCGACGCCGAGACGCGCGGCATTCATCATCACGAACATCGCATTCAGGCCTTTGTTCGGCTCGCCGACCATCCAGCCCTTCGCGTTGTCGAGATTGATCACGCAGGTCGCGTTGCCGTGAATGCCCATCTTGTGCTCGATCGAGCCGCACTTGACGCCATTGCGCTCGCCGGGCTCGCCTGCTTCGTTCGGCACGAACTTCGGCACGATGAAGAGCGATATGCCCTTGGTGCCCTTCGGCGCGTCCGGCAGACGCGCGAGCACGAGGTGAACGATGTTCTCCGCCAGATCGTGTTCACCGCTCGAGATGAAGATCTTCGTGCCGCTGATCGAGTACGAGCCCTCGCCGTTCGGCTCGGCCTTGGTGCGCAGAATGCCGAGGTCGGTGCCGCAATGCGGCTCGGTCAGACACATCGTGCCGGTCCATACGCCTGCGACGAGCTTCGGCAGATAGCGCTGCTGCAGTTCCGGCGTGCCATGCGCGTGCAGGCATTCGTACGCGCCGTGCGACAGGCCCGGATACATCGTCCACGCCTGATTCGCCGAGTTCAGCATTTCATAGAGCGCGTTGTTGACGAACGCGGGCAACCCCTGACCGCCGTATTCCGGGTCGCAGCCAAGCGCCGGCCAGCCGGCTTCGACGTATTGCTGATAGGCTTCCTTGAAGCCCTTCGGCGTGGTCACGACGCCGTCGCCGGCATACGTGCAGCCTTCCTGATCGCCGCTGTGGTTGAGCGGGAACAGCACTTCGGAGCAGAACTTGCCGGCTTCCTCGAGCACCGCGTTGATCGTGCCGGCATCGAGATCGGCGTGCTTCGGCATGTGCCGAAGTTCGGCTTCGACGTTGAGCAGTTCGTGCAACACGAATTGCATGTCGCGCAGCGGCGCGGCGTACTGTCCCATGACTTCCTCTCCCTGGATTGACAAAAAGCCAGGCCGTTGGCCGGGTCCGTGTAGGGACCTTGTGCGCCGCGCGTTTCCGGTAAGTTCCGGCGACGCCGCTAACGGCTTTCGCTCTGATACGAATTAATCAGTTTTTCCAGCGCGGCCCACGTGAGGCGCACCGCATCCGGCAAATGCAGGAAGCGCGCGTCGTGATGCAGGCCGAGCGTGACGCTATACAGTTCGAACAGCATCAGCTGCGGGTCGGTATCGGCGCGCAGATGCCCTTCTTCCATCGCTTGCGAAATCGCGCGCGTGAGCGCCGCACGCCACGTCGTCACGCTCGACACCAGTTGCTCGCGCACCTGGCTGTCCGCGCGATCGTCGTATTCGACGGCGCCGCTGATGTAGATGCATCCGGTCGTGACTTCCTGAATGCGCTTCTCGAACCAGCGGGAAATCATCGCGCGCAAGCGCGGCAGACCACGCGGCTCGCGCAGGCTCGGGAAAAACACCTCGTCTTCGAAACGGCGGTGATATTCGCGCACGACCTCGACCTGCAGATCCTCGCGCGACCCGAAATGCGCGAACACGCCGCTCTTGCTCATCTGCATGCGCTCGGCGAGCAGGCCAATCGTCAGACCTTCCAGTCCGTCTCGGCTTGCCAGATCGAGTGCTGCGTCGAGAATCGCGGCTCGGGTTTGTTCGCCTTTTCGCATAGCTGTTCTACCGTTCTAATGTGACCGAATTAAAAATCGAACGGCCGTACTATTATTGAGTGCTTGCCGTCCCCGAAACAAGGACTTTATTAGAAACCGGTTTCTAACCGGCCTCTAATTTTGCGGCTTTCGACCATCAGATCAATGAGATTTTTTAGAGGCGTTTGCCTTGTATTGACGGTTGCCGACGAGTGCGCGCGTGTTCTATTGGTGTCAATCGTAGCCGCCCACCGTCAGCAGTTTCATCGCGACCCGGTAGCTCGTGTACGCGAGCCAGCTCAGCGCGCGCAAGCGCGCCGGTCGCGATTCGTAGTGCGCTTCATCGATCCGGCGCGCGTCCGTGAACGCATCGAGAATCGCATCGCGAAGTTTCGCGATCGACAGATCGTTGACGAGCACGACGTTCGCTTCGTTGTTGAGCATCAGGCTGAGCGCATCGAGATTCGACGAACCGACCGTGCCCCAGTTCGAATCGACCACCGCGACCTTGCCGTGCAGCAGCGTCTTCTCGTATTCGGCGATCTGCACGCCCGCGCGCAGCAGTGCGTGGTACAGGAACGGCACCGCGTAATCGAGCGCCTTGAACTCCTTGCGCCCGATGATCAGCTTCACGACCACGCCGCGCCGCGCCGCGAACACCAGCGCGCGGCGCAGCTTGCGCCCCGGCATGAAGTACGGATTCGCCAGCAGAATTTCATGGCGTGCCTGGCCGATCGCGGCCAGATAGGCCTTTTCGATCGCACGGCGGTTGATCAGGTTATCGCGCGCGACGAACGCGACGCACGGCTCGCCGCCGGCCCACAGCTCCTCGTTGCGGCGCCGCCGGCGCCGGCGCAGACTGCCGAGCGAGTTGGCGTCCTGCGACGACACGTCTGGCCTGAACGAATCGAGCGGCCGATGGCCGAGGCGAATCCGCCGCCACTGCACCTCGATCGCGTCGCGCACGTCAGCGACCACCGGCCCGCGCAGTTCGACCGCGAAGTCCCAGCGGTGGTAGGGCAGCTTCTCGCCGTTGTTCTCGAAGTCATCGACGATATTGATGCCGCCGCAATACGCGATCCGATCGTCGATCACCGCCAGTTTGCGGTGCGTGCGCGAAAAGCCGAAGCGGCCGAACAGATGCGGGTTGTAGATGCGATGCTCGATGCCGCCCGCCGGCCATTGCTCGAACATTTTCAGGCGTGCGGTGCCGATGCCGTCGGTGATGACGCGCACCCTGACGCCGCGCGCGGCCGCGCGCAGCAACGCCTCGCTGACCGCGTGGCCGGCTTCGTCGTCGCAGAAGATGTAGGTTTCGAGCGCGACGCTGTGCTCTGCAGCATCGATGCGCTCGATCAGCGCGTCGAAGAAGTCGTCGCCGGAGCGCAGGAGCTCGACCTGGTTGTTGCCGGTGAAGCGGTAGCGCTGAAAGTAACGACGGCCGAGCAACGTATGCCGCAGACGCGCGAGACGGCCCGAACCGCCTGCGCTCACTGGCCACGCTCCCCGGCCAGCTGGCCGGATTGGGGGTCGATCGGGCGCGCGGCGAGGCGGCGCGGCAACTGCAGGATCGCATCGGCATTCGACGACGAAAAGCAGCGCGATGCGGCCTCTTCATACGGCAGCCACATATAGGCGGTGTGTTCACGCGGCGCGAGCGACACGTCGATACGCTCGGGTACCTGCAGGCTGAACCAGTGCTCGGTGTTGTAGAGCACGCCCGCTTCGTAGCGGTAACGAAATTCCGGGTAGATCTCGTAGTCGATCGAGTACTGCCAGTCGAACAACGCGCTGCGCGGCACCAGCGCGCCGCCGATCATGATGCCGGTTTCCTCGCCGACTTCACGCACCGCCGTGTCGGCGAGCGGTTCGTCGAGCCGGTCTTTCGAACCCGTTACCGACTGCCAGAACGCGGCATGGTCGGCGCGTTCGAGCAGCAGCACGTCGAGCGCGGGCGTATGAATGATGACGAGGACGGACTGCGGAATTTTCGGCGGTTTCGGCATGGCTCAAAACTGGGCGCGACGCGACGCGCGGTACATGTCGGATGACGGTCGAAAGGGTCGGAAAAGCGGTGGCTTCACTGTAACGCAAAAAATGAAAAAGGCGCTGAGGTGGAGAACACCTCAGCGCCTTTTCGTTTCGCTCGTGTGGCTTTTTGCGGCCGCGAGAAGCGGCCACGGTTTTACGCCTTCGGTTCCGGCGAACGCAGACGGATGTGCAGCTCGCGCAGCTGGCGCTCGTCGACTTCGCTCGGCGCCTGCGTGAGCAGATCCTGCGCGCGTTGTGTCTTCGGGAACGCGATCACGTCGCGGATCGAGTCGGCGCCGGCCATCATCGTGACGATGCGGTCCAGACCGAACGCGATACCGCCGTGCGGCGGCGCGCCGTATTGCAGCGCGTCGAGCAGGAAGCCGAACTTGGCCTGCGCTTCTTCCGCGTTGATCTTCAGCGCGCGGAACACCTTGCTCTGCACTTCCTCACGATAGATACGCACCGAGCCGCCGCCGATTTCCCAGCCGTTCAGCACCATGTCGTAGGCCTTCGCGAGGCAGCGCGCCGGGTCTGTTTCGAGGTACTCGAGGTGCTCGTCCTTCGGGCTCGTGAACGGATGATGCGCGGCGACGTAGCGGTTGTCTTCCTCGTCGTATTCGAACATCGGGAAGTCGACGACCCACAGCGGCTTCCAGCCGGACTCGACGAGACCGTTGGCCTTGCCGAACTCCGAATGACCGATCTTCAGGCGCAGTGCGCCGAGGCTGTCGTTGACGACCTTCGCGCGATCCGCCGCGAAGAAAATGATGTCGCCGTCTTGCGCGCCGGTGCGCTCGATGATCGCCTTCAGCGCTTCGTCGTGCAGGTTTTTGACGATCGGGCTTTGCAGACCGTCACGGCCCTTCGCCGCTTCGTTGACCTTGATCCACGCGAGGCCCTTCGCGCCGTAGATGCGCACGAATTCCGTGTAGCTGTCGATGTCGCCACGCGACAGCTCGCCGCCCTTCGGCACGCGCAGCGCCGCGACGCGGCCGTCCTTCGTGTTGGCCGGCGTGCTGAACACCTTGAAGTCGACGTCGCGCATCGCGTCGGTCAGCTCGGTGAACTCGAGCTTCACGCGCAGGTCCGGCTTGTCCGAACCGAAGCGGCGCATCGCTTCCGCGTATTCCATGACCGGGAATTTCTCGTCGAGCGCAACGCCGATCGTCGTCTTGAACACGTGGCGGATCATCGCCTCGAACAGATCGCGAATTTCCTGCTCCGACAGGAACGAGGTCTCGCAGTCGATCTGCGTGAATTCCGGCTGACGGTCGGCGCGCAGGTCTTCGTCGCGGAAGCACTTGGTGATCTGGTAGTAACGGTCGAAGTTCGCGACCATCAGCAACTGCTTGAACAGCTGCGGCGACTGCGGCAGCGCGAAGAACTGGCCCGGGTTCGTACGCGACGGCACGAGGTAGTCGCGCGCGCCTTCCGGCGTGCTCTTCGTCAGCATCGGCGTTTCGATGTCGATGAAGCCCTGCTCGTCGAGGTACTTGCGCACTTCGATCGCGACGCGATAGCGCAGACGCAGGTTGTGCTGCATCTGCGGACGGCGCAGGTCGAGCACGCGATGCGTGAGACGCGTGGTTTCCGACAGGTTGTCGTCGTCGAGCTGGAACGGCGGCGTAACCGACGCGTTCAGCACGATCAGCTCGTGGCACAGCACTTCGATCTTGCCGCTCTTCAGCGACGCGTTGGTCGTGCCTTCCGGACGACCGCGCACGACGCCCTTGACCTGCACGCAGAACTCGTTGCGCACGCCTTCGGCAATCTTGAACATGTCCGCGCGATCCGGATCGCAGACGACCTGAACGAGCCCTTCGCGATCGCGCAGGTCGATGAAGATGACGCCGCCATGGTCGCGGCGGCGGCTTACCCAGCCGCACAGCGAGACGGATTGGCCCAGCAGTTCTTCGGTCACCAGACCGCAGTATTCAGATCTCATCGACATGATGTTTGTCTTTCGTTTTGCATTGGTTGAACGGCGCGCCGCAGACGATCCTGCATGAAGCGTTGCGCGCCGGCATTACAGCGGAGGCTCGACGGTGGTGCGGCGCACCGGCGCCGGCGGTGGCGCGGACGGCGCCACGACGCCCATCGAGACGATGTACTTGAGCGCAGCGTCGACCGTCATGTCGAGCTCGATCACTTCGCTTTTCGGCACCATCAGGAAGAAGCCGGACGTCGGGTTCGGCGTGGTCGGCACGTACACGCTGACGTAATCTTCCTTCAGATGGTTGGCCACGTCGCCGCCCGGGATGCCGGTCAGAAACGCGATCGTATAGGAACCGCGGCGCGGGTACTCGATCAGCAGCGCCTTGCGGAATGCATTGCCGCTGCTCGACAGCAGTGTGTCGGACACCTGCTTGACGCTGGTGTAGAGCGGGCCGACCACCGGAATGTGCGCAACCAGCAGTTCCCACCACTTCACGAGCTTCTGCCCAATGAAGTTCTGCGTCAACAGCCCGACGACGAAGATGAACGCGAGCGTGAGCACCGCGCCGAGGCCCGGCAAGCGATAGCCGATCGCGCGTTCCGGCTGCCACGAGGTAGGCAGCAGCAACAGCGTCTGGTCCATCGTGCCGATGATCAGACCGAGCACCCACAGTGTGATAGCCAGAGGCACCAGCACCAGCAGGCCGGTCAGAAACACCGATTTGAGCGTGAATTTCTTCGTCGTCATGTGTACCGCCAGAAAGCTGCGCGGGCCGAAGCCCATGCGCGGTAGATACGCCGCCCGCGCGGGGCGGCGGTCCCACTAGGCGCTGCCGGAACCGCTCGCGCTCGCGGCGGCGGGCGCTGCGGCGGGGGCCGCGGGCGCGGCCGGGGCAGCCTGTTCAGCCGGGGCAGCGGCCGCGGACGGCTCGGACTTCCCTTCCGACGTGGCCGGCGTGCTCGCGCCGCCGCTGCCGCCGCGGAAATCGGTCACGTACCAGCCGGAGCCTTTCAACTGGAAGCCGGCGGCGGTGAGTTGCTTGCTAAAGGTGTCTTTTCCGCACTCGGGGCACTGCGTCAACTGGGGGTCGCTCATCTTCTGGAGCACGTCCTTCCCAAAGCCGCATGACCCGCAACGATAAGCGTAGATCGGCATGATCCTTTCCTACTCCAAATCCCTACTGAAATCTTGTAAACGCTTGCAAAGCCTTGAATTATAGCCGCAAACGATGTCCGTTCCCCGGATTTCGGGAAGCGGACGCGTGACGCGCCCGCCACCGCGCCAGATGGGGGCGTCCCGCGGATCTGTCAAGAGCGGCGCGTGGCGCTAGCCGCGACGCCGCCAGGTGAGCCAGCGCTCGTGTCCGGCAAAAACGGCGATCGAGTCGTCGACCGCTTCGTCTTCGATAAGCTCGAAGTGTGGCGTGAACAGCGCGTCGAGCTCATCGCGTTCGATGCCGAACGGCGGCCCCTTCGGCGTCGCGCCGATAAAAAAGTACCCCGCGAGCAACCCGCCGGACGGCAGCAGTTCGACCATGCGTTGCGCATAGTCAGCGCGGCGCGTCGGCGGCAGCGCGCAGAAGAACGCGCGCTCGTAGATCCACGCGGGCGTGAACGGCGGCGCATAGGTGAAAAAGTCTGCCTGCTCGACCAGCGATGCGTGCTGCGCGCCGAGTTGCTCGCGCGCCGCCGCGACGGCGGCGGCGGAGAAGTCGATCGCGCGCACCAGGTTGCCCCGACGCGCGAGCCATGCCGCTTCGTGGGCACTGCCGCAGCCTGGAATCAGCACTGCGGCGTCGCGGTGCCGGTCAGCGAACGCGCGAAACGCGGACGGCACGCCCGCCTGGTCCCACGGCGTGAAACGGCGCTCGAAACGTTCGTCCCAGAACTCGGGTGAGTTGGGATCGCGGTTCGCGAAATCGGGCATGGGGGGTTGGGTCGGATCGCTCATCGGATGCCTCGTTGAGGTTTGCCCCTGTCGTCACAGCAAGCCGCGGCTGACACCGCCGCTGAAACACAGCGCGGCCAATGGGCCGTCAGCCGCACTCAACCGCCGTATGCGAGCGCCAGGAACGCCCGCGCCAGCATCGCGCCGACGCCGACCGCCACGCCGAACAGCAGCAGGCCTTGCAGCAGACGGTTGGTGCGCTTCTGCTCGAGCAGGATCTGGCGGATCACGTCGTCGTTCGCGCCGCCCACTGGATGATGGCGCTCGGCCAGCATGTTGTGGACGAGACGCGGCAACTGCGGCAGCGTCTTGCTCCACTGCGGCGCCTCGATCTTCAAACGCTCGTACCAGCCGCGCAAGCCGATCTGCTCGTTCATCCAGCGCTCGAGGTAAGGCTTCGCGGTCTTCCAGAGATCCAGTTCGGGGTCGAGCGAACGGCCGAGTCCTTCCACGTTCAGCATCGTCTTTTGCAGCAATACGAGCTGCGGCTGGATCTCGACGTTAAAGCGCCGCGACGTCGAGAACAGGCGCATCAGCACCTGGCCGAGCGAAATGTCCTTCAGTGCGCGATCGAAGTACGGTTCACAGACCGCGCGGATCGCGCTTTCGAGCTCCTCGACACGCGTGGTCGGCGGCACCCAGCCCGACTCCAGATGCAGCGTCGCGACGCGATGGTAGTCGCGCTTGAAGAAGGCGAGGAAGTTTTGCGCGAGGTAGTTTTTATCGAAGTCCGACAGCGCGCCGATGATGCCGAAGTCGAGCGCGATATAGCGGCCGAAGTGCGCGGGATCGAGGCTCACCTGGATGTTGCCGGGGTGCATGTCGGCGTGGAAAAAGCCGTCGCGGAACACCTGCGTGAAGAAAATCTCGACGCCCTCGCGCGCGAGCTTCGGGATATCGACGCCCGCCGCGCGCAATGTGTCGACCTGGCTGATCGGCACACCGACCATCCGCTCCATCACGAGCACCGTGGGCGTGCAGAATTCCCAGTACATCTCGGGCACGAGCAGCAGGTCGAGCCCCTGGAAGTTGCGCCGCAACTGGCTACCGTTGGCAGCCTCGCGCATCAGGTCGAGTTCGTCGTGCAGATACTTGTCGAATTCGGCGACCACTTCGCGCGGCTTCAGTCGTTTGCCGTCGGCCCACAGACGCTCGGCCCACACGGCGATGTCGCGCAACAGCGCGAGGTCGGAATCGATCACCGGCAGCATGTTGGGGCGCAGCACCTTCACCGCGACCGCCTTGCCTGCGTGCTGGCCGGCCTTCACCGTCGCGAAGTGGACCTGCGCGATCGACGCGCTCGCGACCGGGACCCGCTCGAAATCGTCGAACAACACGTCGACCGGCGCGCCGAGCGACTTCTCGACGAGTGCGATCGCGACCGCCGAATCGAACGGCGGCACCTGGTCCTGCAGCTTCGCGAGTTCGTTGGCGATATCGACCGGCAGCAGATCGCGACGGGTCGACAACACCTGGCCGAACTTGACGAAGATCGGCCCGAGACTTTCGAGTGCGAGCCGCAGACGAACGCCCGGAGGCGCATCGAACTTGCGGCCGAGGGTCGTGATTCGCAGCAGCAAACGCACGCGCCGATCGTTGATGCGGCTCAACATCATTTCGTCGAGGCCGAAGCGGATGACCGTGAAAAATATCTTGAGAAAACGCAGAAAACGCATGGCTGGGCCCGTTGACTAGCGCGTGCCGCGCGACGTGGCGGCGCCGCCCGACGCTTGCGCGCCGCGGGCTTCGACCTTCTGTTCGAGACGCTCGATGCGCTTTTCGACGCGCGCGAGCGAATCACGCGCGCGCGCCAGCTCGACGTTGAAGTCCGCGAGCGCGGTACGGCGCACCAGCTGCGGATTCTCGTCGAGCAGATACTCGGCTGCCGTGTCGAGCAGGTTGCGGCCGGTGCGTTGCACATGCTCGCCGACCGAACGCACGAGCGACGTGATGCGCCACGCGGGCCCATCACCGATCAGCTTCGAGAGATCTTCCTCCGGCTCCCAGCGCAGATGCTCGGCGAGCTTCGCGATCACGGTCGCGAACTCGGCGTCGCCCTCGATCTTCACGTGCTTCATCACTGCGGCCTGGCCACCTTGCAGGAAGGCCGGCAGTGCGTCGGACGGCACCGAGACGGTCACGTCGAACTGATGCGCATCGGCTTCGTCGAGCGTGCCGAGATAGCCGTCGGGCTGCACGAGCAGTGCAAGCACAACCGGTGGAGATGACAGGCGTGCGGTCTTGCCCGCGTACGGGGCGAGGCGCTCGCGGGCCCACGATTCGCGGGCGAGCAGATGATTGACAGCAGCAGCGAAGGGCTTGGCGGCGAGGGTCATCGAAGGTGGCAAGAAAAAACCCGCGCGAGCGAGGTGCTTGCGCGGGCTCCCATTGTAACGTCCGTTCGCTTCGCGGCCTGCTATGCCGAACGGCCTAAGCGATGCGCGAGGCGAGGAATCGCCGTGCCGTGGCCGGCTTTTTTCGATCGATGCTTCGGCATGTCAGTGTTGCTCGACCTGCTGGATGCCGGCAAGCAGCCATCCTTCGCCAGGGCGGTTCGCCTTCGTCAGATTCCAGACTTCGACGAACGGCTCGGCTGCCGCGCCCGGCGCCTCGCGGATCAAACCGGAGAAGCGCACGCTCGCGAAGTATTCGGTCGCGCGCTCCTCGACGCCGAGCAGCTCGGCGTTCAACTGCACGACGTCGGTCTGGTTCGGCTGCGTGCCGCGCGCGGTGAGATCGACGCGCACTTCGGCGAACATTTCCGGCGTCGTGAATTCGCGGATGTCATCGACATTGCCGACGTCCCATGCGGCCTGCAGGCGCACGAAGTACACCTTCGCGTTACGCAGAAACGCTTCCGAATCGAAGCCGGCCGGCACCGACGGCGTCGCGCCGAGCGATGGCGTCGTCAACGGGTTGCCCTGCGGTTCGAGATACGAGCCGGTCGGCGGCGCGGTGTAACGCGGCTCCTGAATATAGTCGGTGCCTTTGGTGTTCAGCGACGGCGCCGTGCCCGCGTAAGCCGGTTGCTCCGCATCGCGCTTGCGGCCGGTGAAGCGGCGGATGAGCCAGATCACGACCATCGCGATCAACGCAATCACGATCACGTTGGCGAACATGCCGGCGAACGCCTCGCCGAGCCCGAAATGCGACAGCAACGCGGCGATGCCGAGACCGGCCGCGAGACCGGCGATCGGGCCCAGCCAGCGATTGCGGTTCGGCGCGGCGGGCGGCGTGGGCTTGGTTGCAGGAGCCGCCGGTTGCGCGCTCTGCTGCGTGGCCTGATTGTTCTGCGCGGGCTGGGACGGCGGCGTCGTCTGGCGCTGCTGCAGACTGTTCGATTGACGGCCGAAGCTACGGCCTCCGCCCATGCGGCGTGCTTCGGCGTCGAGAGAGGCAAGGGTGCCGGCCGTCAGCAGACCGACCATCGCGATCAGTCCGATTCTTCTCGCCAGCGACCCCTTAACCTTACGAGCAGATAACAAATTCAAATCGGACATTTCGCACTTTCCTTTAAAAATCGATGGGTTAGGGTCCCTAGTATTTGGTCCCCACATGCAACGCTACCACGCCAGCTGACAAATTGTAATATTTGACGTTGTCGAGACCGGCTTGTTCCATCATAGTTTTCAAAGTTTCCTGGTCAGGATGCATGCGGATCGATTCCGCCAGGTACTGGTAGCTTTCCGCGTCCTTGGCGAAGCGCTCGCCGAGCCACGGCAACACCTTGAACGAATACAGATCGTAGACCTTCTTCAGCGGGTCCCATACCTTCGAGAACTCGAGCACGAGCAGCCGCCCGGCCGGTTTCAGCACACGGCGCATCTCGGCGAGCGCGATGTCTTTATGCGTCATGTTGCGCAAGCCGAACGCGACCGTCACGACGTCGAAATAGTTATCCGGGAACGGGATTTTCTCGGCATCGCAAAGCAGCGTCGGCGTAATGATGCCCTTGTCGAGCAGCCGGTCGCGGCCGACGCGCAGCATCGATTCATTGATGTCGGTATGCCAGACCTCGCCCGTCTCGCCCGCCTGTTTGGCGAACGCCTTCGACAGATCGCCCGTGCCGCCCGCGATGTCGAGCACCTTGTAGCCCGGCCGCACGTTCGCCTGGGCGATCGTGAACACCTTCCACGCCCGGTGCAATCCGCCCGACATCAGGTCGTTCATCAGGTCGTAGTTGGCGGCCACCGAGTGGAACACCCCCGCCACTTTCTGCGCCTTGTCCTGTTCGTCGACCGATTGAAAGCCGAAGTGGGTTTTGCTCATCGCGCTCGTCCTTTCGCGTGTTCTTGAATGTTGCGCCGCTCGAGCGGCGTTCGGGGGCGAATCGTATCAGTGACAGTGCCCGTGCGCAGCTGCGGCGGGCACCATCGGCGTGTCGCGGTCGATGCCGGCCGCTGCCAGTTTGGCGAGATACGCGCGCCAGAGTTCATCCTGACGTACGGCCATGTCGTACAGCAGGTCCCACGAATAGATACCGGTGGAGTGGCCATCGGAGAAAGTCGGCTGCAGCGCGTAATTGCCGACGCCTTCGATCATCGTGATCGTCACGTCGCGCTTGCCCGTCTGCAGCGTTTCCTGGCCGGGCCCGTGGCCCTGCACTTCCGCCGACGGCGAATAGACGCGCAGCAGTTCGAACGGCAGCCGGTACGCTTCGCCGTTCGCGTACTGCAGTTCGAGCACGCGCGACTTGGAATGCACGACCACGCCGGTCGGCACCGGCGTCTCGGGAGTCAATCCGCTCATGTTGGCCTCATCAGATAACGGCGGGGTGATAACGACGGCTCGGCCGCCCCGCGCACCCACCGGAGCCCGGCGGTGCGCGGCGGTGGATTCAGCGATGCTCAGCCCAGCGCCTGTTCGATTTCCTGCCGCACGGCTTCGCGCAGCAACGTGGCGTGCGCGCGACGCGACGACAGCATCGCTTCGGACACCGTGCGCTGGCGCGGCGCCCAGATCGGCAGGGGGAAATGCGCGTCGTTCGAGAAACGCGGAATCACGTGCCAGTGCACGTGCGGCACCTGGTTGCCGAGGCTCGCGAGATTGACCTTCGCGGGCTGCATCACGCGCCGCTGCGCACGCTCGACCGCGTAGACGGCCTTCATCACGTGATCGCGGTCGTCGGCGGAAAGATCCGAAAACTCGGCTACGTGAGCGTTCCAGATGACCCGGCAAAAGCCCGGGTAGTCGTGTTCGTCGGCGAGGACGACTCGCAACGCGTCGTCCTGCCATAGCACATCGCCGCCGTCTTCACGGCAAAAAACGCAGTCCATCGTCGTCCTCGGCAAATATCGTCGGTCGTGCCATTAAACCAGCACGCGCTCGATTCCGCCATTGTTCGCCCGCTGTACGTAGTCCGCCATCCAGTTTTCGCCGAGCACGTGACGTGCCATCTCGACCACGATGTAATCCGCCTCGGTACCCGCGTCTTCGTTGTAGCGCGACAGCCCTTGCAGGCACGACGGGCAGCTCGTGAGGATCTTGACGTCGGTCGAACCCGCGTTGCCGTTACCCGGCTGCGGACCGTCGCCGGCTTTCAGCACGGAACCGTTGGTCGCACCGGCGGATCCGGCCGATGCATTGGCCGGATTGATCGCGTTCGCGCCTGCTTCGGCAACGAGCGGAATACCGCGCAGCT
Source organism: Paraburkholderia youngii (assembly GCF_013366925.1). Classification (NCBI taxonomy): domain Bacteria; kingdom Pseudomonadati; phylum Pseudomonadota; class Betaproteobacteria; order Burkholderiales; family Burkholderiaceae; genus Paraburkholderia; species Paraburkholderia youngii. The sequence goes on from NZ_JAALDK010000001.1 coordinate 5,973,743, forward strand.
TCGCCGCGCCCTTGCGGATTTCTTCTTCCTTGCGGAAGCGCACCTGGGTCGAGATGTCGGGACGCGTGACCGCGAGCGTGCCCGATTCGCCGCAGCAGCGGTCGTTCTTCTCGATCTTGTAGCCGTCCTGTTCCGAACCCATCAGCTGGTTGACGAGCTTGACCGGGTCCATCGTCTTGATCGGCGAATGGCACGGGTCGTGGTACATGTAGCGCACGCCGTTCACGCCATCGAGCTTGATGCCTTTTTCCAGCAGGTACTCATGGATGTCGATGATCCGGCAACCCGGGAAGATCTTTTCGAATTCGTAACCGGCGAGCTGGTCGTAACACGTACCGCACGACACCACCACCGTCTTGATATCGAGGTAGTTCAGCGTATTGGCGACGCGGTGGAACAACACGCGGTTGTCGGTGACGATCTGCTCGGCCTTGTCGTACTGGCCCGAGCCGCGCTGCGGATAGCCGCAGCACAGGTAGCCCGGCGGCAGCACCGTCTGCACGCCCGCCTCCCACAGCATTGCCTGGGTCGCGAGACCCACCTGCGAGAACAGCCGCTCGGAGCCGCAGCCCGGGAAGTAGAACACCGCTTCGGTGTCGGCGGTGGTCGTCTTCGGATTGCGGATGATCGGGACGATCTTGTTGTCCTCGATATCGAGCAACGCACGCGCGGTCTTCTTCGGCAGGTTGCCCGGCATCTTCTTGTTCATGAAGTGGATCACCTGCTGCGTGATCACCGGCTTGCCGACCGTGGCGGGCGGATGCGCGGTCTGCTTCTTCGTGAACTTTTTCAGCACCTCGTTGCCGAGACGTTGCGCCTTGTAGCCGACGCCCATCATCGCGGTGCGCGCGAGATTGATGGTCTGCGGGTTGGTCGCGTTCAGGAAGAACATGCCCGCCGCGTTGCCCGGGTTGAACTTCTTCTTGCCCATCTTGCGCAACAGGTTGCGCATGTTCATCGACACGTCGCCGAAGTCGATCTTCACCGGGCACGGCGTCACGCACTTGTGGCAGACGGTGCAGTGATCGGCGACGTCGTTGAACTCGTCCCAGTGCTTGATCGACACGCCGCGGCGCGTCTGCTCTTCGTACAGGAATGCCTCGACCAGCAGGGAGGTGGCGAGAATCTTGTTGCGCGGGCTGTATAGCAGGTTCGCGCGCGGCACGTGCGTCGCGCAGACCGGCTTGCACTTGCCGCAGCGCAGGCAGTCCTTGATCGACTCGGAAATCGCGCCGATATCGGACTGCTGCATGATCAGCGATTCGTAGCCCATCAGCCCGAAGCTCGGCGTGTACGCGTTGCGCAGGTCCGCGCCTTCGAGCAGCTTGCCGGCGTTGAAGCGGCCATGCGGATCGACGCGCTGCTTGTACTTGCGGAATTCGCCGATCTCGTCGTCGGTCAGGAATTCGAGCTTCGTGATGCCGATGCCGTGCTCGCCGGAGATCACGCCGTCGAGCGAACGCGCGAGCTTCATGATGCGCGCGACCGCCGTGTGCGCGTCCTGCAGCATCTCGTAGTTGTCGGAGTTGACCGGGATGTTGGTGTGCACGTTGCCGTCGCCCGCGTGCATGTGCAGCGCGACGAACACGCGGCCGCGCAGCACCTGCTTGTGGATCGCCTGGGCTTCGTCGAGGATCGGCTTGAACTCGCCGCCATTGAAAATCTGCCGCAATTCGGCACGGATTTCCTGCTTCCACGACACGCGGATCGTGCGGTCTTGGGCGAGGTGGAATACGGTTGCTTCCGGTTGCGCGTCGACGCGATCGGCAAACTTCTCCGCGAGCGATTCATAGCCGAGGCCGACCAGATAGTGCTGCGCCTCGCGCAGCGACAGGTCGAGCTTGTCGCGCACGAATTCCCAGCGCGTGCGCACGCGCGCGAGCAGATCGAGCGCCTGCTGCACGCGGTCTTCGAGCAGCTCGGCGCTCGGGATTTCGTTCGCGTCGTCGCTCTTGCCGAGCGGCAGCTTGCCGCCCTTGAAGAACGCTTCGAGCGCGTCGACCAGTTGCAGCTTGTTCTTCAGCGACAGCTCGATGTTGATGCGCTCGATGCCGTCCGTGTACTCGCCCATGCGGTCGAGCGGAATCACGACGTCTTCGTTGATCTTGAACGCGTTGGTGTGCTTCGCGATCGCGGCGGTGCGGCTGCGGTCGAGCCAGAAGCGCTTGCGGGCCTCGGCGCTGACCGCGACGAAACCTTCGCCGCTCTTGCCGTTGGCCATGCGCACGACTTCCGAGGTGGCCTGCGCGACCGCGTCCGCATCGTTGCCGACGATGTCGCCGATCAGCACCATCTTCGGAAACGCGTTGCGCTTGCTCTTGGTCGCATAGCCGACCGCGCGAAGATAGCGCTCGTCGAGATGCTCAAGGCCCGCGAGAATCGCGCCGCCCTGGCGCGACGTCTCGAACAGGTAGTCCTTGATTTCGACGATGCTCGGAATCGCCTCGCGCGCCTGGCCGAAGAACTCGAGACAGACGGTGCGCGTATGCGCGGGCATCTTGTGAAGCACCCAGCGCGCGGACGTGATGAGGCCGTCGCAGCCTTCCTTCTGCACGCCCGGCAGTCCGGCGAGGAATTTATCGGTGACGTCCTTGCCGAGGCCTTCCTTGCGGAACACGCGGCCCTTGATATCGAGCGCCTCAGTGCGCAGCAGCTTCTCGCCCGGCGCGTAGTTGCCGTCGAACCACTTGAGCTCGAAACGCGCGACTTCGATGTCGTGGATCTTGCCCATGTTGTGCTCGAGACGCGTGACTTCGAGCCAGTTCCCTTCCGGGTCGACCATGCGCCACCACGCGAGGTTATCGAGCGCCGTGCCCCATAGCACCGCCTTCTTGCCGCCCGCGTTCATCGCGACGTTGCCGCCGACGCAGGACGCGTCGAGCGAGGTCGGGTCGACCGCGAACACGAAGCCGGCCTGCTCGGCCGCTTCGGTCACGCGGCGCGTGACGACGCCCGCACCCGAGAAGATCGTCGCGACCTTGCGATCGACGCCCGGCAGCTGGGTCATTTCGACCGGGCCGAGCTGTTCGAGCTTTTCGGTGTTGATGACGGCCGAGAACGGCGTGAGCGGCACCGCGCCACCCGTGTAGCCGGTGCCGCCGCCGCGCGGAATCACGGTCAGGCCGAGTTCGAAGCAGGCCTTGATCATGCCGGCGATTTCGGCTTCCGAGTCCGGCGTCAGCACGACGAATGGGTATTCGACGCGCCAGTCGGTCGCGTCGGTCACGTGCGAGACGCGTGACAGGCCGTCGAACTTGATGTTGTCCTTCTGCGTGACCTTGCCGAGCACGCGGGTGGTGCGGCGGCGCAGGTCGTAGGTCTGCTGGAATTCGCCGGCGAATTGGTCGATAGCGCGGCGCGCGGCCTGCACCAACTTTTCGACGCGCGCGGCGCGATCGACGCCGGCTTCGTCGCCGTGTTCGCGCAAATCGGCGCGGCGGCGCTTCTCGATTTCGGCGAGGCGGTGATTGAGCGCTTCGATCAGCAGCGCGCGGCGCTTCGGGTTGTCGAGCAGGTCATCCTGCAGATACGGATTGCGGCGCACGACCCAGATATCGCCGAGCACTTCGTACAGCATGCGCGCCGAGCGTCCGGTGCGGCGTTCGGCGCGCAGTTCGGCGAGCGCATCCCAAGCCTCGTTGCCGAGCAGGCGGATGACGATTTCGCGGTCGGAGAACGACGTGTAGTTGTAGGGAATTTCGCGCAGACGCGCTTCGGGATCGGCGGCCACCGCAGCGGCGGCGCCGTGCGGTTCGAAAACTTGAGGTGCGTTCATGTTTGGACGACTCGGTAGGTCGGCCTGGCGCGCTCGTCACGAGGCGTCGGCCGACAATGCGCGTGGGGCGCAATGCTTGAAATCTTCTAGGGCTTCCAGGGGAGCGAACACGACCGGCGGCCAACTCACGGCGGTCGCTTCGCGGCACTCAGGGACAGCTACACGATCGCGCGTGGCGGACATGCCGCTCCGCCGCGGGGCAGGATTCGCGCGGAACGGGCATCAAATGGGCGATCCGAGGCTGCCAGTGCATCTTCCGATCCTTATTCCAAAATGGAATTCTACCGCATCATCCCGCCACGCGTTGACGGCAGGAACCTGGGCGGTGACGGCGCTTCGGGGGATTTGGCGGCGAATCCCGCGGCGTTTCGCATGCGACCCCATTGACCGGGCGGACGGTTTGGCAAAATTCGCTCAACGGTGCCGAAACGGCCCGGCCAGTGGCGTGCCACCCTTCTCCGCCGCGCGCGGAACGGCCAGAGCAGGCACCGTTGGCGCTATCATTGACGTTTTCCCGTCTCACACAGCGCACCGCGCGACCCGCATGGCTTCCCACGACTACCTGAAAAAGACCCTGACCGCGCGCGTCTACGACGTGGCGCGCGAGACCGAGCTCGAACGCGCGCCGAACCTGTCGGCACGGCTGCGCAATCCGGTTTATCTGAAGCGCGAGGACAACCAGCCGGTGTTCTCGTTCAAGCTGCGCGGCGCGTACAACAAGATGGCGCATATTCCGGCCGAAGCGCTCAGTCGCGGCGTGATCACCGCGTCGGCGGGCAATCATGCGCAGGGCGTGGCGTTGTCGGCCGCACGCATGGGCGTGAAGGCGATCATCGTCGTGCCGGTGACGACCCCGCAGCTCAAGGTCGACGCGATCCGCACGCATGGCGGGCCGACCGTCGAGGTCGTGCAGTTCGGCGAATCGTATAGCGATGCCTACGGTCACGCGGTCAAGCTGCAGGAGGAGCGCGGCCTGACCTTCGTGCATCCGTTCGATGATCCGTACGTGATCGCCGGCCAGGGCACGGTGGCGATGGAAATCCTCAGCCAGCACCAGGGGCCGATTCACGCGATCTTCGTGCCGATCGGCGGCGGCGGTCTCGCGGCCGGTGTCGCCGCATACGTGAAATCGGTGCGCCCGGAGATCAAGGTGATCGGCGTGCAGACCGATGATTCGTGCGCGATGGCCGCGTCGCTGAAGGCGGGCGAGCGCGTGACGCTGAACGAAGTGGGCCTGTTCTCCGACGGCACCGCGGTGAAGCTCGTCGGCGAGGAAACCTTCCGCCTGTGCAGCGAATATCTCGACGAAGTGCTGCTCGTGAACACCGATGCGCTGTGCGCCGCGATCAAGGACGTGTTCCAGGACACGCGCAGCGTGCTCGAACCGGCGGGCTCGCTCGCGGTGGCGGGCGCGAAGCAGTACGCCGAACGGGAAGGCATCGAGAACCAGACGCTGATCGCGATCACGTCGGGCGCGAACATGAACTTCGACCGCATGCGCTTCGTCGCCGAACGCGCCGAAGTGGGCGAAGCCCGCGAAGCGGTTTTCGCGGTGACGATCCCCGAAGAGCGCGGCAGCTTCAGGCGCTTCTGCGAGCTGGTCGGCACGCGCAGCGTCACCGAATTCAACTACCGGATCGCCGACGCGAACTCGGCGCATATCTTCGTCGGCGTGCAGATCCGCAACCGCAGCGAACCGGCGCAGATCGCCGGCGCCTTCGAAGCGCACGGCTTCGCGACCGTCGATCTGACCTTCGACGAACTGTCGAAGCAGCACATCCGCTACATGGTCGGCGGCCGCTCGCCGCTCGCGCGCGATGAACGTCTGTTCCGCTTCGAGTTTCCCGAGCGTCCGGGCGCGCTGATGAAATTCCTGTCGTCGATGGCGCCGAACTGGAACATCAGCCTGTTCCACTATCGCAACCAGGGTGCGGACTACAGTTCGATTCTGGTCGGCATTCAGGTGCCCGAAAGCGACCACGCGGCGTTCGAGCGCTTCATCGAAACGCTCGGCTATCCGTGCTGGGAAGAAACGAAAAACCCGGTCTACCGCCTCTTCCTCGCCTGATCTCTTCGGACCGGAACTCACCGATGGCGCTTTCGCTTGTCGACAAACTGGTGGTCGCAATCTCGTCGCGCGCGCTGTTCGACTTCGAGGAAGAAAACCGCGTCTACGAGGCCGGCGACCTGAAGGCTTACGAAGCGTTGCAGCGCGAGCGCCTGAACGTGCCCGCGAAACCGGGCGTCGCGTTTCCGCTGATCCGCAAATTGCTTGCGCTGAACGCCGTCGGTCATCGCGTCGAAGTGGTGATCCTGTCGCGCAGCGATCCGATCAGCGGCCTGCGCGCGTTTCATTCGTGCCGCGAACACGGACTCGCGATCGAGCGCGGGGTGTTCACGCGCGGCCGCGCGCCGTTCGGTTATCTGAAGCCGCTGAACGCGGCGCTGTTTCTGTCGGCGAATCAGCAGGACGTGCGCGATGCGCTCGCCGCTGGCTTCCCTGCCGCACGCGTGTTGCCGGAATCGGCGAGAATGGCGAGCAAGTACCCGGACGAAATCCGCATTGCGTTCGACGGCGACGCGGTCTTGTTTTCCGACGAAGCGGAACGCATCTTCCAGAAAGACGGCCTGCGCGCGTTCGTCGGTCACGAGATCGACAACAAGCATCTGCCGCTCGCGGACGGTCCGCTCAAGCCGCTGCTCGAAGCGCTGCACCGGCTGCAAAAACTGGCGGACGCGGCCGCGCCGATGCGCATTCGCACGGCACTGGTAACAGCACGCTCGGCCCCCGCGCATGAGCGTGCGATCCGCACCCTGATGGCGTGGAACATCGAAATCGACGAAGCGATGTTCCTCGGCGGCCTCGACAAGAGCGCATTTCTGCGCGAGTTCGAGCCCGACTTTTTCTTCGACGACCAGATCGGCCACTGCGAATCGGCCCGCGTCGTAACGGCGACTGGGCACGTGCTGAGTGGCATCGTGAACGCATCATGACACCCGAACAATCCCCGCTCGGTAAGTCCTCGACTTACGCCGAACAATACGATCCGACGCTGCTGTTTCCGATTGCGCGCAGCCATGCCCGCGAGGCGATCGGCATTACCGCGCGACTGCCGTTTTTCGGCACCGACATCTGGAACGCCTACGAGCTGTCGTGGCTGAATACACGCGGCAAACCGCAAATCGCGGTCGCGACGTTCTTCGTACCGGCCGATTCGCCGAACATCGTCGAATCCAAGTCGTTCAAGCTGTATCTCGGCTCGTTCGCGCAGACCGCCTTCGAATCGGCCGAGAGCGTGCGCGACACGATCAGGCGCGACGTGTCCGCGTCGTGCGGCGCGACGGTGTCGGTGCATCTGCACACGCCGCACGAATTCGGCAAGCTGAAAATGGAAGAATTCGACGGCCTGTCGCTCGATCGGCTCGAACTCGAGGCGAGCATCTATCAGCCGGACGCGTCGCTTTTGAGCGCGGCGCACAACGAAGCGCCGGTCGAGGAAACGCTGTTCTCGAACCTGCTGAAGTCGAACTGCCCGGTGACCGGACAGCCGGACTGGGGCAGCGTGCAGATCCACTATGCCGGGCCACAAATCGATCACGCGGGCCTGCTGCGCTACATCATCTCGTACCGCAATCACACCGGCTTTCACGAGCAATGCGTCGAGCGGATCTTCGTCGACATCATGAAGATGTGCAAACCGCTGAAGCTCGCGGTCTATGCGCGCTACACGCGCCGCGGCGGGCTCGACATCAACCCGTTCCGCACCAACTACAACCTGCCGATGCCGGACAACATGCGGCTCGCGCGGCAGTAACGACAACGCGGGCAAGCACACGAGCATGCACGGCGGCAAACGCAACGAGGGCGCCGCAGGCCATCACAGCCTGCGGCGCCCTCGTCACATCGAAGCCGTCAAAGCGCTCAGGCCGCCGGCTTCTTGTAAGCGACGCAATCCACCTCGACCTTGCAGTCGATCACCATCGACGACACCACGCACGCGCGCGCCGGCGGATTCTCGCCAAAATACTCGCGAAACACCTTATTGAACGACGCGAAGTCGCGCGGATCATCGAGCCACACGCCGCAACGCACGACGTGCTCGGCGCCATAGCCCGCTTCCTTCAGGATCGCGAACACGTTCTGGATCGCCTTGTGCGATTGCTCGACGATGCCGCCGTTGACCACTTCGCCGTTTTCCATCGGCGTCTGGCCCGACACGAACAGCCAGCCGTCCGCTTCGACCGCGCGCGCGAACGGCATCACCTGACCGCCCGTTCCCTTTCCGCCTTCCACGCCATATCGCTTCATCGTCACACTCCTTAAAAAGTCGGGCACGTGCGCGGCGCCCTCGCCGCGCGTGCCGCCATCAATCGATAAAAATCAGAACGCGCCCTGCGCATCGCCCTTCGACGGTGCGCCGCGCGTGACGAACCGGCCAGCCCTCTCGCCCGTCACCGCGCCGTCGCGATACGACAGCACGCCGTTGACCCACACCGCGTCGATGCCGGCAGCGGGCTGCTGCGGCTTGTCGAAAGTCGCCAGGTCGAGCACTTTCGACGGATCGAACAGCACGAGGTCGGCGTGATAGCCGATGTGCACTTCGCCGCGCTGCGCGAGACCGAAGCGGCGCGCGGACAGGCTCGTCATTTTGCGCACCGCCTCTTCGAGCGGCAGCAGCGCGGCATCACGCGCATAGTGGCCGAGCACGCGCGGAAACGCGCCCCACAGCCGCGGATGCGGCAGCGGATCGTTCGGCAAGCCGTCCGAGCCGACCATCGTCGCCGGATGCGACAGGATGCGCCGCACGTCGTCTTCGGACATGTTGTGATAGACCGCGCCTGCCGGCTGCAGGCGCTTGCCCGCTTCCTGCTGCGAGACACCCCATTCGGCGGCGACCTCCTTGATCAGCTTGCCCGCCATCTCCGGATGCGGCTCGGACCACGTGATCGTGATGTCGATGTCGCCCGTCACCTGCTTCAGATCGAGCGTCGACGAACTGCGGTTGTACGGATAGCAGTCGCAACCGACCGGCTGCCCGCCGCGCGCGCCTTCGAGCGACTTCAGCACTTCGACGCTGCGCCCCCAGTTCGACGGCCCCGCGCACTTCAGATGCGAGATCACGACCGGCACGCGCGCATGCCGGCCGACGCGGTAAGCCTCGTCCATCGCGTCGAGAATCGCGTCGAACTCGGTGCGCATGTGGGTCGTATAGAGCGCGCCCGCGGCGGCGAGCGGCTCGGCGAGCGCCATCACTTCCTCGGTCGGCGCGGCGAACGCCGAACCGTACGCGAGCCCCGAGCTCAAGCCCAGTGCGCCGTGCGCGAGCGCTTCCTCGAGCTGCGCGCACATGCGCTCGATTTCCTCGGCAGTCGCCGCGCGATCGAGCCGGTCCATCTGGTTATTGCGCAACGCCGTGTGGCCGATCAGCGCGCCGACGTTCACCGCCGGCCGCGCGGCGTTCACCGCGCTCACGTAGTCGGCGAAGGTCGGGTACTGGAACGCATCGCGCTCGCCGAGCAGGTTCATCGGATCGGGCGGATCGCCCTTCAGCGACACCGGCGACGCGCTGATGCCGCAATTGCCGACGATCACCGTCGTCACGCCCTGGGTGATCTTCGGCAGCATCTGCGGCGAGCGGATCACGTGCGTGTCGTCGTGCGTGTGCACGTCGATGAAGCCCGGCGCGAGCGCGCGCCCCTCGGCCTCGATCACCTCTTCGGCGAGCCAGTTCGACAGATTGCCGATCGCGGCGATGCGCCCGTCGCGGATCGCCACATCGCGCTCTACAGGCGGGGCGCCCGTGCCGTCATACAGTTGCGCGCCGACGATCAGCGTGTCGGCGGCTTCGGGATGCGAATGCATGGATCAATCTCCTAACGGTTGTCGATCGCCGCCGCCGCGGTGCGCATCGAGCGCGTGCTTCATGCGGCGCAGCAATTCGCGGCTCTCGTCGCCCTGGCTGACGGCAAGTTCGGTGACGAGCACATCGAGCGCCATCATCATCGCGTAACGGGAAGACGACGGCTTGTAAATGAAATCGGTTTCGAACGCGACGATCGGGATCAGCCAGTCGGCGAGCTTCGCCAGTGGCGACGTGGGCGCGGTCACCGCGACCACGGTCGCGCCGTAGCTGCGCGCGATCTTGCAGTTCTCGACCATCTCGGGCACGCGACCCGTGGTGGACAGCGCGATCACCACGCAGTCGCGCGACACCGTGCTCGCCACCATGCGCTGCAACAGTCCGTCCTGATAGGTCGCGACCGGGCGGCCGAGGCGCACGAGCCTGAAACGCATTTCGTCGGCGAGCGCGGTCGAGCCGCCGCCCATGCCGAACACGTAAATCATGCGCGCATTGCGCAGCGCGGCCGCCGCTTCGGCGAGCGGCGCCTGGCGCAGCAGTTGATGATTGTGCGCGAGCGCGGTTTGCAGTTCGTCGAAGACGCGCGTGGCGATCGGCTCGGGTGCGTCACTTGTTGCGTCGCGCTCGAGAAAACGCTGACCGACCGCGGCCGCCTGCGCGAGCCGCAGCTTCAGCTCGCGCACGTCGCGGCAGCCAACCGCCTTCGCGAAGCGCGTGACGGTCGCGATGCTGACCTCGGCCTGCTGCGCGAGCGCGCCGATGCTCGCGCGCGACGCGCCGGTCAGATCGTCGAGGATCAGCGCGGCGACCTTGCGTTCGGCCGAGCGCAGTTCCGGCGCACATTCGGCGATGCGCGCGACGATGTCGAAAGCGAGCGGTTCGGCGCTACTGTTCATGGCGGGCGGCTTCGCGGCACGGCTTTCGCGGCCCTTTGCGGCGGCCTTCGAAACCCGTGGTACTAAATAACATTTCTCCGGACATCGTACTTTCGGTAACATGGTAAAGTCAAATCTGATTGAATTTAACCGGACGATGGAGCACGGAGACATGAAAGTTACAAACTATCAGGGCGCGACGATTGATCCTTATAGCAAGGGCTTGGGCATGGTTCCGGGCACGAGCGTCCAGCTGAAGGACGCCGCGCGCCTCGAGTGGAACCTGCTCGCCGAGGACGTGAGCCTGCCGGCCGCCGTGCTGTACGAGGATCGCGTCGAGCACAACCTGAAGTGGATGCAGGCGTTCGTCGCCGAATACGGCGTCAAGCTCGCGCCGCACGGTAAGACCACGATGGCGCCGCAGCTGTTTCGCCGTCAGCTCGAAACCGGCGCGTGGGGTATCACGCTAGCCACCGCCCATCAGGTGCGCGCGGCGTATCACGGCGGCGTGTCGCGCGTCCTGATGGCGAATCAGCTGGTCGGCCGCCACAACATGGTGATGATCGCCGAATTGCTCAGCGATCCGGATTTCGAATTCTTCTGCCTCGTCGATTCGGCCGAAGGGGTCGAGCAACTCGGCGAATTCTTCACGTCGGTGAAGAAGCCGCTGCAGGTACTGCTCGAACTCGGCGTGCCGGGCGGGCGCACCGGCGTGCGCGATGAAGCGCAGCGCAACGCGGTGCTGGACGCGATCGCGCGCTATCCGGACGTGCTGAAGCTCGCGGGCGTCGAACTGTACGAAGGCGTGCTGAAGGAAGAAGCCGACGTGCGCGCGTTCCTGCAAGGTGCGGTTGCAGTTACGCGCGAGCTAGTCGAGCAAGGACGTTTCGCGCGTTCGCCGGCGGTGTTATCCGGCGCAGGATCGGCGTGGTACGACGTGGTCGCGGAAGAATTCGCGCAGGCGACGCAAACCGGCAAGGTCGAGGTCGTGCTGCGGCCCGGCTGCTACCTGACGCATGACGTGGGCATCTATCGCAAGGCGCAGACCGACATCTTCAAGCGCAATCCGGTCGCGAAGAAAATGGGCGAAGGCTTGCTGCCGGCGCTGCAATTGTGGGCGTACGTGCAGTCGATTCCCGAGCCGGATCGCGCGATCATCGGCCTCGGCAAACGCGACTCCGCGTTCGACGCGGGCATGCCGGAGCCGGCGCGCCACTATCGTCCGGGCAACGAGGCGCCGCGCGACATCGCCGCGAGCGAAGGCTGGGAAATCTTCGGTCTGATGGATCAGCACGCGTATCTGCGCATCCCCGCCGGCGCCGATCTGAAAGTGGGTGACATGATCGCGTTCGACATCTCGCATCCGTGCCTGACGTTCGACAAGTGGAAGCAGGTGCTGGTCCTCGATCCGCAGTATCGCGTGAAGGAAGTGATCGAGACGTTTTTCTGATTGGATTGGAGTGGATTGCGCCGCGCTGAAGCGCAGGCTTTCCGACGATAGAAAAAAGGCTGTGAGCCCAAGGGCGCACAGCCTTTTTGTCGTCGCAAGCGGAGAAAAGATCACACGCGTTGGGCCGCCTCGTCGCCGGCGGTTTCCTGGGCTGCTCCAGCGGCGCCGGCCGCTGCGCCCGCATTGGCCGCCACTTCGCCGATGCGCGTCTCCAGCATTTTCAGCGCGCTCGACAACGCCGCGAGCGCCTCATCCGGCAACCCTGCCATCGTGTCGTGCAAGAACGCCTGGCGACGCGGCAGGCTCGCTTCGGTCGCGTCGCGACCTGCTTCAGTCAGGCGCACGTTGGTCACGCGGTTATCGCGCGCATCCATGCTGCGGGCGATCCAGCCCAGGCTTTCGAGCGCCTTCAACTGCCGCGTCAGCGCGCCCGGATCGACGCGTAGCCGCTCGACGAGCCGCTTCTGCGACGACTCGCCGGCCTGCTCGTGCAGCGCGAGCAGAATGCGCCAGCGTGGCAGCGGATGACCCACCTGGGTCTCGAATGCCGACATGAATGCCCGATACGTGCGGCCAAATTGCTGCATGACGGCGACGCGGTCCTGTTCTTCCATAATCTGCCTGTCCAACACCAAGTCAAAAAATCAGTCTGCGTGAATCACCGGCTCGAGCTTGCGCTGCAGCTTGACCGGCGGCACGCGGCGGCTTTGCCACACCGACACGACGGCTATCAGCGCGGCCATCGCGAGACCCAGATGAATCGCGCCGACCAGCGACTCGCGCGCGCTTTCGAGCAGCATCGCGCCGTCGTGGCCCGCGTGCGTCAGCTGGTTGACGAGCGTAGTCTGCGCATCGCGGTTGATCAGGATCTGGGGATCGCCCAGATCGCCGAACCAGTGCGACGCGCCCGCGCCGTCGAGCGCACTGCGCACGCCGCTCGTGTACATATGAGTCACGAGCGTGCCGGTCAGCGCGGTGCCGATCATGCCGCCGATCATCCGCAGCGACTGCAGCAGCGCGGTCGCGATGCCGAGGTGTTCGCGGCCCGCGGTCTGCTGCGCGAAGATCGTCAGGTTCGGCATCACGAAACCGAGCCCGAGGCCGCCGACGACCATGAACGACATCAGTACCCATTGCTGCATCGAACGGGTCGCGACGACGATGCCAAGGCATGACAGCGCGACCATCGCAAAGCCGATGTACAGCATCAGGTTCGGATTCTTGATCCGCGACACGACGCGCCCGTTCGTGATGCTGCCGATCGTGATGAACACGACGAGCGGCGTGATCACTAGGCCCGCCTCTTTCGGTGACATGCCGAAGCCGCCCTGGAACAGCAGCGGTGCGTAAAACAGCAGCGAGAACATCGTGAAGCCGCCGAGCACGGCCAGCGTGAACAGCGCGGCAAGACTACGGTTGCGGAACATGTCGACCGGCAGAATCGCGGTGGGGCAACGCTTTTCCCATTTCCACAGCGCGATGGCCGACACGACGCTCAGCCCGAGCAGCGCGAACGCGCTCAGCGTGATGCCATGCTTCGGCAACAACTCGACGAACAGTTGCAGCGAGCCGAGCGCGATCGCGATCAACAGCGCGCCGGGCCAGTCGAGCCGCATCTTGCCTTCATGCTCGACGTGCCGCAGATGCGGCAGGAAACGCCAGACGAAAAACAGCGACAGCAGCCCGACCGGCAGATTCACGTAGAACACCGAACGCCAGCCGTAGTACTGCGTCAGAAAACCGCCGAGCGACGGCCCGACTGCATTGGCAATGCCGAACGCCGAGCTCATCAGCACCTGCCAACGCAACCGCACGACGGAATCGGGGAACAGATCGGGAATGCACGCGAACGCGGTGCCGACCAGCATGCCGCCGCCAATGCCCTGCAAGCCGCGCGCGAGGACGAGAAACAGCATGTCGTTGGCCGCGCCGCACAGCACCGAGGCGCCGGTAAACACGACGATCGATGCGATCACGAACGGCTTGCGCCCGTAGTAATCGCCGAGCCGGCCGAAGATTGGCACGGTGATCACCGAGCTCAGCAGATACGAGGTGGCGACCCACGCATACAGCTCGAAGCCCCGGAGCTCGGACACGATGGTGGGCAGCGCGGTGCCGACCACGGTCTGGTCGAGCGCGACCAGCATCGTGACGAAGGAGATGCCGAGCATGGCCAGCAGGGATTCGCGGAATGGTAAAACTTGCCCACTCGAATGGTGGGCGGCGGTATGGACAGCCATTTTTGATGCAGCAAAAGTTGACGTGTCAAAGGATTGCAAATCATACCACGCTGCAACGCTCCACGCGGGACGGAACACGTCTTGCAACGCGGTAGACTCACTTGGAGTACCCACGCCATGACATGCCAGGGAGGCTCATGCAGCCGAGTTCGCTCGCAGCACCATCCTTATCGGAGCAGGACCTCGCCGCGCTGCGGCGCGCCAAACATCAGCTCGAAAGCCCCGCGCTCGCAATGAAACTCGCAAGCGTCGTCGGCGCGCCGATCGAAAAGCTGCTGTCGCGCATTCCGGCGTTCGCCAACGAAAAAGTGTCCGATGCGACGCAGGCCGCGTTGCGCAAATGTCTGTCGATCGCGCTGCGCACGCTCGGCCGGCGCGACGACGCCAGGCTGCTCGCACCCGACAAGCCGAACAACCTGCTGCACAAGTTCGCGGTCGCGACGACCGGTGCGGCCGGCGGCGCGTTTGGCTTGCTCGCGCTGCCGGTCGAGCTGCCCGTCACGACCACGCTGATGTTTCGCTCGATCTGCGACATCGCGCGCAGCGAGGGCGAGGACCTGACCTCGGTCGACACGCAGCTGCAATGCCTGACCGTGCTCGGCATGGGCGGCACCTCGAGCGAGGACGACGACGCCGACCTCGGCTACTTCTTCATGCGCGGCGCACTCGCGCAGGCGGTGTCGAAGGCGTCGTCCGAGGTGGCCAGCAAGGGCTTCACGGCCCACGGCTCGGCGGCTCTGTTGCGGCTCATCAACGCGATCGCCGCGCGCTTTTCGGTGCAGGTCAGCGAGCAGATCGCGGCCAAATCGATTCCGGCGATCGGCGCGGTGCTCGGCGCGATGGTCAATACCGTGTTTATCGATCATTTCCAGCAGGTCGCGCACGGGCACTTCACCGTGCGGCGGCTCGAGCGGCAATATGGCCAGCAAACGATCGAAGCCGTCTATCGGACGCTCGACATCACGCTCGACGCCTGAGCCCTGTTAGCGGCGCGGCTCGTCGTGCGTCGCACGAAGGCGGCCGCGCGATCGAGCGCTCGGTTCGCCTCCGGCATGAACGGCGCGAACATCGGCCACACGTGCGGCAGGTTTTTCCACACCTCGCATTCGCAATCGACTCCTGCCGCGTGCGCGTTGTCGGCGACGCGGCGCGTGTCGTCGAGCAGCACCTCGGTGCTGCCCGCCTGCAGGAACAGCGGCGGCAGACCGTGCTGGTCCGCATAGACCGGCGACGCGTACGGATGGGTGGGCGACGCGTCGCCCAGATAGACCTTGGCCGCGCGCTCGATCGAGGCGCCGCAGAACATCGGATCGACGCTGTCGTTGGTGCGCAGGCTCGCGCCGGTGGTCGCCAGATCGGTCCACGGCGAGAACAGCAGGCCGCCCGCAGGCATCGGCGCGCCCCCGTCGCGCAGCGCGACCAGCGTGGCGAGCGCGAGACCGCCGCCGGCCGAGTCGCCGGCGATCACGATCGAGCTGGGTGCGATGCCCATCGCGAGCAACTGGCGATAGGCGGCGATGGCGTCGTCGAGCGCGGCCGGAAAGCGATGCTCGGGCGCGAGACGGTAGTCGAGGGAGAAGAGTCGCGCATCCGCGCGGGTCGCGAGAGCGAACGTTAGCGACCGGTGCGTGCGCGGCGAGCAGAAGTAGTAGCCGCCGCCGTGGCAATACAGCACCGTGGGCTCCGCGCCGCCGGCCGTGCCGCCGTCCACGCGCTCCAGCCATTCGCCGACGAGCGGCGCGTCGCCTGCGCGATACGTTTCGCGCAGATGCCAGCCGCGCGGCACGCGTGGCGACCACACGCGCTTCGAGGTCAGCGCGCGCGCCCGTTCGACGTTGATAAACGGTTTGAGGGTTTCGGGCCGGAACTGCCTGCGCAAATACCAGCACGCGAGCGCGCTTTGCCAGCTCATCGGGACATGCTCCTTCGTTGAAGTCCCGTCAGGGTACGTGGGTTGGCAGGGGACCGTGCTTTGGCGGGTTCCAGGCGCGTGACTGTGATCGTGGCCGCGGCACGCGCGCCCAGCCGCCGCGAGTCCGCCTAGTTCGCCGGCAACACCTGCCCGCGAATTTCGCCCGTCGGATTCTGCGCGGTATGTACATTGAAGTACCACTGCCCCGCCATCAGATCCGTGACCTGCTGCTCGGTCAGCTTCGCCGTGCCTTTGATCGGACTCGCGAGCCCATTCTTCTCGATCGGCACCTGGACCTTCGCATTCTGGCCGACCGGCGCGGGACCGTGGAAATGCGCGGCGGTGACCGGACCGCTCAAGCCCTCGTAAGTAACAGTCCACTGCAGCGATTGGGTGGACGTGTCGAAGGTCGCATTCAGCATGCCATGCCCGTGACTTACGCGCGGCGGCACTTCGCTCGACGGCTGGAGATTCGCCTTCAGCGCAACCGTATCCGCAAATGCAGCGCTCGATGCAAGCGCCCACAACACTACGGCCAGATTAAATTTTCGCTGCGAAATCATGGTCTTCTCCGGACATTGACGCGCCGCCGCGGCGCCGTGTCGGCCGTGCGGAGTTTCCACATACTAGTGCAAATCATATGGAGTCGACTGGAATGATGGCCTGCAAAGACGTAGTGCGAAATGGCTTTAGTCGATTTAATCGAAAATATAATTGCGCGTTTCGTAATAAATAAATGATGTCAATCCTGGTATGCTTCGACTCGCGAGAAGTGACTCCTTCATCGAAGGACGTCTCCAAACCTTTAACGCGGCTTCGGCCGCGTTTTTTTCGTCCTGATTTGGGTTGCCGCCGTTTGAATCGCTTGGGTGTTTGCGCGAAGTTACGGCGCGCCGCTCGCTACGCGAGCAATCCGGCCTGCTGTTCGATCCCATCGAGCATCGCCTCGCATTGCCGAATTAGCGCATACCCCTCGTCACGCACCTGCTGCGGCGACTTCGCGGCAATGACGCGGCGATAGGCTTCGAGCGCCTGTACGAGCGGCGGATACTGCAACACGCTCGCCGCCCCCATCACCCGGTGCAGCCACTCGTGCACCCTCTCCATGTCCGCGCGTTCGAGTAACGTCGCCAGCGCGTTGATGTCGTCGCGCATCGACGAGACGAATGAATCTAGCAACGCCTTGACCGTCGACTCGCTTCCCCATAACTGCGTCATGCGTGCGAGGTCGACGGGCACGAACGGTTCAGCACCGACAGGTTGTGTGGCCTGCCGCTCGCCGGCCGACGCAGTCGAGACGCGATCGGAAGTTTCCGCCGGCGCGGGGGGCCACTCGGCGTCAGTGCCAAACCAGCGGCTCAGGTGGTCGCGCAGCGTGGCGAGCCGGGTCGGCTTGATCAGACTGTCGTCCATGCCGGCTTCGCGGCACAGACTCAGGTCATCGGGCGCGGTATTGGCCGTGATGCCGAGTATCGGCAGACGCTGCGCGCCGTCGTGCAGTGCCTCCGCTTCGCGGATGCGACGGGTCAGTTCATAGCCGGACAGGTTCGGCATGTGGCAGTCCGTGATCAGGCAGCCATAGCTCGTGCATTCCAGCGCGGCGAGCGCTTCGGCGCCGTCGTTGGTGACGTCGCACGCGAACCCCAGCAAGGCGAGCTGATGACGGATCAACTCCTGATTGACTGGATGATCTTCCGCGACAAGAATCAGCCGCCCGTTCGCGAGCGCGCGTTCGCGATCAGGCGGCGGCGCGATGCCGTCGGTCGTGAACGGCGCGCCCACCACGCGCGACGCCATCGGGACCATCGACGGCAGCCCCGTCGTCGCGGCCGCACACGCGGCGCCGAGGCCGCGCCACGAAATCGGATTGGTGCTGACGCGCACCTTATCGTCGAGGATGCGGTAACCGGTCGGCTTCGGTTTTTCGGTCAGCGTGACGATGCGCGCATTCCTGCCGATATGTGCCGGCAACGTGACGTCCTCGGCGACGAACAGCAGATCCGCGCGGCTCAGCACGTCGCTTTTGCCCAGCGTCGCCGCATCGGCCGAGAGGCTGCGCAGTTCGAGCCCGAGCGCCTTGCCGAAGTGTGCGAGGGCCCGGCCGATGCGTCGATCTCGCGTGACCACTACGCCGAGTTTGCCGCGCAGACCGTTGATCGGATAGCACTGTTCGACGATCGGCATCGTCAGCCGCACGATCATGCTCGTGCCGTGGCCGGGTTCGCTGTGCAGCGTGAGCGTGCCGTTCATCAGGTCGATCAGCTTGCGGCAGATCGTCAGCCCCAGGCCCGTGCCGCCGAAGCGCCGCGTGGTGGACGACTCAGCCTGCACGAATGGCTCGAATAGCCCCGCCTGCACATCGGGTGCGATGCCGATGCCGGTGTCCCGAACGGTCAGCTCCAACGTCTGCGAATCCGCGCAATCTTCGACGACCGCTACGCTGACACCCACCCCGCCCTTCGGCGTGAACTTGATTGCATTGCCGAGCAGGTTGAACAGGATCTGGCGCAGACGCACGCTGTCGCCACGGAGCGTCGCAGCGGCGTCGCTCGCGATGTCGACGCGCACTTTCAGCCCTTTTTCGTGAGCGCGCCCGGCGAGCAGGCCCACCGCGTTATCGACGAGCTCGCGGAGATCGATCGGCTCGGCTTCGAGCGTAAGCCGACCCGCCTCGATCTTCGAATAGTCGAGCAAATCATCGAGAATCTGCAGCAGCGCGCCCGCCGACTCGTGGATCATGCCGAGCATTTCGCTCTGGTCGGTACTGAGCGGCGTGCGTTCGAGCACTTCGACGAGACCGAGCACGCCGTTCATCGGCGTGCGGATTTCGTGGCTCATCATCGCGAAGAAGTTGTCCTTCGCGCGCGAGGCCGCCTCGGCCAGATCGCGAGCTCGGGCGAGTTCCTCCGAACGCGCGCGCTCGACGCTCGCGTCGACCCAATAGCCGCTCCACAGGACACCGCCATCGGCATCGCGCCGCGGCACCAGCTCGGCCCGCACCCACTTGAGTTGACCGGCGCTTTCGACGCGGAACTCCATATGCACCGGAGAGGTACAGATCGCAGAACGCTCGAGCTCGGCGAGAACGAGCGGCCGATCCAGCTCCGATATGCGCTGGAAGTCGACTCGCGCCCCGCCCTGCGAATCGCTGTCGCCGAGCAGATGTCGCGCGTCACCGCCGATGTACGGGAAGGAATAGGCACCGGCCGGCGAGCGCCGCATCTGGAACACGACGGCCGGCAACGAGTGCGTGACGTCGAACAGGCGCCGTTCGGTTTCGCGCGCGCGCATTTCGGCGCGCCGGATGTCCGTGATATCGACCATCGTGCCGAGCACGTACGCCGGCTGCCCATCGTCGCCTTCACAGACGCTCGTCCAGAAAATCCCATGCCGCGCCTCGCCAGCACCGTCCTCGAACTGCAGTTCGACTTTAGCGATGCCGCCGCCGCGCAGGAGCTCGCGCGTCATGTCGTCGAGCACGCGGCTGTTAGCGTCGCCCCATGTGCCGACCTCGGCCGTCGTACGCCCGAGCACGTCCTTCCGCTCCCGCCCACACGCTTTCTCATAAGCCTCGTTGATCGCGATGTATCGTCCGTCCAGGCCTTTCGCGATGAGCGGATACGGCACTGTCTTCATCATCGTTTCCTGGAAGTTCAATTGCAGCGCGAGTTCGCGCTCGGTCTGCTTGCGCAGGCGGACTTCGCGTTGCAGCAGCACATACGCGCGCAACGTGACCAGCAGCACGACGCCGATGCCGATCAGCACCGGCAGCAACCGCACCGCGGTCACGCTCCACATCGCGTTGTCCGGCGCGGCGGGGCTCACCCACTTGCGCCGGATGCGTTGCTTTTCGGCTGCCGGCATCGCCTGCAACGCGCGATCGATCAGCTTGACGAGCGGGCTCAGATCCTCGCGTACAGCAAAATATAACGAGTCGGATTCACCGAGCGAGTCGAGCACCCTGAGTGCGCCTGTGTAATGCTGCCGGATTTGCACGTTGATCGCGGCAGCGTTGCCGACCAGTACGTCGGCCTCGCCGCTCGCGACCATGCGCATCGCCTCGCCCAGGCTCGCCGCGACGACGATGTGATCGACCGGCACCGCCCCCAACGCGAGCGGCACCGAACCGGCTACGTGCGGCGACATTACGACGCGGCACGACGTGATGTCGTCGAACCAGCATGGAGTGGGCACGCCGCTGCGTCCGACGATCACCAGCGGATCGCTCTCGTATACGCGGCTATGGTCGGCGCCCACGAGAAGCGCCCCGCGACTCGATGTAGAGGACAGCATCGCGAGCTCGCCGCGCTGGAACGCGTCGATGGTGGCGGCCCAGTCGGCCGTGCGCGCGCGGTTGAACACGACACCGAGCGTGCTGCTCAGGTAGGCGAGGTAATCGGCGGTCAGACCGACGGGGCGACCGGCGGCGTCAACATAGCTGAACGGGGCCCAGTCGTCGTCGAAGCCGATCTGCAGCGGCGGCAGCGAACGCAGCCAGTTCTCTTCTTCCGGCGTTAGCGCGAAGCGCGCTGCACCCGTCGCGGGCGCCGCGTTGAAGTTGCCGGACAGCCAAAGCGCGCGTATCGCGGCAGCCTCGGCGGGATTCATCGACACGAGCGCGCGGTTCAGTTGATCGCGCAAGGCAAGCTGGCGGGGCGATACCGCAAAGCGCAGGTCGAGCGCTTTGCCGCCTTGCTCGAACGCTACGCGCAGATTGCGATACGCGTCGGTCGCCAGTTCGTATTGCACGACCGGCGTGAAGCCGAAATAGGCGTCGGCATCGCCATGCAGTACCGCGTTCAGTGCTTCGTGCGTGCTCGAGAACGAGACGATCTTCGCGCGAGGAAAACCGGCGCGCAACAAACGCTCACGCGCAAAACCGCGCTCGATCGCAATACGCGCGCCGGCGAGGTCGGTGGGTTTCATATGCCGGGCATCGTCGCGACGCACGACGGCCGACGCGAACGAGTGGAAGTAGGGAGCCGTAAAGCCGAGGCAGCGCTCGCGCTGCGGCGTGCGCGCTATGCTCGTCAGCAGGTCGACCTCGCCGGCGCAAGCCGCGGCGACCAGTTTGGCCATGTCGGGAAAGCTCTTCGTCTCGATGACGACGTTCGGCCCCACGAGCGCGCGCAACAGGTCGCCGCTGACGCCGGCGAGCTGGCCACCCCGCGGGATGTCGAACGGCGGCCAGCCACCTTCGAGTATGCCCACGGTCAGTCTGGAAGGAAATGCAATGGGTGACGAAGCGGAAGCATCGGCTCCCACTGTGGAGATGACGGGTGACTCTGACGCAGCGCCGGCAGGCGCGGCCATGCAGACCGCATGCGAAGCCGCCAGCAGACATAACGCCAGCCAACGCATCATTGAGTGGCGCGGCGAGCGCTGCCACAGACACCGCAACAAACGCCGCAGCCCCAACCTCAGCGTCACCTCGCCTTGAGAACTCGCATCGATCGGAAGTGGTGAGTAGCGTCCCCCGCTCACGAAACGTCACCCTGTCCGTCCAATGACACCGCGGACGAATCAACTCGACCGTCCAGAAACGAAAACAGCACGCCAGCCGCGATTGCGCCGGCCAACGGCGCGGCCCAGAACAGCCACAACTGGTCCAGCGCCCAGTTGCCGACGAACACTGCCTGCGCTGTCGAACGGGCGGGATTGACCGCTCCGTTGGTAACCGGAATGGACACCAGGTAGACGAGCATCAGACATGCGCCGGTGATGAACGGCGCAACCGTTGCCAACTCTTTTCGAACGACGGCCAGCAGGCAGGTCCCGACAAACACGAACGACAGCACGACTTCCACGACGAGCGCCGAATGCAATGGATAGTCAGCGGGCGAATGAGCGCCGAAACCGTTCGCCGCGAATTCACTCGCGGCGAGTTCGAAACCTGGCCGCCCACTAGCGAGGTAGGCGAGAAGCGCCGCGGCGACTATCGCGCCGCCGATTTGCGCAGCGATATAGGGCAACAGATCACGCACCGGAAAGCGCTGCGCGACGGTCAGACCGATGGTGACGGCAGGATTGAAATGCGCGCCGGAGATCTTGCCGAACGCATAGCTGCCAGTAGCGAGTGCAAGCCCGAACGCCAACGACATCTGCAGCGCGCCACTAGCCTGCGATATGCCCGTGGTGTCCAACACCGTACTGCCGCAGCCGACGAACACGAGCCAGGCCGTACCCACTCCCTCGCTCCACAATCGCTTGCCTAGCGCAACCATCTCTACCCCATCCGTCAAGTACGAGGCACAGACTCCGAGCGATCGCGCGAAGATGTCTGCACCGGATTCCCTTGATCCATTGCTAATCGGATCACGAACTAGCCATAGCGGCAGTTGCGGCGCAAGGCGCGCAATGACCGGCGGCGGCCAGGATTATTGGGGGCCCCCGCAAGCCATGCCAATCAGATAAGTCTGATAAGGACTACATCAAAGCCGTCGCAAGCAAGAAAATGTGACCATCCCGCCGCCTCATATCAGCCCAATCTGAGTGGCGTAGTTGATCAGGTCAGCTTCTGTTTCCAGTCCGAGCTTGCGCATCGCGCTGCGTTTTTGCGTGCTGATGGTTTTGTCGCTACGTCGCAGACGCGTGGCGATTTCGTGCACCGCGAGGCCTCGCACATAAAGTTGAAACACCTCCCACTCGCGTGCGCTCATCGCACCGCCGCGCCGGGGCGAAGTAGGCTCCGCGGCCGCCAGTGCGGCACGAACCTGTTCCGATAGATGGGTGCCTCCGGCGGCAACGGCTTCGATCGCGTCGATCAATGCGTCCACGGCGTCGCGCTTGTCGACGATTCCAGTCACGCCGATATTGCGCAAGCCGGCCAATACATGCGCGCGCCCAATCATGGTCAGCACGACCACGTGGGGATGCGGCGTGCGCCGAAGCAGCCGACGCAATAGCGGCACCGCGCTGGTATCTCCGTCGAGTCCCGGCATGCCGATGTCCGACACGACGACGTCGCACGCGCAGGCTTCGAGCAGCTTCGCGAGACCACGGGTGTCGGCAGCTTCGCCAACAATCTCGATATTCGGCTTGTCGCGCAGCAGCGATCGGACGCCCGCGCGAATGGAGTCGTGATCGTCCGCCACGACGACGTGAATCTTGTTTGTCATTCTGTTCCGTGACTTTCTTATGGTGTCGATCGGCATACCGCACCAAAAGTGTCTCCCCGGTTATGCCGATCTATTCGCCGCGCCCATGCGCGGCAGGTTGCCGCCCGGTTAGCGGACCTGACCAAGCCGGTCTGGCACTACTCCGTACTCGACTGCGAAGCGAAACAGTTCGGCGTCGCTATTCAGCGATAGCTTGCGCATGGCCATGCACTTCTGCGCGCTGATCGTCTTCACACTACGTCCCAACCGCAGGGCGATTTCCGTGACGCAGAGCCCTGACGCGTACTGCGTAAATACCTCGAACTCGCGGCGAGACAGGGTGGCGCGCACGAAGTCGAGACGTTGCGTCAGCGTTACGTCGGCCAGCATGGCGCGCACCGCCGGACCGACATAACACTCGCGCGCCAGCGCCATGACCAGCGCCACATGGATCAGATCGATACGATCACGTTTGCTCAGCAGCCCATCCACGCCCAGCGACATCACCTTGCGCAGCGTCGCCGCTTCCGTTTCCATTGTCAGGATGACGAGCGCCACGTTGGGATAGCGCGCCTTCAACTGCCTGACGATGTCGAACCGGTTTTCGTTGTTCCCTCCTGGCATGCAAAGATCCATCAGCACGAGATCGCAAGGACAGCGATCGACTTCGATCAACAGTTCGGCGACATCCGCCGCACGGCCAACCACCTTCAGGTTGGGATAGTTGCCAATCAGATTTTCTATAGCCAGCAGAACCAGCGGATGATCGTCCGCAATGATCGTTCGAACAGGCGTGCCTGATGCAGCCATGAGGTTCATCTTCTGGCGCTCCTCGATACTTTCATTTCTCGACACCCTGTTATGTGTGACCGGCGCTCACGCAATGGTCGAGCATTTCTTTTGCGACAAACATCAGAGCGCTCTGAAATGGACCGAACGACGGCGTGCCCGATGCTTAGTTTTCTGGTTCGAGGAGGAGCGAGCCGCAGGCGCGCACACAGGAAAAGAGCTCGGGGTCGTCGGTCACGCCCAATCGCGCCATCGCTTCACGCTTTTGCCGACTCACCGTGCGGCGATGGCAGCCGAGCGCCGCCGCGATCTGCACGATGGACTCGCCGCTCACGAGTCTGCGCACGATGTCGGTCTGCCGCTTCGACAACAGCAGTGCCGACACGAACCGACCGTTGTCCGGCTGCGAACGCTCGAGCGTTTCGACCACCGAGCGGCCCAGGTAGCGCGCGCCGCGCACACTGTCGCAGACGGCTCGCGGCAGTTCCTCGAGCGAATCGGCTTTGCCGACCACGCTGACTGCGGCATCGGCGGCGACGACGCGCAACATCGCCGCATTCGTCTGCCCGGTCACGACGACGACGCGCAATGACGGCCACTCGCCACGAATGCGCTGGATCAGGCCGAGTCCGTCGCCAATCTCGCCGGCGGGCTCCGGCATGGAAAGATCGACGACGAGCACGTCGCACGGTGTGTGTTGCAGCAACGCGATCAACGCGGTGGGCGTCTGCGCCTGACCGACGACAGTCAGACCTTCGTGCGCCTCCAGCGTCCATTTCAGGCCAAGCAGGACGAACGGATGATCGTCCGCCAGAATGATTCGAAGATTTGTCACGATTAGTCTCGCTCGTTATCGGAATGGTCGGAATGCGTGTGGGGGTGGCTGTGCAGGCGGCAGGCGTCGACCTTCGCCGCGTCAATCAAGCGACGTGCCGGAAAAGCCATCTCATCACCCTCGCAAATTCACGACAATCGGAGCGTTCCTAATCCGGTTGACTGATTGGGATAATTTATAGTTCTACCGAGCAATATGCGCAGCGTTATTCGAATCGAATCAAAACCAATTCCGAAACGCAAAGCGGGCGCTGTTCACATCATCTCTCACGCCGCATCACAAGCGCTCGTCGCGCGCATCGCACGCGTCGACGCGGCGCGCGGAAACACTGGCAACGCGAGCAACGCACACGCGCTCGCCACGGTCCACACCAGCGGCCATGCTCCGATGGACAGCAGCGCCGGAATCGCGAGCGGCGTCACGAACAGCGTGAGGAACACGCAGGTGTTGCCCATCGCGAGCGCGGTGCCCGCGCGGCGCGTACCGGCGAGCGACGCGAGTTCGGTGAACGCGACGCCGTGCCACGCCGACGCGCTAACTCCGCCGAACACGATCATCAGCGCGAACAGCGCGACCGTCCCGGCGCGATGCATGCCGACGAGCCCGGTCGCGAGCGCGAGCAGCACGAACAGCACGGCGGTCAACAGACTGCATGCCCGCATATACGCACGACGGTTGCCGCGCCGGTCGGTCCACGCGCCGCTCCAGACCCGCGCGACCGCGGCGCCGGTCTGCACCGCGGCCATCGTCACGCTGATCGCGAACACGCCGGCACGCCCGAAGTCGTGCAGGAACACCGTGCCGAACGTGATCACGGCAATCTGCGGCACGCACAGCGCGCCCGCGCCGAGCGCGACGCGCCAGATTGCAATGTCGCGCAATGGCGAACGCATCAGCAGCGGCGCGCCGACGTTCGAAGCGTCTGCGCCCCGCCCGCTGGCCGCCGCTGCGCCGGCCGTCGCAATCACCTGCGCGGGCTCGTGAAGCCAGCGCCACGCGAACCACGCGGTGAGCGCGCATGCCAACGCCAGCACCGCATAAGCGCTCGCAAAACCGAAGTGCGAGGCGAGCACCGGCAGCACCAATGCGCCGAGTCCACCGCCCGCCGGCACGGCGGTTTGCCGGATGCTCATCGCGAGACCGCGCTCGCCTTCGCGAAACCACGCCATCACGGCTCGGCCGCTCGATCCGTTGACGCTGCCGCCCAGCAATCCGACCAGCAGCAGCCCGAGCGCGAGCGGAACGATGCCGGGCACCCGCGCGTCGCCCGGCGACACGAACAGCGCGAGACCGGCGAGCGCGGCCGCGGTCGACAGCAAGCCGAGCAGCAGCACGCGACGATCGCCCCAACGGTCGGTCAGCAGTCCCCACGGCAACTCGCTGACCGCAATGCCGAGCCCGAGCATGCCGAGCACGAGGCCGAGCCCGTGGTTGCCGAGGTGGTAGTCCGAGCGCAGGAACACTGCCGTCGTCGGAATTCCCGAAAATGCCGCCGAAAAGCTCGCATTCGCGGCAAAGCCCACGCCCAGCACCTTCCAGCGATGCCGCGCGCCGCGCTCGCCGGTGCCGCGCGACGCTGTCATAGATCTGTGTTCCATCACACCCTCCGCATGTATTCGGGGGTATGCTACGGCTGGGCATTCCATCGGAAAAGCCGGAAATTCAGATTACTGCCATCGGAAAAACCGAATCATGAGCCAGCGTGGTTTCGACCTTGCACAGTTGCGGACCTTCGTCGCCGTCGCCGAATCGGGCGGAGTGTCGGCGGGCGCCGAGCGCGTGTTCCTGTCACAGTCGTCGGTAAGCGAGCAGCTGAAAAAGCTCGAGGAGCGCGCCGGCCAGCCGCTCCTCGTGCGCGGCCGCCAAGGTGTGAACCCGACGCCCGCTGGCGGGCGTCTGCTCGAGCATGCGCGCCGCATCATCGCGATGAGCGAAGCGGCCTTCGACGACCTGCAAGGCCGCTCGCTCGACGGCGAGCTGCGCATCGCAATCACCGATTACTACCGCCCGCACGACATCGCACGCATCCTCAAGACGTTTTCGGAACAGCATCCGCGGCTGAAGCTGCACGTGACGGTGCTGCCGAGCGCGGTGATCGACAGCGGCGCGGACGATCACGCGTCGTTCGACATCGGTTTGTCGGCGCGGCTCGTCATCGGCCAGCCGCGCGCACGCGGTGCCGGTGCCGCGAGCATCGTCGTGCGGCGCGAAAAGCTGCTATGGGCCAGCTGCGCCGATGCCCCCACCCGCCACGCCACACCGTATCAACTAGTGCTGCTGCCGACGACCTGTCAGCTGCAGCGCTTCGTCGTCAAGCTGCTCGACGAACACAAGGTAGCGTACGTGGTGTCGCATTCGGCGTCGGGCGTCGCGGGGCTGCAGCTCGCCTTGAAGGCGGGGCTGGGGATTTCCTGTCTGAACGAGTCGTCGCTCGGCGGCGGCGTGGTCGCGTGCGCCGCGAACATCGGCTTGCCGCCGCTGCCCGCCATCGAGTTTCATCTGTTGCCGCGGCGTCCGGGCGAAAGCGAACTGGTCGGCAATGCACGTGATGCGCTCGTGCGACTCTTCGCATGAAGCCACCGCCGTTTGCGCAAAATGTGAAACCACACGAATGAGACGCAGACCCCGGCACAAATAAAATTCACAGCAAAATTTATGGATCGACATCAGCTAATCGCATCAACCTGATGCATTGACATCGATAAGCCGAGGCGCAACAAATCCACCGCGCCAAGCCGTACATCCAAGCCGGTCCGCATTATCGGAACGCCCGTTTACCTTCGTATTCTCTATTGACGCATCCAGCAAATTGTTGCACGCTGCTACTGGATATCACGCGCTTTTCAGCGCCTCACGCGTCGCTCATTGGAGCCCGAAAGCCGCCGTCCCAGGCGCATTCCAGCGCGGATCATTGTCGCAGATCAAAGTTTTGGCCGGACAATTGCATCATCATGGCGCTTCTGTAGTTCGCGTTCCCGAACAAGCCCGTTCCGAATAGCGGTTAATAGCAAGTCAATTAAAAGCAGCTAGTCCCGAGATGCGCCGTTTCCGGATCCATGAGTCAATCCGCACACCCGCGCCGGGTATATAAATCGAGCGATAAGAACGTTCCAAAACGAGGCCCGGTGTGTATCGCAAAACTATCGGCTCTGCGGTCCTGTTCGTGCTGTGCGCGCTTCAAGCGCTATGGAGCGGCGCGGCGTTAGCGGCCACCGACGCGTCCGGCGCGATGCCGCCATCGATGGACCAGCGCATACGCGCTTGCACGTCGTGTCACGGCGAGCAGGGCCAGGGACGCAAAAACGACTACTTCCCGCGCATCGCCGGCAAGCCGGCCGAGTACCTGTTCAACCAGCTGATCGCGTTTCGCGACGGCGGCCGCACCTATCCGCCGATGGGCTATCTGCTCGCGTTCCTGCCCGACGACTACCTGCGCCAGATCAGCGAGTACTTCGCGGCCCTGCAGCCGCCCTATCCCGAATCCGAGCGCGCCGCCCTGTCGCCGAAGCTGCTTGCCGCCGGTGAAAAGCTCGTGACGCATGGCGACCCGGCGCGCGGCATACCGGCGTGCATCGCCTGTCACGGCGCCCGCATGACCGGCACGCAGCCGGGCATTCCGGGCCTGCTCGGCTTGCACGCGAGCTATATCGCCGGACAGATGGGTACGTGGCGCTCAGGCACCCGCCACGCGCTCGCGCCGGACTGCATGCGCACGATCGCGCTCAAGCTGAACGACAACGACATCGCCGCGGTATCGAACTGGCTCGCGCGCCAGCCGCGTCCCGCCGATCCCCGGCCCGCACCGGCATCCGCCGAGCGGCTGCCCCTCGCTTGCGGGAGCCAACCGCAATGAAGCCGACACTCCGCCCGCCCGGTTGGCTGCGCCCGGCAAGCATGGCTAGCGTCCTTGCAACCGGCAGCTTCGCGCTCGCGTTGCTGGTCCATGGACCGCTCACGACGCCGGCGCATGCCGCGACCGCCGCGCCCCAAGGCGCGGAAGCAACTGCCAAGGCTGGAACCAGTCCCGACACTCGCCCTGAGATCGTAAGACGCGGCGAATACCTCGCGCGCGCGGGCGACTGCATCGCGTGCCACACCGCGCCGCGGGGCCGGCTGTTCGCCGGCGGGCTCGCGATGGAAACGCCGTTCGGCACGCTGTACTCGCCGAACATCACGCCGGACCCGCAGTACGGCATCGGCACGTGGAGCGAGGAAGCGTTCTTCAAGATGATGCGCACCGGCCGCAAGCCGGACGGCGCGCCGATCTATCCGGCAATGCCGGTCGCCCAGTACACGAAGGTCACGCGCGAGGACTCGGACGCGATCTTCGCGTTCCTGAAGACCGTCGAGCCGGTGCGTCAGCCGAATCACCCGCACACGCTGCGCTTCCCGTTCAATCAGCGCGATCTGCTGTACGGCTGGCGCACGCTGTATTTCCACGAGGGTGAGTTCAAGCCCGACCCGACCAAATCGGTCGAATGGAATCGTGGCGCGTATCTGGTCGAGGGGCTCGGGCACTGCACGATGTGCCACACGCGCATCAACATGCTGGGCGGTTCGTCGCCGCGCGAGCAGTTCGCGGGCGGGCTGATTCCGGTGCAGAACTGGTACGCGCCGTCGCTCACTTCGGACAAGGACGGCGGCCTCGGCGACTGGAGCATCCAGGACATCGTCGATCTGCTGCAGGCGGGCATCTCCAATCGCGGCGCAGTCTACGGCCCGATGGCCGAGGTCACCTATCACAGCCTGCAGCATCTGAGCGAGGAAGACATCCGCGCGATGGCCGTCTATCTGAAGTCGCTGCCCGACCAGGGCGGCCGCAAGACCGGTCCGAGCGCGACGCCGAACCCGAAGGTGTTCGCGCTCGGCAAGCAGATCTATGCGGACAAGTGCGCGATCTGCCACGGCGACAACGGCGAAGGACAGCTGCCGCACTACCCGCCGCTCGCGGGCAACCAGTCGATCGAAATGGACTCGGCCGTCAATCCGATCCGCATCGTGCTGAACGGCGGTTTCCCGCCGGGCACCAAACGCAATCCGCAGCCGTTCGGCATGCCGCCGTTCGGCCAGGAGCTGAACGACGCCGAAGCGGCCGCCGTCGTCACGTTCATCCGCACCGCGTGGGGCAATCACGGGCTGCCGGTGACGGCCCGCGAGGTCAACGAGCTGCGCAAGGCACCGCTGCATTGAGTTGCCGTCCCGAAAGGGCCACACCGAAGCGCCGCATAGGAGAACCATCGACATGAAAGCGAACGACCCGCCCAGCGCCGCTGCGCCGACCGACGGCGAAGTCGAACACGTCGTCGCGTCCGGTCCGCGCGGCGCGATCGCGCTGGCCGGCGTCGCCGCCGTCATCGTGATGCTGATCTGGTTCGCCTTCTACTTTTTCGCGTTTCTGCCGCGCGGCATCATCCACTGACCATGTCGACCGACTCCTCTCATCAACCCGGTAGCGGCCATGCGGTCGCATTGCGCGCCGAGCGGCGCTGGGCGATCTTCGCGGTCGCGCTGATCGTGCTGATGCTCGCCGTGATCGTGTTCGTGGGCGTGCATTGGTCGATGATGCCGCCGTCGCGCGTCGAGACGATCGATCCGTCGCGCCTGCAGCTATCCGGCGAATTCGCCGAAGACAATCTCGGCAGCGCGGTGCAGCCGGACGGCTCGGTGATCGTGCGCTTCGTCGCGCAGCAGTACTCGTTCACGCCGCAATGTCTGCTGGTGCCCGCCGATACGCCGATCACGATCCGCACCACCAGCGCCGACGTCGTGCACGGCCTGCTCGTCACCGACACCAATATCAACACGATGGTCGTGCCCGGCTACGTCGCGACGCTGAACACGCAGTTCGACCATCCCGCCGATCACGCGATGCCGTGCCACGAATTCTGCGGCTTCGGCCATCAGACCATGTGGGCGCACGTGAAGGTGATCGACAAAGCCGCCTTCTTCGAGCAGGCACGACAATCACGGAGACTGAGCTGTGTTCCACGCTAAGCGACTCGTACTCGCGCATTTCTGGCTCGCCTTCATCACGTTCGCGATCGCGCTATGCCTCGGCGCATGGCAGATGCTGGTGCGCAGTCCCCTGTTGCCGTGGATCGGCGATCCTGAGCTGTACTACCGTTCGGTCACCGCGCACGGCACCGTGATGGCCTACGTGATGCCGACGCTGGTCGCGATGGCCTTCGGCTACGCGATCGTCGAACTCTCGCTCGGGCAGCGCCTCGTCGGCCTCAAATGGGCGTGGGCCGCGCTCATCATGCTGCTGGTCGGCGCGGTGATGGCGATGGTGCCGGTCGCGCTCGGCCGCGCCTCGGTGCTCTACACGTTCTATCCGCCGATGGTCGGCAGTCCGTTCTACTACCTCGGCGTCGTGCTCGTAGTGGTCGGCTCGTGGATCTGGGTCGCGCTGATGCATGTGAACCTGCGCATCTGGAAGCGTGCGAACCCGGGCAAGCCCGTGCCGCTCGCGATGTTCGCGAACGTCGCGGGCGCGTACCTGTGGGCCTGGACCGCGGTCGGCGCGGCGCTCGAGATCCTGTTCCAGATCCTGCCGGTCGCACTAGGCTTCGCCCATACGATCGACGCCGGCCTCGCGCGCGTGCTGTTCTCGTGGACGCTGCACGCGATCGTCTACTTCTGGCTGTTTCCGGCTTACATCGCGTTCTACACGCTGGTGCCACGCTCGATCGGCGGACGGCTCTACAGCGACTCGATGGCGCGGGTGTCGTTCATCCTGTTCCTCGTGTTCGCGATGCCGATCGGCATCCATCACCTGTTCGTCGATCCGCAGGTCGGCGCTGGCTTCAAGTTCGTGCACGCGGTGTTCACCGGCATGGTGTCGGTGCCGACGCTGCTGACCGTGTTCACGATCTGCGCGTCGGTGGAAATCGCCGGCCGGCTGCGCGGCGGCAGGGGCGCGCTCGGCTGGCTGACCGCGTTGCCGTGGAGCAACCCGATCATGCTGGCGGTCGCGTTCTCGTTCGTGATGCTCGGCTTCGGCGGCGCGGGCGGCCTCATCAACATGAGCTATCAGCTGAACTCGACCGTGCACAACACGCAGTGGGTGACCGGCCACTTCCACCTGATTTTCGGCGGCGCGATCGTCATCATGTACTTCGTGATTGCGTACGAACTGTGGCCGCAACTGACCGGCCGCGCGATCGTGTCGGTGAAACTGATGCGTACGCAATTGTGGCTGTGGTTCATCGGCATGATGGTGGTCACGATACCGTGGCATTGGGTCGGCCTGCTCGGCGCGCCGCGCCGCATGGCCTATTACGACTACGCGATGCCCGGCGTGCAGGGACAGGGCGTGTGGGTCGTCATGTCGGCGGTGGGCGGCCTGATCCTGCTGGTGTCCGGCCTGCAGTTCGTCTATATCCTCGCGAAATCGCAGTTCGGCCCCGTGGAAGAACCGCCGGCGTTCCGCTTCGCGGTCGCGGCGCACCCGGTCGAGCGCGTGCCGGTCGCGCTCAACAGCTTCGGCCTGTGGGTCGCGCTGATGATCGGGCTCACGGTCGTCAACTACAGCTTCCCGATCGTCCAGTTGCTCAGACTGCCGCAGACTTCGGTGCCGGCAGTCGTCGTCGGAGCTCCGCGATGAATGAAGAACGCCTGTTCACCTTGCGCAATCCGTGGTTCGTGTGGAGCGTCGGCGGCACGGTTGCGATCGCGATCGTCGCGATCCTGATCGGCTTCGTATGGCTGCCGTCGGCTAGCAGCGCATTCGGCGACCTCAGCCTGTGGGCGAGGATTTGCGGCGCCGCCGGCGTGCCGTCGAGCTGGTACAGCGGCAACGAGAAGAGCCAGGTGCCGAGCGACGTCGTCGTATTGCCGCCTTCGGGCGCGAACCACCCGTTGGCGGATTCGATCGGCCGCGGCGCGACGCTTGCTAATCAGCACTGCTCGATGTGCCACGGCGTGCTCGCTACCGTGCAGGTCACCGCGCCGCCGCTAGCCGGACAGTACGCCGACGCGATCTACAAGGAACTGCGCGACTTTCAGAGCGGCCAGCGGCCAAGCGCGGTGATGCAGGAGATCATCGCGGGACGCAGCGACCAGGATCTGCACGATCTGGCCGCCTACTACGCGTCGCTCCCACTCGCTCCAGCGGCCGAGAAAACCCGGGCCGGCGAAGGACCCGATCCGATTGCTGTCAGGCTCGTGATGCAGGGCGATCCGCAACGCAATATCGCGCCGTGCGCGGCGTGTCATGGACAGCTAGACCGCAAAGGCGCGGCACCGTGGCTCGGCGGACTGGCGGCGGCCTATCTGACCGCGCAGTTGCAAGCGTTCGCTTCGGGCGCTCGGCACAACGACATCAACGAGCAGATGCGCCATGTCGCGCGGCAGATGACGCCCGAGGAAATGGACGCCGTGTCGAGGTATTACGCGGCCATGCAGTAGTGGGAAGCTGCGCGGTGACGCAGCGCAACGGCTCGCGTCACGCCGCCACAAACTCGCTATCCAGGCTCCGCGCGCCGACACCGCCCGCGCGCTTCGTGCCCGGCGCCGCAACACCGCCGCGCGGCTCGCTGCCGGTCCGGAACACCGCCACCGCCGCCGACAGGCGCCGTGCCTGATCTTCCAGCGAACTCGCCGCCGCGGCCGCCTGCTCGACGAGCGCCGCGTTCTGCTGGGTGACCTCGTCCATCTGACCGACCGCGCGATTGACCTGATCGATGCCGGTGCTCTGTTCGAGCGCTGCCGCCGCAATCTCGTTCATGATCGAACTGACGCGCGCGATTGCGCCGACGATGTCGTTCATCGTCGTGCCCGAGCGTTCGACGAGCTGCGAGCCCTGCTCCACGCGCGCGGTCGACGCATCGATCAAGCCCTTGATCTCCTTGGCCGCCGCCGCGCTGCGCTGGGCGAGCGAGCGCACTTCGCTCGCGACGACCGCGAAGCCGCGTCCCTGCTCGCCGGCGCGCGCCGCCTCGACCGCGGCGTTCAGCGCGAGGATGTTGGTCTGGAACGCGATCCCCTCGATCACACCGACGATATCGGCGATCCGCCGCGAATCGTCGACGATGCCGTGCATCGTGCCGACCACCTGCTCGGTCAACTCGCCGCCCTGCGCGGCCAGCGTCGAGGCGCCCTGCGCGAGCGTGCTCGCCTGCTTCGCGTTGTCGGCCGTCTGCTTGACCGTCGAGGTCAGCTCTTCGATGCTGGCGGCCGTTTCCTCGAGCGCCGCGGCCTGCTCCTCGGTACGTTGCGACAGATCGGCATTGCCCGCTGCGATCTCGGTGACACCGGTATCGATCGATTCGGTGCCTTGACGAACCGCGTTGACGGTCGCGATCAGCGACTCCTGCATCTTGCGCAGCGCGGCCGCGAGACGACCCATTTCGTTGCCACCGAGCACTTCGACGCGGCCGCTCAGGTCGCCGTTGGCGATGCGCTGGAACTGCGCGATCGTCGCATCGACCGGCGCGACGATCGCGCGCACGAGCACGAAGCGGGCGAGCAAGCCGCCGACCAGCGACAGCGCAATGCCGATCGCCACCGCGGTGCAGATCGCGTAGAACAGCTCCTGCGCATCCTGATAGCGCTGTGCGCCATGATCGAGCTGCAACTGCTCGAGCGCGAGCATGGCCTTCTCGTACGCGCTGTACAGCGACGGCAGCTTATGCGCCTGCAATTGCTGGAAGGCGTTGGTGTCGGTCGACTTCAGCGCGGCGAGCGTCGGATCGACGCCATCGCGCAGAAACGCGTCGCGCTTTTGCTGCATGTCGGCGATCAGATGCTGCTCATCGGCATCCGTGCCCGCATGGCTCAAATAGTGGGCAAGCCGCTCGTCGGAGGCTTTGCGGTACTGATCGAAGCGCTTGAGCACCGCGCTCGCGCCGTCCTGGTCGTTAAGCGCGACGAGCGACGCGTAGGTCGCAAGCGCCAGACGCAGGCGCAGCAACTGGCCGGAGCTGCCTTCGAGGTCCGCGACGGCGGGCGTGTCGACCGTGTACATCTGCTGCAGCGACGCGTTCGACGAGCGCAGCGACAACAATCCCGCAGCCGCGCCGAGCAGCAGCACGATGCCGAAGAACACGATCATCAGAGTGAGGCTGGTGCGAATCGACAGCTTTTTCAACATCGGACTGGTCTCCTTGGGCTGCCCGGCCGATGGTTCCGTATCGTTGACGATAGCTGCATGGCCACGCAGGCTGCGCCCACGCCGTTCGGCCCGGTCCGCAACTTGTCTGAAAATTAAGCAAACAGCACATTGAGGACAACGGCGTATCGGTCGAAAACTTTATGGTTGATCGCTCGCCCCGCTTGCGTTACATCAATGGAGTCTCAAAGCCGGTTTGCTGCGGCCCTTTTGTCGAAGCCCCTTCCCGCCCGGAGCGCGCCCATGTCGGAAATCGGTTCGGCCGTACTCGTGTTCGCGCTGCTGCTGATCGCCACCGGCCTCGGCGTCGGGGTGCGGCCGCTGCTGCCGGAGGAGCACAAGGCGCACGAGACCGTACAGCTCGTGCAGCTCGTGATCGGCATGCTGGTGACGTTCGCCGCGCTGGTGCTGGGTTTGATGACGGCATCGGCGAAATCGAGCTTCGATACGGCGTCGAACGATATGCGCACCTATGCGGCCGAGCTGATCGAATTCGACACGACGCTGCGTGAGCTCGGCAGCGCGGCCGACGAGTCGCGGCGCCTGTTGCGCCAGTACACAGCGGCGGCGATCGCGTCGACGTGGCCGCGCGAGCCCGCGCCGAGCGGCGACTACCCGCGCGATCTCGGTTCACCCGACAATTCGCAGCAACTCGAAAACGTTCGTCTGGGCGACATGCTGACCACGGTGGGGAGGCAATTGCGACAACTGCGCACGCAGGATGCGTTGCAGCAACGCGCGCTCGATGACGCGTTGATTCAGTACCGACGCGTCATCGACGCGCGCTGGAAGATCATCGAGGAAGCGCACAGCTCGATTTCGCAGCCGTTCTTCTGGACGCTGACGTTCTGGCTAGGCGTGATCTTTCTGAGCTTCGGGTTGATCGCGCCGCGCAATGCGTTGGCGCTGGTGACGATCACGCTGGGAGCGGTGTCGATTGCTTCGGCGGTTTATGTGATCGTCGATCTGGATACGCCGTTCACCGGGCCGATCGTGATTTCGAGTCTGCCGTTGCGGGACACGTTGGAGCATTTGAGCAGGTGACGTTCGGCGGGCAGGCAGGCTCCGTGCGCGCGTGTAACGTAAAAAATGCCGGCAAACAGAAGGCCCGCTTTCTTCACAAAAAGCGGGCCTTTCTCGTTGTGTCGATCAGCGGGACGCTGGTCGGGTCGGCATTGAGCCGGAACGATCAGAACGGGATATCGTCGTCCATCTCGTCGAAGCCGCCGCCAGCCGGCGCGCTCGGACGGCTCGCGCCGCCACCGCCACCGCCACCGCCACTGCCGCCACGCGAGCCGCCGCCCGACGACATGCCGCGACCACCACCGCCGCCGCTGCGCTCCGACGGCTCGCCACGGCTATAACCGCCTTCGTCGCCGCCACCCATCGAAGCGCCGCCTCGGCCGCCGAGCATTTGCATTTGTTCCGCGACGATCTCGGTCGAGTAACGATCGGTGCCGTCCTGGGCTTGCCACTTGCGCGTGCGGATGCGCCCTTCAAGGTACACCGACGAGCCCTTCTTCAGATATTCCGCCACGATTTCCGCCAGGCGGCCGAAGAACGCGACGCGGTGCCACTCGGTGGCTTCCTTCATCTCGCCCGACGCTTTGTCCTTGTAGCGGTCCGTCGTCGCAAGGCGGATGTTCGCCACTGCGTCGCCGCTCGGAAGATAACGGACTTCCGGATCGGCGCCGAGGTTGCCGACCAGAATGACCTTGTTCACGGATGCCATGAATTTCTCCTGTTGATTCCTGTTGCAGGCGGCGCGGCACTACGCGGTTCGCGTCTCATGGCCGGCGGGCCCGAGACCAGAAGAGCGCCTCTGCCCGCCGCCGGGTGAGTTCTGGATGATTCGGGAAGTGCCCCGAGTACGCTGCGTTATGCCTTGCGCGGCGGCTGTTTCATCTTTGCGGCGATTATAAGCCAGCAAAATACCAGCCCGGAGCAGGCGAAGAAAACCGCGCTCTGGCCGTTCATCTTCAGCAGCCAGCCGCCGACCAACCCGCCCAGCGCAAGACCGATCGACTGCGTGGTGTTGTACACGCCGGCCGCGGCTCCCTTGCGGGTACCGGGCGCGAGCTTCGACACCAGCGAAGGCTGCGACGCTTCGAGAATATTGAAGCCGAGAAAGTACACGAACAGGATCGCCGCCACACTCAGAATCGTATGCGGAGCAACGCCCAATAACAACTGGCCGATCAGGATAAGGGCGATCGCCGACAACAGTACGATCTTCATCTTGCCGCGCTTCTCGGCGGCGATGATCGCCGGCACCATCATCACGAACGACAGCCCCATTACCGGCAGATACACCTTCCAGTGCGATGCGACCGGCAGCCCGCCTGCTTCGAGAATGCGCGGCACGACGAGGAACAGCGCGGTTTGCGTCGCGTGCAGCACGAGCACGCCGAAATTCAAGCGCAGCAGCTCGACGTTGTGCAGCACTTCGGCGAACGGCGCGCGCACGTGCACCGGCTTCGGCGCATCGGGCACGACCCACAGCACCACACCAATCGCGAGGATCGCGAATACGCCGACCAGCGTGAAGAGCCCGCTCATGCCGAGCCAGTGGAACACGATCGGCGCGCCAACGATCGCGACCGCGAACGACACGCCGATGCTGCCGCCGACCATCGCCATCGCCTTCGTGCGATGTTCCTCCGCGGTCAGATCGGCGATGAACGCGATCACCGCCGACGACACCGCCCCCATCCCCTGAATCACCCGGCCGACGATGATCCACGTCATGTCGTGCGCGCCCGCCGCTACGAAGCTGCCGATCGCGAAGATCAGCAGGCCCGTCGCGATCACCGGCTTGCGCCCGACCTTGTCGGAGATCCAGCCGTAGAAGATGTAGAGCATCGACTGCGTGACGCCGTACGCGCCGAGCGCGATGCCCACGAGCAGCACGTTCTCGCCACCGGGGATGGTCTTCGCGTAGATCGAGAACACCGGCATGATCATGAAGAGACCCAGCATGCGCAGCGCGAAGATGGCGGCAAGCGACACGGTCGCGCGCAATTCGGGCGCGCTCATGCGTGTGGAGATGGCGGACGGATTGGACATCGAAGCGTTGTTTGAATGAACCGGGCGGCGAGCCCGTGGGGACAGCCTTGAGCGCCGGCACAGTGGAGCAGGACGAACAGGCGGGCGGCTAGCCTCGGCATATCGGCAGGTCCGCGCCGAAGAGACATCGCAATGCGCAAAGCCCGTGCCCTACCGTCCTCGCCGACGCTCGCGGCATCTTGTACTCACGGAAAACGGCCCCAGCTACGCCTCTTTCCCGCTGTCAGCACGCCGTAACGGCGGTCTGGAAAAGTCGTTATAGTAGCAGGTTTGGCCTCTTTCCCTTTCCGCAGTTCATGGAATAAATCCGTGGAACAAATCCGTATTCGTGGGGCTCGCACCCACAACCTGAAGAACGTCAATCTCGACCTACCGCGTCACAAGCTCGTCGTTATCACGGGGCTTTCGGGCTCCGGCAAATCGTCGCTGGCGTTCGATACGCTGTATGCGGAAGGACAGCGGCGCTACGTCGAAAGTCTGTCCGCCTATGCACGGCAGTTCCTGCAACTGATGGAAAAGCCCGACGTCGACCTGATCGAAGGGTTGTCGCCGGCTATCTCGATCGAACAGAAGGCGACCTCGCACAATCCGCGTTCGACGGTCGGCACCGTCACCGAAATCCACGATTATCTGCGTCTGCTGTTCGCGCGCGTCGGCACACCCTACTGCCCCGATCACGAGATTCCGCTCGAAGCGCAAAGCGTGTCTCAGATGGTCGACGCGGCGCTCGCACTGCCTGAAGAAACGCGCGTGATGATCCTCGCGCCAGTCGTCAGCGATCGCAAGGGCGAGCACACGGATCTGTTCGAGGACATGCAGGCGCAAGGCTTCGTGCGCTTTCGCGTGCGCTCGGGAGGCGGCACCGCCAACGAAGGCACCGCGAAAATCTACGAAGTCGACTCGCTGCCGAAGCTGAAGAAAAACGACAAGCACACAATCGACGTCGTGATCGACCGTCTGCGCGTACGTCCCGACATGAAGCAGCGTCTCGCCGAATCGTTCGAAACGGCGCTGCGTCTCGCCGACGGCCGCGCGATCGCGCTCGAAATGGATACGGACAAGGAGCACCTGTTCAGCTCGAAGTTCGCCTGCCCGATCTGCTCGTATTCGCTGCAGGAACTCGAGCCGCGGCTGTTCTCGTTCAACAACCCGATGGGTGCGTGCCCCGAATGCGACGGCCTCGGCCAGATCACGTTCTTCGATCCGAAACGGGTGGTCGCGCATCCGTCGCTGTCGCTGGCGGCGGGCGCGGTGAAGGGCTGGGACCGGCGCAACCAGTTCTATTTCCAGATGCTGCAGAGCCTCGCGGCGTTCTACGACTTCGACATCGACACCGCGTTCGAGGACCTGCCGGAGAAAGTCCGCAAGATCCTGCTGTACGGTTCGGGCAAGCAGGAGATTCCGTTCTCGTACATCAACGAGCGCGGCCGCACGTCGGTGCGCGAGCACGTGTTCGAAGGGATCATCCCGAATCTGGAGCGGCGCTACCGCGAAACCGATTCGTCCGCGGTACGCGAAGAACTCGCCAAGTATCAGAACAACCAGCCGTGCCCGGCGTGCGCTGGCACGCGGTTGCGTCGCGAGGCGCGCTTCGTGCGCATCGGCGCCGACAGCGACGCGCGCGGCATCTTCGAGATCAGCGGCTGGCCGTTGCGCGATGCGCTCGGCTACTTCCAGACGCTGCGCCTCGAGGGCTCGAAGCGCGAGATCGCCGACAAGGTCGTGAAGGAAATCGTCGCGCGTCTGATGTTCCTGAACAACGTCGGGCTCGATTACCTGTCGCTCGAACGCAGCGCGGAAACGCTGTCGGGCGGCGAAGCGCAGCGCATTCGCCTCGCCTCGCAAATCGGCTCGGGGCTGACCGGCGTAATGTACGTGCTCGACGAACCGTCGATCGGCCTGCATCAGCGCGACAACGACCGCCTGATCTCGACGCTCAAGCATCTGCGCGATCTCGGCAACTCGGTGATCGTCGTCGAGCACGACGAGGACATGATCCGCATGGCCGACTACGTGGTCGACATGGGCCCGGGCGCCGGCGAACACGGCGGCATGGTGATCGCAGAGGGCACGCCCAAAGAGATACAGAAGAACGCGGCGTCGCTGACGGGCCAGTACATGTCGGGCGCGCGCACGATCGAATACCCGGACGAGCGCAAGGAACCCGACGAGCGGCATCTGCGCATCGTCGAGGCGCACGGCAACAATCTGCACAACGTGACGCTCGATCTGCCGGTAGGTTTGCTGACCTGCGTGACCGGCGTGTCCGGTTCGGGCAAGTCGACGCTGATCAACGACACACTGTACCAGGCGGTCGCGCATCATCTGTACGGCTCGGCCACGGAGCCGGCGCCGTACGAGTCGATCGAGGGCCTCGAACATTTCGACAAGGTGATCAACGTCGACCAGTCGCCGATCGGGCGCACGCCGCGCTCGAATCCGGCGACCTACACTGGCCTGTTCACGCCGATCCGCGAGCTGTTCGCGGGCGTGCCGGCCGCCAAGGAGCGCGGCTACGATCCGGGCCGCTTCTCGTTCAACGTGAAGGGCGGGCGCTGCGAATCGTGCCAGGGCGACGGTGTGCTGAAGGTCGAAATGCACTTCCTGCCCGATGTGTACGTGCCGTGCGACGTGTGCCACGGCAAGCGCTACAACCGCGAAACACTCGACATCCAGTACAAAGGCAGCAACATCAGCGAAGTGCTCGACATGACGGTCGAGCACGCGTATGAGTTCTTCAAGGCCGTGCCGGTCGTCGCGCGCAAGCTGAAAACCTTGCTGGACGTGGGTCTAGGCTATATCCGCCTGGGTCAGTCGGCGACCACGCTATCGGGCGGCGAGGCGCAGCGTGTGAAACTATCGCTGGAACTGAGCAAGCGCGATACCGGTCGCACGCTATACATCCTTGACGAACCGACCACCGGCCTGCACTTTCACGATATCGCGCTGTTGCTGGAAGTCATACACCGGTTACGTGACCAGGGTAATACCGTCGTGATCATCGAACATAATCTCGATGTAATCAAAACTGCGGACTGGGTCATCGATCTTGGCCCCGAAGGCGGCGCCGGCGGCGGGCAGATCATCGCCCAGGGCACGCCTGAGCAGATCGCGAAGTCGAAGGCCAGTTTTACCGGACAATATCTGGCGCCGCTGCTCAAGCGCGCCGCCAGCACAAAATAACGCTGCACTATCGAGGTTTGGAGACGGGATAAGCCATGACCAAGCGTAATCAGGCGCGCGAAGAAGATCGGGTGCAGGACCTGCGCCCGCGCCCGGTCAGGCTGACCAGCGACATGAGTCTGCCGAAGCTGTCGGCGGTCGAGATCGGCAGCTACGTCGTGATGCTGTTCGGCATGTGGGCGGTCATCGAACTGAAGCTGCTCGGCGCGCTGCTCGCCGGGCTGCTGGTGTTTCAGCTCGTGCAAATGATCGCGCCGCGCATCGAGCGCCACATGTCGAGCAGGCGGGCACGCTGGCTCGCGGTGGTGCTCCTGTCGACGGTGATCGTCGGCGCGCTGACGGGGCTCACGCTCGGCATCATCTCGCATTTCGAGAACGACGTGCCCAGCGTGCAGGCGCTGCTCGATCAGGCCATGCAACTGATCGACCAGGCGCGCGGCAGGATTCCGCAGTTCGTCGCGAACTATCTGCCGGTCGACACCGAACAGATGAAGACGAAGGCCGCGGAACTGATGCACACGCACGCGAACATGCTGCAGCAAAGCGGCACGACCGCCGCGCGCGCGTTCACTCACGTGCTGATCGGCATGATCATCGGCGCGATCATCGCGGTCGGCGCGCAGAAGCATATGCAGCGGCTGCCGCTGTCCACGGCGTTTGTCACGCGCGTCACGCGTTTTGCCGAAGCGTTTCGCCGCATCGTGTTCGCGCAGGTGAAGATTTCCGCGCTCAACGCGGTATTCACAGCGATCTTCCTGCTCGTGATCCTGCCGACCTTCCACGACCGGCTGCCGCTGTCAAAAACGCTCGTGCTCGTCACGTTCATCGTGGGTCTGCTGCCGGTGATCGGCAATCTGATCTCGAACACGATCATCGTCGCGGTCGCGCTGTCGGTCAGTTTTCCGGCGGCGATCATGTCGCTCGTGTTCCTGATCCTGATTCACAAGCTCGAGTACTTCCTGAACGCGCGGATCGTCGGCGGGCAAATCGAGGCGCGCGCGTGGGAACTGCTGATCGCGATGCTGGTGATGGAAGCAGCGTTCGGTATCGCCGGGGTCATTGCGGCACCGATTTTTTATGCGTACATCAAGCGTGAGCTGATTTATTTGCGGTTGGTGTGAGCGGGGCTGGGTTGGCCTTCAAAGTCAGCGCTCACTAGCGCTCATCGGCCTGCACGCCCGGCAGTCCACGCAGGCGACGGAAGCGAAAGCGGCACTTCGGCGCCGCTTTTTTTTATGCTTCCCGCGACGCGGCACCGTCGCCTGCTGCTGACAGAAAACTTGCAGCCGAACGCGCCGCCCCCTAAGATGCGAACAATTCCTATTTACGCTCAGTCCGCATCGTGACGTTTCAGCTGATTTCCCGCCCGCGATTCCGCCCGGCTCGCGCATGAGACGCCAGCTTGTCCGCCTGCACCGCTGGTTCGGCGTCGCGACTGCACTGTTTCTGTTCGTCGCGGGACTTACCGGTGCGATCATCGCGTGGGAGCACCCGCTGGATGCCGCGCTGAATCCGTCGTTCTACCTGGCTCGCACGGCTGGGCCGACGCTGCCCGGCCTCGAACTGGCGAATCGCGTCGAAGCCGCCGATCCGCGTCTTCGGGTGACCTATTTACCGCTCGAGGTCGAACCGGGTCACGCGCTGCAAATGATGGTGCTGCCGCGCACGGACCCGGCGACGAAGCAGCCCTATCCGCTCGACTTCAACCAGATCGCCGTCGATCCCGTGACCGGCGAGATCCAGGGACGCCGCGAATGGGGCGCCGTGTCGCTCGCGCGGCTGAACCTGATTCCGTTCATCTACAAGCTGCACTACACGCTGCAGCTGCCGTTCACCGGCGGCGTTGACATCGGCACGTGGTTGATGGGGATCGTCGGCATCGTGTGGCTGTTCGATAGCGTGATTGCACTGTGCCTGTCGTTTCCGAGCCTGAGGGCCTGGCGCAAGTCGTTCGCGTTCCGCCTGAAACGCGGCGGCTATGCGCTGACGTTCGATCTGCACCGCTCCGGAGGAATATGGATCTGGGGCCTGCTGGCAATCGTCGCGCTGACGTCGATTTCGATGAATCTGTCGTCGCAGGTGGTGCGGCCGATCGTGTCACGCCTGTCGACATTGACGCCCGATCCGTTCAGCAACCCCGAAATCCTGCGCGCACCGCAACCGGGCGATCAGGTGCTGAGCCGCGAGCGCATCGTCGAACTCGCCGGGCAAGCCGGCAAGGAAATGCATGTCGCCGCGCCACCGGGCGGGCTCTACTACGCCGAATTCATGCATGCGTATGGCGTCGGCTTCTACACGGCCGGCAACGACCACGGCGACGCCGGACTCGGCAACCCGTGGATGTATTGGGACGCCGCCACCGGCCAGCGGCTCGCCACGCGGATTCCCGGTCAGGGCACGGCCGGCGATATCTTCCTGCAGATGCAGTATCCGCTGCACTCGGGGCGCATTCTCGGACTCGGCGGGCGGATTCTGATCAGCGCGGCGGGGGTAGCGGTGGCCGTGCTGAGCGTCACGGGCCTGCTGATCTGGCTGAAGAAGCTGAGCGCGCGACGCCGTTCCGCGCAAAACGCGAATCTCGGGAAAAGCACGGGCGGCGCGGCAGCGCGTTCGTAACGCAAGCGGGGAAAGGACCGCGCCGACCTCGAGCGGCGCGGTGTTAGCGGTGCAATTTTTAGCGGAACACCACCGTCTTGCTGCCGTTCAGCACGACACGATGCTCGACGTGCCACTTCACCGCACGCGCGAGCGTCACGCACTCGACGTCGCGACCGATCGCCGTCAGTTGTTCCGGTGTCATGCTGTGGTCCACGCGCTCGACTTCCTGCTCGATGATCGGACCTTCGTCGAGATCGGTCGTCACATAGTGAGCCGTCGCGCCGATCAGCTTCACGCCGCGGTCGAACGCCTGGTAGTACGGCTTCGCGCCCTTGAAGCTCGGCAGGAACGAGTGATGGATGTTGATCGCGCGCCCGGCGAGCGCCTCGCACAGGTTCGGCGACAGAATCTGCATGTAGCGCGCGAGCACCACGAGGTCAGCCTGATGCTCGCTGATCACTTCGAGCACGCGCGCTTCCTGCGCGGTTTTCGCTTCCGGCGTGCCGCCGAGCAGCGGGAAGTGATGGAACGGGATGTCGTAACTCGCGGCGAGCTGGTAGAACTCCTTGTGGTTCGAGATGATCGCCGGGATGTCGATGTTCAGCTGACCGGTGCGGTAGCGAAACAGCAGATCGTTCAGGCAGTGGCCGATCTTCGACACCATGATCACGACGCGCGGCTTCACGTTCGCGTCGTGCAACTCCCAGCTCATGCCGAACTGCTCGGCGAGTGCCACGAACGACGCGCGCAGCGCGTCGAGGCCCGGATCGCCGCCCACCTGTTGAAAATGCACGCGCATGAAGAACTCGCCGGTGCGGCTGTCCCCGAACTGCGCGGAGTCGAGAATATTGCTGCCGCGCTCGAACAGAAAGCCCGACACGGCGTGAACGATGCCGGGCCGGTCGGCGCACGACAGT
This sequence comes from Paraburkholderia youngii, assembly GCF_013366925.1. NCBI lineage: Bacteria > Pseudomonadati > Pseudomonadota > Betaproteobacteria > Burkholderiales > Burkholderiaceae > Paraburkholderia > Paraburkholderia youngii. The sequence goes on from NZ_JAALDK010000001.1 coordinate 6,018,452, forward strand.
TTGAGGATAAAGCTGTGATCGGTCGACATGACCTCGGTGACTCCCTTCTTCAATGCGTGGTTTGTTTCAGTGGTACTGGCTGCGGGGCGGGCCTGACCGATGAGCCTCGGTTAGCCCAGCGGCGGCGGCGCGAACAGCGCGTCGATGCCCTCGCACGCGTCCTCGTCGATCCAGCGGCGGCGCAGCAGGCAATCGAGCGTCGCGAGGCTGGCGTCGACGGTTAGCGCGCCTTCCTCGATCCAGCGCGCGACTTCATCGATGCGCGCGAGCCGGTGTTCGCCCACTTCGCCGTCCTGGTTGCGCGGCGCGAAGTCCGCGGGCAGCGCGAGGTCGTAGATGAAGATCTGCTCGGCCTGTGTGCCTTCCGGCAGCGATTGCAGCACGTGCGCGGTGCGGCCCGCGACCGCTCCCGCCGCGATCTCCGCTGGAATGCCCGCTTCTTCCCAGCACTCCTTGACGATCGTTTCGGCGATACCGAAGCCCCAGCCGATCCCGCCCGCGACGACATTGTCGAGCATGCCGGGGTCGGTGGCCTTCGTGTCGCTGCGGCGCGCGATCCACAATTGCGGCGCGCCGCCAAAGGGCGCACCGCCAAAGGGCGCTCCGCCATCCGCATATTCTACGACGCCGTTCAGATGCACCGCGTAGGTCATCGTGCCGAAGAAGCGCGACGCCGCGCGCTCGATATACGCGAGCGGCGGCGCGTCGAACGCATTGCGGATCGCGTAGGTCTCGTTGCGCCAGCCGGGGATGCGCCCATCGGCGGCGAGCGCGCCGATCACGGAAGCGAGCGCCGCGCTGCGCAGATGGACGGTATCGAAGGTGGCGGAGAGCGTCACGCCGTCGTTCGCGATCTCAAACACGTCGGGCCAGCGCGCGAGCAGCGGCACGTCGCGCTCGCGAATCCAGCCGACCTGTTCGGCGCAGATCAGAAACGGCCGATGCGCGGTCGCGTCGAAGCGGCGCGCGGCGGTGATGCAAGGCAAAGTCATCGAAAACTCCAAACTGTCCGCCGTCGTGGCGAACCTGGCAAAGCGGAAGCGGACGGGTTGCGTGACGCGCGTCAGTCGCGCAGTGCGACGCGAATCCCGATCGCGATGAACGTCGCGCCGGCCACGCGATCGAGCCACAGGCCGACACGCGGCCGCCGTCTGAGCCAGCTGCCGATGATCCCCGCGCACACGCCGAACAGCGAAAACACTACGACGGTCTGCAGCATGAACAGCGCGCCGAGCTCGAGCATCTGCACGGTCACGCTCTGCGCGCCGCCGGGCTGCACGAACTGCGGCAGAAACACGACGAAGAACAGCGTGACCTTCGGATTCATCAGATTGCCGAGCACGCTCTGGCGAAAGACAGCCGAAAGCGGCTGCGGCGCACGCTCGTGCGCGGTCGCGAGCCCCTGACTGCGCAGCGCCTTGATACCGATCCACACCAGATACGCGGCGCCGGCGAGCTTGATCGCTTCGAACGCGAGCGGCGACGAACGCAGCAGCGCGGCGACGCCGAGCGCCGCGAGCGTCGTATGAAACGTGATGCCGGCGGCAAAGCCGAGCGCGGCGACGAGGCCGGCCGCGCGGCCCTGCGAGATGCCGCGCGCGAGCACCTGCAGATTGTCCGGGCCGGGCGCCACGGTGATCGCAATCGAAGTGGCGAGAAACAGCAGGAAATTGGGCATCGTGGTGGTCTTCTGGGTTGGGCGGCTGGTGAGCCCTGGCGGTGAGCCATGTCGTTGAACCCGGTTGGCCTTGTGCAGCCAACGGAGCCTGTGCGACTTTAACTGCTGGTACGGCGAGAAACCCGACCGTCACGGCGCACGCCGTAACGGCCTCCGGGTTCAGTGACCGCCGAAACTCGTCACTGTATAGAGCGCAAGACCGCCCTCGCACAGCAGCTTCGAACCGCCCAGGTCCGGCAGATCGACGATCGCCGCGCCTTCCACGACGACCGCGCCGAGCCGCTCGAGCAGCAGCTTGCCGGCCATCATCGTGCCGCCGGTCGCGATCAGGTCGTCGATGATCACGACGCGATCGCCCGGCTCGCACGCATCCTCGTGAATCTCGACTGTCGCGGTGCCGTATTCCAGTTCATACGATTGCGAGATCCGCTTGTACGGCAGCTTGCCCGCCTTGCGAATCGGGATGAAGCCGACACTCAGCTCGTGCGCGACGATCGGCCCGATGATGAAGCCGCGCGCATCGAGCCCGGCGATGTAATCGAGCTTCGCATCGATATAGCGCTGCACGAACAGGTCGATCAGCACGCGCAGCGACTTCGGCTCGCGCAGGAGCGGCGTGATGTCGCGGAACTGCACGCCCGGCTGCGGCCAGTCGGGCACCGTGCGAATGTGACTTCTGATGTACTCGGCCGCATCGAGCGGCGCGCTCGCGAGCGCGTTGGACATGATGTCTCCGGAGGGACCTCGACAGGTCCGGTGAAATGCTTGAATTAGCGTCGCCCGCCAGAACGGGCCAGGTTCACGGGTTCAGGCCGCGGCGGCGCGGCGGTGCTTCGACAGCCGCTCCTCGGCCTGCGCCAGTTGCTCGGGCAGACCGCGCAGCACCACGATGTCGCTCGCGCGCAGTTTCGTCGACGGGTCCGGTTCGACGCCGCGGATGCCGTGCCGGCGGATCGCTGTCACTTCGACACCGAGTTCGTACAGGCCCACCTCGGCGAGCGTACGGCCCACCGCGTCGGCGCTCTCGTCGACCGGCACCGATTGTAGCCGCACCTGCTCGTGGCCGTCGTCGTCGTCGATGTCGTCGGCGCCGTGGAAATAGCCGCGCAACAGCGAGTAGCGTTCGTCGCGCATCTCCTCGACGCGCCGCACCACGCGGCGCATCGGCACGCCCATCACGACGAGCGTGTGCGACGCGAGCATCAGGCTGCCCTCTACGATCTCCGGAATCACCTCGGTCGCCCCGGCGGCGAGCAGTTTCTCCAGATCGGCGTCGTCGACGGTACGCACGATGACCGGCAGCGTCGGCTCCATCTCGTGAATGTTGTGCAGCACGCGCATTGCCGACGGCGTGTTCGCGTAGGTGATCGCGATCGCGCCCGCGCGATGCAGGCCCGCGGCGAGCAGCGACTCGCGCCGCCCCGCGTCGCCGAACACGACCGATTCACCGGCCGCCGCGGCCGCCGCGACGCGGTCGGGATCGAGGTCAAGCGCGACATACGAGAGCCCTTCATGCTCGAGCATGCGCGCGAGGTTCTGCCCGGCGCGCCCATAGCCGCAGATGATCACGTGGCCGCTCTGCTTCAGGCTCTGGGTCGCGATGCGTGTCATCTGCAACGACTGCATCATCCATTCGGTCGACGACAGCCGCAGCACGACGCGGTCCGCGTTCTGGATCATGAACGGCGCGGCGAGCATCGACAGCAGCATCGCGGCGAGAATCGTCTGCAACAGCGTCGCGTCGACCAGATGCCGGTCGAGGATCAGGTTCAGCAGCACGAAGCCGAACTCGCCCGCCTGCGCGAGACCGATACCGGTGCGCATCGCGACGCCCGGCGTCGCGCCGAAAAGCCGCGCGAGGCCGGTAATCATGACCATCTTCAGCAGCACCGGGCCGACGAAAAACGCCAGCACGACGAGGGGATGCTCCCAGATCACGCGCGGATTGAGCAGCATGCCGGTAGTCACGAAGAAGAGCCCGAGCAGCACGTCGCGAAACGGCTTGATGTCCTCTTCCACCTGATGCCGGTACGGCGTCTCGGCGATCAGCATGCCGGCAATGAACGCGCCGAGCGCGAGTGACAGCCCGAATTTGTCGGTGATGAACGCGGCGCCGAGCGTCACCAGCAGCAGATTGAGGATGAACAGCTCCTGCGAGCGGCGCCGCGCGACCACGTTGAACCAGCGCGTCATGAAGCGCTGGCCGACGATCAGCAGCAGCGCGAGGGCCACGACGATCTTGATCGCCGCGATGCCGAGCGCGCTGGCCAGATTCTCCGAGCGGCCGCCGAGCGCCGAAATGATGATCAAAAGCGGCACCACCGCGAGATCCTGGAACAGCAGCACGCCGAAGATATTGCGGCCGTGCTCGGTTTCGATCTCGAGCCGCTCCGCCAGCATCTTGCTGACGATCGCGGTCGACGACATCGCCAGCGCGCCGCCCAGCGCGACGCACGCCTGCCACGTGATATGCACCCAGCGCTCCAGCACGAAGCCGAGCGACACCGCTACCCCGACTGTGCCGATCACCTGCAGCAAGCCGAGTCCGAACACGAGCCGGCGCATCGTGCGCAACTTGGCCAGCGAAAACTCCAGCCCGATCGAGAACATCAGGAACACGACGCCGAATTCCGCGAGATTCTGCGCGCCCGCCGAATCGGGAATCAGCCCGAACGCATGCGGCCCGACGACGATGCCGACCGTCAGATAGCCGAGCATCGGCGGGAGATTCAGGAAACGAAAGATCACCACGCCCGCCACCGATGCCAGCAGCAGAAACAGCGTCATTTCGAGCGGGGAAATCATCGGCAAAAACGCATGGGTGAAGCGTCCTCGTTCGTCAGCGGAACCGCGCACGAGAACGCCGTGCGACATAATGGATTGGGCCGGAAAAAAGCTGCTAAAGAGCTGCAAAGCAGCTGCAAATGAGACTATCGACAGGCCGACGAAGACAGCGGCCCGGCACAGCAGGCCCGGCGCGGCGAACAGGCGCCTTTGCTATACTCCGCGCATGATAGCGAAAATCAATGGCGACAGGGCACTCACGCTTGCTCGCGACGTACTCGACATCGAAGCGGACGCCGTGCGCGCGCTTCGCGACCAGCTCGACGGCAGTTTTGTCGGCGCGGTCGATTTCATCCTGGGTTGCCGTGGGCGCGTGGTCGTCTCCGGCATCGGCAAATCCGGTCACATAGCCCGCAAGCTGGCGGCCACGCTGGCAAGCACCGGCACACCCGCGTTCTTCGTGCATCCGGCGGAAGCCAGTCACGGCGACCTCGGCATGGTCACCGCCGACGACGTCTTCCTCGCGCTGTCCAATTCTGGCGAAACCGAAGAGTTGATGGCAATCCTGCCGCTCATCAAGCGGATCGGCGCGAAGCTGATCGCGATGACGGGCCGCCCCGGCTCCAGCCTCGCGCAACTCGCGGACGTGCATCTGAATTCCGGCGTCGCGAAGGAAGCCTGTCCGATGAATCTCGCGCCCACCGCCAGCACCACCGCCGCGCTCGCGCTCGGCGACGCGCTGGCGGTCGCGGTGCTCGACGCGCGCGGCTTCGGCCGCGACGACTTCGCGCGCTCGCATCCGGGCGGCGCGCTCGGCCGACGCCTGCTTACCTATGTGCGCGACGTCATGCGCACCGGCGACCAGTTGCCGCAGGTCACACCCGACGCGACCGTCAGCGATGCCCTCTTCCAACTGACCGCAAAACGCATGGGCATGACCTCGGTCGTCGACCACGAAGGCCGTGTGACGGGCATCTTCACGGATGGCGACCTGCGCCGAGTGCTCGAACGCGACGGCGATTTTCGCCAGTTGCCGATCGGTTCGGTGATGACCGCGGGCCCGCGCACGATCGGGCCGGATCAACTCGCGGTCGAAGCCGTGGAACTGATGGAGCGCTATCGCATCAATCAGATGCTGGTCGTCGACGAATCGGGCAAGCTAATCGGCGCGCTCAACATGCACGACCTGTTTTCGAAGAAGGTGATCTGATGGCCGTTGCTCCTCCTACCGCTACCGAACGCGCAAGCCGCGTGAAGCTGATGATTTTCGACGTCGACGGCGTACTGACCGACGGCGGCCTGCTGTTCACGGCGGAAGGCGACACGATGAAAGGCTTCAACTCGATGGACGGCCACGGCATGAAGCTGCTGCGCCAGGCCGGCATCGAAACGGCCATCATCACCGGGCGCCAGTCCGGCATCGTGGCGGCGCGGGTGAAAGAATTGAACATCACGCACGTCTACCAGGGCGTGCAGGACAAGCCGCAGGCGTTCGCCGACCTGCTGCGGCAAACCGGCCTCACCGCCGAGGAATGCGGCTACATGGGCGACGACTGGGTCGATCTCGCGGTAATGCTGCGCGTCGGCTTCGCGGCTGCGCCGGCCAATTCGCATCCCGAAGTGATCGCGCGTGCGCATTGGGTCAGCGAGGCGCGCGGCGGCCACGGCGCGGCACGCGAAGTGGTCGATACGCTGCTGCGCGCGCAGCACAAATATGAAGCACTGCTTGCGGCGGCGTGCAGCGGCGAGCAACGGGGCCTCGTGGGATGAACCAGTTTCGCCTGACTTCGCTGATCCCGCTCATCGCAATGGCGGCGCTCGCCGGCATCACGTGGTGGCTGCTGCAAGCCACGTTGCCGCGCAAGACCGACAACGAGGTGCGCCCGAAAGAGCACACGCCGGACTACTTCGCGGACAACTTCTCGGTGTCCGAGCTCGACCAGTCGGGCGCGACGCAGTACCGGCTGACCGCGCAGTCGCTGATCCATTACGAGGACGACGAAATGAGCGACCTCGTCAAACCGGCAATGCGCGCGTTCCAGCCCGGCAAGCCGATCGTCACCGCGACCGGCGATACCGGCACGGTCAACGCGGATGCGTCGATCGTCAATCTGTACCAGAACGCCCGCATCCTGCGCGCGCCCGGCGGCGGCGATCCGCAGATGCAGGCTGATTCCGAGCATTTCAGGGTCCTCGTCAACGACGATGTGATCGAGACTGAAAAGCCAGTTAAACTTCAGCGCGGCATGTCGGTGATGACTGCCAGCGGCATGAAATACAACAATGTCACCCGGTTTATGCAATTGTTCGGCAATGTAAGAGGCGCAATCGCCGCGTCCGATTCCGGCCACTAAGCCAACGCATACCGGGTAATCCATTCCAGGCGTGACTGCATGAACGAATCGCTCCCCCGTTTTGATACCGGCCGTTCGCGCGCGCTGTCCGCGTGCCGCGCCGCACTCGCTGCGCTCGTCGTCGCGTTGCCGCTCGTCGGCTTCGCGCCGCTCGCGCACGCGGACCGCGCCGACAAGGACAAGCCGCTGAACATCGAAGCTGACAACATGACTTACGACGACCTGCGGCAGGTCAGCATCTTTACCGGCCACGTGGTGGCCACCAAAGGGACGATCCTGATCAAGGCCGATCGCGTCGAAGTGTCGCAAGACCCGCAGGGCTACCAGTTCGCGACCGGCACCTCGAGCGGCAACAATCTGTCGTATTTCCGCCAGAAGCGCGAAGGGCTCGATGAATACATCGAGGGTACGGCCATCCGTATCGATTACGACGGCAAGCAGGATCTGACCACGCTGACCACCAACGCGACGGTGCGCCGGCTGCAGAGCATGACGACGCTGCTCGATCAGGTGCACGGCAGCGTGATCACCTACGACGGCCAGAACGACTTCTACACCGCCAAGGCGGGCAAGGACGTCGCTGGTCCGGGCAACCCCACCGGCCGCGTGCGCGCGATGCTGTCGCCGCGCAATGCGGGCGCCGCGCCGCTGACCGGCGCGTCGGCCACGCTCACGCCGTCCAACTCCATTCAGGGAGCGCCGAACCAGTGAGCACCGTAAGCAGCACCATCACGCCGCTCCCCCATCGCAAGCCGGCCGGCACCAGCAGTTCGCTGGTCGTGCGTAATCTGAAGAAGCGCTATGGCTCGCGCACGGTCGTCAAGGACGTGTCGCTCGACGTGAAGAGCGGCGAAGTGGTCGGCCTGCTCGGCCCGAACGGTGCCGGCAAGACCACGTCGTTCTACATGATCGTCGGCCTCGTGCCGCTCGACGCCGGCGAAATCGATCTGGATGGCAAGTCGATCAGCCTTCTGCCCATTCACAAGCGCGCTTCGCTCGGCTTGTCGTATCTGCCGCAGGAAGCGTCGGTGTTCCGCAAGTTGACTGTCGAGCAGAATATTCGCGCGGTGCTGGAACTGCAGCATGACGAAAACGGCAAGCGCCTCGGCAAAGACGCGATCACGTCGCGCACCGAAGCGCTGCTCGACGAGCTTCAGATCGCGCATCTGCGTGAAAATCCGGCGCTGTCGCTGTCGGGCGGCGAGCGTCGTCGGGTTGAAATTGCGCGCGCGCTGGCAACCAATCCGAGCTTCATTCTGCTCGACGAACCGTTCGCCGGCGTCGACCCGATCGCGGTGCTGGAAATCCAGAAAATCGTCAAGTTCTTGAAGCAGCGCAATATCGGCGTCCTGATTACCGACCACAACGTGCGCGAAACGCTCGGTATCTGCGATCACGCGTACATCATCAGCGACGGCAGCGTGCTAGCCGCCGGCGCGCCTAGCGACATCATCGAAAACGAAAGCGTGCGGCGCGTCTATCTGGGCGAGCACTTCCGCATGTAAGCACACACGGCGTCCCCGGCCACGCGAGCGCGCGCGGCCGGCCGCGGCGCCAATTTTGCGGCACCGCACATTCGTTGTCAGACGGCGCAGGCTGGCGCCGGGCGGCGCGCCATTTCGGCGTACCCAAAAATTGCGTGTGCCGCAAGGTATCGCGGTCGTGGCAAACTCTCTACAATGAATCTCAACTTGCCATGAAAGCCAGCCTCCAACTCCGCCTATCGCAGCATCTTGCGCTGACGCCGCAACTGCAACAGTCCATCCGGCTGCTGCAGTTGTCGACGCTCGAATTGCAGCAGGAAGTCGCCATGGCGATCTCGCAGAATCCACTCCTCGAAAACGAAGACGAGTGGATTGCGAGCCCGTTGCGGGTTGCGGCCGACGGCTCCGTGATCGCCCAGACACCGGGCTCCTCGGCGCCGGCCGACCCGATGGCCGGAAACGGTTCGGCATCGTCCGAGGGCAGCGGCGAGCGAGCCGAAAGCGGCGAACCGCAGGGTGTCGATGAATACAACGGCCTTTCGGGCGACGGCGGCGGCGACACGTCACAGTGGAACCTCGACGACTACGGCCGCTCCGGCAACGCGTCCGACGACGACGACCTGCCCCCGTTGCAAATCCACGAATCGAGCACATCGCTGCGCGACCATCTGATGGCGCAACTACGTGTCACCCAGGCGAGCCAGCGCGACCGCGCGCTCATCACGTTCCTGATCGAATCGCTCGACGACGACGGCTATCTCGCCGCCACGCTCGAAGAAGTGCTGGCCGACCTGCCCGAAGAACTCGAGGTCGATGTCGACGAACTGAACGCCGCGCTTGCGCTGCTGCATAGCTTCGACCCGCCCGGCGTCGGCGCGCGGTCCGCGTCCGAATGTCTGAAGCTGCAGTTGCTGCGGCTCGAGCCATCGCCCACGCGCACGCTTGCGCTAGACATTGTCGGCCATTACCTGGAGTTGCTCGCCGCGCGCGATTTCACGCGGCTGCGCAAGCACCTGAAGGCCAGCGACGACGATCTGCGCGACGCGCATGTTCTGATCCGCTCGCTTGAACCATTTCCGGGCGCCGCCTACGGCAAGGCCGAAGCGGACTACGTTGTGCCTGACATCATGGTGCGCAAAACGGCACAGGGCTGGCAGGCGGAGCTGAATCCCGAGGTGGTGCCCAAGCTGCGGATTAACCATCTGTACGCGAATATTCTGCGCAATAACCGCGGCGATCCGGGCAGCGGTTCGTTGCGCCAGCAACTGCAGGAAGCACGCTGGCTGATCAAAAATATCCAGCAGCGTTTCGAGACGATCCTGCGAGTGGCGCAGGCAATTGTCGAGCGTCAGAAGAGCTTTTTTGTGCACGGCGAAATCGCCATGCGCCCCTTGGTTTTGCGGGAAATAGCTGATACGCTGGGCCTACACGAGTCGACTGTCTCGCGTGTGACGACCGGTAAATACATGCTTACCCCTTTCGGGACGCTGGAATTCAAGTACTTTTTCGGCTCGCACGTTTCGACGGACACCGGCGGCGCGGCCTCCTCCACGGCCATTCGCGCGCTGATCAAACAACTGATAGGAGCGGAAAACCCGAAATCGCCACTTTCAGACAGTCGCATAGCCGAACTGCTGGCGGAACAGGGCTTCGTGGTCGCACGTCGTACCGTTGCGAAATACCGTGAGGCGCTCAAAATCCCGGCAGTCAACCTGCGCAAGTCTCTGTAGCTCGCCGCGTTTTGCAGCGGGCATTTACCGGCCGCTCCGCACCTGGCGGACAGGCCGGCCGCTGCGACCTGCCAGATGTCCGTCACCGGGGGGCGACACAGGCAAGCCGTCAGATCGACCGGACCTTTGTCATTGTGCGGACCAAGCGGCCATTAGCTTGGAGAAGCACTATGAATCTCAAGATCAGTGGACACCACCTCGAAGTAACGCCTGCGTTGCGCGAATACGTGATCACCAAACTGGACAGGGTGCTAAGACATTTCGATCAGGTCATCGACGGCAGTGTGGTCCTCTCGGTCGACAACCATAAGGAAAAGGAGAAGCGTCAAAAGGTGGAAATCAACCTCCACCTGAAGGGCAAGGATATTTTCGTCGAGAGTTGTGACAGTGATTTGTACGCTGCGATCGATCTGATGATCGACAAGCTCGACAGACAGGTGATACGCCACAAGGATCGTCTGCAAGGCCATCAGCACGAAGCGATCAAGTATCAGCCGGCGCCGCAACTGGACGTGCCGCCGCAATAGGAGAAACTCGCGGGAATTGCTGATTTCTCTGGGACTCGTCAAGCCGCCCGCAACTGGGCGGTTTTTCGTTTCAGCGCCCGGTGCGCGCTCTGCGCCGGTGCGCCCTCGCCGAGGCCAGGCTCAATCATTCGCGCAGACGTTTGCGCAGCGCGACATATTCCGCGCCGCAAGCGGTGAAAAACCTGATATGCATAGATGGCGCGCCGCACCATCGGCTGTCACCCTGTTCTATAATGTTCCGGTTACCATCGGGGTCAAGCCAGTTCTGATGAAGTACGGCCGGTCGAGATCTCACGCTTTCCCGATCGACTCTCACCGTCCGTCTTCGCCAGCATCGAACGAATGGAACGTCACTCAACCGCCCCGGTGGGGAGAACTCAGGCCACGTTTTCGCCTGTCAACATGAATCGTTTAGCCAAATTTCTTCCCCTCGAGAACGTCGTCATCGGACTATCGGTCACCAGCAAGAAACGCGTGTTCGAGCAAGCGGGCCTGATCTTCGAGAACCAGAACGGCATCGCCCGCAGTACCGTCACAGACAATCTTTTTGCGCGAGAACGACTCGGCTCGACCGGGCTCGGCGAAGGCGTCGCGATTCCGCATGGGCGGATCAAGGGCCTCAAGCAACCGCTCGCCGCATTCGTCAGACTCGCGGAACCCATCCCCTTCGAAGCGCCGGACGGCCAGCCGGTCTCGCTGCTGATCTTCCTGCTCGTCCCCGAGCAAGCCACTCAACAGCACCTCGAAATTCTTTCCGAGATCGCGCAATTGCTGTCCGATCGCGACGCCCGCGAGCGGCTGCACACTGAAGAAGACCGCGAATCGTTGCATCGCCTGCTTACTCAGTGGCAACCTTGAGGCAATGGCGGCGGTAGTACCTACGCGCGCGCACACGCAGGTAAGGCCCGGCAAGCGGCTAACACTGGAGTCACTGACTCATGGATACGTCCAGCATCAACGCCCAGAGCATTTTCGACGACAACGCCGCCATGCTGAAGCTCAGCTGGCTCACGGGGCATGAAGGCTGGGAGCGCGGCTTCTCTTCGGAATCGGTCGCCAATGCCACGTCGAGCGCCGACCTCGTCGGCCACCTGAACCTGATCCACCCGAACCGGATCCAGGTGCTCGGCGATGCGGAAATCGACTACTACAAACGTCAGACCGATGAAGACCGCTCGCGCCACATGGCCGAGCTGATCGCGCTGGAGCCACCGTTTCTCGTCGTCGCGGGCGGCGTCGCGGCACCGCCGGAGCTCGTGCTGCGCTGCACGCGCTCGTCGACGCCGTTGTTCACGACGCCGACATCGGCGGCGGCGGTGATCGATAGTCTGCGTCTTTACATGTCGCGCATTCTCGCGCCGCGCGCGACGCTGCACGGCGTTTTTCTTGACATCCTCGGCATGGGTGTGCTGCTGACCGGCGACTCGGGTCTCGGCAAGAGCGAGCTCGGCCTCGAACTGATCAGCCGCGGTCACGGTCTCGTCGCCGACGACGCGGTCGACTTCGTGCGCCTCGGCCCCGACTTCGTCGAAGGACGCTGCCCGCCGCTGCTGCAGAACCTGCTGGAAGTGCGCGGCCTCGGTCTGCTCGACATCAAGACGATCTTCGGCGAAACGGCGGTGCGCCGCAAAATGAAACTGAAGCTGATCGTGCAACTGGTGCGCCGCCCCGATGGCGAATTCCAGCGACTGCCGCTGGAAAGCCAGACCGTCGACGTGCTCGGCCTGCCGATCAGCAAGGTGACGATCCAGGTGGCCGCGGGCCGCAACCTCGCGGTGCTGGTCGAAGCGGCCGTGCGCAATACCATCCTGCAGTTGCGCGGTATCGACACGCTGCGCGATTTCATGGATCGGCAACGTCTCGCCATGCAGGATCCCGATAGCCAGTTTCCCGGCAAGCTGATCTGAAGCCGACCACAGCACCATGAAGCGCCCGCGGAAGGCAGGACGCGGGCACGCGCATGGAGGCCAGATGCTATGATGAAATCTACGCTTTCGACGACTCCATGCGCATAATCCTGATCACCGGTATCTCCGGCTCCGGCAAATCGGTTGCCCTGAACGCGCTCGAAGACGCGGGTTATTACTGCGTCGACAATCTGCCGCCGCGTTTTCTGCAGCAACTCGCCACCTACCTCGCCGCTGACGGCCAGGACCGTCTCGCGGTCGCGATCGACGCGCGCTCCGGTTCGTCGCTCGACGAAATGCCCGCGATGATCCGCGACCTCAAGCGCTCGCACGACGTGCGCGTGCTGTTCCTGAGCGCGAGCACGCAGTCGCTGATTCAACGCTTTTCCGAAACGCGCCGCCGCCATCCGTTGTCTGGCTCGCCCGCGCACGACGCGGACGTTGGCCTGCTCACGTCGCTCGCCGAAGCGATCGAACGCGAGCGCGAACTGGTCGCGGGACTTGCCGAATTCGGCCATCAGATCGACACGAGCAATCTGCGCGCGAACGTGCTGCGTGCATGGGTCAAACGCTTCATCGAGCAAGAGGACGCGGGGCTCGTGCTGATGTTCGAGTCGTTCGGTTTCAAGCGCGGCGTACCGCTCGACGCGGATTTCGTATTCGACGTACGCACGCTGCCGAACCCATACTACGATCATGAATTGAGGCCGCTCACCGGGCTCGATAAACCGGTGATGGATTTTCTCGATGCGCAGCCGGTCGTCCACGAGATGATCGACGACATCGAGAAGTACCTGTCCAAGTGGCTGCCGCATTTCCGCGACGACAATCGCAGTTATCTGACCGTCGCAATCGGTTGCACGGGCGGCCAGCACCGCTCGGTATTCATCGCGGAGACGCTTGCCGCGCGTCTCGCAACATCGGCGAATGTGATTGTGCGGCACCGCGATGCGCCGGTCGACGTCGGCGAATCATCGAAGCTGGTGGCTTAACCGGCCGCATCGCGCGGCCTTAACCCGAAGCGTTGCGCCATGTCCTCTACGCCTACTGTGTACGCCGATTTGCCGCTGTTTCCGCTGCATACGGTGCTATTTCCCGATGGCTTGCTGCCGCTAAAAATCTTCGAAGCGCGCTACCTCGACATGGCGCGTGACTGCCTGCGCGAAAAAACACCGTTCGGCGTGTGCATGCTGAAAAGCGGCGCCGAAGTCGCGCGTGAGGAAGAACCTTCGGTGCCCGAAACGATCGGCTGTCTCGCCGAAATCGACGAGTGCGACGTCGAGGCATTCGGCATGTTGCTGATTCGCGCACGCGGCACGAAGCGCTTTCGTCTGTTGTCGCATCGCGTCGAAGCGAGCGGTCTGCTGGTCGGCATGGCCGAGCCGCTCGCCGACGACTTGCCGCTCGAAGGCAACGAGCTCTTGGCCAAATTCGGCGCGTGCGCGGAAGTGCTCGAACGGATCATCGCGACGATCCGCGAACGCGATCCGGACAGCCTGCCGTTCGCGGAGCCTTTCCGGCTCGACGATCCGTCGTGGGTGTCCAACCGTCTCGCCGAGGTGCTGCCAATCGCGTTGCGCGCGCGGCAAAAGCTGATGGAACTGACCGATGCCGGCGCGCGCATCGACGTCGTGCATCACTACATGCAGCAGCATCAGTTGCTGTGAAATCCTGAAGTCGTCCTTCCGCTAGATCAACGAACCATGCAGGCTGGCGAGCAGCTTGCGCACCGGCGCCGGCACGCCGAACGAATCCAGATCGCTGAGCGCAACCCAGGCGGTGTCCGCATCGTTGAGCGCGGCCAGAGCACCGACACCGCGATCGAGTTCGGCAAGCCGCGGTTCGATGTCGAGCTTGAAATGCGTGAACACATGGGAGAACGACGCAAGCGCCGACACTTCACCGTTGCTGCCGAACGCTCGCGCGCGTTCGGCGAGCTTCGCTTCGTCGGCGGCTTCGGGCAGACTCCACAGACCGCCCCAGATGCCCGACGGCGGACGCCGCTCGAGCATCACCGCGTTGCCGTCGCGCAGCACCAGCATCCACGTGCGGCGCGTGGGCACCGCTTTCTTCGGGCGCGCGGTCGGCAATTCGCGCTGACGTCCGGTGACGTTGGCGACGCAGTCCGGCGCGAACGGACAGCGCGTGCAGTCGGGTTTGCCGCGCACGCACAAGGTCGCGCCGAGATCCATCAAGCCCTGCGTGTAGCCGCTGAGCTCCGCGTTCGACGCATTCGACGGCAATAGTGATTCCGCGAGCGTCCACATCGCGTTCTCGACTTTCTTCTCGCCCGGAAAACCTTCGACGCCGAACACGCGCGCGAGCACACGCTTCACGTTGCCATCGAGAATCGTCGCGCGCGCACCGAACGCAAACGACGCGATCGCCGCGGCCGTCGAGCGGCCAATGCCGGGCAACTCGGCGAGTTCATCAACCGACGCGGGAAACGCGCCGCCATGCTGCTCGACGACGACCTGCGCGCAGCGATGCAGATTGCGCGCGCGCGTGTAGTAGCCGAGGCCGGCCCACGATGCCATCACGTCATCGGACGGCGCCGCGGCGAGCGCGGCGACATCCGGGAAACGCGCGAGGAATTTCGCGTAGTACGGAATCACCGTCGAGACCTGGGTCTGCTGCAGCATGATTTCGGACAGCCAGATTCGATACGGGTCCCGCGTGTTCTGCCACGGCAGATCGTGGCGGCCATGCTGGCGCTGCCATGCGATCAGGCGCGCGGAAAAATCGGGTATCGGCGTGAATGCGGGCGTGGTGTCGGACGCGCTGGAGCGCGTGGCGATCGTTGGAGTCAGGCGGGAAGGCATCGAGAATCTAGCGCTGGCAAGTGGGACAGAAGTACGTGGAGCGTTGTCCCTGCACGATCTGTTTGATTGGCGTTGCACACACACGGCATGGCAGGCCCGCGCGATCATAGACGAAGTAGTCGAGCTGGAAATAGCCGCTTTCGCCGTTGCTGCCGACGAAATCGCGCAGCGTGCTGCCGCCCTTGTCGATCGCGGCGGCGAGCGTCACGCGCACGGCATCGGCCAGCAGTTCATAACGCACGAGCGACACGCGGCCGGCCGCGGTGGTCGGCCGGATGCCCGCGCGAAAGAGACTTTCCGACGCGTAGATGTTGCCCACGCCGACCACGATGTCGCCTGCCAGCAAAGCCTGCTTCACCGACACCTTGCGCCCGCGCGTCAACCGATGCATCAGCGCGCCCGAAAACGCCGGCGAGAAAGGCTCGACGCCAAGGCTCGCGAGCAGCGGATGCTCGAGGATGTCGCCTTCCTCGCGCGGATGCCACAGCACCGCGCCGAAGCGGCGCGGATCACGATAGCGCAGGATGAAGTCGTCGAAGATCCAGTCGACATGATCGTGCTTCGCCGCGGCAGGCGGATGCGGCACATGACGCAAAACGCGCAACGTGCCCGTCATGCCGAGGTGCACGATGAACCACCCTGCGTCGATTTCGAACAGCAGATACTTGCCGCGTCGCTCGACTTTGCGCACCACATGGCCACGCAAGGTTTTCGCAAGGTCGGCCGGAATCGGCCAGCGCAGCGCGGCCGTCCGCACGTCGACGCGCTCAACCTTGCGCCCGGACACATACGGTTCGATCCCTCGTCGGGTAACCTCGACTTCTGGCAACTCTGGCATGGCTGATTGGTCTGCTACTTGCGTGAGTGGTTGTGCGCGTATTGTAGCGAGCGCGTTACAATCGACTGAAACATTGAACGGATTTCCATGAACGTGTCCTTCGTGAAGCTGCTTTCAAAGCGCCGCGCGCGTGTGTCCAACGTGCCGCTCGCCGTGTCCGCTCGCCGGATGCTTGGTGCGGGTGCGCTCGCATTGTGGGCGCTCGCCGCCGTGCCCGCGCATGCGCAGGACCCGTCGCCAGATTCCGACGACACGTCGGTCACGATGCCGGACCCGCTGGGTCCGTCAACCCCTCAAGACGAAAAGTCTTTGCCCGGGGTGCCTCTGTCGAGCCAGATCGTCTTCCAGGTGCTGGCCGCCGAGATCGCGCTGCAGCGCGATCAGCCAGCACCGGCCTATCAGACCTACCTCGCGCTCGCTCGCGACACGCACGACCCGCGCATGGCGCAACGCGCCACCGAAATCGCGCTGGCCGCGCAGAGCCCATCGGACGCGCTCGCCGCCGCGCAATTGTGGCAACAGTACGCGCCCGGTTCGGAACGCGCCGCGCAACTCGACGCGTCGCTGCTCGTGCTGTCCGGCAAGCCCGACGACGCGTCGCCGATCCTGTCGCAGGAACTCGCGAAGGTACCTGAGGAAAATCGCGGCAGCGCAATCCTCGCGCTGCAATTGCTGTTGTCGCGCGGCCCGAACCGCGTCGGTGGCCTGCACGTGTTGCAGGACCTGCTGAAGAACGACATGAACCGGCCGGAAGCGCAACTGGCCGTCGCACGCCAGCAGCTGCTGGCCGACGACGCGCCGGGTGCGCGCAAGTCGCTCGAGCAGGCGCTCACGATCAAGCCCGACTATCTGCCCGCGGCGTTGGTGCTGTCGCAGATGGGCCCAGAGGAGCGCAAGGAAGGCATCGCGTCGCTCGAAAAGTACGTGCAGCAGAATCCGAAATCGCATGACGCGCGGCTCGCGCTCGCGCAGATGTATCTCGCGAGCGACCGTCTCGACGACGCGCAGAAGCAGTTCGAGATCATGCGCAAGGCAAACGCCAACGACCTGACGCCGTTGATGGCGCTCGCGCTGATCAAGATCCAGCAGAAGAAACTCCCCGAAGCACAGACCTATCTGATTCAATACGCGCAGCAGGCCGAGAAGACGCCGGGCGCCGATGCGGGCCAGGCCTATATCTATCTCGCGCAGCTAGCGCTCGAACAGAAGAATGAGGCGGCCGCGAGCGACTGGCTGAACAAGATCTCGCCGGCGAGTCAGCAATACCTGGCCGCGCAGATCACGCGCGCGCAACTGCTCGCGAAGCAGGGCAAGACCGAGGAGGCGCGCCAGTTGCTCGCCAACTTGCAGACCTCGGATCCGCGTGACGTGGCGCTGATCGCGCGCACCGATGCAGCGATCCTGTTCGACGCGAAGCGCTACCCGGAGGCCGAAGCGCGTCTGCAGCAAGCCACGGCGAACTTTCCCGACGACCCCGACCTCACCTACGACTACGCGATGGCCGCCGAGAAAACCGGCCATTACGACGTCATGGAAGCGCAGTTGCGCAAGCTGATCGAGACGCAGCCGGACAATCCGCAGGCGTATAACGCGCTCGGCTATTCGCTCGCCGATCGCAACCAGCGCCTGCCGGAAGCGGACAAGCTGGTCGAGAAGGCCTCGGCCCTTGCACCGAACGATGCGTTCATCATGGACAGCGTCGGCTGGGTCAAGTACCGGATGGGTAACACGGCCGATGCGATCAAGCTGCTGCGCAAGGCATACAGCCTCCAGCCGAACGCCGAGATCGGCGCGCACCTCGGCGAGGTGCTGTGGAAGGCCGGCGAACAGGAACAGGCGCGCGCCGCGTTCCGCGAGGCGCGCAAGCTCGAACCCAACAACGAGACTCTCGTCAAAACGTTGCAACGTCTTCAGGTAAACGATCTTTGATGC
The DNA here is from genome assembly GCF_013366925.1 of Paraburkholderia youngii. Classification (NCBI taxonomy): domain Bacteria; kingdom Pseudomonadati; phylum Pseudomonadota; class Betaproteobacteria; order Burkholderiales; family Burkholderiaceae; genus Paraburkholderia; species Paraburkholderia youngii. Next base: position 6,036,508 of record NZ_JAALDK010000001.1, read on the forward strand.
GTCTTTCCCGTTTGATTTCTTTTGCCATGGCGCCGCGCGGCATCGCGCTTGGTCTCGCGGCGGCAGCGGTTGTCGCGTTGGCCGGCTGCGCATCGGTGAAGCCGCAGGGGCCGTCCACGTCGAACGCCGCGACCGAAGTCACCGCGCAAACGAGCCGCTCGTATCAGGGCCGCTTCGCGATCCAGTACAACGATCAGTACGGCCAGCAGCGCAACGCTTACGGCAATTTCTCGTGGCAGGAAACCGGCGACACTGTCACGCTGCAATTGCGCAATCCGCTCGGCCAGACGCTGGCCATCGTGACCTCGTCACCGGCTTCGGCGACGCTCGAGCTGCCGAACCGCCAGCCGCTCACCGCCGATAACGTGTCGACGCTGATGCAAAACGCGCTCGGCTTCACGCTGCCGGTCGAAGGGTTACGCTACTGGCTGCAGCCGTCGCCGGCGCCGACCTCGCGCGCGCAGACCGAGAAGGATCCCGAGCAACCGTCGCGCCTGAAGCAGATCACCCAGGATGGCTGGACGATCGACTATGTCGCCTATGCCGATGCGCCAGCCACCGGCGTGAAGCGCGTCAATCTGAGTCGCTCGGAGCCGCCGCTCGACATCAAGCTCGTGCTCGATCAGTGAGTCGTCGTTGCTGCTATTTGTCCCGGCATCCGCTCACGTAACCTTGCCACCCGTTTGGCGCCACCGTGGCGCATGTAGCCTTCACTCATGATCGAAACAACCGATTCGCTGCGCGACTGTCTCGCGCCAGCGAAACTCAATCTCTTCCTGCACATCACCGGCCGTCGGCCGGATGGTTATCACACGCTGCAAACGGTCTTCCAGTTGCTCGACTGGGGCGACACGCTGCACTTCACGCGACGCGATGACGGTCTCATCACGCGCCGCACCGAAATCGCCGACGTGCCGCCCGAGCATGACCTGACCGTACGGGCCGCGACGTTGCTGAAGTCGCATACGGGCTCTCGCGAAGGTGTCGATATCGAAATCGACAAGCGCCTGCCGATGGGCGCGGGCCTCGGCGGCGGCAGCTCCGACGCGGCGACGACGCTGCTCGCGCTCAATCGCCTGTGGAAGCTCGATCTGCCGCGTCAGGAGTTGCAGGATCTTGCGTTGAAGCTCGGCGCGGACGTGCCTTTCTTTGTATTTGGAAAAAATGCGTTTGCAGAGGGTGTCGGAGAATCATTAGACGTTGTACAATTGCCGCCGCGTCACTTTCTGGTAGTGACGCCGAGGGTGCAGGTTCCAACTGCAGCGATTTTTTCCGAAAAAGCGTTGACAAGAGATACAAAGCCTCTCATAATTACGGACTTTCCTGCAGAACACAGCTGCAACACTGAATGGCCAGAAAGCTTCGGCCGGAATGACATGCAGCAGGTTGTAGTAGGAAAGTACGCGGAAGTAGCGCAAGTGTTGCGATGGTTTGAGAGCATCGCACCAGCGCGGATGTCCGGATCGGGTGCCAGTGTTTTTGCAGCGTTCCGTAGCAAAGCTGAAGCAGAAGCGGCGCAAGCCAAGCTGCCCGGCGAATGGAACAGTGCAGTAGCCGCGGGCTTGGATCAGCATCCACTCTTTGCTTTCGCGTCATAAGTTTTGCATCGTCGAACGAAACTCCACGTTCGGCGGAGCTCAAAGTTAGTGTAGGGGAGTCGCCAAGCTGGTTAAGGCACCGGATTTTGATTCCGGCATGCAAAGGTTCGAATCCTTTCTCCCCTGCCAAAAATTCTCGTAGTTCGCTGTAGTTCGCCGCAGTAATTCACATTCTCCCGCCCCCAGCCTGAAGTAGGTGCATGATGAGCAGCCATGACGGCCTGATGGTTTTTACTGGCAACGCAAATCCCGCGCTTGCACAGGAAGTCGTCAAAAACCTCGGTATTCCCCTCGGCAAAGCAATGGTTAGCCGTTTCTCGGACGGTGAAATCCAGGTCGAGATTCAGGAAAATGTGCGCGGCAAGGATGTCTTCGTCCTGCAATCCACGTGCGCGCCGACTAACGACAATCTGATGGAACTGATGATCATGGTCGATGCGCTCAAGCGCGCATCCGCTGGCCGGATCACCGCAGCCATCCCTTACTTCGGTTATGCCCGTCAGGATCGTCGCCCGCGTTCGGCGCGTGTCGCGATCTCGGCGAAGGTCGTGGCGAACATGCTGGAAATCGCCGGCGTCGAGCGGATCATCACGATGGATCTGCACGCCGACCAGATTCAAGGCTTCTTCGACATCCCGGTCGACAACATCTACGCAACGCCCGTGCTGCTCGGCGATCTGCGCAAGCAGAACTACGACAACCTGATGGTTGTTTCGCCGGACGTCGGCGGTGTGGTCCGCGCCCGTGCATTGGCGAAGCAACTCAATTGCGACCTCGCGATCATCGACAAGCGTCGTCCGAAGGCGAACGTCGCCGAAGTGATGAACATCATCGGTGAAGTCGAAGGCCGCACCTGCGTGATCATGGACGACATGGTCGACACCGCAGGCACGCTGTGCAAGGCCGCGCAGGTTCTGAAGGAACGCGGCGCGAAGCAGGTATTCGCGTACGCCACCCACCCGGTTCTGTCGGGCGGCGCGGGCGAGCGTATCGCCGCCTCCGCACTCGACGAACTCGTAGTCACGGACACGATCCCGCTCGGCGAAGAAGCCCGTTCGTGCGCGAAGATCCGTTCGCTGACGAGCGCCGGTTTGCTCGCCGAAACGTTCTCGCGCATCCGCCGCGGCGATTCGGTGATGTCGCTGTTCGCTGAAAGTTAAGCATTTGCGAAGACGCCGCGTACCGCTTGATGCGACACGCGGCGTTTTTGCACAATCGGCATGAACGAACGAAGGTTCTTGCCGCGATCCCGGGCCTCAGCCATTACGGCTTCGAGGCCCTGTTTTTACTGCCTGGTCGCGGGCAGTGCATTGGAGATTCAACATGAAAGTAGTCGCTTTCGAGCGTTCCCAGCAAGGTACGGGTGCGAGCCGCCGCCTGCGTAACTCGGGCAAGACCCCGGGTATCGTTTATGGCGCTGGTGCTGACACGCAACTGATCGAACTCGATCACAACGCCCTGTGGCACGCGCTGAAGAAAGAAGTATTCCACTCGTCGATCCTCGATCTGGAAGTGGCAGGCAAGTCGCAACAGGTTCTGCTGCGCGACGTGCAATACCACCCGTTCCGTCAGCTCGTGCTGCACGTGGACTTCCAGCGCGTCGACGCGTCGAAGAAGCTGCACACCAAGGTGCCGCTGCACTTCCTGAACCAGGAAACCAACCCGGCAGTGAAGCTGTCGAGCGCGGTGATCTCGCACGTCATCAACGAAATCGAAATCGAGTGCCTGCCGTCGGCACTGCCGGAATTCATCGAAGTTGACCTCGCGAAGATCGAAGCTGGTCAATCGGTTCACGCGAAGGACATCCCGCTGCCGGCAGGTGTGGCGCTCGTCGCCCACGTCGACGCGGAAAACCCGGTGGTCGCTGCTGCAACGATCCCGGCTGGCGCAATCGCTGAAGACGCTGCTGCTGCTGAAGGCGGCGAAACGCCGGCTGCTTAAGAGCCTTTCGGTTCGAAGCAAGCAATCCTCTCGATCCGTTTCCAATGAAACGGTCGATGTGACCCGCCGAGGTTCGCCCTGGCGGGTTTTTTTTTCGGTTTTTTTTAGTCCGGTGCATTTCACTTCCGGACCTGGTGGACTCACGCAATCATGATCAAGCTGATCGTCGGGCTCGGCAATCCGGGCGCCGAATACACCGCGACGCGTCACAACGCCGGCTTCTGGCTGGTCGATCAACTCGCACGCGAGGCTGGCACGACGCTGCGCGACGAGCGGCGCTTTCACGGCTTTTACGCGAAGGCGCGGTTGCATGGCGAGGAAGTGCATCTGCTCGAGCCGCAGACCTACATGAACCGTTCTGGTCAGTCGGTCGTCGCGCTTGCGCAATTCTTCAAGATTCTTCCCGACGAGATCCTCGTCGCGCACGACGAGCTCGACATGCCGGCCGGCAGCGTCAAGCTGAAGCTCGGCGGCGGCAGCGGCGGGCATAATGGCCTGAAGGACATCAGCGCGCATTTGTCGTCGCAGCAATACTGGCGGCTGCGGATCGGCATCGGTCATCCGCGTGATCTGATCCCCGAAAGCGCGCGCGCCGGCGCGAAGCCGGACGTCGCGAACTATGTGCTGAAGCCGCCGCGGCGAGAAGAGCAAGAGGTCATCGACGCGTCGATCGAGCGCGCGCTCGCGGTGATGCCGCAGATCATCAAGGGAGAGCTCGAACGCGCAATGATGCAACTGCATCGCAATAACAGCTGACGCGCGCCACATCCTTCGAAACCCGCAATCGACCCTGCGAGGAGAATCGCTTGAGCCGCTACTGGAGCGACATCGTTCACCGTCTGACGCCGTACGTGCCGGGCGAGCAGCCCGCGCTCGCGCATCCGGTGAAGCTGAACACCAATGAGAATCCGTATCCGCCGTCGCCGCGCGTGCTCGACGCGATCCGCCGCGAGCTCGGCGACACCGCCGACGCACTGCGCCGCTATCCCGATCCGAGCGCACGCAAGCTGCGCGAAACGGTCGCCGCGTATCACGGCATCCGCGCCGACCAGGTATTCGCGGGCAACGGCTCGGACGAAGTGCTCGCGCTGACATTCCAGGCCTTGCTGAAGCACGACAAGCCGCTGCTGTTTCCCGATATCACGTACAGCTTCTATCCGACCTACGCGAAGCTGTTCGAGGTCGACTACCGCACCGTCCCGCTCGACGCGGGTTTCGCGATCAACGTCGACGACTACGCGGTGCCCAATGGCGCCATCCTGTTTCCGAATCCGAACGCGCCGACCGGCCGGCCGCTGGCGCTGGCGGAAATCGAACGCCTCGTCGCCAGCCATCCTGATTCGGTCGTGGTGATCGACGAAGCCTATGTCGACTTCGGCGCCGAGTCGGCGATTGCGTTGATCGACCGCTATCCGAATCTGCTCGTCGTGCAGACCGTGTCGAAGTCACGTTCGCTCGCCGGCATGCGCGTCGGCTTCGCGTTCGGCGATGCGGCGCTGATCGATGCGCTCAATCGCGTGAAGGACAGCTTCAATTCGTACCCGCTCGACCGCCTGGCGCAAGCCGCTGCCACCGCCGCGTACGAAGACGACGCGTGGTTTCGCGAATGCTGCGCGAAGGTGATCGCGAGCCGTGAGCGGCTCGCGGCGGAATTGACCGCGCTCGGCTTCGAGGTGGTGCCGTCGGCCGCGAATCTGCTGTTCGCGCGGCATCAAGGGTACGACGCGGCGACGCTCGCGTCGCGGCTGCGGGAAAAGGAAATTTTCGTGCGGCACTTCAACGCACCGCGGATTGACCAGCATCTGCGGATCTCGGTCGGCACCGACGCCGAGTGCGACATCCTGCTCGACGCGTTGCGGGGTATTTTCAGCGCTTACGTCGGATAACGGAAACGCCGCCGCAAAAGGAAACGGCGAAGGCCCGCTGGCCTTCGCCGTTTTCTTTTGCGCGTCACCCGCGCACGTCAGGTGCCTTTGGCGGCCTGCAACGCGTGATATTTCGCGATCAAACCCTCAGGCGTTTCGACGTGGTTCGGGTCACGCGGAATGCACTCGACCGGGCACACCTGAATGCACTGTGGCTCGTCGAAATGACCGACGCACTCGGTGCACTTCTTCGGATCGATCACATAGATTTCCGGGCCCATCGAAATCGCGTCGTTTGGGCACTCAGGCTCGCAGACGTCGCAGTTGATGCACTCGTCGGTAATCATCAGGGCCATGCTGCCACCAACTTTGCTAGATAAAACAACACATTATAGCTTTTTCGCCCCCGCGCGGTCGTGCAATCCCGCGCTTTATGCCGGGCTCGACAAGAATGTAGAGTCGATCCGCTCGAAGAAAAGCTCCTGGAGTTCATTGCTCGCATGAGGCAAAAAAACGAACGCCTGTCGGTTCGAGAGGTGATGGCCCAAAGTGCGCTCGGGCCTCCGGCCACCTTGCATGCCCGGATCACGTCAATGCGCGAAAAAGGCTGGCTCCTGCTCAACGACACCGAAGATGCTCGCCGCAAACAGGTCGAGCTAACGCCCGCCGCCCTCCGACACTTCGACAAGCTTGCCGAGGTATTCGCCAAGGCCGCGAAGGGTAGCTGACATTGCACTGCGTCGGATAAATGATCCGTCGAAATCGGCCATTCGCGCGACTCAGGCTCACGTCCCCTGGGCGCCGCCCTGCGGGTCCAGCGACGCGACTTTCTCCTTCAGCCATTTTTCGACCGACGGGAATACGAACTTGCTGACGTCGCCGCCCAATTGCGCAATCTCCCGAACGATCGTGCCCGAGATGAACTGATACTGATCGGACGGCGTCATGAACATCGTCTCGACGTCCGGAAGCAGATAGCGGTTCATGCCCGCCATCTGGAACTCGTACTCGAAGTCCGACACCGCGCGCAGACCCCTGACGATCACCCGCGCGTTGTTGCTCCGCACGAAGTCCTTCAGCAGTCCCTTGAAGCTCATCACCTGGACGTTCGGATAGTGGCCGAGCACCTCGTGCGCAATCGCGAGGCGCTCCTGGAGAGTGAAAAACGGCTTCTTGGCACGGCTGTCGGCCACACCCACCACCAGCGTGTCGAAAATGCTCGACGCGCGCCGAACGAGGTCTTCGTGACCGCGCGTCAGCGGGTCGAACGTGCCCGGGTACACGGCGACTACCATGAGACTTCTCCTCTTTTCAGACAAAAGGGCACGTCCAAGCGACGCATTTCGCACCGGCGCGGATGACGATAAACCGCCCGGCCCTTTTTTGGAACGCGCATTATTCCTTATTTTCGCGCTGCAGCAAATGAAAGTGCACGGCGCCCGCCTTGCCCTGCCGCACGACCTCCCAGCCCGCAAGCGACTGATGAGCGGTCGGTTCGAGCGCTTCGCCTGCCTCGACATAAAGATAGCCGTCAGCGCGCACGAGCGGCACGGCTACCGCGAGCGCCTTGCCGAGCAGATCGGCATCGAACGGCGGATCGAGGAACACTACGTCGAACGAGCCTGGGGCGAGGCTCGCGGCAAGACGCAAGCCGTCCGCCTCGGCGATTTCGATCATGCGTGCGTCGAGCCGCTGCTGGTTCGCGCGCAACTGGCCGGCGGCGCGCGCATGACGCTCCACCATCAGCACGCGCGCCGCGCCGCGCGACGCAGCTTCGAAGCCGAGCGCGCCGCTACCGGCGAACAGATCGAGACAGTGCTGGCCGTCCAGGCGCTGGCCGAGCCAGTTGAACAGCGTTTCGCGGACGCGGTCGGGCGTCGGGCGCAGGCCGTCCAGATCGAGCACGGGCAGCGGCGTGCGTTTCCAGTCGCCGCCGATGATGCGAATGGCATGCGGCTTGCCGCCTTTGGACGAAGCGCCAGCGGCGCGTGAAGGTGCTAAACGAGGCATGCAGTATCGTGCAGTTTCAGCTAGATGGTGAATACGCCCGCGACGCCGGTGCGCGCGGGCCGGAGCGCCCACGTTACCACAGGGGCGGCGCGCGTCCAGCTTGCCCGGGCGGCCAATACGACGCACCGCGGCACGCCTGATAAAATGTGCGGCTGCCAGCGCCCCGCCTTTTCGCATCCCGGCGCTGCCCACCGCTTCGCCGGTCCCGTGCCGGCTGCGCGCATCGGCGCGCTCTCCCATACGTCAGATCATGTTCAGCTTTTTCAAACGATTCAAGGGTTCGAAAGAGTCCGATACCGCCGCAAACGAATCGCTGGCGGCGCAAGACGGCGCGACGCCCGAGGCCGAGGCCGTCGAGCCGGTTTCGCCCGCCAAATCCGTCGAGCCTACGCCGGCCGCCGTTCCGCCTGTGGTCACGACCATCATCGAGCCGCAGCCTGAGCCGCAAGACGCCGCGCTCGACAGCGTCGAAATCGTCCCGCCGCCCATGCAGGACGCCGGCGCAAAACGCTCGTGGCTCACGCGCCTGAAGAGCGGCCTCGCGAAAACCAGTTCGAACCTGACCGGCATCTTCGTCGGCACGAAGATCGACGAGGACCTGTACGAGGAACTCGAAACCGCGCTGCTGATGTCGGACGCCGGCGTCGAGGCGACCGAATTCCTGCTCGAATCGCTGCGCGAGAAAGTGCGCACCGAGCGCCTGACGGACCCGCAGCAGGTCAAAATCGCATTGCGCACGCTGCTCATCGAGTTGCTGAAGCCGCTCGAAAAATCGCTGATGCTCGGCCGCGCGCAGCCGCTCGTAATGATGATCGCCGGCGTCAACGGCGCGGGCAAAACCACCAGCATCGGCAAGCTCGCGAAGCATCTGCAGAGCTTTCACCAGTCGGTGCTGCTCGCTGCCGGCGACACGTTCCGCGCCGCCGCGCGCGAACAGCTTGCCGTCTGGGGCCAGCGCAACAACGTGACCGTGGTCGCGCAGGAAAGCGGCGATCCGGCCGCGGTGATCTTCGACGCGGTCGGCGCCGCGCGCGCGCGAAAGATCGACGTGATGATGGCCGACACGGCTGGCCGCCTGCCCACGCAGTTGCATCTGATGGAAGAACTGCGCAAGGTGAAGCGCGTGATCGGCAAGGCGCAAGACGGCGCGCCGCACGAAGTGCTGCTCGTGATCGACGCTAACACCGGCCAGAACGCGCTCACGCAGGTCAGGGCGTTCGACGACGCGCTCGGCCTCACCGGCCTGATCGTCACCAAGCTCGACGGCACCGCGAAGGGCGGCATCCTCGCGGCGATCGCGCGGCAGCGGCCGATTCCGGTGTACTTCATCGGCGTCGGCGAAAGGGTCGAGGACCTGCAGCCGTTCAGCGCGGAGGAGTTTTCGGACGCGCTGCTGGGCGGCTGATCCCGCAATCGCTTGACCGCCGCGGCGCTCGCCGCTCGCTGCGCGCAAAAAGGAAAAGGGCACTCCGCGGGGTGCCCTTCTTCGTTTCGAGCCGCCGTCAACGCTTCAAGCGATCCCGCGATCACTCCGCGTCCGGCTGTGCGCCCGGGGCAGCGCGGGCGAACGCATCGAGTTGCATCGCGTGGTCGTAGATGCGCTGGATCGTCGGAAACTTTGCGGTGTCGACCTTGAAGCGCTGTGCGTTGAAAACCTGCGGAATCAGGCACGCGTCGGCAAGTGTCGGTGTGTCGCCGAAACACAGTTTGCCGGTGCGCGCGTCGCCGGCGAGATGCGCTTCCAGCGTCGCGAAGCCCGCGTCGATCCAGTGCCGGTACCACGCGTCCTTCGCGTCGTCGTCGACTCGCAGCGTGTGCTTTAGATAGCGCAGCACGCGCAGATTGTTCAGCGGATGAATCTCGCACGCGACCTGCAGCGCCACCGAGCGCACATAGGCGCGATCGAGCGGCGCCTTCGGCAGCAGCGGCGGCTCCGGATGCGTCTCCTCGAGATACTCGATGATCGCGAGCGACTGCGGCAGCAAATGATTGCCGTCGGCGAGCGTCGGCACGATGCAGTCCGCGTTGATCTTGCGATACTCGGGCTTTAGTTGCTCGCCGCCTTCGCGCACCAGGTGCACGGGCACGTAGTCGTACGTCAGGTTCTTCACGTTCAGCGCGATGCGCACGCGATACGACGCCGAGCTACGAAAATAGCTGTAGAGCTTCATGTTGTCTGCCTCCTCCACCTACCTGCCCGCAAGCCGTCTCAAACGACGCGTACGCTGAATTCGCCGAGTCCGTCCACGCCGCCCTTCATCAGGTCACCCTTCACGACCGCGCCGACGCCTTCCGGCGTGCCGGTGAAAATCAGGTCGCCGGGCTGCAGTTCGAACAACGTCGACAGATACGCGATCGTCTCCGCCACCGACCAGATCAGCTGCGACACGTCCGCGCGCTGCTTGTCCTCGCCGTTCACCGACAGCCAGATCGCGCCCTTGCCGATGTGACCAACTGCCGAAGCCGGATGGATCGGGCCGAGCGGCGCCGAGTGATCGAAGCCCTTGGCGGTGTCCCACGGACGACCCATTTTCTTCGCTTCGCCTTGCAGGTCGCGGCGCGTCATGTCGAGACCGAGCGCGTAGCCGTAGACGTGGTCGAGCGCGCGCTCGACGGGGATGTCTTTGCCGCCCTCGCCGATCGCCGCGACCATTTCCATTTCGAAATGGACGTTCTTTGTCTGCGACGGATATGGGAATTCGCCGGTGGTGCCCGGCGCGACGTAGACGACCGCATCGGCCGGCTTCGAGAAGAAGAACGGCGGTTCGCGGTCCGGGTCGTGGCCCATTTCGCGCGCATGCGCTTCGTAGTTGCGCCCCACGCAGTAGATGCGGCGCACCGCGAACTGCTCGCTCGACCCCACGACCGGCACCGCGACCTGCGGTGCGGGTGCAAACACGTAACTCATCCCGTTCTCCGTTTTTCGATGGGCGCCGCCGAGGCGGCGAGAAACATCGAGTGTAACGCGCGGCACGGCGCGGGTGCATGTCAGGCGGGCCGTCGCGCGTCACCGCGCGCCCGCTTCGCCGCTGTTCGCCCGCTCGCCATAGATGCGATACTCACACCGAATAGCTTCCCGAATGCCGTAGCCGACGCCCAAGCGCGGCACGCCACCCGCCTCTTGCGTACGATGACCGACTCGACCAATACGACTTCTCCCTTCCCCTGCGCCCGCTTCATCAAGGAAATCGGCCGCGGTCCGAACGGCGCCCGCGCGCTGACCGCGGACGACACCCGCGCGCTCTACACCGCAATGCTCGACGGCCGCGTCGACGATCTCGAGCTCGGCGCGGTGCTGCTCGCGTATCGCGTGAAAGGCGAAACCGCTGACGAACTCGCCGCGATGCTGGCCGCCGCGCATACGTCGTTCGAGCCGGTGCGGCTGCCCCACGGCGCGTTTCGGCCCGTTTCGATTCCGTCGTACAACGGCGCGCGCAAGCAGCCGAACCTCGTGCCGCTGCTCGCGCTGCTGCTCGCGCGCGAAGGCGTGCCGGTGCTCGTGCACGGCGTCACCGAAGATCCGGGTCGCGTGACGAGCGCGGAAATTTTCACGCATCTGCGCATCGTCCCTGCGCAGTCGCACGCGCAGATCGAAGCGGGTCTCGCCGAGCGTCGCGTCGCGTTCGCGTCGATCGACGTACTCGCGCCCAAGCTCGCGCGCCTGCTCGCGCTGCGCCGGCGCATGGGCGTGCGCAACTCGACGCATACGCTCGTGAAGCTGCTGCAGCCATTCGCGCCCGCGGGGCTGCGGCTCGTGAATTACACGCATCCGCCGTATCGCGACAGTCTCACGCAGCTGTTCATCACGCATCCCGATGCGGCCGTCGGCGGTGCACTGCTCGCGCGCGGCACCGAAGGCGAGGCGGTCGCCGATACGCGCCGCCAGGTGCAAGTCGACTGGCTGCATGACGGCATCTGCGAGACGCGGCTGCCGCACGAGCGCTCTTCGCCCGATGCGCCCGAAGTCGAGCTGCCCGAAGCGCGCGACGCGGCGACCACGGCCGCCTGGATCGACGCCGTGCTGCGCGGCGAAGCACCGGTGCCGGGCGCGATCGAACGGCAGGTCGAGCTGATCGTCGATATCGCGAAGACGGCGGCCTGACGGTCGCGGCTTGACAGGCCAGTGCACGCCGTCATACATTTGGCCCCATGCGTTCCCTCCCGAACACCCTCCGAATTATCTCCGGCCGCCTAGCGCGGCCCCTATCGCTACGCCTGGCGTAAGTCACGCGTAGCGCCGCGCGCTGGCAGCTCCGGTTGCCGTCGGCGGTCCTCCCGGTAGTTCCCGCAGTCTCGCTTCACCCCCGTCGTAGTTCTCCACAACCTGTCGTCGTTTGCATTCGTCCGTTTACCGCGCGGGCGAAGCGAGAGGATCAAGTGCACGTTGCCTCGGGCATCCGCATCGTGCATGCGTGACAGTCGGCCAACCGCTCGACGTCCCACCCTCCGCCGACGACACCACGAATGAGGCACCTCACCATGTTGCGCAATCCCGCTGAAAAGTACCGCCCCTTTCCCGCCGTGCGGCTGACCGGCCGCAAATGGCCGAGTCGCACGATCGACGCCGCGCCCGTCTGGATGAGCACCGACCTGCGCGACGGCAACCAGGCGCTGATCGAACCGATGAACGCCGCGCAAAAGCTCGAGTACTTCGAGATGCTGGTCGCGATCGGTTTCAGGGAAATCGAAGTGGGCTTTCCGTCGGCCTCGCAGACCGATTTCGACTTCGTGCGCAAGCTGATCGACGAGCGGCGCATTCCCGACGACGTCACGATCGAAGTCTTCGTACCGTCGCGCGCGGAGCTGATCGCACGCACGTTCGAAGCGCTCGAAGGCGCGCCGCGCGCGATCGTGCATCTGTATAACGCGATCTGCCCGTCGTTCCGGCGCATCGTGTTCCAGCAATCGAAGCACGAGATCAAGGCGCTCGCAGTCGAAGGCACGCGCGTCATCAAGGAACATGCGCAGGCGCGGCCGGGAACGCACTGGACCTTCCAGTACTCGCCCGAGACCTTCAACACGACCGAGCTGCCGTTCGCGCGCGAGGTATGCGACGCGGTCGCGCAAACGTGGCGGCCGACGCGCAATCACAAGATGATCGTCAACCTGCCGGCGAGCGTCGAAGCGGCCACGCCGAACGTATTCGCCGACCAGATCGAATGGATGCACCGCAACCTCGGCTACCGCGACAGCATCGTGCTGTCGGTGCATCCGCACAACGATCGCGGCACCGCCGTGGCCGCGGCGCAGCTCGCGCTGCTGGCGGGCGCCGATCGCATCGAAGGCTGTCTGTTCGGCAATGGCGAGCGCACCGGCAACGTCGACCTCGTCACGCTCGCGATGAACCTCGACGCGATGGCTATCGACAGCGGTCTGGATTTTTCGGATCTCGCGACGATCCGGCGCGTGGCGGAGCGCTGCACGCGGCTTCCAGTGGCCGCGCGGCATCCGTATGCGGGAGAAGTGGCGATGCGCGGCTCACGCGCGGCGCGCGACGCGGATGCCGAGCGCGATGAATACGGCGCAAACAGCCGCGATAAAGCTGAGGATTGCGCAACCGCGTAAATCCGACTTGAGCTTGCGGCGGCGGAGCGCGCACCCCGCATTCGGCTGCCGGGACGGGCGCGCTCACGAGGCGCGCCCGCGATGAAAATCTCACTCCAGCGCGCAACGTGTCGCCTGCCATGCGATCAGCCGCCACTGGCCGTCTTCGTGTGTGTGAATCGCGGTGTAGGCAATCGGGAACAACAGCGCGCCGTTGTTCGCTTCCATCTCGATCAGCGCGCGGCCCGTGACCACGTAGGTCTCGCGCCCGGCCGGCAGGACGTCTTGCGACTGCACCTCGATTTGCCGATAACGACGGCGCCCCGCGGTGATCCCGTCGATGAACTGTCGCTTCGTCTCGCGCTTGCCGTTCGTATGAACGTAGCTCACGTTGTCAGCGAGCAGCGTGTCGAGCGACTGCCCATCGCCGTCGACCATCGCGCGAAATCGCTCTCGCTCGAGCCCGCGAATCGCTTCGATCATCTTTGCCGCCATTGCAGAGCCCCTCGAACACCGCGAGCCGCAAGGGGCCACGGTCAGAAGTGATATTGCAAATATAGCTGGCTGAAATTTATACCAGGATTCGGCTCTTTGATACCGCCATTGGAAACATGCTGGAAGCGGTAGCCGGCGACATACTGCCGATGAGCGCCGAACTGCAGCCCGACGCCCGCCATCTCGGAGAATTGGAACGCGGTGCCCAACGTGAAGTCGGAAGAAATGCGCGGGCTGGTCAGCACCCCGACGCCGGCACCCACCTCGATGAATGGCCGCACCAAACCCGACGACTTGACGAAGCGGATCACCGGCGTCACACCGATCTCGCCGATGTCGTCGTGAACGTTTCCTTCATTGGTGTGCCACCACGCGACGTGCGCCTCGCCGATCAGCGCGAAATGCCAGTCGCCGATCTGCCACCAGGTGAGGTTCGGGTCCCAGACCACGCCGAGATCGAGCCTCTTGACGTGACGATCACCGACACCAGCGGCCACCAGCACGCCGAACTGGTCAGCCCGGGACGCGCCCGCCGCACCCAGCAGCAGAATGGCCAACGCACTTTTTAGAGTAAGTCCACGGACCACAAGATTCTTGTTGTTCATTCAGCCCCCATTCTGGTGACTATTAAGCGAGCGCCCCCTTTGTTCCACGCACGATTTAGGGGCAAGTATCTTCCAGGTTATGCGCCCAAACAGCAATTATTCACTTTAGAACAGAACGATGTCAGTCGATCATGAGGCGGCAGCCGCCTCGAACGGTAATTTGTACAGGCTCAACGCACAGTGCAAATAGAGCGTATGATGACTATCAGAAATCAAGACTCCATAGGATTTTCCGGAACTTGGATACCCCTGCGACATCTAAGTATTAGCACTCGGCAGATCTGAGTGCTAACATCCATCGCTGGAGTCGTTTACTGAGTACGCAATTGTCTGATTCCAAAGGAGCTTCACACGTGAGCCATGCAATGACCCTTCCGAGTACTTTGAGCCCGTCGTCGGCTAAGGCCGCTTCGGCAGGTGCACTGGCGCTCTCGCATTCCTCGCTGCTGTCCGGTCAACTGGGCAACATCGACGCCTACATCCAGGCGGTCAACCGGATCCCGATGCTGACGCCGGCGGAAGAACGCCAGTTCGCCACCGAATTGCGCGAACACGACAATCTGGAGGCCGCACGCCGCCTCGTGCTGTCGCACCTGCGACTCGTCGTGTCCATCGCGCGTAACTACCTCGGTTACGGGCTGCCGCACGCCGATCTGATCCAGGAAGGCAACATCGGCCTGATGAAAGCGGTCAAGCGCTTCGATCCCGAGCAGAACGTGCGCCTCGTGTCGTACGCAATGCACTGGATCAAGGCCGAGATCCACGAATACATCCTGCGCAACTGGCGCATGGTGAAGGTCGCCACCACGAAGGCGCAGCGCAAGCTGTTCTTCAACCTGCGCAGCCACAAGCAGGGCCTCGGCGCGTTCACGCCGGACGAGATCGAAGGTCTCGCCAAGGAACTGAACGTGAAGCGCGAAGAGGTCGCGGAGATGGAAACGCGTCTGTCGGGCGGCGATATCGCGCTCGAAGGTCAGGTCGAAGACGGTGAAGAGTCGTACGCGCCGATCGCGTATCTGGCCGACTCGCATAGCGAGCCGACCGCCGTGCTGGCTTCGCGTCAGCGCGACCGGCTACAAAGCGACGGCATCGCAAGCGCGCTCGACGCGCTCGATCCGCGCAGCCGCCGCATCATCGAAGCGCGCTGGCTGAAGGTGGCCGACGACGGCTCGGGCGGCTCCACGTTGCACGAGCTGGCCGACGAGTTCGGCGTGTCGGCCGAACGTATCCGCCAGATCGAAGCCAGCGCGATGAAGAAGATGCGCGGCGCACTGACCGAATACGCGTAAAAGCGTCGAAGCCATGCGCGCGTCAATTGTGTCCTGCCCACGACTTGGGTAAAAGCGACACACGGTAACCGGTCGCGTACTATTTAGCGACCATCGCGCTCAAGCCCCGCCCTCGCAAGACGGCGGGGCTTTTTCATTCCTTTCGTCCATTCGTGCGTCTCCCGGCCGCAGCGCATTCGCGTAGGCCTGTCCCCAAGCCGGCCTGTCGAGCCCGGTAAGCCTTTCTTGACGTATCGCGAGTCCGGTAGCAATACTGCACAGACGCGGCAAGTTTCACGACGTGATGCCGCATGGCTAACCTTGAGCGCGCGAGGTTCTCCCTCCTACAGTCGGCATGCATTCGCCAGACTGCCCGACGGCAAGGGCGGTCTGGATCCGGCCGGACTCTCCGGCGTGAAGTCGTCTTTCGACCGATCATGACCCTAGCCCTCAATCGCAGCAGCACTGTCCGGTCGCGCTTGCGCGGCGGGTTCACCAGGTGGGTGCGCGGTCCAACCCTGGCGCGCGATATCGCCATCATCCTCGTCATCAAGTTCGCCCTACTGATGGCGCTCAAATTCGCATTCTTCAATCATCCGCAGGCGGAGCACATGATGCTGCCGCCTCGGCAGGTCGCGCAGGCGCTGCTGTCGGTGCCCGCCCCGCATCCGTCCGGAGGTGATCAACATGCCCGTTAGCGAAGTCGTAGAACTGTCGCGGCTCCAGTTCGCCATCACGGCGCTTTATCACTTTCTGTTCGTGCCGCTCACGCTCGGCCTCGCCTGGTTGCTCGTCATCATGGAGTCGGTCTACGTGATGACCGGCAAGCAGATCTACAAGGACATGACGCAGTTCTGGGGCAAGCTGTTCGGCATCAACTTCGCAATGGGCGTCGCGACCGGCCTCACGCTCGAATTTCAGTTCGGCACCAACTGGGCCTATTACTCCCATTACGTCGGCGACATTTTCGGCGTGCCGCTCGCCGTCGAAGGACTGATGGCGTTCTTCCTCGAATCGACGTTCGTCGGTCTGTTCTTCTTCGGCTGGAACAGATTGTCAAAAGTGCAGCATCTGATCGTCACGTTCTGTGTCGCGCTCGGATCGAACCTGTCGGCGCTGTGGATTCTGATCGCCAACGGCTGGATGAACAATCCGGTCGGCGCGACGTTCAACTACCAGACGATGCGCATGGAGCTCGACAACATCGGCTCGGTGATCTTCAACCCGGTCGCACAGGTGAAGTTCGTGCACACGGTGTCGGCCGGTTACGTGACCGCGGCGTTGTTCGTGCTCGGGGTGTCGTCGTGGTATCTGTTGAAGCGCCGCGACACCGAGTTCGCGCTGCGCTCGTTCGCGATCGCCGCCGGTTTCGGCCTCGCGTCGGCGCTGTGCGTAATCGTGCTCGGCGACGAATCCGGCTATCGCACCGGTGAAGTCCAGCAGGTCAAGCTCGCCGCAATCGAATCCGAATGGGAGACCGCGCCCGCGCCGGCGCCGTTCACGGTCTTCGGTATTCCCAATCAAAAGGAGCAGCGCACCGACTACGCGATCCGCGTGCCGTATGCGCTCGGCATCATCGCGACCCGCTCGCTGAGCGAACCCGTGGTCGGCCTGCGCGACCTGATCGTCGAAAACGAGGGGCGCATCAAGAACGGCATGCTCGCCTACTCGGCGCTGCAGAAGTTGAAAGGCGGCGACTCGAGCGACGAAGCGCACGCCGCGTTCGACAAGTACAAGGACGATCTCGGCTACGGCCTGCTGCTCAAGCGGTTCGCGCCGAACGTCACCGATGCGACGCCAGACCAGATCGCGGCCGCGGCAAAAAGCACGATTCCGCCAGTGCTGCCGCTGTTCTTCTCGTTCCGCATGATGGTCGGCCTCGGCCTGCTGTTCCTCGCGACCTTCGTGCTCGCGTTCTGGTTCTGCGCGCAGCGCACGCTGCTGCTCGAAAAGCGTCGCTGGTTCCTGCGTTGGGCGGTCATCGCGATTCCGCTGCCGTGGCTCGCCGCCGAGCTCGGCTGGATCGTCGCCGAAATGGGCCGCCAGCCGTGGAGCATCGCGGGCATTCTGCCGACCAACCTGGCCGCATCGACACTGACGCCGCGCGATCTGTATCTGAGCATCGGCGGCTTCGTGCTGTTCTACACGGGGCTGTTCGTCATCGAGATCATGCTGATGCTCAAGTACGCACGGCTCGGCCCTTCGTCGCTGCATACCGGCCGCTATCACCACGAGAACGACCAGCAGGTGACTCAGCCGCTGTCGAACACGGCCGCGTGACGCGCCGCCACACCGCTTCAGAGGAATAAGCCATATGGACTACGCAGCTCTCAGACTGATCTGGTGGGTATTGATAGGTGTACTGCTGATCGGCTTCGCGCTCACCGACGGCTTCGACATGGGCGCGGCGATCCTGCTGCCGTTCATCGCCAGGACGGACTCCGAGCGCCGCATCGTCGTGAACACGGTCGGCGCGACGTGGGAAGGCAACCAGGTCTGGTTCGTGACCGCGGGCGGCGCGATGTTCGCGGCGTGGCCGCTCGCCTACGCGGCATCGTTCTCGGGCTTCTACTTCGCGATGCTGCTGGTGCTGTTCGCGCTGTTCTTCCGTCCGGTTGGCTTCGACTATCGCGGCAAGCGCGAGGATCCGCGCTGGCGCAACGCGTGGGACTGGGGTCTCTTCATCGGCGGCTTCGTACCGGCGCTGGTGTTCGGCATCGCGTTCGGCAATCTGCTGCAAGGCGTGCCGTTCTCGTTCGATACCGATCTGCGCGTCACCTATCACGGCAGTTTCTTCGGCCTGCTCAATCCGTTCGCGCTGCTGACGGGTCTCGTCAGCGTGTCGATGCTGGCCGCGCACGGCGCGGCGTTCGTCAAGTGGAAGACCGATGGCGAGGTTCACGAGCGCGCGTCGAAGGCGCTGCGGCTCGCGGCGCTGTGCGCGGTGGTGCTGTTTCTCATCGCGGGCGCGCTCGTCTCGACGATGATCGGCGGCTATCAGATCGTCGACATGCCGCCGCTCGACGCGGTCTCCAATCCTTTGATGAAGACCGTGATCGGCGCGCCGGGTCTGTGGCTGAACAACTACGCGCTCTATCCGTGGATGGCGATCGCGCCGCTCGCGGGTTTGGTCGGCGGGGTGCTCGCGGTGCTGCTCGCACGCTCGCGCTTCGAGGCGACGGCGTTTCTGTCGACGTCACTGATGGTCGTCGGCGTGATCCTGACCGCGGGCTTCTCGATGTTCCCGTTCATCATGCCTTCGTCACTCGACGGCCGCAGCAGCCTGACAATGTGGGATTCGACGTCGAGCCAGATGACGCTCGAAATCATGCTGTTCGCGGTGATCCTGTTCCTGCCGATCATCCTCCTCTATACCGGCTGGGTTTATCGCGTGATGCGCGGCAAGGTGACCGCCGCTGCGATCAAGGAAAACCACCATTCGATGTATTGAGCGGCACCAGCGGGTGACTCGCCAGGCGGCACGCTTGGGTCGTAGACGCGAAAGCGACACCTTGGGACAAGGTGCCGCTTTTTTTCTCTCAACAGTGCCCGACAGCCATCAGCCGATCAAGCCGGCACCGGCGCCGCGCCCGCGCCACCGCCTTGCGACGACAGCCGCTCGGCCAGCTTCTGCGCATAGCGCTGCGCGGCCTCGCCGACGACGATATGGAACGTGTCGGTCGACACCCACGCGGTATCGAGCGACGCGAGGCGCTGACGATCGATCGCCGCCGCATCGCGCACGACCACGCGCAGACGCGTCGCCGCGACCGCATCGAGCGACACAACGTTGCCCGCGCCACCGAACACGGCGAGCCAGCGCAGCGGATCGGGGTCGAGCGGACCGCCTTGCGCGTCGTCGGCGTGCCCAGCGTTTCGCGCGGCCGGCGCGGCAGCGGTAGCCGGCGCCGACACGGCAGCACTCGCCACCTTCACTGCGTCGCCCTGACCCTGCGCGATCGCCGTACGCATCTCATCGGCGATGATGTCCGCTTCCGGTCCGATGATCACCTGCACGTTGTTCGCGCCGCGCTTGAGCACGCCACGCGCGCCGATCGACTTCAGTTCGCTTTCGGAGACCTTGTCCGCATCGACGACCGACAGGCGCAGACGCGTCGTGCATGCATCCACGACCGACAGGTTCGCCGCCCCACCGAGCGCCGCGATATAACGCTGCGCACGCGGCACGGCCGCACCGGCCGCCGGCGCGACGAAACCACCCTCCGCGAACGACTCGACCTGCTCTTCCGCAGCGGCGGGCTCACGGCCCGGCGTCGCCATGTTGAACTTGCGGATGAAGAAGCGGAACAGACCGTAGTACACGACCGAGTACACGATACCGAGCGGAATCGCCCACCAGCCCTTCGTCGACAGACCGAAGTTCAGCACGTAGTCGATGAAGCCCGCCGAGAACGTAAAGCCGAGGTGAATGCCGAGCGCCGAGCAGATCGCGAGCGACAGCCCTGTCAGCAGCGCGTGGATCGCATACAGCACCGGCGCAAGGAACATGAAGCTGAACTCGATCGGCTCGGTCACGCCGGTCAGGAACGACGTGAGCGCCATCGAGAACAGCAGGCCGCCGGCCACCGCGCGACGCTCCTTCGGCACCTCGTGGAACATCGCGAGACACGCGGCCGGCAGGCCGAACATCATCACCGGGAAGAAGCCGGTCATGAAGGTGCCCGCGGTCGGGTCGCCGGCGAAGAAGCGGTGCAGGTCGCCCGTGACCGCCGCGCCGCCGGCCGGCGTGAAGCTGCCGAACACGAACCACGTCAGCGAGTTCAGGATGTGATGCAGGCCCGTGACGAGCAGCAAGCGGTTCAGCACACCGAACACGAAGGCGCCGAGCGCGCCGGCCGTCGTGAGCCAGTGGCCGGCCAGATCGATCGCGCTCTGCACCGGCGCCCACACGTGGCCGAATATGATGCCTAGCACCACGCAGACCACGCCTGTCACGATCGGCACGAAGCGTTTGCCGCCGAAGAACGCCAGGTAGTCGGGCAGCTTGATGTCCTTGTAGCGGTTGTACAGCAGTCCCGCGACGATCCCCGCGATGATCCCCGACAGCACGCCCATGTTGAGCTTGTCGTTGATGTCCTTCATCACCGCGGTCTGCACCAGATAGCCGATCGCGCCAGCCAGACCCGCGACGCCGTTATTGTCTTTGGCGAAGCCGACCGCCACACCGATCGCGAACAGTAGCGGCAGGTTGTCGAAGATCGCGCCGCCCGCATCGGCGATCATCTTGATGTTGAACACGTCGGGCTGGCCGAGCCGCAGCAGCAGGCCGGCGACCGGTAGCACCGCGATCGGCAGCATCAGCGCGCGTCCCAGGCGCTGTATCTTCAGAAACGGATTTGCATCCATCGGTATCTCCAATTTTGTCTCGTGGGGTAAGTCTTCGGTGAGTAGTGCAGCATTGCGGAGAATCGCGCCGCGCGTGAAGGCAGCCGTACTGCCGGACGCACGGCGTGCGAGTTCTCCATTTGATTAATCTTTCAATCGAGCGGCCACGTCGCGCGGCTTGCGGCTCGAACCGCCTGCGCCGAGTCGAGCGCGAGCGCATCGCGAGCGCGCTGGCGGCACAACTGATAGTCGAGCGTGCGCACGCGTGCCTTGATGCCGGGCACCGAGACCGGATCGACCGATAGCTCGGTCACACCCAGGCCCACCAGCAGCGGCATCGCGAGCGGGTCGCCGGCGAGCGCGCCGCATACGCCGACCCATTTGCCATGCTTCGCGGCACCTTCGACGGTCGCCGCGATCAGCCGCAGCACCGCCGGATGCAGGCCGTCCGCCTGCGCCGCGAGATCGGGCTGGCAGCGGTCCATCGCGAGCGTGTATTGGGTCAGGTCGTTGGTGCCGATCGACAGGAAATCGGCGTGCTGGGCGAGCTGATCGGCGAGCAATGCGGCCGACGGCACTTCGATCATCACACCCACTTCGACCGGCTCGGTGCTGCCCGCTTCGCGTGCCAGTTCGTCGATACGCTTGCGGATGCGGATCAGTTCGCCCGCATCGGTGACCATCGGCAGCAGGATGCGCACGGCGCCGATCGGACGCACTGCGAGCAGGCCACGCAGCTGGTCATCGAGCAGATCGGGGCGCACCTGCGCGAGGCGCACGCCGCGCAGGCCGAGCGCGGGATTCGGCTCGGGCGGCAGCGTCAGATAGTCGACTTCCTTGTCCGCGCCGACGTCGAGCGTGCGGATGATCGCGCTGCGGCCGCGCAACGCATCGACGATCGCCTGATAGCTGTGGCGATGCTCGTCCGCGCTCGGCGCGGCCGGGCGGTGGATGAACAGCAGCTCGGTGCGCAACAGGCCGACCGAGTCGGCGCCGTTGTCGACCGCGGCGTTCGCGTCGTCGAGTGTGGCGATGTTGGCGGCCACTTCGATCGCGCGGCCGTCGGCGGTCGCCGCTGCCTGTTGCGAGGTGCGGCGATTCGCTTCGCGCACGTCGGCGAGGCGGCTGCGTTCGCACCGGGCGCGTTCGACGTCGAGTTCGGTCGGCGCGAATTCGAGCCGGCCGGTGCTCGCGTTCACCACCACCTGAGTGCCATCGGGAATCGCATGCAACGCGTCGCCGACCGCGACCAGCGCCGGGATGCCCGCCTGACGCGCGAGAATCGCCGCGTGCGAGGTCGCGCCGCCACGTGCCATCACGAGCGCGGTCACACGCGTGCGATCGAGCGACGACAAATCCGACGGCGTGAATTCGTCGGCCGCGAGCACCGCCTCGTCCGGCAGCGTGCGGGCGGCGCTACTCGTGTAGCCGAGCGCGCGCTGCACACGCTTTTCGATGTCGCGCAGATCGGCGGCCCGCTCGGCGAGCAGTGCGTCTTCGACATTACTCAGGATGTCTATTTGCGCGCGGATCGCCTCGCGCCACGCAAAACCCGCGCTCTTGCCGAGGCTGATCAGATCGCGCGCGGCGTCGAGCAGCGTCGGATCTTCGAGCAGCACGCGATGCACCGCGAAAATTCCCGCCTCGCCGACCGCCCCGCGTTGCGACGCATCGCGCACGATCGCGTCGAGATCGGCGTCGACGGTCGCGATCGCCTTGTCGAGCAGACGGCTTTCCGCCGCCGACGTGCCGCTCGCCTGCTCCGGCGGATCGACGTCCGCGTCGTCCCAGCGCACCAGCTTGCCGACCGCAACGCCCGGCGCCGCGCATACACCCGCGAGCGTATTCGGCGCGAGCGGCTCGCCCGCGGCGGGCGTGGCAACCACGGTCGTCGGTGCTGTCGCCGGCCGCGCGGGCTTGTGTTCCACCTCACCGTGCGCTTCGCGCGTCAGTTCATCGGCGATCGCATCGACCGCCGCCTGCGCGTGCGGACCGACGCCGAGCAACTCGACGCTCGCGCCTTCGCCGGCACCGAGTCCCAGCAGACCCACCACGCTTTCGATCGGCGCCTTGCGCCCGTCGTAGCGCACCTCGACGCGCGCGTCGAAGCCGCGCGCCGCTTCGCGCGCTCGCGCCGCGGGCCGCGCATGCAGACCGCCCGCGTGCGTCAGCGTGATCTGCCGGCGCGCTTCGTCCATCACCTGCGCGGCGCACGCCTCGCGCACCGCGTCATGACTGACGCCGTCGCGCGCGCGCAGCACCAGCAGTGGCGTTTCGCCGGCCTTGACGTGACCGTTCGGCGCCCGCTCGATGATTTCGAACATTTCCGAATTCGCAATCGCGACCACCGACACGAGGCTCGGCGCATTCAGCGCGACCTGATCCTGATCGAACTCGATCAGCACGTCACCAGCGCGAACCTGCGCGCCCTGCCCGACCATCGGCGCAAAGCCCTTGCCGTTCAGCCCGACCGTGTCGATACCGATATGCAGCAGAATCTGCGCACCTTCGGCGCTCTCGAGCGTCACCGCGTGGCCGGTGCGCGCGAGATGCGTGACGACGCCGTCGCACGGCGCGACGAGCCGCCCCTCGAGCGGATCGACGCCGATGCCGTCGCCGAACATGCCGCCCGAAAATACCGGGTCCGGCACCTTCGCGAGCGGCACCACCGGACCGGTCAGCGGTGCAAGCAAAACAATGTGATCTTCGGAATGGCTCATCAGGTTGGACTTCTCGACACGTCGCATCGTCGTTCTCGTCAGTGAGTTTCGGTGACTTTGTTCAGATGGCGTGGCGCGTCGGGATTGCGCCCGCGCGCGGCGGCAAGATCCGCGGCCATCACGTAAAAGGACAGGATGGCGGCGATCGGATCGAGCGCCGCGTGTGCGGTGGCGACGAGCGGCAGCGAAGCTTGCGCGACGTCATCGGGTGCGGCGAGCAGCACGCGCGCGCCGCGCGCGCGCATGTCGTGCGCGAGTTGCAGCAGACCCGCCTGCTCTGGTCCGCGCGGTGCGAACACGAGCAGTGGATAGTCGCGGTCGATCAGCTCCATCGGACCATGACGCACTTCCGCGCTCGAAAACGCTTCGGCCTGGATGCCGGAAGTTTCCTTCAGCTTGAGCGCGGCTTCCTGCGCGATCGCGAGGCCAAGGCCGCGGCCGATCACGATCATCCGCTCGATGCCGCGCAACTCGTTGACGGCCATCGACCAGTCGAGCCGGCCCGCGCGTTCCAGCGCGTCGGGCAGCGTATTCAGTCCAGCGAGCAACTCGGCGTCGTTCTGCCAATGCGCGACCAGTTGCGCGGAGATCGACAGCATCGCGATGTAGCTCTTGGTCGCGGCAACGCTCAGTTCGGGACCGGCGACGAGCGGCAGATGCCACTCGCACGCGTCGGCGAGCGGTGAGCTAGGTGCGTTGACAGCGGCGACCGTCAGCGCGCCGGCTGCTCGCAACGCGTTCATCGTGCCGACGAGGTCGGGGCTCTTGCCCGATTGCGAAAACGCGAGCGCAAGCTGATCGCGCACCTGCAGCGGCGCCTGCTGCAGCGTCGCGACCGACATCGGCAGCGACGCGACCGGCACGCCCAGGCGGCTCATCGTCAGAGAGGCAAAGTAACTGGCGGCGTGGTCCGAGCTGCCGCGCGCGACGGTCAGCGCGACGTGGCGCGGCTGTTGCGCGAGCGTCGCGGCGAGCGCCGCGACGCGTGAGGAGTCCTTGAGCTGCTCGGCGACCGTTGCGGCGGACGCGAGCGCTTCTTTAAGCATATTCGACAATGGCGTCTCCTTCGACGTAGGTTGCGCTAAGCGCCAGCTCGCGGTCGAAGACGACCACGTCGGCCCACGCACCGCGCGCGATGCGCCCGCGGTCCTCGATGCCGAGATAGTCGGCGGCGTAGCGCGACAAACGGTGGGATACATCGGCGATCGGCAGGCCGATCGAGACAAGATTGCGCAGCGCCTGATCCATCGTCAGCGTGCTGCCCGCGAGCGTTCCGTCGGCCAACCGTACGCCCCCGAGACACTTGGTCACGTGCTGGCTGCCGAGGCGGTACTCGCCGTCGGGCATGCCGGTGGCCGACGTGCTGTCCGTCACCACGTACAGGCGCGGAATCGCGCGCAGCGCGGTGCGGATCGCACCCGGATGCACGTGCAGCAGGTCGGGAATGATTTCGGCGTATTCGGCGTGCGCGAGCGCCGCGCCGACGAGGCCAGGGTTGCGGTGATGCAGCGGCGACATCGCGTTGAACAGATGCGTGAAGCCGCACGCGCCGTGCTTGAGGGCGGCGACCGCGTCGTCGTAGGTGCCGAGCGAATGGCCGAGCTGCACGCGCACGCCGCGCGCCGCCATCTCGGAGATGATCTCCATGTGGCCGGCGATCTCGGGCGCCAGCGTGACCACGCGGATCGGCGCGATCGACAGATACTTGAGCACCTCGTCCATCACCGCCGATACCGCCGCGTCGGGCTGCGCGCCGAGCTTGCCGGGGTTGATGTACGGCCCTTCCAGATGCACGCCGAGCACCCGCGCGCAGCCCGGCGTGCGCACCCGCGTGACGGTGCCGAGCCCGGCGACGACGTTCATCAGTTCGTCGCGCGGCGCGGTCATCGTCGTTGCGAGGAGGCTCGTGGTGCCGTAGCGCGCATGCGTGCGGGTAATCGTTTCGATCGCGTCGCCGGCTTCCATCACGTCGGCGCCCCCGCCGCCATGCACGTGCAGATCGATGAAGCCGGGCAGGATGTACGGTGCGTCGTTCGTCGACGGATCGACGCGCTCGCCTGACAGCGCCGTGATGCGGCCGTTTTCGTATTCGAGCGTGCCGTGGATCCACCCTTCGGTGGTGAGTATGTTTCCGGTCAGCATGGGTCTCTCTGGTGCGTGATACGTATGCGGCAAAAGTGCGTTCGCCGGACTTGCGGCCTATGCGGCCCGCGCAGTTCAGGTGCGCAATTCAGCGACGAAGTCGTAGTAGCCGTCGCGGCAATAGGTGTCGGTCAGCTCGATCGCGCGCTGATCCGCGCTGTAGCCGATACGGGTAATGACCAGCAGTGCGGTGCGCGGTTCGATGTCCATCAGCGCGGCGATTTCGCTCGACGCGTTGACCGCGCGGAAGTGCTGCAACGCGCGTACGACAGCCGCGCCGCGTTGCTCGAGATAGCTGTACAGCGAGTCACCGATCACGAGCGGATCGGGCACGATCGCGACCGGCAGCGCCGAATGCTCGACCGCCATCACGATGCCGTCCGCGCGCCGCAGCCGCCGCAGGCTCGCGACGGCCGCCCCGGGCGACAGGCCGAGGTGCAGCAGCTCGTCGCGATTGGCAGCGCGCACATCGCGTTCGAGCCATACCGAATCCGGGCGGAAACCGCGCTGCTGCATCTTCTTCGTGAAGCCGGTGAGACGCGACAGCGGGTCTTCGACGCGCGGCGTGATGAAGCTGCCGGCGCCGCGCGAGCGCCGGATCAGTCCCTGCTCGACCAGCAGTTCGATCGCCTTGCGCGCGGTGATGCGCGATACGCCGATCGCGTCGGACAGCGTGCGCTCGGAGGGCAGAGCCTCGCCGGCCGACCAGACGCCGCAATGGATCGCCGTCGCCAGGTTGCGCGCGAGCTGCAGGTAGAGCGGCGTGACGTTGCGCACGTCAGGCATCAATGCGGACCAGCGAGTTTCCATGGGACTCCAGGGACGCCGCGAGCAGCACGGCCTCGAAAAATGAGAGCCCATTATATAACCAACATAATACCAGTCAACGGACTGGTTCCATGTTGGTCAGGACGGCCGGAAAGCCTTACCAGGTAAGGTTAAGATGCGATTTTAAGGGCTGCTGGGAAAGGGATTCGCGGACCAGGACTTTCCCGAATCGGACCAATTGACGATACCAGCGAGCTGCGACCGGGCTTTAGTGGTATCAAAACACCTCTATGATCAATACCTGTTTAATACCGGTTGGCGCCAGGCTGCGATGGACTGGCTTTGTAAATAAGGGTCGTGCCGATATAGTGCGCTGTACCGACCATAAAAAGTTTCGGGGGAGCCGTCCTTGACTGATTCCGCGGCGCTGCGGCGCGCTCAGGCCGTCCGCCATTTCAATCGCTTCTATACCCAGTGCATCGGCGCCCTGCACGAACATCTGGCGCGAAGCGAGTTCTCGCTGACGGAAGTGCGCGTGCTGCACGAGCTATCGCGTGCCCGTGCGCAGACCGCATCGGTGCTCGGGCGCGCGCTCGGCCTCGATAGTGGCTATCTGAGCCGCTTGCTGACCAGTTTCGAGCGACGCAACCTGATCTCGCGCCGCCCGTCCGACACCGACGCGCGCCAGTCGCTGATCGCGCTCACCGAGCACGGCCACGCCACCTACGCACCGCTCGACGCCGCCGCCATCAACGAAGCACTCGGCCTGCTCGACAAACTCAGCGCGCTATCGCAGGAGCAATTGATCGCCGCGATGAAGCTGATCGAGCGGCTGCTCGGCGACAAACCGAAGCATGAGCTCGTGGTGCTGCGTCAGCCGCGCACCGGCGAATGCGGCTGGCTCGTGCATCGGCAGGCGCAGTGGTTCGCTGCGCAGTACGGTTGGGATCACACGTTCGAGGGCTTGCTCGCGCGCGTCGTCGCCGAGTACGCGCAGCGCAACGACCCAGTCCGCGAGAAGTGCTGGATCGCCGAACAGGAAGGTCTGGTGGTCGGCTCGGTTTGCCTCGTGGGAGTCTCGACGACGGTCGCGGGCGTACGCCTGCTGTGGGTCGAACCGGACGTGCGGCGGCTCGGCATCGGTACGCAACTGATCAGCGAATGCGTGCGCTTCGCGCGGCGCGCGGGCTACACGAAGCTGACACTGACCACCGCGAGCGCATTGGCGGAGCCGCGGCGGCTTTGCGAGCGCGCTGGGTTCAAGCTGGCCGACAGCGCGACGCAGCACCGCTTCGGCCACGATCTGATGATCGAAAGATGGGAGTTGGAGCTATGAAAAAAGCACGCGCCTGTGCGGCGCGTGCCTTTCCCGATGCTGTGCGATTGCTGTTCGCGATCGCGCTGAACGCGTCGCTTAGAACGACGGCACCATCGAACCCTTGAACTGCGTCTTGATGAACTGGCGCACGTCTTCCGACTGATACGCTGCGACCAGCTTCTTGACCCACGGCTGATCCTTGTCCTTCGTGCGCACGGCGATCAGGTTCGCGTACGGGCTGTGGATGTCTTCGAGCGCGATCGCGTCCTTGGTCGGCTGCAGGCCAGCGGCCAGCGCGAAGTTCGTGTTGATGACGGCAGCATCGACGTCGGCGAGCGAACGCGGCAGTTGCGCAGCGTCGAGCTCGACGAACTTGATCTTCTTCGGATTGTCGACGACGTCGAGCGGCGTCGCGTTGTTGCCGCCCGTGGCCGCGCCATCCTTCAGCTTGATCAGGCCTTGCGCCTGCAGCAACAGCAGCGCGCGATTTTCGTTCGACGGATCGTTCGGTACCGCGACCTTCGCGCCTTGCGGCAGATCCTTCAGCGACTTCAGCTTCTTCGAGTACGCGCCGAGCGGCGAGATGTACGTGAGGCCCGCGGTGACGAGCTTGTAGCCGCGCTGCTTGGTCTGGCTATCGAGGTACGGCTGGTGCTGGAAGCTGTTGGCGTCGAGGTCGCCGGCATCGAGCGCGGCGTTCGGCTGGATGTAGTCGTTGAACTCGACGACCTTCACGTTCAAGCCTTCGCGCTTCGCAACCTTGGTGACGACTTCCCAGATCTGCGCGTCCGGGCCGCCGATCGTGCCGACCTTGATGACCTTGTCGTCGGCGTGCGCGCCGAAGCTGGTCAGGATCGCCGCACCGGCGACGACTGCGGTGAGGGCTTTGAGGATATTTCTGCGCTGCATGTGTTTCTCGCTGTTGCGGTTCGACGTTTGAGTCGATGGCCCCGATCGGTGCCGGAGCCGGATGAAAATGGGCGGCGCTCCGGTTCCTGCTGGTGCGCCGTCGGCCAAGCCCTAAATTGTTTCATATGGGCGGCAAGTTTGGAAAATACCCTTAGCGCATATGGATATGCAGAGCGCGAGCGTGCTGGCTAGCGCGACGCAAAACGGCGGCTAACCGATAATCCGGAGCCGTGGCCTCGCACGGCCCACTCAACCGACACTGAGAACGACCATGTATGTGATCAACCTGATCTACACCGCCCCGCTCGATCGTATCGACGACGCGCTCGACGCGCATCGCGCGTTTCTCGCCAAGCAGTTCGACGCTGGCATCTTCGTCGCGGCTGGGCCGAAAGTGCCGCGCGACGGCGGCATCATCCTCGCGGTGCGTATCGAGCGCGACAGGCTGGATCGCATTCTCGCGAGCGATCCGTTCGCCGAGCAACAGCTCGCGCGCTACGAGGTGACGGAGTTCAAGACAACGCGTATCGCGCCGGGGCTGAATCTGCCGACCCCGGTTTGAGCGCGAGTTGCGAAAAAGAGATCGACGCGAGGACGCATAAGCGGCGGCGCGACAAAAAGCCGCCTGCGATACGCGTCAATCGAGCAAAAGCTTGAAGTCGTGCACCCACGGCGTCGCGCCCTGACCATCGCGCGCGAACAGACGCAGCTTGCCGTCCGTGTCGAACACATAGCTCGCGGCCGTGTGGTCCATCGTGTAGCTGTCGGGCGTTTTGCCCGGCACCTTCGCGTAGTAGACGCGGAAGTCTTTCGCGAGCTTCGCGAGTTGCTCTTCGCTGGCAGGACGCAAGCCCACGAAGCTCGGATTGAACGCCGGCACGTATTGCGCGAGCAACTGCGGGGTGTCGCGCTCGGGGTCGAGTGTGACGAACAGCACCTGCACACGCTTCGCGTCTTCCGGGCCAAGTTGCTGCAACGCCTGTGACAGCTCGGCCATCGTCGTCGGGCAGACGTCCGGGCAATGCGTATAGCCGAAGAACAGCACGACGACCTTGCCTTTGTAGTCGGCAAGCGTGCGAATCTTGCCGGACGTGTCGGGCAACGAGAAATCGCTGGCGAATTGTGTATTGCCGGTGATGTCGAGATTCGTAAAAGCCGGCGGCTGCTTGCCGCAACCGGTCATCAGCAGTGTGCCGCCCACCGCCGCGCCGAGCGCGCAAGCGATCACAGCGGCGCGCGCGACGCGCGCAAAGCGGTTGTTGAGCATGGTGTTACGCGCCGATTACGACGCGCGCATAGTGGTCGATCAGCAGCGCGGCGAACAGCAGCGACAGATAGACGATCGAATAACGGAAGGTTTTGCGCGCGAGCTCGTCCGAATACTCCCGGTAGATCTTCCACGCATACGCGAGAAACACTGCGCCCAGTAGCACCGCCGCCGCGAGATACACGACGCCGCTCATGCCGGAGATGAACGGCATCAGGGTGACCGCGAACAGAATGACCGTGTAGAGCAGGATATGCAGGCGCGTGTACTTTTCGCCGTGCGTGTTCGGCAGCATCGGCAGGCCGGCGTTTTCGTAGTCCTTGCGGCGATAGAGAGCGAGCGCCCAGAAATGCGGCGGTGTCCATACGAAGATGATCAACACCAGGATCCATGCGTCGCCGGGCACGTGGCCGGTGACCGCTGCCCAGCCGAGCGCCGGCGGCATCGCGCCCGACGCGCCGCCGATCACGATGTTCTGCGGCGTGGCCGGCTTCAGCAGCAGCGTATAGATGACCGCATACCCGACGAACGTGGCGAGCGTCAGCCACATGGTCAGCGGATTGGCGAACGTGTACAGCGTCCACATGCCGAGGCCGCCGAGCACGGCCGAGAACAGCAGGATTTGCCGGGTAGTGATTTCGCCGCGCGCCGACGGACGCCACGACGTGCGGCGCATTTTCGCGTCGATCTGCTGCTCGACGAGGCAATTGATCGCGAACGCAGCACCGGCCAACAGCCAGATGCCGACGGTGCCGCCGATCAGGACGGTCCACGGCACCATGCCCGGCGTCGACAGGAACATGCCGATGACCGCGCAGAACACCGCGAGCTGCGTAACACGCGGCTTGGTCAGTGCGAGATATTGGGAGACCCGGCTGCCGGGCGATTGGGAGAGTGTTGTGCTGTCCATGTGAGTCACGCTGGCGCGGCTTCGCGCGCAGGGATCGCAGCGCGGCCGGGACGGCTATAAGCGATTCGAAAGTTTAACATAACGAGCAATAGCAGCAGGATCGCGGCCCCGCCGTTATGGGCGACCGCGATCGGCAACGGCCATTGCAGCACGATGTTCGACAAGCCGGTGATGAACTGGATCAGCACCACCAGCAGCACGCCGTTGGCGGGTCGCCGCAGCGACTCGAAGCGGCGCATCTTCACCGCGAACCACACCAGATAGGCGATCACGGCGAACGCGAACGTGCGATGCGTCCAGTGAATCGCGACCAGCGCATCCTGCGTGATCACGTCGCCGTCGCCGGTCATGCCGAGCGCGCGCCACAGGTGAAAGCCGTGCGCGAAGTCCATCGGCGGAATCCATTGGCCGTTGCAGGTCGGGAAGTCGGTGCACGCGAGCACCGCGTAGTTCGTGCTGACCCAGCCGCCGAGCGCGATCTGCAGTACCAGCAGTCCAAGACCCGCGAGCGCCGCCGCGCGCCAGCGCGCGGCTTCCGGCTCGTAGGCGGGCAGCGGCGTCAAGCGCGCCGCGAGCCAGCCGAGGGTGCCGAGCAGCGCGAGGCCGAGCAGCAGATGCGTGGTCACGATGATCGGCTGCAGCTTCATCGTCACGGTCCACGCGCCGAACGCGCCTTGCACGACGATCAGGAGCAGCAGCGAAGTCGGCCACCACGGTGACACGTGCAGCGGACGACGCTTGATGCGCGCCGTCCACGCAATGATCGCCTGCGCGATGATCAGCACGCCGATCGCCATCGCGAAGTAGCGGTGGATCATTTCGATCCACGCCTTCGTCATGCTGACGGGGCCGCTCGGCATCGCATGATAGGCGGCGGAGATCGCCGCGTGTGCGATGAACGGTGACGACGTGCCGTAGCAGCCGGGCCAGTCCGGGCAGCCGAGGCCCGAATCGGTGAGGCGCGTGAAGCCGCCGAACATCACGAGATCGAGCGTCAGGAAGGTGGTGAGCCAGACCAGCTTGCGGAATTTGTTGTCGTCGGCCTTGACCCATACGTAGGACAGCGGCAGCAACGCGATACACAAGCCGATCAGGCCCAGTTGCAATACGAACATCTCATTTACCCAGGTTGCGGCATCAGCCGATGGTCGACCACTTGAGCAGCTTGGTCAGGTCGCCTTTTATTTTGCTCGGGTTCGCGTCTTTCGGAAAACGCATCATCAGATTGCCGTTCGGATCAACCAGGTAGATGTGGTCGGTGATCCGCGTGCCGGTGTCGGCGGGCAGCCACGCGGCAACCTGCGCCGGATCGGCGATCAGCATGTCGGTGTTGGGGTAGGCGCTTTGTATCACATCGGCGACCTTGTCCGCATCGGTGCGCAGCCACACCTCCATGACGCGCTCACGTTCCGGGCCTTGCGCTGCGCGGATTTGTCGCATGAAGTACAGCTTTGTCACGCAGGCTTTGTCGCACGCGCTGTTGTCGACCGAGATCATCAGCCAGCGGCCGTGCAGCGACGCGAGCTTCAGCGGCTTACCGTCCTCGCCGGTGACCACGAGCGAGTCGGGGATCGGCCGTTGCGGGTCGATCAGCGCGCCGTAGTTCGTGCTGCCGCCGGTCGGCTTGATGACGTAGTACATGAAGTACGAGATCGCGATCGGCGCCGCACAGATCACCGCGAGCAGCAGCAGCACCCAGCGGCCGCGCCGCCACGAGCCCGGGCCGTTCGGTTGGCCGGGCATCGGCCTGGCCGCGGCGGGTTTGCCGGCGGCTTTGCCAGCGGGTTTGCCAACTTCCGGCGAACGGGGAGTATGAGTCGACACTACGGAACCTCTTTCAATGTTTGGACGACGGCGAGCCGTGCCTTGCGTTCCTCACGCGCCCTGCGCGTGTTCTTTTTTGCCCG
This sequence comes from Paraburkholderia youngii, assembly GCF_013366925.1. Lineage (NCBI taxonomy): Bacteria > Pseudomonadati > Pseudomonadota > Betaproteobacteria > Burkholderiales > Burkholderiaceae > Paraburkholderia > Paraburkholderia youngii. The sequence continues at coordinate 6,069,121 of NZ_JAALDK010000001.1, forward strand.
CGCGGCGCGCCGCATACAGACCGAACGCGAGCGCCGCGGCGGCCATGCCCCACCACTGCAGCATGTAGCCGTAGTTGCGCTCGACGCCGGTGGTCGGCGCGGGCCAGTCGCGCACCAGACCGTCGTGCGCGTCGCCGATCTGCTGGATCACGAACGATTGCAGCGGCAATCCGGTCTCCGCCGCGTACGCGGCGACATCGAGATTCTGCCGGATCAGGTGATGCGCGGCCGATCCGCCCTCGCCGAGTTCGAACGCGCGTGACGCGTCGGCTCGCGCAATCCCTTCGATCTCGAGCTCGCCCGACGGCGTCGTGTACGGCGCGATGGTCTCGCGATTGCTCAGGTTGCGCGGCAGCCAGCCGCGATTGACGAGCACGTAGCCGCCGTCGGCGAGTTTAAAAGGCATCACGACGTAAAAACCCGGCTGATCGTTATACGGACGATTATCGAGGTACGCGACCTTGTCCGCGACGAAACTGCCGCGCGCTTTCACCCGATGAAACTCCACGTCTTTCAGGGCGAGCGGCGCCGCGCTGACCGGCAGCGCAGGCGCGTTTTCGAACTGCGTGATGCGCGCCTCGAGCGCTTCCTTCTGATGCGCACGATCGCGCTGCCAGAAACCGAGCCGCACCGTCACGACGACGACCAGCAGGATCAGCAGCACGGGAATCAGGCGAAACTTCATTGCAGGTACTCCGTCATCGCGTGCAGGGCCGCCGGGAACCTGCGGCAGACGCCCGCGCGCGGTGCGATAATGGGTGTCTTGCCACTGCGCTTTCCGGTTTCAGTTGGTTCCATGCACATTATCGTTCCCATCGCCTTTGCTCTGATCATCGCCAGCATGGTGTCGGCGCTGTATTTCATGATGCACGACAAAGGCAAGACCAAGCGGATGGTCTGGTCGCTCGCTACGCGCGTGGGCCTGTCGATCTCGCTGTTCCTGTTCATCCTGTTCGCACACTGGATGGGCTGGATTCAGTCGACCGGGATTCCGTACGGGCGCTGACGCACGCGGATAGGTCGCCGGCGCAAAGCGTCGGCGGCAAAATTTTCACGCCACCAAACAAAACGCCGCCCTGACAGGTCGAGGGCGGCGCTGCATTCATCCTTGCATACTGCTCGTGCGCGCCGCCTCACAGGTGTTGCGCGCACGTCCCGCGCCTGCGCCGACGAGCAGCGCGCGCGGGTCTGACCGCATTACAGCCAGTACACGACGACGTACAGACCGAGCCACACGACGTCGACGAAGTGCCAGTACCAGGCCGCGCCTTCGAACGCGAAGTGATGTTCCGGCGTGAAGTGGCCACGAATCAGGCGCGCCAGCACGACGGCGAGCATCGTGCCGCCGAGGAACACGTGAAAGCCGTGGAAGCCGGTCAGCAGGAAGAACGTCGAACCGTAGATGCCCGAAGCCAGCGTGAGGTTCAGCTCGTGGTATGCATGGAAGTATTCGAAACCCTGCAGGAACAGGAAGCACACGCCCAGCACGAGGGTCGCCGCGAGCCACGCGATCGCCTTCTTGCGATGGTTGTCGCGCAGCGCGTGGTGCGACACCGTCAGCGTCGCACCCGACGACAGCAGCAGCGCCGTGTTGATAGTCGGCACCGGCCACGGCTGCATCGACTTGTAGGTGCCCACGAGCTCGGCCGGGCCGTTGTTCGGCCACACTGCCGTGAAGTCCGGCCAGATCAGCTTGTAGTCGAGGCTGCCCAACTGATGCATCGCGATTTCGCGAGCATAGAACAGCGCGCCGAAGAATGCGCCGAAGAACATCACTTCGGAGAAGATGAACCAGCTCATGCTCCAGCGGTACGAGCGGTCGACGTTCTTGCCGTACATGCCGCCTTCCGATTCGGCGATCGCGTCGCCGAACCAGTGCCACAGCGTAAAGAGCAGCCACAGGAGACCGATGAGCACGCCGAGCGGCGCCCACGTGTGGTCATTGATCCAGGCCGCAAGCGATCCGAGCATGACCAGCAACCCGGTAGCGGCGCTGATCGGATGCCGCGACGGATGCGGTACGAAATAGTACGGGCTCTCGTTTTGACCGCTCATTCTTGATTCTCCACTTCAGTCCAGTTGTTCCGGAATCTCCGGCTGTATCTTCGGCGGCGCGTCGATACCGCACCGCTTCTCTCTAATTCGCGGGCTCTTCTGTGCTGCTGTGCCCTGCTACTGCCTCAACCGACCACGAGGCGCACGACCAGAATCAGCACCCCGATCAGGACCGCCGCGCCGATCAGCGCCGCCACGATCACATGCAGCGGGTTCAGCTGCGTCGCGTCCGCCTCGAGATCGCGGCGCTTGCGCACGCCGAAAAACGACCAGAACACCGCGCGCATCGACTGACCGAAACTGCTCTTGCGCGGACTGCCGCCGTTATCGTTCATCTCGCTTCGTCTTCCTTCGTTCGTCCGTGGCTCGCGCCGTCAAAGCTGCTTCAGGCCGGCTTCGCGGGAGTGGCTGCCGCGTTGTTCACTGAATTTGCCTTCGGCGCCGCGTCATCCGCGCTTGCCGCCGCCGGCGTGTTCAACTCGAAAAACGTGTACGACAGCGTGATCGTCTTCACGTCCTTCGGCAACTTCGGATCGACCACGAACACCACCGGCATCCGCTTCGTCTCGTTCGCGCTCAACGTCTGCTGCGTGAAACAGAAACACTCGATCTTCCTGAAGTACTCAGTCGCCTGCTTCGGCGCGTAGCTCGGAATCGCCTGCGCACGGATCGTGCGCGACTGCCCGTTGCTGACGTCGTACATGACGGTCGTCACTTCGCCCGGATGCACGTCGAGACTGCGCTGCTCCGGCTTGAAACCCAACAGGCCGCGCGCGTTCGCATCGAATTCGATCGAAATCGTGCGGCTCATGTCGACCTGCGTATTCCTCGCCTCGCGCGCCGAAACGTCGCGCTGCACGAGGTTGTTCACGCCGGTGATCTGGCAGATCGCGCGATACATCGGCACCAGCGCGAAACCGAAACCGAACATCATCAAAGCGACGACGAACAGCTTGATCAGCATCGAACGGTTGAAAGAGCGGTCGGCCTCGGCCGGCGGTTGCGTCGACATCTGAATCCTCAACAAACCTGCATACGGACTGCGACTGCGGCGTTAGCTGAACCAGCACTGCTTCACAATGACGCTCGCGAAAAACACCGCGGCGATCGCGAACATCACCAACCCTATCCGCCTGTTGCCCGCGCGAATCTGCTCCGGCGTACGTCTTTCCTGTGGATTGCGCGTCATGCTCGACTTTCTGAATACGGTTCTTGACTGGTGAGACCGCCCGACTGCGGCCGCCTCGCGAAGCGCCCGGTTCCGGTAGCGGCATGTGTCGCGCCGCCGGAACCCGGCACTTCGCCGGGAGAGGCTTATTCGACGGTAGGCGGATGCTCGAACGTGTGGAACGGAGCCGGGCTCGGCACGGTCCACTCGAGGCCCGTTGCGCCGTCCCACGGCTTGTCGCCCGCCTCTACGAGCTCACCGCCACCACGGTACGCCGGCAGCGCCACCGCGAACAGGAAGTAGACCTGCGACAGACCGAAGCCGAATGCGCCGATCGAGATCACCTGGTTCCAGTCTGTGAACTGTGCCGGGTAGTCCGCATAGCGACGCGGCATGCCCGCGAGACCGACGAAGTGCATCGGCAGGAACGCGAGGTTGAAGAAGAACATCGACGCCCAGAAGTGAATCTTGCCGCGCGTTTCGTTGTACATCCAGCCGGTCCACTTCGGTGCCCAGTAGTACCACCCGGAGAACAGCGCGAACAGTGACCCCGCCACCAGCACGTAGTGGAAGTGCGCGACCACGAAATAAGTGCCGTGATACTGGATGTCGAGCGGCGCCATCGCGAGCATCAGGCCCGACAGACCGCCGAACGTGAACACGATCAGGAAGCCCACCGCGAACAGCATCGGCGTTTCGAACGACAGCGAGCCACGCCACATCGTCGCGACCCAGTTGAACACCTTCACGCCGGTCGGCACCGCGATCAGCATCGTCGCGTACATGAAGAACAGCTGGCCCGTCACCGGCATGCCGGTCACGAACATGTGGTGCGCCCAGACCATGAACGACAGGATCGCAATCGACGCCGTTGCGTACACCATCGAGCTATAGCCGAACAGTGGCTTGCGCGAGAACGCCGGAATCACCTGCGAGACGATCCCGAACGCCGGCAAGATCATGATGTACACCTCGGGGTGCCCGAAGAACCAGAAGATGTGCTGGTACATGACCGGGTCGCCGCCGCCTGCCGCATTGAAGAACGACGTGCCGAAGTGACGGTCGAACAGCACCATCGTGATCGCGCCCGCGAGAACCGGCATCACGGCGATCAGCAGGTACGCGGTGATGAGCCAGGTCCAGACGAACATCGGCATCTTCATCAGCGTGAGGCCGGGTGCGCGCATGTTCAGGATCGTCACGACGATGTTGATACCGCCCATGATCGACGACGCACCCATTAGGTGGACCGCGAAAATCGCGAAGTCCATGCCCGGGCCCATCTGCGTGGACAGCGGCGCATACAGCGTCCAGCCCGCGGCGGTCGCGCCGCCTGGCGAGAAGAACGAGCCGACCAGCAGAACAGCCGCGACTGGCAGCAGCCAGAAGCTGAAGTTGTTCATCCGCGCGAAGGCCATGTCCGATGCACCGATCTGCAGCGGCACCATCCAGTTCGCGAAGCCGACGAACGCCGGCATGATCGCGCCGAACACCATGATCAGCCCGTGCATGGTGGTCAACTGGTTGAAGAACTCGGGACGCATGATCTGCAGGCCCGGCTCGAACAGTTCGGCACGGATCATCAGCGCCATCACGCCCCCGGACAGGAACATGGTGAACGAGAAGATCAGGTACAGCGTACCGATGTCCTTGTGGTTGGTGGCGAACAGCCAACGGCGCCAGCCGTGCGGCGTTTCGTGGGCATGGTCGCCGTGCACGTGCTCGTGGCCCGCGACTACATCGTGTCCGATGCTAGACATGAATATCTCCTAAAGCGAATTCTGCGGTGCTGACCATGAACACGTCAGGCTGCCGGGCTGATCTGAACGCGCCGGGCTTCCTTCGCGTCGGTGCCGCCGGTGATCGTTTCCGGCTTCTTCAAAATAATATGGTCTTCGGCAATGCCGGCTGCTTTCAGTGCGTCGCGAACGGCCTCGGCACGACTCTTCGCGAGCTTCGCGTTGACGTCGGCGGAGCCGGTTGCGTCGGTGAAGCCCGACAGCGTGAATTTCGCGTCCGGATGCGCCTTCGCGTAGGCCGCGGCCGCGTCGACCGCCGCTTTCGCGTCGGCCGGCAGCGTGCTCTTGCCGGTCTCGAAGTAGATGCTCGCCGGCAGCGTGGCCTCTGCGCTATTCGCAGCAGCCGCGCCAGCGTCATTGCCCGATGCAGCCGCCGGTGCGGAAGCCGCTTCCGCACCCGATGCCGCAGCGGCGCCGCTTGCCGCGGCACCCGCTTCGGCCAGATGGTCGCCGCCTTCGGGCAGCTTGCCGTTGCGCGCTTCGGTGACCTGCTTCGGCTGCAGGATGTCGCCCGTGTGGTTGCCCCACGAGTTCCGTTCGTACGTGACCACCGAGGCGATTTCGACGTCATTCAGCGTCGGCGCCCACGAAGGCATCGCATTCTTGCCCTTCAGCACGAGGCTCACGTGCTGACCGATCGGACCGTTGGCGATCTTGCTGCCGTCGAGCGCCGGGAATGCGCCCGCGCCCTTGCCGGTCGGCTGGTGACAGACCGCGCAGTTCGCCGCGTAGACCTTGCCGCCGCGCTCCATCAGCTCGGCCATCGTATAGGTCTTGTTCGGATCGTCCTGGCCGGCGGCCATTTTCTTCTTCTCCGTGTCGACCCACTTGGCGTAGTCGTCGTCGGACAGCACTTCGACGACGACCGGCATGAACGCGTGTTCCTTGCCGCACAGCTCGGTACAGAAGCCGCGGAACGTGCCGGTGCGGTTAGCCTTGAACCACGTGTCGCGCACGAAGCCGGGGATCGCGTCCTGCTTCACGCCGAAGGCCGGCACGTACCAGGAGTGGACCACGTCGTTGGCAGTGGTGATGATGCGGATTTTCTTGTTGACCGGCACCACGAGCGGGTTGTCGACCTCCTGCAGATACAGCGTGGAGATCGGCTCGCGGCCTTCGGTTTGCGCGCGCGGCGTGGCGAGTGTGGACAGGAAGCCGATACCCTCGCCCGGACCCTTCACGTAGTCGTAGCCCCACTTCCACTGGTAGCCGGTGACCTTGATCGTGAGGTCGGCGTTCGAGGTGTCCTTCATCGCGACGACGGCCTTGGTAGCGGGCAGCGCCATCAACACGACGATGATGAACGGCACGATCGTCCAGATGATTTCGACGGTGGTGCTCTCGTGGAAATTGGCTGCCTGGTGGCCCTTCGATTTGCGGTGCGCGAAGATCGAATAGAACATCACACCGAATACACCGACGAAGATCACGGTGCAAAGGAGCAGCATGAACATGTGGAGGTCGAACAGCTCCTGAGCGATTCTCGATGCAGGCGGCTGGAGATTGATCGCGTTGACGGCTGGGCCGCCCGGAGCATCGCCCACTGCCAGGGCGGCACCGGCGAAAAGCAGTCCGCTCGTCGCCAGCACGCTCATGAGCGCTCGCTTGATTGTTTTCATAGCTTCCTTACCCAAATTTTCCATTCAAACCCCTCGACCCCGCTGGCAGCGTGTCGCGCCCCCTTGAACGCCGCGTGTCCGGCACCATCTAACAACGTGCCAGCCACATTCGCAGCTCGCCTGCGAACTGCGCGCGCCGATTTTGCGCGAGATGTTGCCCGATCATGATCGTCTGCCCGCGCGAGACCAGCTTGATCTGATCGCGCGGCGTTGCGCCCGGCTCTATCCGCACCCAGCGCGGATTGAATTCGAACTGCGTAATCTGCTCGGCGCTGACCTGCTCGATCACGAGCCGGTTCGGAAACAACCGGATGCGCTCGTAATCGACAGCATGACGCGCATATATTGCAAACGCGATACCTACCGCCAGCAATTCGATTCCGGTGAACGGCAACACCAGCCAGGCGCCGATCAGAACCAGAATGAATGCAATTGCCAACGAGAACAACGCAAGCGACGCGTACAGACAAACGAACTGCCGCGGCGATATCGAACAGTTGCGCTTCATGGTCCAGTCCCTGAGGACCGGTTCTGAATCCGCCAGCAGATGATCTGATGCGCCCATCGCTGCCTCCTGCGAATCGTCGCGTCCGGCCTGCCTTCTTTTACTTCCGGATGCATCTCGCGGCCGCCGCTCGTATCACTGTGTACAGCATCACTCGCGACCGCGCCAACCCCTACAGCATCACTTCATTTTGCAGCCCTGCGCCTCAGGCTTGCCACCCCAAATGTGGGAACGTCGGGCGACAAACTGACGCATTATAGGCGCGATCCATAGCATCGACAAGCAAGCCCCGATCGGCCCACAAGCCCGGCGCGACAAGCCTTCGCGCCATTTTGCCCGGCATTTTGCGGCTCTTTCGGAGGGCAAATCCCAGGCATAACGGAAGTCCTCTTTACCGCTTTTGCAACACGTCAACCGCACCGTCGGCAAGCAGTTGATGACCGCGCCGCAATCTGCTACCCACGCTTGCCCGGACCTCGTCCGATGTCCTCGAGCCGCACGATGCCATGTCCTTCGGCCGTGGTACGCGGCACGGCTTTCCATGCGTGTCCGTAGATCACCTCGAAGGTCAGCGCGATCGTGCCGTCAGCGCGCCGGCGCGCTTCGAGCGCGGCGAGCAGGGCTTTGTGCAACCGACGCGCAAGCGCGCCGTCATGCGCATCGCGCTCGAACGGGTATGCACCCCAGCGGCGCACGTCCGCGAGCAGCGACTCGGGCGACTTGTAGGTGATCGTCAGCGTCTCCTGGTCCATCACCGGGATCTCGAAGCCGGCCTCGACGAGCATGTCGCCGAGATCATGCATGTCGACGAAGTCGATCACATGCTTGCGCGACGCGACGCCGTGCGCAGCCTCGATCTCGGCGTAGGCACCGCGCAATTCCTTCAGCGTATCGGGGCCGAGCGTACTGAACATCAGCAGGCCGTTGACCTTCAACACCCGCTGCCATTCGGGAAAGACCAGATCGGGCCGCGAGTGCCAGTGCAGCGCAAGGTTGGACCAGATGAATTCGAATGCGCCGGCCGCGAATGGCAGCGCGGAGAAATCGGCTTGCGCGAAGCGCGGGCCACGCGCGCCGAGCGCCTTGCCGAGCGAGGCGGGAAGAAAGCGTCGCCAACTGGTGTCGCCGGCATCGTGACGCAGCGCGCGGCGCAGCATGCCATGCGACAGATCGGCGCCGAACACCGGCGCCTCGGGAAAGCGCGCGCGCAATGCGGGGATGTCTTCGCCCGCACCGCATCCGGCGTCGAGCACGCTCGAGGGCGCCACCTTGATGTAATCGAGACGCTCGCGCATGCGCTGCGCAATCTCGCGCGGCAGGAATGCAACCTCGTCGAAGGTAGCGGCGCGACGGTCGAAAATACGCCTGAGGCGCCGTGAATCGTAGGCCGGACGGCCAGATTGAGCGGATGTTGGGGACATGTGTGTCGTGCTGGCGTGAGCTCGAAGTATACTCGTTCGTTCCCCTCCATTCAGCGTGAACGGCATTCAGCGGCAGTCACCCGTGCGATTCCAGTCATTTTCCTCGTCGTGTCGAAATCAGGCCGCGCGTTTTGTGCGTGGTCTGCATTCGGCATGGCCGCGGGCTTTGAACGTCGCGTTGCCGAACCTGTGCGCGCTGTGCGGCAATATGTCGCATAAGACGCTGTGCGACGGTTGCGACGCGGCCTACTGGAACGAGAGCCGCCTGCGCTGCACCGTTTGCGCGGTGCCGTTGCCGGCGTCACGCTGGGTCGCTCAGGCGCAATATCGTTGCGCGGATTGCGTGGCCGAGCCGCCGCCGTTCGACGCGAGCTTCGCGCTCGCCGACTATCGCGCGCCGCTGGATACCCTCGCGGTCGGCCTGAAATTCCGCGCCCGGCTGATGCTTGCGCGCGATTTCGCGCAACGTCTCGCGTGGCTTGCTCAGGACAACTGGCACGACGCGGCCGAGCGGCCCGACGTGATTGCGCCAGTGCCGCTCGCCGGTCGCCGTCTGGTCGAGCGTGGCTACAACCAGGCCTGGCAGATTGCGCGGCCGCTTGCCCGGGCGCTCGACGTGCGCAGCGACGCGACGCTGCTCGAACGAACGCAAAACACCGCGCCGCAATCGCGCCTCGATCTCGATGCGCGCCGGCACAACGTCGGCCGCGCGTTTCGTGTCGCGCGCCCGGTGCGCGGCCTGCACGTCGGCATCGTCGACGACGTGATGACGAGCGGCGCGACGCTCGAAGCGCTCGCGCATACGCTGAAGGCGGCCGGCGCGCGGCGGGTCACGAACTTCGTCGCGTTGCGCACTCCGAAAAACTAGCTTTTACGTGGTCCCCTTATGTTCAACGTCGTTCTCGTAGAACCGGAAATTCCGCCCAACACCGGCAACGTGATTCGCCTGTGCGCGAATACCGGCGCCCGACTGCACCTGATCGAGCCGCTCGGCTTCCCTCTCGACGACACCAAAATGCGGCGCGCCGGCCTCGACTATCACGAGTATGCGGAAATGAACGTGCACACCGATTGGGACGCGTTCATCGCCAAAGAAACGCCCGACCCGTCGCGCATGTTCGCGTTCACCACACGCGGCTCGGGGCGCTTTCACGACCACGCTTTTCGACCGGGCGACTGGTTCGTGTTCGGCGCCGAAACGCGCGGTCTGCCCGATACGGTGCTCGAGCGCTTTGCGAACGAACAGCGCGTGCGTCTGCCGATGCGCCCTGGCAATCGCAGTCTGAATCTGTCGAACACGGTGGCGGTCGTGGTGTTCGAAGCGTGGCGTCAGGCCGGCTTCGAGGGCGGCGCCTGACGGCGTTCGAGTTCGGCCTCGTAGCGCGCGAACATCGTGTCGTCGAAGCACGCGAACATCACGTGCTTCATGTGGGGTGTGCGCGGCAACGTGTCGAGCACGGTTCCGACCGCGATGCTCACCGCATAGTCGGCGGGGAAACGGTAGATGCCGCAACTGATCGCGGGAAACGCAATGCTCGTGCAACGAGTCTCGTGCGCGACTTCGAGCGAGCGCTGATAGCACGATGCGAGCAGGTCGGCTTCGCCGTGCGCGCCGCCGCGCCACACTGGACCGACAGCATGGATCACATGCTTCGCGGGCAGCCGATAACCGGCGGTGATCTTGGCGTCGCCGGTCGCGCAGCCGCCGAGCGTTTCGCATTCGCGCAGCAACTCCTTGCCGGCCGCGCGATGAATCGCGCCATCCACACCGCCGCCGCCGAGCAGCGAAGTATTCGCGGCATTGACGATCGCATCGACGGCGAGCGTCGTGATATCGACCACGCGCGCTTCGAGCGTGCACGTGCCGTGACTGAGATTGAAGGTGGGCATGAAAACCTCGCTGACCTGAGTCTCGCTCAAGAAGTGGACAGCCAGGTGAGGCAGCCGTTCAACGCGAATTTGCGCTAAACGGCTGAAAGAAAAGACTTTATTCGGCCTTCGAATCGCGCCGCAGCAGCGCGCTGACCGCATCGCGCGGCGCCACGCCGTCGAACAGCACCGCGCAGACCGCTTGGGTGATCGGCATTTCGATTGCATGGGCGCGTGCGATCGAAAGGACCGCCTTCGCGCAGCGCACACCTTCGGCCACGTGACCGAGGCCGCCGAGGATGTCGTCGAGCGTGCGGCCGGTGGCGAGCTGCAAGCCCACGGTGCGGTTGCGCGATAGATCGCCGGTCGCGGTCAGGATCAGATCGCCGAGGCCGGTCAGCCCGGTAAAGGTTTCCGCGCGCCCACCAAGCGTCACGCCAAGACGCGACATTTCGGCGAGTCCGCGGGTGATCAGCGCCGCGCGTGCATTGAGGCCGAGGCCGAGGCCATCGGCGATGCCCGTCGCGATCGCGAGCACGTTCTTCACCGCGCCGCCCACTTCGACGCCGACGACGTCGTCGCCGGTATAGATGCGCATCGCACCGTGATGGAACGCCGCGACCGTGCGTTCGCGGCACACCGCCGACGAACTCGCGATCGTCAACGCAACCGGCAGTCCCTGTCCGACTTCGCGGGCGAAGCTCGGTCCGGACAACACGCCGTTGCTCGCATGCTCGGGCAATTCCGCCGCGACCGCCTGGTGCGGCAACAACTGCGAATCCGCTTCGAACCCCTTGCACAGCCACACGATATGCGCGGGCACCTTGCCCGCATCGCGCATCGCGCGCAACAGACCGCGTAGGCCAGCCACCGGCGTCGCGATCACGCACAGCGCATCGTCGGCGAGCGCGTGATCGAGCGCCGCACCGAGATCCGCTTCGCAGCGGAGCGCGGGCGGCAACGCGACGCCCGCCAGATAGCGGGCGTTTTCGTGCGAAGTGGAAAGCTCGGTGATGAGCGCGGACTCGCGCGCCCACAACACCGTGTCATGCCTGACGGCCAGATGGCCGGCGAGGGCGGTGCCCCACGCGCCAGCGCCGAGAACGGCGACCTTCATAGCCGGCACGGCCCGCGGCGCCTTAATGCGTGACGCCGCTTTGCGCCGCGCCGTCGCCCTGCTGGGCCGCGCTCATTTGCGCGAGACGCTGCTCGTACAGCGCCTGGAAGTTTATCTCGGCGAGGTGGATCGGCGGGAAACCGGCGCGGGTGATCGCGTCGGCGATGTTCGAGCGCAGGTACGGGAACAGGATGGTCGGGCAGGCGATGCCAACCAGCGGATCGATCTGCTCGGCAGGAATGTTGCGAATGTCAAAAATGCCGGCCTGTTTCGCTTCGATCAGGAACGCGACCTTGTCCGACACCTTGGCCGTAACGGTGCCCGTCACGAGGATTTCGAACACGGATTCTGCGAGGCGCTCGGCCTTCACGTCGACTTCGACTTCAACCGACGGCATTTCCTGCTCGAGGAAGATTGCCGGCGAATTCGGCTGCTCGAGCGACATGTCCTTCAGATAGATGCGCTGGATGTTGAAGAACGGCTGGTTATTCTCGTCGGACATGATGGTGATTCCTGATAGGTATGCGTGGCGGCGGCCGATGCACGCATGGGCCGCCAGATTATTGCGCCGGCTCGCCGGCTCCACGAGGAGCGCGCACGCGTCGGCTTATCGAGTGGTCCGCCCGCTCGCGCGGCGCGAAACGCGCGAACTCAGGCTGCTTCGAGCAGCGGCGTCAGACCGCCCGCGCGATCGAGCGCGGAAAGGTCATCATAGCCGCCGACATGCGTCTCGCCGATGAACACCTGCGGCACCGTGCGACGCCCGGTCCGGGTCATCATCTCCTCACGGCGGGCCGGGTCTTTGTCGATCAGTACTTTTTCAACCTGCTCGACGCCGCGCGACTTTAAAAGACGTTCGGCCATCTGGCAATACGGGCACACCTGGGTGCTGTACATGATCACTTTGTTCACTTGGCTGCTCCTTGTTTCACAACCGGCATACCGGCTTTCTGCCAGGCGTCGACGCCGCCTTCGAGAACATGGACTTCCGCGTATCCCGCTTCCTGCACGATACGTGCGGCCTTGTTCGACTGCTGGCCGGTCTGGCATACCAGCAGCACCGGGTTGCTCTTGTTCTTCGCGAGTTGCGTGACTTTCGCCTGCAACTCCGCGAATTCGAAATGCCGTGCCGAGGGCAGGTGCCCCTTGGCGTAGTCGGCGGACGGCCGCAGATCGATGACCGCCGCGTTGCGCCGGTTGATCAGTTGGGTGGCTTCAGCGGCCGACAGGCCGCCACGTCCACGCCGACTGATGGTCGGCCACAGCAGCAACCCACCAGAGATAAGGACGATTGCGATCAGGACAAGGTTTGTGTATTCGGTGAAAAACTTCACGGAAGATCCGCCGGAAAGAGAGAAATCGAAAAGGTCAACCCGACCATTATAAAATAACCGTTTGACGCGATGGCGATGCGCCGCCGAAGGCGCCGCACAGCGCGAGACCGCTTCCTCACTACCGACCGGCAACTCTTATGTACAAACTCGTTCTCATCCGCCACGGCGAATCGACGTGGAACAAGGAAAACCGCTTCACCGGCTGGATCGACGTCGACCTCACCGAGCAGGGCAGCCTCGAGGCGCAGCAGGCGGGCGTGCTGCTCAAGGAGTCGGGCTATACGTTCGACATCGCCTATACGTCGGTGCTCAAGCGCGCGATCCGCACGCTGTGGCACGTGCAGGACAAGATGGATCTGATGTACCTGCCCGTCGTGCATTCATGGCGCCTGAACGAACGCCACTACGGCGCGCTGTCGGGTCTGAACAAGGCCGAAACGGCAGCCAAATTCGGCGACGAGCAGGTGCTGGTCTGGCGCCGCAGCTACGACACGCCGCCGCCCGCGCTCGAGCCGACCGACGAGCGCGCGCCGTACACCGATCCGCGCTACGCCAAGGTGCCGCGCGAGCAACTGCCGCTGACCGAGTGCCTGAAAGACACGGTCGCGCGCGTGCTGCCGCTGTGGAACGAGTCGATTGCGCCGGCCATCAAGTCTGGGCGCAGCATCCTGATCGCCGCGCACGGCAACTCGATCCGCGCGCTGGTCAAGTACCTCGACAACATCTCGGACAGCGACATCGTCGGCCTGAACATCCCGAACGGCGTGCCGCTCGTCTATGAACTCGACGAAGATCTGAAGCCGATCAAGCACTACTATCTCGGCGACCAGGACGCGATCGCAAAGGCGCAAGCCGCGGTCGCGAGCCAAGGCAAGGCGGGCTGATCGCGCGTTTCCGGCCGCGGCCCCTCGCCACGGGAAGGCCCGGGGCCGCACGGAGACAACCGGCCCGGCAGGAAAAACTGTATTGTGCCGCGCGGCGTATCGCACGGCCCGCCAGCCGCGGGCCGGTTCGCAAGAACCAGGACCTTCCCGTACTGTCGAAGCACGATTGCCTGCACCGCGCCCTGAGCAGGCGGGTGTGCAGTTATACTTGTCCGTCCAATCTTTATCGACGCTGCCACGCGCTTCCGACCGCAATAGACTCTATGCGAAAGAACCTGAAAAATATCGGCCTGATTGCCGTGGGCCTTGCTACCGGTGTCCTTGCCACCCTGCAATTCTCCGCCTCGGCCCAGCAACCCGCTAGCGCCGCGGTCGCCCCGCTGCCGCTAGACCAGCTCAGGCTCTTCGCCGAAGTGTTCGGGCAGATCAAGCACGAATACGTCGAACCGGTCGACGACAAGAAGCTTCTCACTTCCGCGATCAAGGGCATGGTCTCGAGCCTCGACCCGCACTCGTCGTACCTCGACAAGACCGATTACGAAGAGCTGCAGGAGCAGACCAAGGGCCGCTTCGCGGGCCTCGGCATCGAAATTTCGTCGGAAGACGGCCTGATCAAGGTGATTTCGCCTATCGAAGACACGCCCGCGTTCCGCGCCGGCATCCGTCCGGGCGACCTGATCACGCGCATCAACGACAAGCCCGTGCGCGGCATGACGCTCGACCAGGCGGTCAAGCAGATGCGCGGCGAGCCGGGCACCAAGGTCACGCTGACCATCTTCCGCAAGACCGACGACCGCACGTTCCCGCTGACCGTCACGCGCGCGATCATCAAGGTTCAGTCGGTGAAGGGCAAGATCGTTGCGCCGGGCTTCGCGTACGTGCGCATCACGAGCTTCCAGGAACGCACCACGCCTGACCTCGCGGCCAAGCTGCAGGATCTGGCGCGCCAGGAGCCGAACCTGAAGGGCCTCATCCTCGACCTGCGCAACAACGGCGGCGGTTTGCTGCAAAGCGCGGTCGGCGTCGCGGGCGCGTTCCTGCCGCCGAATTCGGTGGTGGTGTCGACCAACGGCCAGATTCCGGATTCGAAGCAGATCTATCGCGACACCTACGATAACTACCGTCTGCAATCGTTCGACAGCGATCCGCTGAAAGACGTCCCGGCCATCTTCAAGACCGTGCCGATGATCGTGCTGACCAACGCCTACTCGGCGTCGGCATCGGAAATCGTCGCGGGCGCGCTGCAGGATCAGCACCGCGCGCTGATTCTCGGCAAGACCACGTTCGGCAAGGGTTCGGTGCAAACCGTACGCCCCATGACGGCGGACACCGCGCTGCGCCTGACCACCGCGTATTACTACACGCCGAGCGGCCGTTCGATCCAGAACAAGGGCATCCGCCCCGACCTTCCGGTCGATCAATACGCGGACGGCGATCCGGACGACGCGCTCGTCACTCGCGAAGTCGACTACTCGAATCACCTTGCGAACACGCAGGACCCGAACGAGAAGAAGGAAGCCGAGCAGCGCGAGTCGGAGCGCATGGAGCAGTTGCGTCAGCTCGAAGAGCAGAACGACAAGAAGACGCCGGAGCAGCGCCAGAAGGAACGCGAACGCAAGCCGGTCGAGTTCGGTTCCAACGACGACTTCATGATGCAACAGGCGGTCGGCAAGCTCGAAGGCAAGCCGGTTCAGGAATCCAAATCGCTGATGGAACGCCGTCTCGCGCAGAACAAGCCGGGCACGTCGGCCTCCGCGCCGGTCGCGGTTAAGCCGACGCAACCGGTGCCGGGCGCATCGGGACCGGCGCCGGCTTCGGCACCGGCTCCCGCTGGAAAGTAAGCCGGCAAATAAGCTGGCCAATAAGCAGCGAACCCGCGCGTGTCTTCGCAGCACGATAGTCTGCGAAGACACGCCGCAGCAGTTTCAGCACAGGCCGCCGCTTAACCGGCGGCGTCTCACGGCAAGCCGCAGCAGCCACCCTCCCCGCGCGATTAAAATAACAGCCACGAATGCGCGCCGCGGCCCTCCGGCCTGCCTCTCCTTGCGCGACACCGCGACATAGCGACACACCACGCGCCCCGCCATGAATGACGATCAACTCCTTCGCTACTCCCGCCATATCCTCGTCGACGAAATCGGCATCGAGGCGCAGCAGCGTTTTATCGACGCCCACGCGATCGTCGTCGGCGCGGGCGGGCTCGGTTCGCCGGCCGCAATGTATCTCGCGGCGGCGGGCGTCGGCCGTCTGACGCTCGTCGATGCCGACACCGTCGACCTGACCAATCTGCAGCGCCAGATCCTGCACGTCAGCGCGTCGGTTGGACGCAGCAAGGTCGAGTCCGGGCGCGACACGCTCGCGCAGATCAATCCCGAGGTCGTCGTCAGCGCGGTCGCCGAGCGCGTCGACGATGCATGGCTCGATCGCGAGGTGCCGCACGCGAGTGTCGTGCTCGATTGCACCGACAACTTCGCGACGCGTCACGCGATCAACCGCGCGTGCGTCAAGCATCGCGTGCCGCTCGTGTCGGGCGCGGCGCTGCGCTTCGACGGCCAGATCAGCACCTTCGATTTCCGCGACGAAGCGTCGCCATGCTACGCGTGCGTGTTTCCCGAAGACCAGCCGTTCGAGGAAGTCGCCTGCTCGACGATGGGTGTGTTCGCGCCGACGGTCGGCATCATCGGTTCGATGCAGGCTGCCGAAGCGCTGAAGGTGATCGGCGCAATCGGCACGCCGCTCGTGGGCCGCCTGACGATGCTCGATTCGCTGCGAATGGAATGGAACACGATGCGCATCGGACGTCAGCCGGATTGCCCGGTGTGCGGCCACGCGCACGGCTCTTGAGGCGGTTCCCCACTGCGCGTCCGAACGACGCCGAAACAGAAAAACGCCGCATGTGCGGTGTTTTTTCGTTCAACGAGGCGAGACGAAGCGCGTCGGATTCACACCAGCGCGACCCGCTTGAGCGCCGCCTGCACCTCTTCCGGCTCGAACGAAGCCAGCACGTCGGCCACGGGCTTTTCGAGCGTCTTCAGATGCGAGCGCAGCACCTCCTGCTTGACCTCGAGCAGTTGGCTCGGATGCATCGAAAACTCGGTCAGGCCCATGCCGAGCAACAGACGCGTCAACGCCGGATCGCCCGCCATCTCGCCGCACACCGACACCGGTACGCCCGCACGCTTCGCCTCGCGCAGCGTGAACGCGATCAGGTGCAGCACGGCCGGATGCAGCGGGTCGTACAGATGCGCGACCGCGTTGTCCGCGCGATCGATCGCGAGCGTGTACTGGATCAGATCGTTGGTGCCGATCGACAGGAAATCGAGCCGCTTCAGAAACAGCGGCAACGCGATCGCGGCGGCCGGAATCTCGATCATCGCGCCGACCTGCACGTTCGGATCATAAGCAATGCCCGCGTCGTCGAGTTGGCGCTTGGCTTCGCGGATCAGATCGAGCGTCTGGTCGATTTCCTGCGCGTGCGCGAGCATCGGGATCAGGATCTTCACCTTGCCGAACGCCGACGCGCGCAGGATCGCGCGCAGCTGCGTGAGGAACATCTGCGGCTCGGACAGGCTCCAGCGAATTGCGCGCAAGCCGAGCGCCGGATTCACGGCGGTCTCGTAGCCGTCGCCGCCGGCCATCGAATCGAGCGGTTTGTCGGCGCCGACGTCGATCGTGCGGATCGTGACCGGCAAGCCGTTCATCAGTTCGACCGCGCGACGATACGCGCTGAACTGCTCCTCCTCTTCGGCCATCCGGTCCTTGTGATTCATGAACAGGAACTCGGTGCGAAACAGACCCACGCCGGTCGCGCCCGATTCGATCGCCGCGCGCGCATCGTCCGGCAACTCGATGTTCGCGCACAGTTCGATGCGCGTGCCGCACAGCGTTTGCGTCGGCGAGAACTTGAGCCGTTGCAGCTTGCGCTGCTCGAGCTCCTTCTCGCTTTGCCGATACGAGTATTCCTCGAGCACGATCGGCGCGGGATCGACGATCACGATGCCGTGGTCGCCATCGACGATGATCAGATCGTCCTGGCGGATCAGCGCGCTCGCATGCTGCACGCCGACCGCGGCCGGAATGCCGAGGCTGCGCGCGACGATCGCGGTATGCGACGTGCGCCCGCCGAGATCGGTGACGAAGCCCTGGAACGTCTGCGTCTTGAACTGCATCATGTCGGCCGGCGCGATGTCGTGCGCGACGACGATCATTTCATCGCACGCGCCATGCACGTTGTCGACGATGCCCGGCGCACCCGCGAGCGCCTTCAGCACACGTTCGACGACCTGTTCGATGTCGGCTTTGCGTTCGCGCAGGTATTCGTCTTCGATATCGTCGAAATGGCGCGAGAGTCTTTCCAGCTGTTCGGTCAGCGCCCACTCGACGTTGTAGCGGCGCGTGCGGATCAAGTCGATGGTTTCCTGAACCAGCATCACGTCGTTCAGGATCATCGTGTGAACGTCGATGAACGCGCCCATTTCACTGGGGGCATCCGCGGCGAGATCGGCGCGCAGCACGTTGAGTTCTTCATGCACGCGTTGCTGAGCCGCGCGAAAGCGCCCGACCTCCCCTTCGATCTGGGCGGGTTCGATCAGATAGTGGTCTACGTCGAGTGCTGCCGGGGCGATCAGATAGGCCCGCCCGATGGCGATACCGCGCGAGACGGGAATTCCATGCAGCGTGAATGACACGCGCACCTCCTCTAGTTGTGTGATGCCGCGGCAAACCGCTGCAATGCTCTCAGACTGTACCTGGCATTATAAATTCCGCGCCTTTTTGAAGTATGTCGGCGGTGTGTGCAGCGCAGCACGAGTTATCGCATACAGGTGTCCTCGTACACCGCGAAGCTGCGCTTTCTACGCGTCGGACAATATATGGTTTAAACATTGAAAACGCGTGTCGCCCTACGCGCATGTGGCCTTACGCACTCTTCCCCGCGGCTTTCGCGCCGCTTCTATAAGCCTTAATGTCGATTAGCAGCGGGCCTCTTCTGATATTCAAATGTCGGCGGCGAAAAAAAAGCCGCGGACTGAGCCGCGGCATTTTCGGGTTTGTCGAACACAAAGCGCGCGGCGTTATTGACCTTCGCCAAATTTATCGGCGATCAGTTTCAACAGCGCGTCCATCGCTTCCTGTTCGTCGGTACCTTCCGTTTCGATCAGCACGGTACTGCCGATGCCCGCGGCGAGCATCATCACGCCCATGATGCTCTTTGCGTTGATACGACGGCCATTGCGGCTCATCCAGATTTCCGCCTGGTAGTTGCCCGCGAGTTGCGTCAACTTGGCCGACGCGCGCGCGTGCAGCCCCAGCTTGTTCACAATTGTCGTTTCTTGTTGCAGCATGTGATGGTCCGAAGCGCGGGTGAATGAAATGGTGAAAAGTCAAACTGCAAAGCGGCTGCAATGCGCTTGGCGCCGTTGCGAAACCGCTTGAATCCGTCGAAGCTTGCCTGCGAACCAGCCCGATTTACAGGCCGGGCGCGTCCGGCTTCTGCGTCAGATCGGCATCGGCCGGCAACGCGGGAACACAGTCGGCGGGCGCCGCGTCAGCCGGCAGCGCCGGCAGGCAATCGGCCGGGCAGGCTGACGCCGCGACCGGTTCCGGCGTCGCCGGTCCGATCGCGTGCACGCCCTTGGTCGCGCCGGCGAGCGCCTTGTCGACGAGCGTGTCGAGCGGCGTCGCGCGATAGCAGACCGCACGCACCAGCATCGGCAGATTGACGCCGCACAGCACGCGCACATCCGGCTCGGTGGCGAGCCGGCCCGCGATGTTGGCCGGCGTCGCGCCGAACATATCGGTCAGCACGAGCGCGCCGTTCTCTTCCTTCAACCGCGCGACTTCCGAATTCGCGAACGCGACGACCTGCGCGGGATCGCAATCCGGCGACACATCGATCACGCCGATACGCGCCGGCAAACCGCCATAGATGTGGGAAATGCAATCGCGCAACGCGGTGGCGAATGGAGCGTGCGCAATGATCAGAATGCCTGCCATGTCAGCCTTACTGCAATAGAACGGCCCCAAAACCGTGGACCGGGACTCGAGCCCGGTTCGCCATCGCCCCGGACCGGCCGTGGGTCGCGAGGGTGGAAATGCATCGTCGGGCGAGCGGGCATTGTAGCAGCCTCATTTTCGCGCCAATCCCGACGGCGCGCCTGATGCGGATTTACTACACAGATTGGGGGTGCGGCCGGGCAATCAAGGCCGCTAGAGTCGGCGCGTCAGCCGACCGCGCGCTCCAGCGCGTCGACGAACATCGCGGCGACGTCGAAGCCGGTCTGATCCATGATCTCGCGGAAACACGTCGGGCTCGTGACGTTGACTTCGGTGAGCCAGTCGCCGATCGCATCGAGTCCGACCAGCAGCAAGCCGCGCGCCGCCAGCACCGGCGCGAGCGTATCGGCGATCTTGCGGTCCTGCTCGCTGAGCGGGCGCGCGACACCCAGTCCACCGGCCGCCAGGTTGCCGCGCACCTCATTACCCTGAGGAATGCGCGCGAGCGAGTATGGCACCGCTTCGCCGCCGATCAGCAGGATGCGCTTGTCACCCTCCTTGATCTCGGGGATGAATTTCTGCGCCATCACCGAGCGTGCGCCGTCGTGGCTCAGCATTTCGACGATCGAGCCGAGGTTCATGCCGTCCGCCTTCACGCGAAACACGCCCATGCCGCCCATGCCGTCGAGCGGCTTCAGGATCACGTCGCCGTGCTGTTCGTGGAACGCGCGCAGACGCGCCGGATCGCGCGTGACCAGCGTCGGCGCGACGAACTGCGCGAACTCGCCGATCGCGAGCTTCTCCGAATGATCGCGGATCGCCTGCGGCTTGTTGAAGACGCGCGCGCCGCCACGCTCGGCCAGTTCGAGCAGCCACGTCGATGTCACGTATTCCATGTCGAACGGCGGGTCTTTGCGCATCACAACCGCGCCGAAGCTCGCAAGCGCGCGCGGCGCGGCGGCATCGGCGACAAACCAGACGTCACGATGCAGATCGGCGGTATCGCCGGTGATCGCAATGCGCTGCACGTTCGCTTCGACATCGCCGCCCGTCCACGCCAGATGCTTCGGCTCGCAGGTGTACACCGTGTGACCGCGGCGCGCCGCTTCGGCCATCATCGCGTAGGTCGAGTCTTTGTAAATCTTGAAATGGCTGAGCGGATCGGCGATGAAAAGAATGTCCATGAAAGTCCCGGTGCGCCCTGACGGGCGTGACATTGTTCGTCAATATAGTCTTTGAAGACGGCGATGGCGGCACGCATGCCGCCATCCTGCCGCGCGAGATGGCTTAGACCTGGATCGCTTCGGGATCGGTCTTTTCGAGTTCGACCGATGCGGCCAGCAACCCGAGCCGCGCCACGACGCCATACATATAGAAGCGGTTCGGCGGCGCCGCGCCGGGCTTCGCGTGCGCATCGGGCAGCGCCGTATGCTCGAAGCCGAGCGGCACGAAGTGCATGCCCGGCGCGTTCAGGTTCTGGTCGCGCTCGCGGCTGCCGTGCACGCGATAGAAGCCGCCCACCACGTAGCGGTCGATCATGTAGACGACCGGCTCGGCGACTTCCTCGCCGATGCGCTCGAACGTGTACACGCCTTCCTGCACGATCACGTCGTGCACTTCGAGGCCGTCCTTGGTTGCGGCCATGCGCGTGCGTTCGCGCTTCGTCAGCGCGGCGACTTCCGACGCGTCGTGCACGGTCATCACGCCCATGCCGTAAGTGCCCGCATCCGACTTGATCACGACATACGGTTTTTCGGAGATGCCGTACTCGCGATACTTGCGCGCGATCTTCTTCAGCACGCCGTCGATCGCATCGGCCAGCGCTTCCTCGCCGGTGCGCTGCTGGAAGTCGACGCCCTCGACGTGCGCGAAATACGGATTGATCATCCACGGATCGATCTCGACCATCTTCGCGAACTTCTTCGCGACGTCGTCATAACACGAGAAATGCGTCGACTTGCGGCGTACTGCCCAGCCCGCATGCAGCGGCGGCAGCAGGTACTGCTCGTGCAGATTTTCGAGCACGGGCGGAATGCCGCCGGACAGGTCGTTGTTCAGCAGAATCGAGCACGGGTCGAAGTTCTTCAGCCCCAAGCGCCGCTGCGAGCGCTCGAGCGGTTCGAGCACGAGCTTCTGGCCGTCGGACAGCGCGATCGTGACCGGGCCGTTGATGGTTTCATCGAGCGTGCCGAAGCGTACGTTCAGGCCCGCCTGGCGCATGATCGACGCAAGCCGGGCGACGTTTTCGAGGTAGAACGCGTTGCGCGTGTGGCGCTCCGGAATCACGAGGAGATTCTTCGCGTCTGGGCAGATCTTTTCGATCGACGCCATCGCGGCCTGCACCGCGAGCGGCAGCACTTCCTGCGGCAGATTGTTGAATGCGCCGGGAAACAGGTTGGTGTCGACCGGCGCGAGCTTGAAGCCCGCGTTACGCAGATCGACGGAGCAATAGAACGGCGGCGTGTGCTCCTGCCATTCAAGCCGGAACCAGCGTTCGATAGCGGGCGTGGCGTCGAGGATCTTCCGCTCGAGGTCGAGCAGCGGGCCGTTTAACGCCGTAACTAGGTGCGGAACCATTGATCACTCGCAGACTGGAGAAAAAAGATTGTAGAGCAAATGCTTTGTCCATTTGGGGACGGTTTCTCCATTCGCAAGCAGACCCGAATGCATTCTCCCTATCTCGATGATAGGCGCGGAAAATTGCCGTTCGCAACCCGATCAGCAAGAAAAAAGCCCGCCATGAAGGCGGGCGAATTTTGCTGCGATCAGCTTTTTCCAGACTGGCGGGCCCAGGAGCGCGGGCCCGCAGCGCAACAGATTCTTCGTTATTCGACTTTCTCGCCGTGCAGGCTCACGTCGAGGCCTTCGCGCTCCTGCTCTTCGGTCACGCGGATGCCGATCACCATGTCGATGATCTTCAGCAGCACGAAGCTCACCACGCCGCTGTAGATCAGCGTCGTCAGCACGCCCTTCGCCTGCAGGATCACGTTGCCGTCGGAGCCGCCGATGTCCTTGACCGCGAACACGCCCGTCAGGATCGCGCCGATGATGCCGCCGATGCAGTGCACGCCGAACGCGTCGAGCGAATCGTCGTAGCCGAGCTTGTGCTTGAGCCACGTGGCCGACCAGAAGCAGACCACGCCCGCGACGATGCCGATCACCAGCGCGCCTACCGTGCCGACGAAGCCCGACGCCGGCGTCACCGCCACCAGACCCGCGACCGCGCCCGACACGATACCGAGCACCGACGGCTTACCCTTGGCCGCCCATTCGGCGAACATCCATGCGAGCGCCGCCGCGGCGGTCGCCACCTGTGTCGCGAACATCGCGAAGCCGGCACGGCCGTCCGCCGCTACCGCCGAACCCGCGTTGAAGCCGAACCAGCCGACCCACAGCATCGCGCCACCGATCAGCGTCAGCGTCAGGTTGTGCGGCGCCATCGACTCCTTGCCGTAGCCGACGCGCTTGCCGAGCACCAGACAGCAGACCAGACCCGCGATACCCGCGTTGATGTGCACCACCGTGCCGCCCGCGAAGTCGAGGATGCCCGCGGTCGCCAGCCAGCCGCTCGGTTCCCACACCATGTGCGCGATCGGCGAGTAGACGATGACCGACCACAGCGTCATGAACACCAGCATCGCCGAGAACTTCATGCGGTCCGCGAACGCACCGGTGATCAGCGCCGGCGTGATGATCGCGAAAGTCATCTGGTAGACGAAGTAGACCGTCTCGGGGATCGTCGGCGCGAGATGGCTGACGGTCAGCGTCGTGGCCTTGTCGCCCTTGATGTAGTTCATGCCCGTCATGAACACGCGCGAGAAGCCGCCGATGAACGAGTTGCCCGGCGTGAACGCGAGGCTGTAGCCGACCACGGTCCAGACGATCGTCACCAGACACGTGATCGCGAAGCTTTGCATCAGCGTCGCGAGCACGTTCTTCTTGCGGACCATGCCGCCGTAGAACAGTGCGAGGCCCGGGATCGTCATGAACAGCACCAGCGCGGTGGAAGTCAGCATCCACGCGGTGTCGCCGGAGTTGAGCTTCGACGAATCGACCGAGAACGGTGCGGTCGGCGCGGCCGGCGCGGCTGCGGCAGCGGCAGCCGATGCGTCGGTGGCGGCCGGTGCGCTTGCCGCCGGCGCGGCGGACGCTTCGGCGGCGGGAGCCGAAGCAGCCGGGGCAGCGACTGCGGCGGAGGCGTCCGGTGCGGGCGCGCTCGCCGTCGTATCGGGAGCGGAGGCGGCCGCGGGAGCGGACGCGTCGTCCGCGAGGGCGGTGCCGACACCGGCCGCGAGCAGCGAGCCGGCCATCAGCAGGGACATCATGAGTTTGCGCATCTTGGTTTTCCTCTTGTCGCGATCCGTGTCGCTATGCTTTGATTTTTTACAGTGCGTCCGCGCCGGTCTCGCCGGTGCGGATCCGAACCACCTGCTCGATCGGCGTCACGAAGATCTTGCCGTCGCCGATTTTGCCGGTTCGCGCCGCGCGCTCGAGCGCCTCGATCGCCTGATCCACGATGTCGTCCGATACCGCCGCTTCGATCTTCACCTTCGGCAGAAAATCGACCACGTATTCAGCGCCCCGATACAGCTCGGTGTGGCCCTTCTGCCGTCCGAAGCCTTTGACTTCGGTCACCGTGATGCCCGACACGCCGATCGCCGACAGGGCTTCGCGCGCTTCATCCAGCTTGAACGGCTTGATGATTGCGGTAATGAGTTTCATGAAATCCTCGCTAGTTGTTGCTGAACCGTTGCTGCCCCGTTGCGTACACGTGACCGCGGTCTCCTGCGCTCCCGGTAAAAGTGCCCTGGCAGTGCGCGCGCGGCAGTAACAGCAACTCCTATGCCATATCGTGTCTGACTGCGCGTCGCGCGGGTGGCGCAGCGCGCCCGGCCGGCCTTGTCCGAACGGCCAGCGGCGCGGCCGGCGGTGGCGCGGCGGGGGGATCGTTGCTAGAGTGTTCGAACGTTCTGAACGCGAGGCGCGCACCAAACACGCTCACGAGGCCACGGCAGCGAAGCAGCCGCGCGCACCAGGACCGCCCATTCGCCGCAACGGGGCACAGGCGCAATGAAACATGCACATTTTTTGTGCACCAAGGGGAACACGATGAAACAACCGAACGACGTTTTTAACGACTTCCAGGCTCGCGTCAGCGATCTGTTCAAGAATTCGCCGGCCAAGGATGTCGAACGCAACGTCAAAGCAATGCTGACGCAGGGCTTCTCGAAGCTCGATCTGGTCACGCGAGAGGAATTCGATACGCAGACCCAGGTGCTCGTGCGTACGCGCGCGCGCCTGGAAGAACTCGAGCGCCGCGTCGCCGAGCTCGAACAGAAGCTGCCGCTCACGCAGACGCCGTAAGCACTGGTTGCAGCCTTAGCGCTGCGCAGTGCCGCACATCACCGGCAAGCGGGCCGTGACGTCATCAGCGTTTTAGGGGATTTGCGCGCGAAGTGAGCGCGCTGTCCGACGGGAGGGAATATGTCGCTTGCCGTGGTGCGCAGCCGCGCGCCGGCCGCTGGCCGTGCGCCCGAAGTGACCGTCGAGGTTCACCTCGCCAATGGACTGCCGTCCTTTTCGATCGTCGGCCTGCCCGACCTGGAAGTGCGCGAGAGCCGTGAGCGCGTGCGCGCGGCGCTGCAGAACTGCGGTTTTGATTTCCCGGTCCGCCGCATCACCGTCAACCTCGCGCCCGCCGATCTGCCGAAAGAATCCGGTCGTTTCGATCTGCCTATCGCGCTCGGCATCCTCGCCGCGAGCGGGCAAATTCCGGCCGAATCGCTGCTCCATCGCGAGTTCGCCGGCGAGCTGTCGCTGACCGGCGCGCTGCGGCCGATGCGCGGCGCGTTCGCGATGGCATGCGGCACCGCGCGGGGCGCTATGACGAGCGCAGACGCCGCCGGCGCAGACGCCGACGCATCATCTGAAACGCGTTCCGCGTTGCCAGCCCTCCTCGATCAAGTAGCCGCGCAGGCGTTTCATACCCCACAGCTTTACCTGCCGGCCGCTAGCGCGGCGGAAGCGGCGCTCGTGCCCGGTGTCGACGTGTTCGGCGCCGCCGATCTGCCGTCGCTATGCGCGCACCTCGCAGGCGCGCCGGACGCGCGTCTTAGGCCGGTCGCCGCACCCGAGCTCTACGAGCACGCCGGCGCTCCGGCGCCGGACATGGCTGACGTGATCGGCCAGCGTGCCGCGCGGCGCGCACTCGAAGTCGCGGCGGCCGGCGGCCATCACGTGCTGCTGATCGGGCCGCCCGGCGCCGGCAAGTCGATGCTCGCGGCACGCCTGCCCGGCCTGCTGCCGCCAATGACCGACGACGAAGCGCTCGCTTCCGCCGCGCTGCTGTCGGCGAGCCGCATCGGCTTCAAGCCGTCGCAGTGGCGGCAGCGGCCGTTTCGCGCGCCGCACCATTCGTCGAGCGCGGCGGCGCTGGTCGGCGGACGCAATCCGCCGCAGCCTGGCGAGATCACGCTCGCGCATCTGGGCGTGCTGTTTCTCGACGAGCCTATGAATTCGACCGCGTGGTGCTCGAAACGCTGCGCGAGCCGCTCGAAGCCGGCCGCATCACGATCTCGCGCGCCGCCTGGCAAGCGGACTTCCCCGCTGCCTGCCAACTGATCGCCGCAATGAACCCGTGCCCGTGCGGCTGGCGCGGCGATCCGGGCGGGCGCTGCCGCTGTACGCCCGAAGTTGCGGCGCGCTATCTGCGTAAATTGTCGGGACCACTGCTCGACCGCATCGACATCCAGCTGGAAATTCCGGCTCTGACCGCCACCGAACTCGCGGCCCGCGCCGCTACCGCCGGCGAAGCAAGCGCGGCGATCGCACACCGCGTGAGCGCTGCGCGCGAGCGGCAACTGGTCCGGCAAGGCAAGACCAACCGCGAACTGGACGGGCGCGAAGTCGACGATGTGTGCCGCCCGGACGCAGCAGGCGAGGCACTGTTGCGCGAAGCCGGCGAGCGGTTTGGCTGGTCGGCGCGCGCGTACTACCGGGTGTTGAAGGTCGCGCGCACCGTCGCGGATCTGGCTGGCGAGGCGATGCCGAGCGCCGCACAGGTCGCCGAGGCAATCCAATACCGCCGCGCTTTTGGCTCGTTATGATGAGAAAAAACTACTGTCAAGACTTGACTTATTCACACAGCCACGATCCTGTTAGATTTTGATACAACTCGCAAGCGCGCAGACAGGCATCCCCTCAAGCAATTGATTTAATTGACTTTTTTAAAACGCCCTGCGCTCATGGATTTTGACGAAAGGCCCGTCTGATGGGCTTTTGCGGCCTTCGAAGGCGACTTCTCAACAGAGTTATCCACAGGTTGTGCGCGTAACTCAAAAAGCTCAACGTAAACCGGTAATTAGCGCGCAAACCTGCGAAGGAACTTTCACTGCATTCGGCATTCTGAGGCGCGTCCGTTCGGCCAAAAATACCGCGTTCAGTAGAGTTGGAACGACGAAAAAAACTGGTCGACCTGGTCTTGCGGCAGCGGTTGATCGGCGATGATCGCCGCCTGGTACACGTGCCGGCCGCGCGCGACGAGCCGCGCATACACGGTGCGCGTTTCGTGTTTGGCGCCCGCGGCGCCGCTCACCGTCATTTCCTGCCCCGGAATCTTGCCGCCCGCCGCCAGCGGGATCTGCACCGCGTGAGCATCGGGTGTCGCGCCGACGTTGCGCGCCAGTCCCGCGCGCAGGAAATCGAGTGCGGCGCGCTGCGTCGCGTCGGTATCGTCGGGCAGCATCACGGTGCCGACAGCGAAGACCGCATTGCCCGCTTCTGCAGTCTGCATTGCCATCTGCATGGGTGTGCCGTCGATCTGCACCGCGCGCTGGTCGTTGCCCGGCTTGGCCGGGAAGTCGACCGTATAGCCCTTGTCGTTATTCATCACGGTGCGCCAGTCGAAGGTCGGCGAGCAGGCGCTGAGCGCGACGCCGACCGCCAACGCGGCCGTCATCGCGCCGAGCACGGTACGAGCGTGACCGGGTCGCGTGAAAGCGCGAAGGAAATGGCCCGCCGGCTGGAATACGTTCGCACGGCGGGCGGGAATTCGGCGGATCAACGGAAAGCGGCACGAAACGCGGGCAACCAAGCGGCAGACGCGAAGAACGATTTGGAGCATGGGGCGGAAGAGATCGGGCTTGCGGAGCGTAAAACTCCATTATCCGCTGATCGGCTTCCGGCCCGTCGCGCCGAGTCGCACGCTTCGGCCACCTCGGCGCAGCCGCCCCATTGCAGCTACAATGGAAAAGCTATTCAGCACCGGCCCGAGCGCCATTGCACCGACCCATTGTTCCGCGCCGCGCGCGACTCACGAGGTTCCGTCCATGAGTTCCAATTCACCGACCGCCGCCCGGCGCACGAACCCGCTTCGCTATCTGATTGCGGTGGCCGTGGCCATTGCGCTCGCCGTCGCCGGTTACCTGGCGTTTGCCGGTCAACAGCGCGTGCCAGATGCGACCTTCACGCTGCTATCGGGACAGAAGCTGACGACCGCGGACCTGAAAGGCAAGGTTTATTTGGTCAATTTCTGGGCAACGAGCTGCGACACCTGCATGAAGGAAATGCCGCAGATGGTCGAGACTTATAACCGCTTCAAGAGCCAGGGCCTCGAATTCGTCGCGGTGGCGATGAACTACGACGCGCCGATGTACGTGACCAACTACACGCAAACGCGTCAGCTGCCGTTCAAGGTCGCCATGGACGACGGCTCGGCCGCCAAGCAGTTCGGCAACGTGCAGCTCACGCCGACCACCTTCGTCGTCGATAAAGACGGCAAGATCCTGAAGCGCTACGTCGGCGAGCCGCAATTCGCGGAACTCGACCAGTTGCTCGCCAAAGCGCTGAAAGCTGGCGCGGCTTAAGCCGGGTCAAGCAGATCCTCAACGCGCCGGCGCAATCTCCCGCCGCCGGTGCCCTCCTGATCACCGCTCCCCTTCGCCTTTTGCCGCAAGGCCATATCGCTTGATCTTCTCGTAGAGCGTCGCCTTGCCAAGCTGCAGCCGGTCTGCCGCGACCGCGACCACGCCGCCCGCCTGCTCCAACGCCTCGGCAATCATCGCGCGCTCGAACTGCTCGACACGCTCCTTCAGCGGATGGGTGGCCCCGTCGTCTTCGCCGAACGACAGCACCGGTTCGTCGGCGATGCCCAGCACGAAGCGGTCGGCGGCATTGCGCAGCTCGCGCACATTGCCCGGCCAGTCGCGCTGCATCAGGCTCGCACGCTGGCGATCGGTGAGCATCGGCGCCGGCCGCTGATAACGGACCGCAGCATCGAGCAGGAAATGCTCGAACAGCGGCACGATGTCCTCGCGACGCTCGCTCAACGGCGGCAGCGCGATCGTCACCACGTTGAGCCGGTACAGCAGATCGCGCCGGAACGAGCCATCCGCGACATGCTCGGCCATATCGCCCTTCGCCGCCGCGACCACGCGGCAATTGACCCGAATCGGCTGATTCGAGCCGAGCCGCTCGAGCACGCCATCCTGCAGCACACGCAGCAGCTTGACCTGCAGAGCGAGCGGCATGCTCTCGATCTCGTCGAGAAACAGCGTGCCGCCCGATGCATGTTCGAGCTTGCCGATCCGTCGTTTGGCCGCACCGGTGAACGCGCCCGGCTCGTAGCCGAACATCTCTGACTCGAACATCGGCTCGGGCAGCGCGCCGCAGTTCACCGCGATGAACGGCTTGTCACGCCGCGGCGACATCTCGTGCAGGCTGCGCGCGATCAGCTCCTTGCCCGCGCCGGTATCGCCGTTGATCAGCACGGACGCGTCGGTTGGCGCGACGTTGGCGATCAGGCGCCGCACCTGCTCGATCGCGGGACTACGGCCGATGATGCGCGGCGCGACCGCGTTCTGGCCAGCCAGCTCACGGCGCAGCGCGAGGTTTTCGAGCACGAGCTTGCGGCGCTCCATTGCACGCCGCACGGTTTCGATCAGCCGCTCGGACGCGAACGGCTTTTCGATGAAGTCGTAGGCGCCATCGCGCATCGCCTGCACGGCCATCGAGATATCGCCGTGGCCGGTGACCAGAATCACCGGCACGTCGGGCGCGCGCTCGTGGCACTGCGCGAGCAGATCGAGGCCGCTCGCGCCGGGCAGCCGGATATCGCTGACGATCACGCCGGAAAAGTCCGCGCTGATCAGCTTCGCCGCCGCCTCGACCGATGCATGGCCGATCACGTCGAAGCCGGCCAGTTGCAGGCTCTGCACGCTCGCGCGCCGCACCAGTTCGTCGTCTTCGATATACAGCACTTGCAGGCCATCGTTCATTGCGTGTTCCGGGTGATGCGTCGGTGTGAAATCAGGAGCCCGCCGTCAGCGGATCGTGCGAAGGACTGGTCTGCACGCGCGCGCGACGCAGCGTCAACACGAATGATGCACCGCCTTGCGGCGCGTTGCGCGCGACCAGCGAGCCGCCGCAATCACGCGCGATCGACGACGAAATCGCGAGGCCAAGGCCGAGCCCCTGGCCCATTTCCTTCGTCGTGAAGAACGGTTCGAACAGGTGCGGCAACACGTCGTCGGGAATGCCGGGGCCGTTGTCGCCGACCGCGATCGACAGATTCGCGGCGCCGGCCTCGACCTCGACCGTGATACGCGGCGGGTTCATGCCGGCAGTTGCGTCGAGCGCGTTGCCGAGCAGGTTGATCAGCACCTGTTCGAGCCGCAGATCGTCGCAATTCGCGATCAGCTCCGGATGATCGTCGGCGAGATTCAGCGGCGTGCGCGCGCCGCCTGGCGCAGCGGCGGCCTTCGCGACGGTGTCTGCCTCGGCATCGGTCAGCACGAATTCGAGCTCGACGCCCTGCAGACGCTTCTGCAGTAGCGCGACGACGTTGCGCAGCGCCCGCACGACCGACGCGCGCGCGCTGCGTGGCCGCGCGCGGCCGACGAACAGCTTCAGCTGATTGGTGATCTTGCCCATGCGCTCGGTGAGCGCCGCGATCGCTTCGAGATTCTCACGCGCCGATGCCTGATCGCCGCGTTCGAGCAGCACGCGGGTGTTGTCGGAGAAACTGCGCAGTGCCGCGAGCGGCTGGTTCAGCTCGTGCGTGATGCCGGCCGCCATCTGGCCGAGCGCGG
Source organism: Paraburkholderia youngii (assembly GCF_013366925.1). Taxonomy (NCBI): domain Bacteria; kingdom Pseudomonadati; phylum Pseudomonadota; class Betaproteobacteria; order Burkholderiales; family Burkholderiaceae; genus Paraburkholderia; species Paraburkholderia youngii. Next base: position 6,099,973 of record NZ_JAALDK010000001.1, read on the forward strand.
CGAGCTTACTCGCCTGGATCAGTTCGTCGTGCGCGGCGCGCAGCTCCTGTTCGGCGCGGGTGCGCTCGGCGACTTCCTTGTGCAGTTGCTCGTTCGCCTCGGACAGATCCGCGGTGCGCTCGGCGACGCGCTGGTTCAGTTCGGCATACGCCTTCTGCAGCAGCGCGCGGCTGCGCATCACTTCGCGCACGCGCGCGCGCCGCATGCGCCAGTAGAACGCGAGCAGCACCAGCGACACGTAGCCGAAGCCGGTGACGATGGTCGCCTTGAGCGCGTCGGCATCGACGGGATCGACCGGCGACATCGTGATCAGATGCCAGTCCGGCTCGCCCATCGCGTGCCGCGACGCGAGGTAGCGCGGTGCCAGGCGCCCGCCGCCGATCCGCAGAATCTGCGCATTGCCTTCGAGCATGCGCTCGACCGTCACCGGCAGCGGCTCGATCGGCTGCTGCGCGTACTGGCGCGCCTGATAGATCGAATCGGCGATCCGGCCGGGCAGCGGCCGGATCGTGTGGTATTTCCACGCCGGCACCGACGACAGGAAGATCACGCCATGATCGTCGGTGACGACGAGCGGCTCGGACGCATCGACGCCCTGAAACCATTCGAGGTCGAGCTTGACGACCGCCACACCGACGATCTTGCCGTCGCGCCGCACCGGCTGCGAGATGTAGTAGCCGGGCGCCTGCGAAATCGTGCCGATGCCGAAGAAGCGGCCGACGCCGCCATTCATCGCATCGACGAAATACGGCCGGAACTGATAGCCGGCGCCGACGAAGCTGCCCGGGCCGCGCCAGTTGCTGGCGGCGACGCAGTAGCCGTCGAGCGAAATGATGTAGGTGACCGTCGCGCGCGCATGGCGGTTCAGGTCTTCGAGATAGAGATTCGCGCGCTGGACGTTGGCGGGGTTCGGATCGATCAGCACGTCCTGCACGATCGGATGCTCGGCGAGCAGATAAGGCAGCGATTCGTAGCGTTCGAGCGTGCTCCTGAGCGCGCTCGCGGTTCGCTCGGCGCGCACGGCGGCGTTGCGCCGCAGCGTGTCGGCACCGCTTTTCCACGCAAGGCTGTAGGTGAGCCAGCATGCCGCCACGAGCCCGGCTGCGAGCGCGAAGAGAATCAGCAGGCGGCGGGTCACGTTGGCAAGGTCCGATAGATGAGCATCGGACATTGTGGCATAGGGCGGCAAGGGGTCGCCGCCCGAGGTAGGCGTCGAAGGTGCCGGGGACGCCGGAGCGACAGCAGACGCCTCGGAAAGACGCGCGGACGCCGGTTTCATGCTCAAGCGTCCGCGCTGGTCACGACAGGGTTGGCGAGCGCGGCTCAAACGCCGGCCGGCTCTTTGACCGCCACCTCGCCGCGCAGCACCTTGTTCAGCCGGGCGCGATCGAGCTCTTTTTCCCAGGCCGATACGACGACCGTCGCGACACCGTTGCCGACGATGTTCGTCAGCGCGCGGCACTCGCTCATGAAGCGGTCGATGCCAAGGATCAGCACCATGCCCGACAGCGGAATCGTCGGCACCACGGCCAGCGTCGCCGCGAGCGTGATGAAGCCCGCGCCGGTCACGCCGCTCGCGCCCTTCGAGGTCAGCATCGTCACCGCGAGCAGCGTCAGCTGCTGGCCCCACGAGAGGTCGGTGTTGGTCGCCTGGGCGATGAACAGCACCGCCATCGTCATGTAGATGTTGGTGCCGTCGAGGTTGAACGAGTAGCCGGTCGGCACCACGAGGCCCACCACCGAGCGCGAGCAGCCGAGATTTTCGAGCTTCTGCATCAGTTGCGGCAGCGCGGCTTCGGACGAGCTCGTGCCGAGCACGATCAGCATCTCTTCCTTGATGTACGCGACGAAACGCAGGATGTTGAAGCCCACCATCCGTGCGATTGCGCCGAGCACGACCACCACGAATACGATCGAGGTCAGATAGAACGTGCCGATCAGCTTGAGCATCGGCAGCAGCGAGCCGATGCCGTACTTGCCGATCGTGAAGGCCATCGCGCCGAACGCGCCGATCGGCGCGAGCTTCGTGATGATGCGCACCATGCCGAACAGAATGTGCGAGAGCCCTTCGATGAAGTTCGTGACGGGCTTGCCCTTCTCACCGGCCGTCGCGAGCACGGCGCCGAACAGCAGCGCGATCAGCAGGATCTGCAGGATTTCACCCTGCGCGAACGCCGACGACAGCGTGTCCGGAATCAGGTGCATGAAGAAGTCGACGGTCGACTGGCCGTGCGCCTTCGCGGCGTACGACGCGACCGCGCGGCTATCGAGCGAGGCCGGGTCGACGTTGAAGCCGGCGCCGGGTCGCAGCAGGTGCGTGGCGGCGAGGCCGAGCACCAGAGCGAACGTCGAGACGATTTCGAAGTACAACAGCGCCTTGCCGCCGACGCGTCCGACCTTCTTCATGTCTTCCATGCCGGCGATGCCAGTCACGACCGTGCAGAAGATGATCGGCCCGATCACCATCTTGATCAGCTTGATGAAGCCGTCGCCGAGCGGCTTCATGTCGGTGGCGAGGTTCGGGTAGAAATGTCCGAGTACGATGCCGATGATGATCGCCACGATCACCTGGACGTACAGCACTTTATGGATAGGTTTCTTCACGATGGTTCCTGCGAGGGATATGAGCGAATGACCTGCCGCGACGCGCGACACGCAAACGAAACGTCGTCACGTGCGCGCACGGTAGCGGGCCGCTGCAAAGACGACGAATTCAGAAATACCGGGAAGGGAAATCGGACATCGTTGTCTCCTTGCTTTTATGTCGGGCCGTGGCGGCCACGCGTTTTAATTTGCAAGGTCGATGCCAGTTTAATTTCAGACTGAGAGCCTTGATTTTTATGGGTTTTTAGGTAAGGCGCGGCGCGCGCCGTCCCGGATTCCGGAAATCCGGACGAATGCTGTCGGGGAATCCGGAATCCAGTGCGCGCACGGTTGCGGGAAAACCCGCAGGGGTTGGCGCGAAGCTCGCGAGCGCGACTTCAGCTCAACAGATCGATCCGATCCGTGCAAATCATGTCGACGCCCCATTCTTCGAGCACCCGCGCGCGCGCCGGATCGTTCACCGTGTACGCGAGCACGCGCAGCCCGGCCGCGCGGATCTGCGCGACCAGCGGCTCGCTCAGATAACGGTGACTCGCGTGCAGCGATACGCAGTCGAGCTCACGCACGATGCTCAACCAGTCCGCCGGCACCTGCTCGAACAGCATGCCGCGCGGCAGCGACGGCGCGGCAGCGCGCGCGGCGGCGAGCGCGTCGAACGAAAATGACGACAGGAGCGGCGGCGTCTGCCCTCGCCAAAGCTCGAGCGCGCCTTGGGCGACCAGCGTGCCGGTGATGACTTCGCGGCCCGCACACGGCTTGATCTCGATGTTCGCGGCGATGCCGTCGCGCGCGCAACGCCCGGCCGCGTCGGCCAGCGTCGGCAGCCGCGTGCCGGCGAACGCGGCGCCGCGCCACGCGCCGGCATCCAGAGCGGCGAGTTGGTGCCAGGTGTGCATGGCCGCGGGCCCGTGGCCGTTGGTCGTGCGATCGAGCGTGTCGTCGTGCAGCAGGAACGGCGCGTTGTCGGCGGACAGCTTCGCGTCGAATTCGACCATGCGATAGCCGTAGCGCACGCAGGCGTCGAAACCGGCCAGCGTGTTTTCCGGCGCGAGCGTGCCGCCGCAGCGGTGCGCGATCAGCCGCGGATAAGGCCATTGCGCGGAGGTCCCGCGGTCGATCCCAGTTGCCACGTGTCGTTTCCTTACTGATAGATGAACGGTTCAAAAAAAAGCCCGCACATCGGCGGGCTTTTTCATTTTTGCGGGCGTGAAGCGAGGCAACAGCGGCGAGGCAACAGCGGCGAGGCGTCAGCGCGTCAGACTACGCCGGCTCCATGCGCCTGCACGTCGGCGTGATAGCTCGAACGAACCATCGCGCCCACCGCGGCGTGCGTGAAGCCCATCTTGTACGCCTCTTCCTCGTACATCTTGAAGGTGTCCGGATGCACGTAAGCGCGCACCGGCAGATGGTGCTCCGACGGCTGCAGATACTGGCCGATCGTCAGCATGTCGACGTCGTGCTCGCGCAGATCGCGCATCACCTGCAGGATTTCCTCTTCGGTTTCGCCGAGACCGACCATCAGGCCGGACTTGGTCGCGACGTGCGGATGCAGCGCCTTGAAGTCCTTCAACAGCTTCAGCGAATGCGCGTAGTCCGAACCCGGGCGCGCTTCCTTGTACAGGCGCGGCACCGTTTCAAGGTTGTGGTTCATCACGTCGGGCGGCGCCGCGTTGAGGATGCCGAGCGCGCGGTCGAGGCGGCCGCGGAAGTCCGGCGTCAGGATTTCGATGCGCGTTTCCGGCGACAGCTCGCGCGTCTGACGAATACATTCGACGAAGTGCGCCGCACCGCCGTCGCGCAGATCGTCACGATCGACGCTCGTGATCACCACGTACTTCAGCTTCAGCGCCGCAATGGTGCGCGCGAGGTTGGCCGGTTCGTCGACGTCGAGAGGATCGGGACGGCCGTGGCCCACGTCGCAGAACGGGCAGCGGCGCGTGCACTTGTCGCCCATGATCATGAAGGTCGCGGTGCCCTTGCCGAAGCATTCGCCGATGTTCGGGCAGCTCGCCTCTTCACACACCGTGTGAAGATTGTGCTCGCGCAGGATCTGCTTGATCTCGTAGAAGCGCGAGTTGCCGGTGGCCGCCTTCACGCGAATCCAGTCCGGCTTCTTCAGCTTTTCGATCGGGACGACCTTGATCGGGATGCGCGCGGTCTTGGCTTGCGCTTTCTGCTTCGCGGTAGCGTCGTAGGCGGCGGGGGCCGGCACGCCTTCGGGCGCGGGGTTGGCTGCTGCGGAATTCGCGGTTACGTCAGTCATTCGTTCGATCCAGTCAGGCGGTGAGCGCACCGGCCTGTGGTTGGGCGACGGCCGCGGGATTGCCGTCGAGGTTTGCGGTGAGACTTGCTGCGAGGGTACGGGCCACGTCGTCCCAGCCGGCGGCGACGCCGAGCGTCGCCATATCGACTGTTTCGAGCCCCGCGTAGCCGCATGGATTGATCGCGAGAAACGGCCGCAGGTCCATGTTCACGTTCAGACTCACGCCGTGATAGCTGCAACCATTGCGGATTTTCAGGCCAAGCGCCGCGATCTTCGCGCCGGCATGCGACCCGGCCTCGGGCCCAGGCGCCACGTAGATGCCAGGGGCGCCCGCCTTGCGTTCTCCGGCGAGATTATACGCCGCCAGGGTGTCGATCACGGCCTGCTCGATCCGCGTGACCAGCTCGCGCACCATCAGCTTGCGCCGGCGCAGGTCGAGCAGCAGATACGCGACCACCTGGCCGGGCCCGTGATACGTGATCTGCCCGCCGCGGTCGACCTTGACGAGCGGAATGCTGCTGTCGGCCGCGAGCAGGTGAGCCGGATCGCCGGCCTGGCCGAGCGTGAAGACGGGCGGATGTTCGACGAGCCAGATTTCGTCGGGGGTGTCGGCGGTGCGGGCGTCGGTGAACGCACGCATCGCGTCGAAACTGACCTGGTAGGGTTCGAGGCCGAGCCAGCGCAGCTTGGGTGGCTCGATGGCAGCTAGAGGAGACGGAGAAACAGGGGTGGCGCACATGATCCCGCGAGTTTACCGAAATCTCGGAAACCGCGCCCGAGGGGACGGGACTCAACGCAGAGGGGCTGGCGCGCCGCCAGCCCCATCGTAAGACGCGGCGCGGCCGCCGCACCCACGCTCAAACCGTGCGCCAGCCGCCGCGCACGCGCATCATCCAGCGCTCGCCGATGCGCGCGAGCCAGTTGAGCGCGCGCTTGTCGCAGCGGGTCGGCACCAAGAACGTGACCTTTGCGAACGTGGCGCCCTCGGCGCTGAGCCAGAGCCGCTCGCCGCGGCGCAGATGCAGCGTCTGGCCGGGCTGCAGCCAGTAGTCTTTGGTGTCGTCGCTGCGCGTGACCCACACCGCGCCGCCGCGCACGGTCAGCTTCGTGCTGCGCGCGACCTTCAGCGGCAGCGTGTCGCCAGTGCGGATTTCATATGCAATGCTAGAGGAAATTTCTCGCATGAGGCCCTCGCCAAAAATGGTTTCCTGACTAGAATCCTAGGTGCAGTAAGGACTTGGGCAAAACGATCAATTTTCACGTCTATGTGAGAAATATTGCGATGGACCTGCGTCAACTCCCCGCTCTGAACGCGATCAAGGCGTTCGAAGCCGCCGCCCGCCACGAGAGCTTTTCGCGCGCCGCCGACGAGCTCTTCGTCACGCACGGCGCGGTCAGCCACCAGATCCGCGGGCTCGAAGCCGAGCTCGGCGTGTCGCTGTTTGCGCGTGACGGCAAGCGCGTGCGCCTCACCGAGACCGGCCGCCGCTACGCCACCCAGGTGCGCGCCGCGCTGATGGAGCTCGCCGACGCGACCCGCGCGATCCGCGCCGGCGACCGCGAGCGGCGCCTCGTGATATCGATGCTGTCGTCGTTCGCGGCGCGCTGGGTGACGCCGCGCATCGGCAGCTTTATCGAGGCGCATCCGCAGTGGGATCTCGAGCTGCTGACCACCAACGCGCTGACGGACTTCGCGCGCGACGACGTCGACGTGGCGATCCGTTTCGGCTTCGGCAAATATCCGGGACTGCACGCCGAGTTGCTTCTCGACGAGATTTTCTTCCCGGCCTGCTCGCCCAACTTCAACGGCGGCAAGCTGCCGCAAACCCCGGCCGATCTCGCCAAAGTCCCGCTGCTGCGCTCCGACGACGAGCTATGGCGCCCGTGGTTCGACGCCGCCGGCCTCACCGACTGGCCGGAGCCGAAACGCGGCGTGCTGTATCAGGATTCGTCGAATCTGCTGCAGGCGGCGGTCGACGGCCAGGGGGTTGCGCTCACGCGCCGCTCGCTCGCGATGCACGAAATCGCAGCAGGCCGGCTCGTGCGGCTATTCGATGTGGATGGGCCCAGCCCGTGGCAATACTATCTGGTCTGCCTCCCGCAGACGCTGGAGACCGCGCGGGTCAAGGCGTTTCGCGACTGGGTGTTCGACGAGGTGGCGCGCTTCAGGCAGCTGTTCGATCTCGCCTGCGCGGCGGGGCCTGAGGCGTGTGCGCGCCTGGTAGGGGAGCCAACGCCGGCGGACGCGTTGCGCGTCGCGCCGTGAGGCGAGAAATCGCGTGTGGCGTGTTGGTTACAGCACGACCTTGACCATCGGGTGCCCGGTCAGCGCGCGATAGATATCGTCGAGATGCGCGCGGCTCGTCGCGCGCACGTGGACGGTCAGCCCCGTGTAGGTGCCGCTGCTCGACGGCCGCGTCTCGACGCGCGACGCATCGACCTCGCTATCGAACTCGCGCACCACTTCGACGATCGTCGCGGCAAACTCGGGGTGCGATTTGCCCATGATCTTGATCGGGAAATCGCAGGGGAATTCAAACAGTGAGTCGTTCTCGGGATTCATTCTCTACTCCTTCTTCCGCCGCGGCGGCTTCGGCCGCCTTGGCTCGCTGATACGCCGCATACAGCGCCGCAAACACCGCGCCCGGCTGGCCCGCGCCGACCGGCGCGCCGTCGAGCCGCGTGACCGGCAGCACTTCCTTGGTCGCCGAGCTGACCATGATTTCATCGGCCGCGCGCACTTCGGCCTCGGTGATGTCGCGCGCCTCGAAGCGTATGCCGCATTCGGCCGTCAGCTCCTCGATGAGCCCATAGCGGATTCCTTCGAGAATCTTGTTGCTGCGCGGCGGCGCGACCAGTACGCCATCCTTCACGACCCACACGTTCGACGACGACCCTTCGGTCAGCAAACCATCGCGGAACTGCAGCGTCTCGAAGGCGTCGTTTTCGGCCGCGTGTTGCGCCATCAGCACGTTGCCGAGCAGCGACACCGACTTGATGTCGCAATTGAGCCAGCGACGATCCTCCGCGCTCACGCACGCGACGCCGCTCGCCCGCTGCGCGGCGCCGGGCAGGCTCAGCGCGGTAACCATCACGAACACGGTCGGCTTCACGCTGGCCGGAAACGCGTGAGCGCGCTTCGCGACGCCGCGCGTCACCTGAATGTACGCGATCGCGTCCTGATCGGCACGCAGGCCGCCGTCCGTTTCGTTGGCCTCGACCACCCGCTCGATCAGCTCGCGCCAGCCGGCGTCGTCGAGCGGATTGGCGATGCCGATCTTGCCGACCGAGCGCCCGAGCCGCGCCAGATGCTGCTTCAGACGAAACGCGGTGCGGCGGCCGCTCGCGTGCGCGTACAACGGCGCCACTTCGTAAATGCCGTCGCCGAAAATGAAGCCGCGGTCGAGCACCGGCACGCGCGCTTCGGACAACGGCACCAGTTCGCCGTTCAGATAAACGATCGGCTCCGGCGAAACCTCGCAGACAGCGGTCATTGCGACGTAGCCCTTACTTTTTCTTGTTGAACATCAGCATCAGCGAATCCCATACGCGGCCGACCACACCGGCTTGCGGCACCGGCTGCAGCGCGAGCACCGGGAACTGCGCGAGCACCTTGCCGTCGGCGACGAGCTTGGCGGTGCCGATCTGCTGGCCGTTCGCGATCGGCGCGATCAGCGGATCGTTCAGTTCGATCTGCGGCTTCGCCTTGTCGCCGGCGCCCTTCGGCAGAGTGATGTACTGGTCGCTCTTCACGCCGACCTGCACGCTGTCCTGCGAACCCTTGTAGACGCGCGGCGTGGCCACGACCTGGTTCGCCTTGTACAGACGCGTCGTGTCGTAGGCGGTGTAGCCGTAGTTCAGCATCTTCAGGCTGTCCTGCACGCGGTCGTGTTCCTTGGTCTCGCCCATCATCACCGAGACGAGACGGCGCGACGCGTCCGTCGTGCCGGGCAGCGGACGCTTCGCGCTCGCGATCAGGCAGTAGCCGGCCGCTTGCGTGTGACCAGTCTTCAGACCGTCGACGCTCGGGTCGATCCACAGCAGACGGTTGCGGTTCGGCTGCTTGATCTTGTTGTACGTGAATTCCTTGACCGAGAAGATGTTGTAGTAGTCCGGATAGTCGCGGATCAGGCGCGCCGACAGGATCGCGAGATCGCCCGCGGTCGTGTAGTGCTGCGGGTCGGGCATGCCGTTCACGTCGGCGAAATGCGTGTTCTTCATGCCGAGCTTCTGCGCTTCCTTGTTCATCATGTCGACGAACTGCGCCTCGTTGCCGCCCACCAGTTCGGCGAGCGCGATCGCCGCGTCGTTGCCCGACTGCACGATCATGCCGTACACGAGGTCGTGCACGGTCACCGGCTTGAGCGCCTCGATGAACATCCGCGACTCGTCGTTGCGCACGCGCCGCACGGCTTCGCTCGGCTCGATGCTCTGATCCATCGTGATCTTCTTGGTGCCGAGCGCTTCGAACACCAGATACGCGGTCATCAGCTTGGTCAGCGACGCCGGCTCGACGCGTTCGTCGGCATTGGCGGACGCGAGCACCTGGTTGCTGGTCGCATCGACGAGCACCCACGAGCGCGCGTTGACGCCCGGCGGAGGCACCTGCGCGAACGCGGTGCTCGCGACCAGCGTGGCCGGCAGCACGAGGCCGACGGTAATGGCACGGTTGAGCGAAGTGGGAATGAAAGAAGCGACTGACGGGAAAGACGTGCGGCCAGAGGAGGAGAAACGCATAGGGTCGATTGGTGCAGAAAAATACGTTGCGCGACAGGCGCGCGGAGTTGGGGGAGCCGGTCGGCGGGGCATCTGGCCGTAAAACGGCGGGCGCCCGTTGGACTGATGGCGACGCAATCGGTTCGCGAGCACAGCGCTAAGCACCCGGCCGCGCCCTCCCGCGAAATGATTCCGCGGCGCGCGATTCTGCCGGCTGGGCGGCGCTGTGCCCAAAAAAAGAGCGCTCATTATACGCGCGCTACCTGGTCAACTTCGTGCGTGTGTCGTTGATTTGCACACGTTTGCGCGTACCTGTCCCCCGCAAAACGCGTGTCGCGCGGTTTCAGCGCCAGGCGTCGACGATGATGCGCTTCAGGATGTGAAGCTTACGATGCAGAAAGTGCTCGGCGCCCGGAATCACGACGACCGGCAGTTCCTGCGGCCGCGCCCAGTCGAACACGGATTGGATCGGAACGGTCTCGTCGACTTCGCCGTGAATCACGAGCGTGCCTTCGGGCACAGGCGCGACGTCCCAGCGGCTCGCCGCGGTACCGACGAACACGATGCGCTCGATATCCCGGCCTTCCTCGCGCAGCTTCGCCGCGACATGCGACAGCACCACGGTGCCGAACGAAAAGCCCGCGAGTACGAGCGGCAGATCGCCAAAGTCCGGATCGGCCCGCATGTGCTCGAGGACCGCGCACAGATCGTCACGCTCGCCGACGCCCGCGTCGTGTTCGCCCTGAGTCTGGCCGACGCCGCGGAAATTCGACCGGTACGTGACGTAGTTCAGTTGCACGAGCGTGCGCGCGAGTGTCTGCGCGACCTTGTTGTCCATCGTGCCGCCAAACAGCGGATGCGGATGCGCGACGAGCGCAATGCCGCGCGGCGCGGCGCTTTTATCGCGGACGTCGTCGGGCAGGTCCAGCGCGACCTCGATCTTGCCGACCGGGCCGTCGATCAGATACTTCTTCGTGTTGACGTTCATCGGGATGCCTGTGGATCGTTTCGTGGTTCGCGTTATTGATCGATCTTCAGACGCTCGACGACCTTGCCGTTCATGAGATGCGATTCGACGATCTCGTCGATGTCGCTCTCGTCGACGTAGGTGTACCAGACCGCCTCGGGATACACGACGAGCGCCGGGCCCAGTTCGCAGCGATCGAGGCAGCCGGCCTTGTTGATGCGCACCTGGCCGGGACCGGCGAGCCCGAGTTGCTTCACGCGTTTTTTCGCGTACTCCTGCATCGCCTGCGCATTGCAGTTCGCGCAGCTCGGACGCTCGGCGCCGGGGTCGCGTTGATTCAGACAGAAGAAAACGTGGTGCTTGTAAAAGGAATCCATGATGTTCGGGAGGCGAGCCTGAAAGGAAGTGCAATGGCGCAGTCGGCATCCGGTATGCCGAAGCGCCCGTCGTGCGGACGATTATAGCGACCGGGCTGTGCACGCGCCGCGGCCTGGCGGCCGCAGCGCAAGCACGTCAGGCCGGCTTCACGCGCCGCTTCAGCCACGCCCGCTCGACCGCGAACGCGAGCCACACCAGCGCCGCATAGGGCCACATCCACGCGAGCCAACGCGCGAGTCCGTTGAAATGCAGGTAGCGTCCCTGTCTCCAGTCGGCGAGCACCGCGTCGAAATACGGATTCACCGGCAGCAGATTGACGAACACGAGTGCGATGACCAGCGCGACCCCGGCGAGCGTCGCGCGCACGCGCCGCCGCAGCGGCAGCGCGACGAGCGCCGCGACGGTGCCGCACACGAGTCCGGGCAACGCGCCCGGCGTCGCCCAGTCGAACGCGAGGCCCGATTGCGATTGCAGAAACGTCGCGCCGGCCTTCACGCATAAGGTCGCGACGATGAACACGAACAGCAGGCGCACGCGCGGCGCATGACGGCGCATCGGCAGCGACGCGAGCGCGAGCGCCGCAAACAGGTTCAGCGTCGCGATCAGCGCTTCCCATGTGTCGTCGTCCAGCCACGCGGCGGCCGCCGCCGGCCATGTGCCGACCTGCCATGCAGACGGCGTCCACGCGAGCAGCGCGTCCTGGGTGGCTGGATCGACGCTCAGCCACAGCGCGCGCGGCCAGTTGCCGAGGCCGAACAGGCGCGGCGCCGGAAACATCGTCGCGAACGGCCACGCGGCGACGATGCACGCGAGCGTCGCATGGCCGCGCTCGAACCACAGCAGCCGCAGACGCCTGAGCAGGCCGCGATCGAGCAGCGCGCCGGTCAACGGCGACATCATCGCCGCGCCGATTAGCGCGCCGAGCGTGTTGGCCGCAAGGTCGAGATTGGAGGCGACGCGGGTCGGCAGATAGGTCTGCACGGCTTCCATCGTGCCCGACAGCAGGCCGCCCAACACGAACGCGAGCGCGACGGCCAGTGTGCCGCGCCAGCGCGGATACACCGCGAGCACCACCAGCGCGCCGAACGGCATATAGCCGAGCACGTTGGTGACGACGTCGAATGCAGTCAGGTACTGCGGCATCGGATCGAACAGATAGGCGAACGGCGCGATGCCGAGCGAGCGCCACCCCGAGAACGGATACCACGAGCCGTACACGATCAGCGCCGCGTACAGCAGCAGCGCCCGACGTGCCAGCGTCGACGGGCGGCGCAGCCACGGGCGCTCGCTCATGCGGCGCTCCTTTGCGTGCGCTGCCTGCCCGTCATTGCGCGGCGACCAGCGCCTGCGAGCCGAGCCACGCCGTGATCTGCGCGATGAGATCGTCGCTGGCCGCGGCGAGCGCCCGCGCGCCGCCGGCCGCATCCGCCGAATGCGCGGGCGCGTGCGCGACGAAGGTGTGCTGGCCGACCACCTTGCCACCCTGCATCAGCGTGGCGCGCGCGGCGATCGCGCCGTGGCTGTCGGTCGGGCTGGCGAAAACCTGCTCGAACTCGGTCAGATCGATCCGCAGCACCGGCGCGCTCACGCCGTCCGCGCCCGTCAGCACGGTGCCGCGCTCGCTCAGCGCGTTGCGCAGGCGCTGCGTCAGCAGTTGCGACGGCATCATCGTCCAGTGGCTGTTGGCGTAGGCGGCCGTCTGCTGCGCATCGGCGTAGCTCAGCCGATACGTCAGCCGGTCCGATTCGAGCACGGACGGCGCGCTGACCTCGAGCACCTTGACGGCCGCCAGCCGGCTCGCGGCGGCGGCCTGCGGCGGCGGTCCGAAGTCGTAGCGGACGTCCGACACGACCGCGGACGTGCCCGCGCAGCCCGCCGCCAGCACGCCGGACGCGAGCAGCGCCGCGAGCGCGGCGCGCGAGGACAACAGTCGGTGAATCGAGCGTGACATGGGCATCTTCCTCTGTTCTAGCCGGCGAATTTAATGGGCCGCGGGGGCTGCGGGCGCGGCGGCGGCGGGCCACGCGAAGCCGGCCTCGCCCGGACCCGGCGCCGCGCGCGGCGCGCCGAACAGCACGCTGCGCGGATTGGTATTGAAGGTGTCGGCGGCGCGATCGATCGATTGCGCCGCCGAGCGCACGTCCTCGGTCAGCGAATTGACGCGCGGCAGCGTTTCGAAGCCGACCCGCGCGGACAGGTCCTGCAGCGACGTGTTCATCTGCGTGAGCGCATCGCCCGCCTGCTGCGCGGCCGTGCCGACCTTGTTCAGATTGCGCTCGAGGGGTCCGTCCGGACGGTTCAGGCCGGTGATCATCTGGTCGGTCGACGCGAGCGTGTGGTTCAGCTGGTCGATCGTGCCGGGCAGCTTGCTGGCGACCGGCGCCATCTCACGAGTCAGCGTCGCGACGCCCGAAGCCGCCTGCGCGATGCTCGCCGCCGTCTCGTGCAGCTGTTCGACCATTTCCGGCGAGAGCATGTCGTTCACGTTGTCGGTGACTTTTTCGAGCTTGCGCAGCAGCACGTCGCCGCGCTGCTGCAACTGGTCGAACAGACCGGGGCGCATCGGCAATTGCGCGACCTGGTGCGCCGACGAGTGCAGCGGCGTCAGGTCGCGCCCGGTATCGTCGAGCTGGACGAACGCGATGCCGGTCACGCCCTGTAAGCCGAGGCTGCCGAACGTCGAATGCGTGATCGGCGCGTGCTCGTCGACCATGATGCGGATCAGGATCTGCCCGGGATGTGTCGGATCGAACTTGATCGACTGTACGCGGCCGACGTCGAGCCCGCGAAAGCGCACCGCCGCGTCCGCAAAGAGGCCGGTCACGTTGGTGCGCGCGATCAGGTCGTAAGGCACTCGCACGGTGCGGTCGACATTGAACAGATACGCGGCCAGCGCGATCGCCGCCGTCAGCACGACCGTGAAAAGCCCGGCCCAGAACGCATGCGCTTTGTTTTCCATGGTCAGTTTTCCAGGTTCGTAGCGGCCCGCTTGGTGGCGGCCGGCCTCACAGCGACAACTCGGACGACGCCGGCTCGAGCGCCGCCCGCGGCAGCTTCGCGCGACGCTCGGGCGGCAGCGCCTGCAGCGCGCGGCGCCCGCGCAGGCCGAGGAAATATTCGCGGATGAACGGATGGTCGACGCCCGCGGCCTCCTCGACCGGCGCGTTGACGAGCACTTTGCGATCGGCAATCACGGCCACGCGCGTCGACAACGCGACCATCGTATCGAGATCGTGCGTGATCATCACGACCGTCAGACCGAGCGCGCGATGCAGCCCGGAGATCAGCTCGACGAATTCGTCGGACGCCTGCGGATCGAGGCCGGCGGTCGGTTCGTCGAGGAACAGCAGTTCGGGTTCGAGCGCGATCGCGCGCGCGATGCCGACCCGCTTGATCATGCCGCCCGACAGCGCCGACGGCATCTTCGACGCGTGCTTGCACGGCAGCCCGACCATTTCGAGCTTCAGCATCACGATGTCGCGCAGCAGGTCTTCGGGCACCTTGCCGAGCTCGCGCACCGGTTGCGCGACGTTGTCGAACACGGACAGCGACGAGAACAGCGCGCCGCGCTGGAACAGCATGCCGGAGCGGCTGCGCATCAGCAGCGCGGTCTCGGGGGAGATCGTGGCGAGGTCTTCGCCGAACAGCTTGATCGTGCCCCGCGACGGCCGCTCGAGGCCGAGAATCTGCCGCACCAGCGTGGTCTTGCCCGAGCCCGAGCCGCCGACGATTGACACGATCTCGCCGCGCCGCACGTCGAGGCTCAGATGCTGATGCACGATGTTGCGGCCGTAGCGCTTGGTGATGTCGATCACCTCGATCACCGGCTCGGCGATCGACGGTACGGGCTGGCCGCGTACGGCTTCGGTTAGTGGCGCGATCATCCGAGCCCCACGTTCTGAAAGAGGATCGCGAACACCGCGTCCGCGAGAATCACGATGGTGATCGACGTGACCACCGAGGTCGTCGTGCCTTCGCCGAGACTCTGCGAATTGGCCTTGATACGGAAACCGAAATGACAGCCGGCGAGCGCGATCAGCATGCCGAACACCGCGCCCTTGCCAAGGCCGATCCACAGGTTCGCGATCGGCACGACGACGGGCAGCTGCCGCGCGAAGAAGCTCATGTCGATACCGAGCACGAGCTTCGCGGCGAGCGCACCGCCTGTCAACGAGATCACGTTGGTCCACATCACGAGCAGAGGCATCGCGACGGACAGTGCGATCACGCGCGGCAGGATCAGCCGCAGACCGTGCGGGATGCCCATCACGCGCATCGCGTCGAGCTCCTCGGTTACGCGCATCACGCCGATCTGCGCGGTGATCGCCGAGCCCGAGCGGCCCGCCACCAGGATCGCCGACAAGACCGGGCCGAGTTCCCGAATCACCGCGAGGCCGAGAATATTGACGATAAACTGGTTCGCGCCAAAGATGCGCAATTGCTGTGCCGACAGATAGCTCAACACGATGCCGATCAGGAACGCGACGAGCGCAGTGATCGGCAGCGCGCGGGCGCCGGCGTTGTAGATGTTCGCGGAGATTTCGGTCCACGGCGTGAGTTTCGGTTTGCGCAGGATCGCGAGCAGATCGAGCACGAAGCGCCCGAGCATCGTGACACCGCCCTGCATGTGCTCGACGAACGAGAAGATGCCAAGGCCGAGACGCGTGAAGGGATCGAAGCGCGTGACCGGCTCGGCGCTCTCGCGCACCGTGTCGAGCAGCGCGATGCGCTCGAAGATGTCGCGCTGCGTGTCCGTGAGCGCGGTGCCCGGCGGCAATTTGCGGCCCCATACGCGCCACAGGGCCTGGCCGCCGACGTGGTCCATGCTGTCGACGCGCGACAGGTCCCACCCGCCGATGCCCTGCGCGCCGGTCAGCGAACGCAGTTGCGGAATCACGTGCCCGGTGTCGCGATCGCGCGCGAGCGCGAGCGCCGTCCACTGGCCCGAGAGACGGACGATCTTGCCTTGGCTGCCGGCCGCGACTTCGAGGCCGGGCGGAGTGTCGTAGTTCAAGGATCGCGTGAATCTGGTTATCGGATTAGCGGCCATTGTAACGAAGGCTCGGCCGCCCGGTCCGCCAGGATGTGCATCGATCCGCGTCGCCTCCTCGCCGGTCGGCATTCGAGTCCCAGGCGGGTTTGCTGTGGCTACAATACGAGGCATGAATGCCTCCAAGACTCCCGCCTCTCCGCCCGCTGCGGCAAGCGCGGCCGCGGCCTCGTCGTCGGCTTCGGCCGACTGGCGCATCGATCGCGAGCGCGCGGTCAAACTGTTCGGCGCGCATGCGCATGACTGGCCGATCGAAATCGTCGAAGAAACCGGTTCGACCAACGCCGATCTGATGGCCCACATGAAAGCACTACCGCGCCACGCGAACGCGCTGCCGCGGCCGATCGTGCGCGTCGCGTATCTGCAGACCGCCGGGCGTGGCCGTCGTGGCCGGCCGTGGTACGCGGAGCCCGGCAACGCGCTGCTGTTTTCAGTCGCGTGCGTATTGCCGCGCCCGCTCGAAGGGCTCGCGGGCTTGAGCCTCGCGGTGGGCGTCGCGCTCGTCGACGGGCTGCGCTCGCTGCCGGTCGCGGGTCCCGGACAGATCGCGCTGAAGTGGCCGAACGACGTGCTGCTCGAAGGCGACAAGCTCGCCGGCATCCTGATCGAAACCGCGTGGAGCACCGACCACGCGAGCGCGGTCGTGATCGGCATCGGCACCAACGTGAAGGGCGCCGACGAACTCGCGGCGAAGGTCGGCGCGCTGAACGCCGAGGTATCGCCGCAGGCGCGCGGCACCGTGCCGACCGCGTTGCAGCGCGCGCTGCCGAACGCGAATCTGACCGATACGCTGGCCGCCGAATTGAACGCGCTCGAACCGATGCTGCAGCGCTTCGGCGCTGAAGGCTTCGCACCGTTCCAGGCTCGCTGGAACGGAGTGCATGCGTACGCGGGCCGCGATGTGGTGCTGCTCGAGCAGGGTCAAGAACTCGCGCGCGGCGTGGCGGCGGGCGTCGACGAACGCGGCCAGTTGCTGCTCGATACGGCCGAAGGCCGCCGGAGCATCGCGACCGGCGACGTGTCGCTGCGCCTCGCCGACGGTGCCGCATGACGCAGCGCGCGCCTTATCTGCTGATCGACGCGGGCAATAGCCGGATCAAGTGGGCGCTGGTGCAGCCGGACGGGACGCAGTTGGCGAGCGGTGCGCTCGCGCATCACGACATTGCCGGGCCACGCGCGCAATCTGCTTCGCAAACCGGTTGGGCCGACTTGCCAGCGCCCTGCGGCGCGTGGCTCTCCAACGTCGCGGGCACGCAGATCGCGACGCACATCGCCGCGCTCGTCGAAGCGTTCTGGCCACAACTGCCGCTCGCGACGATCCGCGCGAGCGCTCATCAATGCGGCGTGACCAATTGCTATACGACACCGCACTCGCTCGGTAGCGACCGCTGGTGCGGCATGATCGGCGCGCACGCGGCCTTTCCCGGCGAACATCTGCTGCTCGCGACCTTCGGCACCGCGACGACGCTCGAGGCGTTGCGTGCGGACGGCGCGTTTATCGGCGGATTGATTGCGCCGGGCTGGACGCTGATGATGCGCTCGCTCGGTGAGCACACCGCACAACTGCCGACGCTCGACGCCAAGTACGCGCGCGGTCTGCTCGGCGGGGCCGCTACAGCCGACGCGGCACGACGCGGTCCGTTTTTCGCAACGGATACGCCGCGCTCGCTGTCAGCGGGCTGCACGCTGGCGCAGGCCGGACTGATCGAGCGGATGTGGCGGGATCTGCAGGATGAATGGCAAGTGCCGGTGCGTCTCGTGGTCAGCGGCGGCGCCGCCGACGAAGTGGCGAGCGCGCTGAAAGTGCCGCATACTCGCCACGATTCGCTGGTGCTGTCGGGGCTCGCGCTGATCGCCACCGAGGATACGGCGGGCCAAAGCGGCTGAATGCCTGCCAGGCGGGTGCGGCCGAGTTGCGCCCTCACACCCCGCGCTCAACTTCTTTCTGGATTGGAAACACCCACGATGCTTCGCTGGCCGATCGCCATTCTGATTGTTGTCAACGTGCTGGCTTTCGTCGCGCTGCGTGGCGCCTTCGGCGCGATGCCCACCGCCAGCGGACGCGAGCCGAATCATCTGAACCGCCAGATTCATCCGAACTGGCTGAAGGTGCGCCCCGTCAGCGCCGCCGACGCGGCCGATCAGGCAGTGGTCGGCGGACCCGCACCGCAGGCACAGGTTTCGACATCGGAGTTGCCGCAGTGATCGGCCGAGCGACGCGGTCGATTAGACGCTCGGCATTGCGCCACGCGTTCGCGCGGCAACACGCAGCATCAATCCTGCGTGCGCACCTTCTTCAACAGCGCGGTCGTCGAGCGATCGTGCTCGAACGCGATCGCGAGCGCCTTGCCGCCCCAACCGCGCACGAGCGCCGATTCGGGTAGCGCGTCCATGTCGTAGTCGCCGCCCTTCACGAGCACGTCCGGGCGCAGCGCGGAAATCAGCTCGACCGGCGTTTTCTCGCCGAAGCCCACCACGTAGTCGACGCTTTCCAGCGCCGCGAGCAAGGCCATGCGGTCAGCCTCGTTGTTGATCGGCCGGTCGTCGCCTTTGCCGAGCATCCGGACCGATGCATCGCTATTCACACCGACGATCAGGCACGCGCCCAACGCCTTCGCGTCGGCCAGATAGGTGACGTGACCGCGATGCAGGATATCGAACACGCCGTTCGTAAATACGACGGGCGCGCGCAGCGAAGGACGCAGCTTCACCAGGGCATCGCGCGTCAGAATCTTGCGTTCAAAGATGGCGGTCATCGCACGGTCACAGAGTTGGGGAGTTGCGAAGTTGCGGGAAGAGGAATGCCGGGTGCCGCCACGATACATGCTGGGCGGCTCGAAGCAAAACGGTCCGGCAAGCTCACGCCTGCCGGACCGCCATTTGAAACGGTGCTGACACCGCCCGAGCCGTTACGCCGGTTGCTGCTGCGCCGGGCTTTGTTCAGCGGCTTGCAGACGCGTGACCACTTCCTTGCGATAACGGTTCAGTTCCTGCGCGGTGGTGAACGTGCGTTCGAACAGCAGCGACAGGTTGTGCAGAATGCGCTCGACGACTTTCTTTTCCCAGCCGTCGTCGAAACGGATCTGCTCGTCGAGCCAGCGCTCGAGCCATTCCGGATCCGGCAGACGCGACTGGATCGTGTCGCGCGGGAACAGCGCCTGGTTCACGTGCAGGTTGGTGGGGTGCAGCGGCTTTTCGGTGCGACGCGCCGACGCCATCAGCACGCCGATCTTGGCGAACGCGGCACGCGCGATGTCGCCGGTTTGCGCCATCGCCTTCTTCATGTAGCGCAGATACGCGCCGCCGTGGCGCGCTTCGTCGCGCGAGATGGTTTCGTAGATGTGCTTGATGACCGGCTCGGTGTGCCATTCGGCGGCGCGGCGATACCAGTGATTCAGGCGAATTTCGCCGCAGAAGTGCAGCATCAGCGTTTCGAGCGGCGGCGCGGGATCGAATTCGAAGCGCACCGCGTGCAGTTCCTCTTCGGTCGGGACCAGTTCCGGCTTGAAGCGGCGCAGGTATTCCATCAGCACCAGCGAGTGTTTCTGCTCCTCGAAGAACCAGACGCTCATGAATGCGGAGAAATCGCTGTCGTGATGATTGTCACGCAGAAACATTTCCGTGGCGGGCAAGGCCGACCATTCGGTGATCGCGTTCATCTTGATCGTCGCGGCCTGCTCGTCGGTCAACAGCGATGCATCGAATTTGTCCCAGGGAATGTCCTTCTCCATGTCCCATCGAACGGATTCGAGCGATTTATAAAGTTCCGGATAAAGCATGGTGTTCATAGTCCCACCCCTGTTCTGCACATACTGTGTGTGTCTGTTGCTGCTACGTGTAGCCGTTTTCACCTGTGACGAACGGACATGCCGTTTATCGGCCAAGCATTCAATTTTACGCGTTAACCGGCCGCCCAGAAGCATCGGGCAGCAAAGAAGTCCGGTCTGTTGTATTGGCGCCTGGAGCGTGAATCGGGCGCCGCGGCCAACCGTGGGTGAGGAATACCCTTTGCCTGAGGTCGAGCCAGTCTGGGTCGACAACCGCACCGTCCAGCCCTGCACCGGTAGCGCCGACGGCGAATGACGAGAGAGCGGCGGGATTGGTTGTTTTCGGCGCACGCCCCAAAGCCAGATCAAGCTTACACGATGATAGCACGCGCCTCCGGCGAAACCCGTGACAGAAGCGGTGCGAGCGTGCTATGGCATTGACTTCTCTCAATAAAGTCGGCAATTCGCGCAGGGTGCGAGCGTGTCGCCCGCACCGCCCGCTCACGTCGACTTTTTCTGCGTTGCGGCGCTCGTGCCCTCGCCGGACGCGCGTTTGGCCGATGTCGCGACGCGCTTCGCGGCCGGCCGTTTGGCGGCGGGCTTCGCGCTTCGCGCACCGGTGCCCGACGGATCGCCGCCCGACGGATCGCCGCCCGACGGATCGCCGCCCGACGGATCCGCAGCCTTCGACTCCGGGTTGCCCTGCGTGCCCCCGCCCGCCGCCGCGACCGCGACGGACGGCTGCGTCATCGCGAACTGCGCGATCTGATTGAACTGCGATTGCAGCAGATTCCACCACGCGGATGCATCGAAACCGGGTGCCGCGGGCGCTCCCTCGTCGTCTCTGTCGGCTGGAGGGGCGCTTTCGGGCGCGGGCTCAGCGGGCTTCGTCCAGCTCGGCGCCGGCGCGGGGCTCGGAGCGGGGCTCGGTGCGTCAGTCGCGGCCGCACCCGTTGCAGCTGCCGCCGCCTGCGACATCGAGGTCTGTGCGAACGCGCCGAACGCGCGCAGCGTCGCGAGCGTCGCGCGCTGCACTTCGAGCGCCTGGATCGCCGACTGCAGCATGCTCAGATTCAGCTTCAGCCATTGCTCGACCGCGCGCATGTCGGTGATGCGCTTGTCGAGCTCCTCGACGCTCGTGAGCGGCGCCATCATGTCGGACATCATCGACAGCGACGGACTCGTGCCGCCACCCGGCTGCGCGCCCGTCATGGCGGCGCCGAACGGTGACAGCCGAATCATGCTCCACATCCGATCGAGCATTTCAGCGGGCGGAAAACCGGGAAAGCCGGGAAAGGGCGGCGCGGAGCCAGTGGTGTCGGTCATGGTTGTCGCCTCGGTGCTGGATGACAGGTAGAGCGCGCGATGCCGCGCGCGTTGATTCGATCATACCGTTTGAGGTATGACATCACGATGGTTCGTCGTGACGCGGACGGCCCGCGCCAAAATCCGGCGCGCGCCGCTCGCGCAACGAGCTCAAGCCCTCGCGCACATCGGGCCCCGCGAAGCCCATGAACTCCAGCGCGAGCGACGTATCGAACGCCGGCCCCGCCGTGCGCAGCCAGTTGTTCAGCGCGTACTTGGTCCAGCGGATGGCGGTCTGCGACCCGTCGGCGAGCTTGCGCGCGACTTCGAACGCCTTCGGCAGCAGCGCGCTTTCGTCGACCGCGAGCGACACGAGCCCGATGCGCTCCGCCTCTTCGCCGCTCACCGGCTCGCACAGCAGCAGGTAGTACTTCGCCTTCGCCATGCCGCACAGGAGCGGCCAGACGATCGCCGCATGGTCGCCCGCGGCGACGCCGAGACGCGTATGTCCGTCGATGATGCGCGCCGTCTTCGCCGCGATCGAGATATCGGCGAGCAGCCCCGCGACGAGCCCCGCGCCGACCGCGGGCCCGTGCATCGCCGACACGATCGGCTTGCCGCAATTGATCACGTTGTAGACGAGGTCGCGCGCTTCGCGCCACACCCGCGTGCGCACCTCGAAATCGTTCGCCATGTCCTCGACGAGCTGCAGATCGCCGCCGGCCGAAAAGCCCTTGCCCTCGCCGCGAATGATCGCGACGCGCGTGTCGGGATCGCGATCGATGTCGCGCCAGATTTCCGCGAGCTCGTAATGCATGCGTGCGTCCGCGGTCGCGAGGCCGCTTTTATTCGCGCCCTCGCCGCTCATCACGACTTCGAGCACGCCGTGCGGATGACGCTGCAAACGCAGCGACTGGTAGTGCGCGTAGTACGCGTCGTTCGGTTGCGATGACTGAGTCATGGTGAGCAGTCCGTAGGTGATTCGTTCAGTCGCGCGCGGAACGTCGCGACCCGTTCAATGCGGCTGATAGAGCCACTTGCCATTAGTGATTTCGACCATCACGCGCGCGCGCTGATCGAGCCCGAGATGATCGGCCGCGCTCATGTTGACGACGCCGTTGGTATCCGCGAGACCGCGGGTTCCTTCGAGCGCATCGCGCAGCGCGCGGCGAAACGCCGGCGTGCCTGGCGCACCGCTCTTCAACGCAAGCGGAATTGCGTGCTCGAGCAACGCGTTCGCGTCCGAGGTGTACGAACCGAACGCCGACACGCTGCCCGCGCCGTGCTGCGCCTCGAAGCGCGCGATGTATTCGAGCGCGAGGCGCCTGGCCGGATGATCGGCCGGCAATTGCGCGGCGACCAGCACCGGGCTCGCGGGCAGGTAAGTGCCGTTGCAATCGGCTCCGCACACGCGCAGGAAGTCGTTATTGCCGACGCCGTGGTTGTGATAGATGACGCCTTTGTAGCCGCGCTCGCGCAGCGTTTTCGGCGGCAGCGCGGCAGGCGTGCCGGCCGCGCCGACCACCACCGCGTCGGGGTGAGTCGCGAGAATCTTCAGCACCTGGCCGGTCACGCTCGGATCGGTGCGATTGAAGCGCTCGCTCGCGACCACGTCGATGTGATGCAACTGCGCGAACTTCGCGACCTCGGCGTAGAAGGTCTCGCCGAGCGCGTCTGCCTGGCCGATGAACGCGATCGTCTTCACGCCGTGTCCGCTCGCATGCTCGGCGATCGCCGAGGCCATCATCGCGTCGGTCTGCGGCGTCTTGAAGACCCAGCGACGTTTCGCATCGACCGGTTCGATGATTTTCGCGGACGACGCGAGCGAGATCATCGGCGTTTCGCCCTCGGCGACCACGTCGATCATCGCGAGCGAATTCGGCGTGATCGATGAGCCGATGATCGCGTCGACGTGATTCTCGCTGATCAGCTTCTTGGTGTCCTGCACGGCCTGGGTCGTGTCCGAGGCATCGTCGAGCACGATGTACTCGACGTTTTGCCCGCCAATCTGTTTCGGCAGCAGCGCGACCGTGTCGCGCGCGGGAATGCCGAGCGATGCGGCCGGTCCGGTCAGCGACAACACGAGACCGATCTTCACCTGCGCGAACGATGTCAGCGGCAACGCGCAGACGAGCGCGGCGCACAGCGTCGCGGCGCGCCGCGCGAAGCGCCGGCCGCGTTGATACGAGCCGCGCGCGCTCGTGCGCGCTTGAACGAGTGACGCATCAGCGCGTCGATGTCCATCTGCGGGGAAGTTGAATCGCGGCATGCTGTCTCCTCACGTCGGGATTTTCGTTGTGATGTATTGCCGATGTGCTACCGATGCGTTGCTGCACGCTTTATGACATTCGCACCGTCCCAGCCGGCGCGCCAGTCAGTGTAGCCGCGCGCGCGGGCGGTGGCATCGGGCGAAACCCTTTCGCACGTATCGCCGCGTCAACGCATCGCCGCGTGAGCGCCGCGCTTCATTCGAGCGGCGCGATGCTCTGCTCGATCGCACCGAAAATCGACTTGCCCGCGTCGTCGAACATTTCGATCTTCACGGTGTCGCCGTACTTCATGAACTCCGTTTGCGGCGCGCCGTGCTCGATCGTTTCGAGGCAGCGCTTCTCCGCGATACAGCAGTAGCCGCGCTTCGCGTCCTTGTTCGACACCGTGCCCGAACCGACGATCGAACCAGCCCGCAGATTGCGCGTTTTCGCCGCATGGGCGATCAGCTGACCGAAGTGAAACACCATATCGGTGCCCGCGTCGGGCTGGCCGACTTTCCTGCCGTTCCAGTGGACGATCATCGGCCGATGCACGCGGCCTTCGCGCCAGTGTTCGCCGAGCTCGTCGGGCGTCACCGCAACCGGCGCGAACGACGTGGCCGGCTTGCTCTGGAAAAAGCCGAAGCCCTTCGCGAGTTCGGCGGGGATCAGGTGGCGCAATGACACGTCGTTGACGAGCGCAACCAGCCGCACGCCGCGCAGCGCCTGGTCGGGCGTCGCGCCCATCGGCACGTCACCGGTGATGACCGCGACTTCCGCCTCGAAGTCGATGCCGTACTGTTCCGATGCGCACACGATGTCGTCGCGCGGGCCGATGAAGTCGTCGCTGCCGCCCTGGTACATCAGCGGGTCGGTCCAGAATTCGGGCGGCATTTCCGCGCCGCGTGCGCGCCGCACGAGTTCGACATGGTTCACGTACGATGAACCGTCGGCCCACTGGAACGCGCGCGGCAACGGCGCCATGCACTCTTTAGCGTCGAACGAAAAGCTGTTGCGCGCGCGGCCCTGGTTCAGCGCATCGTAGAGGTCGTGCAGTTGCGGCGCGTAGAAGGCCCAGTCGTCGAGCACGCGCTGCAGCGTGGGCGCGATCGTGTCGGCGATGGCCGCCGTGTGCAGGTCGCGGGACACGACGATCAGTTGACCGTCGCGCGTGCCGTCCTTCAGCGAGGCAAGTTTCATAGAGCTGTGAACCGTGTATTAGTGACGATGGAAGGAATCTATTCTACGATGGTGAATCGGCGCGGCCCAAGATGTGCGTGTTCTTCGTCGCTGTCACTGTCACCACCGCCGTTACGCGCCTATTACGATTACCGAACGCGCTGCCCGCGCCTTTTGCACATGTCCGCCAACGCCCGCTCCGGCACGATCCGCACCCGCACCGACCCCGCGTCCGCCGACGAACTGCCCGACCCCGCCGATGCCACCGACGCAACCGGTGTCGATGACGAAGCTGGTGAACCCGGCGAAGAAAAACTGCGCTCGGGCATCCAGTCGATCGAGGTCGGGTTCAGGCTGCTCGACGTGCTGACCCACGAGCCGCGCGCAATGATGCTGCGCGATCTCGCGCAGCGCGCGGGCATGAGTCCGGCGAAGGCGCATCGCTATCTGGTCAGCTTTCTGCGTCTCGGCGTGGTCGCGCAAGACCCGCTGTCCGGCCGCTACGAACTCGGCGGCTTCGCGTTGCAGCTGGGGCTCGCGCGGCTTGCGCGGGTCGACGGTGTGAAGCTCGCGCGCATCGCGCTCGCCGAGTTGCGCGACCGGCTCGATCTGACGGTCGGCATCGCCGTGTGGGGCAATCAGGGGCCGACGATGGTGCACTGGATGGAGTCGAGCTATCCGGCCAAGGCATCGTTGAAACTCGGCGACGTGATGCCCTTGCTGAGTTCCGCGACCGGTCTGCTGTTCGCTGCCTACCTGCCATCCGGCAAGACCGAGGCGATGATCGAGCGCGAGCTGGCCGACTCGCGGCGTTCGTCGCATAGCGGCGCGCCGCGCACCCGCGAAGACGTCGACAAGGTGCTCGCCGAGGTGCGCGAGCACGAGGCCGCGCGAGTCGAAGGCATGCTGCTGCCAACGATCCACGCGTTTTCGATGCCGGTATTCGATTCGACCGGCGAACTCGCACTCGCTCTCGTCGCGCTCGGCCATGAAGGCGGGTTCGATATCCGCTGGGGTGGCGAGATCGATACCGCGCTGCGCGAATGCGCGCGCAAGCTGTCGTACGAACTCGGCTATAGCGCGATCCCGCGTAGCGACAACGGTTGATACGCGCCAGTCCTTTCAAGCTCTCACAGATTCAAGCGCCGATGGATTTTGCTTCCGCCAACCGCCGTGGTGATCGCCTTCCCGCTTTGGGCAGCGGGCCTGGACGCGGGGCGCGCGCGGGACGCTGGATCGCGGTGCTCGTGGTCGTGGCGATCTTGCACTGGATCGCGGCGCAATGGTTCGAGCGCAATCGCGTGAATCTGAATCCGGCGAATCACGAGCATGTGCCGGTGCAGGTCGCGCTGCTGACGCCCGAGAGGGTCGAGCGTCAACCGGCGCCAAAGCCGGCCGCGCCGGCACCGCACCCACCCGCGCCCACACGCAAGCCCGCGGCAGGTCCGCCGCGCGAGCAGCATGTGTTGAGCGCGTTGCAGCCGGCCAAGCCGAACGAGCCGGCGGCCACGCCGGCGTCGGAGGCCGCGGCAAGCGCGCCGCCCGCCGCCGCGAGCGCGAATGCGCCGGTCAATGCCAATGCCAGCGGCGCCGCGGCGAGTGCCGCTGGCGCGGCCAGCGCGCCGCAGGCGTCGCAGGGCGTGAAGTTTTCGGTGCCGCCATCGGCCGAACTCGACTACGACACGTTCTACAACGGCGTGCGCAACGCGCCCGGCACGATCCATTGGGCGAGCAATGGGCAAGGCTACGAAATGGTCGTATCGGTGCCGCTGCCGTTCGTCGGTCCGTTCGTGTTTTCGAGCCACGGAGGGATCGACGCGTTTGGCCTCGCGCCGGCGCAGTACAGCGAAAAGCGTGGCCGTCGCGCGGAAGACATCGCGATCTTCAATCGCAGCGACGGGAAGATTGGCTTCACGCGCACGCCCGCCTCGTTACCGTTGCCCGACGGCGCGCAGGACCGCTTCAGCGTCGTGATGCAGCTCGCAAGCCTCGTGCGAGGCGAACCGGACGCCTACAAGCCCGGCGTGACGCGACAGTTTTTCGTCGTCGATTCCGATAGCGGCGAGAACTGGCCGATCGAGACGATCGGCGACGAAACGATCCGCGCGGCACAGGGCTACCTGCAGACGCGTCATTTCAAACGTCTGCCGCGGCACGATGGCGACCAGCGCCGCATCGACGTGTGGCTCGCGCCGTCGCTCGGCTGGCTGCCCGCGCGCATTCTGCAGACGGAGCCGAACGGTACCCAGTTCGAGCTGGTGTGGCGCGGCAAGCTAAATGTCGATGGGGCGTCGGCGGTGGATGCCTCGCCCTCAGCCCCCTCTGCCCCCTCCGCCACGAGCCCTGCGCCGGCGCCGGCCGACGCATCGGCAGTAACGCCCGAGCCCGCCCCCGCCGCAGCGGTCGATTCAACCGCTCCAACAATCATCAAACCGTGACACTTGTCGTGACACACTGTCACGAGCAGATCTGCTCGAGATCGGCGAAACTTACTTTGCAACACTGACTCGCACGTCAATGGAGCCTCCGTTTGCGCGAACGGGGCGACCCACCGCGCTTTTTCACTGCGTTTCCTTCAAAGGAGTCTGCATGCAAGTGAACATCAACGGTATCGAAACACGCTACGTGCTGAGCAACGAAGGCGGCGGCCCGTGGCTCACGTTCATCCATCAGCTGGGCGGCGATCTTTCCATCTGGGATCAGATGGCCGGCTATTTCCGCGACGATTACACAGTGCTGCGCTACGACGTGCGCGGCCACGGCCACAGCGCGGTCGCGCGCGAGCCGTTCACCATGCGCGATCTGGCCGACGATCTTGCCAAACTGCTCGATGCGCTCGGCGCGCCGACGACGCACCTGGTCGGCCTGTCGCTCGGCGGCATGATCGCGCAGCAATTCGCGCTCGACCATCCATCGCGCGTCGACACGCTGACGATCGCCGACAGCACCGGCGGCACTCCGCCCGAAAACCGCGAGTTGTGGAATCAGCGCGCCCACACCGCTCGCAGCGACGGCATGGAGGCGCTGCTGCCGTCGACGATCGCGCGTTGGCTCACGCCTGACTTTCAGGCCGGGCATCCCGAAGCGGTCGAGCCGATCCGTGAGGCATTTGCGCGCACCCCGCCGGAAGGCTTCGCGATGGCCTGCGAGGCGCTGCGCGACTTCGACCTGCGCGGCAAGCACGGCGCGATCCGCTTGCCTACGCTGACGGTGGCCGGACGTCACGACACGGGCACGCCCCCTGCTGCTACGCAGGCAATAGCGGAGGCGATCGAGGGCGCCCGCTTCGAGTTGCTGGATGCCGCGCATCTCGCGCCCGTCGAGCAATCTCACCGTTTTGCCGCGTTGCTTGAATCGTTTCTGGAGCGGCGAGTCTAACCGTCAGGTCCGGAGTTTTTTACTTGCGTCGTCCGGACCCACCCCTTGAATTCCATCCCCCATGCTCCACCTATGTTGCAGAAAAGGGCAGGAGCCCAACGGAAATAAGGAGTGTCGCCATGCAAATGATCTATAACAGCCCTAACTACTGTGTCGTCGAGTTTCCTCCGCAGGAAGGTCAGCTGGCCATGAAGTCGGGCGGCTACGAGATTGTTGACAAGAACATGCAGCGCGAAATCTACATCGACGGTGCAATGGCGGCGCGTTTTCGCGAGCATGTGCAAAAGCTGATCGAAGGCGAGCCGACGCTCGACGAGGTCGACGAATTCCTCGGTCAATTCGACAGCTTGATGCACCAACCCGTTGTTCTGCATTGACCGGAGGGGTTTAGCTGGCGCTCAGGCGACATCGATCGACCGTACCGCGCGGCTTGTCCGGCGGGTTCCATCTTGCGGTCGGCGGCAACGAAAACGGCCCGGCAGGCTTTGGCTTGCCGGGCTATTTTTTATTGCTTCATCTGTTAGCGCGTTCTGAATTGCTGACGCGGCGCATTCGTATCGGTCGATTTTGCCGGTCGCGCCTCAAACCCGCCTCCCGCCCGCCGGGCGCATCCGCGCGTCAGCGGCTACAATGACAGGCTTTCCGCCAACGCCGGCGCAAGCCCTCGTCCGCCATGACCCAGCCTGCTCAATCCATCACGCCAGTCCGTTCCGAGCCCGCCTATACTCGCGGCGCAGCGCTGCCCGCGCTGCTGAACTCGCGCATCCTGATCCTGGACGGCGCGATGGGCACGATGATCCAGCGCTACAAGCTCGACGAAGCCAGCTATCGCGGCGAGCGCTTCAAGGACTACGCGCGCGACATCAAGGGCAACAACGAACTGCTGTCGATCACCCAGCCGCAGATCATCTCCGAGATTCACGAGCAGTATCTGGCGGCGGGCGCGGACATCATCGAGACCAACACGTTCGGTGCGACCACGGTCGCACAGGCCGACTACGGCATGGAGTCGCTCGCCGTCGAGATGAACATCGAATCGGCGAAGCTCGCGCGCGCCGCGTGCGACAAATACGCGACGCCGGACAAGCCGCGCTTCGTCGCCGGCGCAATCGGCCCGACGCCGAAAACCGCCAGCATCTCGCCGGACGTCAACGATCCCGGCGCGCGCAATGTGACCTTCGACGAACTGCGCACCGCGTACTACGAGCAGGCGAAAGCGCTGCTCGACGGCGGCGCGGACCTGTTCCTCGTCGAAACGATCTTCGACACGCTGAACGCGAAAGCGGCGCTGTTCGCGCTCGACGAACTGTTCGAAAACACCGGCGAGCGTCTGCCGATCATGATCTCGGGCACCGTCACCGATGCCTCGGGCCGCATTTTGTCCGGCCAGACCGTCGAGGCCTTCTGGAACTCGCTGCGTCACGCGAAGCCGCTCACGTTCGGCCTGAACTGCGCGCTCGGCGCGGCGCTGATGCGCCCGTATATCGCCGAGCTCGCCAAGCTGTGCGACACCTACGTGTCGTGCTATCCGAACGCCGGTCTGCCGAATCCGATGAGCGACACCGGCTTCGACGAATTGCCCGCGGATACCTCGGGCCTGCTGAAGGAATTCGCCGAAGCGGGGCTCGTGAACATCGCGGGCGGCTGCTGCGGCACGACGCCCGAGCACATCGCGGCGATCGCGAAGGCGCTCGCCGATCTGAAGCCGCGCAAGTGGCCGAGCCAGTATCGCGACGCGGCCTGAGCCGGCCTTACGCACTTCACCCCGACGCCCAGCACGCCCCTTAACGCACGCACCCGACTCGTACATACGCCATGACCGACCACACCATGCGCCTTAGCGGCCTCGAGCCGTTCAACGTCACGTCCGGGACGCTCTTCATCAACGTTGGCGAACGCACTAACGTGACCGGCTCGAAAGCGTTCGCGCGAATGATCCTGAACAATCAGTTCGACGAGGCGTTGGCCGTCGCGCGCCAGCAGGTCGAGAACGGCGCGCAGGTCATCGACATCAACATGGACGAGGCGATGCTCGATTCGAAAGCGGCGATGGTGCGCTTCATGAATCTGATCGCGTCGGAGCCGGACATCGCGCGCGTGCCGATCATGATCGACTCGTCGAAGTGGGACGTGATCGAGGCGGGGCTCAAATGCGTGCAGGGCAAGGCGATCGTCAATTCGATCTCGCTGAAGGAAGGCAAGGAGCAGTTCGTTCACCACGCGAAGCTGATTCGGCGCTACGGCGCGGCCAGCGTCGTGATGGCCTTCGACGAACAGGGCCAGGCCGATACGTTCGCGCGCAAGAAGGAAATCTGCCGGCGCTCGTACGAGATACTCGTCAACGAAGTCGGCTTCCCGCCCGAAGACATCATCTTCGATCCGAACATCTTCGCGATCGCGACCGGCATCGAGGAGCACAACAACTACGCGGTCGACTTCATCGAGGCGACGCGTTGGATCAAGCAGAACCTGCCGTACGCGAAGGTGAGCGGCGGCGTGTCGAACGTGTCGTTCTCGTTTCGCGGCAACGACCCGGTGCGCGAGGCGATTCACACCGTGTTCCTCTATCACGCGATCCAGGCGGGGATGGACATGGGCATCGTCAACGCCGGTCAGCTCGGCGTCTATGCCGAGCTCGATCCCGAACTGCGCGAGCGGGTCGAAGACGTCGTGCTGAATCGACGTGAAGACGGTACCGACCGTCTGCTCGAAATTGCCGACAAGTTCAAGAGCGGCGCCGCGAAGAAGGAAGAGAACCTCGAGTGGCGCAACCAGCCGGTCGAAAAGCGTCTCGCGCACGCGCTCGTGAGCGGCATCACGACCTTCATCGTCGAAGACACCGAGGAAGTGCGCGCGAAGATCGCCGCCGAGGGCGGCCGTCCGATCAATGTGATCGAAGGCCCGCTGATGGACGGCATGAACATCGTCGGCGACCTGTTCGGTCAGGGCAAGATGTTCCTGCCGCAGGTCGTGAAGTCGGCGCGCGTGATGAAGCAGGCGGTCGCGCATCTGATCCCGTTCATCGAGGAAGAAAAGCGCCAGCTCGCGGCGGCCGGCGGCGATGTGCGCGCGAAGGGCAAGATCATCATCGCGACCGTCAAGGGCGACGTGCACGACATCGGTAAGAACATCGTGTCGGTCGTCCTCCAGTGCAACAACTTCGAAGTGGTCAACATGGGCGTGATGGTCCCGTGCAATGAGATCCTCGCGAAGGCGAAGGTCGAGGGCGCGGACATCGTCGGGCTGTCGGGCCTGATTACGCCGAGTCTCGAAGAGATGGCCTACGTCGCGTCGGAAATGCAGCGCGACGACTACTTCCGCGTGAAGAAGATTCCGCTGCTGATCGGCGGCGCGACCACCTCGCGCGTGCACACGGCGGTGAAGATCGCCCCGCAGTACGAGGGTCCGGTGGTCTACGTGCCGGACGCGTCGCGCTCGGTGTCGGTCGCCTCGAGCCTGCTGTCCGACGAGGGCGCCGCGAAGTACATCGACGAACTGAACGCCGACTACAACCGCATCCGCGATCAGCACGCGAACAAAAAAGCGCAGCCGATGGTCACACTCGCCCAAGCGCGCGCCAATAAGACGAAGATCGACTGGGCGAGCTATCAGCCGGTCAAGCCGAAGTTCATCGGTCGGCGCGTGTTCAAGAACTTCGATCTGAACGAGCTCGCGAACTACATCGACTGGGGTCCGTTTTTCCAGACGTGGGATCTCGCCGGCCCATATCCGGCGATCCTCAACGACGAGATCGTCGGCGAATCGGCGCGACGCGTGTTCTCCGACGG
Organism: Paraburkholderia youngii; assembly: GCF_013366925.1. Classification (NCBI taxonomy): domain Bacteria; kingdom Pseudomonadati; phylum Pseudomonadota; class Betaproteobacteria; order Burkholderiales; family Burkholderiaceae; genus Paraburkholderia; species Paraburkholderia youngii. The sequence continues at coordinate 6,131,617 of NZ_JAALDK010000001.1, forward strand.
CAAGTCGATGCTCGCGCGTCTGATTCAGGGCCGCTGGCTGCAGGCCAACGGCGTGATCACGCTGTTGCCGGCCAACACGGTGAACGACGACGACATCGAAATCTACACGGACGAATCGCGCACCGAAGTCGCGCTCACCTGGCGCAATCTGCGTCAACAGAGTGTGCGGCCGGTGGTCGACGGGGTGATGCGACCGAACCGGTCGCTCGCCGACTTCATCGCGCCGAAGGACTCGGGCGTCGCCGACTACATCGGCATGTTCGCGGTGACGGCGGGTCTTGGCGTCGACGTGAAGGAGAAGCAGTTCGAGAAGGATCTCGATGACTACAGCGCGATCATGCTGAAGGCGCTCGCGGACCGGCTCGCCGAAGCGTTCGCCGAAGCGATGCACGCGCGTGTGCGGCGCGACCTGTGGGGCTACGCGAGCAGCGAAAACCTCTCCAACGACGAACTGATCGCCGAAAAATACCGCGGCATTCGCCCGGCGCCGGGCTACCCGGCCTGCCCCGACCATCTCGTCAAGCGAGACATGTTCGAGGTGCTGCAGGCGAACGAAATCGGCATGAGCGTGACCGAATCGCTGGCGATGCTGCCGGCCGCGAGCGTGTCGGGCTTCTACCTCGCGCATCCGGACAGCACCTATTTCTCGGTCGGCAAGATCGGCGCGGATCAGCTCGACGACTACGCGCAGCGGATGTCGCTCTCGAAAGCGGACGCCGAGCGCGCGTTGGCGCCGTTGCTTTGAGCGTGAAGCGATGCGTGACTATATCGAGTCCGAAAGACTGAATATTTGGCGCCACGGCAATTTCGGCTTTGTAGACTGAGTCGGCTTTCACCCCGTCAGGCGCGAACACGACGCGCCGGCTCACCGAGATTGCAACCGTCAACGGAGAAAATCGTATGAAGAAGCTGACACTGTTATTCACCGCTGTTTCACTGGCCGCGGGTGCCTCCATGGCGCTCGCGCAGCCCGCCGCGCCGGGCGGATCGAGCTCGGTCAGCTCCTACTCGCCCCCCACCGAGGCGCATGTCAAAAAGGCGAAGAAGCAAAAGATGAAGAAGGGCGCGGCAGCGTCGGCGGCCTCCGAGAGCCAATGAGCGGCACGGCGGATAAAACCTTCTGAATGGCAAAGAGCCCGCGTCGAGCGGGCTCTTTTCTTTGGTGCGCCAAAAGAGCGCTTACGAAGTCCTTCTGAGTCCGGACCGCGGCGCTCGGGACCCGCCAGAAATCAGATCCCCCAGACGATATCCGCGTTTTCCTTCTGCGCCGCGCGCAGCATGTCGAGGAACGGATACGCGCGCTGCGCGAGACCGGGCGGAATCTCGTGACGATCACGGCCGTCCTCGCCCTCGTGGAAATGGCCCTCGTGCTCGGCGCGCTCCTGCTTATCGGATGTGATCGCCGCTTCGAGCTTTTCAATGGCCGGGCCCAGTTCGTCGTGAGTGATGACGCCCCGCTGCCCAAGGCGTTTGCCGACAATGCCGACCAGATACTGCGCCAGATTCTCCAGCATCATCACGTCCGGGCAGGCGTGGCACTTGAAAGTAATCAGCATGACTGTTCCCTTTTTCGTTATGTCGGGTGAGCGCACGAGCGTCCCAAGGGCTGCAGCTGCGCGCGCCTGACGTGGCGCCGGCAAGGCGCGGCGGCCACACCCCTCGCGGGCAGCTCATTGAACATATTAGCACCTGCTAAAATCCGTCTGAACGGAAAAGCGCGCCGCCCAGCGCCACGTACGGCGCGGCTCGACGAGCATCGCGCACGCGGGCAACCGGGGGCGTCGAATCATGGGCCGCAATCCGCATACCGCGCGAGCCTGCGTAACGGCAAGCCGCCGTGCGGAGTCCACCGCGTTGCGCGGCTTGAGTTGCGGGTCGCCGCATCGCCTGGGGACGCTGTGCCGGCGACGCAGCCATCAGCGCCTCAAAGCGCGGCCGCTCCACGCTTGCGACACCGGCCGCGGCTGGCGCCTCTTCCGCCTTACCGGATTGCCTCACTGGACTTGCAACAAGCATGCTGCCCGCACATAAACACACACTCGAAACACTGCTCGCCGACACGGTGAAGCAGGTCGCAACCGCCACGCAAGGCGCGACCGAAGCCGCTTTCGTCTCGCCCGCCATCGCGCTGGAGCGCCCGAAAGTCGCCGCGCATGGCGACGTCGCGTGCAATGTCGCGATGCAGCTTGCCAAGCCGCTGCGCGCCAATCCGCGCCAGCTCGCGCAACAGATCGTCGACGCGCTGCTCGTCAATCCGCAGGCCAAAGGCCTGATCGATACTGCCGAAGTGGCGGGCCCCGGCTTCATCAACCTGCGCCTCACGGCCGCCGCCAAGCAAGGCGTGATCGCCGCCGTGTTCGCCGAGAAGGACGCGTACGGCCGCTCGCGGCGCGACGCCGGCAAGCACGTGCTGATCGAGTTCGTGTCGGCCAACCCCACCGGCCCGCTGCACGTCGGCCACGGCCGCCAGGCCGCGCTCGGCGACGCGCTTGCGCACGTGCTCCAGTCGCAGGGCTGGGACGTGCATCGCGAGTTCTACTACAACGACGCCGGCGTGCAGATCAACACGCTCGCGCTGTCGACCCAGGCACGCGCACGCGGCCTCGCCCCCGGCGACGAAGGCTGGCCCGCGTCGGCCTACAACGGCGAGTACATCGCCGACATCGCCAAGGACTATCTGAACGGCATCACGGTCGAGGCGAGCGACGGCGAGCCGGTCACCGGCGCGCGCGACGTCGAGGACATCGAGGCGATCCGCCGCTTCGCCGTCACGTATCTGCGTCGTGAGCAGGACATGGATTTGCAGGCGTTCGGCGTGAAGTTCGACCAGTACTACCTGGAATCGTCGCTGTACACGGAAGGCCGCGTGGAGAAAACCGTCGACGCGCTGATCGCCGCGGGCAAGACTTACGAGCAGGAAGGCGCGCTGTGGCTGCGCACGACCGACGACGGCGACGATAAGGACCGCGTGATGCGCAAGACCGACGGCACCTACACGTACTTCGTGCCGGACGTCGCCTATCACGTCGCGAAGTGGGAGCGCGGCTTCACGAAGGTCATCAACGTGCAGGGCTCGGATCACCACGGCACGATCGCGCGCGTGCGCGCCGGTCTGCAGGGTCTCGGCATCGGCATTCCGAAGGGCTACCCCGACTACATCCTGCACAAGATGGTCACGGTCATGCGCAACGGCGAAGAGGTGAAGATCTCGAAGCGCGCGGGCAGCTACGTGACGGTGCGCGACCTGATCGAATGGTCGGGTGGCGCGATGCCGGGCTCGGAAGCGGCCGTCGATCTGATCGACGAGGAAACCATCCGCCGCGGCCGCGACGCGGTGCGCTTCTTCCTGATCTCGCGCAAGGCGGACACCGAGTTCGTGTTCGACATCGACCTCGCGCTGAAGCAGAACGACGAGAATCCGGTGCACTACGTGCAGTACGCGCACGCCCGCATCTGCTCGGTGATCGCCGAATGCAACGCGCGCTACGGCCTCGACGAAAGCGCACTGCCGAGCGTCGATCTCGCGCCGCTCGCGAGCGAGCGCTCGATGGCGCTGCTCAACAAGCTCGCCGAATTCCCGGACATGCTGCAGCACGCCGCCGACGAACTCGCGCCGCACGCGGTCGCGTTCTACTTGCGAGAACTCGCCGGCGAATTTCACTCGTTCTACAATGATCGTGCCGAGCGCGTGCTGGTCGACGATGCGGCCGAACGCAACGCTCGCGTCGCGCTGCTCGCGGCCACGCGCCAGGTGCTGGCCAACGGTCTCGCGACGATCGGCGTCTCCGCTCCCGTCAAGATGTAACTCCTCCAGCGTAATATGCGCGCGGCCGTCGTTATAATCGGCGGCCGTTCCTGGATTCTTTTTGCAGGTGATTCGTACGATGGCAAAACCACGCCGCACAACAAAGCAATCGAAGCAAACCGGGGGCACTTTTCTCGGCATCGTGCTGGGCCTGATCGTCGGCCTGGCGATCGCGGTGGTGGTGGCGCTGTATATCACCCGTGCGCCTACGCCGTTCGTGTCGAAGGTCGCGCCACCGGCGCCGACCGACAACGGCGCGAGCCAGGCGCAATATGATCCGAACCGTCCGCTGCAAGGCAAGACGCCGGGCCAGCCGGTGCCGCAGGCCGCGCAACCCGCGCCGCCGAACACCGCGCCGGGCCAGACCAACGCGCAGACCCAGTCGGGCATGCTCGAAGAACCGCAGATCGTCGAAGTCCCGCCGTCGGGCGGCAACGCGAATAGCAACGGTACGGCGGTCGCGCCGAACCCCGCGCAGGAAAACGGCACCGGCGGCATCGTCGCGCCCGCGCCGGCGAAGAAGCCGCAGACCTCGAGCGCACCGGCCGCCACCGCGGCAGGCTCCGCGCCGAAGAGCTCGAGCGCGACCACCCTGGCCAACGTCAAGCCTGGCTCGGCTGCCTCGCCCGCGCCCGCACCTGCACCCGGCGACGCGAACACCGGCTACTTCCTGCAGGTCGGCGCGTACAAGACCGCCGCCGATGCCGAGCAGCAGCGCGCGCGCCTCGCGTTCCAGGGCTTCGAATCGAAGGTCACGCAGCGCGATGCCGGCGGCGTCACGTACTACCGCGTGCGCATCGGGCCGTTCTCGAAGTTCGAGGACATGAATTCGAGCCGTCAGCGTCTGTCGGACGCAGGTGTCGATACCGCGGTGATCCGCTTCACCAAACAATAAATAAACGGTAATGCCGGCCCGCGCGGCGCGTCGAACTATCGGCGCGGCGCGCGAGTCACAAGCACGATGGCCGCTTCGACCTGTATTGTGGCGGGCCACCACACCGAATCCCACCAGCGGTGACGGGCCTTTCGCATGGCGTCGCCGCGCCACCGCCTTATCCGGGTCTACACGACATGAAAAAACTGCTGAGCATCCTGTTCCTCTCGCTGGGCCTGATCGCGGCGAGCGCGCATGCGTCGCCGACCGCGCCGGTGGCCGGCAAGGACTACACCGTGCTGGCCACGCCGCAACCTACCGACGTGCCGGCCGGCAAGATCGAAGTCATCGAATTCTTCTGGTACGGTTGCCCGCACTGCAATGAATTCAACCCGTTCCTCGAAGCATGGGTCAAGAAGCAGGCCCCGGACGTCGTGTTCCGCCGCGTGCCGGTCGCCTTCCGCGACGACTTCATCCCGCACTCGAAGATGTTCCACGCGCTCGACGCGCTCGGCCTCGCGAACGAACTGACGCCGAAGGTCTTCAACGAAATCCACGTCAACAAGAACTATCTGCTGACGCCGGAAGACCAGACCAAATTCCTCGCGAAGTTCGGCGTCGATCCGAAGAAGTACATGGAAGCGTACAACTCGTTCTCGACGCAAAGCGCGCTGCAGAAGGACAAGAAACTGCTCGACGGGTTCAAGATCGACGGCGTGCCGACGCTCGCCGTGCAGGGCAAGTATTTGACCGGCCCAGCCGCGACCGGCACCCTGCCGGGCACGATCCAGGTGCTCGATTACCTCGTCTCCCAAGTCCGCGCCAAAAAGATGTAATCACGAGGCGCCGGTATGACCTCTCCGCTGAAGGTTTTCATTACCGGCGCTTCGAGCGGCATCGGCCTCGCGCTCGCCGGCGAATATGCACGGCGCGGCGCGATTCTCGGCCTCGTCGCCCGCCGCGGCGACGCGCTCGCCGCGTTCCAGCAGTCCCATCCCCAGAACACCGTCTCGATCTATGCGCTCGACGTGCGCGACGCGGAAGCGCTCGCCGATGCGGCCGCGCGCTTCATCGCCGAGCACGGCCTGCCCGACGTCGTGATCGCCAATGCCGGCATCAGCCGCGGCGCGCTGACCGGTCACGGCGATCTGCGCGCCTTCCGCGAGGTGATGGACATCAATTACTTCGGCATGGTCGCGACGTTCGAGCCGTTCGCCGCCGCGATGGCCGACACGAAACGCGGCACGCTGGTCGGCGTTGCGAGCGTCGCCGGTGTGCGCGGCTTGCCGGGCTCGGGTGCATATAGCGCGTCGAAGTCGGCGGCGCTGAAGTATCTCGAAGCGTTGCGCGTCGAGATGCGGCCGTTCGGCGTCGGTGTCGTGACGATCGCGCCCGGCTATATCCGCACGCCGATGACCGAGCACAATCCGTACAACATGCCGTTCCTGATGGACGCCGATCGCTTCGCGGCGAAGGTCGCACGAGCGGTCGAACGGCAGACGTCGTTCGCGGTGTTTCCGTGGCAGATGCGCGTGGCTGCGATGTTGCTGCACGTCCTGCCGCGCTGGCTCTACGACCGCGTGTTCGAACGCGCGCCGCGCAAGCCGCGCGCCGCCACCGAGTAAGTCATGCAACCCCGTGCGGTCGATGCAGCCGGCGTCGCGCACGAATCCGCGGGCGCCGACGCGCGCATCGTGTCGCTGGTGCCGAGCCTCACCGAAACACTGTTCGCGCTCGGGCTCGAGCGGCAGATCGTCGGGCGCACCGGCTTTTGCGTGCATCCGCGCGACAAGGTCCGCGCGGTGCCGAAGGTCGGCGGCACGAAAGCCGTCAAGCTCGACGCGATCCGCGCACTGCGCCCCACCCACCTGATCGTCAATATCGACGAAAACGAACGCGACACCGTCGAGCAACTGCGCGCGTTCTTGCCGCACATCGTCGTCACTCATCCGCAGACGCCGCGCGACAACCTCGCGCTGTACGCGCTGCTCGGCGCGATCTTCAGACGTGAAGAAGAAGCGCGGCGCTTGAGCGGCGCGCTCGATGCGCGTCTGCGCGAAGCCGCCGCTCAGACCTTCGCCGCGCAGAACGTGCTGTACCTGATCTGGCGCGAACCGTGGATGAGCGTCGCGCGCGACACCTACATCGCCGCGATGCTGCGTCTCGTGAACTGGCACACGTTGCCCGACGTGCACGGCGGCAGCGCGGGCGCCACGCGCTACCCGACGCTCGACTTCGACGCCGCGCCATGGCTCGCGCAAGTCGACCGCGTGCTGCTGTCGAGCGAGCCGTACCGCTTCACGGCCGCGCATCGCGATGCGCTCGCGCGCGATCCGCGTTTCACCGGCAAGCGCATCGAGCTCATCGATGGGGAAATGACGTCGTGGTACGGCGTGCGCGCAATCGAGGGCATCGGCTATCTGCTGCGGCAGGCCGCGGCGGTCTGAGGCGGCAACACAGCCACGCCGCCCCCATATGGATATGTCGATTAAATTGTTGTCGCCATAATGGCCCTTCGATAAGCTTTCGCGAAGGCGCGCCGCCGGCCATGCCTCGAAGGCAGGCCCCTCGGCCTCAGGCCGGGATCGCCCGACCTGTACGGCGGCGCCGGGAACGTATCACAATCGTGGCGACGCGCGCGCCGGGAGCGCTCTCCTGCCCGCTCACGCATCGCCGCCATAAACACAACCAGACGCACTGCCTGACTGCGCTCGTTACCGGAGATCCTATGCGCTTCAATCTGCTCGCAGCCGCCATCCTGCTCACGGCGCCCGCGCTCGCGCTCGCCAAACCACTGACCGTCTGTACCGAATCGAGTCCCGACGGCTTCGACGTCGTGCAGTTCAATTCGCTGGTCACGACGAATGCATCGGCCGACGTGATCTTCAACTCGCTGGTGTCGTTCGACGAAGCCGCGAAGAAGGTCGTGCCCGCGCTCGCCGACAAATGGGAAGTGAGCCCTGACGGCCTGACCTACACGTTCCATCTGCGTCCAAACGTGCAGTTCCAGACCACCGACTACTTCAAGCCCACCCGCGCGCTGAATGCCGACGACGTGATCTTCACGTTCGACCGCATGCTCAACGACAGCAATCCGTGGCACAAGGTGGCGGGCGCGAGCGGCTTCCCGCACGCGCAATCGATGGGGCTGCCGAAGCTGATCAAGTCGATTACCAAGGTCGACGACAACACGGTGAAGTTCGAGTTGAACGAGCCGAACGCGACGTTCGTGTCGATCCTGACGATGGGCTTCGCGTCGATCTATTCGGCCGAGTACGCGGACCAGTTGCTGAAGGCCGGCAAGCAGGTCGACCTGAACGCGAAGCCGATCGGCACCGGGCCCTTCGTGCTGAAGAGCTATACGAAAGACGCGGTGATCCGTTATGACGCGAACCCGACCTACTGGGGGCCGAAGCCGAAGATCGAGCGTCTGATCTACGCGATCACGCCGGACGCAACCGTGCGAGCGCAGAAGGTGAAGGCTGGCGAATGCCAGATCGCGTTATCGCCGAAGCCGCAGGATCTCGCCGACGCGAAGAAGGACAAGTCGCTCGCGATCGTGCAGACGCCCGCGTTCATGACGGCCTTCGTCGCGCTGAACACGCAGCAGAAGCCGCTCGACAACCAGAAGGTGCGCGCCGCGCTGAACATGGCGTTCGACCGCACGACGTATCTGAAGACGGTGTTCGACAATACCGCGACGCCGGCCGTGAACCCGTTTCCGCCGAACACGTGGAGCTACAACCACTCGATCAAGGGCTGGCCGTACGACCCGGCGAAGGCGAAGCAGTTGCTCACCGACGCGGGTTTTCCGAACGGCTTCCAAACGACCATCTGGGTGCGTCCGAACGGCAGTGTGCTGAATCCGAATCCGAAGGCCGGTGCCGAACTGCTGCAGGCCGACTTCGCGAAGATCGGCGTGAAGGCGGACGTCAAGGTGATCGAATGGGGCGAACTGATCAAGCAGGCGAAGCAAGGGCAGCATGACTCGCTATTCATGGGATGGGCCGGCGACAACGGCGATCCGGACAACTATCTGTCGCCGCTCTTCAGTTGCAACGCGGTGAAGTCGGGCATCAACTTCGCGCGCTTCTGCGATCAGGATCTCGACAAGCTGATCGCCGACGGCAGAGCAACGTCCGATATCGCCAAGCGCACGAAAGCGTATGAAGCCGCGCAGCAGATCATCCACGACGAAGCGCTGTGGATTCCGCTCGGCTACCCGACCGCGGCCGCGATTACGCGTACGAGCGTGAACGGGTATCACGTGAGTCCTTTTGGACGGCAGAATTTTGGGGCGGTGGTGGTGCAGTGATTTTGCGCTGCGGTTGAAAGCGGAAAGGATAAGGCCGACCTTCACGGGTCGGCTTTTTTTGCGCCCAGCGTTTCCTGGTCGATAGAGGTCGTCCGTTACTTCACCGCGTTGTCTGCGGCGGCGATTTTTGGATCGAACGATACGCCTTCGAGACAATCACGATTACGTTCAGCGAAAGCGAAGGACAAGGTTCCCCACGGGAGAAAGGCTGAATATGCCGTGGTTTCATCCAGTGAATGCCCACGCGGAGAGTCCGTAATTTTGAGGTTGCTGTATTGCGCATGGACCATCGCGAGCGTGACGCATTCGCCGCTCAGCCGCCCGAGTGCAAGAAAGCCAGGATGCCCTCCAGTGTGGCGAACGCGCAAACCCACATTGCCGACCACGACACCATCTGCCATCTTCCCCGGACCGCCGACGTAAAAGTTGAATTCGGCATTTTGAATTGGATCTTTGGTGGTATCTCTGTCGACAAGGTGAGTCGCAAGCACGCTTTCGACTTTTGCCTTAGTGAACGGAATTTGCTGCGCCAAGGCGTCGATGGTCTGCCACAGTGTCATGTCCGGTTGAGTCATCTGTGGATCTTGTCCGTAGTGTCCGGCCGCGAGGCTGCATCCGCCAAACCACCCTGCCAGACAAAGTACTGCAAGCGCCTTCGTCCAATCACCTGAACGGGTAAGTCTTGTCATACCATCTTCCATAGTAGTCCGCGCTGGGTGCATCTGACATTCCGCAACCTTTTGCCGACGTGATCTCGGGCCTTTGACCGTTATACCGACTCCTAATGCAATTTTCCTCATGCAAGAAGCCAATAATTGCTCGCAAAGTACCCGCCCACACTTTTGCAGAGGAAATGGTTATGGCTATGCAAGCTCCAACGAGGACAGGTTTCGAACGGTGGCAGGACGGTGTTAGCAAGGCTGTAAGCGATGCAAGATGGAATTCCTGGGATTGCGAAATCCAGATGGCAGTCAACGAGTACAACCTCCATCTTCGCGGCACCTCGGGGTACGTGGCCTTGGATTGGCAGATTATCAAGGCGATATTGTGGGTCGAAACAGGTGCACACGATCCTCAGTGGAATTCCAAGCCGATGCGCATTGGGGTTGCAGGCGATGTTGGATTGGCATCGCTGCTTTCGGGCAAAGAAGGCGGCGATTTGATTGTGCCGCCAGCCTGGAAAGGACGGCTGACAATGGCCTCAGCCAGAACGATACCGGCGTATAACATCCGTGCTGGCATTGGCTATTTGCTCATGCGCATGGCGCGTTATAAGTACCGAAGCGTACTCGGTGCTGACCCTGCGGTTTACGAAATGACTGTCAGGCTAGGGGATAGCCTCGACAAGATGGCGAAGGCTCAGGGCACCACCATCGACACGCTAAAAATGCTGAATTCCACCGCCACCGTTCTGCACCCCGGACAGGTATTGAAGTACCGGAAAGCTTCGGTTCAAAACACTATTGCAAGCTGGCGCCCCATCTCCACGGCATTGATAGCAGAGCGTTACAACGGAGGCGGTGACATCAATTACGCCAGGAAGCTCGACTACGCTTTGCCACTGGTGCGCAAAGGAAAGGTAGCCCTATGCGTGCAATGAAGCAGACCTGTTTCGGCCTGGCCGCCTGCCTATCAACAATGGCCCTCGCGGCCTCAGCTGCTCCCGTCGCAAGCGAGCGGGCCTTACGCGAGGAATGCAGCGCGTTCTCGCAAGCGGGGATGCGGGACTGTCTGGCAGAAAAAGCAGAGGCCAGTCGGAAAGCCCTCAGACGCGCCGAGGAGAAGATGGCCGGCACCCTCTCCAAATGGGATGAAGACGACAAGTACGTCAACCAGGCCAAGGCAAAACTCGCCGCATCAAACAGAAAATTCGCTCAGTACCGTGAGGCTCAATGCGACTTCGCAGCTTCGTTAAGTGGTGGTGGAGCCGGCAGTGCGCGCGAAGTGCGCCATTTAGCTTGCGTTTCCGAACTCAACAACCGGCGAGCCGAGCAACTACGCAACGCTGCGTCTGACTTGCCCTTGAAGTAATTCGCATGAGAGGACACCCAGCATCGTTGCGCCGCTCAGTGCCTTCGCCCAGCGCGGACCTATTCGTCCGCGCTTCTCCGCCCGCGGCGAAGGTCCGAGATCACACCGCCGCAAACCGGATCACCCCATCCGCATCCTGCGTCCGCTTCAATTCCCCCGCCCGCCACAGCAGATGCAAATGCGCGAGCGCCTCACCCATCGCGAACGTCATCTGATGGATATCGAGTTGGCGCTTGAACATCAGCGGCACGATATCGGCGGCGCTACGCGGCCTTTCCGCGCACGCTTCGCGCACTTCGGCGAGCCGCGCGTCGTGATGCTCACGCAGTTGCTGAATGCGCGTGCGAACGCCGCGAAACGGCTTGCCATGCGACGGCAGCACGAGCGTGTCTTCTGGCATCGTCTCGTAACGGCCAAGCGACTCCAGATACAGTTCGAGCGGCGAGCCCTCAGGCTCGATATCGAACACCGACACGTTGGTTGAAATACGCGGCAGCACCATGTCGCCTGAAATCAGCGTGCCGGTTTCCGCACAGTGCAGCGCGCAGTGTTCCGGCGAGTGGCCGAAACCCGTCACCACGCGCCACGTCCTGCCGCCGATCCTCACGTCCTCGGCTTCGCGCAAACGCCGGTATTGCCCCGGAATCGCCGGCACGAGGCTCGAGTAATAGCTCGTGCGATTGCGCAGCTTGTCGATCGATTCGGTGTCGTTCAAACCATGCCGCGCGAAATGCCGCGCCGCTGCCTCGCCGCCCGCGTTCGAACCGTCGCCCGTCGCCATCACGCGCGCCTGCATGTATTCGCCGAGCGTCATCCACAGCCGCGCGTCCCAACGCTTTTGCTCGCCGCCGCCGCACACCCAGTCCGCGAGGCCGATGTGATCCGGATGGCAATGCGTGACGATCACGCGCAGCACCGGCAGCCCGTCGAGCGCCGAATCGAACACGCTCTCCCAATTCGCCTTGATCGTGTCCGACGTGATGCCGCAGTCGACCACGGTCCAGCCTTGCTGACCGTCGATCTCATCGCGCAGCAGCCACAGGTTGATATGGTCGAGAGCGAACGGTAACGGCATGCGCAGCCAAAGCACGCCTGGCGCGACTTCCATCGTGCGGCCCGAGTCGGGCATCGTGTCGTTGAACGGGTATTGGAGTTGGTGTTCGAGTGCATTCATGGGGACTGTCTTCCTCCGACGACTCTCCGGCATGGCCAGGTATGCGATGCCGGTCGGCCTGGTTGTGGTTGCGTTCCGCTCAGGTTGACGATAACGTAAACGTCGATTCTATCGTTCAATCCGGTTTTGTGCCGGCCAAGCGGCCACGAGATGTCCCGATGAATACGCAATACACGATCACCGAACTCGCGCGCGAATTCGACGTCACGCCACGCGCAATTCGTTTCTATGAAGACCAGGGTTTACTCTCACCGAGCCGCGAGGGTTCGAGCGGCTTGCGACGCGTCTATTCCGGCCGCGACCGCACGCGTCTGAAGCTCACGCTGCGCGGCAAGCGCCTTGGCTTCACGCTGTCGGAGATCCGCGACCTGCTGGACGTCTACGAGTCGCCGACCGACACCGTGCCGCAATTGCACGCGTTTCTCGCGACGGTCGCGCGTCATCGCGAAGTGCTCGAACGTCAGCGCGAAGATCTCGACGCGACGCTCGAAGATCTGGCGCAGTACGAAGCGCAGGCGCGCGCGTTGCTCGATGGCACGAGGCGCGACGCGAAACCTGCCTGAAGCTGCCTGACTCTGACCGGCGTTTGCGGAGCGCGCGTGATGAATCACTTCCCCAAACTGTTATCGTCGCAAATCGGTTTCGACGTCGCGCAGACGATGCTCGAAGGGTTCGACCGTCACTACCGGATCTTTCGCGACGCGGCGATCCATGCGAAGACGCTGTTCGAAGCCGGCGACTGGCACGGCCTGCAAAGGCTCGCGCGCGACCGCATCGCGTCGTACGACGATCGCGTGCAGGAATGCGTGCACCTGCTCGAAGACGAGTACGACGCGGAGAACATCGACAGCGAAGTGTGGCAGCAGATCAAGCTGCACTACATTGGTCTTCTGACCACGCACCGTCAGCCCGAGTGCGCGGAAACCTTTTTTAATTCGGTTTCCTGCAAGATCCTGCACCGCTCGTACTTCAACAACGATTTCATTTTCGTGCGCCCGGCGATTTCGACCGAATACATCGAGAACGACGAACCGGCCGCGAAGCCGACCTATCGCGCGTATTACCCCGGCACGGACGGACTTGCCGCAACGCTGGAACGGGTCGTCACGAACTTCCAGCTCGACCCGCCGTTCGAGGATCTGACGCGCGACGTCGCCTGTGTGGTGCAGTCGATTCGCGAAGCGTTCGGCGTGTTCGACGAGTCGCCGAATTTTCAGATTCATGTGCTGTCGTCACTGTTCTATCGCAACAAGGCTGCGTACATCGTCGGGCGCATCATCAACGGCGACGCGCTGCTGCCGTTCGCGGTGCCGCTGCGTCACGTGAAACCGGGCGTGCTCGCACTGGACACCGTGCTGCTCAAGCGCGAGCAGTTGCTGATCATCTTCAGCTTCTCGCATTCGTATTTTCTGGTCGACATGGAAGTGCCGTCCGCGTATGTCGAATTTCTGCGCACGGTGATGCCGGCCAAGCCGAAGGCGGAGATCTATACGTCGGTGGGCCTGCAGAAGCAGGGCAAGAATCTGTTCTATCGCGATCTGCTGCATCACCTCAAGCATTCGAGCGACCGCTTCATCGTCGCGCCCGGCATCAAGGGGCTCGTGATGCTGGTGTTCACGTTGCCGTCGTTCCCCTACGTGTTCAAGCTGATCAAGGATAACTTTCCGCCGCCGAAGGAAACCACGCGAGCGCAGATCCAGCAGAAGTATCTGCTCGTCAAACGTCACGACCGGCTCGGCCGCATGGCCGACACGCTCGAATATTCGAGCGTCGCGCTGCCGCTTGCGCGGCTCGACGAAACGCTGTTGCGCGAACTCGAGAAGGAAGTGCCGTCGCTGATCGAATACGACGGCGACAACCTCGTGATTCGCCACATGTACATCGAGCGACGCATGATCCCGCTGAATCTGTTCCTGCAGAACGGCAACGACGACGACATCGAGCACGGCATCAAGGAATACGGCAACGCGGTGAAGGAACTGATCCAGGCGAACATCTTCCCCGGCGACATGCTGTACAAGAACTTCGGCGTGACGCGCCACGGCCGTGTCGTGTTCTACGACTACGACGAGATCGAGTACCTGACCGACTGCAACGTGCGCGCGGTGCCGGCGCCGCGCAACGAGGAAGACGAAATGTCGGACGAGCCGTGGTACCCGGTCGGTCCGCACGATATTTTCCCGGAGACGTACGGCACCTTCCTGCTCGGCGATCCACGCGTGCGCCGCTCGTTCATGCGGCATCACGCGGATCTCTTCGAGCCCGAACTGTGGCAGCGATACAAGGATTTTCTCTTGAAGGGCGAGTTGCCCGATTTTTTCCCGTACGACCAGAGCGTGCGCTTCTGCGTGCGTTATCCGGAGCGGTTCGCCGAAACAACCGATGCAGAGGCGAACGAGCCGAATGTGCGCGTGGCTTGATGAATCTCACGAGGGTTCACAGCAGGCCGCGCGCGGCGGTAGCCATCCAAGCTATGACCAAGGAGCTCAAACATGAGTGACGCAATTCAAAGTGGTATCCATGCCGATCCGATCGTGATCGTCAGCGCGGCGCGCACGCCGATGGCCGGCTTTCAGGGCGACTTCGCGTCGCTGACTGCGCCACAACTCGGCGCGGTCGCGATCAAGGCGGCCGTCGAGCGCGCGGGTCTGAAGCCCGAGCAGATCGACGAAGCGGTGATGGGCTGCGTGCTGCCCGCCGGCCTCGGCCAGGCGCCCGCGCGCCAGGCCGCGCTCGGCGCGGGTCTGCCGCTCGCCACCGGCTGCACGACGGTGAACAAGATGTGCGGCTCCGGCATGCGCGCGGCGATGTTCGCGCACGACATGCTGGCCGCGGGCTCGCTCGACGTGATCGTCGCGGGCGGCATGGAAAGCATGACGAACGCGCCGTATCTGTTGCCGAAGGCGCGCGGCGGCATGCGCATGGGCCACGGCCAAGTGCTCGACCACATGTTCTACGACGGCCTCGAAGACGCGTACGACAAAGGCCGTCTGATGGGCACGTTCGCCGAGGAATGCGCGGCGTCGTTCGACTTCACGCGCGAGGCGCAGGACGCGTTCGCGGTCGAGTCGCTGAACCGCGCGAAACGCGCGAACGAGGACGGCTCGTTCGACTGGGAAATCGCGCCTGTTACGGTGGCGGCCCGCAAAGGCGACGTCACGATCGCGCGCGACGAGCAGCCGTTCAAGGCCAATCTCGACAAGATCCCCACGCTGAAGCCAGCGTTCAGCAAGACCGGCACCGTGACGGCGGCGAACTCGTCGTCGATCTCGGACGGCGCGGCCGCGCTGGTGATGATGCGCGAGTCGACCGCGAAGCGGCTCGGCGTCGCGCCGCTCGCACGCGTCGTCGGTCATTCGACGTTCGCGCAGGAGCCCGCGAAGTTCACGACCGCGCCGGTCGGCGCGATGCGCAAGCTGTTCGGGAAGAACGGCTGGCGCGCCGGCGACGTCGATCTCTACGAGATCAACGAAGCGTTCGCGGTCGTCACGATGGCCGCGATGAGAGAGCACGATTTGCCGCACGACAAGGTCAACGTGAACGGCGGAGCATGCGCGCTAGGGCATCCGATCGGCGCCTCGGGCGCGCGCATTCTGGTTACGCTCATCGGCGCGCTGAAGAATCGCGGTCTGAAGCGCGGCGTCGCGTCGCTGTGCATCGGCGGCGGCGAGGCGACCGCGATGGGTATCGAACTGATCTGAAGCGTTGACCAAACTTCGAGGAATACGATGAAAACAGTGTTGATCGTCGGTGCGTCTCGTGGCATCGGCCAGGAATTCGTGCGGCAGTACAAAAAGAGCGGCTGGCGCGTGCTCGCGACCGCGCGCGACGGCGCCGCGCTCGACGCGCTCAACGAGCTCGGTGCCGAAACCTTCATGCTCGACGTCACCGCCCCCGAAGAGATCGCGGCGCTCGGCTGGAAGCTCGACGGCGAACGGCTCGACGTCGCGATCGTGGTGTCGGGCGTGTACGGTCCGCGCACCGAAGGGATCGAGACGATCACCGCCGAGGACTTCGATCACGTGATGCACACGAACGTGCGCGGCCCGATGCAGTTGCTGCCGATCCTGCTGCCGCTCGTCGAGGAAACGGACGGCGTGCTCGCGGTGATTTCGAGCCGCATGGGCAGCATCGCCGATGCGAGCGGCACGACGGGCTGGCTGTATCGCACCAGCAAGGCGGCGCTGAACGCCGTGCTGAAGCTCGCGTCGCTCGACGCGCAACGCGCGACCTGCGTGTCGCTGCATCCCGGCTGGGTGCGCACCGACATGGGTGGCGCGCAGGCCGCGCTCGATCCGGCGCGCAGCGTCGCGGGCATGCGCGAGGTGCTGGCGCAGGCGGCGGCATCGCGCGACGCGTTCCACGGCCGCTTCGTTCAGCACGACGGTACGCAGCTCGACTGGTAGACAACCGGGTTGCATCGGATCGGAGACACACTCATGGTGCTTGACCAGGATCACCTGATGGTGCGCGACGCGCTGCGCACCTTCGTGCGCGAAGCGATCACGCCGTACGCGGCGCAATGGGATCGCGAGCGCACCTTTCCGCGCGACGTGCACCGGCAGCTCGCCGAACTCGGCGCCTATGGCGTGCTGGTGCCCGACGCGTATGGCGGCGCCGGCATGGACGCGCTCGCGCTCGCGCTGATCCTCGAAGAAATCGCGGCTGGCGACGGCGGCACGTCGACCGCGATCTCGGTGAACAACTGCCCCGTGTGCAGCATCCTGCTCACCTATGGCAACGACGCGCAGAAGCGCGACTGGCTCACGCCGCTCGCGCGCGGCGAGATGCTCGGCGCGTTCTGCCTGACCGAGCCGCAAGCGGGCTCGGATGCGTCGGCGCTGCGCACTACCGCGACGCGCGATGGCGACGCGTACGTGCTGAACGGCGTCAAGCAGTTCATTACGAGCGGCAAGAACGGCGACGTCGCGATCGTAATGGCCGTCACCGACAAGACCGCCGGCAAACGCGGCATCAGCGCGTTCATTGTGCCCACCAGCACGCCGGGCTACGTAGTCGCGCGTGTCGAAGACAAGCTCGGCCAGCATTCGTCAGACACCGCGCAGATCGTGTTCGAGGACTGCCGTGTGCCGGCGGCGAACCTGATTGGCGCGGAAGGCGAAGGCTACCGGATCGCATTGTCAGGGCTCGAAGGCGGGCGCATCGGCATCGCTGCGCAAAGCGTCGGCATGGCGCGCGCCGCGTTCGAAGCGGCGCTGACTTACGCAAAAGAACGCGAGAGCTTCGGCGCGCCGCTGTTCTCGCACCAGGCGGTGCAGTTCCGTCTGGCCGACATGGCCACGCAACTCGAAGCCGCGCGTCAATTGATCTGGCACGCTGCGTCGCTGAAGGACGCGGGCCGACCGTGCCTGACCGAAGCCGCGATGGCAAAACTGTTCGCTTCCGAAGCGGCCGAGCGCATCTGCTCGGCCGCGTTGCAGATTCACGGCGGCTACGGTTATCTGAGCGACTTCCCGGTCGAGCGGATTTACCGTGACGTGCGCGTGTGCCAGATTTACGAAGGCACGAGCGATATCCAGAAGATCCTGATCGCTCGCGCGCTCAACTGAAATTTCAATGAATAAGCCATTGTTGTCACTGCAAAGACCTGTCGACTGTCCATGCGGCGGCGCCGCGCCCGCCGCACGCGGAGGCACCCCGACCAAGGCCCCGCGTTTCGCACAATGCTGCGGCCGCTATATCGACGGCGGCGAAGCGGCGCCGCACGCGCTCGAACTGATGCGCTCGCGCTATAGCGCGTACGTGCTCGGTGCAACCGACTACCTGCGCGCGACGTGGGACCCCAGCACCCGCCCCGCCGATCTCGACGTCGATCCCACCGCACCCGACGCGCCTCGTTGGCTCGGACTGCAGATCAAAGCGTTCGCCGAAAGCGATGCCGATCACGCGACCGTCGAATTCATCGCCCGCTACAAAGTGGGGGGACGTGCGCATCGGCTGCATGAATTGAGCCGCTTCCTGCGTGGCGATGATGGTCGCTGGCGTTATGTAGACGGAGACGTCAATGAGTAACAGGGCTGATTAAGTGATCGCTGCATAACGCGTCGAGGCTTTCTCATGCCTGCCTCTCGCTCTCGACAAAATTCATAAAAGCCCTCGGATCGGGCTTTTTTTCGTTCCACGCGCGCAGGCTCCTTCGTTGGCCTCACGCCACAGCACGTACACGACCTTTATTCGCCGCTTCCCGCCACATGTCCCCGGCCCATGCCTGGCAAGGCTTTGAGGCCTTATTCGCAGACGCAGCAATTTTTTCGTCGCGGGTTCTCCTTGATTGCACAAAACAAAATTGTCGTGCCAGGATGAGTCCGTAGTTTCATGACGTCACATTGCGAGAGCGGGTCACACCAGTTCCGCAACATGCAAAGGAAGCCTGACCGGCCGCTGATCGAAAGCGCGCCGCGCGGGCTCCGGAGCACCGAGTGACGCTCATCCTCGGCGCGTGGGGTCGCGTCGGCCGTTGGGTTCATCCCGTGCGATCTCGATTTGCGTGCGTGCGCTTTGCGCACTACGCACGCGAGTGAGTCTGTTTGTGTCGAAAACGCGAACGAAAGCTGAACGTCAGCAGCGTTTTTGGCCACCGGACAGCACGGAGTTCAGGACAGGTCTTTCAAGCAGGTGCGTCAATGGTGTTGAGCAAGGTTCTGACGAAGTGTGCGGCGATCTGCGCCGCGGCCACGTGTGCGGTCACGATCGCGCACGCCGATCCGCTCGCTTACTCTTCACCTTCGGCACACAACGCGACACCGACCAGCGACACCCAGGGACCGCTGTCGCGCGCCCGTGTGCCGCGCCTCGCGCTCGACGACGACGTCTACCTGCCCACCGCTCACCTGAACGAGAAGATCATCCGCGTGCCGGTCGACGCCGCCGGCACTGTCACGCTCGAAACCACGATCTACAAGCCGGACGGCCGCGGCCCGTTCCCGATGATCGTGTTCAACCACGGCAAGATTCCGGGCGATCCGCGCACACAGGAACGCAGCGACCCGCTGCCGTTTGCGCGCGAATTCGTGCGCCGCGGCTACGTGGTCGTCGCGCCGAACCGCCAGGGCTTCGGCCACTCTGACGGCGTGTACGAGCAGGACGGCTGCGACGTCCAACGCAATGGCCTCGGCCAGGCCGGCGACGTCGCCGCGACGATCGATTACATGTCGAAGCAGCCTTATGTCGACGCGACGCACATCGTGGTGGCCGGCACCTCGCATGGCGGTCTCGCGACGATTGCGTACGGCACCGAAGCGGCGCCCGGCGTGCGCGCGCTGATCAATTTCTCGGGCGGCCTGCGCCAGGACTCCTGCGAGGACTGGCAAGGCAATCTGACGCGCGCATTCGGCGCGTACGGCGAGAAGACCACGGTGCCGTCGCTGTGGCTCTATGGCGATAACGATTCGGTGTGGAACGCGCCGCTCGTCGCCGGCATGTACGCCGCGTATGGCGCGCATGGCGCGAGCGTGAAGATGGTCGACTTCGGCAAGTACAAGAACGACGCGCATCGGCTGGTCGGTGACCGCGACGGCGTGCGCGTATGGTGGCCGGCCGTCGAAGCGTTCCTCGCGCGCGCCGGCATGCCGACGGCCGTGCAGTATCACGTCGCCGATCCGGCCGCGCCGCAGGCAACCGGCTTCGCTGCGCTCGACGCCGTCGACGCGGTGCCGTACCTCGACAACGAGGGCCGCAATGGCTATCGCAACTTCCTGCATCAGTATCCGAGCCGCGCATTCGCGGTGTCGGATTCGGGCGCGTGGTCGTGGGCCGAGGGCGGCGACGATCCGATGTCGGTGGCGGTGGCGAATTGCCAGAAGCAGAGCTCCGATCCGTGCCGGCTGTATGCAGTCGATAACTCGGTCGTGTGGGGCAATCAGAGCTCGCAGACGGCGGATGCGGGTGATGCCGATGCGAATGGCCGGAAAGCGATTGCGAGCCGGGAGTGAAGTACGCATCGCATCTGGATTCGAGTTCGGTTCCGACGTGTCGAAGGCCTGCTGATTCAGCAGGCCTTTTTGCATTCGGGCCGCCGTTGCACGATGACCGCAACGAGCGTTCGTGCCGCGCGCCCTGCGAAAACCACCTCTTCACCACAAATTCTCGCCAGTAACAGCCCATTACTTTGACGTCGCTATCTCCGTCGATTAGCGAGCTTCAATCCCGAAGTCGAACGAGCTGCATCGAACAGCGGCAAACCTCGACGCCAGCGCGAAAAACACGCGTTTCGCGGCTGATGCGCGCGACGAAATAAACCGCTAATCTCGACCCCGCGCACTCGCCAAGGCTCGTTCCTCGCGAGCGGAATAGGTCTGCGGAAAACGCGGAAACGCCTTTCAAAAAGGCGTGAGACCGACCTCACGCGTGCGTGGCATAAAAGCACCTCGGAGTACCTCTTTGGAAAATTCAGCAGCCCCCCGGGTCGCCCCTGAAGATTGGGTCGCCCGCAGCCTTCGCGCGGTATGGCATCCGTGCACGCAGATGAAGCATCACGAACGTCTGCCGCTGATCCCCGTCGCGCGCGGTCAAGGCGCATGGCTATACGATCGCGCGGGTCATCGCTATCTCGACGCGATCAGTTCGTGGTGGGTCAATCTGTTCGGTCACGCGAACCCGCGCATCAACGCGGCGCTGAAAGAGCAGCTCGATACGCTCGAACACGCGATGCTCGCCGGCTGCACGCATGAACCCGCCGTCGAACTCGCCGAACGTCTGCACGCGTTGACCGGCAACACGCTCGGCCACGCGTTCTTCGCGTCGGATGGCGCGTCGGCGGTCGAGATCGCGCTGAAGATGAGCTTTCATAGCTGGCGCAACCGGGGCTACGCGGACAAGCAGGAATTCGTCTGCCTTGCCAACAGCTACCACGGCGAGACGATCGGCGCGCTCGGCGTGACCGACGTCGCGCTGTTCAAGGACGCGTACGATCCGCTGATTCGTCACGCGCACGTCGTCGCGTCGCCCGATGCACGGCTCGCGCAAGCGGGCGAAACCGCCGCCGACGTCGCGCGCCGCGCGCTCGACAACGTGCGCGCGCTGTTCGAGGCGCGCGCGAACCGCATCGCCGCGCTGATCGTCGAGCCGCTCGTGCAGTGCGCGGCCGGCATGGCGATGCACGACGCGTCGTACGTCGCCGGATTGCGCGCGCTGTGCGACCAGTACGGCGTGCATCTGATCGCCGACGAAATCGCGGTCGGCTGCGGCCGCACCGGCACGTTCTTCGCATGCGAGCAGGCAGGCGTGTGGCCCGACTTCCTGTGTCTGTCGAAAGGCATCAGCGGCGGCTATCTGCCGCTGTCGATCGTGCTGTCGCGCGACGAGATCTTCGCAGCCTTCTATCACGACGACACCGCACGCGGCTTCCTGCATTCGCACTCGTACACCGGCAATCCGCTCGCGTGCCGCGCCGCGCTCGCAACGCTCGATCTGTTCGCGAGCGACGACGTGCTCGCCACCAACGCCCGCAAATCGGCGACGCTCGAGGCCGCGCTCGCACCGCTCGCCGAGCACGCGCAGGTGCGCAATCTGCGTCAGCGCGGCACGATCTTCGCGTTCGATGCGGTGCTCGACGATTCGCAGCGAGCCAAAACATTCTCGCGCCGCTTCTTCGAAAACGCGCTCCAACGCGAGCTACTGTTGCGCCCGATCGGCACCACCGTATACCTGATGCCACCGTACATTCTCGGCGACGAAGAACTCGCGCTGCTCGCCGCGCGCACACGCGACACCTTCGACGCCACGCTCGCGGAGGCCCGCTGATGCATCTGCTCGACACACTCGCCGAAGGCCTGAAGGAAATCGACGCGCGCGGCCTGCGCCGCCGCCGCCGCACCTCGGACACACCCTGCGCCGCGCACATGACGGTCGACGGCCGTGAAATGATCGGCTTCGCGAGCAACGACTACCTGGGCCTCGCCGCGCATCCGCAGTTGATCGAGGCGATCGCCGAAGGCGCGCGGCTGTATGGCGCGGGCAGCGGCGGCTCGCATCTGCTCGGCGGTCATTCGCGCGCGCATGCGCGGTTGGAGGACGATCTCGCGGCATTCGCGGGCAGCTTCGTCGACGATGCCCGCGCGTTGTATTTCAGCACCGGCTATATGGCGAATCTCGCGACACTGACCGCGCTCGCGGGCCGCGGCACGACGCTGTTCTCCGATGCGCTCAATCACGCATCGCTGATCGACGGTGCGCGGCTGTCGCGCGCCGATGTGCAGATCTATCCGCACTGCGACATGGATGCGTTGAGCGCGATGCTCGAAGCGTCTGAGGCGGACGTCAAGGTGATCGTCTCCGACACGGTGTTCAGCATGGACGGCGACATCGCGCCGCTGCCGCGTTTGCTCGAACTAGCGGAGCGGCACGGCGCGTGGCTGATTGTCGACGACGCACACGGCTTCGGCGTGCTCGGCCCGCAGGGCCGCGGCGCGATCGCGCAAGCCGCGCTGCGCTCGCCGCATCTGATCTCGATCGGCACGCTCGGCAAGGCGGCGGGCGTTTCCGGCGCCTTCGTGGTCGCGCACGCGACCGTGATCGAATGGCTCGTGCAGCGCGCGCGTCCGTATATCTTCACGACCGCGTCGGTGCCGGCGGCCGCGCATGCGGTGTCGGCGAGCCTGCGCATCATCGGCGGCGATGAAGGCGATGCGCGCCGCGCGCATCTGCAGCAACTGATCGAGCGCACACGCGCGATGCTGAAGGCGACGCCGTGGCTGCCCGTCGATTCGCATACGGCCGTTCAACCGCTGATCATCGGCGCGAACGATGCGACGCTCGAGATCGCCGCATCGCTCGATCGCGCAGGGCTGTGGGTGCCCGCGATCCGTCCGCCGACCGTGCCGACCGGCACGTCGCGCCTGCGCATCTCGCTGTCGGCCGCGCACTCGCATGCGGATCTCGACCGGCTCGAAGCCGCGCTGCAACAAGTCGGAGCGCGCGCCGCATGAGCAACCCGAATAACGATGGCGGCGCACTGTCGCTGTTCGTCACCGGCACCGACACGGAGATCGGCAAGACCTTCGTGTCGTCGGCGCTATTGCGCGGCTTCGTGCGCGAAGGTCTGCAAGCGGCCGCGATGAAGCCGATCGCGGCGGGCGCGTTCGAAGTGAACGGTGTGCTGCACAACGAAGACGCGGACCAACTCGATGCCGCGTCGAGCGTGCTGCTGCCGCCCGCGATGCGCACGCCATATCTGCTGAAGGAACCGGCTGCGCCGCACATCGCTGCGGCGCTGGAAAACGTCTCGTTCGATGTCGATCACATCGTCGCGTGCCATCGCGAGGCGCTGAAGCTCGCCGAGGTCGTCGTGGTCGAAGGTGTCGGCGGCTTTCGCGTGCCGTTGACCGCGACGCAGGACACCGCCGATCTCGCCGTCGCGCTGAAGCTGCCGGTGGTGCTGGTGGTCGGCATGCGGCTCGGCTGCATCAGCCATGCGCTGCTGAGCGCCGAAGCAATCGCCGCGCGCGGTCTCACGCTCGCGGGCTGGGTCGCGAATCGCATCGACCCGGATATGAGCTTCGCCGACGAAAACATCGCGTCGATTCGCACGCATCTCGCGCAAGCATACGACGCGCCGCTGCTCGGTATCGTGCCGCATATCAGCCCGCTGTCCCCAGAACTTGCGGCCGAACAGCTCGATATTCGACGGCTTCTGCAAACGCTGCGCCAATTGCGCGCGACATAGCGCTGCCCAGCAGCGCCGAACCCCATTTCATCCGTACACGAGGATCGATCACATGACACAACTGAATATCGCAACGGGCAGCGCCGACACGAGCGCCGCCAACGGCAATTCGACGGGCGCCGCCACTGAAGCGAAGCCGCTCGCGCGCTGGCGCGTCGCGGATATCGTCGCGTTGTACGAATTGCCGTTCAACGACCTGCTGTTTCGCGCGCAGCAAACGCATCGCGAGCATTTCGACGCGAATGCGGTGCAACTGTCGACGCTGCTGTCGATCAAGACCGGCGGCTGCGAAGAGGATTGCGCGTACTGTCCGCAGTCGGTGCATCACGACACCGGTCTCGCGGCCGACAAGCTGATGCCGGTCGACGAAGTGCTCGCCGCAGCGAAACTCGCAAAGGACAACGGCGCGACGCGCTTCTGCATGGGCGCCGCGTGGCGCAATCCGAAGGATCGCCACCTCGAGCCGATCAAGGACATGATCCGCGGCGTGAAGGCGATGGGCCTCGAAACCTGCGTGACCCTCGGCATGCTCGAAACGCACCAGGCACAGGCGCTGCGTGATGCGGGCCTCGACTACTACAACCACAACCTCGATACGTCGCCGGAGTTCTACGGCCAGATCATTTCGACGCGCACCTATCAGGATCGGCTCGACACGCTCGAACGCGTGCGCGACGCGGGCATCAACGTGTGCTGCGGCGGCATCGTCGGCATGGGCGAATCGCGCCGCGAACGCGCGGGGCTGATCGCGCAGCTCGCAAACATGGAGCCGTATCCGGAATCGGTGCCGATCAACAATCTGGTGCAGGTGCAAGGCACGCCGCTGACCGGCACCGAACCGATCGACCCGTTCGAATTCGTGCGCACGATCGCGGTTGCGCGCATCACGATGCCGCGCGCGATGGTGCGTCTATCGGCTGGCCGCGAACAGATGGACGAGGCGTTGCAGGCGATGTGCTTCCTCGCGGGCGCGAATTCGATCTTTTACGGCGATCAGTTGCTGACCACGAGCAACCCGCAGGCGGAAGCGGACCGCAAGCTGCTCGCGCGTCTGGGCATTCGCGCTGAGGCTGCGCTGCAAATGCCAGTTGAGCAGAGTGAGTGCGAGCGAGGATGTGCGCATGGGCATGGGGATCACGGCGCGGCGAATTGAGTCGCGGAGTCGCTGCATCGGTAACTCGCATGCGCCAAGCGTGCGGAAATAAAAAAGGCTGCCTCATTTTGTGAGGCAGCCTTTTCTTTTGACGAAAAGCCCGACGCTCACTTCCGATCAACAATAATCTGATCGAACGTCCCCCCGTCGGAGAAGTGCGTGTCCTGCGCCTTCTGCCAACTGCCGAACATCTGCTCGACCGTGAAGGTCTTGATCGGCTTGAACTCGGCCGCATGCTTCGCGAAGACGTTCTTGTCGCGCGGACGCAGATGATGCTGCGCGATGATCTCCTGCGCGGCCGGCGACCACAGATAGTCGAGGTATGCCTGCGCTTGCTTGCGCGTGCCACGCTTGTCGACGACCTTATCGACGATCGACACCGGCGGCGCCGCGAGCAAACTCAGCGACGGATACACCGCTTCATAGCCGCCCGCGCCGACACCCGTATCGATCAGCGAGACTTCGTTCTCGAACGTGACGAGCACATCGCCGATACCGCGCTGCGTGAACGTCGTCGTCGCTCCTCGGCCGCCGGTATCGAGCACCGGCACGTTGCGGAAGATCGCCTTCACGAAGTCGAGCGCCTGCGCGTCGGTGCCGCCCTGCTGCTTGCGATAACCCCACGCGGCGAGATACGTATAACGTCCGTTGCCCGAGGTCTTCGGATTCGCGATCACCGCCTGGACGCCGGGCTTCGCGAGGTCGTCCCAGTCCTTGATGTGCTTCGGGTTGCCCTTGCGCACGAGGAACACCATCGTAGTCGTGTAGGGTGCGCTATCGTCCGGCAGACGCGCGCGCCAGTTGGCGGGGACCAGGTGGCCCTTTTCGGCGAGCAGGTCGATGTCGTTCGGTTGATTCATCGTCACCACGTCGGCCTGCAACCCCTGCAACACCGACAGTGCCTGCGCGCTCGACGCGCCGTGCGACTGCCGCACCGACACCGTCTCACCGCTCTTCTGCTTGTAATCCGCGATGAAGCCCGCGTTGATGTCCTTGTACAGCTCGCGCGTCACGTCGTACGACACGTTCAGCAGCGACGTATCAGCGCGCGCTGTCGTGACGCCGCCGAACGCGAGCGCAACTAGTGTGATGCCTGCCGTCACGACCACTGTGAGCCGGCGTGATGTCCCCGTGTTGCCCTTCATTGTTTCCCCGTCTGTCGATGATCAAAACCTGTAGCCGCGCATACGCGGCATGACGCGGGATTCTAACGGATTGCTTACCTGGCGCGCGCCGCAGCGGGGTGCTCACACGAGCGCATGCTGCACCGTATCGATCGCCTCCTCGCGAAAGCGCAGCGGCGCCGCGCAGTGCACGAGCGTATCGACGAAGTACTTCGCACGCGGCCAAGGACCGAAGCCCGCCGCCGTGTTGATATGCCCCGCATCGCCGAGATTGACGAACGCGCTGCCGAAACGCTGCGCGAGATTGCGCGCGTCGGCAAGCGTCATCCACGGATCGGTTTCGCTGCCGATCAGGATCGACGGCACGCCCAGACGTCGCGCGTCGAACGGTCCCGCGGATTCGAACTTGCGCGGACTCGCGGGCGCGACGAACAGCACGCCGACCACGTCGCTGGCGAGTGCGCCCTGCTGCAACGCATGCGCAGTCGCAAGGCAGCCGAAGCTGTGCGCGGCCAGCACGAACGGACCGCGTTCGCGCGCGAGCAGATCGCGCAACGACTTTGCCCATAGCGCGAGATCGGGCGCGTCCCAGTTGGCCTGCTCGACCCGCAACGAGCGCGCGAACTGCCGCTCCAGCCAGGTTTGCCAATGCGCGCCTTCGCTGCCGTGCAGGCCGGGAACGGTGACGAGCCGTGGCGGCCAGCTCGATCGGGTGCATGAAAGCATGTGCGTGCCTCGCTGCGCAGGGAATCCGGGCAATCATTGTCCCGCTCGGTCGCGCGTCGATGAACCAAGATTTTGTGCTTTCGTTATGGGGCAAACGAAGAAATGCGCCGGTGCGAGCGGGCTCGACGCCCGCGACTACACGCATCCCGAAGCGCACGCCCGTGCGCAGACGCGCGCGATTTGCGTCGAAAAAGTAGAATGAAGCCTATTTCATAACGGGAGGAGACCCGATGCCGCTCGCGTCGCCCCATCGCCGAGGCGCGCTGACAGTCCGCCCCGCTGATGCGCAGATCGACGCCGCCGCAATCGGTACCGCATGAAAATACTCTTCTACGCCCCGCACACCGAAGCCGCCGCCTGGCTGCACGACTTCGCGCGCGCTTTGCCCGCGGCCGAGCTGCGCGAATGGCAGCCCGGCGACAACGCGCCAGCCGATTTCGCGGTGGTCTGGCGTCCGCCGCGCGAGATGCTGGCCGGCCGCACGACGCTGCGCGCGATCTTCAATCTCGGCGCGGGCGTCGATGCGATTCTCGCGCTCGAACGCGCGCACCCCGGCACGTTGCCGCCCGAAGTGCCGCTGATTCGCCTCGAAGATACCGGCATGGGCGCGCAGATGGCCGAGTATGTGACGCATGCGGTGCTGCGCTATCTGCGCCGCTTCGACGAATACCAGATGCTGCAGGGCGAGCGCCGCTGGAAAGTGCTCGAGCCGCATCCGCGCGCAACGTTCACGGTGGGCGTGCTCGGTCTCGGCGTGCTCGGCACGCAGGTCGCGCAAATGCTCGCGTCGTTCGGCCTGCCGGTGCGCGGCTATAGCCGCAGCGCGAAGCGGATCGACGGCATCGCGACGTTCGCCGGCGACGTGCAGTTCGATCGCTTCCTCGACGGCGCGAAGGTGCTCGTCAATCTGCTGCCGCATACACCCGACACGGAAAGCGTGCTGAATGCGCGAGTCTTCGCGAAGCTCGCGCGCGGCGCATATCTGATCAACGTCGCGCGCGGCGCGCATCTGGTCGAAACGGATCTGCTCGCCGCGCTCGCGAGCGGCCAGCTCGCCGCCGCGACGCTCGACGTGTTCCGCGAGGAACCGCTGCCCGCCAATCATCCGTTCTGGCGCGAGCCGCGCATCACGATCACGCCGCATACGTCGGCGCTGACATTGCGCGAGGACAGCGTCGCGCAGGTCGCGGACAAGATCGGCGCGATGATGCGCGGTGAGCAGGTGAGCGGAATAGTGCAGGTGGAGCGCGGCTACTAGGTGAATTCCCACGCCCGCGCGCGTCGCAGGCGCGCGGGCTGAACTGAATCACAGCAATGCGGCAGCACCCATCGTGGATGGGACTGCGGTAAAACCGCATCGGATCGGAGACACATCATGGCCTTACCGCAACAAGTGAAAATCGTCGAAGTGGGCCCGCGCGACGGGCTGCAGAACGAGAAGGAATTCGTGCCGACCGCGACCAAGATACAACTGATCAACCGGCTGTCGGCGGCGGGTTTTCGCAACGTCGAAGCGGCGTCGTTCGTGTCGCCGAAATGGGTGCCGCAGATGGCCGACGGCGCTGACGTGATGGCTGGCATCGAGCGCCGCGCCGGCACCATCTACTCGGTTCTGACGCCGAACCTGCGCGGCTTCGAAGGCGCGCTCGCCGCGCGCGCCGACGAGATCGTGATCTTCGGCGCGGCGAGCGAGGCGTTCTCGCAGAAGAACATCAACTGCAGCATCGCCGAGAGCATCGAGCGCTTCGCGCCGGTTGCCGCAGCGGCGAAAGAACATGGCCTGCGGATTCGCGGCAGCGTGTCGTGCGCGCTCGGCTGTCCGTATCAGGGTGAGGTGCCGGTCGCGTCGGTCATCGACGTCGTCAAGCGCTTCGCGGCGCTCGGCTGCGACGAGATCGATATCGCCGACACGATCGGCGTGGGCACGCCGAAGCGCACCCGCGAAGTGTTCGAGGCGGTGACCGAAGTGTTTCCGCGCGAGCATCTGTCGGGACACTTCCACGACACCTACGGCCAGGCGCTTGCGAACATTTACGCTGCGCTGCTCGAAGGCATCGAGATTTTTCATGCATCGGTCGCGGGGCTCGGCGGTTGCCCGTACGCGAAGGGCGCGACCGGCAACGTCGCGACCGAAGACGTGTTGTACCTGATGAACGGCCTCGGCATCGAGACCGGCATCGACCTCGCCCAGGTGGTCGAGATCGGCGACTTCATTTCGAACGCGATCGGCCGGACCAACATGTCGCGCGCCGGCAAAGCGCTGCTCGCGAAGGCGCGCAGCGAAGCGAATACCTGCGTATAAACGCTCCATCCATTTTTGAATCAGGATTTCCAACGATGAACGACCTCGCGTCCTTCGACTCCGACGATCTCGCCGCGCTGCCCGACTCGGCACGCCGCGTCGCGCTGCTGCTGCGCGAACGCGGTCACGCGGGGCGAATCGTGATGCTGCCGGAAACCGGCAAGACTTCCGCCGAAGCGGCCGCTGGACTTGGCTGCGCGGTCGCGCAGATCGCGAAGTCGATCCTGTTCCGGCGCCGCGAAGACGACGCCCCGGTGCTCGTGATCGCGAGCGGCGCGAATCGCGTCGACGAAAAGAAGGTGGCCGCGCAGGTCGGCGAGATCGGCCGCGCGGACGCGAAGTTCGTGCGTGAAAAAACCGGCTATGCGATCGGTGGCGTGTGCCCGGTCGGCCATGCGACCGAGCCGGTCACGCTGATCGATGCCGATCTGCTCGAGCTGGAGAGCCTGTGGGCGGCCGCTGGTCATCCGCACGCAGTGTTCAATCTGACCGCGCAGGAGCTGATCGCGCTGACGGGCGCGCCGGTCGTCGATGTCGCGTTGCGCGAGACGGCCTGAACACGATGGCGAGCAGTAAGCCTTACGAACAAAAAGCCGGCGACGTCTGCGTGCCGTCGCCGTGCATCAACGTATGCAGGATGGATGCGTCGACCGGCTGGTGCGAAGGATGCCTGCGCACGATGGACGAAATCGCCGGCTGGTCGACGTTCGACGACGACGATAAGCGCGCGGTATGGGACGCGATCGAAGCGCGCCACGCGGAGTTCATTGCTGGCCGCACCGCATCGACGGCGAAGGAGAAGCAATGAAAGCCGCGCCGCGCGTCGTCACGCTCGGTGAGACGTTCAGTTCGACGGTAGAGTTGTCGGTGGAGTCGATCAAATCGTTCGCAACGCTCGTTGTCGATCTGAACCCGCTGCATCACGATGAAGCGTATGCCGCGCAAAGCCGCTTTGGCGGGCTGATCGCGTCGGGCACGCAACCCACCGCGTATTTCATGGCGCTGCTCGCCACGCATTTTTCTACTTACGCGCAACCGCTCGGCCTCGAATTCGATATCAAGCTGAAGAAGGCTGTGCAGGCGCACGACACGCTGACGATCACATGGCGTGTGCGCGACGCTCACTGGAAGCCGAGCCTGAGCGGCGACCTGACCTACCTCGAAGGCACCGTGGTCAATCAGCGCGGCGAACTGCTGCTGACGGGCACCTCGACGATCCTCGTGATGCCGAAGCCCGACGCGCTCGAGCACGCGCAATCGAAAACGGCCGCACCATGATCGCGCTGCCCGCATCGATCCAGGTGTTCGAGCGCGGCTGGCTGTCGTCGAACAATGTGCTGCTCGTCGATGAAACCTGCGCGGCGCTCGTCGATACCGGCTATGCGACGCACGCTTCGCAGACGGTCGCGCTGGTGCGCAATGCGTTGCACACGCGGCCGCTCGATCTGATCGTCAACACGCATCTGCATTCGGATCACTGCGGCGGCAACACGCTGTTGCAGGCCACATGGCCGTGTCGCACGTTGATCCCGTCATCCGAAGCCGATGCCGTACGCGACTGGGACGAAACGCGCCTCAGCTTTCGCGCGACCGGTCAAACCTGCGAGCGCTTCGGTTTTTCCGGCACGCTCGCACGCGGCGCGCGCTTGCGGCTCGGCGCACTCGACTGGCAGGTGCTCGGCGCACCGGGCCACGATCCGCATTCGTTGATGCTTTATTGCGCGGACGAACGCTTGCTGATCAGCGCGGACGCGCTATGGGAAAACGGCTTCGGCGTGATCTTTCCCGAACTTGAAGGCGAAAGCGGCTTTGCCGAGCAGCAGGCCGTGCTCGACATGATCGCGACACTCGACGTGCGCGTGGTCATCCCAGGCCACGGCGCGCCGTTCACGCATGTCGAACCGGCGCTCGACCGCGCGATGTCGCGCGTAGCCTGGTTGCGTGCCGATCCCGCGCGCAACGCGAGGAACGCGCTGAAGGTGCTGATCGTATTCAAGCTGCTCGAAGTTCGCGAGATGAGCGTGGACACGCTTTTGCGCTTGCTCGACGACGCGTCCGTGATGCGCGCCGCCGCGTCGATGCTGAAGCCACGCAGCGAATGGCCAGCGTTGCTAACGGGAATGATCGGGGAACTCGCGGCAAATGGTGGACCGCTCGAAGTGGACGGCACGCGCATTCTCGCGCGGCGTTGAACGTGGGGTTGGCCCGTTCAGCCGGTGCCGTCGAAAGCGCCCCGGAACCAAAACCGTACCTACAAAAAGAAAGCCGCCCGACAAGGCGAGCGGCGGAACATCTGTGTGGACGTGATCAGCGTCGCCACCAATGATACGCGTGTGAATATTCGCAACGCATCAGTGATTTCCCTACAGAAAAATGACACCGCGTTTTACAAATGCATACATATTCTGTCATCAAGCCGCGTTAGGCGTTCGAATGCGCGCGCTTTATTCCGGAATCCCTGGCAATATCCGATCGAGTGTCAAATCGGTATTACGTGGACGATAAGCGCTTCTTTTGCGGCACGATCCGCCACCCGAGATTCACGCCCGCCGCCGCCAGCAGAATCAGCGCGGCGCCCAGCACCTGAATCCATGCGAGTGTCTGTCCGAACGCAATCCGATCGACGATGATCGCGACCACCGGATAGATGAACGACAACGCGCCCGTCATCGACGTTGGCAGCTTCTGAATCGCGCCATACAGCAGCACGTACATGAGACCGGTATGGACGACGCCGAGCACGACCAGTTCGAGCCACTGCACCCCGCTTGCCGGCAACGCGTCGAAGCGCACGAACGGCGCGAGCAACAACACGCCGAGCGACACCTGGATCAGCGCGAGCAGATGCGGCGGCGTGCCCTTCAGCCGCTTCGTGATGATCGACGACACCGCGTACATCGCCGCCGCGCCGACCGCATAGGCGACGCCGACCAGATATTGCCCCGGCACCGCGAGCACGGCCGGCTCGACCTTCACGACGAACACGAGCCCGACGAACGCGACCACGAGCCACGCGATCGTCGACGCGCTGATGCGCTCGCGAAACACCAGCGCACCGAGCCCGACCAGCATGAACGGCTGCGTGTTGTAGACGGCCGTCGCCATTGAAATCGACGCGCGTGAATACGCGGCGAACAGCAGCACCCAGTTCACGACGATCGCCGCGCCGCCGAGTAACGCGAGGCCGAGCATCTTCCACGAAAACAGCTCGCGGCGAAACAGGCCGAGCACCGCGCACACGAGCGCGAGCGTCGCGCCGCCGAAGATGCAGCGGAAAAACACCACGTTAAAGGGGCTTTGCTGCGACGACACGACGAGCCAGCCGATCGTGCCCGACATCAGCATCGCAATACTCATCTCGGCCGCGCCGCGGCGGATGTCGCTGGACGAACTGCTCGAGCTCGTCGCTGAAGCCTTGTTTGAAGCCATGATTCGATCCCGGATTGATGACTGCATAACTGGCAGTGTAATGAATCCACCCACGCGAATACATGGCTAAACTTAAGCGTTACTGCTTTTTCACCTCATAAACGAAGGCCATCATGAGCAAACGCCTTGCATCGATCGCACCGGTCGCACTCGACGACACCGACCGCGCACTGCTCGCCGCGCTCGCGCAGGACGCGCGCCAGCCGGTCAGCGAACTCGCGCGCGTCGTCGGCTTGTCGGCGCCAAGCACGGCCGAACGCGTGCGGCGGCTCGAAGCGCAGCGCGTGATCGAGCGCTTCACCGTGCAGATCGATCCGCGTGCGCTCGGCTTCACGCTGCAGGCGATCGTGCGCGTGAAGCCGCTGCCCGGCCAGTTGCACCTGGTGGAGGAAGTGATCCGGCGCATTCCGGAGTTCGTCGAATGCGACAAGGTGACCGGCGACGACTGTTTCATCTGCCGCCTGTACCTGCATTCGATCGAGCAGCTCGACGAGATCCTGTCGAAAGTGACCGAGCGCGCGGAAACCAGCACCGCGATCGTCAAGTCGACGCCGGTCGCGCGGCGGCTGCCGCCGCTCGGCTGACCAAGGTCGCACCAAGGCCGCGCGAAGCGGCCCGGCGCTTATTTTTCGACCGCCTCGAAAAACGACAGCATCTCGGCGACCAGTTCGTCCGGCGCTTCCTCGGGCAGATAGTGCCCGCACGATAGCGCGCGGCCGCTCACGTCGCGCGCGACATGCCGCCATTCGTCGAGCGCATCGAAGCATTTTTCGACCACGCCCTTGTCGCCCCACAGCACGCGCAGCGGACAGCCGATCTTGTTGCCGCGCTCGATATCCGCGCGATCATGTTCGAGGTCGATGCTCGCCGACGCGCGATAGTCCTCGCACATCGCGTGCACCGCGCCCGGTTGCGCGAGCGCTGCCCGATAGGCGTCGAGCGCGGCGGGGTCGAACGGCGCGAGGCCCGCGTGACGTCCGCCCATCACCGCGTCGACATAGGCGGCCGGATTCGCGCCGATCAACGTTTCGGGCAGCGGCTCGGGCTGGATCAGGAAGAACCAATGGAAGTAGTGCGTCGCGAACGTGCGGTCGGTGGCTTCGTACATCGCGAGCGTCGGCGCGATATCGAGCAGCATCAGACGCTCGACCGCCTCGGCGTGATCGAGCGCCATGCGGTGCGCGACGCGCGCGCCGCGATCGTGCGCGCAGACGAGGAAGCGCTCGAAGCCGAAGTGGCGCATCACCGCGACATGGTCGGCGGCCATCGCGCGTTTCGAATACGGCGTGTGCGTCGCATCGCTCGGTGGTTTGCCCGACGCGCCATAGCCGCGCAGATCGGTTGCGATCACCGTGAAGTGCTGCGCGAGCGGCGCGGCGCAGCGTTCCCAGATCAGATGCGATTGCGGATGGCCATGCAGCAGCAACAGAGGCGGCCCGGCGCCGCCCTTCACTCCGAAAATATCGACATCGCCCACGGGGACACGAAAAGGCGTGAAATTTTCGAAGGCCATGACGTCTCGTTGATCGTTTGAGGTCCGTGCATTGTAGAAGGCCGACAAGTCCGTGCGAGGTGGGATAACCCACGCAGACGTGGAACCTGAATACTCCTTCGAACCGCTTCGGATGGCCCTAACGCGCGGTGGTCGTCCACTTCGCCTATAATCGAACGATCGTTCTTAAATGTTTGTCGCGACTACGGCATGCCGGTTTCGTGCGATTGCCATACGCATTCGCCGCCCGAGACGCCGCAGCCGCGTGCCGCCGCTAAACTCATCTGTCCGCCGGGCGCGCGCCGCATCGGTTGGCCCAATCTGGAGATTCGCACCATGGCACTGCCCGCCGTTCTGCAAAACCTCGCGCTGCCCGTCGTCGCTTCACCGATGTTCATCGTCAGCTATCCCGAACTCGTGCTGGCACAGTGCAAGGCCGGTATCGTCGGCTCGTTTCCAGCCCTCAACGCGCGTCCAGCCGAGCTGCTCGACGAGTGGCTCACGCAGATCCAGGCGCAACTCGCCGAGCACAAGGCCGCGAACCCGGATGCGGTGATCGGCCCGATCGCGGTCAATCAGATCGTTCATCAGTCGAATGCGCGGCTCGAACACGACGTGCGCGTGTGCGTCGAGCACAAGGTGCCGATCTTCATCACCAGCCTGCGCGCGCCGGCACGCGAGATCGTCGATGCGGTGCATAGCTATGGCGGCATCGTGCTGCACGACGTGATCAATCTGCGTCATGCGCAGAAGGCGCTGGAAGCAGGCGTCGACGGCTTGATTCTGGTTGCGTCGGGCGCGGGTGGCCACGCGGGCACCACCTCGCCGTTTGCGCTGGTCGGCGAGGTGCGGCGCATTTTCGACGGCCCGATCGTGCTGTCGGGCTCGATCGCGAACGGCGGCTCGATTCTCGCCGCGCAGGCGATGGGCGCGGACCTCGCGTACATGGGCACGCGCTTCATCGCGACCAAAGAAGCGCATGCCGTTGACAGCTACAAGCAGGCGATCATCAACGCGAAGGCGTCGGACATCATCTACACGAACCTGTTCACCGGCGTGCATGGCAACTACATCCGCGAGAGCATCCAGAACGCGGGGCTCGACCCGGACGCGCTGCCCGAATCGGACAAGACCAAGATGAACTTCGGCAGCGAAAAGGCGAAGGCGTGGAAGGACATCTGGGGCGCAGGCCAGGGCGTCGGCCTGATGGACGACGTGCCGGGCGTCGCCGAACTCGTGCGGCGTCTGAAGAAGGAATACGACGACGCGAAGGCGCGGCTCGGCATCGCGCGCTGAAGGTGTTGAACGGGGGCGGGCCGGGCCGCCCCTCGCGGCCTACATATTCCGACGATACTGCCCGCCCACCTCGAACAGTGCGTGGGTGATCTGCCCAAGCGAACACACGCGCACCACGTCCATCAACACCGCGAACACGTTGCCGTCGTCGATCACCGTGCGCTTCAGGCGTTCGAGCGCCTCAGGCGCGGCGTCGCGGTGGCGCGTCTGGAAATCCCGTAGCCGCCGCAGCTGACTCTGCTTTTCCGCCTCGGTGGAACGCGCCAGCACCAGCGGACGCGGCGCTTCATGCGGATGCGCGCTCACGAACGTGTTCACGCCGACGATCGGATACGAGCCGTCATGTTTGCGATGCTCGTACAGCATCGACTCGTCCTGAATCCGTCCGCGCTGATAACCGGTTTCCATCGCACCGAGCACGCCGCCGCGCTCGGTGAGCCGCTCGAACTCGGCAAGCACCGCTTCCTCGACCAGATCGGTCAGCTCGTCGATCACGAAGCTGCCCTGATTCGGATTCTGGTTCTTCGCCAACCCCCATTCGCGATTGATGATCAGCTGGATCGCGACCGCGCGGCGCACCGATTCCTCGGTCGGCGTCGTGATCGCTTCGTCGAACGCATTGGTGTGCAGCGAATTGCAGTTGTCGTAGATCGCGATCAGCGCCTGCAGCGTCGTGCGGATGTCGTTGAAATCGATCTCCTGTGCGTGCAGGCTGCGGCCCGACGTCTGCACGTGATACTTCAGCTTCTGGCTGCGCTCGTTCGCGCCATAGCGCTCGCGCATCGCGATCGCCCAGATGCGTCGCGCGACGCGGCCGAGCACCGTGTACTCCGGGTCCATGCCGTTCGAGAAGAAGAACGACAGATTCGGCGCGAAGTCGTCGATCGACATGCCGCGCGCGAGATACGCCTCGACGTAGGTGAATCCGTTCGCGAGCGTGTAGGCGAGCTGCGAGATCGGGTTCGCGCCGGCCTCGGCGATGTGATAGCCGGAGATCGACACCGAGTAGAAATTGCGCACGCCGTGTTCGACGAAATACGCCTGAATGTCGCCCATCACCTTCAGGCTGAATTCGGTCGAGAAGATGCAAGTGTTCTGCCCCTGGTCTTCCTTCAGGATGTCGGCTTGCACGGTGCCACGCACGTTTTCGAGCGCCGCACGGCGCGTTGCGGCGAGTTCGGCTTCGGTCAGCGGGCGGCCTTGCTGTTGCTCTTTCAAAGCAAGCTGCTGGTCGATCGCGACGTTGAAGAACATCGCGAGGATCGTCGGCGCGGGGCCGTTGATCGTCATCGACACCGATGTTTCCGGCGAGCACAGGTCGAAGCCGTCGTAGAGCGTCTTCATGTCGTCGAGGGTCGCGACCGACACGCCCGAATTGCCGACCTTGCCGTAGATATCCGGGCGCTCGTGCGGCTCCTCGCCGTACAGCGTTACCGAGTCGAATGCGGTGGATAACCGCTTGGCCGGCATGCCTTCCGACAGCAGCTTGAAGCGGCGATTGGTGCGCTGCGGATCGCCCTCGCCCGCGAACATGCGCGTCGGGTCCTCGTTCTCACGGCGAAACGGAAACACGCCAGCGGTGAACGGGAAATAGCCGGGCAGATTGTCGAGCATCAGCCAGCGCAGGATCTCGCCGTGATCGACGAATTTCGGCAGCGACACTTTGCGGATTTCGGAGCCGGACAGCGTCGTCACGGTCAGAGCGGTGCGGATTTCGCGTTCGCGGATGCGCACCACGTGTTCGTCGCCGGTATAGGCGGCCACCGTTTGCGGCCACGCATCGAGCAGCTTGCGTTCGCGCTCGCCGAGCGCGGTGTTGCGTTGCTCGATCAGCGCGTCGAGCGATGAGGCGTCGTTGCCCGCTTCGCCGAGCATGCGGCGCGTCTCGAAGAGCTGCCAACGCTCGCGCGCGATCTGCGCCTGCGCGTCGGCCCGCTCGCGATAGCCGCGCACCGTCTGCGCGATATCGGCCAGATAGCGCACGCGCGCGGGTGGCACGATCGCGTGCAGGTTGCTCGAAAAGCGCAGACCTTCGGGAGCACTAAGCCGGGCGCCGCCGTCGCGCAGGCCGTGGGTGCGCAGCGCAGCGGCGATGCGCAGGTACAGCGCGGTCACGCCGTCGTCGTTGAAACGCGACGCGATCGTGCCGAACACCGGCATCGCATCGGGCGATGTCGCGAAGTCCGCGCGGTTGCGCTGCACCTGCTTGGCGACATCGCGCAGCGCATCCTGCGCGCCCTTGCGATCGAACTTGTTGATCGCGACGAAGCTCGCGAAGTCGAGCATGTCGATCTTCTCGAGCTGGCTCGCGGCGCCGAACTCCGGCGTCATCACATACAGCGATTCGTCGACGAACTGCACGATCGCCGCATCGCCCTGACCGATCCCCGAGGTCTCGACGACGATCAGATCGAAACCCGCGACCTTACACAGCATCAGCGCGGCGGGCAGAGAGTCGGAGAGTTCGGTCGATGCCTCGCGCGTCGCCATCGAGCGCATATACACACGGGCGTCGCCCCGTGCGCCGCCGCCCCATTCTCCGATCGCGTTCATGCGGATGCGGTCGCCGAGTAGCGCGCCGCCGGACTTGCGGCGCGACGGATCGATCGCGAGCACGGCGATGTTCAGCGTGTCGTCGTAGTCGAGCCGGAAGCGGCGGATCAGCTCGTCGGTCAGCGACGACTTGCCCGCGCCGCCGGTCCCGGTGATGCCGAGCACGGGAACCCGCGTGGTGTGCGCGAGCGTCGATAGCTGGTCGCGTGCGGCGGCGTCGACGGTGTTCGTTTCGAACGCGCTGATCAGTTGCGCGAGGCGGCGGAAGATCGGCGCGGCGGGATCGTCAGGGTACGAGCCGGGGGCAGTGCGGCCGTGTGGAGCATCCGCCTCGACGCAAAGCGGCAATGGACGCGCGGCCAGCTCGGCGACCCATTCGCGCACCGGCGTCGGCCGCGCCGCCTCGGCCGCGCGCGCGCCTTCGACGCAGCGCGCGATCATGTCGTCGATCATGCCTTGCAGGCCGAGCCGCTGACCGTCGTGCGGCGAGTAGATTTTTTCGACGCCGTCGCGTTCCAGCGCGGCAATCTCCTCGGGGACGATCACGCCTCCTCCGCCGCCGAACACCTTGATGCGCTCGCCGCCGCGCGCACGCAGCAACTCGACGAGATAGCGGAAATATTCGTTGTGACCACCCTGGTAGCTCGACACGGCGACGCCGTCGGCGTCCTCGTTGAGCGCGGCGGTCGCGACTTCGGCGACGGAGCGGTTGTGGCCCAGGTGGATCACCTCCACGCCGCTCGCCTGCAGGATGCGCCGCATGATGTTGATCGACGCGTCGTGGCCGTCGAAAAGTGCGGCGGCGGTGACGAAGCGCAGGCGCCGGCCCGCGGGCAGCTCGTGGCTGCCGGCACGCTGCGGCGTGGACAGATCGGTCATGTCTCCCCCAATTCATTTAACTGATGGGTGCTGACAATCAGTATATAGAAACGGGGTAAGACGGCGCCGGGGCGCCGGGCGGCCGATTGGCGGCGTCTGTTAGCTGCTTCGTGAAACGCTACCGCACCGCCAACGCCTTGATCTCATCAAGCGACGGCCACAGCGATTCGTTCGCGAACCGCGCCGCCAGAAAATCGACGAACGAGCGCACCTTGGCCGACAGATGCCGGCGGCTCGTGTAGACGACGTGGATCGGCAGTTCGCGCGGCGGCACTTCGTCGACGAGCAGCGGCACGAGCCGCCCTTCGGCGAGATCGCTGCCGATCACCTCGGTGCCCAGCATCGCGATGCCCGCGCCGTGCAGCACGACCACGCGCTGCGCCTCGAGCTGATTGACGATCAGGTTGCCCGACAGGCGCACGCGCGAGCTCGCGTCGCCGGTCGCGACTTCGAGTGCCGACACGCCCGCGTATTGCAGATAGTTGTGGCGCGCGAGATCGGCGACGCACTTCGGCGTGCCATGCTTGCGCAGATAGGCGGGCGACGCGCACAGCACCAGATGCGCGGTCGCGATCTGCCGCGCGATCAGCGACGACGACTTGAGCCCGCCCGGCGACGCGCGAATCGCGACGTCGAAACCCTCGTCGATCAGCTCGACGACGCGGTCGGACAGCGTCATATCGACGGTGACCTGCGGATACTGCTCGGCGTAGTCCGCGACCGCGGCCATCACGTGATTCAGGCCGAACGCCGATAGCGACGACACCCGCAGCCGCCCGTGCGGCACGACGCTCGCCGCGCCGACCGCCTGGCCTGCCTCGTCGAGTTCGGTGAGCGCCTGGCTGAGCCGCTCGTAGTACTCGCGGCCCGCCTCGGTCGGTGCGACGCGGCGCGTAGTGCGGTTCAGCAGCCGCGCGCCGAGCTGCTGCTCCAGATGCATCACATGCTTGCTCGCCATCGCCGCGGACATCTCCATCTTGTCCGCCGCACCGACGAAGCTACCTGCGTCGACCACGTGGCGAAACACTTTCATGCTGACGAGGGTGTCCATCTCAGTCGCTCGCTTCAGGAATCAATCCACGCCATTTTGCCGGGTTTATCAAAGGAACGGCAGCAAACACCTGTATTCGACTGCGCTGAAAACGACAAAGCCCGCGTTCCGGGCGGAACGCGGGCTTTGCGCTGAAACCGTAGGCCGAAATCAGAACTTCGCGCGCAACCCCGCGCCGTACGTGTTGCCGCTCGACTGACCGGTGATGTGGTCATACATGTACGCGGCATAGACGTCGGTGCGCTTGGACAGCGGATAGTCGTAGCCGACCGCCGCTGTCTGGCGCGTCTGGTTCGAACCGCCGCCGTTACGCGAATACGCGTACGACGCCATCACCGAGCCCGGCCCGAACGGCACCGTGACACCGCCCTGTCCGGTGTTCACGTGCCAGCTCGTCACCTGCTGGTTGTTGTACGTGTACATGTACTGGCCGTACAGCTTGACGAACTTCAGGTCGTACGACACGCCCGCCTGCGCAACGCTCTGGCTGCGCAGACCCGGCACGCCCGAGGTTTCGAAGCTGCCGAGGTCGCCCGGCACGTTGTTGAAGTTCACGTACTGGTACACCGCGGTCGCCGCGAACGGGCCGTGGAAGTACAGAACCTGGCCGCTCCACTTCTTCGCGCCGTTCTGGGTCGTGTTGCCGAGCGCATACATCGCCGTCGCCGACAGGCCGTTGAAGTTCGGCGTCGCATACGACACCGCGTTGTTCCAGCCCGAGTCGCCGGTCACGCCCTGATCGGTCGTGTAGGTCGGGAAGGTACCGAGGCCGAGGTACACGTGGGTGACCATCGGCGAGAACACGTACGAATCGATGAACGGGTTGAACAAGATCGTCGACACGAACAGCGGCGTCGTCAGACGGCCGGCCGTCACCGTGCCGTACGGCGATTCGATGCCGACGTACGCGTTGCGCGAGAACATCGTGTCGCCGGTGAAGCGGCCGAACTCGCCAGTCTGCGCGCGGAAGAAGCCTTCGATCGTGAAGATCGCCTTGTAGCCGTTGCCCAGATCCTCGGTC
Organism: Paraburkholderia youngii; assembly: GCF_013366925.1. NCBI lineage: Bacteria > Pseudomonadati > Pseudomonadota > Betaproteobacteria > Burkholderiales > Burkholderiaceae > Paraburkholderia > Paraburkholderia youngii. Next base: position 6,172,525 of record NZ_JAALDK010000001.1, read on the forward strand.
CCCTTGAAGCCCCAGTAAGACGTCGACATGCCACCGCCCGACACGACTACCGCGGTCTTGCCACCCGGAAACTTCTGCGCACCGACCCATTCGTCGACCTGGCCGTAGAGCTGCACGCTCGATTGCGCGAATGCCGACGATGCGCTCGCCAGCGCGGCGACGCATGCGGTGGCCTTGAGAGTAGTCTTCAGCGCGGTGCTGAGGCTTGTGTTCATTGGTTCTCCAATCTTTGTCAAAAAGGTGTGGCTGTGCGAAAGGGCGCGCTCGCGCGAAACGTTGTTGTTATCCGTTCGATCGTCGAGTCAATCTGGGCGGGTCCATCTTTGCGGACCATTTTTATAAACAAAAATATCGCTGCTTATTGCGGGTATATCGGTCTGATTAGTTTGGTCGGTTATCGGCTTGATAGGACACTTTCAGATGGACTGCGGCCGGCGCCCCGGATGCCATGCGGCATGCGGCGAACCGCGCGCAAGGGCGGCCGGAACGCCTTAAATGAAGGGCCGATGACGCGACGCGGCAGAATGCCAAGATTTGACGCTGACCGATACTTCGATGCCGAGCGTTTTCAAAAAAGTGTGGCGTCGATACGTCAGATTCGGAGCTCCGGCGCAGAGGAAGGCGCGCGGGGGATCGCGGGAAGGGATCTGGAGAACGGGTTTTGCGACAGGTGACATGCGGTCGCGTTGCGTGTAAAGCCGGCAGCCTCACCCGTTCAGGTAGCGGCGAACGTTGCCCACGTGACGCGAATCGATCAGGTAAATCGCGCTCAGCTAATTGCGATAGGGTGAACCGCCCGGTTGCCGCGGATCGTCGGACGGGCGTTGCATTGGACGCGCGGCGCCGCGCTCTTCGTTGTAGCGGGCAACGTCGGCGCGGATCGAGCCGTTGCGCATCGGCATGTTGGACGGTGGATGCGGTACCGGACGCGCTTCCGCACTGACCGGCGTGATCGCGCCGGCATAGCTGGACGGCTCGCCGACACGGCGCATGCCGGACTTGTAGCTGCCGAAGCCATAACCAAAATTGGCGTCCGCGATGTTCGGATTGCCGCGCTGTGCGCGTGCGTCACGCCAAGCCGTCGCATTGCGCGAGCCGCGCGGAGCAGGCGCGCCACCCGCCCTGGCGTAATGGCCGTCGCCGCGGATCTCCATGCGCGGCGCGTGCCCGCCAACGTGGTGCGAATAAGCGCCGCCCACGGCGCCACCGCCGCCATGTGGCACACCTTGCCCCTTCGCATAGGCGAACGAGCACAGCACGGCGATGACCGCGCCCCACGCCCAGTGCCTCGTTCTCGACAACCCGTCCACCTTGTGACTCTCACGCCCGAAGACTTGCCTGAAATCCACCGTTCGAGCTGCGATGGACCTGTTGCGGGAGGAGAAAAGCGCCGCGTGCCTGCCGCGACGCAGGCATCCCTGCGGCCTTTGACTGAGTAATTTATGGGCGTGGGCAGAGGGTGTCGAGCCAAAAAGTGTTAGGTCTCGTCGGTGGATGTAACACCCTGTTACTGCGGCGTTTTCCGCGCTGGAGCCCTTGTTCGGGTACGCCTTTGGGGCATGCTTCGAGGCGTTTTCGCCTACTCCGCGCGAACCCCGTTTGTTGCAAATAAACGCCGCTTGCCACGTCAAGGGTTAAACGGTTTGTGGCGCGTGAGCACGTCGCCAATACTGAAATCGAGTGCGCCACGCGAGTCAATGCACAAACTTCATTAATCGATTCGGCAAATGAATTTGCGTTTTCAATCGACTTTCGACAACAATAGCCGTTTCCCATTGGCACGCACCGCGCCCTGACAGGCCCGTCCCGTGCTCACACCGCGTCATTGAATTGAGATTGCGACATGGCCCGTCCGAGATTCCTTCCCGATAACTTCACGCTGTGCCTCGTCGGCACCGTGATCCTCGCCAGCCTGCTGCCCGTTCATGGGCAGGCCGCGGTGGGGTTCAACTGGGTGACGAACATCGCGGTCGGCCTGCTGTTCTTCCTGCACGGCGCGAAGCTGTCACGCGAGGCGATCATTGCGGGCGCGACGCACTGGCGCCTTCACCTGGTGGTGCTGCTGAGCACGTTCGCGCTGTTTCCGCTGCTCGGCCTCGCGCTTAAACCGGTCCTTTCGCCGCTGGTCACGCCGTCGCTCTACGCCGGCGTCCTCTTCCTCTGCACGCTGCCATCGACGGTCCAGTCGTCGATCGCGTTCACGTCCATTGCCAAGGGCAACGTGCCGGCCGCGGTATGCAGCGCGTCCGCCTCGAGCCTGCTCGGCATCTTCGTCACCCCAGCACTCGTCAGCCTCATCGTGACGAATCAGGCTGCGAGCGGCGGCACTTCGCCGTGGCACACGATCGGCAACATCGTGCTGCAACTGCTCGTGCCGTTCGTGGCCGGCCAACTGTTGCGCCCGCTGATCGGCAAGTGGATCGAGAAGAATCGCGGCGTGCTGAAGTTCGTCGACCAGGGCTCGATCCTGCTCGTCGTGTACGGCGCGTTCAGCGAGGCCGTCACCGAAGGCCTGTGGCACACGATTCCGCTCTCTGCGCTCGGCGGCCTCGTCGTGGTGAGCTGCGTGCTGCTCGCGCTCGCACTGGGCGTGACGATCTTCGTGAGCAAGCGGCTCGGCTTCAATCGCGCGGACCAGATCACGATCATCTTCTGCGGCTCGAAGAAGAGCCTCGCCGCCGGCGTGCCGATGGCCAAGGTGATCTTCGCGTCGCACGCGGTCGGCGCCGTGGTGCTGCCGCTGATGCTGTTCCACCAGATCCAGCTGATGGTCTGCGCCGCGCTCGCGCAGCGCTGGGGCGCCCGCGACCTCAGCGGCGAGAGCGAGGCGGCGGCGCGGCGACCCGCCGCCGCCGTCGCGCGCCGTTGAACACACTCGCAATGCGAACCGGACATTCATAAGCGCCCTCCCTGAGCGTCGTTTTGATCGTGTGAAGCAAGCCGCCTTCGGGCGGCTTTTTCTTTTGGCTCTTCATTGGCCGTTGTCGTTATTTCACGCGCAAACGCTCTTGTTGTCGCCTCGGCCGGATGGCATAGGACGATTCTGGATGTGCCTCTAAAACGGCGGCTCACCTATTGTTTAGTCTTTTTTACTAAACAATCCAACTTCAGACAACTCCATTAAATACGGGTATTTACCGGTGTTGCGCGGGCGTTTTGCGGGCTGTTTTAGCAGCGTTTTACTATACAATCGCCCGACCTGAACCCGTGCTGCCTCGCCTCGCGCGGCAGCTTCATTCGATGGCCACAACCATCCGCGACGTCGCCCGCGCAGCCAGCGTTTCGATCGGCACCGTGTCGCGCGCGCTCAAAAATCAGCCGGGCCTTTCCGAGGCCACGCGCGAACGCGTCGTCGAAGCGGCGCGGCAACTCGGCTACGATTCGGCGCAGCTGCGTCCGCGCATCCGCCGCCTGACTTTCCTGCTGCATCGTCAGCACAACAACTTCGCCGCGAGCCCGTTTTTCTCGCACGTGCTGCACGGCGTCGAAGACGCTTGCCGCGAGCGCGGCATCGTGCCGTCGGTGCTGACCGCCGGGCCGACCGAGGACGTGATTCACCAGATGCGCCTGCACGCGCCCGACGCCGTCGCGATCGCCGGCTTCGTCGAGCCCGAAACGCTCGCCACGCTGGTCGCGATGCAACGCCCGCTGGTGCTGATCGATCTATGGTCGCCGGGCCTGCGCTCGGTCAATCTCGACAACGCCGGTGGCGCCACCCTTGCGATGCGCCATCTGTTCGAGCAGCAGCGCAAGCGCGTCGCGTTCATCGGCGGCTCGCTCGCGCACTTCAGCATCGCCGAGCGCGCGCTCGGCTACCGCCGCGCGTTCTTCGAAGCTGGGCTGCTGTTCGACCCGTCGCTCGAAGTGAACATCGACGCCGGGCTCGATCCCGACACCGGCGCCGCGCGCGCGATGCAGCGCCTGCTCGATGCGCCGGGCCCGCGCCCCGACGCCGTCTTCGCATTCAACGATGCCGCCGCGCTCGCCGCGCTGCGCGTGTGCCTCGGGCGCGGCCTCAGCGTGCCCGACGACATCGCGATCATCGGTTTCGACGACATTCCTGCCGCCGCCCACGCCACCCCGCCGCTATCGACGATCGCAGTCGACAAGGAGGCGCTCGGCCGACGCGGCGTCGATCTGCTGCTCGAAGACTCGCCCGCCGAACTCGAAGTCCGCTTGCCCGTTCAACTCGTTGCCCGTGCCAGTACTTTGGTGAAAACGCCATGACGAAAACCGATCCGCATCACCCTTCCACCGACGTCGCGAAGGCGCCGCCGGTCGCCAGCTTCCGCAAGCGCGAGTTTTTGCTCGCGCACATCGAGGACACGCTGCGCTTCTATGCGCCGAACGTGCTCGATCCGAGCGGCGGCTTCTACCACTTCTTCCGCGACGACGGTTCGATCTACAACCGCACCACGCGCCACCTGGTCAGCAGTTGCCGCTACGTGTTCAACTACGCGATGGCGTACCGGCAGTTCGGCGACCCGAAGCACCTCGAATACGCGCGCCACGGCCTGCGCTTTCTGCGCGACGCGCACTGGGACTCGCAGCACGAGGGCTACGACTGGGAAATCGAATGGCGCGACGGCAAAAAGCGCACGCTCGACGCGACGCGCCACTGCTACGGCCTCGCGTTCGTGCTGCTCGCGTACTCGCACGCGGCGATGGCCGGCATCGAAGAAGCGAAACCGATGATCGGCGCGACCTTCGAGCTGATGGAGCACCGCTTCTGGGACGCCGCCGCCGGCCTCTATGCCGACGACGCATCGGCCGACTGGCGCGTCAGCACGTATCGCGGGCAGAACGCGAACATGCATACCACCGAGGCGCTGCTCGCCGCGCACGAGGCGACCGGCCATCTGGTGTATCTCGATCGCGCCGAGCGGGTCGCGTCGAACATCACGCTGCGCCAGGCGAAGCTGTCGCAGGGGCTCGTCTGGGAGCACTTTCACGCGGACTGGTCGGTCGACTGGCACTACAACGAGGAAGACAGCTCGGACATCTTCCGTCCGTGGGGCTTCCAGCCCGGCCATCAGACCGAATGGGCGAAGCTGCTGCTGATTCTCGAACGCTTCCGTCCGCTGCCGTGGCTGCTGCCGCGCGCGATCGAACTGTTCGACGCCGCGATGACGCACGCATGGGACGAAGACCACGGCGGCCTCTACTACGGTTTCGGCCCCGACGGCACCGTGTGCGATCACGACAAGTATTTCTGGGTGCAGGCCGAAACGTTCGCGGCCGCCGCGCTGCTCGGCAAGCGCACCGGCAACGAGCGCTTCTGGGACTGGTACGACGAGATCTGGCGCTATAGCTGGACGCACTTCGTCGACCACAAGTACGGGGCGTGGTATCGCATCCTGACTTGCGACAACCGCAAGTACAGCGACGAAAAGAGCCCGGCCGGCAAGACCGACTATCACACGATGGGCGCGTGCTACGAAGTGCTCGCCCATGCGCTCGGCGAAGACGCGTCGGCTGGATCGACCGCGCCCGCCGCAGCGGTTTCAGCGGAGAAAGCACAATGAGCGCGACCACCGAACTCCCCGTTTTCGTGTCCGCCGGTGACATCCTCACCGATCTCGTGCGCACCGGCGCATCGCACTGGCTGTCGCGTCCGGGCGGCGCGGGCTGGAACGTCGCGCGCTGCGTCGCGCGGCTCGGCCTGCCGACCGCGTGCGCGGGCTCGCTGGGCGTCGATAACTTTTCCGACGAACTGTGGGACGCGAGCGTCGCCGCCGGGCTCGATATGCGCTTCCTGCAGCGCGTCGAGCACCCGCCGCTGCTCGCGATCGTGCATCAGACGCATCCGCCGGCCTACTTCTTCATGGGCGAGAACAGCGCCGATCTCGCGTTCGATCCAGCCAGGCTACCGGCCGGCTGGATGAACGCAGTGAAGTGGGCGCACTTCGGCGGCATCAGCCTCGCGCGTCAGCCGCTCGGCGATACGCTCGCGGCGCTCGCTGCCGAGTTGCGTTCGCACGGCGTGAAGATCAGCTTCGATCCGAACTATCGCAATCTGATGGAGCACGGCTACGAGCCGACATTGCGCCAGATGGCCGCGCTCGCGGATCTGATCAAGGTTTCGGACGAAGACTTGCGCATGTTCTTCAGGACCAGCGACGAAGCCGCCGCGCTCGCGCAATTGCGCGCGATGAATCCGGCCGCCACCGTCCTCGTCACGCGCGGCCCCGACGCGGCGATGCTGCTCGACGGCGCCGCGGTGATCGAGGCGAAGCCGCCGCGCGTCGAAGTGGTCGATACGGTCGGCGCGGGCGATGCGTCGATCGGCGGTCTGCTGTTCAGCCTGATGAGCGCGCCGCAACGCAGATGGCCCGAGCAACTCGCATTCGCGCTCGCGGCCGGCGCGGCGGCTTGCGGCCACGCCGGCGCGCACGCGCCGACGCTCGACGAGGTGGTCGCGTTGCTGTAAAACGCGGCTCTGTAATTCTGCTGCCTTGGGACGCGCGTAGCGTGACGGATGTCGAGCGCGTCGCGCGGCGCGAAGCCGCCCTGGGCGGGAACCGATCCCGCCACGCCGTGCTAGGATGAAAATATCGAAACCTTTGCGAAAAGGAGCGAGGCCATGGAGGACGTCACCTACACCAAAGGGATCTACACGGCCACTGCGTCGATAAGGGAAGTCGCACAGGACGCCTTTCAAGGTGTCGTCACCCTCGCGCGCGACGAGGGCGAACCCAGCGACGATCAGGAGACCACGCTCTACGAGGTCGACTCGACGTCGTCGACGCCGGGAGAAGCGCTCGAAGAAGCCAAAGCGCTCGCACATCGTATCCTCGGGGAAATCGAACTGTAGGCCGAACCAAGGGGCAGCGCGTCGCGCGTGCTCGCGCATCGGCGCGCCGCTGCGGGCTCGACCGGGTGGAGGCGATCATGGCTGAACAGCTGTTCCAATACGGCGTGTATTCGATTCACGTTCGTCCGCTCGAACTGAGCGGCGCGCGCTGGGACGCGGAGTACGAAATCCGTCATCGCGAGAAGGCCGTCAAGCCGTGGACCACGGTCGGCGGCGACGCGGGCTTTGCCGAGCAAGCGGAAGCGGTGGAAAGCGCGCGTCGGCAGGCCGTCGACGATATCGAGCATGGCGCGGGAATTCCGAAGCCGCACGTGTTTCCGTAAGCTTGTCGACGCGCTTTTTGAGGCCGCGTCGAAATGCGCCGTGGCGGCCTTGAGCGCTGCGCGTCGCCAGGCAAGGTAACGCTGAGCTGTCAGCGATAGTCGAGCGTGTCTACGACCTTGGTGATCTTCCAGATTCCGTTTTCCTGGCGCAAAAACACGATATTGGTCTGTTTGTCTTTCGAGCCGAACGTAACAGCCACGAGCGCCACGCCGTCGAGCATGAAGACTGGATGCACCGCTATATGCCCGGACCAATCTTTCTCGTCGAAGTCTTGTACTTTCGTGAAGTACTCCGCATCTTCGGACAATTTGTTGGCCTGATATTGCTTTCGCAATAAATCGACGGTTGGTTTTACAACGTGCCTGTATATCTCCTTTTCCATGATCGGATAGTCTCGGTCTGCGGCCAGGCGGGGAATGAACCATGCGTAGAAATCTCTTACGCGGGTCTCGGGAGTTGCTTGTTCGGCGTGGGTCGGGTTTCCTGCATATGAGGTGCCGTTAAAACTCAGCAACAGCGTGGCAACAAAAATCGCCAGATATTTTCTCATGGATGCAACCTCAATCGTGGCGATAGATCTTGTAATCCGGTCGTGCGGACCGGTAATCGGGACCGGGATAGAAGCCACGCCACTGCTTGAAATCGGAAATCCAGTATTGTCCATCGTACATTGCCATATGTCCGTGCGGATGCAAATGGATGCCGTCGATCGCGATTACATCGCCTTTTTGGAGAGAGGCAGTCGATACCGCGCGAAACCCAGCGTGAGCCAGCGAAAGCCCGTAGTCTTTCGCGGACCGTGTGCGGGCCAATACAATTCCGCCTCGTTCAATTGCTTCTCTAACGTACCGGGCGCATTCTCCACGGCTTACTGGTCTTGCATTCAATTGCAAGTAGTCGACAGCAGCATTTTTATTCTACGACATATTAGATTATCTCGATCATATTTTGATTTAGAAATCATACAGCAAATCCAAAACAAACCAAGATATTTTATTATCTCGAAAACATTTTAAATAGAGATAGCTTTTTTGAATAAAAATATAGCCTTCGTCAATACCGTGCTAGTTACGAGGGAAATCAAGCTGATCGGCACGTTCTAGTCAATTGCATGAGTCTCACGCCATGCTACGCTGTACCTGTATCGATCCCCACGAGCGCGTGATGGCAAGCGAACCGTCAGACCGTTTTTCCACGCTCGGCGACCCCGACACCGACACGAGCGCGCCGAGGCGCCACCCGCGCGGCAGCCGCGAAATGCGTCTCGACGATCGCATGGTGATCGCGCACGGTATGCCGACGCCGTTGTGGCAAGACCTGTATCACCGCGCGCTCGGCGTGCGCTGGCCGGTGTTCTTCGTGTCGCTCGCGCTGCTGTTTCTGCTGCTCAACACCGTGTTCGCCGTGCTCTACATGCTCGGCGACGCGCCGATTGCGAATCAGTTTCCGAAGGGCTTCGGCGGCGCGTTCTTTTTTAGCGTCGAAACGCTCGCGACGGTCGGCTACGGCGACATGCATCCGCAAACCGTCTACGCGCACTGGATCGCGACGCTCGAAATCTTCATCGGCATGTCCAGCATCGCGTTGGCGACCGGGCTGATCTTCGCGCGCTTTTCGCGGCCGCACGCGAAGATCATGTTCGCGCGCTATGCGGTGATCCGGCCGATCGACGGCCGCATGACGTTGATGGTGCGCTCGGCCAACGCGCGTCAAAACGTGATCGCCGAGGCACGCGCGCGGCTGCGCATCATGCGTCTGGAGACGTCGATCGAAGGCTTTACGCTGCGCAAGCTCTACGACCTCACGCTGGTACGCGACCAGCACCCGGTGTTCAAGCTCGGCTGGACGCTGATGCACATCATCGACGAAGCGAGTCCGCTGTTCGGCGAAAACGCCGAATCATTGAAGGGCCGCGACGTGTCGCTGCTGCTCACGCTCGAAGGCATCGACGAATCGACGTCGCAAACCATGCAGGCGCGCCACATGTGGACCTGCGACCAGATCGTCTGGCAGCACCGGTTCGTCGACATCATGAGCGAGCAAGACGGCGTGAGCCACATCGACTATTCGCACTTCGACGAGATCGTGCCGCTCGATGCGGCGCCGCTCCAACCGGACATCGCGGCGAACACCGCGCAGTAGCAATAGCCACAGTCCCATTCGACGCCCCACGATACCCAGGGCATACCCGAAGCGCGCCGCCGCCTGGCAAATCCGGCTCAAAAGCGGGCCGAAACGCGCGAGTCATCGCGCCCATTCGCGCACGCCCGATTAAAGAAGCAATAATTCACTCCCGCGAGCGCTAAAAAATAGAGTCTCTTTCGCTGCGCGGTATCGGTGACCCCACCACCCGCGCGCCGAGCCAGAACATTGGAGACTCCCCCATGACCGCTCGCTTGCCCATCGACGGCACGCCCGCTCTCGCCGACTACAAGCTTTCCGACAATCTCACCGCGACGCGCGGCCGGATCTTTCTGACCGGCACTCAGGCGCTCGTGCGCCTCCCTCTGATGCAGCGCGCGCTCGACAAAACCCGCGGCCTGAACACCGCCGGCTTCATCAGCGGCTATCGCGGCTCGCCGCTCGGCATGGTCGATCAGCAGTTGTGGAAGGCGAAAAAACTGCTCACCGCGAGCGACATCCGCTTTCTGCCCGCGATCAACGAAGAACTCGGCGGCACCGCCGTGCTCGGCACGCAGCGCGTCGAAGCCGATCCCGAGCGTACCGTCGATGGCGTATTCGCGATGTGGTACGGCAAGGGCCCGGGCGTCGACCGCGCGGGCGATGCGCTGAAGCATGGCAACGCGTACGGCTCGTCGCCGCACGGCGGCGTGCTGGTGGTCGCCGGCGACGATCACGGCTGCGTGTCGTCGTCGATGCCCCATCAGAGCGACTTCGCGATGATGGCGTGGCATATGCCGGTGGTGAATCCGTCGAACATCGCGGACATGCTCGAGTTCGGCCTGTACGGCTGGGCGTTGTCGCGCTTCTCGGGCGCGTGGGTCGGCTACAAGGCGATTTCGGAGACCGTCGAATCGGGCTCGACCGTCGATCTCGACGCGCTGCAAACCGAATGGACACCTCCGCAGGAATTCGAAGCACCAGCCGGCGGTTTGCACAACCGCTGGCCCGATCTGCCGAGCCTGACGATCGAAGCGCGTCTGCACGCGAAGCTCGACGCGGTGCGCCAGTTTGCGCGCATCAACAGCATCGACAAATGGATCGCGCCGAGCCCGCACGCGAACGTCGGCATCGTCACGTGCGGCAAGGCGCATCTCGATTTGATGGAAGCGCTGCGCCGGCTCGATCTGACCGTCGCCGATCTCGACGCGGCCGGCGTGCGCATCTACAAGGTCGGGCTGTCGTTTCCGCTGGAGATGACGCGCATCGACGCGTTCGTGTCGGGTCTGTCCGAAGTGCTCGTGATCGAAGAGAAGGGCCCCGTCATCGAGCAGCAGATCAAGGACTATCTGTACAACCGCACGCAAGGCACGCGGCCGGTCGTGATCGGCAAGCACGCCGAAGATGGCACGTTGCTGCTGTCGTCGCTCGGCGAATTGCGGCCGTCGCGCATTCTGCCGGTGTTCGCGAACTGGCTCGCGAAGCACAAGCCGGCGCTCGATCGCCGCGAACGCGTCGTCGATCTGGTCGCGCCGCAGATCCTGTCGAACGCGGCGGACAGCGTGAAGCGCACGCCGTACTTCTGCTCCGGCTGTCCGCACAACACGTCGACGAAAGTGCCGGACGGTTCGATCGCGCAGGCCGGCATCGGCTGTCATTTCATGGCGTCGTGGATGGAGCGCGACACGACCGGACTGATTCAGATGGGCGGCGAAGGCGTCGACTGGGCCGCGCATTCGATGTTCACGAAGACCCGCCACGTGTTCCAGAATCTCGGCGACGGCACCTACTTTCACTCGGGCATTCTCGCGATTCGCCAGGCGGTCGCCGCGAAAGCGACGATCACCTACAAGATCCTCTATAACGACGCGGTCGCGATGACGGGCGGTCAACCCGTCGACGGCAGCATCTCGGTGCCGCAGATCGCGCGACAGGTCGAAGCCGAAGGCGTGTCGCGCTTCGTCGTGGTCAGCGACGAGCCCGAGAAATACGACGGTCATCACGGCCAGTTTCCGCAGGGCACGACGTTTCACCATCGCAGCGAGCTGGACACCGTGCAGCGCGAGTTGCGCGACACCGACGGCGTGACCGTGCTGATCTACGACCAGACCTGCGCGGCCGAAAAACGCCGGCGTCGCAAGAAAGGCGAATTCCCCGATCCGAACAAGCGGCTCTTCATCAACGAAGAAGTCTGCGAAGGCTGCGGCGATTGCGGCGTGCAGTCGAACTGTTTGTCGGTGGAACCGGTGGAAACCGCGCTCGGTCGCAAGCGCCGCATCGATCAGTCGTCGTGCAACAAGGACTACTCGTGCGTGAACGGCTTTTGCCCGAGCTTCGTCACCGTCGAAGGCGGCACATTGAAAAAAGCCGCGGGCGTCGCCTTCGATCCGCAGGCGCTCGCTGCCCACGTCAACGCGTTGCCGACTCCCGCGACGCCACTCGATGCCGCGCCGTACGACATCCTCGTCACCGGAGTCGGCGGCACCGGTGTCGTGACGGTCGGCGCATTGATCAGCATGGCCGCGCACCTCGAAGGCAAGAGCGCGTCGGTGCTCGACTTCATGGGCTTCGCGCAAAAGGGCGGCTCGGTGCTGTCGTTCGTGCGTTTCGCCGCGCGCGACGAATGGCTGAACCAGGTGCGCATCGACACGCAGCAGGCCGACGTGCTGCTCGCCTGCGACATGGTGGTCGGCGCGAGTGCCGATGCACTGCAGACGGTGCGGCATGGCCGCACGCGCATCGTCGTCAACACGCATGCGATTCCGAACGCGAGCTTCGTGCAGAACCCCGACGCGACGCTGCATGCCGATGCGCTGATCGACAAGATGCGTCACGCGGCGGGTGCAGAGCGCATGTCAACGTGCGACGCGCAAGCGCTCGCAACGCGTTTTCTCGGCGATACGATCGGCGCGAACATTCTGATGCTCGGCTTCGCATGGCAACTCGGTCTGGTGCCGGTGTCGTTCGCCGCGATGATGCGCGCGATCGAACTGAACAACGTCGCGGTGCAGATGAATCAACTCGCGTTCTCGATCGGGCGCATGGCCGCGGCCGATCCCGCCGCGCTCGAATCGCTGTGGCAGTCGCGACATGCGCCGAAGCCGAGCGTGCGAGTCGATACGCTCGACGAGCTGATCGCGCATCGCGAAGCACGTCTGCTCGCGTATGGTGGCGCGACTTATGTGAAGCGCTATCGCGCGCTCGTCGATGCGGCACGGCGCGCGGAAACCGCCGTCGATGCGGCGAGCGAGCGTGTGACGCGCGCGGTCGCGACGACGTTCTATCGGCTGCTCGCGGTGAAGGATGAGTACGAAGTCGCGCGTCTGCATACGGATGCCGCGTTCCGCGATGCGCTCGAAGCGCAGTTCGAGGGTGTCGCAGGCAAGGACTTCACGATCCGCTTCAACCTCGCGCCGCCGACGCTTACGCGCGCGCAGCCCGGTGCCGTGCCCACGAAGAAGACCTATGGTCAGTGGATGTGGCCCGTGCTCGGCCTGCTCGCGAAATGGCGCGGTCTGCGCGGCACGGCGCTCGATCCGTTCGGCCGCACGCTCGAGCGCAAGATGGAGCGCGAGCTCGCGGGCGATTACGAAACCACGCTGCAACGCGCGCTGGCGAAACTCGACGCGAGCCATCTCGACGACGTCGCGAAACTCGCAGAACTGCACGCGCGCGTGCGCGGCTATGGGCACGTGAAGCTGGCCAATCTGGCGGGCGTCAAGCGTGGCGAGCGCGACCTCGCCGCACGCCTCGGCATCGATGCGGCGACCGGTGTCGCGGTGAAGAAGTCGCTCGAGGAAATGAAAGGCGCCGGGCAGTTGCGCGGCATTCCAGTGGTGGTCGCGAAGTAAGTAGGTTCGTTGCGCTGTTCGGCTCAAGTCGCGTCGAGCAGCGCCCGCACCTGCATCACCTTCACCGGATCGACGGGCGCGAGTCCGTTGCCGTTCACGCGCACGCCGGAGCCGAAATGGACGGCCTCGACGTGCGTGTTGCTGACGAAGTCCGCGACCGCATCGACCGTCAAGCCGGCACCGGCGAGCACCGTGCAAGGCGAGCCGTCAGCCTGCCGCACCAGTTCGCTGACCACGGCTTGCGCCTGCAGCACCGACGGCTTTCCGCCCGACGTCAACACATTCGTCACCGCCTCGAAGCCGAGCAGTACGTCGAGCGCTTCGCGTAGATCGCGCGCCTCGTCGAACGCGCGATGGAACGTGATCGCGAGTCCATCGGCAGCTTCGCACGCGCGCGCGAGACCGTCGCGGTCGATCGTGCGCTCGGCATCGAGCATGCCGATCACGATGCCGTTCGCGCCGGCCGCCTTCACCGCACGGATGTCGCGCAGCATCACCGCGTAGTCGTCGGCGTCGTAGACGAACGAGCGGCTATGCGGCCGCACGATCACGTTCACGGGTATGCCAACCGCGGCTACCACTGCCTCGATCAAGCCCACACTCGGCGTCAAACCGCCCTCGCCCATCGCGGTCACGAGTTCGAGACGGTCGGCACCGGCTTGCGCGGCCGCACGCGCATCGGCGACGGTCGTGGCAATCACTTCGAGCAGCACGGACATGAGCGCAACCTGATTTCGATTAAAGCGACATCATGTCAGATGCGCGCGTCGCGTTCTTCCTCGACCCAGTCGATATCGCCGCACAGCACACAGGTCTCGCTGCCGACGCGCGTCGCCACCGACAGCGTCACGCACGGCAACGCCTCGTTGATCGACAGATACGGCCGTGTCACGTGCACGCGCTCCGGCGCATTGATCGCGACGCTGAAGTACGGCCGACGCAGCCAGTTCGCGCCCTGCGCGTCGGCGAGCGGCAGGAAGCGCGTTTCCTGCGCCGCGCGATCGGCGCGCAGCACGACGTTGCGGCCCGCCTGGCGGCCCTTCGCATCGAGCAGAAAACAGCGCGCCGCGTGATCGAGCGCGAGGAAATTCCAGCACACCTCGTCGAGCGGCTCACCAGCGGCGAGACGCTCCGCGGCGCGCTCGAACGCGCGCAGATACGGCGCGAGCCGGCTCGCGCTGCGCCGCTCGCGTGCCTCGGCCTGCTCGCGATAACGCTCGGTGACTTCGCCGATGCAAATCGCCGTGTGGATCGCATCGGCAATACCCGGACTCGGCCGGCCGAAGAAAAACCCCTGCACGAAGTCCGCATTGCAGGCGAGCGCCATCTGCGCTTCGTGCTCGGTTTCGACGCCCTCGATCAGCACGAGCTTGCCTGCTTCATGCAGCAGCGACACGAGCCCCGGCAGGATCGTCGCCATGTCGGCGCGATGCGCGGCGTGCGACAGCATGATGCGGTCGAGCTTCACGATGTCGGGATTCAGTTGCCAGATCCGCTCGATGTTCGAATGGCCGGCGCCGAAATCGTCGAGCGCGATCAGGAAGCCGCGCTCGCGGAACTCGCGCACCGCGTCGGCGAGTCGATCGAGATCTTCGGCGCTCTGCTCGAGCACTTCGAGCACGACGCGCCGCGGCGACAGATCTAGCCGCCGCAGATTCGCGAGCAAAGCGGCCGCGAGATACGGGTCGGTCAGCACGCCCGGATGCACGTTCAGGAACAACCATTCGCGCTCCGCGCCGAGCACCTTGAAGTTCTCCAGATGCAGCGTCTGCGCGAGCCGGTCGATCTGCAGCGCGTCGCCGAGGCGCGCGGCGTCGCCGAATACGTCGAGCGGCGACACCGCGCGATCGAGCGCGTCGTGTGCGCGCAGCAAGCCCTCGTAGCCGACCGCGCGCAAGTGCGACAGACTGAAGATCGGCTGGAATACGCTAGTCAGCGTCAGATCGCCGTGCTGCACCGAATAGCGTCGAAGGCCCGAGGTCACCTCGACCTCGAAGCCGTGCGGCACGCCCGCCGCCCTGTCCTGTTGCGCAATCGTCATGCAATCCTCTCACGCGAGAACCGGTCGGTCAGAACGGGAACGGCAACGAGACCGACACCGTCTCTCAAAATGTGCGTCATCGTTACCGGTTAAGCAAGCTCCATGCGCACGCTGGCGCACACTGTGCTGTAATTCGCCCGAAAGATTGCACCGGCGACAGCGTTCGTGCGCCGCCCGGGGGCGTGGCGCGCACCGTTGCGGTGCGCGGATGGCCCCCCTTCATCCACCCGGAATACACGATGGAAATTGTCTTCACCGTTCTGATCCTGCTACTGGCCGTCGCCGCGTCCGGCGTGCTGACCCGCGCACTGCCGTTCAAGCTGCCGTTGCCGCTCGTGCAGATCGCGATCGGCGCGATGCTCGCGTGGCCTCGCCTCGATTTGCACGTCGCGTTCGATCCGGAAATCTTCATGCTGCTGTTCATTCCGCCGCTGCTGTTCGCGGATGGCTGGCGCATTCCGAAGCGCGAGTTCTTCATGGCGCGCCGCGCGATCCTGATGCTCGCGCTCGGCCTCGTGTTCATGACGGTGCTGGTCGTCGGTCACTTCGTGCACGTGCTGGTACCGCAGATCTCGCTGCCGGTCGCGTTCGCGCTCGCCGCGGTGCTGTCGCCGACCGACGCGGTCGCGTTGTCCGGTATCGCCGGCAAGGGCAAGATTCCGGGGCAGCTGATGCATATCCTCGAAGGCGAGGCGCTGATGAACGACGCGTCTGGCCTCGTCGCGCTGAAGTTCGCGATCGCCGCCGCGCTGACCGGGACGTTCTCGCTGCGTGCGGCGTCGGTTAGCTTCGTGATCATCGCGGTGGGCGGCCTCGCGGTCGGTGCAGCGGTGAGCGCGGTGTTCAGCTTCGTGTCCGCGCGTTTCCTGAATCTCACGGAGGAAGGCGATCCCGCGCCCGGCGTCGTGATGACGCTGCTGATTCCGTTCGCCGCCTATCTGACCGCCGAGCGCTTCGAGCTGTCGGGCATTCTCGCGGCGGTCGCGGCCGGCATGATGATGAATTACGCAAGCATCATGGAGAAGTGGCAGGTCGCCTCGCGCGTGCGGGCCACGAGCACGTGGACGATGATCGAGTTCGTGTTCAACGGCATGGTGTTCATCATGCTCGGCCT
This sequence comes from Paraburkholderia youngii, assembly GCF_013366925.1. Taxonomy (NCBI): domain Bacteria; kingdom Pseudomonadati; phylum Pseudomonadota; class Betaproteobacteria; order Burkholderiales; family Burkholderiaceae; genus Paraburkholderia; species Paraburkholderia youngii. The sequence goes on from NZ_JAALDK010000001.1 coordinate 6,188,790, forward strand.
GCAGTTTCCGCACATCCTCGGCCGCGCGCTGCTCGATGCGCATGAAACCAACGACGCGCAAGTCGTGCTGCTGATTGGCTATATCGTTGCGGTGGCGCTCGCGCTATATGCGATGCGCTTCGCGTGGGTGTGGCTGCTGCGCTGGTTCGCTAGCCGCGGCGCGACGAAACATGGTGTCGCGAACGCGGTGCCGGGGTTGCGCATGGTGTCGGTGACAACCGTGGCCGGGGTGCGCGGCGCGGTGACGCTCGCGGGCGTGCTGTCGCTGCCGGAGGTGCTGCCGAACGGCACGCCGCTGCCGGGACGCGATCTCGCGATCTTCATCGCGTCGGGCGTGATCCTGCTGTCGCTGCTGGTGGCGGTGGCCGCGTTGCCGCTGCTGCTGCGCGGCTGGCGGCGCGGCAAGGACCCGCACGCGGCCGAGGAAGCGCTCGCGCGCACGCTGGCCGCTCAATCGGCGATTCGCGCGATCGATCATCTGCACGACACCGAGTGCGCGGACCTCGATGAATCGGCTCAGGCCTATGCAACCGACGTGACTGCGCGCGTGATGGACCTGTACCGACGCCGCCTCGCGTCACTCGACGACGACCAGGCGCCACGCGAACTCGCGCGCCGTGCCGATGCGCTCGAATTCCGCATGAAGCTCGCGGCGATGCGTGCCGAGCGCAAGACGCTGCTCGATTTGCGCGACACCCAGCGCATCAACGACGAGACGATGAACAAGCTGATGCGTGAAGTGGATCTGTCGGAGACGGCGCTGACCGCGCGCAAAAGGTAGGAGGTCGCTGCTGGATCAGGCTCGGCACCGGCGCTCGAAACGCCGGTGCCGGTAGAAGAAGCTCAGGCCACCGGCCCTTGCGTTGGCTTCCTTCTCAACAGCGCGTACAGAATGATCGCGCCGAACGTCGCGGTGCCGATGCCGCCGAGCCCGAAGCTGCCGAGCTTCAGCGAGAAGTCGCCGGCGCCGAGCACGAGTGTGACTGCCGCGACGATCAGGTTGCGGTTATCGGAGAAGTCGACTTTGTTGACGACCCAGATGCGTGCGCCCGTCACCGCGATCAGGCCGAACACGACGATCGACACGCCGCCCAGCACCGGTCCCGGAATCGTCTGGATCACCGCGCCGAACTTCGGCGAGAAGCCGAGCACGAGCGCGATCAACGCGGCGATCACGAACACCAGCGTCGAATAGATCTTCGTGACCGCCATCACGCCGATGTTTTCCGCGTACGTTGTCACGCCGGTGCCGCCCGCGAAGCCCGATACGATCGTGGCGAGCGCGTCGCCGAGAAACGCGCGGCCGATGTAGCGGTCGAGGTTCTGGCCAGTCATCGCGCTGACCGCCTTGATGTGGCCGAGGTTTTCCGCGACGAGGATCACCGCGATCGGCGCGAGCAGCGTCATCGCGTGCGGGTCGAACACCGGCGACATGAAGTGCGGCATACCGAACCACGCGGCGTTCGCGACGATCGAGAAATCGATCGGCTTGCCCATGCCGAGGCCGTTCGTGACGATCGCGTAGATGACGTAGGCGAGCAGCAGGCCGACCAGGATCAAGAGACGCTGCAGCATGCCGCGCGTGAATACCGCGACCGCGCCGACGCACAGCACCGTGACGAGCGCCATCCACGACTCGAAATTGCTGCCGCTCACGCCATGCACGGCGATCGGCGCGAGGTTCAGACCGATCACGCAGACGATCGCGCCGGTCACGACCGGCGGCATCAGCGTTTCTATCCAGCCCGTTCCCACCGCCGCCACGATCAGACCGATCACCCCGTACGCAACACCGCACGCGATGATGCCGCCCAACGCGACCGGAATGTTCGGATTCGCTCCGTGTCCGCCGTAGCCGGTGACCGCGATCACGAGACCGATGAACGCGAAGCTCGAACCGAGATAGCTCGGCACGCGCCCGCCGACGAGCACGAAGAACAGCAGCGTGCCGATCCCCGACATGAAGATGGCCAGATTCGGATCGAAGCCCATCAGCAGCGGCGCGAGCACCGTCGAGCCGAACATCGCGACGACGTGCTGGACGCCCATCGCGAACATCTGCGGCCACCCGAGCCTCTCGTCGATGCCGACGATGCCGCCCTCGGCGGCGGCAGGCTGGCGGCGCCAGCGGGGGAAATAGGATGCGGCCATCGCGGGGATTCTCCTCTGGGTCGGCGTGGTGTGTGCCGATCACGCGCTGCGGCGTGGGTCCGGCGAAATTACGCGCGAGTTTACGGAGAGCAATAAGGGCTGGCAAGCAGGCTATGAAGCGGGCCATGAAGCGGGCCGACAAGCACGGCCCGGGTGCGCGTCACTTCGCGCCGCGCGCGTCGATGTCCGGCGTCACCGCGGAGCCGGCCCGCGAGGAGTTGTCCGTCGCCGCGCCGTAGGCCATCACTCGATTGCGGCCGGCATCCTTCGCGCGATACAGCGCCTGGTCGGCGGCGTCGACGAGTGCGCGGCTGGTCGCGAACGCCGCGTCCTGCGCCGTTACTGCTCCGGCACTCACCGTCAGCACGTGATGCGTGCTGGCCACGTGGCGGCATTGCAGCGCCTGCACCGCCGCGCGGATCTGCTCGGCGATCCGCTGCGCGCCCGTCGCATCCGTGTCCGGCAGCAGCACCGCGAACTCCTCGCCGCCGAAGCGGGCGGCCGTGTCGCCCGGACGCCGCGCGTTCTGCGCGATGCAGCGCGCGACGCCAATCAGCGCTTCGTCGCCGGCCGAATGACCGTACAGGTCGTTGAAGCCCTTGAAGTTGTCGACATCGATCAGCAGCAGCGACAGCGGCCTGCCGTTGCGCTGTGCGCGTCGCCATTCGTCGTTCACGTGTTCCTCGAAGGTGCGGCGGTTGTTCAGGCCGGTCAGCCCGTCCGTGCGCGCCAGTTCGCGCAGCTCTTCCTCGGCCGCGCGGCGCAGACGCAACTGGCGTGAGAACAGGATCGCGAGCGCGATGATCGTCACGTCGAGCGCGACGATCAGCGTGCCGATGACCCATGCGCGCCGCCGCCATTGGACGTAGATGTCGCGCGTGGACAGCGCGACGTCGAGGATCAGCGGAAAGCCGTCGATATGGCGGAACGCGTACCAGCGCTCGACACGGTCGATCGCCGCGGTGCCGAAGAAGTCGCCGCTCGGCTGCTTGACGAAGCGCGAGAAGTTGGCCGTGCCGGTCAGGTTGATGCCGATCGTTTTCGGGTCGTAAGGACGGCGCATCAGCATCGTGCCGTCGCTGAGCATCAATGCCATCGAGCCGCTCGGCCCGAGCTTCATGCCGTCGAACAGCCGATGGAAATACGTGAGCCGCAGCGTGCCGACCACCACGCCACCGAAGCTGCCGTCCGGCCTCGAGATGCGCCGGCTGAGCGCGATGCGCAGGTCCTCGTCGGTGCCGTTCCGGCTGAACGGGCGGCCGATGTACAGCCCGACGTCGGGCGAAGCGCGCTGTGTCTTGAAGTAGTCGCGGTCGGCATGGCTCTGTTCGCGCGGCGGCCATGCGCGTGAATCGAAACGCACGTTGCCGTTCTCGTCGAGCACGAATACCGAGCCCATGTCCTGTGCGCTGATCGAGCCGTCGAACAGCACCATCTGGCGGATCGCCGGCGGCAGATCGAGGACGCCCGGCTGCTTCAGTCCGTCGATCACCGCGCGCAACGACAGGTCATAGATCTCGAGATTGCGCGACACGTCACGCTGGACCAGCAGGGATATGTTGCCGATGGAGTCTTGCGCGCGGCGCAACGCATCTTCGCGCATTTGTGCGAGCAGCGACACGGCGATCGCGAGGATCGCGCCGGCCAGCAAGACGCTGATCGCAATCACGTTGTTCGGTCCGCGCGTCGGCATGCGTTTTTGGTTTTTGGCTTGCGCTGAAGGTGGCGCGTGAAGAGGCGGCCGCGTCCCGGCAGTACCGTTAGTTACGCGACCTACGAAAGCGTTAGCGTAGCAGACGTGGCGCATCGGCAAACGTTTGCATAGACGGATTTTCGCCTGAATGCGCAAAATCGGCGCGCCGGAAGCCGCGTCCGACGGGGTTTGCGCCCGATCGCTGGGTTATCCAGGCGTCGTCCGATTATTTGGATAGCAAATGCGTATTGGCTGGATAGTTGGCCTCGTCACCTGGGTATTCAATCGAGGCTGTCACGTTCAAACGTTGCGTGCTACCTCGCTGCTCTCCCAGTTGTGTAGCCAATCGCTGCCCGCGGAAGCCAGGCGGCTCCCTGTCTTCGATAATGCAGGCCTTGTCGGTGAAAGATGGCATCGCTCGTCACTGGATTGCGGTGAGCATCGCGTACGGCTATTTTGTGAGGAGGAGGATCGAACTAATCAACCAACCTTTTGAATTACATGAATAACCTTGACAAGTTTTCGCAAAATGCCCCCAATGTTGTCCCCGCCGCGTATCAGCAAACGCTCGCTTTCGTCGTGGTTCGCCCAATTGATGTCGATCTTGAAATGGCACCACAACGAGTGAAACTGGTATCAATGCATCGCGTTGCCGTTGCTTTCCGGCAACACTTCCTCAAGAGGCGCTCACCGTGGCTTGACGCGGCACCGCCCAGCCACCCTAGAAATTACGAAAAATCCGGCGCGTGTCGTTTCACTCTGTGGCGCCCCGAGAAGCGTTCCGCATACGGAAACCGGTATTCCTAGAGGGTCGATGGAAGCCGAGGCAACCGCCTAAATGTTGGGTCACCTACACCCGCAAACTACTGACCGGTGCAGGGACTCGATGTCCAGCTGACTTCCCGATCGAATCACTACGCGGCGATGTTCGGCACTTCGACCTCTTAAGTATCTGGGCGATCAATTCTTGTATTTCTCAAGTGTTTGCAATAGTCCTTTGTTCTTGCATGCTCTAACGAAGGCTGATTTCAAGAAATTGCTGTTGGCAAACTTATCCAAGGTATCAATGTCCTCAAGGTATTCATCTGCCGTAATCTTGCTTCTTCGATTTAATATTCTGAATTGCTCAATCCAGTCCTTTGCGTCTGGTCCACATAACTTATCTTTATAACGCTCGTCGATCCCGTAGACGTCCCGCCAAGTCAAGATTTCCTCATTCAATGCGGCAGGGCCGAACTGCAAATCGATGTCCTCGGGGCAAAGTCCATCAACATCCGTCCGTGCGATTTCAACTGAGATCTCGATGCTTTGTGCCTGCATCGCGTAAGGGTAAAAAACCTTACGTCGCTGCAAGGCTCCTGCCGGGTCTTTTATGGGATGTGCCGGGTCTTTGCTGGTCTTGTAGCTACTATTGCAGTGGTGGCAGGACGGAACTAGATTTCTGAAATTGATCGAATTGAACGGATACAGCGCTTTTGGTAAGTAGTGGTCATAGGCTTCGCGCTTGCTGGCATATTCACCGAGCAAATCATTCACGCCGCAGAATGGACATTTTTTCTTATTATTGGTTGCCACGAATGTCTTGTAATGGTCATCGATGTCGCCGATCTTGTCCTTGATCGCTGCCAAACCAAGCAATGATTTCGAATACAAATCCTTAAAAAACGCTCTCAGTCGTTCAACCAGCTTTTTGTGGGTAACCGGAATGTCGCTATAACGCACGACTTGTGTTGCAGGGTCGTTCGCGCAAACGCTCTCGATATTATTGTTGCCTTGGTACCACCGTTTGAACTGCCCTATGTCCTGCGCTGACAATGAGGAGAAGAGAACATAGATTCCCTTAACATCCTTGTAGAACTCCTTTCCACGTTCAGGAGCCTGCGCTGCAAAACCAAACTCTGACATGATCCCTTGCAATTCTGGCTTACCCTTAAAGAGGTCGGGATGGAACTCAAGCCCGATCGGTGCTTTGCACCACACCTCGTAAAAAACGAAGTCGATGAACTCTTGCATCTTCTCCATTTGATGAGGCACATAGATGTAGGCAAACAGCATTAATCCTGTCCCTTCAACTGGCGATCTCCCGCCTTATCGAGGAGGGCCTTGATCACAAGAACCTTTTCCACAGAGTCGCCGAGCTCGCGATTGATCTCCTCGATCAAAGCAGAAGGGTCTTCGTTCCCCTCCGTGAAGCGGGCACGCAGTTTGTCCAAAATCTCCCGTGCGTAGGCGCCAATGGTGTCACGCTTGCCAAAGGTGTTCATGGTTATCTTGTTGATCGATGCGCCCAGAGTGTTGTAGTCGGGGTGGTGAACGCTTACAGCGCCCGTGGCCCTGTCCTTGCTGAAAACCAGCACCTTTTCTGGTCGGCTGTCACTGACCAAGAAGGGGGTGTGCGTAGTAATCAGCATTTCCTGACCGACGTCACTTCCACCTGGCAAGCACTCTCGCAGCCGGCTGATGAAGTTGGCTCGCCAGTCCGGGTTAAAGTGTGTTTCCGGCTCATCGAGCAGGAAAAGGCTGTTGGTATAACGGAACAGTAAGCAAAGTCCCAAGCTGTGCAACAACTGGTGCTCACCGTCAGAGAGCTCCTTGAGCATCATCGGCTCGGTCACGCCCTGCTTGGTGAAACGCACAAACTTAAAACGCATGATGCGCTGATCCGAGGCCAGTGTTGGTACTGTTTCGCTCACGTAGTGGCTGCTGGAGCGATAAAGGTCAACCTTGAGTGCATCGCTCGCCACATATAGGTTTAGTGTGAGCAGCACCTGAAACGATTGAAATAACTCTAACGCATCTTTAAAGTTGGCCTTAAAGGCCTCTTGAGTCGCCGTGTTGACCCAATAGTCCAAAACAAGTGTGTCTGCATCGTCGTCACGGTAACTCAGTGTGGCGCAGCGTTTGAGCCGAGTCACGATTGGGTCGAAGTTGGCAAAGTTCACATATGAGGAGCGCTCAGACTGCGTCGTGTGATCCGTGGATTCCAGCCAATGCATTAAATTGACGCGTGCCAAACCTGATTGCTCGTCCAAGCGCACCGCGGGATTGTTCTCTTCGAACATGTTCGCAACCTCGTCGGACACCGTAATGCTGCGCCTGATCACGATTCGAAACTCCTTCAGAGCCTCGATGCCGACATCCTCGCGGAACGGCTGTAACGTTTTCTCGTCCTGAAACAGCAGGTTGCATAGCAAAATGGCCTGACTGAAACCGCTGTCGAGATAGGACAATCGGGTTTCCGGGCGACCTGGGTACTGTAGTTGAGCTTCTAGGCTGTTCCAGTACTCGTCGAACTGGACAAAGCGTAGTTTGAAAAACGGAAGGCTGAGGATCTCGTTCTCGCCCGACGAGTAGCCCAGCACTTGTTGAGGCAAGAGAAAGTCGCGCTCTCGCTCCCCCACAGGATCATCCGCCGATAAACCCTCACTCAAACCAGGGAAGTCAGCCGAATTTGTCCACATCACTTGCGGCGATTCGCCGAGGGCTTTGCGCACAAGCACCCGAGCCTCGCGCTGCGGCGCATCGAGAGGTAGTACTTCAGCCGATAATTTGATCAAGTATTCCAGTTCGAAGGCATGTGGGGTCCCCAAATCTTCCTGCGTCGCCAGCGCCTCTGGCAGAAAACTACGTCGAACACGCTGTACTTCCAACTGGTAAAAGATCGCTGCTAGCGCCTCGAGCACGTTTGACTTGCCGCTGCCTGTAGAGCGTCAAGCATGAAGTCCGGCCGAACGACAATTATCTTGTCCGGTCAGCGGGGGTAATCGTCGCTGTTCAAGAGGTCATAGTTGTCGCTCCTTGTGGCTCGGGATCCGGTAATTGACGCCGCCGTGCTGCCTTGTTGTCGGTGGCGTTCCGACGCCGGTAGCTTTCGACGTTCAGTTCGAAGATCGTCGAGTGATGAACCAGGCGATCGATGGCGGCCACGGTCATGGCCGGGTCGGGGAAGACGTCATTCCAGCCGGAGAACGGCTGGTTGGCTGTGATCAGAAGGCTGCGCCGCTCATATCTTTCAGCGATCAGCTCGAACAGCACGCTGGTTTCGGCCTGATCCTTACGGACGTATGAGAGGTCGTCGAGGATGATCAGATCGAAATGATCGAACTTCGCGAGCATCGACGGCAACTGCAGGCTCTGGCGTGCAACCTGTAGCTTCTGCACGAATTCGCTGGTGCGCGTGAACAGCACCCGGTAACCGGCGTCGATCAGAGCGTGGCCGATGGCGGAACCGAGATGTGTCTTGCCGCCGCCGGGCGGCCCGAATAACAGGATCGTGGCCCCTTTCTCCAGCCACGAATCGCCGCTGGCCAGCGCCATGACGTGCGCCTTCGAGACCATCGGCACCATGCTGAAGTTGAAGGTATCGAGCGTCTTGGTCGGATCCAGATGCGATTCGATGCGGTGCCGCTCAATGCGCCGTTTCACGCGCTCGGCGAGTTCGTGTTCGAGCAGTGCACCAAGTAGCCGCGTGGCCTGCCAGCCTTCCTTGTCGGAACGCTGGGCAAATTCAGGCCACAGCCGGCCGATGGTCGGCAGCCGCAGCTCATTGAGCATCAACCCCAGACGGGCGGCATCGTAAGTAGCAGCGGTGTTCATACCGGCACCTCGTCATCGAGCAGCGTGTCGTAGAGTGCCGCCGATGGCGTCTCAACCACCACTTCGGGACACTGGGGCTGACGCGGTGCAAATTCGTGACGCAACTGCTCCAGCTCGGGTAACTTGCCGGCAGCGAGCAGCGCATCGAGCCGTTCGGCCAGGATTGCCTCGACGCCGTGATGCGCGGCCAGTTCGAGTAGCCCGACCATGAGCTTGCAGGCTTCGCGTTGTGCCAGTCTTGCCTCAAGCTGCTCCCAGGTGCGGCGATACGCTTCGCGCGGAAACAGGTCGTCGCGAAACGCCAGGCCCCTGAAGGCCTGCGGCTTACGTTTGAGTGCATCGATGAAGTGTCGGTAATCGAGGGCGCGGCCGCGGCCGTAGGGCACACGCGAGCCTCGCTGGGTGCTGTGCACCAGTGCGCCGGACAGATAGCAGTCGAGTCGGTCGTTATAGAGCCGTACCCGCAGGCGGTGGCCGATCAGGCGCGATGGTGCGCTGTAGAGGATTCCGCGCACGGTAAAAGGTGCCACAGCGGGTAACGCGCGCTTCTTCCTCGACGAAGTCGGTCGTGCGACGCTCGGGCAGATCGTGCAGATGCTCGCGCTCAACGTTGAATCCAGCAGCATTGCGCCGGTTGCGGCGCATGACGACTTCGCGAACGAACCCGTCATAGGCAGCACGCTCGGCAAAGTCGCGATGACCGCGCAGCATCAACGCCTGATCGATTGCCTCCTTCAGGTGACGATGCGATGACTCCACGCTGCCGTTCTCGTGGCCCTGCCCGCGGTTGTTGCGCGTGCCGACCATGCCGTAATGCTCGAGCAGCGCGGTATAGCGGACCGTGAAGTCGTCCTGTTCCTGCAGATTCCTGAACGCCGCCGACAGACTGTCGGTGCGGTGTTCCCGTGGGCATCCGCCGGCCTGCCACAACGCATTCTGCAAGCCTTGGGAGAGCGCTTCAAAGCTCTCGCCCCCATCGACGACACAGGCGTATTCCCAGTGCGAGAACGCGAGCACAAAGTGGTACAGCCGGTGGGCGAACGGCACGCCGGTGATCGTGATGCCGAGGCCGCCCATATCGGTGAAGTCCGAAAGCCCCTGTGCGCCAGGCAGATGCTCCTGGGGAAAGAAGACTTCCTTGCCTGGTCCCTCAAGGGCACGCCACTGGCTAACGCGTCGCTCCAGCGTACGCCGCATGCTGTCAGGAAACTCGCCCGGATGCGTCTCCTGCAGTTTGCCCAGCAGCGTGATAGCCCTCAGCCCGGGGGCGCTGCGCAGCAGAGGCAGCACTTCACTCTCCCAGACCTCGGCAAATGGATCGGGGCGAGTGCGCCAATCGCGATGCGGCTTCTGCGACGGTAACCGGCCATCGCGTTCGATTCGCCGTGCCGTGCGCGAACTCATGCCCGATTTGGCAGCAGCGACTTCCTGAGTGTGATGTTTGCGCTTGCTCATATAGAGGCGGACCTGCTGGTCCGTGATTCGGGTTCCGGACATGGCTGTTCGCTTCTTCTTGAACGCGATCAGCCATCCTATGACCCCATCATCCCGGCGCCGCCGGTGGTGCGTCGTCTCCGGCGGCTACGCCGCCTCCGACTCCGCACCACCGGCCAACACAATCGTCAATCGACCGGACAAGATAATTGTCGGCGCCCAGCTGCCGTTTGGGCCAGCGCAGACAAAAGGCGTAAAGCCTTCGTCGGGTCGGGCAGCCTCCTCCTGCAAGCTCCATTCGGTGCGAAAGTAGTGCTCAAATCCGGCCGGTAGGCTTCGAAAACCTTTCGGATCATTGATTTTCAGGCGCAGGAGTTTCAAGTCCTCGCTCCGTACTTTAGCTCAACGAGATTGCCAAAAATTGGCCCTCCCTTTTCAACTTGCTCCGTAATGTTGCGGACTTGCAGGAGACGCCCGTCAGCAAGTGCGGCAAACACCCACGCCTTAATGTGCTCGTACTCCTTACTCCCCAGTGCAAAGTCATCATCAGAATGCAGTTCGCTCAGGCGAAATTGGGCAGCTGACATAAAACTCTGCGCTGAGAAGGTCGCGCTACCAAGTTGGCTACGATAGGCCTCCAGCCAGAACTCGAGCAGGTCTTTTATGCGCTCGCGGTTTTCCATTGCTTCATGCACCAAATTGGTTTCGGGCAGGAAGATCGACTGCGGCGTCGTTGCAATCGGCTCGACATCGTTGTACATAGCTGGCGGTAACTCCTGTTGCGCAGTATCGGACAATGGTACACGTGACAAGTCCAATTCACCCTTAAACGCCCGCTGACTTAAGACACCATACAGAGATCCCAGATCAGCAAGGCTTTGCCGATATTCCAATTTCAATCCTTCAATCCTATTGACGATCTCGGAGAAATCGCTCTGAAGTTTGATTGGTGGAAGCGGAATTGGCAGTGCCGCCAAAATTTTTTGATTTATGTTTTGAATGTTGGCGCCTTGGCCACCCTGAAACAATGCTCTCCGAATAGAAGGTGTTCTGAACATGTGGACTATATAGGTCGCGTTCAGCATCTGCGTCTCGATGCGAAACCTGATACAAAAGCCGCTGTACGTGACGCTCTCACTCCCCGGGTAGATAACCAGGCACCTTCCAACCAACTCCCTGTTTCCGTTGGAGCGAACAAAAACAAGGTCACCGTCTTTCAGAAAGTAATCAGGAGTTGGGAGCGTGTTGAGATCAAGATAGGACAGAGTGCCCATCTCATCAATTTTTGCATGCCCCTTGAAATCCCCAACACCCAGATAGCGCACCTTGACGCCTGCTTCTGCCTTGCCAAAATTGAGCCCGTTCTTGAACGATCCGTAACTATCAAGGGATCCGGTCTTCCATCCCTTCTCATTCCGCATTGGGTCGCCAAACATATCCAGAAACACGCTGTTGAGCAGTGCGTCTAGCTGTTGCAGGTGTTGGTTGCGCAGGACGATCATCCGCTCAACCTTGCCGAGCAAATAGGCAATGCGAATTTGGTCATCGACCGGAGGAACGGGAATCTCGAGTTTGAGGAAATCCGCCTTGGTAAGACTGCGCCTACGAGCTACCGCGCCCTGCATCCGCGACGCATACAGCCGCCTCGCTTGAGTGGAGCGCAAGTAACGCTCCAGATACGGAATGTGGCAGTCGGCCTCGGCCTTGAGTCGCCAGACGTCATATGCGGGACTAACGATCCCAGCTGGATACTTCGTCTGAAATCCAAGAACACCCTCATCAATCGGAAAGCCGACGACCAACTCGTTCCTGTGGGCAATTCGGTAGTTAGATGTATCTTGGCTAGCCACACGCTTCTTGAACTTTTCCGTTTGGTCGACAAGTCCGTGTCTCATTGTGATCGACAAAACAGGAAACTCCCGATCTCCAGCGCGATCATGGCCAGATTGTTCCAGTATTGCGCCGAGCGGCTTCATGTCCCAGCTCATCCCACTATCCCCTTCAAAACCAGCAATTCGCGGACGATGCCGCTCTGGATCCTCTGTAGGGACCCTTCGCCCATATCGCCTATCTCGGCCGTAATCAACCGGTCGAGAATCACGCCAGGTGGGTCGTAGTGCACATCCTCAAGGACGTCCTCGCGATAGCGCGAGAGTGAAAGGTCGTACCCCTCCTCCTCAACGTCTGCGCGCGATACCATAAAGCATTGAGCGGTGCGATCAGTGTCAATCTGAGCATTGCGAGCGTGATATTTGGCAACAATATCCTGTAGATCGCCGTAGCCCTTCTGCTTGGTGCGCTTGTCATCGAGGCTATAGCCGTCCGCCGCCATCTCATAGAACCAGACATGCTCCGTGGCGGGCTTCGTTACCTTATCTTTTGGCCCCCAGACCTTCGTAAAAATCAGAATAGCGGTTGCGACACCGGCGTAGGGCTTGAACACGCCGCTTGGCAGAGTGATCACGGCCTTGAGATCGCATCGTTCGATGAGCTTTTGACGTAGCTCTTTGAATGCTTTGCCTGAGCCGAACAGCACGCCCTGCGGTACGATGACGCCGGCGGTGCCACCCTTCTTCAGCAGACGATAAATGTTTTCGACGAACAATAACTCGGTCTTGGTCGTGTCCAAGCTTAGGTTCTCGTTGATGTCTCCTTTGTCAATGCTGCCGGTGAATGGAGGGTTGGCCATCACGATGTCATATTCGGCTTCCTCGGTATAACGCTTGCTAAGAGTGTCCTGATAGTCGATACGCGGCTCATCGATTCCGTGCATCATCAGGTTCATCAGGCCTAGCAGGCTGTTGAATTTGGATCCCGTGTAAACGGGGTTTGAAGGACGGGCGTTATGGATATCGTGTTCATGATCTTTGGCAGCGGATGCGATGCGCGGAATGGACGAGATGCAGGAACCCCTGTTCACGACGGTCAAGCTCGAGGACTTCGTCCCGGCAGATCACCCGTTGCGACCGATCCGGTTGCTGGTGAATGATGCGTTGAAACGGCTCAACGGGCTGTTCAGCGTCATCTACGCGGACACCGGTCGTGCCTCGATTGCGCCTGAGAAGCTGATGCGGGCGCTGCTGTTGCAGGTGTTCTACTCCGTACGCAGCGAGCGCATGCTGATGGAGCAGATGCGCTACAACCTGCTGTTCCGCTGGTTTGTCGGGCTGGCGATTGAGGACGCCGTGTGGGACCACTCGGTGTTCTCGAAGAACCGCGACCGGCTTCTGGAGCATGAAGTCGTGGAAGCGTTCTTCACCGAAGTCATGAGCCTGGCGGACAAGCGGGGCTTGCTGTCGAGAGAGCATTTCTCGGTGGACGGCACGCTGATTCAGGCGTGGGCCAGTCACAAAAGCTTCCGCCGCAAGGACGGCCCGGACGATGGTCCGCCAGCCGGCGGTGGCCGCAACGCCGACACCGACTGGAAAGGCGAGCGACGTAGCAATGCCACGCACGAGTCGACTACTGATCCGGAGGCGCGATTGTTCAAGAAGAGCCACAAGAGCCCGGCCATCCTGTGCTACCACGGGCACATCCTGATGGAGAATCGCTCGGGGCTGGTGGTCGGCGCCGTGGTTAGTCACGCAGATGGTTTTGCCGAGCGGGCCAGCGCATTGCAATTGCTCGATTGCGTGCCAGGTACTCATGCGAAGACAGTTGGCGCCGACAAGGCGTATGACACCCGTGACTTCGTGAACGATTGCCGCGCTCGCAACGTGACACCGCATGTCGCGCGCAACGATGAGCGTTGGGGCGGCAGCGCCATCGACGGTCGCACTTCGCGGCATGCGGGCTACCGGACTAGCCAGATCATCCGCAAACGAATCGAAGAGCATTTCGGCTGGGGCAAAACCATCGGGCGGATCCGGCAGACGGTCTATCGCGGCCTCAAGCGCGTCGACCAGCACTTCAAGCTGACGATGGTTGCGAGCAATCTGACCCGCATGGCCCGAATGCCAGGGATGGTGCCGCGAGGAGCGACGCGATGAGCCGCCAATGCGCGAAGACTGCGCGCCAGACGAGCCGCATGCGTGCGCCTGCCCCGCGCAGATCGCGCGGTGAACCGTTAATTCAGCGCAATATCGCACGCGCAAGTCTCCTGAACATAGCTTCGGTCGTCATGACGGGGCGCTTTTCAACAGCCTGCTAGGCGCACCATCGTGCTGTCAATGTCGTACCCCGACAGGGAGGTGGCCAGAATAGCTTGTGCCTTGACGGTCAGGCCGGCGGCCACCGAAGTCCGAACAAAGCCATCTTCATCTGAGGTGAGGTTCTGCGTGCCTGCCTTGATAGCAAGCTGCGTGACGATGTATTGGTAGGCTCCGAGCAAGAAACCACCGGTACCACAAGCTGTGGTCAGCAATCTTGTGGCCGAGTTGCGGCCGTACCAGATCAGCGATGAGCTTAATAATGTGGCGCGGTGTCCGGAACTGACCGTTTTTACCCGCGGTGGCGATCTCGGAAAGCAGGAACTCGTAAACATCACCCTGAATGTCTTGGAATGCTTGGCCTTTCTCCTGCGAGTCCTTTTCCATCACCTCGAAGATTTCGTCGATGGTCTTCACCGCCTCCACCAGCAGCGCCGGCTTAGGGATGATAAACACTGCATTCTTCATGTGGTGGGTGAAGTTGGACTCGGCCCCGTTCAGGTCTTTGAGGAAAGGAAAGACCTTGCTGGAAACGTGTTGCAGCATCTCCTCGGCCTTCATGTGCTTGAACTCGCTCCACCGCAGCGTATGCTTCTCGATTGCGAATTTTTCGGGCTCGAGTTGGTTGCGGCTTTCAGGCGGAATCCATGTGCCATCGAACTTGGAGGTGTACTTCTCTCCTGTCCAGTCCGCATCCGCCTGACGCTTAAGGTCCAGGTCGTCCAGCCGCTTCATGAACAGTAGATATGTGATTTGCTCGATGGCCGTAAGCGGGTTGCTGATCCCACCGCTCCAGAACTTATTCCAGAGCTGGTCGATCTTGCTTTTGAGTTCGGGGTTATTTTGCAGCATGTGCGTACCTATTCTTTAAGCAGCCAACCGTCCGGTCAGCTGCAGGATGTCATTGATCTCAGCCGGGGTGAACACGCCACGGATCCCTTGTGGATGGATGACGGTAAAGGGGGCGTTGATCAGGTCTTTCTTCTCCACTCTTTCGCGCTCGATGATGAAGTTTTTCAGCAAGCTGAGAAACTCCATTTGACGACTATTCAGCGTGGTGTGCGCACGAATGAACTGATCGAACGCAGAACCGACTTCGTCCGGGAAACTCTTCAACTTTTCCAGCCCCAAGATATGGCGGATGAACTGGATGAAGCGCGCCTTGCGATTCTTGTAAACTTGACGCAGCAGGTCTTCGGTGATGTGCGGACGCTCCTCATGCAGCACTTCGGCGAGCTGTCGAGCTTCGTCGTCGCTTACGTTTTGGCCTTGTTTAAGTTTTTGCAGAACGGGGTTGCTGTTGGTGAGTTCAGTAATGAGCTCTTCGACCATTTCGCGATATCGGCTGATACTCACCGCCTCATGCTGCGGCCCAAACTCGACCCAATCTTTGTTATGCAGAGTGTCGGTCAAGTCGAGATGCACGGGGGCGTTGGTGCTTCGCTCGCGGAACTTCATCAATGGGCCGAGCCTGAGAACGAGCTCGTCGTAGGTGGCCTCATCGGCCTTGGCCCAGTAGTGACTAGTCTGAGCGGCGCGGATGAGCGACTCTTCCTGCTTCACGAATCCGACTGAGAGCGGTAGCTCGCTAATCTGCTCGATGATACCGTCACGCAGTGTGACGGCCTGCTCCTTCTCTCCGCTGAGCACAGCTAGGGTGTATTCGAGCAAGTCGCGCTCGAAACGCATCGCCTTGAAATCAACTTCGGAGACCGTGCGAAACAGCGGCTTGATCTCTGCGCGCAAGAATTCGAGCTTATCGTGGGTAAGAGTGATCCAGAAGTTTGCTTCACTAAGCCGCGCAATTGCGACACCGGCTTCCTTAATGACGACAGATTTCGAGGGCAAGGCGGCAATCTGCAGGCGCAGCTTGGCAACCTCATGCTCAGCCACGTCCGCGTAGCCCGTGTCGAGCGCCTTTTCGATCTTGTCCAGCCGCAGGCCCACCAGTCGCACTGGCAAAGGTACTTGTAACTTCAGCTCCTTGCCCTTCGGCTGGAGCTTGAAGTACTCAAAATTGTCCCAGCAATCGAGGATCAGGAACACGTCTTTCTCGGTACACCAAGGTTTAGGCTTGTCGGTTTCCAAGAGGCGCGTACCTCGTCCGATCATCTGCCAAAACTTGGTGTAGGAGTAAATTGGCTTGGCAAAGACAAGGTTAACAATCTCGCGCACGTCAATGCCCGTGTCGAGCATATCGACGCTGATAGCAATGCGCGGCATGTCATTGTTGGTGAACTGGTCGAGCAGGCCGCCCTTGCCATAGACGCGAGGGTCGTTCGAGACGAGCACCTTGGCGAGCTCGCCTTTATGTTGGGGGTAGAGTCTGTCAAAGATTTCTTCGACACGGCGCGCGTGGGCTTTGGATAAGCAAAAAAATATCGTCTTGCCCGGCAGCACGCCGCTGCCGTCCTTAATGCACTCTTCCATGAACTCCTTGACGATCAAGGTGTTCGTGCCAGCGTTGATGACCTGCTTTTCGAGCTGGCTGCCTTCGAAGTTGATTTCCTCAACATCCTTACCTTGCAGCATCAGCTTCTTCTGGTCTTCCAACGAAATAGTGCGTTTGCTGATGCCTTCCATCTGGAACCGGGTCTGAATCTTCATGACCTGGAAGCTGCACAGATAGGGTGGCGTACGGTTCACAGCCTCTTCATAAGTGTAAGCAAAGGTGGGTAGGCCATCTTCGCAATGAAAGAGGTGAAACGTGTTGTGGTCGATCAGATCGGTAGGTGTGGCCGTGAGCCCCAAGGTGATCGTCTTGAAGTAATCCAGTACTTCCCGGTATGTGTTGTAAATGGAGCGATGACTCTCATCGACCACTATGAAGTCAAAAAAGTGCGGCGAGAGTTGCTGGGTTTCGTCCCGGATGATGTTGAGCATCGTTGGGTAGGTGGCCACATAGATGCGGCGGTCCTTCGCCAACATCCTCTCGCCAGCGTTGGGCCAGCGGGGTTCGTTGGGCAAATGCTCCTTGAACGCGGCCAATGCTTGCTCTCGCAAGGCGATCCGGTCCACCAAGAAGAGCACTTTCTCAGCATGACTCGCACGCATCAGTGCGTCGACCAAGGCAATGCAGGTACGTGTCTTTCCGGTTCCGGTTGCCATGACCAGCAGAAAGTCACGCTTCTTTTGCTCGATGCCTTCCAGCACAGCACGGATAGCTCGAATCTGGTAGTCACGCCCGGCAATCGAAGTGTTGATGAATTCCTGCGTCAGCGGCTTGCGGTTACGGCGGATGTAGGCAAAGCGCTCCAAGTCGTCCCGCGTGGGGAAGCCCACCACCCTACGCGGTGGGTAGTTTTCCACATCCCAAAAGTAGGTGTCGTGGCCGTTGGAGTAGAAGCAGAACGGCAGGTCAACACCAAGCTGCTTTTGGATGTTGTAGCAGTACTGCTTGGCCTGCTCGCGACCCAGAGCTGCATCTCTGCTTGTGCGCTTCGCCTCGACCACAGCCAACGGTTTACGATCCTTACCTAGGAGGACGTAATCGCTGAACTGGCGGCCTTCATGAAAGGTATGAGGCTCGTCCATGCCATCGGACAGACCAGTGAGGATATTGAACTCCTCGATTACCTGGGTGGGGTCTTTGACGTTCCAGCCAGCAAGTGCCAGTTGCCGATCAATCAACTCCCCACGGGTCTGGGCTTCGGATTTGGTCATATTTTGCCGTCCTCCCGGTGGACGGTAGTCCCGTCAATTGCCAACAGAATCGCCCGCGCTTTGGGACATCGGTATGGTTGTTGTGGTCCGGTCAAACAAAAAACGTCGTCTAGACAAACATGTAGGTCGGCTTTCGCGTCGGCTTGGGCCGGGTCTCTGATGCAACTTGGATGCTCTTCAAATGAACATGCGCACCGCCACCAAGATGCATTCCCCTTTGGATCGCCACCGCACGCATCGCGGCATGGAGTTCCAATCGCAAAATTGTATCGCAACTGCATTTGGGCCCATCCGGTATCCACGCGGAAATTATCGGCCCGTAAGTACCGAACGAATATCAGCGACCCCGTCATCGTCGCCGCTGCGGATCTACATCGACGACCTAGGTTCGTAATGCTTCCACCTTTCGAATATTTGCTCACCTTGGCACTTGCCTATGCGAGCACTCAAACAACGTCACCGTCCATCCGACTATGACTCCCTGCTATAGGCGCTATGGGCAATGACCCAATCTTCGAGCCGATCAGCCATGCTGGAGGTTTGACGCGATCTGACATCCCGTGCTCTAGACCGCTGGCATTCGCCGCGGATGTAGACCTTGGTGTCGCCGGCAACGAACATGTCGATTCCGGCCGGACAGGAAACATGTAGTGTCAACGTCGTGTGTTGCAGTGATCGCTGCTGTCTGCCTTGGGTACAAGGGGACCGGGGCCTGCCCGAACCGATCGATGAAAGCTTGGCTGGGAGAAATCGTCGGATAGCTATGCATCGCGCATATCGCCGGCTATCGCGTCTCCCATTTAGTCACTGTGTGTCCAGACCTTGCGATATTTGCGCAGCCGGTACATCCTTGCCGGGTTTCCTAGGCTGACGAATGAAGGGTTCGTTTATCGCCACCAACAAGAGGCAGGAGAACTGATATTTATGTCGCAAGCATTAACTAGGCTATCGCCGGATGAACGTCGGTTGTTGAAAGAGCGGCTTTGGCAGCGCCAAAATGGGCAGTGCTTCATAACTCGAAAAGCTATGGACCTGTCTAAAGATGACCTCGAAATCGATCATATCATTCCATCGCGAGACAAAGGACCAGACGATGAAAGCAACTGGGCTTTGGTATTTGCCCGTGCGAACGAGAGTAAGCAGGCGTCTCATCTATATGTTGCACGTGTGCTATATAGACTTGAAGAAATCCGGCACGATGCGAAAGACACGCGTGGAGCAAACCTCGGCGACGTGCTTTCGGAATATGGCGGGTCAAAACACTCTATACGGTTTAGCGTGGAGAACGATAATCTGTGCTTCAAAATGCCCGAGAAGGGCTTCTACGACGAGACCTCCGTTCCAATATGGAGAGATGATTTGTCCGGCATGCGTACAGCATTCCTCCGCCTACCGATCGAATATCTACATCACGACTACAAAATCAATCCTCGGCCTATTGGCAACTCGATTCGTGGACTCGTAGAAGAATTCCACAGGAAGCGCCCGCAACTGCACGTCCCCTTGGCATGGATCGACCTAAACGAGTCCGGCGGCTCACGCGTACGTATATTTGATGGTCAACATAAGGCGGCGGCGCAAGTCCTACTGGATCAAACGTGGTTGCCCGTACGAGTTTTCGTTGATCCTGATACCGATGTGTTGATTACTGCAAATACGAATGCCGGAACGAATCTGCGCCAGGTCGCATTCGACAAATCGACTCAGCGTTTTCTGGGTGCCAGTATCCTTGGAGACCGAATCGATCGTTTTCTAAAAGACAAGGGAAAGCGACCCGGCGAGGAAGGATTCTCCGAGCGAGACCTCGTGGAGCATTTTCGCGGAGAACAGGCGCAGATGCGCCGTTACGTCCTAGACGCGCAAAGAAACGCAATTTCTCACCATGAAGACAATAAACTGCGCGATTTTATCGAATGGGGTGGAAAAGGAACGGACAAGCCAATCTCTTATTCTTCGATCGAAAAAACCTTTTTTTCCCAGTTCCTCGGAAAAGATATGCTTGAATCTCCATTTTATGGGGTCAATGCCGAGGGAGAAAATCCCCGCGACTTAGAGCGCAGACAGATGGTTCAACTCATGTCTCTAATCGCGGAAAAATTTTACACAGATGGCAAATACGATTTCGAACGTGGGGTTGATCGTATCGAGAGCAAGGTTCAGAAAGGAGACAATATACCTGACAATCATCTTCGCGCATATCGCATTGGTCGAGAAGAAGTAATGACTGGCTGGCTGCCGTTTGTCTCAAAGGTTATCGTAAATTATTTTACGATGAACGGACGAAATGTCCGTCTAGAGAAACTTTTTCAATATAAATTTCCTAGCCAGCTTTGGACCATTATCGGGAATTTTCTCGATCATCTGGGGCGATTGCCTTTATGGGTTGATTACCAACTATCTCAAACTGCTTTCGGCGGAAAACCCCCTGCGGGGTTTTGGGATCAAGTATTCGACACTGGAAATTCGCCCAACGGCACACCGGTCATTCACACCGGAGGTTTGAACGTACTCGAAATGATTAAGCCCCTCTGATTTCCAGTCAAAAAAACAGCTTTATGCAAAAAAATGCACGGTGCGGTTAAGGAACGCTTAGTAACTAAATCGAGAGGTTCGCCGCCGGCTCGTGAATTGCTGCGCGTGTCAATGGGTTGCTGATCGAGGAGGGCTCCTTCGCGGAGTCGCGCGAGAGCCCGCCAATACTGCACACGTCACGTCGACACGGTTTCCGGTGCTTCTTCAATAATCATCTTCGGCCGTGATTGCGATCTCAGCAACAGAGCAAGATCCACGAGCTCTACCCGATTCGTGTAACGCCCCTGCTGGGTTTTAAGATCGATTACGCCGAGCGCGAGGCCCGTAACGGCGGCCAATGCAGCCAGAAAGATCGAGTTCATGTAGTTCCCGGGAACAGCGCCGAGTTGGAACGTCTTCAAGAGCGATGACACGCCGCCTAAATCCTTAACTTGAGTGAATGCTGCAGCAAGTGCCGTAACGATTGCCGCCTCCTTGCCGAAAAAGAGTGCGATACGGGCGTCGATGCGTGTGAACATCGAGGTGCCGAAGCTGTTGTCGGTGAAGTTCGAGGACGGCGAGTCCGTTGAGAACTCCAGAGGCAGCGACGTGCCGTTGCTTCGGCTCGGCGGCTTATCTCGCGAAGGGAAACATGCAATTCGAGCACACTCTCAGCACGTCTGGCGGCCTCATTCTTCCCAATGTGACGAAGCAATGTTGCACGGCGCAATGTTATTTCGATTTCACCCTTCCCAATCTATTCTTTCGCAACCACAGCCGCTCACCAGTCAACAACCAATCTACGTGAAAATCAACTCGACGAATGGATGGCGCCCCAAACCGGCGCAAGCCTATCCTGCCATCCCATCTGCAATTCCGTTTTTTTGTCACGCGGTTCGGGGTTTTCCGCGAGGTCTACCCGTTGAGTTTGTGAGGCCATGCGTGCGATTCCGTTTGTCTCCTGCCGAAAATCCGCGAGCATATGGGGCCATGCTGACCACTACGTTGGGCGAAGTCTTGAGATCGACATGATGAGTCTGTTCGCTAGGGGACTGCAGTTCGCGAAGCCCCTCTGACGAGTTTGTTCGTGGTAACACTAGGCGTCGCATCGACGTGCGCTCCTAGTCTGAGCGTTGCCACTCAGTGTATGCAAGGTCACGTGTGTCAGTCTGCGACGTCGCGTAAGCAGTCTGTAGCTGTGCCCAACAAAGTCTGCCCAATGAGACGCTCAGGTGCGCCAGGCTGTCTGTAACGGTTGGGCTTCCGGAGATCGCGGTTGCGGGATGTGTGTTGCAAGTGGCTGCGCGTTACTATGCGGTAGTTTGTTGAGGTCCTCGTTCGATTCTGCGGCACAGGTTTTTCCAGTCTGTTGCTCGCGCGAAACATCAAAAAATATTTTTTGTTCCGTTATGTGGCTCCGAAGTGTCTTTCTCGATGGCAGTTGGGACAAAGGGCTTCTGCGTTCTCTGCAGTATCGAGTCCCCCATCTGCCAAGCGTTGAATGTGATGCACTTCGAGGTATGGGCTTCCATCAGGCCGGATGAAGGGCGCCAGTTTATGGCAGCCCTCACACCTTCCCTTCGAGCGGAAAAGAACTTGGGCGATGATGTACGGGTTCCTTCGATAAACGGTCGTCGTTACCGTCATCTTTTCCGGGATGGTAGGCATTTGCGTAATGGCTCGATTACGCTCATCTTCTGTTGCGAGAAGCGCGTTCCTGACCTGAAGGTCCAGATCGATTGCTTCTGCGTTACCCCCGTCTATCACGGACAGTCTAGCCAGGAAGTGGCTGTGAACCCGCTCTGGAACGCGGTAGGCCGGATTCCTTCTTTTGACATACCCAATATGGCTATTGAGCGCATATAGAGCCGTAGTCAGGAGACCGGGTCCCAACGCAGCGATTTTTTCGAAGTTGTACCGCCAACCCTCCTCAGAGATTGTATTTTGAATGAGGCGACGGTTAAGCAGGTATAGATAGCATTGCCAGTATCCGTTGGCGGTTCGGCTTCGATTAGGCTCCAAATCTAGGCGCGACATAAAAAGCTGATTTGCCTTGTTTTCCGGCAACGTCCCTTCGTAGACTCGGCGAGAAATTTCGTATCCCACCTCGATCATTTCCGGTGTACTTTTTTGCTTTTGCTTCTTATCGGCCATTTTTTCTTCAATTCATAGGAGATGGATATCGTACCTTCGCGTGACGCATACACAAACATAGAACTATCGCATCGCGTCTAGACGACTTAGCTCCGAACTTGAGAGATCGGCCGGCTGCTTTCAAATGTGTTGATGACGTTCAAATGTCAATGCAGGCCCTCCAATGAGTGATGCATGTTGGCCGACCGCCGCCCGACGCGCAAGGCCGTGATCGACCCGAAGCCGTCTTTTCATTCTCTACATAGCAGACATCCAAAACGCTGGTGCTCGCTCGGTATTCCTATACGCAGCAATTTAAGTGCGCCCCCTATGAAGAACATCTAACAATGCGTTCGGATCGTTTGGAGACTTCGCCAATTCAAACTCTTCTTTTTTCAATCCATAAATCGCGAATCTTTGTCCTGCCGGTGAATCGTCCCAAACAAAATTAGATTCGATGTCGAGCGAATTTGCCGACTTTTCCATCTCAAACTGTAACACGCCAAAGCGTCGCTTTTTCAAAACCCTGACGATCATGCAACAGACATTATTAAAGCATTTGTCAGTGGGGTCGGGTTTAACTCCTATATTAAATCCACCTCGATCCTTGACACTCGGAAAAGCAATGCCATCGGCCTTGCCTTTACTATATATCGCCCGTGTCAGCGCGCGACTCATCAGATAATTTCTTTTGTTTGCGTCGGTATCAGCAAGCACATGAGCGAAGAATTTGTCGATATAAATCAGCTTCAATGCATCGTGAGGAGGCATTGAGTTCATTAATCTGGTTATGCCCATGTCTGGATCGGTTCCACCAAAGTGCATATACCCGACCTTTTGAACGTTCGAGAATTCACCAACTAGTGCCAATCGCACCGGGTTGCCTTCACGCACACGGAAGCCTGCGAGTTGAACAAGGTGCCCCTCTTCAGCATCGACTTCAGCAATCGCGGTTTCCTTTCTTGCAGCAACGTAAAAACACGGAGAGCCAGCGTCGTTCAAGCGTCCGACTCGTGCAACGTGAGCTGGCGGATAATTCATTTCAATAAGGTTTTTGAACGGCGTACCTTGAACGATGCGGGCCCGCCAGAAAATACTGCCCGTGCCCCAGTTTAGGGAAAGAATCTTGTAATGGTCGAACAAGGGCGCCACGGCGTGACAGAACTCTGCCTCCGTCTCACTGCTAAGTGCCCTGTCAAAGATACGGTCGCAATCATCCAGGGTCATGTGCTCATTCCAGTGGTGATTGGTTATTGGTTGTTGGTTGCCGACTGCCGAGCAGCTGAGCGTCAAGAGCACGTTTGAATCTTCATTCAATCCTAGACCCGTTGCGGTCATCGGCATCCTAGAAAAGCGGGTCATCAACGTCACAGATCAGAGGCATGCGTGCGCCTGAAGCAAAGTAAATTCCGCTGTTCGGCACATCCCCCGCGTCGTCGTGCCAGGGGCTCACCACAGATCCACCAAGATATGATGCGTACTTTTCGAACGCGTAAGTTCAACGATAACGGGGCCACGCTCTATGAAAACCGTATCGAAACACGGTTTCCGGCCCCACAGTGGCGCGATCTTAGGAGCAAGGTGCGCTATTGCGTCAGCGAGGTTCACGTTCGGTAGCGGCAGATTATCGTAAATGGCGAGCCAGTTCACCGGAAACTGACGATAACCTACTAGCTTCGCGTGTTTGCCAGAAATATCACCTGCGATAAAAGTCGCCCAGTCTTCCTCCGCTAAACTCCCCGGCCAGCCCGAACCTGTCAAGCTTGAAGCAGCAATAATCTCTCTGAGTTCCTGTGTGGTCTTCCTCGGTGAGTCCGGACGGAAAAGAGACATGTCGATCACGGCGTCCGGTTTTATCCGCTCAGCGAGGGCCAAGCATGCAGAGTAACTCTGACTGATGGCCTCGGTTATCTCAATCCCCGTGCTGTTATTGCCCTGAACTAGCTCGAAGTCCGGTCTATCTCCGTGCTCGATCTTGAGAGGAAAGTGCAGCCGGCCTTGTTGGTTGAGCGTGGCGAGCAGTCTACAGATTGTCCATAGTTCAGTGTCCTCAGTCGTTCGCCCCTCGGTCCGTCCTGCCACGGATATATCCGTAGCCGCAAGGAGCGCACGCAAGTCTACCGACGAAGCGACAGCGCCAATATTGGATTTGTCTGATGACGGCACGATATTGAGCCCTTCCCCGTATAGCGAATCCAATATCAAGGTAACAGAAGAGGACCTTGACCGTCCGGAATTGGCTCCTACCGGACGGCTGCAGGATTGGGGTCTCCTGTGCCGCTCATGAGCGCACAGTCCGCAGAAGCATCCTCAGGCATCGCCCAGCCGGGACCGTCCGCGCTTTCGATGTCGGCGCGTCCGCGGTCGCCACTCTTCCTCGCCGTTCTATCTGCGACCAAAAACGCGGATTGTCATTTCGTCCCAGCGCTGCCTGGAGCCCGCCTTCACCTGTGTTCGCCGGAGAAAAGTCGAGCGCACGCAGAAAGTTCAAAGCTAAGTGAATCTCGACACGAGCATCGTAATCGTCGACCCTCAGAAAACAAACGCCCCGAGCATCAACCCGCGTGCGGCCGAATCGACACCGCCTCCGTTCCGGCTTTCAACCGATCCAGATAGTCAGCCCAAGCCTGCATCATCGCAACACGATCGTCCAGGAACTTCGTGCGGTTATAGGCCGTACCCAGCGAGTCCGGTACCTTGTGCGCGAGCTGATGCTCAATGACTTCGGCGGGAAATTTAAGCCGCTCGTGAAGGATGGTTCTCGCCATCGCCCGGAATCCATGACCGGTAATCTCGGTTTTCGTGTCATACCCCATGCGCCGCAAGGCTGCGTTGATCGCAGCCTCGCTCATCGGCTTCCTGGCGTCTCGCCCAGGGAAGACGTAGGTCCTGTGCCCGGTCAACGCATGAAGGTCCCGCAAAGTCTCCAGAGCTTGCGTAGAGAGCGGAACAAGTTGCTCGGTTTTTGTCTTGGTGACGAAATAGCGCCATTCGGCCTTATCGAGATCGAATCCTGCCCACTCTGCGTTACGCAATTCGCCCGGCCGAACGAACAGCAGTGGGGCTAAAAGCAGCGCGCACTTCACGACGAATGTGCCTCGAAAACCATCGATCGCACGTAGCAGCTCCGCCACTTTCGCAGGATCGGTGATGGACGCGAAGTTTTCGTGCCTAACGGGCGGAAGAACGCCTCGCAAGTCAGCCGTAGGATCACGCACGGCGCGCCCCGTCGCCACTGCATAGCGGAATACCTGCCCGCAGTTCTGCATCGCCCGGTGGGCAGTATCCCGCGCACCCCTCTCTTGAATCCGCCGAATCAAGGTCAGTACCTCGGGGGCAGTAATTTCACACACGGGTCGCTTGCCTAGCCAAGGGAAAACGTCCTTTTCCAGCCGCTGGATGATCTTGTCCGCATGGCTCTCGGCCCAACTGGGCTCTTGCCCGGCGAACCATTCGCGAGCGACGACTTCAAAGGAGTTCGCGGTCCGGTCAAGTGTCGCGGCCTTCACCGCTTTCTTGTGCTCACCGGGGTCAACACCCTTCGCCACGAGCTTGCGAGCGTCGTCCCGCCTCTCGCGTGCGTCCTTCAGGCCGATATCTGGATAGACGCCAAGGGATAACCGCTTCTCCTTGCCCCCAAACCGGTATTTGAAGCGCCACCACTTGCCCCCTGTGGCGGAGACCTCCAGATACATGCCGCGCTCGTCGAAAAGACGATAGAGTTTTCCGGTCGGCTTGGCATTGCGAACAGCTAGGTCGGTAAGTGCCATGCTTCACTCCTTGGGAAGCACCTCACGCGTTGCCTGGAGAAATGCGCGAAGCTGGGCGGTCTCCGCTGGAGTCAGGTTCACGCGGCGAGCCCCCAGTCGTATCGATAGCGCCCCGTCACTATCCATGGCAAAGCGCATTGACGCCTCCAGCCGACTGGCTTCATCCCGCTCGAAGGCGCGTTGCTGCTTCCGAGTCTCGCCCGGGTCGACTCCCTCAGCAAGTGAGGCGCGGGCATCGTCCCTTAACTCTCGCGCGGCCTCCAACGTCACTTCAGGGTAGACACCCAACGCCAGTTTCTTTTCCTTGCCGCCGAACCGGTACTTGAGCCGCCAGTATTTCCCGCCCTCGGGCGTGACGAACAGGAATAGCCCCCCGCCGTCGAACAGCTTTTGCGGCTTCTCGGCGGACTTGGCTTGCTTGATGTCGGTAGCGGTGAGCGCCATTTGGGGAATACTGCCTTCGCAGGATTGCCAGTAGCCCCCAAAGTCTTCCCCTTCCGGGGCAGGATGTCAACGGATCAGACCGGACGTCCAAGCAACAAAAAACCCCGCGAGCCTTACGCTACGCGGGGTTTCCGGATTTCTGCGGACTTGCTTGGAATATCGAATGGTGGAGAGGAGGAGGATCGAACTCCCGACCTTCGCATTGCGAACGCGACGCTCTCCCAGCTGAGCTACCCCCCCAACGAAAATAATTCTAGCACAGCCATTTTCCCTTTTGCCAAGCCTCCAGCCTCGGGAAAACCTCATCTGGACGGCGCGCCCGCGAGCACCCAGTCGACCACCGTGCGGATATCCGCATCGCTCATCGATTGATGGGCTGGCATCGGAATCATGCCCCATACGCCGGCGCCGCCGTCCTTCACCTTGCGCGCGAGTTTGGCCGGCGCCTGCGCATCACCCTTATATTTCGCGGCGACCTGCTGGAACGACGGCCCGACCAGCTTGCGATCCACCGCGTGACAGCCCATGCACGCATTCGCCGCGGCGACCTGCTGCCCGCGAAGTGCGGCCTCAGCCGCGCAAGCACCCGACGTCATCGTGCCCGCCATCGCACCGACCACCACCGCCAACACAACACCCCCAAGCGTCACACCCCGCATCAAGGCACCGCCTTCGGATTGCCCGGCCGCACCGCCGTCGACGAATTAACCGGAGCAGGCGCCTGCTGATCGAGCGGTCGCGCGCTCACCCCCGAATCGGGAATCGCGCCGACCGTCGGCTCACCAACCTCGGGCTGCGAGGCGGCCACCGGCGCCGTCGCGCTCGCGGCCGCAGCGGCCTCCGCTTCCTGCGGCTGGATGTACTGGAACACCTTGACGACCTGCATGACGCCCGGCACGCGACTCGTGACGTCGGCTCCGATTTTGCCCTCATCCATTGTGACAAGGCCCATCAGATAAACGTTGCTGCGCTCGGCCACGACCTTGAAGTTGTTCGCCGAAATGTTCTTCTCGGCGATCAGCGCGGTCTTCACGCGCGTTTCGAGGTAGGTGTCGTTGGTGCGCGACGAGAACGAGCTCGCCGGCATGATCGCCAGTTCATTGACGATCGTATTCACGTTGTTCAGGTTCCGCACGATGCTCTCGGCGCGTTGCTTCGACACCTCGCCCGCGACCTCGCCGGTCAGCAGCACGCGGCGGTTGAAGACCGTGACGTTCACGTGCGCGGAGTCCGGCAGGTTCTGGCTGATCTGCGACAGCGCCTTCACCTGAATCTCGCGATCCTCGGTCTGCGCGCCGAGCGTGCGACGGTCGGTCGCCATTAGCGCGCCGCCGCCCGCCGCGGCCCCGACGGCGAGAAAGCAGCCTTGCAGCGTGACCGACAGCCCCGCCGCGAACCCGACCACGAGCACGGTTCTCACCAGTGTCTTCTTGATGCGGAATACGCTCATCAACTAGCTCTCCTTCGAAATCAGTCTCAGTCTTCGCCGAGCAACATGGCATCGATGCCGTCGCACAGGCAATGGATGGTCAGCAGGTGCACTTCCTGGATGCGCGCGGTGCGATCGGACGGCACGCATACGTGGATGTCGGTGTCACTCAGCACTTCCTGCGCGCGTCCGCCGCCCTTGCCGGTCAGCGCAACGACGATCATTTCGCGCTCATGCGCGGCTTCGATCGCGGCAAGCACGTTCGCGGAATTGCCGGATGTGGTGATCGCGAGCAACACGTCGCCGGGCTGACCGAGCGCCCAGACCTGTTTCGCGTAAATCTGTTCGAACGAATAGTCGTTGGCGATCGCGGTGAGCACGGAGGTGTCGGTGCTGAGCGCAATGGCAGGCAGACCTGGCCGCTCGCGCTCGAAGCGGCCGATCAGCTCGGCCGCGAAATGCTGAGCGTCGGCGGCCGAACCACCGTTGCCGCACGCGAGGATGCGATTGCCGTTGGCGAGCGCGGCGAACATCGTGTCGATCGCGGCGGCGATCGGCATCGAGAGGATTTCCAGGGCTTCGAGTTTGACTGCCGCGCTGTCGCGGAAGTGTTGTTGGATGCGTTCGACTGACATCGAGTCTCTATCTTCTACCGCGAATGGACCGCACTGTGCGGCCGTGTTGTGAAGTCATACTGCCAGGCTGTGGCCGCCGATAAACTTGCGCTCGCGCGGCACGCGAGCGCAAGTTTATCGCACTCACGCGCGTTGTCCGCGCGGGCCGTCAGAGTTCGTCGGCGCGAAAAGCATCGCGCAACCACACGAGCCTGCCGCTCTCGAACGCGACGACGTCGAAACGGCACGCGGGTTCATCGCGCGGGGCGCGGTTCGTCGCGGCGCGAGTCGCGAGATAGTGCCGCGCCGCTCGCACGATGCGCTGCCGCTTCTGCCAGCCGATGCTCGCGGCAGCACCACCGTAATGCCGCTGCGCACGCGCGCGAACTTCGACGAACACCAGCGCGCCGTCGCGATCACTCATCACGAGATCGATCTCGCCTCCCCGACACGTCACGTTGCTCGCGACGAAGCGCAGACGCTGGCGCTGCAAAAACTCTCGTGCGCGTGCTTCGAAAGCGGCGCCGACGGATTTGGACTGGTGCGCGCAGGAAAAGTTGTGGGCGGTTTTTGGCCTGACGTTGATGGACGTCTTTTGCGCAGTCTTCGGCGCGACCTGCTCGCGCAAGCCCACATGGCACAATGTCGGCCTCGTTCCGTCTGTTTGTGTCTTCCGTGTCATGACTCCTCTCTCCGAACTCGCGCAAGGGCAGCAGTACCCCGCCGCCGCGCTGTATGTGGTGGCCACGCCGATCGGCAACATCGCCGACATCACGCTGCGCGCGCTGCACGTACTCGGACTCGCGGATCGCATCGCCGCCGAGGACACCCGCAACACCGGTCAGCTGCTCGCGCGCTACGGCATCTCGAAGCCGCTCGTCGCCGTGCATCAGCATAACGAGCGCGCCGCCGCGCAGCGCGTGATCGAGTATCTGCAGGCCGGCGAGCGTGTGGCATACGTGTCCGACGCGGGTACGCCGGGCATCTCGGACCCGGGGGCCAAGCTCGTCGATGCCGTTCGCGAGGCCGGCTTCGCGGTGGTCCCGCTGCCCGGCGCGAGCGCGCTCGCCACCGCGCTCAGCGCGACCGGCGACTGGGTCGCGACGTTCTCGTTCCTCGGCTTCCTGCCGCCGAAGCCGAAGGCGCGCGCCGCCGCCTTGCAGGCGCTCGCGCAGCACCCTCACGCGATGGTGTTCTACGAAGCACCGCACCGGATCATCGAGACGGTGCAGGCGCTCGCCGATGCGTTCGGCGGCACGCGTCGTCTGCTGATCGCGCGAGAACTAACGAAGTTACACGAAGCGCTGCACCAGAGCACCCTGGCCGAAGGGCCAACGTGGCTCGCCGCCGATGCGAACCGGCAGCGGGGCGAATTCGTGCTGGTGGTCGAAGGCGCTTCGCCCGAAGAGGCCGGCGAGCACGATCACGACGCGCTGCTCGGCATCCTGCTCGAAGAATTGACGGTGAGCAGCGCCGCGAAGGTCGCGGCGGCGCTCACGGGCGCATCGCGCAACGCGCTGTACACGCGCGCGCTCGCGCTGAAGCAAGACAAGCCCGACACCTGAGGACAAAGCCGGGCGGGCAAAAGGCGGAAGAGAAAGAGAAAAGGGCCGCATGTCGCGGCCCTTCGCTTGTCTACAGACGGTTGGTTCAGCCGACGCGGCATCACCGCCGCCGTCACGTCACATCACTTGTTCGAATCCGAGTTCGACGCGAGCGTCTCGTTCAGCTCGGCACGCGCTTCCTGCTGCGTGAGCCCTTCGATCTTGACCCGCGCGGTGCCGCTGTGGCGCATGTCGAGCATGCCGGCGGCCGCCATCGACAGGTCGATCACGCGGCCGCGCGCGTACGGACCGCGGTCGTTGATCCGTACGATCACCGAGCGCGAATTGGCCGGATTGGTCACGCGCACGTACGAGCCGAGCGGCAGCGTACGATGCGCGGCCGTCAGGGCGTGCATGTCGTAACGCTCGCCGTTGGCGGTGCGGCGGCCGTGGAAGAAGCGTCCGTACCACGACGCACGTCCAATCTGATGGAAGTCCGGAACGTCGACGCCGTCGTCGGTGAGCGGCTTCGCGTCAGCCAGCGACGGCGCAGGCGCGTCCGACGTGCCCGGGCTCGAGGCCGGCGCGCTACCGAACGATTGCGGTCCGAAAGAACTCAGGTGCATGTTCTTCGTACGTTGCGGCGTGTCGTTCGCGGACGTGTCGCTCGCACCGGGAGGCGTGGCGCAGCCGGCCAGTACAAAAAAGGCAAAAAGAGTCCCTAGACCACGGGATAGCCGAGTTTTCATAAGACGTGCAAACACATAGTCGAGCCGCGTCACCCGCGAAACTGCTGGGCATGTCGCTTGCGGCTCCGGCGGTAGGGACGACAACGCGCCGCGCGAAAAAGCGCAGTACGTCAAAGCCCGGATGCGGCTCACTCAGCCGCTACCGCACGGTTAATTTTCACGTCTGGCGCAACCTGTCCCCGGCAGCCTGACCAGACCCCACATGCCGCCAATCGAACGTGGCAAACACGTTCTTGCGCGCGTAACTCAGCGCGCAGGAACGGCGGCGTAGGCCCCACCCAGCGTCACGGAGGTTAATTCCGTAGCAGGCGCGCGGCGCCTGGCTGGGCAAGACGTGTGCATCGAACGCATCGATACTTGATGGCCGTCGGCATTCCGACAGCCCTTACTTGAATAGCGAGCGGCATCTCCGTTTTGTGAGGATGCGTCGCCTTGTGGCTGCACAACTCTTGTGCATGGACTCCATTATACCCAAAAAAAAATTTTGGGATGGCGAGCACCCACAATCCTTGATCAATCTTCACATTTATCGCAAAAATGGGCAGGCGACAGGCGCGACGATGCCATGCGCAAGCCCGTCGCGTCGGCGACGGAGACTGTCGCGAGGCCGGTACAATCAACGTTTTTCCAGCGCGTCGTTGCAGCCATGAAAGTCACCCTGATCCCCGTCACGCCGTTCCAGCAGAACTGCTCGCTGCTCGTATGCGAGACCACCGGGCGCGCGGCCGTCGTCGATCCGGGCGGCGACCTCGACATGATCCAACGCGAAGTCGCGCGGCAGAACGTGACCGTCGAGAAGGTCTTGCTGACACACGGCCACATCGATCACTGCGCCGGCGCGAAGACGCTCGCCACCCACTACGGCGTGCCGATCGAAGGTCCGCATCCCGACGAACGCTTCTGGCTCGACAAATTGCCGGATCAAAGCACGCGCTTCGGCTTCCCCGCGGCCGATGCCTTCGAGCCGGACCGCTGGCTGCAAGACGGCGACACCGTGCAGTTCGGCGACGAAACCTTCGAGGTGTACCACTGCCCCGGCCACACACCGGGCCACGTGGTCTTCTTCAGCCGGGCGCACCGGCTTGCGCTGGTCGGCGACGTGCTGTTCGCCGGCTCGATCGGCCGCACGGATTTCCCGCGCGGCAACCACGCGGACCTGATCCGCTCGATCCGCGACAAACTCTGGCCGCTCGGCGACGACATCACGTTCGTGCCGGGCCACGGCCCGACCTCGACGTTCGGCGCCGAGCGCCGCACGAATCCCTATGTCGCCGACGGAGTGGGCGCATGAGCAGCGAAATCTATGTCAGTACCGACGTCGAAGCGGACGGCCCGATCCCAGGCCCGCATTCGA
The DNA here is from genome assembly GCF_013366925.1 of Paraburkholderia youngii. Taxonomy (NCBI): domain Bacteria; kingdom Pseudomonadati; phylum Pseudomonadota; class Betaproteobacteria; order Burkholderiales; family Burkholderiaceae; genus Paraburkholderia; species Paraburkholderia youngii. Next base: position 6,221,023 of record NZ_JAALDK010000001.1, read on the forward strand.
TGCTGAGCTTCGCATCCGCCGCATACACCGAGGACAAGCAGTTGATCGCGACGTTCTCGGCGAATCTCGAACTACTGGAAGGCGCGGCGCCGCATCCAGTGCAAGAAGCGTGGTGGAAGACCCAGCCGGAAGCATGGGCGGCCTGCCGTCAGGACTTGCAGAAGCCCGAGGCCGCCCTGAGCGCCTATGTCGACTGGGTCGAGGCGCTGCCGGGCAAGCCCGTGTTTGTCGCGATGCCGGCTGGCTTCGACTTCACCTATATGTTTTGGTACATGATGCGCTTCGTCGGCCGCTGCCCGTTCTCGTGGTCGGCGCTCGATATCAAGACGCTCGCGTTTGCGATGACCGGCCTGCCGTACCGCAAGAACATCAAGCCGCGCTTTCCGAGACATTGGTTCGACGAGCATCCGCACACGCACGTCGCGCTCGACGACGCAATCGAGCAGGGTGCCCTCTTTTGCAACATGCTGAAGGACTTGCGCGCGCGTCAGCCCGAGCTGCCGGGGGACGGCAAGGATGATGGGGACGGCTCAGGGCAAAACGCCGCTCCGGACCCGGTAAATTAGGCAATCTCGCTCGCGAGAGCCGTTTTACATTGCGTTTCGTTTTCGCGCCCTCTACCATTCGTTGATACGGCGACGCTAACGGAGGCGCAGTTGACACTCGATACGTTCTCACAGAAGATCCTGCGCCTGCTGCAGCTCGACGCACGCCGTTCCGTGCAGGAAATCTCCGACCAGGTCGGGTTGTCGAGCACACCATGCTGGCGGCGCATCAAGGATATGGAACAGTCGGGCGTGATCCAGCGCTACACGGCGCTGCTCGATCGCGAAAAGCTCGGCTTGCACGTGTGCGCGCTCGCGCATATCCATCTGACGCGTCACACCGAAGGCGGCGTCGAGCAGTTCGAGCGGGAAATCGCTACCTGCCCCGAAGTGACCGAGTGCTACAGCACGACGGGCGAATCCGATTACATCCTGAAGATCGTCGCGCCCGACATCAAGGCGTACGACAGCTTTCTGCACGAACGCATTTTCAAGATTCCGGCCGTCGCGCAGGTGCGCACGAGCGTGGTGCTGCGCGAAATCAAGTTCGATACGCAGTTGCCGTTGTGACGGATGCCGCCACCGCGGGCGGCATGGAAGTTCGCGGTTTCGGGCGTCCGAAACTGACCAAACTCAGGTGGCGTTGTGAGGCTCGGTGGCGGTTGACCGACCGGCGGGAGCGGTGCCGGTCTTGAGCTCCGCCGCCGAACCGCCTTGCGCGGCCGAGATATCCCGTTGCAGCAGCACGTCGAGCTTGCGTGCGCCGAGACGACGCTTGAGCGCCGTCAGATCGACGCGGCCGAGCGACTGCGCCTCGCTCTCCAGCAAACGAGCGACTTCGGCACCCTCCGCAGCGCGCCCTTCAGCAGACCCCGCCGCCGGCAACACCACCTCCACGTCGAGCCCGGTGCTCAGGTAGTGCAGATTCACCGCAGCGGCCCGCAAGCCACCGGCAGCCAGCGCCTCGTCGACCTCGGCGGTCACGCGCTCACGCGGCGGCAGATCGACCGGTGGATGCGCGAGCGCGTCGTTTTCCGGGTCAACGTGAATCAGCGCATCGAGCACGCGCTTGTCGGTCAGCACACGCAGACGCGCCGACTCCGCGATGTAATGGCCTTCCGACACCGAAATCATCGGATCGACGAGGATATGCGCGTCGACGAGCGCGAAATCGCCCGTCTTGCGCGTGCGCATTTCGTGCACGTCACGCACGCCCGGGGTGGACATCAGCAGCGCGCGCATGTCGGCGGCGGCGGTTTCGTCGAGCGCACGGTCCGACAGATCCTGCAACGCGTCCCAACCGAAGGTCCAGCCCATGCGCGCGACCATGAAGCCGACGATAGCCGCCGCGATCGGGTCGAGCAACCGCAGGCCGGCGAGACTTCCGACCACGCCGATCCCCACCACCAGAGACGACGCCGCGTCCGAGCGGGCGTGCCATGCGTTCGCGATCAGCATCGCGGAACGCACCCGGTTCGCCTCGTGCAGCATGTAGCGAAACAGCGCTTCCTTCGAGACCAGTACGAGCGCCGCGACCGCGAGCGCGCTCATATGCACGGCGGGAATATTTTGTAGATCGGCGAGCCGCGTACCGGCGCGCCACAACATACCGACGCCGACCGAGATCAGCAGCGCGCCGAGAAATAACGACGCCACTGTCTCATAACGGCTATGTCCGTAATTGTGATCGGCGTCGGGTTTTGCCCCGCTATGCCGATTGGCAATCAGCACGACAAAATCGGAAATGAGATCGGCGAGCGAATGGACACCGTCGGCAACCAGCGCCTGCGAGTGCGCGATCGTACCGATGATGATTTGCAGCGTCATCAATACGGTATTGACCGCAATACTCGCAAAGGTACTCTTGCGTGCAACGCGTTGTTTCTCGGCGGTTTGGGCGATCGCGGCGGACGGCATGCTGAAAAGGCGGAAAGGTCAGTTGTTGCTATTGTACCCGCCACGATTCGCCTGCGCAGGGAAGGCTGCGAAAAAACCTTTTTAAATCAGTCGCTTATCTAAACGAAAAGCATTCGCGTTCCAGCTACCTGAAGTGCATGCGACAGAAACCCGGCGCCGCAAATGACAAAACCGCGCCCTGAACGGTGCGCGGCTTTTTGAGATTCTGCAGCAGGCTATAAACGCGGCGGATTGCCAGTATCCGCATTACGTGCAGGCAAACCCTTACCATCCGCCGGATCTCGATTACTTCTGGATCAGAAACTTTTCGCGATCAAGACCGGCGATCCAGCGCGGCGGCTTGCCGCGACCGGACCACGTGCTGCCGCTTTCGGGATCACGATATTTAGGCGCGACGCCTGCGCGCGGCCGGCTCGCTTTAGCGCCCTTCGGTGCGCGGCCGCCGCCGAGTTCGCTCAGCGAAATGCCGTAGTCGGCCATTTTCTGCTTGATTTCATTCAAGACTTCCGCGTATTCGCGCGACTTCGCTTCTTCAATCTGCTTTTCGAGCTTCTCGCGCTGCGCGAGTAGTTCCTTGTAAGAAGACATAGGTTCCCTTGTGGTATGGATAAATGACGCCGGTCTTTTGCCGACTCGCCTTTGAAGGTTTCATGCCTCGGAATTTGATGGCGAGATTAACACAAAATAGAAAGGCTGGATAAGCGCCCGGAAAAAATTAATTTAAATTCGTTTCAAAAAGTTTCCTGCGTCGCTTCTGGGTCGGACAGCGGCCTTTCAAATAGGTGATTTCGCACGTCGCTGAAAAAATTCCCCCAGTCTGCATATTGATCCGATTTAACTATCAGAAAATGAGACTTGAACCGCCTATTGGCCATCAAACATTTCACGGCATGAAAGCTTTGGCTCGGATAAGCACGCACTTTTGATACAGGCGTCCGTTCGTTGCGACTGGCGCACGCTTGTTTTTCCGATAAACGATAAATGCTTAATCCGCATGCCGCTCGATGCAGACTTCGAGCGCCGCGTGCAATGTGCCGGTATCGGATCGCGCGTCATCGAATGCGAAGCGGCGACGCACACCGTTGCGTTTCAGATCGGCGCCGTAACGGTCGCCGCCCAGCATTTCGACGCCGCCCGCGCCACTAAACCGGCGACCGAACTCCGCGATCAGCGCGTCCTCGTCGCTGGCGGCAAGCGGTGGCAGCGGATCGAGTTGCGCGCCGTCGAGCCAGCCCATCGCGCCGAAGCCGCCGATGTGGCGCAGCCGCTCGATCTCCATGATCCAGAACGTGAAATCGCCCAACGCCAGATAGCGCTCCGCGTCCGGGTGATAGCGCAGGTAGCGCCGCACCAGTTCCGGGTTCGAGTCGACCGGCTCGAAGCGGCCGAGCAGCGTGACGCGCTGGCTGCCCAGCACGTCGCCATCGGCTGCGTCGACGGCCAGGAAACCGGCGCGCGGATCGGCGTGCAGGTTGTGCGTGTGCTCCGCGAGCCGGCTCACGAGGATCGTCGGACGATGCCGTGCGTCCGGCGCGAACGGCAGCACCGACGGATACGGAAAGCCCTCCGGCTGGCGAGCGTGCGTGGCGAGCGTGCCGACCGCGGCCGTGTGCAGCAGATGCAGCGGAGCGTGAGCGGGAATGTTCAACTGAGCGTTCCTCGGGTGAATTTGGAATGAACGGGAGAGCGGTGAGCGGCACAAAAGCCGTCACGCGCAGCAATTCAAAAAGCAACAGCGGCGCACCAAAGCATGACATCCAGCAATCCCGCTTCGTTGCATCTCCAGCCCATCAATCGTATGCGCCCGATCCCACGGCTCCAAGCGTTAGCCACCACGCTTCGATAAAATCGGAGATCCGCTTTCAATGCGCTTTCTCGCGCCCTCCGCCTCGAGACCTCCGTGCCCGATCACCACGCCTCCGAATTCGCCGTCCTCCCCGCCGCCCATCGCAACTTGTCCGTCACCGCACGGCAACGCGCACGGATCGCCACGATGGCGCTGTTTTTCATCGCCGGCATGATGTACGCGTCGTGGGGCGTGCACGTGCCGACGGTGCGCGATCGCTTCCATCTGAATCCGGCGATGCTGTCGTTCGCGTTGTTCGCGGTGGCGGGCGGATCGATCGGCGCGATGGTGACCAATGCGTCGTGGATCGCGCGGGTCGGCACACGCCGGGCCTGTCTGGCCGGCGGCCTCGCGATGGCCGCCTGCGCGGCGCTGATTCTGGCCGTGCCCGCGTACTGGATTCTGCTGGTCGTGCTGGCCGTCTTCGGCGCCGGCATGGCCACGCTCGACGTCGCGATGAACGCCGAAGCGAGCGCCGTCGAAAAGGCGCTCGGCAAGCCGATCATGTCCTCGCTGCACGGCATGTTCAGTCTTGGCGGCATGTTCGGCGCAGCGGTCGGTGGGGCGCTGCTGTCGCGTGGCATGGCGCCGGCCCTGCATCTCGCGCTCGCCGCGGCGACCAGCGCGCTCGTGCTGGTGCTCGCCTGCCCGTCGGTGTTGCCGCACGTGCCGCACGCCGAGCATCCCGATGCGGCGACACCACGTGCGAGCCGCTGGCGCTCGCCGGCGCTATGGGCGCTCGGCACGATGGCGCTGGTCGCACTGATCGCCGAAGGCGCGATGTACGACTGGGCCACGGTCTATATGCGCGATGTCGTGCTCTCGACGCCCGCGCTCGCCAGCGCCGCCTACGCGGCGTTTTCCGGCGGCATGGCAGTCGCGCGTTTTGCCGGCGACGCGGTGCGCGCCCGCTTCGGCGCACCCCAGCTCGTGATGATCAGCGCGGCGCTCGCCTGCGCCGGGATGGTCGACGCGCTGCTGCTGCCGAATCCGGTGGCAGCGCTAGCCGGCTTTGCGCTGATCGGCCTGGGCCTCGCGAACATGATGCCGGTGCTGTTCGCGGCGGCGGCGAGCGTGAAGGGCATCCACGCGGCTGAAGGGCTCGCGCACGTCGCGGGGCTGGCCTATTTCGGCTTGCTGCTCGGACCGGTGATCATCGGCGCCGTCGCGCAGGTGACCAATCTGACGATCGGACTGTCGGTCGTCGCGGTGTGCGCCGCGATGATCGCCTTCGCCGGGCCGAAGGTGCTGCGGCGTTTGAAGATCTGACAGGAGCGGTGAACAAAAGAAAAGGCACGCAAGCCTCGCGGCCCACGTGCCTCTCAAGCTGCGAATCGAAGTGCGGCGCGACGCCGCCTTCGATCACACCGAATTTACATCTTCACGACGTCGAGCAGCGTCTTCTTGCCTTGCTTGTAGTTGTACAGCGAGATCACGCCGTGCTGCAGGTCGCCCTTCGAGTCGAACGTCGTTTCGCCGATCACGCCCTTGTAGTCGGTCGCCGGCATCGCTGCCAGGATCTTCGCCGGTTCGGTCGAGTTGGCGCGCTTCATCGCGTCGACGATGATGTACACAGCGTCATACGTGAACGGCGCGTAAATCTGGATCGGCTGGCCGAAGCGCTTCTCGTACTTCGTTTCGAACGCCTTGCCGCCTGCCATCTTTTCGAGCGCCATGCCGGCTTCCGAGCAGACGATGTTGTCGGTTGCGTCGCCGGCCAGGTCCGACAGCTTGTCGGTACACACGCCGTCACCTGCGAGCACCTTCGCGCGCAGGCCGAGCTGCTTTGCCTGCTTGGCGAACGGGCCGCCGGTTGCGTCCATGCCGCCGTACATGATCGCGTCGGGGTTTTCACCCTTGATCTTCGTCAGAATCGCGCGGAAGTCGACGGCCTTGTCGTTCGTCGCGTCGTGCGATACGACGTTCAGACCGAGCGCCTTCGCGGTCTTCTCGAACTCGTTCGCGAGACCCTGGCCGTAAGCGGTCGAGTCGTCGACGATCGCGACGCTCTTCACCTTCATGCCCTTCGCCGCGTAGTTCGCGAGTGCCGGGCCTTGCTGAGCGTCGGTCGCGACGACGCGGTAGGTCGTCTTGAAGCCTTGCTGCGTGTAGGCCGGGTTCGTTGCCGACGGCGAGATCTGCACGATGCCCGAATCGCTATAGATCTTCGATGCCGGGATCGAGGTGCCCGAGTTCAGGTGGCCGACCACGGCGACGACCTTGTCGTCGACGAGCTTCTGCGCAACCTGCGTAGCCGTGCGGGGGTCAGCCGCGTCGTCTTGCGCGTCGAGTTGCAGCGTGACCTTCTGGCCGCCGATCGTCAGACCCTTCGCGTTGATTTCCTCAACGGCCAGACGCGCGCCGTTCTCGTTGTCCTTACCCAGGTGAGCGATACCGCCAGTCAACGGCGCAACGTGACCGATCTTGATGACCGTGTCGGCCGCGGCCGATGTTGCCAACGTCGCGAACAGCAGAGCGGCAGCGCTGATCGGCAACAGCTTTTGAATTTTGATGCTCATGTAAGTCTCCAGTTTCGGTCAAAACAACGTAATCGCCCTGTGCCCCGCTTCCCCTACACGTGTCGCTCAGTCCCGTGGACGACCACGCCGGTTGCATCGTTCATGCACTTGGCCAGTACGTTTACCGGACTGTTTGTGACAGTTGGCAAACCGTACTTGCGCGCAAGTGTAGGCCAACAAATTAATTTGCGGGAGTTTTTTGAGAAAGTGGGAACAACACTAATAGCGCAGTTCCTGCGCGAGCCGCTCGCGGCTTGGGCGAGCGAGCCGGAAAGCCCCATCCCATGCGGGTTTCCGCTAATTGGGAAGTTTCTCCGCGGGCGCGGATTTAGTCTTTTTCCGGCTTCTGTCACATAAGATTCGAAGGGTTTTTCAACTCAAAAATGTGGCGTGCCGCACAGGAATGTGACGACGGTAAAAAACTTAAATCAACCTTAAATCGACCACGCAATCAACGCACGAACCCGGCGATTCGCGCGGAGGCCGCCCGCCATTCCTGCTCGAGCTGCGCCATCAGTTCAGCCGCGCCGATTGCTTCGGCGCGCGTGCGCCCGAGCGGCGCACCCTGCCCCGCCCACAGCGACAGGTAGTCGCCGTTCTGCGCGCGCGCCGCGTGTTGCCGCAGCTCCTGCGTCAACGCGTTTTGCACCGGATACGGCGCGATGCTTTCCGCCGATTCGCGCAAACGTTGCATCAACGGATTGCGGATGCCGCGAGCGTGACGGCCCGTGATCGCGCGCGTCACCGTGGTCGACGTATCGGACGTGCCGCGCACGCGGGTTTTCCATACCTCGGGGATCGCGCTCTCGCGGGTGGTCAGAAATGCGGTGCCCATCACCGCGGCTTGCGCGCCTAGCGCGAGTGCCGCGACGATGCCGCGACCGTCCATGATGCCGCCGGCCGCCAGCACCGGCAGCCCGGTCGCGTCGACCAGTTGCGGCACGAGCGCCATCGTGCCGACCAGCGCATCTTCGAATGCGCCGATGAACGTGCCGCGATGCGCGCCTGCCTCCGCGCCTTGCGCGACGATCGCATCGGCACCCGCATCGCGCCACGCGATGCCCTCGGCAACATGCGTCGCAGTCCCAACTACATAGCTGCCTCCCGCATGCAAACGCTCGACGTCGGTCGCCGATAGCAGTCCGAACGTGAAGCCGGCGACCGGCACACGCAAGTCGATCAGCGCCTCCAGTTGCGCGCGAAAGTCAGGCGCATAGTGTGCGAGCGGCTGGCCCGGCGGCAGACCGAGCTCGGCACGCAGCGGATCGATCGCGTCGAGCGCGCGACGCACGGTCGCTTCATCGGGCGAGACGGGATCGAGCACGAACAGATTCACGCCGAACGGGCGATCGGTCAGCGCGCGAATCGCCGCGACCTCGCTCGCGATCTTCTCCGGTGCGAGCGCCGCGCCCGCGAGAAAACCAAGCCCGCCCGCATTCGATACCGCCGCGACGAGCGCCGGCGTCGTCGCGCCGCCGGCCATCGGCGCCTGCACGACGGGTACCCGCAGCTGGAAGCGCTCGGCAAACGGCGTCACAAAACTGTCTTCGTTCATGTTCGTTTCCTTTCCGGCGCAAAGCCGCCGATGTGCTCACGCATGCGCTCGCCAAGATGTCGCGAGATGCGCTGACACGCGCGAGCCATTACACGCTGACTGTACCCATCCGCGCCATCGCGGAGAAATGAATAATCGAGATCGTTTCAATCGCCTTACGAGAATCGAAGCGCGCCGCATTGGCCGCGAGGCCCCGTCCCGCCTCGCTGCAAGCCGGTTCTTTTGATGGCAAACTAACCGCCCGTTGCAGGGCCGCGTGGCCTTGAGCGTTTCGTACACACCGACCTCGCGCGGCGTTCGCGCGAGTCAATGGAGAACAGCATGAGCACGACTTCCCGATGGATCGACATCCCGGCCGGCAACGATACTTTCGGCGGCTATCTCGCGCTGCCGAAGGGCGGCAAGGGACCGGCCGTCATCATCATTCAGGAAATCTTCGGCGTGAACAGCCATATCCGCTCGGTCGCCGATCAGTACGCGCAGGACGGCTATGTCGCGCTCGCCCCGGACGTGTTCTGGCGCGTGCAGCCGCGTGTGGAGTTGACGTATGAGGGCAAGGATCGCGAAAAGGGCATCGAGCTGATGCAGAAGACCAAGGTCGATGACGCGGTCGCCGACATCGGCGCCGCCGCGGCCACCTTGCGCGCGCTGCCGGAAGTGACCGGCAAGGTCGCGGCGATCGGCTACTGCTTCGGCGGCCGTCTCGCCTATCTGGCCGCAGCGGCCGGTTCGGTCGACGCCGCTGTCGCCTACTACGGCGGCGGCATCCACAACCATCTCGACAAGGCCGCGAACGTCAAGGTGCCGATGCAGTTCCACTACGGCGAGCTCGACGCGCATATTCTGCCGTCGGACATCGGCCAGATTCAGGAGCGCTTCGCGGGTCGTGCCGACGTGCAATTCAACATCTACCCGAACGCGGATCATGGCTTCAACTGCTCGGATCGTGCGTCGTACAACCAGCACGCATCGGCGTTGGCGCATGGCCGCACGCTGACGTTCCTCGGCGAGCGGATGTAATTCGCGGTTCCGGCATTCAGCCGGACCCGCCGCGTTACTGATGTGATCGCCAGCTCGCGCATTTGAAGTGAGCATTCGAATTCACATCAGTCACGTCGGCGCTCAACTCAGGTACTCTGTGAAAGACGGCGTGTCGGCCGACACGCCGTCTTTCACATGCGCGACGCCCGAGCGGAGCAACGCGAATTCGAGCGAAACGACGCCGTCGCGCGTGCATGGCCGGCCGCGAATTCGACGCAGCATGCCAACCGACCGCGAGGGCTCAAACGACGTGCTATCAGACTATCTCGCTCATGACGCCATCGGCCTCGCCGAACTCGTGCGCACGCGCCAGGTTAGCGCGCGCGAACTGATCGACGTCGCGATCTCGCGCACCGAGGCCGTCAATCCCGCGATCAACGCAGTCGTTCTGAAGGACTACGATGCGGCCCGCCAGCGCGCATCGCGCGACGACGCAAACCGCGCGAATAGCGCCGACGGCGTGAACGGAACGGACAACTCCTCCGCCCACGCCGCGCTCGCCGGCGTGCCGTTCCTGATCAAGGATCTCGGCGCGCCCGTGGCGGGACTGCGCATGGCCATGGGCAGCCGCCACTACCGCCACTTCATTCCGACGCAGGACGCGCCGGTCGTCGCGCTCGCGAAAGCGGCGGGTCTGAACATCTTCGCGAAGACCAGCACCTCCGAGCTCGGCCAGATGCCTTATACGGAGCCCGAACTATTCGGCGCGTGCCGCAATCCGTGGAATCTCGATCACACGCCGGGCGGTTCGAGCGGCGGCGCGGCGGCGGCGGTCGCCGCCGGCGTGGTGCCGCTCGCGCATGCGTCGGACGGCGGCGGCTCGATCCGAATTCCGGCGTCATGCTGCGGACTGTTCGGCCTGAAACCGTCGCGCGGTCGCGTGCCGCGCGCGGCACAGGCCAGTGCCGGCGAACTCGGCATCGATCACGCCGTCTCGCGCAGCGTGCGCGACAGCGCATTGCTGCTGGACCTGCTGGCGGGCAACGCCGAGCGGCCGGCCGGCGCGCCCGGCACCTTTCTCGGCGCAACGCGCGAGCCATGCAAGCCGCTGACGATCGCCTACGTGACCGAGCCGATGCTCGCGCCGTCGTTATCGGCCGATGCGCGCGCCGCGCTCGACGACGCCGCGCAACTCGCGAGCTCACTCGGCCATCGTCTGGAGCCGGTGTCGCTCGGCGTCGATTTCGCGGCGGTCCGTCATGCGTTCCTGACGCTGTGGTCGGTGACGGCCGAAGACCTCGTGCTGAACGCGGAGCGCATCACCGGCCACAGGCCGACGCGCGGCGAGTTCGAAATTTCGACGTGGGCGATGGCGCACGTCGGCCGCAAGATCGGCGAGCAGGGTTTGCCGGCCGCGCTCGACGAACAGCGCCGCATCACCGCGCGTCTGACCGATCTGCTGAACCGCTACGACGTGCTGTTGTGCGCGACGCTGGCGTCCGCGCCGATCAAGATCGGCGAGATGCGGCCGAGTTCCGTCGAGCGCATGCAGATGCGCGCGGTCACCACGATGCCGCTGGAACGATTGATGAAGAAACTGCTGTTCGAAGCGTCGAACAAGGCATTCGCTTGGGCCGGTTGCACGGAGCTGTTCAACCTGAGTGGCCAGCCGGCGATGTCGGTGCCCTTGTACTGGAACGCGCGCGGACTGCCGATCGGCGTGCAGTTCGCCGCGCGTGTCGGCGGTGAGGCGACGCTGTTCAGACTCGCCGCGCAACTCGAGGCGGCACGGCCGTGGTTCGACAGGCGCCCACCATTGATGAAAGCGCGGCGCTAAGAAATCCAGCGGCCGGCTGCAATCCGCATCTGGCGCAAAACGCCACGATGCACGCAGTCGCGGGATGCGCCGCGATGTCGCCGCGCATCCCGCGCAAAGCCTGCTATCACACGCCGGCTCGATCAGGCCTTCTTGTTATAAGCGCTGCACCAGCCGGTGGCCGCGACCTGTTTGCCCGCGAACATCGGGCAGCCGCCGTAGGCATCGCCCGCCTTGCCCTGGAAGAAGCTGCAGTTGCTGCATTGCTGGCCAGGCGCGAATTTGGCGAATTTCGCCTTGTCGACCTTGCTCGCGTCCGCCTTGTAGCCAAGCGCCTGCGCGGTCGGATCGGTTTCGGAGACTTTCGGCGCGTCGGCGAACGCCTGGCGCGACAATGCGAGTGTCGATGCCACACCGATGCTGGTGATCAAAAACGTACGACGGGAAGATCTCATGGGGACTCACTCCATTTATATTGGAATCAACGCCGTTCTGATGACAGCGTTCGCCAAGCATAGCAACGAAGCCGTCTCCGGTGATATTCCAAATGCTGGAGATAAGCGGATCGGTACGGTGTAATCGCGGGCTTACGCGCGCCCCGCCAGCTCGCAGACCCGCTGCGCGATCGGCAGTGATGCCGTCAGACCCGGCGACTCGATGCCGAACAGATTGACGAGCCCGCGCACGCCATGCGCGGCCGGCCCCTGAATCACGAAATCGGCGGCGGGTTCACCAGGACCTGAAAGCTTCGGACGAATGCCCGCGTAAGCCGGCTGCAACGCGTTATCGGGCAAGGCCGGCCAGTACGCGCGAATCGCCGCATAAAACGACTCCGCGCGACGCGGATCGACGTCGTAATTGATCGCGTCGACCCACTCGACGTCGGGACCGAAACGCGCCTGGCCGCCGAGATCGAGCGTCAGGTGCACGCCCAGGCCGGCCTCGTTCGGCATCGGATAGATCAGGCGGCTGAACGGCGCGCGCCCCGAGATGCTGAAGTAATTGCCGCGGGCGAAGTAAAGCGGCGGCACGTGGCGCGGGTCGAGCCCGCGAATCTTGCGCGCGAGCGCGTTCGCATGCAGACCCGCGCTGTTGATCACGCAGGCGGCGCTGATCGTGGTGGGCGCCGCACCGCCGACCGCGATCGTGAAGCGGCCGTTGTGAGCCTCGATCGCCTCGACCGGCGCATGAAACGCGTACACGGCGCCGTCACGCTCGGCATCGCCTTGCAGCGCGAGCATGTACTGATGACTATCGACGATCCCCGTCTGCGGCGAAAATACCGCCTCCACGCATTCGAGCGCTGGTTCGAGCGCCTGCGCCTGATCGCCGGTGATGCGCATCAGGTCGAGCACGCCGTTGTCGCGCCCTTTGGCCATGATGCTTTCGAGCTGCGGAATCTGGTGGCGCGACGTCGCGACGAGCAGCTTGCCGCAGCGCGAATGCGGTACGTTGCGCTCGGCGCAGTAGTCATACAGCATTTCGCGGCCGCGCACGCACAGCGTGGCCTTCAGCGATCCGCGCGGATAGTAGATGCCCGCGTGAATCACTTCGCTGTTGCGTGAACTCGTGCCCACGCCGATCGCGTCGGCGGCCTCCAGCACGATCACTTCGCGCCCGCGCGCCGCCAGAGCGCGCGCCGTCGCGAGGCCGATCACGCCGGCACCGATCACTACACATTCGATCTGATCCATATCCGTTGACGCGGCGCATCGCACCGCGCGCTGCCTCGTTCAGCCGATGGAAGGAAGACAGGAACGGCATCTCGCCGCCGCGTTCCGTTCATTGTCGAACGTATCTGTCCGCTGGGTCTGCTTATGTCTTTTTATCACCCCCACGGAAAATTGTACGACTCGGTACAGACAGAAGTGACAAACGCTCGTGCGCATCGACCAGGTGACGGCGGCGCAAACTGGCTTGATCCAGCGATCTACGGCGAAAACAGCAATAATTGCCGTTGCATTCACCACACACATTGTACGAATTGCCGCGACAGCCACCAAAATCACGAAAAACGCGGGATTGGTGCAAGAAACTGGCCGAAAACGTCAAAACCCGATCGGTTTTCGCCGGTTTCCGTAATCGAGCCGGATATCGGCGGGTTCGACCCGGTCGCGTCCCGCGATGCGCGCCGCGCCAAAGCCGTTCAGGATCGCGCGGCGCATCTCGCGCGGCGATGCCCGCTTGAGCGCATCGAGCGTCGCGTCGCCGAGCGTCTCCGGAAAGCGCAGGCCCCAGTTGTGCGCGCCGCGGATTTCGTCGTAGATGGACTGCGCGATGCGTCGCGCGCCGGCGTGGTCTGGCGGCGCGATCTCGTAGACGTTCATGCGGTTCAGGATCGGCTCGGGGATCGCGCGTTCGTCGTTGGCGGTCGCGATCCAGATCACGTTGCCCGCGTTGATTGGTATCTCGGCGAACTCGTCGACGAAGCTCTGGGCGGTGTCGTGTTCGAGTAGCGCGTACAGCGCGCCGAGCGGGTCGTATTGCGAATCGCCGGTCGCCTTGTCGATCTCGTCGACAGCGATGACCGGGTTCGCATAGCTGCCGTTCACGAGCGCATCGAACACCTTGCCCGGCTTTGCGTTCTTCCATTGCGACGACGCGCCCGACAGAATCCAGCCCGCCGTCAGCGAACTCATCGCGACATATTGGTACGCGGTGCCGAGCAGGCGCGCCAACTGCTTCGCGAAATGCGTCTTGCCGATGCCGGGTTCGCCGAGCAGCAGGATCGGCATCAGTTCGAGCCGATCCTCGGTTTCGAGGCACAGCGCGACCTGCTTGCGGATGTCGTCGAGCGGTGAGGAAAAATTGGGCAGCGCGTCGATCAGATCGTCGATCGACGGCATCCGGTTCGGCTTCACGCAGAAGCGCAGATTGCCGTTTTTCAGCATCTTTTCGTAGGTTGTGCGCAGCGCCTCGTTCGCGCCTTCGCCGAGACCGTTCAGCGCGCTTTCGACCTCATCGAGGTCATACACCCGGCTGAACGAGGCCACGGCGATTTCCTGTTTGACCATTGCTGTCGTCATCGCTCACCCCGTCTGGCTGATTCTGCAGCGGCGGCGCCTTCTGAGCGCCGATTCCAGTCCAGTGTAGCGAGGACACAAACGCGTGCAAGCCAGCAGTCGCGCGGCTCTGCTGCTAACGATCGCTGCCATTCCGATCCTTATCTGGAATGGATTGTTGCTGAACCGGCCCTCGTCGACCGTGTCAGAAATCGTTGCGGCCATCGGGGGTAAGATTGCTCTCTGACCTGCTGCGGCGAGAGGCAAGGCAACCCCGCAACCGACGCGTGAGCGGAGAACCTTTATATGTGGAAAACCAGTATCGTGGCCATGCTGCTTGGCGCTTCGTTGCTCGCCCACGCGCAACAACAGCCAGCGCAGCAGGTCGTGCAATGGCAATTGCAGGTAGTGAAAGATGGCCAGCAGATCGATGCGTTCGACGGCACCACTACCGTCGGCCAGGCGCGCACGGATACGCATCACCAGGTCGTGCAACACAATGTCGGCTGCAAGGACCAGCCGGCCGGCAGCATCGATCTGTCGCGCACGATCACGGTGTCGCCGCTGCGCGTCGATCCCGAGGGCGTGATGTTTTCGATCGACACGCAGGAAACGCTCGAGGACAACAGCGCGGGGCGCACCGACATCGGCTGCAAGCTGCCGCCGCAACCGCGCCAGGTGAGCGCGAGCCACCCGGGTCTGGTGGTGCCGCCGGATCAATGGGCGAGTTGGACGATCGTCGATCGCAATCCGAATCTCGTGTACCGCGTGCACGCGAGCGTCGTGAGCAACGGTGCGAATGCCCACGGTACGAATGGCGGCACGAGCGGCAATGGCGCCGCGACTGGCGGCAACACTCCAAACTGAAAGGAACCGCGCGCCTGACCGGCGCGCTCAAATAGAACACGTGGATAACGCGGCATGCGAAACCCAGAAGAACTGATCCGCGAGAGCCTCGCGCCGAACGATTTCGTCGCTGTGAGCTGGAACCTGCACAAAGGCCGCACACCGCTCGGTTTTCAGGCCTGGCAGGCGATGCAGCGCTGGGTTCAATCGACTCACGCGGACGCGTACTTCCTGCAGGAAGCGATGGCGCGGCGCATGCCGTCGCCGGTGTTGGCGAGCAGTTTCGGCGCGCCGATGGACGATCCACTGACCGACGTCTGGCACTGTCAGGCGACCGAAATCGCGCGCGCGCTCGAACTCGAAGTCGCACTCGGCCCGAACGTGTTCAAGCCGTCGTGGCGGCACGGCAATGCAATTCTGTCGCCGCATCCGCTCGATCTCGGCGGCCGCTGGGACATTTCCGCGCACCGCTTCGAAAAGCGCGGCCTGCTGGTCGCGCGTGCGACGTTCGGCGGGCGGCTCGTCACGCTGCTGTGCGCGCATCTCGCGCTGACGCGTCCGGCGCGCTTGCGGCAGATGAACTGGATCGCGCACTGGATCGCGAAGGAAGCCCCAGACGGTCCGCTCGTGCTGGCCGGCGACTTCAACGATTGGCGCAACGACTCGGTGCCGCTCTTTCGCGAGCACGGCTTGCAGGAAGTCGCGACGCTGCTCGGCGAACCGGCGCGCACGTTCCCGGCGTTCTCGCCGGCGCTGTCGCTCGACAAGATGTTCGTGCGCGGCATGCAGCCGGTCGAATGGATCCAGCCGACGCAGGAGACCGCGTGGCTGTCGGATCATTTGCCGTATATGGCGAAGTTGCGCTTGGAGTAAACGTTTTCGCTCGTTGCGCCTCCGCCAACGGAAAGCGCGTGCTCCCTTCACTCGCGATTCGGTGTCCAGCTCAACGCCGCTTCTATCTCTTCCCCCGGCTGCAACACGCAGCCGCCGACGTGCTCTTGTGTACCAATCGCGTTGAAGCAGTCGGTCGTGTTCGTGACCGGCTCCACGCATAGCTGCGGATCGTTGGCCGGCGCGAACACGACCAGGTGATCGAACGGCGCGTCGGCGCGCATCGTCAGCTTGCGGCGCTCGTCGGGCCACGCGATCGTCGCCGCGCGCGACCAGTTCGAAAAGTTGTTATCCAGATCGAACGCGTCGGGTGACATGCCCGCGCGCAACGCGTCGACGGCAGGATGCGGGCCGAGATGCGTCGGCAGCACATCGGTGTCCGCGTGCCACATCGCCTGCACGTCGGCATGGATGCGCGTCGCCGCGGTGCGCGGATAGTACGGGTGATGGCCCATGCCGAACGGCATCGGCCGATCGGCGAGATTTCGTGCGGACATCGTGATGTGCAGCGCGCCGCCGCGCAACTCGATACGCTGCCGCGCGCGATAACGAAACGGCCAGTCGCCGGTCACGCTCGCATCGGGCTCGTGCTCGAAGTGCAAGTCCACCGCGCTTTCACTGCGCGCTCCGACGCGCCACGGACGACGCCACGCGTTGCCATGCAGCGCGTGGGCGAAATGCGGGTCGTTTCCGGCGAGATCGATCGTCGCGCCGTCGAACGCGAAGCGTGCATCGCGAATCCGGTTGCAGTACGGGAACAGCGGGAAGCTCGCCATGCGCAGCGGATCGCGCGCTTCGAACGCTTCCGGCAGCGCCGGCCGCAGCCAGTGCAACGGGCCTTCCGGCGTGACCTCATAGAACGCCGCGAGCGCGCCGCCAATGTCCGGCGCGAGCACCGCGCGCAATGCGCCGGCCGACAACGTGACGAGGCGCGCGGCGATCGCGGGATCGTCGAGCCATGACAGCTGCGCCGGCGATCGCATCACGGCATATGCCTCGCCCGGCCGGGCAGGATTCAGGAAAACGTCGCGCATGGTCAGACGAGGCGAAACCGCGAGCGGAAAGCGGCAACAGAAACGTGCATTCATATCTCCTTTGACGTGCCGCGCACCCCGCGGCCGGCGGACTACGGCAGTCCGCCCCAAGCGAGAATCGCACGACACCGCATTGCCGGTCAATATTATTAGTAATAAATTCGTTCAAAAAGAGCCGGTGACGGAGCGTAAGCTCAATTCCCAATTGGCGGGTTAGCGCGCGTTGCCGCGCGCATATTATTAGTGGTACCGTCAGCAGCATGATGCCGCTGGCATTCCCCTGCTTCAGCGCCGCCCCAGCGCGGCCCGCACAATGAAAAAATCGACTCAACGCCGTCCCACCATGACCGACATCGCCAAGCTCACCGGCGTGTCGCAATCCACCGTCTCGCTCGTGCTCAACAACGCGGCCGGCGCGAAGTTCTCCGAGGCCACCCGCAACAAGGTGCTGAAGGCCGCGCACGACCTCGGCTACCGGCTGTCGCTGCGCGAGCCGCTCACCGCATCGAGCGACGAGCGCAATCTGATCGTCTATCTGGCCGATGAAATCTCCACGAGCCCACACCCGGTCGTCAACATCGACGGCGCGCGCGACGCAGCGTATGCGAGCGGCAAGATGCTCGCCGTCTATTCGACGCACGGCAACGCCGACATCGAAAAACAGGTACTCGACACAGTCATCACCAATCCGCACGTATTCGGCGTGATCTACGCGACCGTCTACACGCGCAAGGTCGCGCCGCCCGCCGCGCTGTCGCAGGTGCCGACCGTGCTGCTGAACTGCTACACCGGCGACAGCACGTTTTCGTCGGTGGTGCCGGCCGAGGTCGCGGGCGGCCATCTGGCGACCGAGTACTTGCTGCAGGCTGGCCACCGGCGCATCGGCTATATCAACGGCGAGCCATGGCAGGACGCCGCGAAAGACCGCCTGAAGGGCTACCGCACCGCGCTCGCGACCGCCGATCTGCCGTTCGCGGCCGAACTCGTGCGCGACGGCGACTGGAGTTCGGGCCTCGGCTTCGAGCTGACGCTGTCGCTGATGCGCGAAGCCAATCCGCCCACCGCGATCTTCTGCGCGAACGACCTGACCGCGATCGGCGCGATCGAGGCGCTCAAGCAGCTCGGTCTGCGCGTGCCCGAGGACGTGTCGGTGCTCGGCTACGACGACCAGGAAATCGCCCGCCACACACATCCGCCGCTGTCGACGGTGGTGCTGCCCAACTACGAACTCGGCCGCTGGGCCGTCGAGACGTTGCTGCAGGAAGAGCACAACCGCGCGGCCGGCGCACCGGTGCGCCATCGCACGGTGAAGCTCGACGGACCACTGGTCGAACGCGCCTCGGTCAGGGTAATTACCGAGGCAAAACCGGCGACGATTAATATTATTAGTGATTGACCGATAATAATTCCGAGTGGAATAATCGGCATGTCGGGTCGGGAAGAACGCGCACCGGTGGGTTATAGCCAACTGCATCCTCGCCGTCGAAACAGCGCCGGGCTCCCGGCTGGACAGAGACAATCCCGAGCAGCACAAAAAGCAAATACACCGTCACCGGTTACTGGAGGAAGACATGGCGTCGCTCATTACGCAGTCGCGCATGCACGCGCGCAAGCAGCAGATTCGTCCGCTCGCAGCTTCGCTGCTGGCTCTGGCAATCGGTGTCGGCGCGGCGGCCGCGCATGCCGACGACGCATTGCCGAAGCTGGCGACCAAGACCCCGTTGAAGGTCGGCTTCGCGCAGACCGAAAGCAACAACCCGTGGCGTCTCGCTGAAACCAGGAGCTTCAAGGACATCGCCGCGAAATGCGGCTGGCAGATCGTGATGACCGACGCCAACGGCTCCAACTCCAAACAGGTCTCCGACATTCAAAGCATGATCGCCCAGCACGTCGATCTGCTGGTATTCCCGCCGCGCGAAGAAAAGCCGCTCGCGCCGGTCGTGCTGCAGGCGAAGAAGGCCGGCATTCCGGTGATCCTCGTCGACCGCAACGTCGACCAGTCGGTCGCGAAGGCGGGCCGCGACTACATCACGTTCATCGGCTCGGACTTCATCGATCAGGGTCACCGCGCCGCCGACTGGCTCGTCAAGGCAACGGGCGGCAAGGCGAAGATCATCGAGCTCGAAGGCACGACGGGTGCGTCGGCCGCGAACGATCGCAAGAAGGGCTTCGACGAAGTGATCGCGAAGAACCCCGGCATGACGATCATCGCGTCGCAAAGCGGCGACTTCGCGCGCGACACCGGCCGCAAGGTGATGGAAACGCTGCTGCAGGCGCATCCTGACGTGACCGCCGTGTACGCGCACAACGATGAAATGGCGCTCGGCGCGATCGCCGCGATCAAGGCGGCCGGCAAGCAGCCGGGCAAGGACATCCAGATCGTCACGATCGACGGGACCAAGGGCGGCATGGACGCGATCGCGGCTGGCGAGCTCGGCGCGAGCGTGCAGTCGAGCCCGTTCTTCGGCCCGCTCGCCTGCGACGTTGCGCAGCGCTATGCGAAGGGTGAAAAGATCCCGACCTGGGTCAAGGTGTCCGACCGCTTCTACGACAAGGAAAACGTGCAGCAGAACATGCAGTACGGCTATTGATCGCAAGCATCGGGAAGTGCCCCGGGGCGGCATATTCCCGGGGACTCCCTTCGGCGTTGTAGCAGGAAGTCACCCGCCTTCTACGAATGTCTCCTCGTCGGGCGGGTGGCGGGAAGGCTTCGAAGCGACGCGCCCGTGACCGACGGACCGTCGCTTCGCTTTTATACGGGCGTAACATGGGCCGCACGCGCTGGGGCGGCCCGACCGCGTCGCCAGCAACAGGTCATCCGGCAATATCGGCAGCATCCGCATCAGGAGAACTCCCGTGACGGAATCTGGCAAAGAGACGCCACACTCCCCCCTTACCCGTTCGCCGCTGCTCGAGATGCAGGACATCGGCATCAGCTTCGGCGGCGTGCCCGCGTTGCGCGGCGCGAATCTGAGCGTGGCAGCCGGCGAAGTGCACGCACTGATCGGCCAGAATGGCGCCGGCAAATCGACGATGATCAAGATCCTGACCGGCGCCTATCGGCGCGGCTCGGGCAGCGTGCGCTTCGAAGGCCGCGAGGTCGATTTCCGCACGCCGAAGCAGGCGCGCGAAGCGGGCATCAGCACGATCTACCAGGAGATCAACCTGGTACCGTTCCGCTCGGTCGCGGAAAACATCTTTCTGGGCCGCGAGCCGCGCCGCTTCGGTCTGATCGACTGGCGCACGGTGCAGCAGCGCGCGGCGGCGCTGCTCGATTCGTTCGGTTTGCAGATCGACGTGAAGAAGCCGGTCGGCCGTTACTCGACCGCGATCCAGCAGATGGTGGCGCTGGCGCGCGCGGTGTCGTCGGACGCGAAGATGGTGATCATGGACGAGTCGACGTCGTCGCTCGACGAGCGCGAGGTCGAACTGCTGTTCACCGTCGTGCGCAAGCTGCGCGACGACGGCCGCGCGGTGATCTTCGTGTCGCACCGGCTCGACGAGCTTTACGCGCTGTGCGATCGCGTGACCGTGATGCGCGATGGCCAGACGGTCGCGCAAAGCACGATGGCCGAGATGGACAAGCTGCAGCTCGTCACGACGATGCTCGGCCGCTCGCTCGCCGCGGTCGTGCAGGACGACACGGCAACGCGCGAAGCGAATCTCGCGAAGCGCGGCAAGCAGGTGATCGGCGCGACACAGCTTGGCGCGCCGCCGAAGGTCAACGGCGTGTCGCTCGACGTGCACGCCGGCGAGGCGGTGGGTCTGGCCGGCCTGCTCGGCTCGGGCCGCACCGAAACGATGCGGCTGATGTTCGGCGCCGATCCGCTGGCGCAAGGCTCGCTCGCGATCGGCGGCGAGACGGTCGCGCTGAAATCTCCGCAGGACGCGATCGCTCGCGGCCTCGCGTACCTGACCGAAGACCGCAAGGGCGAAGGCATCGTCCCCGAACTGTCGGTGCGCGACAACCTGACGCTCGTCTGCCTGCGCACGCTTGCGAAAAACGGCATCGTCGATGTGAAGAAGCAGCAGGTGATCGTCGATCGCTTCATCGCTTCGCTCGGCATCAAGCTGCGCTCGGCCGATCAGCCGATCCGCGAGCTGTCGGGCGGCAATCAGCAGAAAGTGCTGCTCGCGCGCTGGCTCGCGGCCGAACCAGCGCTGCTGCTGCTCGACGAGCCGACGCGCGGCATCGACGTCGGCGCGAAAGCCGACGTCGCGAAGATCGTGCGCGAGTTGCGCGACGCGGGGCTCGCGGTGCTGCTGTCCGCGTCCGAGCTCGAAGAGCTGACCGCGGTCGCCGATCGCGCGGTCGTGATCCGCGACGGCCGCACGGTCGCCGAACTGAACGGAGCCGATATGAGCGAGACCGCGATCATGGATGCGATCGCCTACGGCAGCGAGGGCCAATCTGCGCTCGCGCAAGCCGCGCGAGCGGCACATATCGAAGACGCGCTGGAGGGCGACCGTCATGGCGCTTAAGCTGCATTCCAATCCGCTGCGCGGCGAGGCGCCGGGCGCCGATACAACCATGATGCAATCGACCGACACGCCGCCCGCTCGGTCCGCGAGCACCGTGCAGAAGTGGCGCCATCTCGCGATGCAGCGCGAAGTGATCGTGCTGCTCGCGATGGTGCTGTTCAACCTGATCTTCACGCCGCATTTCTGGTCGCTGCAGACCTTCAACGTGAACATGACGCAGGTCGTGACCATCGTGATCGTCGGCATCGGCATGACGCTGGTCGTGGCGACGGGCGGCATCGATCTGTCGGTGGGCGCGTCGATGGCGATTGCAGGCGCGCTCGCGCCGATGCTGTTCCTCAACATCGCGGGACCGCTCGGCATCGCGCTCGCGTTCGTGCTGCCGGTGTTGGCGGCCGCCCTGTGCGGCGTGTTCAACGGCCTGCTCGTCACGCGATTATCGGTGCAGCCGATCGTCGCGACGCTCGTGCTGTTCATCGCCGGACGTGGCATCGCGCAGGTCGTCACCGACGGCAGCCTACAGGCGTTCAACACGCCAGCCTTTCAGTGGATCGCGCTCGGCAAGGTCGCGGGCGTGCCATTCCAGGTGCTGCTGATGCTCGCGCTGGTCGGCGTATTCGTGTGGGTCGTGCGCAAGACGCTGTTCGGCCAGTATCTGCTGATCACCGGCGGCAACGAGAAAGCCGCGTATCTGAGCGGCGTGCCGACCGCTGCCGTCAAGATGGTCGCGTACACGCTGTGCGCGGCGCTCGCGGGCCTCGCGGGGCTGATCTCGATCTCGGTGAATTCCTCGTCGGACGCGAACGTCGTGGGGCTCGGCGTCGAACTCGATGCGATCGCGGCGGTCGCGGTCGGCGGCACCGCGCTGACGGGCGGCAAAGCGTATATAGGCGGCACGCTGATCGGCGCGCTGATCATCCAGTTGCTGCGCTATACGCTGCTCGCGCACGGCATTCCCGATGCGGCCGCGCTCGTCGTGAAGGCCGGCATCATCGTCGCGGCGGTTTACGTGCAGCGGCGCTCGCGCTGACAACCTTTCCGGATTCGATGCGATGAAAAAGAATCTTCCCATCCTGCTTGCGCTCGCGGCGCTCGTCGTCTTTGGCCTCGTGCGCTATGACCACTTCGGCTCGGCGTACAACATCACATCGTTCTGGCGCTACAACTCGATGTTCGCGCTGATCTCGATCGGCATGGCCTTCGTGATCATCACGGGCGGCATCGATCTTTCGGTCGGCACGGTCGCGGCGCTCGCCAGCGTGGTCGCCGCGCTGACGAGCGTCTACGGGGGCTGGGTCGCGGTGCTGGCGGGCTGCGCGGCCGGGCTCGCGGTCGGCGTGCTGAACGGCATCATCATCACGCGGCTCAAGATCCTGCCGTTCATCGTCACGCTCGCGACGAGCCTCGGCGCGCACGGCGTCGCGCTGTTGCTGGGCAAGAACGATGCGGTCTCGATCGCGGCCGATTCGAACTTCGGCAACTTCGGTCAGGGCGACCTGTTCGGACTGCCGATCCCGGGACTCGTCGCGCTGGTCGCCGCGGTGGCCGGCTGGCTCGCGCTGCGCAGCACGCGCTTCGGGCGGCACTCGCTCGCGATCGGCGGCAGCGAGGAGGCCGCGCGGCTGATGGGGCTTAACGTGGACCGCACCCTGGTGATGGCCTATGCGGTCAGCGGGCTGCTCGCCGGCATGGCGGGCGTGATCCTCGCCGCGCAGTTCGGCGCGGGGCAGCCGAACGAAGGCGTCGGCTGGGAGCTGTTCGCGATCTCGGCGGTCGTGCTCGGTGGCACGCTGCTGACCGGCGGCGAAGGTTTCGTCGCGATGACGATCGCCGGCGTGCTGCTGCTCGGGCTCGTGTTCAATCTGCTGAACTTCGAGAACGGACTCGGCTTCATCAGTCTGTCCGCGTACTGGCAATCGGTGATTCGCGGCGTGTTCCTGCTACTCGTGATCGTGCTGCAGGCGCGGGTGCTGAAACAGCGAGGAAAAAAGCGGGCGGCGGCGGCCTGAGCAAGCGGCACCCGCGAGTTGGCGTCAACAATACCATCGGACAGATTTTCCTTATTTGACTGAGGCTTGCCGCTACAATCGCCGCCCCCGACCCATATCTGTGTACCGATAGACTCGCCGTGAAACCGTGTGACCGTGACGTGTCCCCGACGCGTCAGGACGTCCCCGATCGTCGTCCTCGGTTTCCTTATTGATTGTTCGTGCGCAACGTCCAGACCGTCGCGGTATTGGTGGCGTCGTCCACCGCCGTGAACTGCAGGTGGCGCTTGCTATCGAGGCCGAAGGCGAGGCCGAACGCCGAGCCCGGCGCAGGATCGACCTGCAATTGGGCGACGAACTGTCCGTCGACGGTGAACTCGACGATTTCGCTGGGCTGATTCGGGTCGGGGTTGACCGCGTCGCCGTTTGCGGTGACGAGATGCCCGTTGGGTGCGAGTGCCAGCGCAAGCGGACCGTGCAGGTGCTTGTTGTCCTGGTAAATCATCCGGCCGACGCCGCCATCGTGATTCGCGCCCGCGGCGCCGTAGATGGCGAACACCGCGTTGTCACCGGTCGAGGCGACGTAGAGCACGTCATGCGATGGGTCGTACGCCAGTCCGGTCGGGCCGACCACCAGCGCCGCCGGATCGGTGCGGTGCAGATAGCCTGACGCGATGATGGTCGAGCTGGGCAGCATCTGAACGCCGTTCTCCCCGATCGCAAGATCGATCCGTGCGACCTTCCCATTCAGCACGTCCGAGACGAAGACCCGGACAAATTGCCCCCCGTCGATCACGGTGAGATCCCAGGGGCCGTCCAGCAGCTTCTTATCTTTCAGTTCCGTGACGAGCCCGCCCTGCGGATTGATGACGAGCAGCGAGCCCGGAGGGACGACGTTCTTGCCATCCGTAGTCGGCACATTGCCCACCAGCACGAAGCCACTTCTGAGCACCGCGAGCGCCGTCGTGAGACCGAGATTGCTTCCCTGGAAGAAGGTCACCGGATTGCTATTGGGCACGAGCTTGACGATCGTCGTACCGGTTCCCTGCAGGTTCGACTTCGCATTGAAATTCGACACCACCACATCGCCGGGTTTGAGCATGCTCCAGGACGGCACGCCGAACGGTACGAACGCCATGCCATACGGATTCACATCGCCGTTGGCCGGAACGGTCGACGAGGTCACGGACTGCGGCGGCAAAATCACCTCCTGCGCCTCGGCCCCGACCGCCCCCAACGATAAAACCAGCAGACCGGCCTGACACACCGCACGACGTAAGCGGCGCGATGCGCGTGCCCGTATCACCAATCCGGTGAAGTCCGTATATGAACCGAATGCAGACATCGCACGAGAAGTTTCCATTTGACACCTCCTACTCGCAGGGGCGGTCGCGGCCGCCAGGACGAGTCGCGCAGCCACCGCACCGCCTGGCTTCGCGCGACTCGCGTCCTGCGTAAACGAGGTGACGTCAGGCGTATTCCCCAAAAAATCGCGCCATGCAACCGATAGTCGAACCCGAGTCGCCCCATTTGCCAGCCTTATCAGCATGGTCAATGCTGCAGCGCACGCCGCGTTTCGGTATCATCTTGAAATTGTTGCCCACGCGGCGCGTCGCTTTCACGCCTGCCGGACAGCCAATGGCAGCCGCCCTGCGCGGCGTTCGCCGAACCGCCGTACCCCGCTGAAGCACGGCCGCTCTCACGCCAACGTACTTCGCGGCGCCAGCAAGCCGGCGCCGCCGCTTCCCGGTTTGGCAACCCGCTTTACCACGCTCGCCCGCCGCGCCGCGGCCCCGCCCCGGCGGGCACGGTAAAATGCTGGATTGCGCGGGAGTCCCGACCACGGATCAGCGCAGCATCGCCCTTGCCGTGCCGGCCGGCTCAGACGACTGGCCGCCTTTGTTTTCGCACTATCCAAGAAGCCATGAGCAACCTGAATTCACAAACCGTCCTGAGCGTCCATCACTGGACCGATACGCTTTTCAGCTTCACCTGCACGCGCGATCCGTCGTTCCGCTTCGAAAACGGCCAGTTCACGATGGTCGGCCTGCAGGTCGACGGCAAGCCGCTGCTGCGCGCCTACAGCCTCGCCAGTGCGAACTACGAAGAACATCTCGAATTCCTCAGCATCAAGGTGCAGGACGGTCCGCTCACCTCGCGTCTGCAGCATCTGAAGGTCGGCGACGAAGTGTTGATCGGCAAGAAGCCGGTCGGCACGCTGGTGGCCGATAACCTGCTGCCGGGCAAGACGTTGTGGCTGCTGTCCACCGGCACGGGCCTCGCGCCGTTCATGTCGATCATCAAAGATCCGGACATTTACGACCGCTATGAGCGCGTGGTGCTCACGCACACCTGCCGTTTCGTCGACGAACTCGCGTACAAGGAATACATCACCGAGCACCTGCCGGCGCATGAACACCTCGGCGAGCTCGTGCAGGAAAAGCTGCTGTACTACCCGACCGTCACGCGCGAAGCGTTCCAGAACCGCGGCCGCATCACCGAGCTGATCGAAACCGAAAAGCTGTTCGCCGACCTCGGCGTGCCGGGTTTCTCGCTCGAAAACGACCGCGTCATGCTGTGCGGCAGCCCGCACATGCTGCGCGACACGCGCAAGCTGCTCGAAGACGCCGGTTTCAAGGAAGGCAGCAACAACGAGCCGGGTCATTACGTGGTCGAAAAGGCCTTCGTCGGCTAAGCCGGTATTCCCTCTCGCGGCCCACGCACCGCGAATTCCAAAAAAGGAGCCTCTGGGCTCCTTTTTTTGTTGCTCCGTTACAAATTGGACCCTGTTACATCACCTTCGCTGTCAGAATTCCTCTGACACGGCGGGCGTATGACAAACATCAAGTAATTTCTACAAACCATGCGCTAAGCCTTGGTGCGACTACTTTTTTAATCTTTTTGGGATATCATCGCGCCGCGAGATCAGACAAATTCATGCACTGAACATCGTCAAGCCGAGTTGTTACTGAATGTAAATTTCGTTACGTTGGGCCATCGTGTTTCGTCCGACGCGAAACCTCGTGATTCGCAGGCGTTGATTCCGTCTGCGCGCGCCCGCTTCGCTGTCCACTTCGCGTCCTGGAGAGGGAAATTCATGGATACGTCGACTGCCGTCCCGTTCAACGCTGCCCTGGCCTCGGCCGCGCAGCGTGATGGCTTCGACATGCCGTCGCACGCCGCGCGCGAGATCGAGCGGCTGCGCGCGCGGGTGCGCGAGCTGTCGGCCGAACTGGTCGACGCGCAGGAAAGCGTACGTCGCCACGTCGCGCGCGAGTTGCACGACGGCGTCGGCGCCGAGCTGACCGCGACGCGCTTCGCGCTCGCCAGCATCGAAACCTGGCTGCCCGCCGACGCGCCGCCGCAATGCGCGGCCGCGCTCGCGGTCGCGAACCGTTCGCTCGACGCCGTGCACGCGTCGAACCGCGAGGCCATCGCGCAACTGCACGCGCCGTCGTTCGAGACTGGCCTCGCCGGCGCGCTGAAGTGCTGGGTGCGCGACTTTTCCTCTCGCACCGGCTTGCGCACCACCGTCACCTGCGCCGACGACGCGCGTCTCGCGCGCCTGCCCGCCGATGCCGCACTCGCCGTGTTCCGCGTCGCGCAGGAAGCGCTGAACAACGTCGCGAAGCACGCACGCGCGAGCTGCGCCGACGTGCGTATCGAAACGGGTGCGCGTCATCTGAGGCTCCTCGTCAGCGACGACGGCATCGGCCTGCCGCGCGGCGCGCGCGAACGCGGTGGCCAGAAAGAACCAGCCGGCCATTTCGGCCTCGCCGGCATGCAGGCGCGCTGCGCCGCATTCGACGGCACGTTGCGGGTCGGCGCGAGGCGCGCAAGCGTCAGTTGCGGCGAGGATTGCGGCACTGGCAGCAACGGCGCCGTCGCCCCGCGCGGCACCTTGATCCAGGCCCGCTTCGCGTGGCACGCGGTGCTGGCTACCACCCCCGCCCCGCGCGCCGCCCGGCGCGCGCTGCAATCGTGAGCCCGCGACCATGAGCCTGCGCATCCTGATCGTCGAAGATCACGCGGTGGTCCGCCAGGGCGTTCGCCAGCTGCTGCTCGATCGCGGCGTCGCGCGCGAGGTCGCCGAGGCGCAAAGCGGCTCGGAAGCGCTCGACTCGGTCGTTCATCACAGCTTCGACGTCGTGCTGCTCGACATCTCGCTGCCCGACATGAATGGCGTCGAGGTGCTCAAGCGCCTGAAGCGCAAGGCGCCACGCGTCGCGGTGCTGATGTTCTCGATGTACCGCGAGGACCAGTACGCGGTGCGCGCGCTCAAGGCCGGCGCGTCCGGCTATCTGTCGAAGACGGTCGACGCCGCGCAGATGATCGGCGCGATCCAGCAAGTCGCCGCGGGCCGCAAGTACGTGAGCCCCGAGATGGCCGAGGCGCTCGCCGACTACGTGTCGTTCGACGGCGAGCAGTTGCCGCACGAAAAGCTGTCCGATCGCGAGTACCAGACGCTGTGCATGCTCGCGTCGGGCAAACGGCTCACCGATATCGCGGCCACACTGTCGCTGTCGGTGAAGACGGTCAGCGTGTACCGCACGCGGCTGCTCGACAAGATGAAGCTGCGCAACAACGCCGAGCTCACGTTCTATGTGATGAGCAACCGCCTCGTCGATCTGAATCCAGCGATGGCCGGCTAGGCCAGCAGACGCCATAGCCCATGACTGCGGCGTTGTGCCGCAGTCGGCCCGAGCCGATCGTGGCGTCCGCGCAAACGAAGAAATTCCGTCCCCATCGATCGCCTATTCAGTAAAAGCTTGACGGCCGCCCCGCTTGCGGCACCGCAAGACCACCCCGAGGCCCCCTCCTGGCGGGAGTCTCCGCCCCATCGCCCTGGTCCACGAAGCGCCGTTTTGAACCGGCCCGGTGGCACGCATCCGCTAGAATTGCGGGTTTTCCCGACATTCGGCGCGCAACACGCGTGCACCACTGGAGACCCACGCCAATGTCCCTGTTTCGCAAAAAGAGCGTCGAGCACATGCTTGCGGCAAGCGCTCAGACCGCCGGCCTGAAAAAGGCGCTCGGCGCGCTCGACCTGACTTTCCTCGGCGTCGGCGCCATCATCGGCACCGGCATCTTCGTGCTCACCGGCACGGGCGCCTTGCAGGCCGGCCCCGCGCTGATGATCTCGTTCGTGATCGCGGCCATCGCCTGCGGCTTCGCCGCCCTCGCCTATGCCGAATTCGCGTCGACAATTCCGGTCGCCGGTTCGATCTACACGTACTCGTACGCGACGCTCGGCGAGCTGGCCGCGTGGATCATCGGCTGGGACCTGATGCTCGAATACGGGCTCGCGACCTCGGCGGTGTCGGTCGGCTGGTCAGGCTATCTGCAGTCGCTGCTGTCGGGCTTCGGCGTGTCGCTGCCGATGGCGCTGACCGCGGCCCCCGGCGCCGTCCCCGGACACGAAACGCTGTTCAACCTGCCCGCCTTCCTCGTGATGATGGCGATCACCACGCTGCTGTCGGTCGGTGTGCGCGAATCCGCGCGGATCAACAACATCATGGTGGCGATCAAGGTCGTGGTCGTGCTGCTCGTGATCGGCGTCGGCGTGTTCCACGTCACGCCGGCCAACTGGCACCCGTTCATGCCGCACGGCTGGAGCGGCGTGTTCGGCGCGGCCGCGGTGATGTTCTTCGCGTTCATCGGCTTCGACTCGGTGTCGTCGGCGGCGGAAGAGGTGAAGAATCCGAAGCGGGATCTGCCGATCGGCATCATCGCGTCGCTAGGCGTGTGCGCGGTGCTGTATGTGGCCGTGGCTGCGGTCGTCACCGGCATCGTGCCGTCCGAGAAGTTCATGGGCATTTCGCACCCGGTGTCGTACGCGCTGCAGCTCGCGGGGCAAAACTGGGTCGCGGGCTTCATCGACCTCGGCGCCGTGCTCGGCATGCTGACCGTGATTCTCGTGATGGCCTACGGTCAGACGCGCGTGATCTTCGCGATGTCGCGCGACGGGCTGCTGCCCGCGAAGCTGTCGAAAGTGCATCCGCGCTTCGCGACGCCGTTCTTCACGACGTGGCTCGTCGGTATCTTCTTCGGCCTGATCGGCGCGCTGGTGCCGCTCAATGTGTTGGCTGAACTGATCAATATCGGCACGCTCGCGGCATTCTCGATGGTGTCGATCGCGGTGCTCGTGCTGCGCAAGACGCACCCCGAGCTGCCGCGCGCGTTCCGTTGCCCGGGCGTGCCGGTCGTGCCGGTGCTCGCGGTCGCATCGTGCCTGTTCCTGATGCTGAATCTGCAAGGCATCACGTGGGGTGCGTTTCTGATCTGGCTCGCGATCGGCATGATCGTCTATTTCGGCTACTCGCGCCGTCATTCGAAACTGGCAAAGTAAGGCGCCGTTTTCAACGAGGCCACGCCAATGAGCTGAATGCTCGCGAGCGCGGCCTCGCTTTCCGCTGATTTATCGAAGCGCCCCGTCATGCCCTGCAGACGGGGCGCTCGTCTTTGCGGCGTCCCGTTCCGTGGCCGCCGTCTTCTGTTGGTGCGCTCGCGCGCGCCGACACACTTCCCCTCATAGCGCGTCCGCGCGATTTGTGCTTTACTTTTCGGCAGACTTGTAAAACCCGCAGCACCCTCATCGGACCTCGCGAATCGCAGTCACACGCAGTCGAAGCAAAAGCAGGGGCAACAACAATCACAGGTCCGGTCTCACCCACAGCAACTATCTTGCATGGGATCGTGGTCAGCGTGGAGGCGGGGATCGATACGCCGAAGCGCTCGCTCCGATCAATATAGGAGACAGCTTCATGGCGATCAGCATCAGTCTGACGGTCAATGGCGCACCCGTGAGCGCCTCAGTCGACCCTGGCACCCTGCTTGTCCAGTTCCTGCGCGATCAACTCCGTCTGACCGGCACCCACGTCGGCTGCGATACCGCGCAATGCGGCGCCTGCACGGTGCATCTGAACGGCCGCGCGATCAAATCCTGCAACATCCTCGCCGCGCAAGCCGATGGCGCCGAAGTCACGACCATCGAAGGGCTCGCGCGCAATGGCGCGCTGCATCCGATGCAGGCCGCGTTCAAGCACTGCCACGGTTTGCAATGCGGCTTCTGCACGCCGGGCATGGTGATGAGCGCGGTGTCGCTGGTGCAGCGTCAACCCGATCTGACCGGCGACGAAGTGCGCGAACAGCTCGACGGCAATCTGTGCCGCTGTACCGGTTATCACAACATCGTCAAGGCCGTGCTCGAAGGCGCCGCGGGTATGAAGGCGTCCGCCGCATCGAGCGCAACTGCCGGCGCGAATGCCGCCGGCGCAACCGCCTGAGGAGCCGACGATGAACGCACCCGATACCCAGAGCCTGATCGGCGCCGCCGTCGAACGCAAAGAAGACTATCGCTTCCTGACCGGCAAAGGCCAGTACACCGACGACATCGTGCTGCCGCAGCAAACCTACGCGGTGTTCCTGCGCTCGCCGCACGCGCACGCGAAGATCAACAGCATCGACACGAGCGCGGCCAAACAGTCGCCGGGCGTGGTCGCAATCTTCACCGGCGCGGACCTGGCGGCGGAGAAGGTCGGCGGACTGCCGTGCGGCTGGCTGATCCACAGCACCGACGGCAAGCCGATGAACGAGCCGCCGCATCCGGTGATCGCGCATACGAAGGCGCGGCATGTGGGCGACCAGATCGCGCTCGTGATCGCCGAATCGATCAAGGCCGCCAAAGATGCAGCTGAACTGATCGAGGTCGATTACGAAGAACTGCCGGCCGTCGTCGATACCGCGCATGCGGCCGACCCGGGTCAGGCAGCGGTGCACGACGAAGTGCCCGACAACGTCTGCTACAACTGGGGTCACGGCGACAAGGCCGCGACCGACGCCGCGTTCGCGAAAGCCGCGCACGTGACCACGCTCGACATCGTCAACAACCGGCTCGTGCCGAACGCGATCGAACCGCGCGCGGTCAACGCGAGCTATTCGGCGCAGGACGATAGCTACACGTTGTATGTGGCGAATCAGAATCCGCACGTCGAGCGGCTGCTGATGGCCGCGTTCGTGCTGTCGCTGCCGGAATCGAAGCTGCGCGTGATCGCGCCGGACGTCGGCGGCGGCTTCGGCTCGAAGATCTTCCTGTACGCGGAAGACGTCGCGCTCACGTGGGCATCGAAGAAGCTCGGCCGGCCGGTCAAATGGACGGCCGAGCGCTCCGAGGCGTTCCTTTCCGACGCGCACGGCCGCGATCACGTGACCAAGGCCGAGCTGGCGTTGGACGCCGACGGCAAGTTCCTCGCGATGCGCGTGCATACGATCGCCAACATGGGCGCCTATCTGTCGACGTTCGCGTCGAGCGTGCCGACGATCCTGTACGCGACGCTGCTCGCCGGCCAATACGCGACGCCCGCGATCTACGCGGAAGTGAAGGCGGTCTTCACCAACACCGTTCCGGTCGATGCGTATCGCGGCGCGGGCCGGCCGGAAGCGACGTTCGTCGTCGAGCGTCTGGTCGAAGCTGCGGCGCGCGAGATGAAGCTCGACCCCGCGGAAATTCGCCGCCGCAACTTCATCACGCAGTTCCCGTACGCGACGCCGGTCGGCCTCACCTACGACACCGGCGACTACAACGCGATCCTGTCGCGCGCGCTGACGCTCGCGGATGTCGAAGGTTTCCCCGCGCGCCGGCAGGAATCGGAAAAGAACGGCAAGCGCCGCGGCCTCGGCTACTCGTGCTACATCGAGGCATGCGGTCTCGCGCCGTCGAACATCGCGGGCGCGCTAGGCGCGCGCGCGGGACTGTTCGAAGTCGGCCAGATTCGCGTGCACCCGACCGGTTCGGTCACCGTGTTCACGGGTTCGCATAGCCACGGCCAAGGCCACGAGACGACCTTCGCGCAAGTGGTCGCCGACCGCCTCGGCATTCCGCTCGACAGCGTCGAGATCGTGCACGGCGACACCGGCCGCATCGCGTTCGGCATGGGCACGTATGGCTCGCGTTCGATCGCGGTCGGCGGCTCGGCAATCTCGAAGGCGCTCGACAAGATCGAGGCAAAGGCGAAGAAAATCGCCGCGCATCTGCTCGAAGCGTCGGCTGAAGACATCGAGTTCAGGAACGGCGTGTTTCGCGTCGCGGGTACCGACCGCACGAAGGCGTTCGCGGAAATTTCACTCGCAGCCTACGTGCCGCACAACTATCCGCTCGATGTGCTCGAACCGGGCCTCGAAGAAAGCGCGTTCTATGACCCGACCAACTTCACGTATCCGTCGGGCGCGTACATCTGCGAGATCGAAGTCGATCCGGACACCGGCGAGAGCCGCATCCAGAAGTTCACCGCGGTCGACGATTTCGGCAACGTGATCAATCCGATGATCGTCGAAGGCCAGGTGCATGGCGGGCTCGGGCAAGGCATCGGCCAGGCGATGCTCGAGCGCTGCGTGTACGACAACGACAGCGGCCAGCTGCTGTCCGGCTCGTACATGGACTACGCGATGCCGCATGCGTCCGATCTGCCCGACTTCACGGTCGAGACCTCGAAGGGCACGCCGTGCACGCACAACCCGCTCGGCGTCAAAGGCTGCGGCGAAGCGGGCGCGATCGGTTCACCGCCGGCCGTGATCAACGCGATCATCGACGCGCTCGCCCCCCTTGGCGTGACCAATCTGCAGATGCCAGCCACGCCGCATCGCGTGTGGTCCGCGATTCAAGCGGCGAAGCAGGCCTGACCCAACGATCCTGAGCGGAGCATTCGACATGTATTCATTCGAGTATCAACGCGCGACGGATCCGCAAGCGGCCGCCGCAGCCCTCACCGCCGACCCGGAAGCGAAGTTTCTCGCCGGCGGCCAGAGCCTTCTGCCGACGATGCGCCTGCGTCTTGCGCAGCCGTCGCAACTGATCGACGTGACGCGCATTCCCGCGCTCAAGACGATCAGCGTCGACGCCAACAAGGTGACGATCGGCGCGGCCGTTTGTCATGCCGGCGTCGCCGGGCATGCGGACGTGCGGCGCGTGTTGCCCGCGCTAGCGGAGCTGGCTTCGAATATCGGCGATCGCCAGGTGCGCGCGCTCGGCACGATTGGCGGCTCGCTCGCGAACAACGATCCGGCCGCGTGCTACCCGGCCGCCGCGATGGGGCTCGACGCGACGATCGTCACGGACCGGCGGCGCATCGCCTCGAGCGATTTCTTCGTCGGCATGTACGAGACCGCGCTCGAACCCGACGAGTTGATCGTCGCCGTCGAGTTTCCGGTGCCCGAGCGCGCCGCGTACGAGAAATTCCGCAATCCGGCCTCGCACTTCGCGCTGGTCGGCGTGTTCGTCGCGAAGTCTGCAGGCGCTGTGCGGGTTGCGGTGACGGGTGCGGCGTCGTCGGTATTTCGCGTGCCCGAGCTCGAAAGCGCGCTGTCGGCGAACTTCACGCCCGAGGCGGCACGCGCGGTCAGCGTGTCGCCCGGCGAGCTGAACGACGACATGCACGCGAGCGCCGCGTATCGCGCGCATCTGATTCCGCTGCTCGCCGCGCGCGCGGTCACGAAGGCAAATGCCTAGCGATACTCGCTAGGCGGCCCGGCTTGCCGCGCGAACATCCTGGCGCGCGCAAGCCGGCTTCGTTCCTTTCGCGAGCAGGCGCCTGCGTTCAACGCCGAGCTCGCGCCCATTGCGTTCTTCACTCGCGCCGCGCCTTGTCATGGCCTGTCGCGCAGATTCAGGACCACCATGCAGCCGGCTTCGATCGACGACACCCTCGCCCAACTCGCCGCCCAAGGCTATTTCGCGAGCCGCGAACTGGCGACCGCGCTGTATCTCGCGCTGCGCATGGAGCGGCCGCTGTTCGTCGAAGGCGAGCCGGGTGTCGGCAAGACCGAGCTCGCGAAAGCGGCGGCCGGCATGCTCGGCACCACGCTGCTGCGGCTGCAATGCTATGAAGGACTCGACACCGCGAGCGCGCTTTATGAGTGGGACTACCCGCGCCAGATCATGGCGCTGCGGCTCGCCGAAGCGAGCGGCGAGCGCCCCGACAACGACACGCTGTATCGCGGCGAATTCCTGCTGAAGCGTCCGCTTCTACAGGCACTGATGCCCGACGAAAACCATCCCGGCGCGCGACGCGTGCTGCTGATCGACGAAATCGACCGCGCCGACGAACCGTTCGAGGCCTTCCTGCTCGAACTGCTTTCGGATTTCCAGGTATCGATTCCCGAATACGGCACCGTGCGCGCCGCACAGCCGCCGCTCGTCATCATGACGTCGAACCGCACGCGCGAAGTGCATGATGCGTTGAAGCGCCGCTGTCTGTATCAATGGATCGGCTATCCGGATCGCGAGCGCGAACTCGAGATCGTCGCCGCGCGCGCGCCGCAAACGTCGGCGCAATTGCAGCGGCGCGCGGTCGACTTCGTGCATCGGCTGCGCGGCATGGATCTGTTCAAGGCGCCTGGCATCGCCGAAACGATCGACTGGTGCCGCGCGCTCGAAGCGCTGTCGGTCACCGAGCTCGATCCGCAATCGGTGCAGAACACGCTCGGCGTGCTGCTCAAGTATCAGGACGATCTCGCGCGCGTGGATGCCGCGCAGATCGCGCAGTGTCTGGCCGGGTGAGGGTCGTCGGCATGACGAACGACATCGGCATACGCAGACACGACGGCGAAAAGCAGCAGTCCGCGCCCATGCTCGCGCGCAACGTCGTTCATTTCGTGCGCGTGCTGCGCGGCGCCGGTTTGCCGATGTCGCCCGCACAGGCCGTCGACGCGCTCGCCGCGTTGCAGTGGATCGATCTCGGCCGCCGCGACGACGTGCGCGCCGCGCTTGCCGCGCTGCTCGTCACCGCGCCCGACGAACGCGAGCTCTTCAATGCCGCATTCGATCTTTTCTGGCGCGACCCCGACTGGGAGGGCAAGCTGCGCGCCCTGCTGCTGCCGAAAGTGCGCGACGGCCTGCCGCCGCCAAAGCGCAACAACCGTCTCGCCGATGCGCTCGCGGTACGCATGCCGCCGTCGCCGCCTCTGAATGCGCCGCAAGAAACCGAGCAGCATGAGTTGCATGCCCAGTTGACGTTCAGCGCGGAAGAGCGGCTGCGTCATCGCGATTTCGACACGCTGAGCGCCGACGAATGGCGCACGCTGCGTCATCTGATCCGCGGCCAGCGGCTGCCGCTCGCCACCGAACCGACGCGGCGCCTGAAGGCGGCATCGCACGGCACGCACGCGGACCTGCGCGCGAGCGCGCGGCACGCGGTGCGCGCCGGTGGCGACTGGACCGTGTGGAAGTATCGCGCGAGGGTCGAGCGCAAGCCGCCGCTCGTGCTGCTGCTCGACATTTCCGGCTCGATGAGCAACTACTCGCGCGCGGTGCTGTACTTCTGCCACGCGTTGTTGCAGTCGCGCGAACGTCTGCAGGTGTTTCTGTTCGGCACGCGGCTCACGAACGCGACGCGCGCATTGCGCGAACGCGATCCCGACGTCGCGATCGCGACGCTCAGCGATCAGGTGGTCGACTGGTCGGGCGGCACGCGCATCGGCGCGGCGCTCGCCGAATTCAACCGACGCTGGGCGCGCCGCGTGCTCACAGGTCGCGCAACGGTGCTGCTCGTCACCGACGGTCTCGATCACGAAGCGATCGACGTGCTCGATACCGAAATAGCGCGCCTCGCACGTTTCGCGCATCGCATCGTGTGGCTCAATCCGCTGCTGCGGTTCAGCGGCTTCACTCCGAAGGCGCGCGGCGTGCAGGCGATCCTGCCGTATGTCGACGCGCATCGTCCGGTTCATAATCTAGACAGTCTCGCAGCGTTCGGCCGCGACCTCGCGCAATTGACGCGCACACCTCGCCACGCCGTCGCCGCGACGACACTCGCAGGAGCAACGTCATGGAATTGAGCGAAACTCATACGCTGCCGGTCGCGCAGCAGCAAACGTGGGACGCGTTGAACGACACCGAGATTCTGCGCGCTTGCATCCCCGGCTGCGAAAGCATCGACCCGGACGGCGAAAACGCGTACCTGGTCACGCTGAGCGCGGCGGTCGGCCCGGTCAAGGCGCGCTTCAAGGGGCGCATGCAACTGACCGACATCGACGCGCCGAACGCCTACACGATCGTGTTCGAAGGCCAGGGCGGAGCGGCCGGCTTCGCGAAGGGCAATACGCAGGTCACGCTCGAAGCCGACGGCGATGCCGCGACGAAGCTCTCCTACACCGCCAACGCGCAGGTCGGCGGCAAGCTCGCGCAGATCGGCTCGCGGCTCGTCGACGGCGCGGCGCGCAAGATTGCCGGGGAGTTTTTCAAGCGCTTGAGTGCCCAGCTCTCGGGTGAGAATAGCGCTGATGAAGCTGCGGACGGTGACGCCTCGGTGGAGACCGAAACCGAAGCCGAAGCCGCGTCAGCGTCTGAGCAAACGGAATCGAAAGAGGCCGCGGACGGCGAGTCCGGCGGCGAAGCAAAGAAAGGGAAAAAATCATGGACAGCGTGGATCTCGAAGTTCTGAAGACTAGCGCCCGCTGGCTGGACGACGGACATCGCGCGCTCCTCGTGACGGTCGTGAAGACGTGGGGCTCGTCGCCGCGTCCCGAGGGCGCGATGCTCGCGGTGCGCGACGACGGCCTCGTGGTGGGCTCGGTGTCGGGCGGCTGCATCGAAGACGATCTGATCGACCGCGTACGGCAACAGGGCATCGAGCAGACGCATCCGGAAGCGGTGAAATACGGGATCACGGCCGAGGAAGCGCATCGCTTCGGGCTGCCGTGCGGCGGCACGATCCAGCTCGTGCTCGAACCGTTGACGCGGCAAAGCGGCATCGCCGAGTTGTGTCACGCGGTGGAGAGCGGCCGGCTCGTCGCGCGTGAACTCGACATGGCGACGGGCGCGGTGCGGCTCGACAACGCGCAGGCGACCGACGGCGTGCATTTCGACGGCGAGCGTCTGCTGACGATCCACGGCCCGCGCTACCGGATGCTCGTGATCGGCGCCGGGCAGTTGTCGCGCTACCTGTGCCACATCGCGGTGGGGCTCGATTATCAGGTGACGGTCTGCGATCCGCGCGAGGAATACACCGAGGAATGGGACGTGCCGGGCACGAAGATCGTCCGCACGATGCCGGACGATACCGTGATCGACATGAAGCTCGACGAGCGCTGCGCGGTGATCGCGCTCACGCACGATCCGAAGCTCGACGATCTCGCGCTGATGGAAGCATTAAAGACGCCGGCGTTTTATGTCGGCGCGCTCGGCTCGCGCCGGAACAATCACGCGCGACGCGAACGTTTGAAGGAGTTCGATTTGAACGAAGCCGAACTGGCCCGTTTGCATGGGCCAGTCGGCATTTATATCGGCAGCAGGACGCCGCCTGAGATCGCCGTGTCGATTCTCGCGGAGGTGACGGCGGCCAAGAATGGCGTGTCGCTGCCGACGCTATTGCAGGTCGAAGGCGCAAAGGCTGCACGGGAAATTGCGGCGTCGGGTGGCGCCGCTTGCAAAGCGTAGCCTGCCGCGTTCAACAAACCAGACGGAGGGCACCGGGCGTGCCTTCCGCGCTTACATCAAGCCGCAAAGCACCGCCGCGATCACTGATCCGCTCACCAGTACCACGCCCACCACGCGGCGTTTATTCAATTCGGTCCACAGCAGCACGCCGGTCAGCGACAGCAGAATCAGGCTGCCCGCGATCGTGTCGATCAACAGCACCCACCCGACGCTGAGACCCACGCCCTTGTGCAGATTGCTCAGCGTCGCGAAAAACGAGTTGCGCGTGTGCTTCACCGTCACGAAGCCATTGCCGACCCAGTACTCGGCCTGCACGCTCTGCCCCGGGCCCATGATGCCGACCTGCCATTGCTCAGGCTGAATCGTGCTGTGATCGCCCCACGCGACCGGATGGGCGGGCTCGCGCTTCGCGCGTCCGGGCTTGCCGTCGATCTTCAGTTCGCGTTGCAGCCACTTCGCCATCTCCCCCGGCGAGTGCAGCGGTTTCTCAGGCACCGCGATCTGCATTTCCTCGACCTGCGGCGCGCCCGTGGAAATTTTCAGCGGACCGGCGCGATGATTGAGCAGAAAGCCGGTCACGCCGAACATCAGCCCGAGCACCGCGCCCCACAAGCCGATCCAGCCATGCACATTGCGCAGCCACTTGATGAAGGTCGCACGACGCGAACGCTGCCGCCCCGGCGCCTGCTGCGCGGCGGCGCCCGGCGCGGGGACGCCCGGCGCGGCGACGGTAGGTTTCAAATCGATCGATTCAGGCGCGTTCAAAACGGACTCCAGGCTAGAGCGGCAAGAAGAATTTGAGTGAGAAGAGGCGGATCGGCCGGCTTGTGATTCGGGCGATCGCGTGAAGGGCTGGCTGGCGGTCACAGAGGAGGAGACGCGTGACAAAAAGCTTGCGATGCCTTTCAATTGAGAAGCATTATCATTACACAATTAAGTGTTTTGCTCAATGTCGGGACGCTGTGGGTGCGCGGTGCATACCCGCCCGGCAATCTTCGAGTCGCTTCCAGATGCGCGCCAGCCGCTTGACATCCGCGCGGCGTGAAACGACGCTAGCTGGCGATGCCGTCAACGTTATCGTCCGGGGACACCTGCCGTCATGCGACTCTGCCTCGTGGTCCTTGCCACCGCCAGCTGGCTGGCCGGCATTCATGCCGCGAGCGCGAGCGTGCCGGTCAAACTGGACGACCCGTACACCAACGAAGGCGAGACGCAGACCTTCACCATCAGCGCGGACGGCTCGTATGCGAAGCTCGATTCGATGACGCTGCGCGTGAACAACGAAGCCGGTGTCGAGCGGGTCGCGCAGCAATACGTCTGGTTCAACCGCAACATGGCCGACGTGCAGATCCTCGAGGCCTATACAGTCACCGCCGATGGTAAACGTCACGAGGTAGCGCCCGAGCAGATCCGCGACGTGCAGGAAGTCCGTTCGTTCGACGCGCCGATGTTCCAGGACATCCAGGAAAAGGTGATAGTGTTCCCCGCGGTCGAACCCGGCGCTCGCGTGCATCTGACGTACCGCAAGACGCAGCGGCAGCCGATCGTGCCTGGGGAATTCAGCGACTTCACGCCGCCCGACCTCGCGCCGACCCGCAACTTCCGCCTGATCTACGACCTGCCCGCCGACAAGCCGTTGTACGCGGACGCGCGCGGCTTCAGCGCGGTGACGCCCATCACGCGCGACGGCCGCACGCGCTACGAATTCCGCTACGACAAGGCGCATTTCGACCGGCTCGAACGCGGCTCGATCGCGTACGTGTCGTACGGGGATCGGCTGATGGTGTCGACGTTTCCGAGCTATGCCGCGTTCGCCGCGTCCTATCGGAGCGCCGCGGCCGACCCGGGTACGCACGACGCCGCGATCACCCAGCTCGCGCAGCAGTTGACCGCGCACGATCACACCCCGCGCGACAAAGCCAAAACGCTGTACGACTGGGTTCGCCGCAATATCCGCTATGTCGCGATCTACGTCGGGCGAGGCTCCGTCGTGCCGCACAGCGCGAGCGCGATCCTCGCGAACCGCTATGGCGATTGCAAGGACCA
The DNA here is from genome assembly GCF_013366925.1 of Paraburkholderia youngii. Classification (NCBI taxonomy): domain Bacteria; kingdom Pseudomonadati; phylum Pseudomonadota; class Betaproteobacteria; order Burkholderiales; family Burkholderiaceae; genus Paraburkholderia; species Paraburkholderia youngii. The sequence continues at coordinate 6,260,922 of NZ_JAALDK010000001.1, forward strand.
CGTCGCGCTCTACGGCGCGCTGCTCGACGCGGTCGGCGTGCGCAACGAGCCGGCGCTGATCAGCAGCGGCACCATCTACACGCTGCCGAGCGTGCCCGGCTACGGCGTCATCAATCATGCGATCACGTGGCTGCCCGATTTGCAGACGTACGCGGATTCGACCGCGTCGAACGTCGAGTTCGGTTTTCTGCCTTCATCCGACATGAACCGTCCCACCGTGTTGATCGACGACGGCGTGCTAGCGCAAACACCGGCCACCGCGCAGATGTCGCGCAGCACCGATCTCGCGATCAAGATCGAACCGGACGGCTCGGCGAGCTTCACGTATCGGCTGCAGGATGCCGGACCGTATGCCGAGCAGGCCCGCGCGCGGCTACGCACGCAGACGCCCGGGCAACGAGAGGAATCGATTCAGGCCGAGTTGCGCAACGCGAATCTGCGCGGCACCGCGACGCTGACGACGAGCGACCTCAGCGCGGTCGACGGCCCGCTCACGCTGACGATGAAGGGGACGCTGGAAAGTCTCGTGGTGACCGGCATGACCGCATCGATCCCGGCCTTGACGAGCCTCGGCGGCGGCGTTGAGGCCGATACGCGCTACTGGCTCGGCGAACGCAAGCGCACGCAGCCGTTCGTGTGCCACAACCTCGCGATCCACGAACGCGCGCGCATCGAACTGCCGGCCAACTTCCGCGTGCTCGACATGCCGGAGGCGCAACGCACGCAGGACCGCTTCGTCGATTTCACGTCGGAGTACACGTTCGATCCGCTCAGCAACGTGGTCACGATGACGCGCGACGGCGCCACCCATTTCGACAGCGACGTGTGCACGCCCGATGATTTCACGCGCATGCGTCCCGCGATCGAAGCGATCGGACGGGACGTGCGCGCGGAGGTGATCGTCAGATCGACGCTGGTGGAGTCGTCGAACGTGGCGTCGCAGGCGCCTTGACCATCAACGCGTTAACGCGTCAAACCGGCCACAACGGCCCTTCCTGCATCGCGCCGATCTGCTCGCGCATCTCGAGGATGCGGTCCTCCCAGTAGCGCTGGGTGTTGAACCATGGAAACGCCGCTGGAAACGCCGGATCGTTCCAGCGGCGGGCGAGCCACGCCTGATAGTGAATCAGCCGCAACGTGCGAAGCGCTTCGATCAGATACAGTTCGCGCGGCTCGAACTCGCAGAAATCCTCGTAGCCGGCGAGCAGATCGGCGAGCGCGCGCGACGCCTCCGCGCGTTCACCCGGTAGCAGCAGCCACAGGTCCTGAATCGCGGGACCCATGCGGCTGTCGTCGAAATCGACGAAATGCGGGCCCGCATCGGTCCACAACAGGTTACTCGGATGACAGTCGCCATGCAGACGCAATGTGCGAATCTCGCCGGCCCGCTCGAACGCACGCGCGACGCCTTCGAGCGCGAGATTCACGACGGTTTCCCACGCGGTGCGCAGGTCGTCGGGCACGAAACGATGCGCGAGCAGGAAGTCGCGCGGCTCGTAGCCGAACGTGTCGATGTTCAGCGCGGGACGTTCCGCGTAGTCCTGGGTTTGCCCGATCGCATGAATGCGTCCGATGAAACGTCCGAGCCATTCGAGCGTGTCGCGCCGGTCGAGATCCGGCGCGCGACCTCCGCGTCGCTCGAAGACCGAGAAGCGGAAACCGTCGAAGCTATGCAGTGTGCGGCCATCGAGCATGCGCGCAGGCACGGCCGGAATCTCGCGCGCGGCGAGTTCGGCGACGAACGCGTGCTCTTCGAGAATCGCCGCGTCGCTCCAACGCTCGGGACGATAGAACTTCGCGACCACTGGCGGACCGTCTTCGACGCCGACCTGATAGACGCGATTTTCGTAGCTGTTGAGCGGCAGCAGACGGCCGTCGGTCCGCACGCCGGACGTTGCGAGCACGCCGTCGATCGCGTCCAGCACGGTTTCCGGCGTGAGCCGCGCGAACGGCACGGCGCCATCGGCGCCGGCCTCAGGATGGAAATTATCGGGAATGGTGTCGTTCATGCCCCGCATTGTGCGCCGCGCCGCGGCTAAAGACGAGGGCGACGGCTCGCAATGCGTGCGTGGCACGCTGGAAATACGGGCTGATTTGCGGCGCGCCGTGAATCGACGCGCGCATCAACCCGCAGCGATGCTGGCGAGCCGATCTCACCTTACAACATCACTACAACCCACTCCTGCGTGTCACACAACGGCAATGAGCAACAGGTAAGCCTCTCGTTCAATGCGTCTGCGCGCCGGCCGGACGTATCAGGTCGCCGGTATCGATCAGGTCTTCGAGGAAAAAGGGTTCGGTATTGAGCTGCCGCGATGCGCCGGGTTCGCCGGCGTACCACGCCACCATCGCCATGTCGCCAAGAATGCGCATGACGATTCCGCGCGCGCCTTGCGGCACGGCGATATGTACCGATCGGACAATGGAACCGACTTCCATGATAATTCCCCGCTTCCCTTAGCCGGCTTTATGATTTCACGCCGGTCGAGGTGATGATAAAAACGCCGCTTCGCATTGGACGTTGCGTGCGCACTTAATCTGTCGCGCGCCTGGCGCGTGAGAGCTTCGAGTCATTGTTCCCGCTTTGCGGGGCTTTGGGAAGGCGAATAGAAGGCTTTCACCAGTCGTTTCGCCCTATTCCCATTACGCTGCGCACGGCCGATGATTTCGGCGTCAGACGTCGTAATGAAGACCATCATAAACCCTGCGGGGGGAGACATCAAAAACGTGCATTGCCAGAACGATCTGCCAGATGCGGGTGAGGCGCAGCCTCGCACCTGTCTTCGCGCCCACGGGCGCGCCTGCGTTTCCGATCCACGCGGCGCGGCCGCGGCTGATTTCATTCGTCGGCGCTAGTCATGTGGATCGTTCGTCTCGCGCTACGGCGCCCCTATACGTTCGTCGTGCTGGCGCTGTTGTTGCTGATCGTCGGGCCGTTGACGATTCTGCGCACGCCCACCGACATCTTTCCGAACATCGATATTCCGGTGCTGTCGGTGATCTGGTCGTACAACGGCCTGCCCGCCGACGAAATGGAGCGGCGCATCGCGCTGAACTACGAGCGCGGCTTGTCGGTGGCGGTCAACGATATCGAACACACGGAATCGACGTCGCTGAACGGCATCACGGTCATCAAGATCTTTTTCCAGCCGGGCGCGAATATCGACGAAGCGCTCGCGCAGGTCACCGCGCTGTCGCAGTCGCAAGTGCGCTCGCTGCCGCCCGGCATCACGCCGCCGTTCATCCTGCGCTACAACGCGTCGACGGTACCGATTCTGCGGCTCGCGTTGTCGTCCGCGTCGCTGACCGAGCAGGAGCTGTTCGACTTCGGCAATAACTTCCTGAAGACGCAGCTCGCCACCGTACCGGGTGCATCCGCGCCGCTGCCGTATGGCGGCAAGCAACGGCAGATCATGATCGATATCGATTCGCGCAAGCTGCAGGAGCGCAATCTGTCGCCGATGGACGTGGTCAGCGCGGTCTCCGCGCAGAACCTGATTCTGCCTTCTGGCACCGCGAAAATCGGCTCGACCGAGTACTCGGTGGTAATGAACGGCAGCCCCGATTCGCTCGCCGGGCTGAACAACATTCCGATCCGCACCACCGCAAACGGCACCGTCTATATCCGCGACGTCGCGCACGTGCGCGACGGCTACCAGCCGCAGACCAACATCGTGCGCGTGAACGGCCAGCGCGCCGCGCTGCTGACGATCAACAAAAGCGGCAACACGTCCACGCTCGATATCGTCGACCGCATCAAGACGATGATGCCGACGCTGCGCAATCTGGTGCCGCCGTCGCTGAATATCGACCCTGTCGCCGACCAGTCGCTGTTCGTGCGTGCATCGGTAGAGGGCGTATTGCGTGAAGCGCTGATCGCCGCGTGCCTGACGGGCCTGATGATTCTGCTGTTCCTCGGCAACTGGCGCGCGACGCTGATCATCGCGGTATCGATTCCGTTGTCGATGATCACGTCGATCATCGCGTTGTCGGCGCTCGGCCAGACGATCAACATCATGACGCTCGGCGGGCTCGCGCTCGCGGTCGGGATTCTGGTCGACGATGCGACCGTCGCGATCGAGAACATCAGCCATCAGCTCGAACAGGGCAAGACGCTAGAGCAGGCGATTCTCGACGGCGCGCATCAGATCGCGATTCCGACACTCGTGTCGACGTTGTCGATCTGTATCGTGTTCGTGCCGATGTTTCTGCTCACCGGTGTCGCGCACTACCTGTTCATTCCGCTCGCCGAAGCGGTGGTGTTCGCGATGCTCGCGTCGTACTTCTTCTCGCGTACGCTCGTGCCGACGCTCGCGAAGTATCTGCTGCGCTATCACCACAAGCCCGCTGATCTGCATCACGCGCCGGCGCAAACACGCAATCCGTTCATGCGCGTGCACTATGCGTTCGAGCGCGGTTTCTCGCGCTTGCGCGAGCGCTATCGCGTGTTTCTCGAAGCGCGTATCGCGCGGCCGGGTCTGTTCGTCACGCTGTTTCTCGTGTGCTGTGGCGCGTCGCTGCTGTTGCTGCCGTTTATCGGCCGCGACTTTTTCCCCGCCGTCGATGCCGGCACGATCGCACTGCACATGCGCGCGAAAACCGGCATGCGGGTCGAGGAAACCGCGGTGCTGACCGATCGAGTCGATGCGCGCATCCGCCAGCTGATTCCGGCCGGCGAACTGCATTCGATCATCGACAACATCGGCCTGCCGGTGTCGGGTATCAACCTGTCGTACAGCAACACGGGCACGATCGGCACCTCCGACTCGGACATCCTGATCACGCTGAATCCCGAACATCATCCGAGCACCGGCTATGTGCGCACCTTGCGGCGCACGCTCACCGACGAATTCCCCGGCGTGCAGTTCGCGTTTCTGCCGGCCGATATCGTCAGTCAGACGCTGAACTTCGGCATGCCGTCGGCGATCGACATCCAGATCGTCGGCCGTGAGGTGGCCGCCAATCGTGCGTTCGCCGCGAAGCTGCTGAACCGTCTGCGCACGGTGCCGGGACTCGTCGATGCGCGCATCCAGCAGCCCGCCGATCTGCCGCGGATTTTCATCGACGTCGATCGCACGCGCGCGCAGCAAGCGGGCTTTTCGCAGCGCGATATCGCGAGCAATCTGCTGATCACGCTGTCGGGCAGCCAGCAGACCACGCCGACGTTCTGGCTCAACCCGCGTAACGGCGTCAGCTACAACGTGATCACGGAGGCGCCGCAATACACGATCGATTCGTTGCAATCGCTCGCGAACATCCCGTTGAACGCCAACGGGCGCAACAACATTCTCGGCTCGCTCGCGACGATGCGCCGCGAAGCCAGCAACGCGGTGCTCACGCACTACAACGCGCAAACCACGATCGACATCTACGGCACCGCCGACGGCCGGGACCTCGGCGGCGTGTCCGACGACATCCGCAGGATCATCGACGAATCGAAAGCCGAGCTGCCGAAGAGCTCGACGATCGAACTGCGCGGCCAGGTGCAAACGATGAACGAGTCGTTCTCGGGCCTGCTCGCCGGTCTGCTGTTCGCGGTGCTGCTCGTGTATCTGCTGATCGTCGTCAATTTCCAGTCGTGGCTCGATCCGTTCATCATCATCACCGCGCTGCCGGGCGCGCTCGCGGGTATCGTGTGGATGCTGTTCCTCACGCACACCACACTGTCGATCCCGGCCCTCACCGGCGCGATCATGTGTATCGGCATCGCGACCGCGAACTCGATTCTGGTGATCAGCTTCGCGCGCGAACAGCTGCTGCTGCACGGCGACGCGACCCGCGCGGCGATCGAAGCGGGCTTCACGCGTTTCCGCCCGGTGCTGATGACCGCGCTCGCGATGGTGATCGGCATGGTGCCGATGGCGATCGGTCTCGGCGAAGGCGGCGAGCAGAATGCGCCGCTCGGGCGCGCGGTGATCGGCGGGCTCGCGGTCGGCACGCTGGCCACGCTGATCTTCGTGCCGGTGGTGTTCTCGATGATCTATCGACGGCTCGCGGCGCGGCATCAGCGGGCCGCGGAACACGTGGTGCAGAAGCCATGAACATCCAGCACGCGATGACCGTACCAACTGGCACGCGCAACATGCGATGCCACGACACAAGAGGCAGCCTCGACTGCCCATGCAATTTCGAAGGGGAAGCTTGATGGAAGCACAACGTCCCGGCGGCTCGGGTTCGGGTTCAGGCTCTGGCTCTGGCGGTCACGCCGCGCACGATCCGGCGAAAGCGCGACGCACGCGCCTGATCATGATCGCCGCCGCCGTCGCGGTGCTCGCGCTCGCCGCGCAAGGCATCTGGTCGCGCCACGATGCGCATGCGGCGCTCGAACGCGATGCCGAGCACACGAGCCAGATAAGCGTCGAAGTCGTGCAGCCGCAGAAGTCGTCGGCCGGGTTCGATCTGACGTTGCCCGGCAACGTGCAGGCCTTCCTCGACACGCCGATCTACGCACGCACCAACGGCTATCTGAAGAAGTGGTACGCCGACATCGGCGCGCGCGTGAAGAGCGGCCAGTTGCTCGCGGAAATCGACACGCCCGAAATCGACGACCAGTTGCGCGCCGCCCGCGCCGATCTCGCCAACGCCGAAGCGAATTACGCGCTGGCGAAGAGCACCGCGGATCGCTGGACGGAAATGTTCAGAAGCAAGTCGGTGTCGAAGCAGGAGACCGACGAAAAAGTCGGCGACATGCTCGCGAAAAAGGCCACGCTCGACGCCGCGCGTTTCAACGTCGCAAGACTCGAAAAGACCCAGTCGTTCCAGAAAGTCTATGCGCCGTTCGACGGCACCGTGACCGCGCGCAACGTCGACGTCGGCGCGCTGATCGACGCGGGCAGCTCGGGCGGTCCCGCGAAGGAACTGTTTCATGTCGCGCAGGCGGACCGGCTGCGCGTCTATGTGAACGTGCCGCAAGCGTACGCGCAGCAGGTGCGCGCGCAGCAGAGCGCGTTTCTGACGCTGACCGAGATGCCGTCGCGGCACTATCCGGGCACGGTCGCGCGCACCGCCGGCGCGGTCGATCCGCAGCAGCGCACGATGCTCGTCGAAGTCGACGTCGACAATCGCAGCGGCGAGCTGTTGCCGGGCGCGTACGCGCAGGTGCATTTCGCGCTCGGCGCGGGCACGGCGTCGTTCACGCTGCCAGGCAACGCGCTGCTGTTCCGCCCCGACGGCGTCAAGGTCGCGACCGTCGATCCCCAGCACAAGGTGAAGCTGCTGCCGGTATCGCTCGGCACGGACTTCGGCACGCGCGTCGCGATCGTGGCGGGCTTGCAGGGCAACGAGCAGGTGATCCTGAATCCGCAGGATTCGATCGTCGATGGCGCACCGGTGCGCATCGTGCCGCGCAAGGCGGAAGACGGTCCGGCTTCGGAAGGCGCGGCTGGAGCCGCCGGTGCGACCGGCGCGGCGGCCAGCTCGCCGGCGACGCTAGCCGGCGCGCGGCCGGGCGCGAGGACGTGATGATGAAGATGTCGGTTTTGCGGCGCGTGCTTGCGTCTTCGGCTGAATTCGCGCGCGGGTCGGCGAGCGTTTCCATTCGCGCCCCGGCAGTCGCGCTGGCTCTCGCCGGCGCGCTCGGCGCCTGCACCGTCGGCCCCGACTACGTGAGGCCCGCCGCCGTCACGCCCGCGACCTGGCGCGAACTCGAGGGCACCGGCTGGAAGCCCGCGCAACCCGCTGACACGCTCACGCGCGGCGCGTGGTGGCGCATCTACGGCGACGCATCGCTCGATGCGCTCGAACCGCAGGTCGCGAGCGCGAACCAGGACGTGCAGGCCGCCGAAGCGCGCTTTCGCGCCGCGCGCGCGAGCGTCGCGCAATATCGCTCGCAATTCTTCCCGGTGGTCACCGCGGGCGTCCAGTATTCGCGCACGCGGACCTCGGAGAACGTGCTGCATAAATCGACCGCTGGTCTCGCGCTCAACGACTATCTGGTGCAGGTCGACGCGTCGTGGGAACCGGACCTGTGGGGCCGCGTGTCGCGCAGCGTCGAAGGCGCGAAGGCTGGCGCGCAGGCGAGCGCCGCCGACGTCGACGCCGCGCTGCTGTCGATGCAGGCAGAGCTCGCCACCGATTACTTCGAGCTGCGCGGGCTCGACCAGGAGCGCCGACTCCTCGACGACACGATCAAGGCCTACCAGCAGGCGCTCGAACTGACGCAGCATCGCTACGCCGGCGGCATCGCGACCGATGCCGATGTCGCGCAGGCACAAGCGCAGCTGAAGACGACCCAGGCGCAGGCGCTCGATCTCGGCGTGCAGCGCGCGCAGCTCGAACATGCGATCGCGATCCTGATCGGCCAGCCGCCGTCGGGCTTCACGCTACCGGTCGCGCCGCTCGTCGCGGTGCCGGTCGTCGCGGCGACCGGCGTGCCGTCCGGATTGCTCGAGCGGCGTCCCGACATCGCTGCGGCCGAGCGGCACGTCGCCGCGATGAACGCGCAGATCGGCGTGGCCACCGCGGCGTTTTTCCCGAACCTCGTGTTGGCCGTGACGGGCGGACTCGAAGCGACCAATTACAGCCAATGGCTGCTCGCGCCGAGCCGGCTGTGGTCGCTCGGGCCGACGCTCGCGGGCACACTGCTCGACTTCGGCGGCCGCGCGGCCGCCAACGATCAGGCGCGCGCGCACTACGACGAAAGCGTTGCGCAATATCGGCAAACGGTGCTGAACGCGTTCGGCCAGGTCGAGGACAATCTCGCCGCGCTGCGCGTGCTGGAACAGGAAGCGGCCGCCCAGGACGACGCGGTCGCGGCCGCGCGGCGCGCGCTCGCGGTCGTGTCGGACCGCTACCGGAACGGCGCGATCACCTATCTCGACGTGGTCGTCGCGCAGACGACCACGCTCACCAACGAGCGCAACGCGGTGTCGATCGCGCGCCGCCGGATGGCCGCGAGCGTCGCGCTCGTGAAGGCGCTCGGCGGCGGCTGGGATACGTCGGGACTGCCGGGCGACGATGTGGTCGGGCATCCGCCGTCCGCGACTTCGGGTGCGAGGCAGACGCCGGCGCCGGCCAACGACGCGGGCGCGCACGGCTAGCGCCGGGAGACGGGCGCGCGACATGCGAGGCGTGAAGGGCGCGCGCGTTGCCCACGCCACGGGCTCGAAGCGAGTTTTCAGCGTATCCTTAACGCCTTTCGCGCGTTTCCGTGTGACCCAAGGAGTTCTGTTGTGACCCTGCCGCCGCAATCCCAGCGGACTGCATCTGCCGTTCCCTCCCCCGTTGCAGCTTCAGTTGCTTCCACCCGCACCGCCAGCGTGTCGGACATCCCCTATCTCGAACGCGGCTCGCGCGCGTACTGGCGCGCCAGCCTCGCGCTGCTGTTCGCCGGCTATGCGACGTTCTCGCTGCTTTACTGCGTGCAACCGCTGCTGCCGTCGTTCTCCGAAGCGTTCAACGTGACGCCGGCGCAAAGCAGTCTGTCGCTGTCGCTATCCACCGCGGCGCTCGCGCTGGCGATTTTCGTCGCCGGTTTCGTCTCCGAGGGTTGGAGTCGGCACAAGCTGATGACGCTGTCGCTGACGGTGTCGTCGGTGCTGACGATTGGCGTATCCGTGGCGCCGCACTGGAATCAGCTGCTCGTGCTGCGCACGCTCGAAGGGCTCGCGCTCGGCGGCGTGCCGGCCGTCGCGATGGCCTATCTCGCCGAGGAAGTGCATCCCGACGGTCTCGGTCTTGCGATGGGTTTGTACGTCGGCGGCACGGCGATCGGCGGGATGGCAGGGCGGGTGATCACCGGCGTGGTCGCCGATCTGTTTTCATGGCGCGTCGCAATCGGCACGATCGGCGTGCTCGGCCTGCTGTCGATGCTCGCGTTCCGCGCACTGCTGCCTCCATCGCGCCATTTCGTGCCACGCCGCGGGCTCGGCTTCGCGCATCACCGCACGCTGCTGTTGCGGCAGTTCACGCGACCGGGCTTGCCGCTGCTGTTCCTGCTCGGCTTCGTTCTGATGGGCAGCTTCGTCACGCTGTACAACTACATCGGCTACCGGCTGCTCGCGCCGCCGTATCGGCTGAATCAGACGGAGATCGGCGCGATCTTCATCGTCTATCTGGTCGGTGTGGTCGCGTCGCCGTGGTCCGGGCGCATGGCCGATACGTTCGGCCGCGCGCGCGTGCTGATCGGGAGCCTGCTGCTGATGGTGTTCGGCCTCGCGCTGACGATGCTGCATCCGCTCGCGGCGGTCGCGGCCGGCATCGCATGCGTGACGTTCGGGTTCTTTGCCGGGCATTCGGTCGCGAGCGGCTGGGTCGGGCGTCTGGCGAAAGATGCGAAAGGCCAGGCCGCGGCGCTGTACCTGCTCGCGTACTACATCGGCTCGAGCCTGGTCGGCTCGTATGGCGGCCACGTGTGGGCCGGTCATGGCTGGAACGGGGTCGTCGGGCTGGTCGGTGCGCTGCTCGTGATTGGCCTGGTCGCGGCGACGCGCCTGCGCGCACGCGAATAGCCGCGCGCGATCATCGATCCCGCATGGATCGGCGCAAAACGAAAGGCTTGCGTAAGTGAACGCTCGATACTTTGCGCCGTGTTTTGTTGCGCCGCGCAAATCGCCTCACGCCCGTCGCGCCGGCGTTCAGCAGCTTGCGAATAAGCGCCGGCGCGCAAGCTCGCGCCGCCGCACCGCTCCATCCGTCTCCTATACTCAATTCGTGCACTGGTACTGCATGATTTCAAAACCGCAGCCTCTGCCGGAACGAAATAGCATCCATCCTGCATGGGAGGAGACGAAGATGACGTACTTCACGATCGGCGATTTCATCCTGGTCATTCCGATGGCGTTAGCGGGTGCGCTATTCGTCGGCGCGCTGCCCTGCAAAACCGAGTTGCGACACAACGCGCTGCGTGTGCTGGGCGCGCTGATCGGTGTGATGTGCGCGGTGGCGCTGGTCGAGGGTCTGCCGGCGCTCGTGTAGCGGCGCGGCGCGAAGTACCAACGAAAAAGCCGCACGCTGAGCGTGCGGCTTCGTTTTGCCGTTCGTTCGGTCCGCCTGTTGCGCGGACGGCTCCTCACGCGATCAGATCGCCTGGTCCGTCGATGGCTTTTCCCACAGGTTGATCCCGCCTTCGGTCGCATAGCGATCGATTTCGGCGAGTTCGTCGGCCGAGAACGCGAGGTTCTTCAGCGCGCCGACGTTCTCGCGCACCTGCTCCGCGCGGCTCGCGCCGATCAGCACCGACGTCACGCGCTGATCGCGCAACGCCCATGCGAGCGCCATCTGCGCGAGGCTCTGACCACGGCGCTGTGCGATGTCGTTGAGCTTCCTCACGTGTTCGATGTTCTGCGGGTTCAGATGCTCGTCTTTCAGCGAACCGCCGCCCGGCTTGTTGACGCGCGCATCGGCCGGCACACCGTTCAGGTACTTGCCAGTCAGCAGCCCCTGCGCGAGCGGCGTGAATGCGATTGCGCCCGCGCCGACTTCGGCGAGCGTATCGAGCAGGTCGTGTTCGATCCAGCGGTTCAGCATGTTGTAGGACGGCTGATGGATCAGCAGCGGCACCTTGTATTCGGCGAGCAGCCTGGTCATTTCGCGGGTCTTCGCCGACGAGTACGACGAGATGCCGATGTAGAGCGCCTTGCCCCGCTGCACCGCGCTCGCCAACGCGCCCGCGGTTTCCTCGAGCGGCGTATGTGCGTCGAAGCGATGCGAATAGAAGATGTCCACGTATTCGAGGCCCATGCGCTTCAGGCTCTGGTCGAGACTCGCGAGCACGTACTTGCGCGAGCCGCCACCCTGGCCGTACGGACCCGGCCACATATCCCAACCGGCCTTCGACGAAATCAGCAGCTCGTCGCGATACGGCTTGAAATCGTCCTTGAACAGACGGCCGAAATTGGTTTCCGCGCTGCCGTACGGCGGGCCGTAGTTGTTCGCCAGATCGAAGTGCGTGATGCCGAGGTCGAAGGCCGTGCGCAGGATGTCACGCTGCGTCGAGATCGGCGTGGTGTCGCCGAAGTTGTGCCACAGGCCGAGCGACAGCGCCGGCAGTTTGAGACCCGACTTGCCGCAGACGCGGTATTGCATGTCCGAATAGCGTTCTGAAGCTGCTTCGTAAGCCATTGCTAGTGTCCTTGTCGATGAGATCGCCCGAGAATTGCGGGCGTGAGGATTCGCGCGTTGCGGGAGGCGTGCTGCTCGGGGGATTTATTGTCGTGATGTCGCCGTGGTGCGGCTAGACCGCTATGTTAGCCAATCGACGCGGCGCTTGCAGGCACCCAGTATGCGGGATAGACGAGCACGCGCGGCTCACCTACACTCTGGCCGGTTCAGGTTGATGGGAGGTGCAGATGGCGAAGGCGATTTCGATCGCGCTGATTGTCGGCGGCATCGTGCTGCTGTATTTCGGCGGGCAGGCGTTCAATTCGGTGAGCAGCGACGTGTCGCGCTTCTTTACCGGTTCGCCGAGCAACAAGGCGATCGTGCTGATCGTCGCGGGCGTGGTGGCGACGCTCGCCGGGCTGACGGGAATCGCGATGTCGGGGCGCAAGCGCTGAGTGTCCGCACGAGGCCCGCGACGAAAATAGCTAGAACGCGATCTCGGGCTTCGCGGCCGAGCGCGTGCCGGGCAGCGGCACGTTGCTTACGCCGTGATAGGTGAACACCAGCGAGAACTTCACCTGATCGCTGAGATTCTTGCCGGCCGAGTGGAGCGTGTTGCAGTGGAAGAACACCACGTCGCCGGTCTTCAGCTCCGGCGACACCGCGGTGCGGATCGCCGCCTCGTTCTCGGCGAGATCCGTGCGGAAAAATTTCGCTTCGTCGAAACGGTCGGACGTGAAGGCGGCGCCATGCGATTGCGGCACGAACCACAGCGCGCCGTTATCGATGGTTTCCGGGCCGACCGCGAGCCACACCGACACCAGGTCGTCGCGCTCGAACGACCAGTAACGCACGTCGCGATGCCAGCCGGTCAGGCTGCCGTATGCGGGGTGCTTGGTCATCATGCAGTTGTGATGCGCGCGCGACAGTCGCGGCTCCTCGCCAAAATACAGTTCCATCCAGCCACGGATTTCGGGCGCAGTCGCCCATTGCGCGAACGCGGGGTGACGACCGTACGCGTCGAGCAGGCGCCGCACCGTATGTCCGCCCGGCGCATCTTTCGATGACGGCGCGCCCGGATACTTCAGATCCGCTTCGAATTCGATCGGCGCCGCCGCTTCCTGCAACTGCCGCTGTGCGATCCGCTTCAGCTCGTCGCAACGCTCGGGCGACACGAGTTCTGGCACGACGACAAAACCCTGCTCCCGCAACGTTTGAATCTGCTCTTTCTTCGAATGGAGTGACATGGCGTTCCGTTAACGTCGACTAACTGATGTTCGATTGTAAAACGGGCGCGATCGGGGCGCGTTGTTTCGCGGCGCGCCAATGCACCAGTTTCAAGCGTGCGGCGCACCCACATCGCACATTCGCTGGCCAAATATGCACGCAAATCGCCCGTCAAAAGTGAAACCAGATTGTTGTTAGCGACGATTCGATCCTGAGGGAATTCGATCTCGCAGGGTACTAACCCGACTTTCTGACGTCACGATTCCCGTGTAGCCTGCTCGCATGTCGATCGCCGCTTACGCAATTTTCTATCGTGCGCAGGCCGTCAAGGCTCGTGCCGTCGGTTTCTCCGCGTTGTACCTTCGCTGCGCTGCGCGCCGTGTTTCGCGTCGCGATCTCCCGCGATACGAGCCGCACCGAATATCCGGCTTTCAGGCCGTTCATCGCAACCCCGTCATTGGCACATATGGTGCTGTTTGTCCGTGCACATCCGATGCACGCGCCGACGTGCGGTTCATTGCCTAAATGTGAAGCCATGCATACTCTTTTGAGCACCCGTCTTACCCGCGCCGCGCTGAAAGCGGCGCGTCCCGCACGCCGTCATATGATGCGGGCGCTGCGTCACCATGCCGCGCGCACCCGCGCGCTCGGGGAGCAGTGGCGCGACGCGAAGGCCGTCGACGGCTTTCGCACCTGGTTCCATACGTTCTTCTCGGCGCTGCGCCAGCAGAGCGGCACGCGCCGTCTGTCGCTGCGCACATTGCTGCGCAAGCCGACACCGTTGCACCTCGCGGTCGCGAAACGCGCGCCGGCGGTGCGCACGCCTGCGAGCCGCCGACCGCGTCGGCTGTCGACGAGCAGCAGCGGGTGGTTCGCGTTTGCGTTTGCGAGCCGCTGAGATTGCTGGGCCGGTGAGTTGCCGTTGCGCGTTGAGTGGCTAGTGCAAGACTTCGAGCGCGACGGCATCGTTACGCGATCGACGGACGAAGAAAAACCCCGCCCGGCTCACGCCGGCGGGGTTTTTTGCTTTCAGGTAACGATCGACTCGCGCTGGTTACGCGCTAGTTACGCAATTGCCGCGACCGGCTCGGTGCCTGCCGCTTCGGCGAGTGCGAGCGCCTTGTCGGTGGCTTCCCACGTGAATTCCGGCTCTTCGCGGCCGAAGTGGCCATACGCCGCGCTCTTCTCATAGACCGGGCGCAGCAGGTCGAGCATCTGGATGATGCCCTTCGGACGCAGGTCGAAATGCTGACGCACGAGTTCCGTGATCGTCGCATCCGACACGCGGCCGGTGCCGAACGTGTTGACCATCACCGAGGTCGGCTGAGCGACGCCGATCGCGTACGACACCTGGATCAGGCAGCGCGACGCGAGGCCCGCGGCCACGATGTTCTTCGCGACGTAACGGCCGGCGTAAGCTGCCGAGCGGTCGACCTTCGACGGGTCCTTGCCCGAGAACGCGCCGCCGCCGTGCGGTGCCGCGCCACCGTACGTATCGACGATGATCTTGCGGCCCGTCAGACCGCAATCGCCCTGCGGACCGCCGATCACGAAGCGACCGGTCGGGTTCACGAGGTACTTGACGTCACCCTTGATCAGCTCGGCCGGAAGCGTCGGCTTGATCACTTCTTCGATCACCGCTTCGCGCAGCGTGTCGAGCTCGATGTCCGGTGCGTGCTGGGTGGACAGCACGACGGTGTCGATCGAATGCGGCTTGCCGTCGACGTAGCGCACGGTGACCTGCGACTTCGCGTCCGGGCGCAGCCAGGGCAAACGGCCGTCGCGGCGCAGATTCGCCTGACGCTCGACGAGACGGTGCGACAGGTGGATCGGCAGCGGCATCAGTTCCGGCGTTTCCTCGCACGCGTAACCGAACATCAGACCCTGGTCGCCCGCGCCTTGATCGAGGTTGTTGTCGTGCGCGCGGTCCACGCCCTGGGCGATGTCCGGCGACTGCTTGTCGTAGGCGACGAGCACCGCGCAGCCGCGGTAGTCGATGCCGTAGTCTGTGTTGTCGTAGCCGATGCGCTTGATCGTGTTGCGCGCGATCTGAATGTAGTCGACGTTCGCGGTGGTGGTGATTTCACCGGCCAGCACGACGAGACCCGTATTGCACAGCGTTTCGGCCGCGACACGCGAGTACTTGTCTTGAGCGAGGATGGCGTCGAGGATCGCGTCCGAGATCTGGTCCGCGACTTTGTCGGGATGGCCTTCGGAAACGGATTCGGAAGTGAAGAGATAGTCGTTTGCCACGTTGCAGACTCCTGTTAGTGGTTACGGTTGCGTTCCACGTAGCCGACTTCGGGAGTCTGAAGCGGCGACGCTTTAGCGGATTACCTTACCGATGGACGCTTGACTCATGGAAACCCATGGACCGCACCCGCCGGCTTCGCCCCGCAAGTTGTCTATTAACTCGGCGAAGCCCTTATTATAGCGACTTCCTTTGAATGTCACAGAGTGTCCACGAGTGCGGTATCACGCCAATTTTTCCGCTCCCCGCAATCCCGCCCCTAGCAGCGCCGCGCGCCCGGAGGCTGCATGCTGAGCAGCTACGGCGCGAAGCTCGCGGTCGGGCTGCTCAAACTCTTTGCCTTATTGCCGTATGGATTCGTCGCCCGTCTCGGCGACGGGCTCGGCTGGCTGCTCTATCAAATCCCTAGCCGTCGCAAGCGCATCGTTCATACGAATCTGAAGCTGTGCTTCCCCGACTGGAGCGACGAGCGCCGCGAGGACGTCGCGCAGAAGCACTTCCGTCACGCGATCCGCAGCTATCTCGAGCGCAGCGTGCAGTGGTTCGGCTCGGCGAAGAAGCTCGAAAAGCTGATCCAGCTCGACAGCGCAATCGATCTGACCGACCCGAACCTGCCGCCGACGCTCTTTCTCGGCTTTCATTTTGTCGGCATCGAGGCCGGTTCGATTTTTCTGAACTACTCATTGAAGCGCCAGTGCGGCTCGCTGTATCAGCCGATGTCGAATCAGGAGCTCGAGGCAGTCGCGAAAGCGGCGCGTGCGCGTTTCGGCGCGGACATGGCAAGCCGCGCGGACAGCGCGCGCGTCGTACTGCGCTGGCTGCGCGAACGCAAACCGGTGATGCTCGGCGCGGACATGGACTACGGCGCGCGCAATTCGACGTTCGTGCCGTTCTTCGGCGTGCCGACCTGCACGCTGACCGCGGTCGGCCGTCTTGCGAAGGTCGGACACGCGCAGGTCGTACCGTTCATCGGCGAAGTGCTGCCGAACTACAAGGGCTACCGGCTGAAGGTCTTCAAGCCTTGGGACAACTATCCGACCGGCGATGATGACGCCGATGCGCGACGCATGAACGAATTTCTCGAAGAGCAGATTCCGCTGATGCCCGAGCAGTATTACTGGGTGCACAAGCGGTTCAAGACGCGGCCGCCGGGAGTGCCGGGGGTGTATTGAAGAGTGGCGCTGGACCCGGCTCCCGGCAGTCGGAGCACGTCGATGAGTGCACGTGAGGCGGCATCCAGGCCCCTTGCTCGCCATACCGTTTCCGATGGGCCAACGTGTATCATCTGCTATTGGCCCAGCACGGCTCGAAAGGGTGATTCACCCAACAGCCGGCAAGGCCCGGATTTTCGGCTCCGCCCGCACGCGCGAAGCCCTACGCAGCAACGGATACACGAAAAACGTGAAGCTCAAATTCACCAAAATGCACGGCGCGGGTAACGACTTCGTCGTGCTCGACGGCTATACCCAACCGCTTGAACTGACCACGGCGCAGGTGCGCGCGCTCGCGAATCGCCATTTCGGCGTCGGTGCCGACCAGTTGCTGCTGGTCGAAAAGCCGACCGTCGAAGGCGTCGATTTCAGATATCGCATCTTCAATTGCGACGGCGGCGAGGTCGAACATTGCGGCAACGGCGCGCGCTGCTTCGTCAGGTTCGTGCGCGAGCGCGGTCTCACCGACCAGCGCAGCGTGCGCGTGCAAGTCCAGAAAGGCACGATCACGCTGACGATGCAGGACAACGGCGAGGTGATCGTCGACATGGGCACTCCCGTGTTCGATCCCGAACTCGTGCCGTTCGCGACCAAAGGTCTGCAAGGCCGCCGCGAAGGCGCGGACACGCTCTGGCCGCTCGACGTGAACGGCACGACGCGCTGGATGTCGGTGGTGTCGATGGGCAACCCGCACGCGGTGCAGGTCGTCGACGATGCCGAGGCGTTCCCGGTGCTCGTCGAAGGTCCGGCCATCGAGCGGCACACGCGCTTCCCGCAGCGGGTCAATGCGGGCTTCATGCAAATCGTCAATCGCAGCGAGATCAGGCTGCGCGTCTACGAACGCGGCGCGGGCGAAACGCTCGCGTGCGGCACCGGCGCGTGCGCGGCGGCCGCGGCCGGTATCCGGCGCGGGCTGCTGGATTCGCCGGTGCTCGTGCACACGCACGGCGGCGATCTGACGATCACGTGGGACATCGCGCAACCAGGCGCGCCGCTGCTGATGGCCGGCCCCGCGGCCACCGTCTTCGAAGGGGAGATCGAGTTGGCAGAAGAGGCGTCGAGCGCATCGCCCGACTCGTCGCAGCGCAATCCGTCCAGCCCGGCCGCCGTGGCGCCCTCCGTCTAACTCATTGACCTACGCGCCGCCGCGAGGCGGCCATCTCGTAGTCCTCTAGCCGAAACTATGAACGATCGCGAAGTCGCCGAATACCTGCTCGCCAATCCCGAATTCTTCGTCGAACACGCGGAAACGCTCGCGACCATCCGACTCGCGAACCCGCACGGCAAAGCCGCGGTGTCGCTGCAGGAGCGGCAAATGGAGATGCTGCGCGACAAGAACAAGCATCTCGAACGGCGTCTGGCCGAACTGCTGCGCTACGGTCACGAGAACGACAGCATCGCGGCGAAGTTCAACCGCTGGACCATCCGCGTGATGGCTGAGCGCGATCCGTACGCGCTGCCGCGCACGATCGCCGGCGGTCTGCTCGATATCTTCGACGTGCCGCAAGCGGCACTGCGCGTGTGGGACGTCGCCGAGCCGTATGCGCAAGCCGACTTCGCGCGCCACGTCAGCGAGGAAGTGCGGATTTTCGCGGGCAGCCTGAGCACGCCGTACTGCGGCGCGAACACCGGCTTCGAGGCCGCGCAATGGCTCCCGCAGGCGGCGAGCGCGTCCAACGGCGCGGCCAACCCGCCGGCAAGCGCGACCGACGACCCCAGCGCCCCAACGAGCGAAACGGCGCAGACCACCGAATCGATCGCGCTGCTTGCGCTGCGCGACCCTGAAGGTGCCGAAGACGCGCCGACGTTCGGCCTGCTCGTGATGGGCTCGTCCGACCCGCGACGCTTCCACGAAGGCATGGCCACCGATTTCCTCACGCAGATCGGCGCGCTCGCGAGCGCCGCGCTGAGCCGGCTGCTGCCGCGCTGAGCCACGCAACGTCACCGCCCACCGTGACCGCCGCCGACCCGATCGCCGCCTATCTGTCGCATCTCGAGCACGAGCGGCGGCTGTCGGAGCATACGCTGCGCGGCTATACGCATGAGCTCGCGGAACTGAAGCTGCTCGCCAAAGGCAGACAGCTCGAAAGTCTCACCGCCGTCGACATCCGCGGCGCCGTCGCGCGCGCGCATGCGGGCGGCCTCACCGCGCGGTCGATCGGCCATCGGCTGTCGGCGTGGCGCGCGTTTTATCGCTGGCTTGCGGGCCAAATCGAGCTGCCGGCCAATCCGGTCGCCGCGGTGCGCGCGCCGAAGCAGGCGAAAACGCTGCCGAAGGCGCTTTCCGTCGACGACACCGCGCGCCTGATGGACAGCGCGCCCGCCGACTCCCCCGAAGGCCTGCGCGATCACGCGATGCTCGAGCTGTTCTACTCGTCGGGCCTGCGCCTCGCCGAACTGGTCGGCCTCGACGTGCGTTTCGCCGACATCGACGGTTATCGCTCGGCCGGCTGGCTGAAGCTCGATTCCGGCGAAGTCGAAGTGCTCGGCAAAGGCAACCGGCGCCGCGTCGTGCCGGTGGGCAGCAAGGCGGTCGCGGCGCTGAACGCATGGCTCGCGGTGCGCGAACGGATGGTCCGCCACGATCCGCATCCGCTCTTCCTGTCGGCGCGCGGCAACCGGCTGTCGCCGAACGTCGTGCGCGAGCGCGTGAAGCGCGCGGCGCTCGCGGCCGGCATTCCTGCCAACGTGCATCCGCACGTGCTGCGCCATTCGTTCGCGACGCACGTGCTGCAGTCGAGCGGCGATCTGCGCGCCGTGCAGGAGTTGCTCGGACACGCGAGCATCACCGCGACGCAGGTCTACACGGGCCTCGATTTCCAGCACCTCGCCCACGTCTACGACAGCGCGCATCCTCGCGCAAAGAAACGCAACTGATCACGCGACTGCCGCCGCGCGCCACGACGCGCCGCCATCGCTAGTACCTGACCGACACCTGATGAATACCGTTACGCTCAAACCGTCGAAAGAAAAATCGCTGCTGCGCCGCCATCCGTGGGTGTATGCCAATGCGATCGAACATGTCGACGGCCGCCCCGCGCCCGGCGCGACCGTGCTCGTGCGCGCGCACGATGGCCGCTTCCTCGCGCGCGCCGCCTACAGCCCGCACTCGCAGATCCGCGCACGCGTGTGGAGCTTCGACGAAGCCGAGCCGATCGATCACGCGTTCTTCAAGCGCCGCGTGCAGCGCGCGTTCGCGCATCGTCAGGCGATGGTTCGCGACACCGGCGCCGTGCGACTGATCTTCGGCGAGGCGGACGGTCTGCCGGGCCTGATCGTCGATTACTACGTCGCCGAGGACGCGGGTCAGCGCAGCCAGATCGTCTGTCAGTTCATGGCGGCCGGCGTCGAGGCGTGGAAGGACGCGATCGTCGCGGCGCTGATCGGCGCGACCGGCTGCCCGAACGTCTACGAGCGCTCGGACGTGTCGATCCGTCAGAAGGAAGGGCTCGAGCAGGTCACCGGTGTGCTCGCGGGCGAGCCGCCTTCGGAGCAGCTGATCTCAAGCGAAAACGGCGTGCGCTATCACGTCGACGTGCGCAACGGCCACAAGACCGGCTTCTATGTCGATCAGCGCGATAACCGCCTGCTCGTGCAGCAATTCGCGAAAGATCGCGACGTGCTGAACTGCTTCTGCTACACCGGCGGCTTTTCGCTCGCGGCGCTCGAGGGTGGCGCGAAGCGCGTGGTGTCGGTCGATTCGTCGGGTGAAGCGCTCGCGCTCGCGCAGCAGAACGTCGCGGCCAACGGCTTCGACGCCGATCGCGCGAGCTGGCTCGACGCCGACGCGTTCAAGACACTGCGGCGCCTCTACGACGAAGGCGAGCGCTTCGACCTGATCGTGCTCGATCCGCCGAAGTTCGCGCCATCGCGCGAGCACGTGGACCGCGCGTCGCGCGCGTACAAGGACATCAACCTGACGGGCCTGAAGCTGCTGCGTCCGGGCGGTTTGCTGTTCACCTACTCGTGCTCGGGCGCGATCGATCCCGAACTGTTCCAGAAGATCGTGTCCGGCGCCGCCGCCGACGCCCGCGTCGACGCACGCATCCTGAAGCGGCTCGGCGCGGGCGTCGATCATCCGCTGCTCACGGCATTCCCCGAAGGGGAGTATCTGAAGGGCCTGCTGTTGCAAATCGCCTGATCGCCCATATTTCGTGGGCAATTGCGCGTGCCGGCGGCGGCGGCCAGCCTCCGCGCAGCCGGCCATCAGCCGGCCGCAAGGCGGCCGCCCCTGCGCCCGCCAGGCAAATATGTTTCAATAACCGGCTGGACAGGGCCGCGCCATCTGGCCGCGGCGGCCGGCCTCACGCTTCTGGCTAGCCTTGCGCTAGCGTTCGATCACGCACCGTTTCACGACTTACAGGCGACCCACATGATTCCAGTCACCATCCTGACCGGCTTTCTCGGCAGCGGTAAAACCACCCTGCTCAAGCGCATCCTGAACGAAAAGCACGGCATGAAGATCGCCGTCATCGAGAACGAGTTCGGCGAAGAGAACATCGACAACGAGATTCTCGTGCAGGACACGACCGAGCAGATCATCCAGATGAGCAACGGCTGCATCTGCTGCACGATTCGCGGCGACCTGTCGCGCGTGCTCAACGATCTGGCCGCGAAGAAGCAGGCGGGCGAAGTGGACTTCGACCGTGTCGTGATCGAAACCACCGGCCTCGCAAATCCGGGCCCGGTCGCGCAAACCTTCTTCATGGACGATCAGATCGCGAGCGAATTCCTGCTCGACGCGATCATCACGCTGGTCGATGCGAAGCACGCGGACCGTCAGCTCGACGAGCACGAAGTTGTGCAGCGCCAGGTCGGTTTTGCCGACCGCCTGTTCATCACCAAGGCCGATCTCGTCGATGAGCGGCAGGTGGGCGATCTGCGTCACCGTCTGCTGCACATGAACCCGAAGGCGGCGATAAGGGTCGTCAATTTCGGCGAAGCGGACATCAAGGAAATTTTCGATCTGCGGGGCTTCAACCTCAACTCGAAGCTCGAAATCGACCCGGACTTCCTCGCCGAAGACGAACACGCGCACAGCCACGCGCATGCGCACGACGAACACGGCCACACGCACGGCGACCATGACCACGATCACGCGAACTGCGATCACGACCATGGCCATTGCGATCACGAAGGCCACGATCATGGGCATCACCACCATGCGCATCACGACGACAAGATCAAGTCGTTCGTGTACCGCAGCGATCGTCCGTTCGATCCGAACAAGCTCGAGGACTTCCTCGGCGGCATCCTGCAGATCTACGGCGAGCACCTGCTGCGCTACAAGGGCGTGCTGTACATGAAGGGCGTCGATCGCAAGGTCGTGTTCCAGGGCGTGCATCAAATGATGGGCAGCGACCTCGCCGCGAAATGGCAACCGGCCGAGAAGAAGACCAACAAGATGGTGTTCATCGGCATCGAACTGCCGCGCGACCTGATCACCGACGGTCTCGACGCCTGCCTCGCCTAAGCGGGCGCAGCGCCGTCACACCAGCAAACCCGGTAGAAGGCCCACGACACGCCGCGCATAGCGCGGCATGCGTCGTGCTACTTCTATTGCGCCGAGACGCCCGACGCCGACTGCGCGGGCGTGAATCCTCTGCAGAAACTGCGATGCCGTGGCACGGAGACCGTGCGATTGCCGGCTATATGAAAACCGCGTGAAAACCCTGCTGCATTAAAGCGTGCACGACCATCGCTTTTTGGCTTTGTGCGCGTTATATTTTCGGGATATCGCTGCACCGCAGGCGGAATTTCGGCTGTTGCGGTGCCGGATTGTGATTCAGTTACAATACGTGCCCACTGGAGAATGACAACGAATTGCCCGGTCGCGCGTATCCCGCGACGGGCCTGAAACGGCGCCGGAAAATCTTGTCCGGAGACACGCCGAAAACGCCGGCGGGCACGGCCTGAAAGGGCACGCGCTTGTCGGCGAGCGATGCCTCAGGAGCATGTGTGAATCGGTTTCCAGAGGAGTTCGGCCCCGCAGCGGCGTAGCTAGCAGCGCCCGGTGTGCGTGGGCGCCAGGCGCTTCGGCGTCACGACAGCCCAACGTTCGTGACCACCCTGCGCCGCGCGTCCACGCGACGCGTTTGCGGGCAATACGAAAGTGCGGGCACTATGAGTTTTGCCTCACATTGAAGAAGTAAGCCAGATGACGACGAAACGACTCTTGACCGAAGCCGAAATCCTGAAGATGAGCGACAAGGATTACATGAATGAGGATCAGCTCGCCTTCTTCAAGAACAGGCTCGAACAGTTGCAGGCGGACATTCTCCGCAATGCTGGCCAGACGACCGAGAACCTGCGTGAAACGGTCATCGTGCCGGACCCGGCCGATCGCGCCACGATCGAGGAAGAGCATGCGCTCGAACTGCGCACGCGCGACCGCGAACGCAAGCTGCTGAAGAAGGTGCAGCAATCGATCGCGCGCATCGAGGCGGGCGACTACGGCTGGTGCGAAGAAACCGGCGAGCCGATCGGCATTCCGCGTCTGCTCGCACGGCCTACAGCCACGCTGTCGCTCGAAGCACAAGAGCGCCGCGAACTGCGCCAGAAACTGTTCGGCGACTGATTAGCCGAGGCGCGGCTTCGGCCTGGCGCCCTGAAAACGCTGCTTCGTCGAGAGGCGCACGGTGAACCGTGCGCCTTTTCTTTTTGCGCGACCTCCGCGCAAGCTCCGCCATCCCTCCCGTCCCGCCTCGCGTTCCCGCCTCGTTTCTCAGGCTTCCTGAGCGGATTTTCAGTTTTTCTCCCTAGGCCTTCCGGCGGATCTTGATATGACCGCGCCCGCCCTAAAATAGATCGGACATGCGCTCACGAGCGCGCCAGCCGGCGCGCCGTCCGCTGACTGGATTCATGCGGCAGCGCGCAGTGCTGCCGCGTCCTACCCGTTTTGCAAAGAGGAACGCATATGGAGCAATTTCACGGCACGACGATCGTTTCCGTGCGCCGCGGCAACAAGGTGGCGCTCGGCGGCGACGGCCAGGTGACGCTCGGCAACATCGTCATGAAAGGCGGCGCGAAGAAGGTCCGGCGCATCTATAACGGCAAGGTGCTGGTCGGCTTCGCCGGGGGCACGGCGGATGCCTTCTCGCTGCTCGACCGCTTCGAGGCGAAGCTCGAAAAACATCAGGGCAATCTGACGCGCGCGGCCGTGGAGCTCGCGAAAGACTGGCGCACCGATCGCATGCTGCGTCGTCTCGAAGCGATGCTGATCACCGCGGACGCGACCACCACGCTCGTCATCACCGGCAACGGCGACGTGCTCGACCCCGAAGGCGGCATCTGCGCGATCGGCTCGGGCGGTGCGTATGCGCAGGCGGCCGCGAAGGCGCTCTCCGACAACACCGAGCTATCGCCGCGCGACATCGTGGAGAAATCGCTGGAAATCGCCGGCGACATGTGCATCTACACGAACCATAACCGCGTCATTGAGACGATCGAGTAAGGACCCATCGATGAGCACCATGACCCCCGCCGAGATCGTCTCCGAGCTCGACAAACACATCATCGGCCAAGGCCGCGCGAAGAAAGCCGTGGCCGTCGCGCTGCGCAACCGCTGGCGCCGTCAGCAGGTCGACGAACCGCTGCGCCAGGAAATCACCCCGAAGAACATCCTGATGATCGGACCGACCGGCGTCGGCAAGACGGAAATCGCGCGGCGTCTCGCGAAGCTCGCGGACGCGCCGTTCATCAAGATCGAAGCGACCAAGTTCACCGAAGTCGGCTACGTGGGCCGCGACGTCGACAGCATCGTGCGCGACCTGATCGAGATTTCGGTCAAGCAGACCCGCGAAACGGAAATGCGCAAAGTGCGGACCAAAGCGGGCGATCTGGCCGAAGACCGCATTCTCGACATCCTGCTGCCGACCGCACGGCCGGTCGGTTTCGGTTCGAGCACGAGTTCGACCGATACCGCCGATGAAGGCAGCACGACGCGTCAGACGTTCCGCAAGCGCTTGCGCGAAGGCCAGCTCGACGACAAGGAAATCGAGCTCGACGTCGAGCAGCCGCAGGTCGGCATGGACATCATGGGGCCGCCGGGCATGGAAGACATGACCGAGCAGATCCGCTCGATGTTCGCCAACATCGGCGGCGGCAAGAAGACGCGCCGCAAGATGAAGGTGAAGGAAGCGCTGAAGGTGCTCACCGACGAAGAAGCCGGCAAGATGCTGAACGACGAAGAGGTGAAAGCCAAGGCGGTGCAGAACGTCGAACAGAACGGCATCGTGTTTCTAGACGAAATCGACAAGATCGCATCGCGCAACGAAGCCGGCGGCGGTGAAGTGTCCCGTCAGGGCGTGCAGCGCGATCTGCTGCCGCTCGTCGAAGGCACGACGATCAACACCAAGTACGGCATGGTGAAGACCGATCACATCCTGTTCATCGCGAGCGGCGCGTTTCATCTTGCGAAGCCGAGCGATCTGATCCCGGAACTGCAGGGGCGCTTTCCGATTCGCGTCGAACTCGACTCGCTGTCGGTCAACGACTTCGAATCGATCCTCGTGTCGACGGATGCGAGCCTCGTCAAGCAATACCAGGCGCTGCTCGCGACCGAAGACGTGCACCTCGAATTCGCCGACGACGGCATCCGCCGTCTTGCCGAGATCGCATACTCCGTCAACGAGAAGACTGAGAACATCGGCGCGCGGCGTCTTTATACGGTCATCGAAAAGCTGCTCGAGGAAGTGTCGTTCTCGGCCGGCAATCATTCCGGCCGGACAGTGCAGATCGACGCGGCGTATGTCGATCGCGCGTTGAACGAAGTCGCGGAAGACGAGGATCTGTCGCGCTACGTGCTGTGATATGCGCGGTGACAGCGCCAAGCGCTGATGCATACGCTGATGCATAAAAAACGGGCTGCCTTCGCATTGGCAGCCCGTTTTGCTTTGTGCCGCCCGATCGCGGCCTACTGCCTCACCGGCCGCTTCGCCAGCTTGCGCTGCAACGTGCGCCGATGCATGTTCAACGCGCGCGCGGTCGCCGAGATATTGCCGTTGTGTTCGGCGAGCACCCGCTGGATATGTTCCCATTCGAGCCGCGCCACCGACAGCGGCTGCGGATGCTCGATCGCCTCCTCGGCCTGCAACGCGCTCGCCTCGCTTTGCAGCGCCGACAGGATCGTCTCGACGTTGGCGGGCTTCGCGAGATAGTTGTCGGCGCCGTCCTTGACCGCCTGCACCGCGGTGGCGATGCTCGCGTAGCCGGTCAGCACCAGCATGCGCGCATCGGGCTGCAGATCGCGTAACGGCGCGACGAGCGTCAGGCCGGAGTCGTTGCCCAGATGCAGGTCCACGGTGATCTCGCTGAACTTCTGCTGATTCGCGAGCCGGATCGCCTCGTCCGCGTTGTGCGCTTCGCTCACCGTGTAGCCGCGCCGCGTCAAGCCGCGCGCCAGGATGCCGGAGAACACTTCGTCGTCGTCGATCACCAGAAAATTCTTTTCGCTCATGCCTGTTTCTCCGTGTTGGATGGCGCGGCGCCTTGCGGGCTCGCTCCGGAAATCTTGCGCGCGCCGAGCGGCAGTCGCAGCACCGCACGCGTGCCGCGCGGCCGCCCGCCGTTGGCGTCGGTCAGCTCGATCGATCCCTTCAGACGCGCCGCCGCCGAAAACGCCAGATACAAGCCGACGCCGTGACCGCCCTGCGTGCTCTCCACCGGCATCGTGCCGAGCGAGCCGCGCAGCGCGACCGGAATGCCAGGACCGTGGTCGCACACTTCGAATACGATCTGGTCGCCGCGTGGCGCGAGCGTGCAAGACAGCGTCACGTGATCGCGGCTCGCGCGCGCGGCGTTGTCGAGCAGGATCGTCAGTATCTGGCTGACGGCCACCGTGTCGTTGAGACTGACATCGGCGGGCGGCGTGCCGAGCCGCTCGAACTTTACGTGCGGATGGCGCAGGCGCCATTGGTCGGCAAACGATTCGAGCCATTCGTCGACCGGCTCACGGTTCGTCGTGGTCGTCGCGCGGCTGCGCAAGCGCGCGAGTGCCGACGTGCACAGCGTCATCTGCTGCTCGAGCAGTTCGAGATCGGCGCGGTAGGGAGCGAGTCCCGCGTCGGTGCGCGCCGCGTCGCGCAATTCTTCTGACAACATCGCGATTGTAGACAGAGGGGTACCGATTTCGTGAGCCACGGTGGCCGCCTGCACGCCGAGCGCGACCGCCCGTTCGTCCTGAAGCAAGCGCTGCTGCGCTTCTCCAAGCGCTGCGTCACGAAGCCGCAGTGCCCGCGACATGCGCGCGACGAACCACGCGATCAGCCCTACGCTGACCATGAAATTGACCCACATGCCCGAGCGGTAGTAGTCGAACAGGTTGGCGGGATTCTCGAGATTGAGCGGCACCGAATCGAAACTGAGCATCGCGTAGCAGGCGACCGCGAACGCCGCGAGCCAGGCCATCAGATACCACGGCAGCACGGCCGCCGCGATTGCAAGCGATGGCAGGTATAGCGATACAAACGGGTTGGTGGTGCCGCCGGACAGGAACAGCAGCGCCGACAACGCGCCGAGATCGACCCAGATCTGCCCGAACAGCTCGATGTTGGACTCGGGTCGCTGCTGCGACACGCGAAACCATGTGAGCGCATTGAACAGCACTTCGAGCCCGATCACGAGCAGCATCGCGGGCAACGGCAGATTGGCGCCGATGAAGATCTGCACGAACGCGATCGTCAGCAGCTGACCAATGATCGCGAGGCTGCGCAGCCAGAACAGATGACCGAGATTGACGCGGCCGGTGTTGGTTATACGTTGCATGACCCTAGTCTACCCGTTCGGACCCGCATGGCTGACCAGGCGGCCGAGTGCCGGTAACATG
Source organism: Paraburkholderia youngii (assembly GCF_013366925.1). Lineage (NCBI taxonomy): Bacteria > Pseudomonadati > Pseudomonadota > Betaproteobacteria > Burkholderiales > Burkholderiaceae > Paraburkholderia > Paraburkholderia youngii. The sequence continues at coordinate 6,288,475 of NZ_JAALDK010000001.1, forward strand.
ACTGTCTTCGAAATAGCATCGCGCGTCGCCAGGCTGCATTGACGACTGCTCCGCGCCATCCGTTCATGGTACCCACCGCGATTCGCGAAGCCGACGCTTCGTCCGCATTCCTGACCTTGCTGCGCGGTGCCGCCGCGGCCCGAGCCAGCGGCGCCACGGCGGACGAAGCCCGTTCCCTCGACGTCGCGGCCAAACTGCATCCGCTCGACGGCGCCTCGCTCGACGCGCTGATCGCCGCGTGGCTCGCGCAGAAGCGCCATGCGGAGGCGATCGAACTCGCCGCCATTATTTCCGAACTCGATGCGGGGAGCGCCGTCGCGCACTTCCGCGCCGGCTACGCGCTGCAGATGGCCGGCCGGCATGCCGACGCGATCCCTCCGTATCGTCGTGCGCTGGCGCTCGACCCCGCGCTGCCGCAGCTACGCAACAATCTCGCGAGCGCGCTGACGCTTACCGACGGAGATCTGAGCGAACGGCTCGCGCTGCTCGAAGCCGCGATTCGCGATGCCCCCGACGATGGCAACGCATGGATCAACCTCGCCAACGCGTATCGCCAGAGTCTGGACTTGCCCCACGCGCTCGAAGCCGGTGCCCAGGCCGTGCAGCGCGCGCCTGGCAGTCCGCTGGCTTACAACAACTATGCGCTGACGTTACGTGAAGCGCAACGCTGGGACGACGCCGAACAGGCCGCCACGACGGCCTGCGAGCTCGCCCCGCAGAACCCGACGATGCGCTCGAACCTCGGCATGCTGCAACTCCTGCGCGGCCGATACGCCGAAGGGTGGGCATCGCACGAGGCGCGCTGGGACGGCTCCAGGGAGCTCGGCGGCAGCCGTCCCGTGATGCCGGCGCCGATCTGGCGCGGCGAGCCGCTCGCCGGCAAGACGCTGCTCGTATGGGGCGAACAGGGGATGGGCGACGTGCTGCAGTTCAGCCGCTATATCCCGATGCTGGCCGAGCGTGTGCATCGCGACGGCGGCCGCGTGGTGTGGAATTCGTTTCCGCAGATGGGCGCGCTGCTCGCGCGCAGCCTCGGCGCTCATGTCGACGGTTTCTCGTCCGGCGGCGGCGTCGAATCGCTGCCGCCGATGGACTATGAAATTCCGCTGCTGAGCTTGCCGCTGATCTTCGATACCCGCGAAGAGACCATTCCAGCCGCGCCCTACCTGTTCGCCGATGTGGCCGCGCTTGCGGCGTGGCGCGAACGCGTTGCCGACGGGCGCCGCCTTAAGGTCGGCCTCGCCTGGACGGGTAGCCGCGGGCATCAGCGCAACCCGTTTCGCAGCGTCGGCTGGCAGCGCTATGCCGCGCATTTCGCCGGCATCGACGACGTCACCTTCTACTCGCTGCAGCCGGGCGCGGCCGCCGAGATCGCCGCCGCCCGCGCGGCCGGCCTGCGCATCATCGATCACACCGCGAGCCTCGCCACCTTCGACGACACCGCCGCCTTCGTCGGCGCGCTCGACCTCGTGATCACCGTATGCACATCGGTCGCGCATCTGAGCGGCGCGCTCGGTCAGCGCACGTGGGTGCTGCTCGACGTCAATCCGCATTGGGTCTGGTTGCTGGAGCGCGGCGACAGCCCGTGGTATCCGAGCGCCACGTTGTATCGGCAGCCGCGGTTCGGCGAGTGGGAGCCGGCGCTGGAAGCAGTGGCGCGCGATCTGCGAGCGCTGGTGGCGCAGCATCGCGGTGCATAGGCGGTTCAGATCGGCCATTGGCAAACGCAGCGTTTACGGCCGTTCAACGCCACTTGCCTCGCGTGTCGCCTGGGCAATCTCCGCGGCGAGACATTCCGGGCACAAGCAGCGGCCCCCCGGCTTCAGCCGCTCTGCCGGCAGCGGCGGCAAAGCACGACACCAGCACGGAGATGATGTCTCGCCCTGCATGCCGCAGTCGAAGGCATTGCCGCAGCGCGGACAGCGCGCGCTGCTCCCGGAACGGGTAGAAGACGGTTTCATTGCGGATGGGCGCGAAAGGTCGGGGGCATCGGTCAGATCATGATGCCATGACTGATACGCCTAGGTGCAGCCGTCCGTTCGGCCAATGCACGGCCGTCACGCAAGTGCGTTACGCTTGCTGTTTGCCCGCCCCCGTGGCCGTCATGGTGCAATCCGCCAAGCCTGCACCGACCGTCGCTCGCGCCGCTGCCGAAAACCCTGTTGCAGCGCGCCAGTCCTGTACAATTCGCGCTGTTTTAACTGTTCCGTGCCCGAGCCTGCCGCCATGTCCGAGCTTCCCGACCTCTCGCAGATTGCGCCCACCCTGAAAGCCGAAATTCTGGCCGAGGCGCTGCCTTACATCCGCCAGTATCACGGCAAGACCGTGGTCATCAAATACGGCGGCAACGCCATGACCGAAGAGCGTCTGAAGCAGGGTTTCGCGCGCGACGTGATTCTGCTCAAGCTGGTTGGCATCAACCCGGTCATCGTGCACGGCGGTGGTCCGCAAATCGACCTGGCGCTTAAGAAAATCGGTAAACAGGGCACGTTCATCCAGGGCATGCGCGTCACCGACGAAGAGACGATGGAAGTCGTCGAATGGGTGCTCGGCGGCGAGGTGCAGCAGGACATCGTGATGCTGATCAACCACTTCGGCGGCCACGCGGTCGGCCTGACCGGCAAGGACGGCGGCCTGATCCACGCGCGCAAGATGCTGATGCCGGATCGAGAAAAGCCGGGCCAGTACGTCGACATCGGCCAGGTCGGCGAAGTGGAAGCGATCAACCCGGCGGTCGTGAAGGCACTGCAGGACGACGCGTTCATTCCGGTAATCTCGCCGATCGGCTTCGGCGAAGACGGTCTGTCGTACAACATCAACGCGGACCTCGTCGCGGGCAAACTGGCGGTCGTGCTGAACGCCGAAAAGCTCGTGATGATGACCAACATCCCCGGCGTGATGGACAAGGAAGGCAATCTGCTGACCGACCTGTCGGCGCGCGAAATCGACGGCCTGTTCGAAGACGGCACGATCTCCGGCGGCATGCTGCCGAAAATCTCGTCCGCGCTCGATGCGGCGAAGAGCGGCGTGCGCTCGGTGCACATCATCGACGGCCGCATCGAACACTCGGTGCTGTTGGAAATCCTGACCGAACAGCCATTCGGCACGATGATCCGCTCGCATTGAGCGTTGCGGCATCCCCGGCACAGGGGTTGCGCCTGAGCGGCGCGACGCCTGTGCCGCACCTCGCGGCCGGCAGCCTATGCGCGCCCCCGAGCGTCGATGCGGCAATCTCTCCGCATCCGCATTCGCAGCATGAAACGCCCGTCAGCGGCTGAAGACCTCCACCATGCGCACCCCCATTTCGCGGCGCCGCCGTCCTGACATCGCGAGCGGCAAGCCAGTCTGGCTGTTCGATCTCGATAACACGCTGCATCGCGCGTCGCATGCCATTTTTCCCGCGATCAATCGCGGCATGACCCAGTACATCATCGACGCGCTGCAAGTCGACATCGACGAAGCCAACCGTCTGCGCACCGGCTACACGCTGCGCTACGGCGCGGCACTGCTCGGGCTCACGCGCCACCATCCGCTCGACGCGCACGACTTCCTGAAGGTCGTGCACACGTTCCCCGACCTCGGCTCGATGATCCGCCACGAGCGCGGCGTCGCGCGGCTGGTCGCGGCACTGCCGGGCCGCAAGATCGTGCTGACCAATGCGCCCGAATGCTACGCGCGCGCGGTGCTCGCCGAGTTGCGCATCGAGCGGCTGTTCGAGCGCGTGATCGCGATCGAGCACATGCGCGATCGCCGCCAATGGCGCGCGAAGCCCGATCACGCAATGCTGCGCCGCGCGATGCGCGACGCGCACGTGTCGCTGAAAGACGCGATCCTCGTCGAGGACACGCGCTCGCACCTGAAGAACTATCGGCGGCTCGGCATCCGCACCGTGTGGATCACCGGGCACCTGCCGCGCAAGCCGCACGCGGACGGCGTACCGATGCGACTGCCGGGCACCGGCCGGCCGCATTATGTCGACCGCAGCATTCGTTCGCTAAAATCGCTACGACTGGGCACGCGCGCGGTTCGATGGAAGGGACGCAAGCCGGGACAGTAGGGACGAAAGCCGCCAACGACATCAGGCGGGGGACGACAGCCATGCAGCCGATCGACAAGCCTGACGAAGCCTCAGCGGCATCCTCCGCCGCGACACGCGCAACGCGTCCGAAGCCGGGCGAGCGTCGCGTGCACATCCTGCAGACGCTCGCCAGCATGCTAGAGGCGCCGAAAAGCGAAAAGGTCACCACGGCCGCGCTCGCCGCCCGGCTCGGTGTGTCGGAAGCCGCGCTGTATCGTCATTTCGCCAGCAAGGCGCAGATGTTCGAAGGGCTGATTGAGTTCATCGAGCAGACGCTGTTCGGCCTCATCAACCAGATCACCGGTCACGAAAGCAACGGCGTGCTGCAGGCGCGCTCGATCGCGCTGATGCTGCTCAACTTCCCCGCGAAAAATCCCGGCATGACGCGGGTGCTGACCTGCGAGGCGCTGGTCGGCGAGCACGAACGGCTGACCGAGCGCGTGAACCAGATGCTCGAGCGGGTCGAGGCATCGCTGAAGCAGTGCTTGCGGCTCGCGCAGACCGAAGCGCTTGCCCGTGCTGATAACCACGCCACGGACACCGCCGACCCGCAGACCGCGCCGCAATCCACCGCACTGCCCGCCGGCTACGATCCCGCGATTCGCGCGAGCCTGCTGGTGAGCTACGTGATCGGCCGCTGGCATCGCTATGTGCGCAGCGGTTTCGCGCGGCCGCCCGCCGAACACGCGGACGAGCAACTGCTGCTGATTCTTCAGTAGTCCGCGAGGACTCGCTCCCTTCGCGCGGCACCGTCCGCGCCGCTGCCGCGTGGAATTTTCCGCTATACTTTGCGCCTGACGCCGCCGCGGTCCCACGATGCATAACAGACCGCGCCCAGGCATCCCGAACACGTTGCACCCGGTTTCACCCCCTTTCACGCGCCGATTTGCTGACTCGATTGCGGGCGCGCGAACCTTGGGCTTCAGGCCCGCGGTTCACTATAAATGCGGCTAAAGAGGTCGTCAGCTGCGCACACCGCCCTTCTCCTCGTGCTTCGCCGACGCCGTTTAGCCGCCCTGTTGACTCAATGGCGGAATGAATGGACTCCATCGGCATCGTCGCTCCCCAAAAAATGCATTTCACCGAGCCGCTGCGATTGCGCAACGGCAGCTCGCTCGCGGGCTACGACCTGATGGTCGAGACCTACGGCACGCTCAATGCCGCGCGCAGCAATGCGGTGCTCGTGTGTCACGCGCTGAACGCATCGCATCACGTGGCGGGCGTGTACGCCGACAATCCGAAGGACATCGGCTGGTGGGACAACATGGTCGGCCCGGGCAAGCCGCTCGATACCGACAAATTTTTCGTGATCGGCGTGAACAACCTCGGCTCGTGCTTCGGCTCGACCGGGCCGATGAGCATCGACCCGGCCACCAGTAAGCCGTATGGCGCGACGTTTCCGGTCGTCACCGTCGAAGACTGGGTCAACGCCCAGGCGCGCGTCGCCGACGCGTTCGGCATCACGCGCTTCGCCGCCGTGATGGGCGGCAGCCTCGGCGGCATGCAGGCGCTCGCGTGGAGCATGATGTATCCGGAGCGAATCGCGCATTGCATCGTGATCGCATCGACGCCGAAGCTGTCCGCGCAGAACATCGCGTTCAACGAGGTCGCGCGCTCCGCGATTCTGTCGGACCCCGACTTCCACGGCGGCAACTACTACGCGCACGGCGTGAAGCCGAAGCGCGGCCTGCGCGTCGCGCGCATGATCGGCCACATCACGTATCTGTCGGACGACGACATGGCCGAGAAATTCGGCCGCTCGCTGCGCCGCGCGGAAGGCGCGCTCGATGACTACAACTTCAGCTTCGACGTCGAGTTCGAAGTGGAATCGTATCTGCGCTATCAGGGCGACAAGTTCGCCGACTACTTCGACGCCAACACCTACCTGCTGATCACGCGCGCGCTCGACTACTTCGATCCGGCCAAGGCCTTCGACGGCGATCTGACCGCCGCGCTCGCGCACACCACCGCGAAGTATCTGATCGCGAGCTTCTCGACCGACTGGCGTTTCGCGCCGGCTCGCTCGCGCGAACTGGTGAAGGCGCTGCTCGATCACAAGCGCACGGTCACCTACGCGGAGATCGACGCGCCGCACGGCCACGACGCCTTCCTGCTCGACGACGCGCGTTATCACAACCTGCTGCGCGCCTACTACGAACGCATTGCAAACGAGGTCAACGCATGAACCAGCGAGCACTTGATTACCTGGCATCGCGCCCGGACTTCCGCGCGATCGCCCGCTGGGTCGAACCGCGCGCGACCGTGCTCGATCTCGGCTGCGGCGACGGCTCGCTGCTGTCGCTGCTGAACGAGGAACTGGAGGTGCAGGGCTACGGCATCGAGATCAACGACGCCGGCGTGCTCGCCGCGACGCAGAACGGCGTCAACGTGATCCAGCAGAATCTCGAAGACGGCCTGCGCCTGTTCGAAGACGGCAGCTTCGATTTCGCGGTGCTGTCGCAGACGCTGCAGACCATTCATCAGACCGCTGCGATCCTGCGCGAGACGGTGCGGGTCGGCAAGCAATGCATCGTGTCGTTTCCGAATTTCGGCTATTGGGCGCATCGGCTGTCGGTGCTGCAAGGGCGCATGCCGGTGTCGAAGTCGCTGCCTTATCAATGGCACAACACGCCGAACGTGCGCGTGCTGACGATCAAGGACTTCGAAGCGCTCGCGCCCGAAGTCGGCATCGAAATTCTCGATCGTGTCGTGCTGCACGACGGACAGGTGGTGCGGTGGGGCGTGAACTGGCGTGGTAGTCTTGCGGTCTATCGCGTCAAGAAAAGCTAACCTCAGTTATCCACATGTCGAACCCGCCGCACGAGGCGCCCGCACTTACCGCTCACGAAGAACATCCCGGCTGGCGCGCGTTTTTGAATACGCGCATGCTGATTTGCGTCTTTCTCGGCTTCACGTCGGGATTGCCGCTGTTTACGCTCGTCTACCTCGTGCAGGCGTGGCTGCGCTCGGAAGGCGTCAATCTGAAGGAAATCGGCCTGTTCGCGCTGATCCAGTTTCCGTACACCTGGAAATTCGTCTGGGCGCCGCTGATGGACCGCTACGTGCCGCGCGTGCCCGGCTGGCGGCCCGGCCGACGGCGCGGCTGGATGCTCGTCACACAATTGCTCGTGGCCGGCGCGATGGCGACACTCGGTTTCGTGTCGCCGCGCGAAGCGATCTGGAGCGTCGCCGCGCTGACCGCGCTGGTCGCGTTCTTCGGCGCGAGTTCCGACATCGTGATCGACGCGTACCGGCGTGAATTGCTCAGCGACACGCAGCAGGGCCTCGGCAACGCGGTGCACGTGAACGCGTACAAGATAGCGGCGCTCGTGCCCGGTTCGCTGGCGTTGATTTTGTCCGATCATCTGCCGTGGAGCACCGTGTTCATCGTGACGGCTGCGTTCATGCTGCCTGGCGTTCTGATGACGCTGGTCGTGCGCGAGCCCGAGGTGCATGGCCAGCCGCCGAAGAATCTGCGCGAGGCGATCGTCGAGCCGTTCAGGGAATTCATTCAGCGCGACGGCTGGCGCGGTGCCCTCTTCGTGCTCGGCTTCATCTTTCTCTACAAGCTCGGCGATACGATGGCGACCACGCTGTCCACATCGTTCTTCCTCGACATCGGCTTTTCGCGCACGCAGATCGGCGTGATCGCGAAGACCACGGCATTCGGCGCGAGTCTCGCGGGCGGCATCATCGGCGGCATCTGGCTGATGAGGATCGGCATCGGCCGTGGCTTGTGGATCTTCGGTTTGCTGCAGATGGTGTCGACGCTCGGCTTCGCGTGGCTCGCGCATCTCGGCCCGGATTCACCCGGACTTGCCGCGATTTACAACATCGCCGTCGCGCTGAGCCAGGGCACGACGAAGCTGCTGTCGTTGGTCGGCATCGACTGGAGCGTGCAGCTCGATCCGCGCTCGGTCGCGCTCGCGCTCGTGTACGGCTTCGAGACCTTCGCCACCGGTCTGACGATGGCCGCGTTCACCGCATACATCGCGAGCACCACCGATCCGCGCTACACCGCGACGCAGTTCGCATTGTTCACGAGCCTCGCGTCGGTGCCGCGCACGCTCGCGTCGGCGGCGAGCGGCTTTGTGGTCGCGCGGATCGGCTGGTTCGACTATTTCATCCTCTGTACCGCGCTCGCGGTGCCGGGCATGCTGCTGCTGGTGCGCATCGCGCCGTGGAGGGACCGGTCGTGAAGGTACCGTTTCCGACCCGCGCGCGCCGCACCGCACTCAGCGCCGCAGGCGTGCTCGGCTGCGCGAGCGTCGCGCTGGCGATGCCGATGGGCGCCTATGCGGCCGGCACACCAGCGACTGGCGCCAGCCCGGTGAGCGGCGCGCAAGCGCCCGCGCCGGCTGCCGCCGCCGCGACCACGAGCGGTGCGACAGCCAACCCGGCCCCGACGCCTGCGGCCAAGTCCGCGCCAAGCGGCGCCAGCGCCGAAAACGCGACCTCGGCTGCGGCCGGCAACAACAGCGGCGCCGGCGGCGCCAACCTTGGGGCGAATAACAGCACCGGCGCCAACGCCAACGCCAACGCCGGTGCCGCGGGCGCGTCCGGCGCTAGCGGCAACGCTTCGAGCGCTGGCGCGCCGGCCCCCGCGGCCGTCCCGCCGCCCTACTACGTGAGCCCCCAACTGCGCTATGGCGGCTACATGGTGTTCCGCAACCTGATCCCGTCGTCGATGCTCGAGGCGCAGGCCGCCGAGGAGTTCAGCCAGATCGTCTACGGCGCCAGCCACGCGAACCGCCTGTACGGCGACACGGACGCGCGCGTGACACGCGTGCGCTCGATCATCGACCGGATGATTCCGTACTCGCTGAAATGGAACGAGCGAGCCAAGGGCTGGAAGTGGGAAGTCGCGGTGGTGCGCTCGAACGACATCCGCATGTACTGCCTGCCGGGCGGCAAGATCGTCGTCTACAGCGGGATACTCGATCGCGTGCGCCTGAACGACAACGAGGTCGGCATGCTAATCGGCCACGAGATCGCGCACGCGTTGCGCGAGCACGCGCGCATGCGGCTCGGTCAGTTGCAGGCGAGCCAGCTCGATTCGTCCGGCACGATCCCGCAACTGTTCGGACTCGCCGACCTGGGCATGGCGCCGTTAGGCATCGGTTCGCGTCTGCTGGAAATGAAGTACGAAAGCACCGACGAAACCGAAGCCGACGTGATCGGCAGCGATATCGCGTCGCGCGCCGGCTTCGATCCGCGCGCGGCGGTCACGCTGTGGGACAAGCTCGCGCAAGCGACGCGCGGCAATCGCGAGCAGGGCTTCATCTACGTGCACCCGTACACACCGGCGCGCCGCGACGACATCGTCAAGCGGCTGCCGGACATGCTGTCGCTGTATGCGAAGGCAATCGGCAAGAGCGTCGACGAGTTGCCCGATTACGCGGGCATCGGCCGGCCGACCCGCAAGACGGCGCGCGACTGACACCCCGCTTCTACCGACTGCTGGCGGGCCACGGCACTCCACGCGCCGCGGCTGGTGGGCTTACTTGTTGACCTTGTGGTCGTAGTCGACGGTCAGCGGCGCATGGTCGCTGAACTTGATGTCGCGGAACACGTCGGTGCGCTTCGCCTTGCTTGCGATGCCCGGCGTCGCGATCTGGTAATCGATCCGCCACCCGACGTTCTTCGCATACGCCTGACCGCGATTGCTCCACCACGTGTACTGCTCGGGCCGCTGGTCGAGCGTGCGGAACACGTCCACATAGCCGACTTCGTCGAACAGTTTGTCGAGCCACGCGCGCTCTTCGGGCAGGCAGCCCGAATTCTTCTGGTTGCTCTTCCAGTTCTTGATGTCGATTTCCTTGTGCACGATGTTCACGTCGCCGCATACGATCACCTCGCGTTCCTTCGCCAGCTCGGCGAGATGCGGCATGAATTCGTCCATGAAACGGAATTTGGCCTGCTGGCGCTCGTCTCCGCTCGACCCCGACGGCACATACACCGAGACCACCGACAGCTTGCCGAAACGCAGCTCGACATAGCGCCCTTCCGGGTCGAACTCCTCGCTGCCGAAGCCGATCACCACTTCGTCCGGCTCATGACGCGTATAGACGCCCGCGCCGCTGTACCCCTTCTTCACCGCGTGCTGAAAATAGCCGGTGAAATCGTGCGGCGCCATGAACTCCGGCGTCATATCGTCCTGCGAGCATTTGATTTCCTGCACGCACAGCACGTCGGCGCCCTGTTCGCCGAACCATTCGAAAAAGCCCTTCTTCGCCGCCGAGCGGATGCCATTGAGGTTGGCGGTAATCACACGCAACATGTCATTCCTCTTTTGTTCGATTCGTTTCTGAAGCCAAAGGGCGAGGCCGCGTTCACTCGACCTTGACGCCCTTCAGCGCTTCCTTGGCTGGCGGATATTCGAGCTTCAGCGCATTGAGCGTGCGCAGAAGCAGTTGGGCGACCATCACGTTGCGATGCGTCTTCGAGTCGGCCGGAATCACGTACCACGGCGCGTATTCGGTCGACGTCGCGGCCAGCGCGTCGCGATACGCGGACTGATATGCGTCCCACTGCTTGCGCGCTTCGAGATCCGACACGTCGAATTTCCAGTGCTTCAGCGGATCGTCGATGCGCTCCTGCAAACGCACTCGCTGCTCGTCCTTCGAAATATGCAGCATGCACTTGACGATCGTCGCGCCGCTGTGGGCGAGCAACTGCTCGAACTGACGGATGTGGCAGCAGCGCTGCTGGAACTCGTCCGCGTCGAGTTCGCCCTGCACGGTCGGCACGAGCAGGTCTTCGTAGTGACTGCGATTGAAGATCGTCAGCTCGCCGGCCGCGGGTGCCTGCGAATGCACGCGCCACAGGAAGTCGTGCGCGAGTTCGACGGGCGTCGGCGCCTTGAACGGCACGATGCGCAAGCCGAGCGGGTCGACTTCATGAAATACCGCGCGGATCGTGCCGTCCTTGCCGCTCGTGTCCATGCCTTGCAGCACCAGCAGAACGCGACGCTTGCGCTGCGCGTGCAGCCGCTCCTGCAGGTTGTCGAGCAGCAGGCCCACTTCCGACAGACGCGCGCGGTCCGCGTCTTTCGAGCCGCTCGAAAACGGCTTCGCCTTCGGATCGTAATGGTCGAGCGAGAAGTGGTTCTTCTTCTTGCCGTCGTCGAAGTACGGCACGCGGAAATCGTCGAGATCGGGATGATTTGTCATGCACACACTCCGTGGTCTACGCTTAACCGGCTGAAGCGGGTCCGCAAAATAAAACGGGCCGTTGCCCTGCTTCGATCCGGCAACGGCCCGTGGTGACACGGCCGTGATCACGCCCGGCCGCGGCACTTCAACTCAGGACAACTTTTTCTTGAGCAATTCATTGACCTGAGCAGGGTTGGCCTTACCCTTGGTTGCTTTCATCGCCTGGCCGATCAGCGCGTTGAACGCCTTTTCCTTGCCGGCGCGATATTCGTCGACCGACTTCTGGTTCGCGGCGAGCACTTCGTCGATGATCGCTTCGAGCGCGCCGGTGTCCGAGATCTGCTTCAGGCCCTTCGCCTCGATGATGCGATCAGCGGCGGCTTCGTCGGTGGCCTTCTCTTCCCAGATCGCGAGGAAGATTTCCTTCGCGATCTTGTTCGAGATCGTACCGTCGGCAATGCGTTGCAGAATCACCGCGAGCTGCGCGGCCGAGACCGGGCACGCGGCAATGTCGAGGCCTTCGCGATTGAGCTGCGACGACACTTCACCCATCACCCAGTTCGCCGCGACCTTCGCGTTGGCCGGACCGACTTTCGCGACCACCGCTTCGTAGTATGCGGCCGTCGCCTTGCTCGAGGTCAGCACGTTCGCGTCGTAGGGCGTGAGGCCGTACTGCGACACGAAGCGCCGCTGAATCGCTTCCGGCAGCTCAGGCATCTCGCTCTTCACGCGCTCGACCCATGCGGCGTCGATCACGAGCGGCATCAGGTCGGGGTCGGGGAAATAGCGGTAGTCATGCGCGTCTTCCTTGCTGCGCATCGAGCGCGTTTCGCGCTTGTCCGGATCGTACAGACGCGTTTCCTGCACCACCGTGCCGCCGTCTTCGATCAGCTCGATCTGGCGACGCACTTCGTACTGGATCGCTTCTTCGAGGAAGCGGAACGAGTTCAGGTTCTTGGTCTCGGTGCGGGTGCCGAATTCCTTCTGGCCGACCGGACGCACCGACACGTTCGCGTCGCAGCGGAAAGAGCCTTCCTGCATGTTGCCGTCGCAGATGCCGAGCCACACGACGAGCGTGTGCAGCGCCTTCGCGTAGGCAACGGCCTCGGCCGCGCTGCGCATTTCCGGCTCGGTGACGATTTCGAGCAGCGGCGTGCCGGCACGATTCAGGTCGATGCCGGTCATGCCCGCGAAGTCTTCGTGCAGCGACTTGCCCGCGTCTTCCTCGAGGTGGGCACGGGTCAGGTTGATGGTTTTCTCGTACGCTTGCGTGCCCGTCTTTTCATTGGCCGGCACCTGGATCGTCACCTGGCCGCCCTGCACGACGGGGATTTCGTACTGGCTGATCTGATAGCCCTTCGGCAGATCGGGGTAGAAGTAATTTTTGCGCGCGAAGATGCTGCGCGGCGCCACCGTTGCGCCGATCGCGAGGCCGAACTGAATCGCGCGTTCGACCGCGCCGCGGTTCATCACGGGCAGCGTGCCCGGCAACGCCAGATCGACGGGACTGGCCTGGGTGTTCGGCGCGGCGCCGAATTGCGTCGCGGTGCCCGAGAAGATTTTCGAATGCGTCGACAACTGCGTGTGGGTCTCCAGACCGATCACGACTTCCCATTGTTTGGTCATGGTGCTCACACTCCTGCCGGTGCCTGACGGTGCCAGTCGGTGGCGCGCTGGAACGCGTCGGCCACCTGAAGCATCCGGGCTTCATTGAAATAGTTGCCGATGATCTGCAGACCGACCGGGCGCTGCGCATTCGCGCCCGCGCCGAAACCGCACGGCACGCTCATGCCCGGCAGGCCGGCGAGGCTCACCGACAACGTGTAGATGTCGGCCAGATACATCTGCACCGGGTCGTCGCCCTTCGCGCCGATGTCCCATGCCACCGACGGCGCGACCGGTCCCATGATCACGTCGCACTGCTTGAACGCTTCCTGGAAGTCCTGCGCGATGATGCGGCGGATCTTCTGCGCCTGCAGGTAGTACGCGTCGTAGTAGCCGTGCGACAGCACGTAGGTGCCGACCAGAATGCGGCGCTTCACTTCGGGCCCGAAGCCTTCGGCGCGCGACTTCTTGTACATGTCGAGCAGATCGCGGTACTCGGCCGCGCGATGGCCGAAGCGCACGCCGTCGAAACGCGACAGGTTCGACGAGGCCTCGGCCGGCGCGATCACGTAGTAGACCGGGATCGACAGTTCGGTTTTCGGCAGAGACACCTCGACGAGCGTCGCGCCGAGCGCTTCGTACTGCTTCAACGCGGCGTCGATCGATCCGCGCACGTCGTCGGCGAGACCGGCGCCGAAGTACTCCTTCGGCAGGCCGATGCGCAGGCCGGCGAGCGGCTTGTCCGCGCCGCCGTCCCGCCACGACTTGCCGAGGTAGCGCGTGTAGTCCTCGTGCTCGTGCGAGAGGCTCGTCGAGTCGCGCTCGTCGAAGCCGGCCATCGCGTTGAGCAGCGTCGCGCAGTCCGCGGCGCTTTGCGCCATCGGGCCGCCCTGATCGAGCGACGACGCGAACGCGATCATGCCGTAGCGCGACACGCGGCCATACGTCGGCTTGATGCCGGTGATGCCCGAGAACGACGCCGGCTGGCGGATCGAGCCGCCGGTGTCGGTCCCGGTCGCGGCAGGCGCGAGACGCGCGGCCACGGCGGCCGCCGAGCCGCCCGACGATCCGCCCGGCACGGCCTTGCGGTCCCATGGATTCTGCACGGCCCCGAAGTACGAATTCTCGTTGGACGAGCCCATCGCGAACTCGTCCATGTTGGTTTTGCCCACGCACACCATGCCGGCGCTCTGCAGACGCGCGACCACGGTCGCGTCGAACGGACTTTCGTAGTTCGCGAGCATCTTCGAGCCGGCCGTGGAGCGCCAGCCCTTCGTGACGAACACGTCCTTGTGCGCGATCGGCAGGCCGACGAGCGGGCCGGCGTGGCCGGTGTGCAGCAGCGCGTCGGCGGCTTTCGCCTGCGCGAGCGTCAGTTCGGGATCGACCTGGATGAACGCGTTCAGGCTGTTGGCCGCGTCGATCCGCTTCAGGTACAGCTGCGCCAGTTCGACTGCGGAGCATTCCTTGGCCGCGAGCGCCGCGCGCAGTTCGGTCAAACTTTTTTCATGCATTGCGTTTTATCCTGGAAAGCGCGGCAGCGTGGTCACGCTGCCGTGGAGGCGTTCGGTTGCCCGTCGGCAGACGGCCCGGCACGGCTCGCGGCGAAGCCGCGCGCCTGCGCACGAAAGGCTCGTGCCGGCGCCGCGCCCGGGGTCTGCCCGACGGGTCTTATTCGATCACCTTCGGCACGAGGTACAGGCCGTCCTGAACGGCCGGCGCGGGGCGCTGGAAAGCCTCGCGCTCGACCGTCTCGCTGACGGCGTCGTCGCGCAGACGCAGCGCGACGTCTTCGATCTGCTCGATCGGGTGGGCAAGCGGGGCGATGCCGGTGGTATCGACCGCCTGCATCTGCTCGACGAGGCCGAAAAAATCATTGAGCTGGGCACGCGTGTGCTCGGCGTCGGAATCGGCCAGTTCGAGCCGCGCGAGATGCGCGATGCGTTTTACATCGGTCAGGGTCAGAGCCATGCAATCACCGGAAATGGTGGAATGTCACTATGGTTAAAAAGTCGCGCTTTAACAGCGGGTTACGACAAGATAGGACAATCTAAAAAAAGGAGCGGAAACGGCAAAATGTACGCTCCGTTTCCTTCAAAACATCCAAAATTATAAGGTATGATTACGCGTTCGACCCAAACCCGGACCGACTTACCAAGGCCTTACGGACAATTCAAAGAACGTCCGGCGTTTTCCGCCCTGGCTTTGCAACGGCCTCCGGTAGACTCCCCCGCGGCTTCAAGTTCATGTGGCGTCGCTACCGCCCGGTTGAAGCTGTTATTTATTCCGCTGCCGCCCTACGCATACGGTGCGAGGCCCGGCCCCCAGCGAGACAGGATTTTGAATGTTCGGTTTTTTGCGCAGCTACTTCTCCAACGATCTGGCCATTGACCTCGGCACCGCCAACACGCTTATCTACATGCGCGGCAAGGGCATCGTTCTCGACGAACCGTCGGTCGTGTCGATCCGCCAGGAAGGCGGCCCGAACGGCAAGAAGACCATTCAGGCAGTCGGCAAGGAAGCCAAGCAGATGCTCGGCAAGGTGCCGGGCAACATCGAGGCGATCCGCCCGATGAAAGACGGCGTGATCGCCGACTTCACCGTCACCGAGCAGATGATCAAGCAGTTCATCAAGACTGCTCACGAATCGCGCATGTTCTCGCCGTCGCCGCGCATCATCATCTGCGTGCCGTGCGGTTCGACCCAGGTCGAGCGCCGCGCGATCAAGGAAGCCGCGCATGGCGCGGGCGCCTCGCAGGTGTACCTGATCGAAGAGCCGATGGCCGCCGCGATCGGCGCGGGCCTGCCGGTGTCGGAAGCAACGGGTTCGATGGTCGTCGACATCGGCGGCGGCACGACCGAAGTCGGCGTGATCTCGCTCGGCGGCATCGTGTACAAGGGCTCGGTGCGCGTCGGCGGTGACAAATTCGACGAAGCGATCGTCAACTACATCCGCCGCAACTACGGCATGTTGATCGGCGAGCAGACCGCCGAAGCCATCAAGAAGGAAATCGGCTCCGCGTTCCCGGGCTCCGAAGTCAAGGAAATGGAAGTGAAGGGCCGCAATCTGTCGGAAGGCATTCCGCGCAGCTTCACGATCTCCAGCAACGAAATCCTCGAAGCGCTGACCGATCCGCTGAACCAGATCGTGTCGTCGGTGAAGATCGCACTGGAACAAACGCCGCCGGAACTCGGCGCGGACATCGCCGAGCGCGGCATGATGCTGACCGGCGGTGGCGCGCTGCTGCGCGATCTCGACCGACTGCTCGCCGAAGAAACCGGCCTGCCGGTGCTCGTCGCCGAAGATCCGCTGACTTGCGTCGTGCGCGGCTCGGGCATGGCGCTCGAGCGCATGGACAAGCTCGGCAGCATTTTCTCGTACGAGTAAGCGAGCCTTCCTCCCATGTCAGTAGCGCGGATCTGGCACACGGCCCCTTGCGGGCCGCTTTGTCGTTGGCTGGGCCGACCAGCCTCCGCGCGCTGAACGCGCTTGCCTAGCGCGCCGCCGTCTCACCCAACCGCTCACGCCCCCGGCGCCGACCATGGAATACAGTCCGCCGCCCCTGTTCAAGCAAGGCCCCTCCGCTCTCGCGCGACTGGTGTTCTTCGTCGTGCTGGCGCTCGCCCTGCTGATCTCCGACGCCCGCTTCCAGACGCTCGAAATCGTCCGCGGCGTGCTCGGCGCGGGTCTTTATCCGTTGCAGCGCGCGGCGCTCGTGCCGCGCGACATCTTCATGGGCGCCGCCGACCTCGCCGTGACGAGCGCCACGCTGCGCAACGAAAACGCGAAGCTGCGCGAGAAGGACCTGCAGCTGTCGCAGCAGGCCAACACGGCCGCGTCGCTCGCTGCCGAAAATAGTCATCTGCGCGCACTGATGCAACTGTCGCAGCAGCTGACCACGCAATCGCTTCCCGCCGAAATCCAGTACGACACGCGCGATCCGTTCACGCAGAAGGTCGTGATCGGACGCGGCGCGCAGCAAGGCATCCAGAACGGCTCGCCGGTCGTCGACGAGGACGGCGTGATCGGCCAGGTCACACGGGTGTTCCCGCTGCAGGCCGAAGTCACGCTGCTGACGGACAAGGACCAGGCGGTGCCGGTCGAAATTCTGCGCACCGGCTTGCGCAGCGTGATCTACGGCACGCCGAAGGGCGACACGCTCGATCTGCGCTTCGTGCCGATCAGCGCCGACGTGCAGACCGGCGACGAGCTCGTCACCAGCGGTCTCGACGGCGTGTATCCGCCGGGGCTGCCGGTCGCGAAGGTCGTGCGCGTCGACAGGCAGGCCGACACCGCGTTTGCCCGCGTGGTCAGTCTGCCGGTCGCGGCGGTGCGCGGCGCGCGTCAGGTGCTGGTGCTGCACGTCCAGAACACCGCGCCACCGCGCCCGGCCGACGAGCCCGACGCGGCGACCGTCGCGAAAGAAGCGAAAGCGAAGAAGGGCGCCAAAGCCGCGGAAGGCAAGGGCGCGGCGGACAAATCCGCCGCCAGGTCGGCGGACAAGAACGCCGCCGACAAAGCCCCCGCCGAAAAACCCGCAGCAAAATCCACGGAAAAGGCGCCGGCCAAAGCCGCCGCAGACAAGAAGTCCGAAAAGCCCGCAGCCGACCGAAAAGCCGACAAACCGGCCGCCGCGAAGAACGCGAAGCCGCAAGCCGAGCCGGGGGCTCAGCCATGAATCGCCCGCAATACATCCTGCAGCCGGTCAACCCGTACTTCATCGCGTTCAGCCTCGCCTCCGCGTTCCTGCTGAACCTGATGCCGTGGGGGCGTCTCGCCGGCGTGCCCGATTTCGTCGCGCTCGTGTTGCTGTTCTGGAATGTTCATCAGCCGCGCAAGGTCGGCATGGGGATCGCGTTTTTTCTCGGCCTGCTGATGGACGTGCACAACGCGAGCCTGCTCGGCGAGCACGCGCTCGCCTACACGCTGCTGTCGTACGGCGCGATCACGATTCACCGCCGCGTGCTGTGGATGTCGCTCGGCGTGCAAACCTTCGCGGTGATGCCGCTACTCGTCGTCGCGCAACTGGTGCCGTTCGTGATCCGGTTGTTGACCGGTGCGGCGTTTCCGGGCTGGAGTTATCTGATCGACGGTTTCGTCGAAGCCGCGCTGTGGCCGCTCGCGAGCATCTTGCTGCTGATGCCGCAGCGCCGCCCCGCCGACCCGGACGACACGCGCCCCATTTGAACCCGCATCGGGCCCACCGCCCGCGGCCAATTTGGGCGCACACTCTTGATGGCCGCATGCCGGCCTTTTGCAGAATCGCATGACCGAATTCAAGGACACTCAACAGCAGCTCACGAAATTCCGCCTGCGCGTCGCGGCGGCGGGCCTGTTCGTGTTCGTCTGCTTCGGGCTGATCGGCTTTCGCTTCCTGTTCCTGCAGGTCTGGCACTACAGCAAGTACTCGCTGCAGGCCGATGAAAACCGCATCTCCGTCGCGCCGATCGTGCCGAACCGCGGCATCATCACCGACCGCAACGGCGTCGTGCTCGCGAAGAACTACTCGGCCTACACGCTCGAAATCACACCGTCGAAGCTGAACGACACGCTCGATAACGTGGTCGACAACCTCGCCACGGTAGTCTCGATCGACGCGCGCGACCGCCGCCGCTTCAAGAAGCTGCAGGAAGACTCGAAGAACTTCGAAAGTCTGCCGATCCGCACGCGCCTGAGCGACGACGAAGTCGCGCGCTTCACCGCGCAGCGCTTCCGTTTCCCCGGCGTCGAAGTGCGCGCGCGGCTGTTCCGTCAGTACCCGCTCGGGCCGACCGCCGCGCACGTGATCGGCTACATCGGACGGATTTCGCAGCGCGACCAGGACCGTATCGACGACGCCAGCGATCAGAACGACAGCGATCCGGACCACTACGATCCGCGTCTGGACGCGAACAACTACAAGGGCACCGATTACATCGGCAAGATCGGGGTCGAGCAGAGCTACGAAACCGAGTTGCACGGTCAGACCGGCTTCGAGGAAGTCGAGGTGACGGCGGGCGGCCGCCCGGTGCGCACGCTGTCGCGCACCCAGGCGACGCCGGGCAACAACCTCGTGCTATCGCTCGACATCGGCCTTCAGCAGGTCGCCGAGCAGGCGTTCGCTGGACGTCGCGGCGCGCTCGTGGCGATCGAGCCGTCCACCGGCGACGTGCTCGCGTTCGTGTCGGCGCCGAGCTTCGACCCGAATTCATTCGTCGACGGCATCGACCAGCAGACCTGGGACGAGTTGAACAACTCGCCCGACCATCCGCTGCTGAACCGGCCGCTACACGGCACCTACCCACCAGGCTCGACCTACAAGCCGTTCATGGCGCTCGCCGCGCTGTCGCTGCACAAGCGCACGCCGAGCTGGGGCTTCCAGGACCCCGGCTACTACACGTTCGGCGGCCACACGTTCCGCAACGACGTGCGCTCGGGCCAGGGTTGGGTGGACATGAACCGTGCGATCGTCGTGTCGAACGACACGTACTTCTACATGCTCGCGCACGATCTCGGCGTCAACAACATCGCGAACTTCATGAAACCGTGGGGCTTCGGGCAGATCACCGGCATCGACATCGCCGGCGAAGCGAAGGGCATCCTGCCGTCGACCGACTGGAAGCGCCACGCGTACCGCAAACCCGAGCAGCAGAAGTGGTACGAAGGCGAGACGGTCAGCCTCGGCATCGGCCAGGGCTACAACTCGTTCACGATCCTGCAGCTCGCGCATGCCACCGCAACGCTCGCGAACAACGGCGTCGTGATGAAGCCGCACCTCGTGCGCGACATCGAGAATCCGATCACGAAGGACACGCGGCCGGTGGTGCGCGACCCGAGTGACAGGATCGCGGTCAAGCAGCAGGACATCGACTTCATCAAGCATGCGATGGAAGGCGTGGTCACGAACGGCACGGCGGCCAAGGTGTTCGCCGGCGCGGCGTACCAGGCGGCGGGCAAGACCGGTACCGCGCAGGTGTACTCGCTGCAAGGCGCGAACTACAAGGGTCACGCGATCGCTGAGAATTTGCGCGATCACGCGCTGTTCATCGCGTTCGCGCCCGTCGAGCAACCGAAGATCGCGCTCGCGCTGATCGTCGAAAACGGCGGCTGGGGCGCGGAGGCGGCCGGTCCGATCGCGCGCAGGGTGCTCGACTATTACCTGGTCGGCAAGAACAAGCCCGGCGTGGTCGAAGCAGCCGTCGCGGCAGCGGCATCTAACACCGCCGAAGCGTCCGCGCCACAGGTCGGTGAAACGCCGGCGCAGCATGAGGGCGCTCAGCCGCTCAGGATCGCGGCGGGCTTCAAGGCACTGCCGGTGCCGGGGGCGGCGGCTGCCGCGGCGGCCTCGGGTGCGTCGGCGGCTGTTGCGGCTTCGGGCGCGAACGGCGCGTCCGTGCCGGTGGCGGCATCGGCTGGCGCGGCGGCAACGGTGCCGGCCAGCGCACCGGCAGCGGCAGCGGCTTCGGCCAGTGCGGCGCGGGCGGCGTCGGCGGCCAGGCCGGCATCGGCTTCGGCCGCGGCAAAGAAATCCGCGTCGCGTACGTCCGACGCCCCGCACAAACCCCGTCCGGCCAGCGAGCCGGCGCCGAGCGTCGCGGCCCCATCGCGCGAGGACAGCGTCCAGGGCGCGTCACCGCGCCAGCCCGCCACCGGCGGTATCGACGAATAAGGAGAAAGGCATGCAATTCGACAAGCGCGCCTGGCTCGACCGCATCAAGCGGATGTTCGCGGGCTTCGACCGTCCGCTCGCCCTGATCGTGTTTCTGCTGCTGTGCGTCGGCATCGTCACGCTGTACAGCGCGAGTCTCGATATGCCGGGCCGCGTCGAAGACCAGTTGCGCAACATCCTGCTCACCTTCGTGCTGATGTGGGGGCTCGCCAATGTGCCGCCCAACACGCTGATGCGCTTCGCGGTCCCGCTTTACACGTTCGGGATCGCGTTACTGGTCGCGGTCGCGATGTTCGGTCTCACGCGCAAGGGCGCGAAGCGCTGGATCAACGTCGGCGTGGTGATCCAGCCATCGGAAATACTGAAGATCGCGACACCGCTGATGCTCGCCTGGTACTACCAGCGCCGCGAAGGCGTGATGCGCTGGTACGACTACCTGGTCGGCTTCGCGATCCTCATCGTGCCGGTCGGCCTGATCGCGAAGCAGCCCGACCTCGGCACGGCCGTGCTCGTGTTCGCCGCCGGCCTGTTCGTGATTTACTTCGCGGGGCTGAGTTTCAAGCTGATCGTGCCGGTGCTGATCGCAGGCGTGATCGCGGTTGTGTCGATCGCGGCGTTCCAGGACAAGATCTGTCAGCCCGAAGTGCAGTGGCCGCTGATGCACGACTATCAGAAGCACCGTATCTGCACCTTGCTCGATCCGACCTCGGACCCGCTCGGCAAAGGCTTCCACACGATTCAGGCGGTGATAGCGATCGGTTCGGGCGGCCCGCTCGGCAAGGGCTGGCTGAAGGGAACGCAAGCGCATCTGGAGTTCATCCCCGAAAAGCACACCGACTTCATCTTCGCGGTGTTTTCGGAAGAGTTCGGATTGGCGGGCGGGATCGTGCTGCTCACGCTGTACATGCTATTGATCGCGCGCGGGCTCTACATCGCAGCCAATGGCGCGACCTTGTTCGGGCGATTATTGGCCGGCTCGTTGACGATGGCGTTCTTCACGTACGCGTTCGTCAATATCGGCATGGTGAGCGGCATTCTGCCGGTGGTCGGCGTGCCGTTGCCATTCATGAGTTACGGCGGCACCGCGCTGACTACACTGGGTGTCGCGACCGGGCTGATCATGAGTGTCGCGCGACAGAAGCGGTTGATGCAGAGCTAAGCGTAGCCAACGGCACGCAGCAATCGAAAATGCCAAAAGGGCGCTCGTTGCGAGCGCCCTTTTGCTTGACTGCTGCTTCACTACTGGGGTTTCACTTCCTTCTGATCGCGCAACTGCGCGCTCAACTGCTGATACTTCAGGCGCGCGGCCGGATCGCCCTGTGCCGCCGCGGCCGCGTAATACGCGCGCGCCACATTCAGATTCCGGTCGACACCATCGCCGCCGCGCTCGTAGAACGAGCCGGTCACATACTGCGCGGTCATGTCGCCGCCCTGCGCCGCCTTCTTGTACCAGACGAACGCCTGCTTGTTGTCGCGCTCGGTACCACGTCCGTCGAGGAACTGATTCGCGAGCGCGAGTTCCGCCTGCACATGACCCTGCGCGGCGGCCTTCATGAACCAGCGATGCGCCTCCACCGGGTCGCGCTCGACGAACTCGCCATCGTCGTACATCTTGCCGTACACGTATTGCGCGTGCGACATGTTCGCGTCGGCGGCCTTGCGCAGCCACTTCTTGCCTTCGTCGACGTTGACCGGCGTGCCTTCGCCGTTGAGCAGCATCATCGCGTAGTTGAACTGGGCGAGCCGGCTGCCGCGCTCGGCGGCCTCGCGGAATTCGGTCAGCGCAGCGGCGAGGTTGCCGGCGTTGTAATCGGCCACCGCGGATTGCGTCTGCGGATCGTTCGACCTGGCGACGTGATCCTGTGCGTACGCGGCGCTCCACGCGGTACTCGCGAGCAGCGCCGCCGCCGTAATGATCACTTGAGCGATCACCCGCGCAATCCTCGGCCCGGCGCCCCCCTGCACTCTGCCGTTCATGACCTCACCTCCTGTAATGCCTGGCGCGTCGCGCGCAACATCCAGATCACGTCGGCGGCCAGCGCCACGAAGCGAAAGCCCGCGTCGCGATGCTGCCGCGCGCCGGCCACGTCCATTGCGAAGATGCCGGCGGCAATGCCGGCTTGGTCGGCCGCGCTGACAATGCGCGCCATCGCCGCCTGCACGTCCGCGTGCTTCGCGTCGCCGAGATGACCGAGGCTCGCGGCCAGATCGGCCGGCCCGACGAACACGCAGTCGACGCCCGGCGTCGCCGCGATCCGCTCGACCTCGCGCAAGCCGCGCGCCGATTCGATCTGCACAATCGTCGCGATTTGTGCGTTCGCCGTCTGCACGTAGTCGCGTCGCATGCCGTAGCCGGCCGCACGCACGACGCCCGCGACACCGCGCAGGCCGTCGAGTGCCTCCGCGGTCGGATATTGGGTGAGCCGCACGGCGCGTGCCGCGTCTTCAGCGGATTCGATGTTCGGGAACATCAGCGTGCGCGCGCCGGCGTCGAGCACGCGCTTGACGAGCCAGGGCTCGCTCGCGGGCACGCGCACCACCGGCTCGCTCGGCAGATGGGCGGCGGCGATCGCGCGCAATTGCGACTCGACGCCGCCGCTATCGTTCGGCGCGTGCTCCATGTCGATCAGCAGCCAGTCGAAGCCGGCGTGCGCGAGCGCTTCGGCGGCGGCCTCGCTGCCGAGCGACAACCACAGCCCGAACAGCGGCGCGTTGTCCTTCAGACGTTGTTTGAGGGAGTTGGTGAAGGTGCTCATCGGCTGGCCTCGCGCAGGTTTGCAATGCGAAGCGGGGCCAGATAGCGAATCAGGCAGGCACCGGGGCGCTGACGGCCTCGATGCCTGCTGCGACGCGATGCGGTGACCGGCATGTCTCGCTCCGTGTGTTGGTCGGAACGATCATACCGTGACAATAACGCGAGAGTTCGCTCGCGCGGCGGGGTGTGGATTCAGGCGGGAAGCTAGTCGCGGACCACGTCGGCCCAGCAGTTCGGCGTCTCGTACAGACGCACTTTATGCAGGCGCAGGTTCACGCCGTAGTGCGCGTCGTAGACGTTCGCGAGGATATCGAATGCAATCGCGGCGAGGTTTTCGACGGTGGGAATGCGATCGATCACGACCGTCTTGTGACCCGCCATGCTGTCGAGAAAGCCACGCACCTGCGTGTCGCCTTCGTAGACGAGAAACGCGTGGTCCCACTTGTCGACCAGGTGCTCGTTTGCGAGCGACTTCACGTCGGCGAAATCCATCACCATGCCGCGGTCGGGCGCGCCTTCGGTGTCGACCAGATCGCCTTGGAGCGTGATTTCGAGCACATAGCGATGGCCGTGCAGATTACGGCACTGGCTGCGGTGATCGGGGATGCGGTGGCCCGCGTCGAATTCGAGTTTTCGGGTAATCGTCAGCACGGCAAATCAGGGAATGTTCAGATACTTGTGAGTCTGCATCGACAGGCGCCACTGCGGATGACGCTTGCACCAGTCGATCGCGAGCTTCGTGTTGATGTCGCGCGACGGACCGTCCATCGGCTGGACGAGGAAATACTCGAAGTCGAGCTTCGCGTAGTCGGCGAGGCGCTGGTTGTCCTGCGGGATCACGACCTTCAGTTCGTTGCCCTTCGTCACGACGAGCGGCGCGTCGGCCTTCGGGCTCACGCAGATCCAGTCGATCGTGTCGAGCACCGGCAGCGAGCCGTTGGTCTCGATCGCGATCTCGAAGCCGGCCGCGTGCAGCGCGTCGACGAGCGGCTGATCGATCTGCAGCATCGGCTCGCCGCCGGTGCACACGACGAAGCGTTCGCCCTCGCCTTGCGGCCATTGCGACGCGATCATCGCGACGAGTTCGTCAGGTGTGCGGTACTTGCCGCCGTTCTCTCCGTCGGTGCCGACGAAGTCGGTGTCGCAGAAACGGCAGACGGCTTCCGCGCGATCCTCTTCGCGGCCCGACCACAGATTGCAGCCTGCAAAACGGCAGAACACGGCCGGCCGCCCGGCATTCGCGCCCTCGCCCTGCAACGTGTAGAAGATTTCCTTGACCGCGTACGTCATGCTGCTTTCTGTCCTGTGTTCCTGATCAATGATGCGCGCTCTTGCGCGAACCGTCACACGGGCTCGGTGACTTTCTCACCGGCGAGGTAAGCCTCATAGCCACGTTTGCGCAACCGGCATGCCGGGCATTCGCCGCAGCCGAAGCCCCATGAATGCAGTTCGGCGCGTTCGCCGAGGTAGCAAGTGTGGGTCTCGACGCGCACCAGTTCGACCAGTGCGTCGCCGCCGAGCTCGTGCGCGAGACGCCATGTGTCGGCCTTGTCGAGCCACATTAGCGGTGTCTCCAGCGCAAAACGCTTGTCCATGCCGAGATTCAGCGCGACCTGCAACGCCTTCATCGTGTCGTCGCGGCAATCGGGGTAACCCGAGAAGTCCGTCTCGCACATCCCCCCGACCAGCACCTGCAAACCGCGCCGATACGCGATGGCCGCGGCGATCGTCATGAACATCAGATTGCGGCCCGGCACGAACGTGTTCGGCAACCCATTGGCCGTGGCTTCGATCTCGATCTCGCGCGTCATCGCGGTGTCGCTGATCGCGCCGAGCAGCGACAGGTCGATCGTGTGATCGTCGCCGAGACGATCGGCCCACGCCGGAAACGCACGCACGACGGCCTGACGGAAACCCTCGCGGCATTCGAGCTCGACCCGATGACGCTGACCATAGTCGAAGCCGATCGTTTCGACCGTGTCGTAACGATCGAGCGCCCACGCGAGACACGTGGCGGAATCCTGGCCGCCGGAAAACAGCACGAGCGCGCTACGCTTAGCGTCTTTGCGGATCACCGTGATACTCCGTGAATGAGAGCGCCACGTCGCGCTGCGCGAGGTGCGCTATGCGAGCAACGCGGCGCGACGTGTGCCGGCATTGTGCCGGCCCAAAGCAGTATAGGTCGCGCGTTGCGCGTGAACGTGGCTGGGCGCTTATACCGCCGATCGTCGGGCGAAGGATTGGGTGCTTCGGTGCGATACGCTCGGCACCGCATTCGCGCGGTATACGACCGCGTGCGACGCCTGCATGCAAGTCCTTGAACTGGCGCGATTTTATCACGCGACACCGAATGTCACCGCCGCCTGTTGTCCAACGCGTCGCGGCTCCAACCGCATGGCGAGCCAAAGACGACTTGTCCGCCAAACGGAAAAGCCCCAGGAATCTTGCGATTTCCTGGGGCTGAATCCTGGTGGCCTGGGGCGGAATCGAACCACCGACACGCGGATTTTCAATCCGCTGCTCTACCAACTGAGCTACCGGGCCAACGAAGAACGAAACTATATCAAGCGATCTGCAGTTCAGCAAGCCCTTTCATAAAAAATATTGCCGGGCCGCGTTTGCATGCAACAGGTGGCGCTCACTCGCCCTTGTTCTTGCCGAGATCGACGCCGAGTTGCTTCAGCTTGCGATAAAGATGCGTGCGCTCCAAACCGGTTTTCTCCGCGACGCGCGTCATGCTGCCGTTCTCGCGCGCGAGGTGATATTCGAAGTACGCGCGCTCGAACGCGTCGCGCGCATCGCGCAGCGGAATGTCGAACGAGATGGACGCGGTTTGCGCGGCGAGCGCACCGCCGCCGACGCCATCGGCCGAAAGCATCGGCAACGCGGCCGCCGACGCGACCGACGATGCGCTGACCGGCAACGCCGGCTTCGCGGCCACACCGCCGGGCACGGCCGCCGAGTTGCCGCGCGCGAGTCCCTGCTCGACCGCCTTCAGCAGCTTCTGCAACGCGATCGGCTTTTCGAGGAAGTTGAGCGCGCCGATCTTGGTGGCCTCGACCGCGGTGTCGATCGTCGCGTGACCGGACATCATGATGACGGGCATCGTCAATTGACCTTGCGCGGCCCATTCCTTGAGCAGCGTCACGCCGTCGGTGTCCGGCATCCAGATGTCGAGCAGCACGAGGTCCGGCGCCTGACGCAGCCGGAACTCGCGCGCCTCCTGCGCGTTTTCAGCGGCCTCCACGACGTGTCCCTCGTCGCTGAGGATCTCCGAGAGCAGTTCCCGGATGCCCATTTCATCATCTACCACCAGGATGGTTGCCATTTACGCTGCCCTTGTCTGCACTGTTGCTTTTGTCGTTCCCTGCGACGCGCCACCATGCGCCGGATGCGCACCCGAACCAGGTGCACCCGGCTGCGCGGGCTCGTCCGCCAGTTGAAGGAAGAGAATCGAAATCTGCGCGCCTTCGATCACGTCGCCAGCCTTCATGCGATTGCGAATGTCGATGCGCGCGCCATGTTCGTCGACGATCTTCTTGACCATCGCAAGTCCCAGACCCGTACCTTTGGCCTTGGTCGTCACGTACGGCTCGAACGCGCGCGTGAGGATACGCGCGGGGAAGCCCGGTCCGTTATCCGACACGGTCAGACGTACCGCGACGCGCGCCTTGCCTTGCACGTCGGGGTCTCCGTATTCTACTGTCCTCGTCTCGAGCAAAACACGCGGATGCGCGACTTCCGCGACCGCGTCCTGCGCATTCTGCAGCAGGTTGTGGATCACCTGACGCAATTGCGTCGCGTCGCCGCGTATTGCCGGCAAGGCCGCAAGCTCGACCTGGATCACGCCCTTGCCTTCCTCGATACCGTACAGCGTGAGCACCTCGCTGACCAGATCGTTCAATTGCAGATGCGCGAGGACCGCGGGCGGTGTGCGCGCGTAGTCGCGGAAATCGTCGACCATCTGCTTCATCGCCGCAACCTGATTGACGATCGTCGTCGCACCGCGCTTCAGCACGTCCGCATCCGACGGCGCGAGCTTGTCGGCGAGCTTCATCTGCAAACGCTCGGCTGACAGTTGAATCGGCGTGAGCGGATTCTTGATCTCGTGCGCGAGGCGCCGTGCGACTTCGCCCCATGCAATCGACCGCTGCGCGGAGATCACGTCGGAGATGTCGTCGAACACGACCACGTAGCCTGAGGTCTGGATGTCTTCGGCATCGCGCTCGTTCGCCGCGACGAGCCGTGCGCCGCGCACGAGCAACGTCAGCGGCTCGGTCTCGCCGGGAACCGGCACCGAGAACTGCTGCTGCCAATGGCCGTTGTCGTCATGGCCGTCTTCGCTCGCCGCTTCGCGATCGGCGAATGCCTTGCGCACCATCGCGCCGAATTCGCCGAGCACGCCGATCTGATCGAGCGACGAACCGAGCACCGTCTGGAACGGCTGACGGAAAATCCGCTCGGCGCCGCGGTTCGCGGTGGTCAGCCGGAACTGCCGATCGAATACGAACACGCCCGCGGTCAGGTTCGCGAGGATGCTCTCGAGATACGCCTTCGAATGCTCGAGCGCGATACGATTTTTCTCGACAGCCCCGCGCGCTTCCGCCAACTGCCGCGTCATCGCGTTGAACGACTGAGTCAGGAAGCCCAGTTCGTCGCGCGATTTGATCTCGCGCTTCGGCGTGTAGTCGCCCTCGGTGATTTCCTTCGTGCCCTGCGCGAGCAGAAACAGCGGCCGCGCGAGCTGATTGCCGAGCGCGAGCGCGAGCATCATCGCGATGAAGGTCGCGAGAAACAGCGACAGCGTCAGCGTGCCGATGTACATCTTGCGCAGGCCGGTGCGGCCGAGCGCCTTCTCCTGATACTCGCGATACGCGCGCTGCACCGCGTCGGCATTGCGCGCGAGTGTCGTCGAAACTGGCTGCGTCAGTTGCAGGAAGCGCTCGGCGGGCTGCAATAGCGATGCGTTCGCATCGGGAATACGCTGCACCACGCGCAGACGCAGCGCGCCCTTGCCGCCCTGCGCGTGCGCGTCGCCGTCCACCTCGCCTTCGATCGCCGCATAGCCGTGGCCTCGCGCCTGCTCGATCATCAATGGTGTCGGCAGATCGTTCGGCAGCAGCATCGCGTAATTGCTGGACGCCTGCGCGACCACGTGCATGTCCGGCGTCGCGCCCGACATGCTGCGGGTCGGCTCGACGATCGTCGCGTCCTGCACGCCGAACTGGTCGCGCAGACGCAGCAACGTCAGCGTGGTGCCGGCCGCATCCGCGCTCGCGATCTGCTCGGACATCAGACGCGCCTTCGTCTGCAAATCCGACAGCGACGCGTCGAGCATGCCGCGCCCGAGATTGAGGCCGGACGCTAGCGCGGTTTCGACGTTCACGTCGAACCACGACTCGATGCTGCGCGACACGAACTGATACGACACGATGTAGATGATGCCGCCCGGCACCACGCCGACCAGCGCCATGAAGAACGCGAGCTTCGCGAGCAGCCGTGTGCCGAATTTGCCCGTGCGTAAGCGCACGACGATGATGACGACGAGCGTCGCCACCACCAGCAGAAAGATCATCGCGACCGCGACGTTGGCCGCGTACAGCCACTGGTAATAGCGGTCGAAGAATTCGGTGTTCGCGCTCGCGGCGGCCAGCAATACGAGCAGCAGCACGGCCGTGACCGCGACCGTCGACACCAGCACGCGCACGACGATGCTGCTGACACTGGTGGAAGATGAGCGCACTTTATTTAGCACGATCGGCCGCCGTGAAAGTGAAGCGCTTCCAATCGGAGGCGAGGTTCCAGTCGCGGTTGTTCACCGCGTCGATCTGGAATGGCTTGGGCATCAGCCCGATGTCGAGTTGCATGCGCACCGACGCGTTGTAGGTTTCGCCGACACGCACCTCATTGCGGTCGATCACGTGCCACGACGTCACGTGCTTGATCACGGCGAGCGCATCCTTCAGCGTGGAAAAGCCGAGCTGCAAGCCGCCCGACTGCACGCTCGACACGCGATATTCGCGCGTGAGCGGCTGGAACGACAGCCGCAAGCTTTGCGACACGCTGACCGGCTGCTCGTCGAACCAGTACCAGCGCGGCCGGCTCAATTCGAAATCGGTCGTGAAATAAAGCGGAATGCCTTTGTTGACCGCGTCTTCGAGATTGCTGTTCAGCTCGAATTCGAAATGCGCATCGAGACTCCAGCCGCCGTTGTCGGCCTGCAGCGACGCCCGCTGCACCGCGATCGAGTCAGCGTGCGCCGCGCCCGGCGCTGCAAGCCAGACGGCCAGCGCGATCCAGAGCACGGCAGCGAGCCGAAGCGGGAAGAAGCGTTTTATGGTCACCGTTTCTGAAAGCGCGCGTAGAAAAATCCGTCGTGGTCTGAGTTCGTGCCGGCGCTGAATTCAGCGGGTCGTCCAGCATGAGAACCGGCCGATGAGTCGGCGGGCGCGCGAGCAACTGAGGGTAAAAGCTGCCCCGGCGCGTCCAATCGTACCGCATCCTGATGCTGGTTTCCAAACCACTGAGCCTGCAACTCGCCTTCTTCGGGGAAGACCGAACAGGTAACGTAAAGCAACTCGCCGCCGGGTTTCACGAGCGGCCACAGCGCGTCGAGAATGCGGCGCTGTTCGGCGACGAGCGCGGCGATATCCGACTGGCGACGCAGCCAGCGGATATCCGGATGACGCCGCACGATGCCCGACGCAGAGCATGGCACGTCGGCGAGGATGCGGTCGAACGGTTGGTCAAGATCGTCGTGCCACTGCGCGGGGTTGCCCGCGTCGCCGATGCGCACTTCCGCTTCGAGCTTCAGACGCCGCAGGTTTTCGCCGATGCGGCGCGCGCGCGACGCATCGCTTTCGAGCGCAACGAGTTGGATGTTGGCGAGTTCGAGCAGATGGCCGGTCTTGCCGCCAGGGGCCGCGCATGCGTCGAGCACGCGCATGCCGTCACGCACGCCGAGCAATTGCGCGGCGAGTTGCGCGCCTGCGTCCTGTACAGACACGACCCCTTCGCTGAAGCCCGGAATGCGCTCGACCGGCATCGGCGTGGCGAGCGTGACCGCGTGCTCGCCGGCCTTGCTTGCGGCGATCTGCTGGCGTTGCAGCTCTTGCAGATAGGCGTCGACCGTCGAATGGCGCGCGTTCACGCGCAACGTCAGCGGACCTTGCGTGTTGCCGACGGCCAGCACCGATTGCCACGCCTCGGGCCATGCGCGCTTCACCGCGTCGATCCACCAGGCCGGATAGTTCCAGCGCGCGGCTTCGTCGGCTTGTACGGCGGCGAGCAACGTGTCGCGCTCGCGCAAGAAGTTACGCAGCACCGCGTTGACGAGCCCCTTCGCGAACCCGAACTCGCGGCGCGCGCCGATCGCCCTGACCGCCTGGTCGACGACCGTAAACGGCGTGTAAGCGGCGCTCGCTTCGTCGTCGACGAGCAGTGCGAGCGCGCATGCAAGCACATGCGCGACGTGCGGCGGTGGCGCTTTCTTCACGAGCTTCCCAATCAGCCACTCGGCGGTCGCGAGACGCCGCATCGTGCGATAGGCGATGTCCTGCACCGCGCCGCGCGCCGCTGCGGCGTTGCCCTCGGGCATCGACACGAACACGCTTTGCAGCGCTGCGGGCAAGGCCGCGCCGAGACGCACGGCGCCGACGGCCTGAGCCGCGCAGTCGAGCGCGAACCCGAGCGATTCGGGCGACAGATGCAGCGCCGACAAACGGGATTCGCGCGAGCGCGCCGACGAGGAAGCAGAACGCGAAGAAGGCTTTGAAGTCATGAAGGGAGCAAGGGCCAGCCGCACGGTGCGCGCGGCGCAATCAGCGCACATTGTAGCGTGGCGCCGTGGGGCGCCGCCGTGCGGGGGCGGCGGCAGACGCTGTCGCGCGGTTGCGACGAACGGTGCAACAAAAAAGCGGGCCTCGCGGGCCCGCTCTTCAGTACTTCAGGATCGACGCGCCGAACGACGCGGCGGCTCAGTCGAAGCGCCCGGTGCGCGCCATTTCCATCAGACGCGCGATGCGTTCTTCGGTCGCAGGGTGTGTCGAGAACAGGTTCGCGATACCGCCGCCCGAGAGCGGATTCATGATCATCATCTGCGCGGTGGCCGGATGCGCCTCGGCCGTCGGGAACGGGATGCCGCTCGCATAGCGATGGATCTTGTCGAGCGCCGACGCCAAGGCCTGCGGGTCGCCCGAAATTTGCGCGCCGCCACGGTCGGCTTCGAATTCGCGCGCACGCGAAATCGCCATCTGGATCAGCGCGCCCGCAATCGGCGCGAGCAGCGCAACCGCGATGCTCGCGATCGGGTTCGCGGGACGCCCGTTTTCGTCGCGGCCGCCGAAGAACATCGCGAAGTTCGCCAACGCGGAAATCGCGCCGGCCATGGTCGCAGAAATCGTCGAGATCAGAATGTCGCGGTGCTTCACGTGCGAAAGTTCGTGCGCCATCACGCCGCGCATTTCGCGCTCGGACAGCACGCGCAGAATGCCAGTGGTCGCCGCGACCGCCGCGTGCTCCGGATTGCGGCCGGTGGCGAATGCGTTCGGCGCGTCTTCGTTGATCAGGTAGACGCGCGGCATCGGCAGGTTCGCGCGCGTGGCGAGATCGCGCACCATCCGATAGAACTGCGGCGCACTGTTTTCGTCGACTTCCTGCGCGTTGTACATGCGCAGGACCATCTTGTCGGAGAACCAGTACGAAAAGAAATTCATCCCAAGGGCGATCACGAGCGCGAGCATCATGCCGCGCGACCCGCCGATCATCCCGCCGATCACGATGAAAAGGGCCGTAATCGCGGCCATCAACATCGCGGTTTTCACCCAATTGAACATGTCTGCAACTCCTTGCCCCGAGCGTGGCCTTCATCTCCGTGCCGCGCGATTGCGGCGCCAGATTGTAAGCGAAACGTTAGATATGGGCGACGCGGGAAAATTCAATCACCGCGAGGCGGTCGCGAGTTTGATGCCGAGGCCCACGAACGCGCTGCCGACGCTGCGATCGAGCCAACGCTTGACCGTCGGCTTGCCCGAGAAACGCTGCGTGACGCTGCCCGCGATCCACGCGACGAAGCTGTTCCAGACCATGCTCATCAGCACGAAGACCGCGCCGAGCGCCAGAAACGCGAAGGTCTTGTGTTCGCTGCCCGTCGCCACGAACTGCGGGAAGAACGACACGAAGAACAGCACGACCTTCGGGTTCAGCACATTGGTCCAGAAGCCTTGCAGGAACAACTGCCGCAGTGACTTCGGCGTGGACGGCGCACGCGCGTCGCCGGCAGGTGCACCCGCAGCCGGCTTCGTGAAGATCAGGCGCACACCCAGATAGATCAGATAAATCGCGCCGACGAATTTGACGATGGTGAACGCGGTGGCCGACGCGGCCAGCAGCGCGGTCAGCCCGAACGCGCAGGCCAGCGAGTGAATGCAGCAGCCCGCCGAAATGCCGAGCGCCGACATCAGCCCCGCGCCGCGGCCCTGGGCGACGCTGCGCCCGACGATATAAGCGGTATCCGGCCCCGGCGTGATGTTCAGGAGAAAAACCGCGACGATGAAAAACTCGAAATGGACGATGCCGAACATGTGATGAACCCTCGAAAACCTGGTCTGCTGCAGGAGGATTCTAACGCGCGGCGGGCCCGCGGCGGGCGCCTGGAACGCCGGCGGAATCGACGATGCTCTGGCGTGCGCGCCGCGCTTATTGCGCCTCGGGAAGCTCGAAGCGCTGGCCTGCGGCGAGCGGCGAACCGGCAAGGAATTCGCGCACCGGCAGGCGCTTGCCACCGGGCTTCTGCAATTGTGTC
The DNA here is from genome assembly GCF_013366925.1 of Paraburkholderia youngii. Classification (NCBI taxonomy): domain Bacteria; kingdom Pseudomonadati; phylum Pseudomonadota; class Betaproteobacteria; order Burkholderiales; family Burkholderiaceae; genus Paraburkholderia; species Paraburkholderia youngii. Next base: position 6,321,518 of record NZ_JAALDK010000001.1, read on the forward strand.
AGACGCAGTGCGCCTTGGCCGCAAGCGACCAGCACGCCGTCGGGAGAAACCTCGGTGATGGTGCCTGGCGTCTTGTCGTTGCCGGAAGTCGGCGAGGCCACGGCGGTGGCGGCCCAGATCTTGACGGTGCTGCCGTCGGCGAGCGTGCCGGCGCCGCCGGGGAACGGATCGAACGCGCGCACCTGGCGCGCAAGCGCCTCGGCCGGGCGGCGCCAGTCGAGCGCCGCTTCGTGCTTGGCGATTTTCTCGGCGTAGGTCACGCCGTCGGCCGGTTGTGGGGTCGAGGCCAGCTTGCCGCTGCGCTCGAGCTCGATCAGGGCATCGACGATCAGTTGCGCGCCGTGCTCGGCGAGGCGGTCGTGCAGCGTGGCGGTGGTGTCGTCGGCGGAGATCGGGGTGCGGACTTCGGAGATCATGGCGCCGGTGTCGAGGCCGGCGTCCATCTGCATCAGCGTGATGCCGGTTTGCGCGTCGCCCGCCTCGATCGCGCGATGAATCGGCGCCGCGCCGCGCCAGCGCGGCAGCAGCGACGCGTGAATGTTGATGCAGCCGAAGCGCGGAATGTCGAGCACTTCCTGCGGCAGGATCAGCCCGTAGGCGGCGACCACCATCACGTCGTGCGGCGTCGCGCGCAGTTGCTCGATGCCGGCGGCGGCTTCCTCGGGGTACTTGCCGGCGCGGCGCAGCGACGTGGGCTGCGCAACCGCGAGGCCATGCTCCTGTGCGTAGCGCTTGACGGGGCTCGCCTGCAGCTTCATGCCGCGTCCCGCGGGCCGGTCCGGCTGCGTCAAGACGAGCGGCACGGCAAACCCGGCGCGATGAATCGCGGCCAGCGCGGCCGCGGCGAATTCCGGCGTACCGGCAAAGATGACGCGCAACGAATGAGTCATGAACGAGCGGCGGGCAAATTGAAAGCGCGTTACATAGCGTGGGCGAGCTTCTTCATCTTGCTCTTGATGCGCGTTTGCTTCAGCGGCGACAAATATTCGACGAACACGCGGCCCATCAGGTGATCCATCTCGTGCTGGATGCACACGGCGAGGAGGCCCTCGCAATCGAGCTCGAACGTTTCGCCCTTCTCGTTGAGCGCGCGCACGCGCACTTTCTCGGCACGCTCGACGTTGTCGTAGATCCCGGGCACCGACAGACAGCCCTCTTCCGACAACTTCCTCTCATCGCTCGACCAGACGATTTCCGGGTTGATGAACGCGAGCAATTCGTCGTGCGTTTCCGACACGTCGATCACGATCACGCGTTCGTGCACGTCCACCTGGGTGGCGGCAAGCCCGACGCCGGGCGCCGCGTACATCGTTTCGGCCATGTCGGCGACGAGGCGGCGGATACGGTCGTTGACCTCTTCGACTGGCTTCGCCACCTTGTGCAGCCGTTTGTCGGGGTAATTGAGGATATTCAGTAAAGCCATGATTTCGAGTGTGATTTCAGACGCCGCTAACCATTGGAGGCTCGCGTTGGCCATTCGGCCAGGTTGTGAGCCCGTCGTAATACGCAGAGGATAGATGGTGTCGAACCGGTTCGATTCAACGCGCCTCGCGCGCCCGACGACGAACCCGCGCGCTCACGCGCGGCGCCGCGGTTATTCGCGGCTGATTGCCGTTTCTATTGCAGCACGGTTTTATTTCGGATCATGAAAATTTTAGCATGGCGCCCGCCTGCCCGCAGGCCCCGCCAGAGGAGCGACCCACATGCACACCTTGCCCGCAACCCGTATCGAACTGGCCGCCTGGCTACGGTTGTCGCTTGCGCCGGGCCTCAGACCCGCGGCGTTGCGCCTGTTGCTAGCCGCATTCGGACTGCCTGAAGCGCTGTTTGCGCAGTCGCCGGATGCGCTCGCCGAGGTCGCCGGTGAGACCGCTGCGCGCGCGGTGCTGGCGCCGCCGGGTCCGGCGTTCGACGGCCAGCTCGAGGCGGTGCTCGCATGGCGCGAGCAGCCGGGCAACCAGATCGTCACGCTCGACGACCCCGCCTACCCGCCCGCGCTGCTGACGATGCCCGATCCGCCGCCGCTTCTATATATAAAGGGCCGGCTCGATCTGCTGCATACGCGCGCGGTCGCGCTGGTGGGCAGCCGCAGCGCGACGCCGCAGGGCATCGAGGATGCGCGGCGGTTCGCGCGAGCGCTGTCGGCGGCGGGCGTGACGGTCGTCTCGGGGCTCGCGCTCGGCATCGACGGCGCCGCGCATCGGGGCGGGCTCGAAGGTGTCGGCGGAACGGTCGCGGTGGTCGGCACCGGCGCGGACCTCGTCTATCCGGCCGCGCATCAGGCGCTCGCGCGGCAGATCGGGGCGCAGGGCGCAATTCTGTCGGAGTGGCCGCTAGGCACGCCCGCGCGCGCCGCCAATTTCCCACAGCGCAACCGGCTGATCGCCGGGCTGGTCAGCGGAGTCGTGATCGTCGAGGCGGCTATGCGCTCCGGTTCGCTGATTACCGCGCGGCTCGCCAACGAGATGGGGCGCGACGTGTTCGCGCTGCCAGGATCGATTTACGCGCCGTTGTCGCGCGGCTGTCATCGGATGATCAAGCAGGGCGCGCGGCTCGTGGAAACACCGGACGAGGTGCTGGAAGAGCTGGGTTTTGTCCGACGGACGGCAAACCACGCGGGACGCGCAGCGAAACAGGCCGCTCCGCTGGATCAGGCGCGTTTGCGCGTTTCGTCGGCCGGGACCGCTTTGCGAGCTGCGAGCGCCGCCTTCGCCGATACACGGCCGATCGGGCCGGCCCCACAGCCGGCGCTCGCCCCCGACTCCCAACGTCTGCTCGCCGCGCTCGGCCACTCACCGACCACGCTTGAAATTCTGGCCGCCCGCACCGAGATGCAGGACGCGGCCCTGCACGCCGCCCTGCTCCGGCTCGAACTCGCCGGCGAGGTCACGCTGCTGCCCGGCGGCCGCTTCATGCGAGCCCATCATGACTGAGCCGAGACTGACCGGCATCAACGCAGATTGGCAACTCTTCGCGACCGGCCATGCTACATTCGCGCCAAAGCACCCGACAAAGCACACAAGGAAATCACTTCATGCCCGCGCTGAACCTCGACACCGACCAGGACCGGATCGCCGAGCGCGTCAACGACCCCGACACTCTGTTCGTTGCATGCCTGTGCGCGGAGTGGTGCGGAACGTGTCGCGACTACCGGGACGCCTTCAACCAGCTGGCCGAGCGGCACCCGGAAGTCTGCTTCGCATGGATCGACATCGAAACTCATGCGGATCGGTTCGACGATCTGGACGTCGAGAATTTCCCGACCGTCCTGATCGAAGACTCGGTGACGACACGGTTTTTCGGTACGGTTTTGCCACAGGTGTCGATCGTCGAGCGGATGCTGTCGGATCTGACCGCACTGCCCGGCGTGACCGGTGCGCCGAAGCTGCGGCCTGCGCTGGCGGTCGCCTGAAGGCGGCTTCGCGCGCCGCATGGCCAAACGGAAAGCCTCGCGAAGCGCGGCTTGCGGCACGGGCCGTCGCCGACCATTTCTGGGACAGCATCGCCGCTGGCATCGCTGTCCGCACGCGGCGTTTGCCGCAGTTGATCAACCGCCGGACGCGCAATTATGATGGCGCGCTTTTATCGTACTTGACCCGTTGGGTTCGCGCCTTGTGCTATAAAGCGGTCGTTATTGGGTCGAAAGAGGTCTCAAGCGAGCGTCGCGCGCCATGTTGGCGCTCAAGGCCACCAACCCGGATCTACCAACCTCACATCGAGTCATGTCCAAAGCACTGATCATCGCCGAAAAGCCTTCTGTCGCGAACGACATCGCGCGCGCTTTGGGCGGCTTTACCAAGCATGACGAGTACTACGAAAGCGACGACTACGTTCTATCGTCGGCAGTGGGCCATCTGCTGGAAATCGCCGCACCCGACGAATACGAAGTCAAGCGCGGCAAGTGGAGCTTTGCCAACCTACCCGTCATTCCTCCGCATTTCGATCTGAATCCGATCGCGAAGAGCGAGTCGCGCCTGAAGGTGCTGACCAAGCTGATGAAGCGCAAGGATATCGACCGTCTGATCAACGCATGCGACGCGGGGCGCGAGGGCGAGCTGATTTTCCGCCTGATCGCGCAGCACGCGAAAGCCAAACAGCCGGTGCAACGGCTGTGGCTGCAGTCGATGACGGCCGGCTCGATCCGCGAGGGTTTTGCACGCCTGCGCAGCGACGAAGAGATGCAGCCGCTCGCCGACGCGGCGCGCTGCCGCTCGGAAGCGGACTGGCTCGTCGGCATCAACGGCACGCGCGCGATGACCGCATTCAACAGCAAGGGCGGCGGCTTCTTTCTGACCACGGTCGGCCGCGTGCAGACGCCGACGCTGTCGATCGTCGTCGAACGCGAAGAGAAGATTCGACGCTTCGTGCCGCGCGACTATTGGGAAGTGAAGGCAGAGTTCGTCTGCGCGGCCGGCTTTTATGAAGGCCGCTGGTTCGACCCGAAATTCAAGCGCGACGAGTTCGATCCGGAAAAGCGCGATTCGCGCCTCTGGTCGCTGCCCGCGGCCGAGACGATCGTCGCCGCCTGCCGTGGCCAGATGGGCGTGGTGACCGAGGAGTCGAAACCATCGACCCAGCTGTCGCCTGCCCTCTTCGACCTGACCAGCCTGCAGCGTGAAGCCAACGGCCGCTTCGGCTTTTCGGCGAAGAATACGCTGGGCCTCGCTCAGGCGCTGTACGAAAAGCACAAGGTGCTGACCTATCCGCGAACCGACGCGCGCGCGCTGCCGGAAGACTATCTGGACACGGTCAAGCAGACGCTCGGCATGCTCAAGGAGAGCAACAACTACCTGCCGTTCGCGAAACAGGTGCTCGACAAGGGCTGGGTGAAGCCGAACAAGCGCATCTTCGACAATTCGAAGATCAGCGACCACTTCGCCATCATCCCGACGCTGCAGGCGCCGAAGAATCTGTCCGAGCCGGAACAGAAGCTCTACGACCTCGTCGTCAAACGCTTCCTCGCAGTGTTCTTCCCGGCCGCCGAATACCGTGTGACGACGCGCATCACCGAGGTGGTCGGCCATTACTTCAAGACCGAAGGCAAGGTGCTCGTCGAGCCGGGCTGGCTGCAGATCTACGGCCGCGAAACCAGCGCCGAAGATGCGAACCTCGTGCCGGTGCAGAAGGACGAAAAGGTCAAGACCGACAAGATCGCCGCACAGCAACTGGTCACGAAACCGCCCGCACGCTACAACGAAGCGACGCTGCTGTCGGCGATGGAAGGCGCGGGCAAGCTGGTCGAAGACGACGAATTGCGCGAAGCGATGGCGGCCAAGGGGCTCGGCACGCCGGCGACGCGCGCGGCAATCATCGAAGGTCTGCTGACCGAAAAGTACCTGATCCGCGAAGGCCGCGATCTGATTCCGGCCGCCAAGGCTTTCCAGCTGATGACGCTGCTGCGCGGCCTCGGCGTGAAGGAGCTGACCGCGCCCGAACTGACCGGCGAATGGGAATACAAGCTGTCGCAGATGGAGCGTGGCAACCTGCCGCGCGACGCGTTCATGCAGGAAATCGCGCGCATGACGCAAACCATCGTCAAACGCGCGAAGGAATACGATTCGGATACGATCCCTGGCGATTACGCGACGTTGCAGACACCTTGCCCGAATTGCGGTGGCCAGGTGAAGGAAAATTACCGGCGCTTCGCGTGCTCGAAATGCGAATTCTCGATCTCGAAGATCCCGGGTGGCCGTCAGTTCGAGATCGCCGAAGTCGAAGAACTGCTGCAGAACAAGACGATCGGACCGCTGTCTGGCTTCCGCAGCAAGATGGGTCGGCCGTTCTCGGCGATCCTGAAACTGTCGCTCGACGACGAGATCAAGAATTACAAGCTCGAGTTCGACTTCGGCCAGGACGCTGCCGGCGAAGACGGCGAACCGCCTGACTTCTCCGATCAGCAGCCGGTCGGCGCGTGTCCGAAGTGTCAGGGCCGCGTGTTCGAGCACGGCATGAGCTACGTCTGCGAAAACTCGGTGGCGAGTCCGAAGTCGTGCGACTTCCGCTCCGGCAAGGTGATCCTGCAGCAGGAAATCGCCCGCGAGCAGATGGCCAAGCTGCTCGAGGAAGGGCGCACCGATCTGCTGACGAACTTCAAGTCGTCGCGTACCGGCCGAAACTTCAAGGCGTTCCTCGTCAAGCAGAACGACGGCAAGATCGGCTTTGAATTCGAGAAGAAGGAGCCGGCGGCGGGGAAGACCGCGGCAGCGAAGACTTCAGGTGCTCGTTCGGCCGCGAAGGCGATGCCGGAAGCGGACGAAGGCGATACCGCGGTGGCAGTGAAGGCCGAGCCGGCGGAAAAGAAGGTGGCGGCGAAGAAGGCGCCCGCCGCCAAGACCGCGGCGGCCAAGAAGGCACCGGCGAAAAAGACCGCGGCGCGAAAAATCGGCTGATTAGGCGGGATTCGGATCGGCGGCTCGCGGGGTAGAAGGAATGGCTACATTCCGCCGCCGCGATCGGCGATCCGTGCATAGCCCGCACTTTGCTCCGCATCCGCATCTGCCCATAGAAAAAGGCGCAGTCACTTCAGGTGACTGCGCCTTTTTATTGTCCGCCCCGCATCGCTGCGGGCTTAAGACATTCAGCGATTTACAGCGGCGACAACGCCGTCGGGCGGCTGCTGCGGTTGGACGACTTCGTCATCGGCTTCGGCACGGCAGGCGCCAGCTCGCTATCGAGCAGCCGCGACAGCGGCTCCGCGCCATCGAACGCTTCGGGGGCGCGGGACTCGGCGGTCTCGAACGCGGCCGACGTCGCCGGGCGCTCCAAACCGTCCTTGATCCACTGTTCGCCGAGCACGCTGTTCGGCGTCTGGCTGAAGTGCTCGACCAGATGATCGATGAACGTGCGCACCTTGGCCGGCAGGTGACGGCGGCTCGGGTACGCAATGTTGATCTCGACCTGCGGCAAACGGTAATCGCCGAGCAAACGCACGAGCCGGCCACGCGTCATGTCGCGACCGATCAGATAGCTCGGCAGAATCGCGATGCCCATGCCCAGCAGCGCAAACTGCCGCAGCATCTCAGTGTTGTTGGCGACGATCACGTTCGACGGCCGCACGCGCACTTCGCCTTCCGGCCCCGTGAACACGCGTTCATCGCCCCAGTATTCGGACGGCAAGCTCAGGCACGGGTGTTCGAGCAGATGCTCGGGACGCGTCGGCGTGCCATGCTTTTCCAGATAAGCCGGCGTCGCGCAGACGGTCATACAGCCGGTGGTCAAACGCCGCGTGACGATGCTCGCGCTGCGCATTTGCCGCGCGATCACGACGCCGACGTCGAAACCTTCCTCGACCAGATCGACCTGACGATCGACCAGCGTGACGTCGGGAATGACTTTCGGATAGCGCTCCGCATACGTTTGCAGCACGGGCGCGAGGTTATGCAGCCCGAACACGACGGGCGCCACGATGCGCAGGGTGCCGACGGGTTCGTGATTGCGAGCGACCACCATCTGTTCGACGTCTTCCAGTTCGTCGAGAATTTGACGGGCCCGCTCGAGATAGACCTGACCGGATTCGGTCAGCGACAAGCTGCGTGTCGTGCGATTGAGCAGCCGCGTACCAAGACGGCCTTCGAGGTCGGCAACATGACGGGTGGCAACCGCATTGGAAATATCCATCGCGCTCGCGGCGCGGGCAAAACTGCCGAGATCCGCCACCTTGACGAAAACTCGCATCGACTGCAAATGATCCATGACAACTCCCTGCCTTGTTACCGCTTCCTGACAATAGGTGAAAACCAGTGAAGCGAACTTGGAATTCTCCTACGACTCGCAATATCGTGCAGAAGTTGCCCGCAAAACAGGAAATATTGTCGATTTTGGTAGGACTGTGTCGATAAAACCGGGCCTGACCAGCGATTGTTCCCAAATCTAAAACAATCTGCTGCGCTGCAGCTTGCACTGTCTTTTTTGTCCGAACAGATGCAACGGTCGCCCCGGTGTTGCGAAAATCGAAAGGATTGGCACAAACCCGGCCCCAAAGAAAAAGCCGCCCGAGGGCGGCTTTTCAAGCTGAGTGGGCACTCACATAGTCAAGCAGTGAGCTTTTCCTCTAGCGCCCGCTTAGCTTCGGATAGCGCCGGCGGCAGACCGCGTTGCAGTGTGTCAAACAGCTTTGTGTGCAACACGAGCTCGTCGCGCCATGCAGCGGCGTCGACGGAAATCACCTGCTCGAACTGCTCGCGGGTGAAGTTCAGACCGCTCCAGTCGATGTCCGCATAGTGCGGCGAAATGCCGAACGCATGCTCTTCGCCCTGCGCGGTGCCTTCGATGCGACCGACCATCCAGCTCAGCACGCGCATGTTCTCGCCAAAGCCGGGCCACACGAACTTGCCGTCCGGACCCTTGCGGAACCAGTTGACGCAGAAGATTTTCGGCAGCTTCGCGCTCAGCTGCTGCAAACGCTCGCCGGTCTTCAGCCAATGGCTGAAATAGTCGCTCATGTTGTAGCCGCAGAACGGCAGCATCGCGAACGGATCCCGGCGCACCACGCCCTGCTGGCCAGCGGCCGCGGCGGTGGTTTCGGAGCCCATCGTCGCTGCCATGTAGACGCCCTCGACCCAGTTGCGCGCTTCGGTCACGAGCGGCACGGTGGTCGAGCGACGGCCGCCGAAGATGAACGCGTCGATGGCGACGCCCGCAGGATTCTCCCAGTCCGCGTCGATCGATGGGCACTGCGAAGCCGGCGCCGTGAAGCGCGCGTTCGGATGCGCCGCCTTGCGGCCGGTTTCCTTTGCGTCGGCCGGCGTCCAGTCCTTACCCTGCCAGTCGATCAGGTGCGCCGGCGGCTCGTCGGTCATGCCTTCCCACCACACGTCGCCGTCGTCGGTCAGCGCGACGTTCGTGAAGATCACGTTTTCCTTCAAGGTGGCGAGCGCGTTGTAGTTGGTCTTTTCGCTCGTGCCCGGCGCAACGCCGAAGTAGCCGGCTTCCGGATTGATCGCGTACAGGCGGCCGTCCTTGCCCGGCTTGATCCACGCGATATCGTCGCCGATCGTCGAGATTTTCCAGCCGTTCAGGCCGGCCGGCGGAATCAGCATCGCAAAGTTGGTCTTGCCGCACGCCGACGGGAACGCCGCAGCCACGTGATGCTTGCGCCCTTCCGGCGAGGTGACGCCGAGAATCAGCATGTGTTCGGCGAGCCAGCCCTCGTCTCGGCCCATCGTCGATGCGATGCGCAGCGCGAAGCACTTCTTGCCGAGCAGCGCGTTGCCGCCATAGCCCGAGCCAAAGCTCCAGATTTCGCGCGATTCGGGGAAATGCACGATGTACTTGGTCTTGTTGCAAGGCCACGACACGTCCTGCTCGCCCGCCGCGAGCGGTGCGCCGACCGAATGCACGCACGGCACGAATGGGCCGTCCTCGCCGAGCACGTCGTACACCTTGCGGCCCATGCGCGTCATGATGCGCATGTTGGTCACGACGTACGGGCTGTCGCTCAACTCGACGCCGATGTGCGCGATCGGCGAGCCGAGCGGGCCCATCGAGAACGGCACCACGTACATCGTGCGGCCGCGCATCGCGCCGTCGAACAGGCCGTCGAGCGTCGCGCGCATTTCGGCCGGAGCGATCCAGTTGTTGGTCGGGCCGGCGTCCTCGGCGCGCTGCGAGCAGATGAAGGTGCGATCTTCCACGCGCGCGACGTCGGACGGATCGGACCAGGCGAGATAGGAATTGGGACGCTTGGCGGGGTTGAGTTTCTTCAGGGTTCCTGCTTCGACCATCTGCGCGCACAGGCGGTCATATTCTTCCTGCGAGCCGTCGCACCAGACCACTTGTGCGGGCTTGGTCAGCGCTGCGACGCGCTGAACCCAGTCGATCAGCTTTCGGTGTTTGACCCATGTGGGCGCCTCGATAGTGGGCGGCCCTTCGAACGAGGGAAGATTCATCGACTTGTCTCCGTTTGAAGCAAAGAAAAACGGTACAAGCCCTGGGACGCTGCATGCGAGAGGCATTGAATTCATCACGCCGACGTGCCAATTTCCGACTGCCGGCGCATGATTGCGCAGATCGTCCTGGGCCACACAGCTTGCCAGGCGGAGGCCCGCGTCTACAAGGCTTCTGCAACCTTGTGTAAAGCGGCTTGCCTCAACACGCAACAAACTGCTAAAAACGTTCTCAATTCGCCTTCACGTAGCGCTGCCGTTCTTTTTTGGTGCGGCAACTTCTACGGTAGGGCATCTAGCCAGACTAGCGTGTGACCTAAGTCACATGCTGGGACAGTCAGCATAAACATTCGGTTCGCACCACCCGGGTGCGCCGCAAATTACATACCATGAAGATTGCCATCCTCGACGATTACCAGGACGCCGTTCGCAAGCTCGACTGCTTTCAATTGCTGGCCGACCAGGAAGTCAAAGTATTCAACAATACCGTGCGCGGTCTCGGACAACTTGCGAGCCGTCTTGCGGAAGTCGACGCCCTCGTCCTGATCCGCGAACGTACCCGCATCACGTCGCAACTGCTCGACAAGCTGCCTCGTTTGCGCATGATCAGTCAGACCGGCAAGGTGGCGAGCCACATCGATCTGGCGGCCTGTACCGAGCGCGGCATTGCCGTGCTCGAAGGCACCGGTTCGCCGGTCGCGCCGGCCGAACTGACGTGGGCACTCATCATGGCCGCCCAACGTCGTATTCCGCAATACGTGGCAAACCTTAAGCAGGGCGCCTGGCAGCAGTCGGGGCTGAAGACGTCGGCGCTGCCGCCGAACTTCGGTTTGGGGCAAGTGCTGCGCGGCCAGACGCTGGGGATTTGGGGCTACGGCAAGATCGGCCGGCTGCTCGCCGGCTACGGCAAGGCGTTCGGCATGAACGTGCTGATCTGGGGCCGCGAGCATTCGCGCGAAGCCGCTCGCGCCGATGGCTACGGCGTCGCGGCGAGTCGTGAGGAACTGTTCGAGACCAGCGATGTGTTGTCGCTGCATCTGCGTCTGCACGACGACACGCGTGGCATCGTCAAGCAGGACGATCTGATGCGCATGAAGCCGACCGCGCTGCTCGTGAACACGAGCCGCGCCGAGTTGCTCGAAGAGAACGCGCTGGTCAACGCGCTATCGCACAACCGTCCGGGGATGGTCGCGATCGACGTCTACGAAAGCGAGCCGATCCTGCAGGGCTACAGCCTGCTGCGCATGGAAAATGTGATCTGCACGCCGCACATCGGCTACGTGGAGCGCGAGAGCTACGAGCTGTATTTTTCGGCGGCGTTCAAGAACATCCTCGCTTTCGATGCCGGCGATACCGCCAGTGTCGCGAATCCGGAGGCACTGCAGGGCGGGCGTCGGCGGTGATGGGTGGGCGAGGTGGCCGGCGGGTCAGGTGTGTCCAGCCCCGCCCTGCCGCATTCGCTCACCGCGCTTCGTGCGCTCCCGCCTCCATCAATGCGGGGATGCGTTCAAGAAAGACCTCGCCGTCGGCACGGCCAAGGTTATAGGCGTGCACCATTTGCGATGGACTCGTGTAATCCCAACTCGAAATCGGCATCTTGCGCGACGGCTGCACGTAAAGCCGTTGCTGCACGCCGTGCGGCACGACGAACATCTGCGGCCGCGGATAAAGACGCGTGACCATCACGAGCACGTTGCCGGGCGTGTCGGCATCGAGTGCGCCGACCGGCACGTTATCGACCATACCGCCGTCCAGCACCGGCCGGCCGTTGCGCCGCAGAACCGGCGTGAACGGCGGTGTACTCGACGATTGCAGGATCAGGTCTGCCAACTCGTCGACGCTCGCGCAATCCTGCGCGCGCACGAATTCAGGATGAAAGCCGAGCGTCCGACCAAGCGTCGGATGCAGCGTCTTGCGCAGGTATTTTTCGATGTTGTACGCGACCAGCCCCGCCGCGACCGCGCTTCGCGCGCCGAGCCAGCGCGGCAGATGCGACACGCCGATGCGGATTTCCGGCGCCTGTGCGAGCCTCGAAAACTTGTCGCCATAGATATCGAGCAGCGCCTGCCGGTAGATCCGGTAATGCGGGAACACCGACTCGCCGCGCAGCAGGTTGCCCCAGTAGGCGTTGCGCGTGTTGTGGCGCAGCGCGTCCTCGTAATAACGCATGACCCAGTCGGAATCACCGCGCGTGTAAATCATGCAGGCGGTTGCGGCGCCGGCCGAAATGCCGGTGATCACGCGCGGACGGATGTCGAGCCGCGGCTGCACGACGTCCCAGAAACCCGCCTGCCACCAGCAGCGGTTGCCGCCGCCGGCGAAAACGACCTGATCGAACATGCTGCTTTTCCTTGCCTTGCTTTGCTCTTGCTACGGTGGATTGTGTGGCCGGCTCGGGTCCGTCGGGCGTTCACTCCAGCAACGCGTAGGTCGTGGTGGCATGAACGGCCATGTTGCCGCCTTCGTCGAACAGTTCGACTTCGCCGAACACGAGATTGCGGCCCATGCGCAGCACGCGCGCCTTGATCAGCACATCGCCCTTGCGGACCGCGCGCATGAAGTTGATGTTCAGCGACACTGTGCTCATCGGCTTGAAGCCGCCGAGCGCGGCGGTGATGGCGACGACCATCGCCGTATCCGCGGCCGCCATGAACACCTGGCCACTGATCATGCCGCCCGAGTGACGCCACTCGCCAGAGAACGGCAGACGCAGCGTGGCGCTTTCCTCGTCGACCTTGATCGGCGTCAGCGTGAGCGCCCGAACCCATGGTGCGAGGACTCGGTCGAGCAACTGGGTAATCTCTTTGTCATCCATGGGAATCCCGATCGAAAGCCGCGATGCTGCATGCGGCGTAGTGTCCGCGACATGATACCGACCGCGTTGGACGCGACGATGTTTTCTGGACGGCGGCTTGTCGAGGGAACGCTCAAGTTCGGGCGACGCGATTTTTTTTAATAAAACTGCGAATAGGGCTTGGCAATCTCGAAAAGATCCTGCATAATTTCGCTTCTGTTGGGGCGTTAGCTCAGTTGGTAGAGCAGCGGACTCTTAATCCGTAGGTCGAGTGTTCGAGTCACTCACGCCCCACCACCAGATTCAAGCAAAAAGCCCGGTCACTGCGACCGGGCTTTTTGCGTTCTGGGCGCGGTTATATCGATCATTCTCTACTCATTTCGCATAATTTCTCTACTTTCCCTCAAGTTTCTCAAACAGCAGCCGATATTCACATGCCTTCTTTTCCTCACATGAATGGAGGGGCGAGTATCAACAAAGAAATAAATTCAAATGATTGGCCAGCGTGCAGCAGAACGTATCAGACTCGCATCTTGAGCGTCGCCAACAAAGTGAATCTCGATTTTGCCGAAGCCGCGCCGCCGCTGCGTAGTGGGCTGGTGCGCGTGATCGCTGGCCCGTTCTAAGCCGTCGACCGCTAGCGTCAGTTAGCACGACGCGGAAATTTAAAAAGGGTTGCACGCGAAAGCGACGCAACCCTTTTTCATTTCCGACGGAGAGCCATCACGAGCGACCGGTCACCCAACTCCCTTCTGCGCGACCATATTCCGGCCACCGGCCTTTGCCCGATACAACGCCTCATCGGCAGCCCGAACGACGGCTCCGACATCCGTCGCCCGATCCGGCCGAGACGTGGTCGCGCCGATGCTGACCGTGACCCGACCGAACCCGCAGCCCTCGTGCGCGATGCCCAGCTCGCCGATCGCCGCGCGGATTTTCTCGCCGACCACCCCGGCGCCGGTCACGTCGGTATCCGGCAGCACCACGACGAACTCCTCGCCGCCGTATCTGCCGACGCAATCGCCCGGCCGCTGGATCACCCCGCGGATGCAGCGCGCGACCGCGGTCAGCGCGACGTCGCCGGCCTGGTGACCATACGTATCGTTGTAGGCTTTGAAATGATCGATATCGACGAATAGCAGCGACAACACGCTGCCGGTGCGGCGCGCGCGCAGCCATTCGCGGTCGAGCGTTTCGCACAGTGCGCGGCGATTGGGCAAGCCGGTGAGGCCGTCCGTGCCGGCAAGCCGTTCGAGTTCGTGCTCCACCTGCTGTCGTCGCCGCAACTCGGCGCCGAGCCACGCCGCCAGCACGATCACGCCGATCCCCAGGATTAGCATCAGCGAACCGATCGTCAGCGCGCGCTTCCACCAGCCCGCGTAGATATCGGCAGTCGAATCGGCGACCAGCACGATCAACGGCAATTGTGGAATCCGTCTGAACGAGTAGAGGCGCTCGACGCCATCGAGCGGCGAAGTCGCGATAAAGCTGCGCTCGTCTTTCGCGAGCAGCCGCTCGAAGAACTCCGTCTTGCTGATATCGGTGCCGGTTACGTTTCGATCGTCGGGCCGTCGCACGATGATCGTGCCGTCCGTTCTGACGATCGACACCGAGCCGTGCTGCCCTATCCTCAGATCCGCGAACAGGCTGGCGAAATACTCCTGGTCGATACCGAGTGCGACGATTCCCGCAAACGTTCCGTCCGGCCGCGACAGTCGCCGGCTCAGCGCGATGCTGCGCGAACCGGGTCTGAGTCTCGAGTTATACGGCGCGCTGACATAGAGCCCGAAATTCGGAACTTCGCGTTGAATCCTGAAGTACTGGCGGTCAGAGAGGTTTCCCCTGCGCGGCACGTCGTTTTCCGAATCGATCACGACGTTGCCCACTGCGTCGAGCACGACCATCGCGCCGACGTATTGCCCGGTCGCCGCGCGATCGAACAGGATCTCGCGCCACAACCGCGGCGAATCGAGCACACCCGGACGGCCGAGGCCCTCGGCGACGGCCTGCAGCGACAGCGAGTACAACTCGAAATTGCGCGCGATGTCGCGCTGGGTGATCGTCGCGACATCGCGCGTTGAATCCAGTGCACGCGCGATCGCATCTTCGCGGCTCTGATACAGCGTGTAGCCGCACAGCGCGAGCATTGCCAGCACGACGCCGCATCCGGCGTAGATAACGCCATCGCGCGGCACCCGCCATCCGCGCGCCCGTGCGATCAGCAGGCGAAACCGGCCCTTTCTTCTGTGGATCATGTGCTCTGCGTTTCCAACGGCGGGAGTCAGTTTGTCGAAGTGCTCACTACGCTTCCGGTTTGTTGGGACAGAACACTCAGCAGATAGCGAATCCTCCCGCTATCTTCGTCGGACAGGTCGTTCAGGTGCCAGCATTCGAGATCCCGCAGGTTGTCGCGTAGTCGCTTGAACGAGCGCTGCGTCGCATCGACGATCGGCCAAACGTGCAGCAGATACGCGAGCGGAATCACGCACCTGCGCTCGCACCAGCCGTCGAATAACGCGAGACACAGCTCGTTCAATTCGTCCGCAATTTTCTGCCTGCTCACATGGGGACCCACATGCACTCCCTTTTATCCATTCGACTGGTCGTTTCCAGTAGAAACGTCCGACCTATTGATACTGATGCAAAGCATTCAGCGCGCGCTCGATGCATTTAACTTCGTGCGCGTAAGTCGTTAAGCCCTGTATCGCTGATTTTTCGAGGTCTCGGCCTGTTTATCGAGCCGAATACTTGCGCGCTGCATAGGGACATATCATAGCTATCGATCGGTACAATTTGCCTGATAATTCAGAAATTAATTTTTTGGGTAACGTTTGCGCGTAATTAGCTCTAAATTCAAACGCATGTTTGTTATCGAATCACCGCGTCGTCGGATTATGTTTTGGTTTCAGTTGGGTAATTTCCTTCAATACATGCCCTCGCCGTCTCGTTACCGTTGAGCGTCGCAATTCATTCGCACACTCACGTTTCGAGGCATCCGATGACCGCATTACTTTCGATGGCCGCGTTCGCGCTCGCCAGTTCCCTTTCTCCCGGCCCGGTCAACGTCGTCGCGCTGAGCGCCGGCGCGCAGCACGGGCTCGCCGCGAGTCTGCGGCACGTCACTGGCGCGACGGTCGGTTTCACGTTGCTGCTTCTGTTGATCGGCCTTGGCTTGCACGAATTGCTCGCGCGCTTTCCCAATCTGATCGAGATCGTCAAATGGGCGGGCGTTGGCTTTCTGCTCTATATGGCCTACAAGCTCACCCTCGATAACGGCCAGCTCGGCGCGGGCAAGCCGGCGCGCGGGCCGTCGTTCGCGCACGGCGCCGCGATGCAATGGCTCAATCCGAAGGCGTGGCTCGCATCGCTGGCCGGCATGGGCGCATATGCGGCAGGCGGCGACGGCGGACTCGTCTGGCAATTCGCGGCGCTGTACTTCGTGCTCTGCTATCTGTCGATCGCGAGCTGGGCCTATGCCGGCACGTTTTTGCGCAGGCATCTGCGTGAGGCGAAGCGAGTCCGGGTGTTCAATCGCATGATGGCGGCGCTGCTCGCTCTCAGTGCGATGTATCTGCTCGTGGAGTGACCTGAGTCGCGCCTGCTTGCCGATGCGGCTTCACCACGCCGCGTCATGCTCAGCTGCGATATTGCCCCGGCGTTGCCGCGACCAGCCGCTTGAAGGTGCGCTGCAAGTGCGCCTGATCGGCGAAGCCTGCATCGAGCGCGACATCGGCGATCAGCGCGCCGCGCCGCAATTGCGCGCGACTGTACTGGATGCGTCGGTTGATCAGATACGCGTGCGGCGTCATGCCGTAGCGCAGCTTGAACGCGCGTATCAGATGTGAAGCGGACAGCCCGGCGGCTGCGCATACGTCGTCGAATTTCAGCGCGCGCGTGCAGTTTTCGGCGATGTACTCCGCGGCACGCGCGAGCTGGCCGCTCGCGGCACGCTCGGGCAGGCTCGCCGGATTGAGCGTTTGCTGCACGTTCGAGAAGAAAGTGATGGCCGCGCTTTCCTTGCGCAGCGTGTCGATCTCGCCATCGTTGCTGGCGAGAATCGCGCAAAGCCGGTTCAGGCCATCGAACAACGCGGCGTCGAGCGTCATGATCTGCGAGAACGCGCGGAACGCATGGTTCTCGTTGAAGCCCAGCTCGTGCTGAAGTTTCGTGAACCAGGCAACGTCGACGTGCAGCATCCGGTACGACCAGCGCTCGCCGACAACCGGGTTGCACGCGTGTACATCGTCGGGGTTCATCATCACGACGGCGCCCGCGCCGATCCATTCTCGCGCGTGGCGGTTCAGATACACGCTACGGCCGCCCGTCACCGCGCCGATTGAAAACGTTTCGTGCGAATGCTTGGCGTAGCAGACCTTGCGGCCATCGTCGATCGAGCGCGCTTCGATGAACGGTAGCGCCTCGCTACGCCAGAAGCGCGGCGCGTCCGCGCCTTTTGCGCGTGCGGTGTTTGCAGCGCTCGCCTCTTCGATCGTCTCGCTCATGCGCGCTCTCCGGTTGATCCGCCGACTTCGCCGTTGTCTGCGACTTCGCGAAGCCTCCGTATCGTAGCCGTCAAACGCCCGACCAACAAGCGAACGCGCGACGCCGCCCGCAAACGGCGCCGCCGGCCGAACGCGACGCGATTACTTGGCGCTGACGTCGATATTGCCGAGATATTTCGCGGCGAGCGTCTTTACCGTGCCATCGGCTTGCACTTTCGCAATCGCAGCGTTCAACTGATCTCGCAACGCGGTATCGCCCTTGCGAATGCCGTATGCGATGCCGCTGCCGAGAATCTTGTCGTCACGCACCGGTTGACCGACGAACGCATAGCCCTTGCCTTCGGGCTTCGACAGAAAGCCCGTTTGTCCGGCCGGCGCCAGCACCAGCGTGCCGTCGAGACGGCCCGCGGTCAGATCGGTATAGACCTGGTTCTGGTCCTGATACGGCAGCACGGTCACGCCGGCCGGTTCCCAATGCACCTTCGCGAAGGTCTCCTGAATCGAGCCTTGCAATACGCCGATGCGCTTGCCCTTCAGCGACTCAGGCGTCGGCTGCAGACCGCTGTCGCTGCGCGCGATCAGCTGCGACGGCACGCGATAGACGACGGTCGTGAAATCGATCGCCTGACGGCGCTGTTCGGTCGCGTTCATCGCCGAATTGATCGCGTCGAACTTGCGGCCCTGCAGTGCCGGAATCAGGCCGTCGAACGACGTTTCGACCCACTTGCACGTCATATGCGCGGCCGCGCAGACCGCGTTGCCCACGTCGATATCGAGCCCTTGCAGTTCGCCGTTCGGTCCTTTCGATTCGAACGGCGGATACTGCGCTTCGAGGCCGAAACGCAGCGTCGCGGTATCGGCTGCGCTGGCGGCCGACCATGTGGCGAGCGACGCGCCGGCACAGGCCAGCGCCAACAAGCACTTAAGAATCTTCATAACGTCTCCCTTCTTTCTTCGAATACCTTGATCACTTCGATACGTGGAGTGTGCTCTCGCGCGCTCAGATTTCACACAAACGCCGCGCGCCTTCGAGCAGCGTCGCGTCGTCCTTCGAGAAACTCAGGCGAATCAGCCCCGAATCCGTGCCGTCGGTGTAGAACGCCGACAACGGAATCGTCGCGACGCGCGCATCGCGGATCAGGCGCAGCACGAAATCGCTGTCGCTTTCATCGGAGAAGCCGCGGAACCGGGCGAGCATAAAGAAACTGCCTTCGCTCGGCAACAATTCGAAGCGCGATTCGCGCAGCGCATGCGCGAGCAGATCGCGCTTCTTCTGATAGAAGTCGGACAGGCCGAGATAGCTGTCGCGATTGGCGAGCGCGTCCACGAACGCGTGTTGCATCGGCGTATCGGCGGAGAACACCATGAACTGGTGGACCTTGCGGATTTCGTCCATCAGCGCGGCGGGTGCGAGGCAATAGCCGACGCGCCAGCCGGTCACGTGATACGACTTGCCGAACGACGACACGATCACGCTGCGCTCCGCGAGTTCACGATGGCGCGCCATGCTCTGATGCTTCGCGCCGTCGAATACGACGTGCTCATAGACCTCGTCGGACAGAATCACGATGCCGGTGTTGCGCGTGAGCGCCTTCAGCCGCTCGATATCGGCGTCACTAAAGATCGTCGCGGTCGGATTGTGCGGCGTGTTGACGATGATCATGCGCGTCTTCGGCGTGATCGCCGCGGCGACTTCGTCCCAGTTCACGCGGAAGTGATCGAGCGACAGCTTGACCGCAACCGGCTTCGCGCCCTGCAGGCGCACGATCGGGCCATAGCTGTCGAACGACGGCTCGAAGTTGATTACTTCGTCGCCCGGATGCACGAGCGCGCTGATCGTCGAGTAGAGCCCTTCGCTCGCGCTCGCGAGCACCGTCACTTCGCTGGCCGGGTCGTAGCGCACGCCGTACAGCGTTTCCACCTTGTCCGCGAGCGCTTCGCGCAGCGCGACGATGCCGGCCATCGGCGCGTACTGGTTGTGACCGGCGCGCATCGCCTGTGCGACGCCGTCGACGAGCGCCGGGTCCGGCGCGAAATTCGGTGCGCCCTGCGACAGGTTCAACGCATCATGTCGCGCGGCCAGCTGGCCGATCACGGTAAAAATGGTGGTGCCGACGTCCGGCAGTTTCGAGCGGGCTTGCATGGCGCTCTGCATAAGACTTTCTCCCTTTCTTCAGCCGCTGGCGGCCGTACGAAACGGCGCGGCGGGGCGTTCCTTCCAGTGGAGTGATTAGGCATCAGCCAAAGAACGCTCACAATCGAAACTTTGTCATGCGCGGCATGCGTTTTCGTCATGGCTCGCGGTAGGCCGCTGGGCGCCGGGGTAAGCCAGCCGGATCATGGTTTGTGGGGAGGCGGTGGCGAATGCGGGAACCCGCGTAGGTATGAAGGAATGTGATGCTGAGCGGTTTGCCTACGAAAACGGCCGCAGACGCGGCCGTTTTCGAGTTATCGGACTTTCAAGGAAAGCCGGAGCTTCGCGTGAATCACGCTTCGTCCATCAAACGGACCTTGACCTTGCGCCCCTTCAGCTTGCCCGCGCTGAGCCGGCGCACCGCCTCGCGCGCGATGCTGCGCTCCACCGCGACATAAGTCGACATGTCGGTCACGTTGATCTTGCCGATCTGCGAGCCCGCGAAACCGGCGTCGCCGGTCAGCGCACCGAGCACGTCGCCGGGACGGATCTTGTCCTTGCGGCCGCCGAGAATCTGCAGCGTTTCCATCGGCGGCAGCAGCGGGTCGTTGCTGGCCGCCTTCAGCTCGGCCAGCTTATGCCATTCGACGTCGCGCTTGTGCGCCTGCTCGATCCCGCCGACACGTCCCATCTCGTCCATGCTCGCGAGACTCAGCGCCCAGCCTTCCTGGTCGGCCCGGCCCGTGCGGCCGATGCGGTGCGTGTGCACTTCCGGGTCCGGGGTCACGTCGACGTTGATCACCGCTTCGAGTTGCGCGATATCGAGGCCGCGCGCGGCGACGTCGGTCGCGACCAGCACCGAGCAGCTGCGGTTCGCGAACTGGATCAGCACCTGATCGCGCTCGCGTTGATCGAGTTCGCCATGCAGCGCGAGCGCATGAAAGCCTTGCGCGCGCAACACGTCGAGCAGATCGCGGCACTGCTGCTTCGTGTTGCAGAACGCGATGGTGCTGACCGGACGGTAGTGATTCAAGAGCAGGCCGACCGCGTGCAGACGCTCGTCTTCGGTCACTTCGTAGAAACGCTGACGGATCTTGCTGTCGTCGTGCCGCTCGGCGAGTTTCACTTCCTTCGGGTTGCGCAAGAATTGCTGGCTCAGCTTCGCGATGCCCTCCGGGTACGTCGCCGAAAACAGCAGCGTTTGCCGCTCTTTCGGGCATTGCCGCGCGACCTTCGCGATGTCGTCGAAGAAACCCATGTCGAGCATGCGGTCGGCTTCGTCGAGCACGAGCGTGTTCAGCGCTTGCAGCACGAGCGTGCCGCGTTCGAGGTGATCCATGATACGGCCCGGCGTGCCGACCACGACGTGCGCGCCGTGTTCGAGGCTCGCCGTCTGCGGACGCATCGCCGTGCCGCCGCACAAGGTCAGCACCTTGATGTTTTCTTCCGCGCGCGCGAGACGGCGGATTTCCTGCGTGACCTGATCGGCGAGTTCGCGCGTCGGGCATAGCACCATTGCCTGCGTGTCGAACTTGCGTGCGTCGAGACGCGCGAGCAGCGCCAGCGAAAACGCCGCGGTCTTGCCGCTACCGGTTTTCGCCTGAGCGATCAGATCATCGCCAGCGAGCGCGATCGGCAGGCTCGCGGCCTGGATCGGCGTCATCTCGAGGTAGCCGAGCTGCGTCAGGTTCGCGAGCGTCGCGGGCGGGAGCGGCAGTTCGCTGAATGCGGCGCCGGCGGGGGTGGGACTATTCATAGGGTCGTCTGTAGAAATCGCGATTACTCGGCCATCGGGCCATGATCGGGGCGGCCCGGCAGCTGCTCGTACAGCACCTCGCCGTCGTCGCCGTCGAAACGCTCGACGTAGTTGCGCGCGCCGCACAGCGGACAGCGGAACAGGAGCCCCTGGCCTTCGTTCTTGATGACGACGTCGGATTGCTCCCACTGCGCGCCGCAGGACTGGTTTCTACAGGTGAACACGTTGATTCTCCAACTGGATTCGATGATCGATCGGCAAAGTCGCTCGCGCGGCCTTGCCGTGTATGGGGTTGTTGCGCCGGCGCCGCGTCGTGCCTTCGAAGCGCACGACGACGGCCGGCATAGCGTCAGCCGAGATGCGTATGCCGCGGACGCGGCACGGCCACATCCATGTCGGTCAGGCCGTGCACGATCCCGCAGTCTTCGACCGGATGCTCGCCGTGGCATTGGTCGCGCAGCGTCGTCAGTTGCGCCTTCAATTGATGCAGTTCTTCGATACGCGTGTCGACATGCGCAATGTGCTCCTCGACCAGCGTATGCATGCCGCCGCAGCCGTTCGCCGGCGCGTCGGTCAGACGCAGCAATGCGCGGATTTCGTCGTGGGTCATGTCGAGCGCGCGGCAATTGCGGATGAAACGCAGGCGCTCGACGTGCTTCGCCGTGTAACTGCGGTAGTTGGCTTCGGTGCGCTCCGCCTCGGGCAGCAGGCGCTCTTTTTCGTAAAAACGGATGGTTTCCGTCGTGCAATGAGCGATTTTCGCCAGTTCGCCGATTTTCATGGACCTTTCCTCCACGCGGCCTTGACCTTGTAGTGGCTTCAAGGTGTTTACTAGACCACAAATCGCACGAGGAAGCCACCAATGCCTGAACTCAACCGTTTTTCCACCGATCGTCCAGAAGTGGGCGAAGCCTGTCGCCACGGGGCTTGCGGGGAGGTTGATGCGCGGCACGACCATGCTCACGGCAGGGATACGGACGGGGAATGCGGGCATTCGCATGGGCATGAGCACGTTCATGGTGCCGACGCGGGTAGTGGTCATCGGCATGAAGGACACGATCATGACGATGGCCATGACCATGACCACGGTCACTCTCACGGCGCCTGCTGCGCCTCCACCGCGTTCACGCCGACGCCGCTGCGCCTGCCGGCGTCCGAGGCCGTCGGCGACGACCTGCGCACCGCGATCCGCATCCTGCAGATGGACTGCCCGACCGAAGAAGCGCTGATCCGCAAGAAACTCGCTCGCATGCCGGATGTGCGCAGCATGGACTTCAACCTGATGCAGCGCGTGCTGACCGTCGTCCACGCGTCGGATGCGCTCGAACCGGTCCTCGCCGCGCTGCGCTCGCTCGACTTCACGCCCGAACTGGCGAGCGATGCCGGCGCTGGCAATGCCAGCGCGGCGTCTATTGCGGCTTCTGGCGCCGTACAGAAGACGTGGTGGCCGTTGATCCTCTCCGGCGTGATAGCGGCGACCTCAGAAGCCGCTAGTTGGCTTGGTGCACCTGTGTGGGTAGTGGCGGGGCTCGCAGTCGTCGCGATCGCCTCCTGCGGGCTCACGACGTATCGCAAGGGCTGGGTCGCACTGCGCAACGGCAACATGAACATCAATGCGCTGATGAGCATCGCCGTGACCGGCGCGGCACTGCTCGGCCAATGGCCCGAAGCTGCGATGGTCATGGTGCTCTTCACGATCGCCGAGTTGATCGAGGCGCGCTCGCTCGACCGCGCGCGCGACGCGATCGAAGGGCTCATGCGGCTCACGCCCGCCGAGGCGAGCGTGCAGCAGCCCGACGGCGCGTGGCAGCTCGTGCGCGTCGACTCGATCGCGCCCGGCGCGCTGGTGCGCGTGAAGCCGGGCGAGCGGATCGCGCTCGATGGCGATATCGTCGCAGGCCGTTCGAGCGTCGATCAGGCGCCGATCACCGGTGAGAGCCTGCCGGTCGACAAAGCCGTCGGCGACGATGTGTTCGCCGGCACGATCAACCAGGCGGGCTCGTTCGACTACCGTGTGACGGCTGCGTCTGGCAACACGACGCTCGCGCGCATCATCCATGCGGTCGAGGAGGCGCAGGGCACGAAAGCGCCGACGCAGCGCTTCGTCGATGAATTTGCGCGCGTCTATACGCCGATCGTGTTCGCGATTGCGCTCGCTGTCGCTCTGGTCCCGCCGCTGCTGTTCGGCGGAGCGTGGCACGGGTGGGTCTATAAAGCGCTGGTGCTGCTCGTGATCGCATGTCCGTGCGCGCTCGTGATTTCGACGCCTGTGACGATCGTCAGCGGGCTCGCGGCTGCCGCGCGCAAGGGGATTCTGATCAAGGGCGGCGTCTACCTCGAACAGGGGCGCAAGCTGAGCCGCCTGGCGCTCGATAAGACCGGGACGATTACGCATGGCAAGCCGGTGCAGACGGAGTTTCAGGTGGTTGGTGATGAGGCCGACGCCTTCCGTTACCGCACCCTCGCGGCGAGTCTCGCGGGTCGCTCCGATCATCCTGTTTCGATGGCGATTGCTGCTGCCGCAAATGATGATCGCGTTGAACACCTGCACGTCGATGCGTTCGAAGCGATCGCCGGACGCGGCGTGCGCGGCGAGATCGATGGCATCGCGTACTGGCTCGGCAATCATCACTTGATCGAAGAACTGGGCCGCTGCTCGCCGCAACTCGAAGCACGCCTCGATCCGCTCGAAGAGCAAGGCAAAACCGTCGTGATGCTCGCCGACGCGCAGCGCGTGCTCGCGCTGTTCGCGGTCGCCGACACGGTGAAGGAGACGAGCCGCGCCGCCGTCGCCGAATTGCGACGGCTCGGTGTCAGCACCGCGATGCTGACCGGTGACAACCGCCACACAGCCGAGGCGATCGCCCATCTGGTCGGCGTCGATGAAGCGCGCGGCGATCAGTTGCCCGAGGACAAGCTCGATACGGTCGCGCAATGGTCGGCCGATGGCGCGACCGTCGGCATGGTCGGCGACGGCATCAACGATGCGCCCGCGCTCGCGCGTGCCGACATCGGCTTCGCGATGGGGGCGATGGGTACCGACACTGCGATCGAAACCGCCGATGTCGCGTTGATGGATGACGACCTGCGCAAGATTCCGGCGTTTATCCGCTTGTCGAAGGCAACGTATGCAGTGCTCGTGCAGAACATCACGCTTGCGCTCGGCATCAAGAGCGTGTTTCTCGTGCTGACGTTGATGGGCTTCGGCACGATGTGGATGGCGGTGTTCGCCGATGTCGGTGCGAGCTTGCTGGTGGTGGGAAATGGGTTGAGATTGTTGCGAAAGTGAGTGGGTCCGAGGTCTACGCTCGTTGCGTCCTACGTGGAACCGTCGCTCACGGCTGGGTGCGTCGGCGCGTTTGCCAGCAGATCATCGCTGTCGTCTTTCAAACCCACTCCCGTGAGTCTCAGCGTCCTCGCCTGCGTGAGCAGATAGTGCAGTTTATGCGCGGCCTGCGGATAGTCGAGCCCTTCGGGGCGCACGTTCGAAATGCAGTTGCGCTGCGCATCGCTGCAACCCACTTTCGGCGCGTACGTGATGTAGATGCCGAGGCTATCGGGCGAACTCAAACCTGGTCGCTCGCCGATCAGCATCACGACGATTTTCGCGTCGAGCAATTCTCCGATCTCGTCGCCAAGCGCGACGCGTGCCTGACGCGCGACCACTACGGGACCGATGGTCCAATCCGCCAGCTTTGGATGTATCGCTTGCAGCAACGGTACAGCCTGCTTCGATGCGGCAAACGCCGATAGGCCATCACCGATCACGAACAGCACATCGTTTGATTGGGTTGGCAGACGCGCAAGCGTGGTGCGACTCTCATCCGACAGACGCCGCCCAAGATCAGGTCGCCTCAAATAATGCTCGCGATCCGGCGCGGCGCTATGCACGTCGAGCGTGTTGAAACCTTGTTCTTGCAATTGTGCGTGAAGCGCGTCCGCATCGAGCGGATGATGCACAGCGTCGCGTGCCTGCGCATGTGCGAGATTGAACGCGAGCAGCGGCGCGGTCGGCAGGCTGTTGCCCGCGCGGCCCAACGCGATGCGTGCCTGTGTAAACCGACGCAGCGCGTTCCACGGGTCCTTGTCGAGTGCGTCGTTCTCGCTCATGCGATCCCCATCCAGTCGCGCGCGCCTTCGAGCAGCGGTTGCCGCGCCGATGCGCCGATCAACGCACCGCGTTCGTCGATGATCTGCATCGACTCCAGCCATTCCTCGAATTCAGGCGCGCGCCGCAAACCGAGCACGTCGCGCACGTACAGCGCATCGTGAAACGACGTGCTCTGATAGTTGAGCATCACGTCGTCCGCACCCGGCACGCCCATGATGAAATTGATGCCCGCGACGCCGAGCAGTGTCAGCAGATTGTCCATGTCGTCCTGATCCGCTTCCGCGTGATTCGTGTAGCAGATGTCGCAACCCATCGGCACGCCGAGCAGTTTGCCGCAGAAGTGATCCTCGAGACCCGCGCGCGTGATCTGCTTGCCGTCGTACAGATACTCGGGGCCGATGAAACCGACCACCGTGTTCACCAGAAACGGTTTGAACTTGCGCGCGACCGCGTATGCGCGCGCCTCGCAGGTCTGCTGATCGACGCCGAAATGCGCATCCGCCGACAACGCGCTGCCCTGCCCCGTTTCGAAGTACATCAGATTGCTGCCGACGGTGCCGCGTTTGAGCGACAGCCCCGCCTCGTACGCTTCCTGCAACAGCGCGAGCGAAATGCCGAAGCTCGCGTTCGCTTTCTCCGTGCCCGCGATCGACTGGAACACGAGATCGACCGGCGCGCCTTTTTCGATCGCGGCGATCGTGCTGGTTACGTGGGTGAGCACGCACGATTGTGTCGGCACCTGGTAGCGCTGGCGGAATTCGTCGATCATTAGCAGCAGTTTGGTGATCGCGGCGAGATTGTCGCTGGCGGGATTGATGCCGATCATTGCGTCGCCGCAGCCGTACATCAGGCCGTCGAGCATCGAGGCGGCGATGCCTTTGACGTCGTCGGTTGGGTGGTTCGGTTGCAGGCGTACGGACATGTGGCCGGGTAAGCCGACCGTGTTGCGAAAGCGGGTGATGACCGGGCGTTTACGGGCGGCGGTGATCAGGTCCTGGTTGCGCATCAGCTTCGATACCGCGGCGACCATCTCCGGTGTGAGGCCCTGGGTGATGCGGGTTAGTGCGTCGGTGTCGGTGGCGGTGCTGAGCAGCCAGTTGCGGAAGTCGCCTACCGTCAGATGAGAGATTTCGGCGAACGCTTGGGGAGAGTGATCGTCGATGATCAGGCGGGTGACTTCGTCGGTTTCGTAGGGGATCAGCGGTTCGTTCAGGAACGTGCGCAACGGCACTTGTGCCAGCGCCATTTTGGCGGCGACACGCTCTTCTTCGCTTGCTGCCGCGATGCCGGCGAGCTGGTCCCCCGAGCGTTGCGGGCTCGCTTTTGCGAGCACAGTTTTCAGATCGGCGAAGCGGTATGTGCGACTGCCGATCGATTCGGTGTAGCTCATGGTTGCGGCTCCATTGCTTCGCGCGGACGCGGATAGGAATGGGAACGGCGGTTAGATGCTGCGGGCTGCTTGCCGCTGGTGGTGCGCACTACACGATAGCGCCAAATTGGAGCAGCGTCACGTTGCCGGGGTTGGGCTGCCTACCGGGGCTGCGCCGGGGCACTCCCGTTTGTGCGCGCGCATCGCGCGGTCAACAGGTGCTTAATCCGCTTGTCGCGGATTACGTTAAATCCGCAGGTTTTGGTAAACGGCTGGCATGCGGCAGCGTGGTACCTTGTTCGCATCCTCTCGCGCCAATTTTCTGCGGTCCAGTCAGTCATGCACGAATCAGGTCATCGGGCTCGATACGAAACGCGACTCGCACGCGTACTCGACCATATCTACGATCACCTCGACGAACCGCTCGATATCGGACGGCTGGCGGAGATAGCCTGTTTGTCGCCATTTCACTGGCACCGGATCTATCAGGCGATGTATGGCGAGACGGTCGCGACCACCGTGCGGCGCTTACGGTTGCATCACGCAGCGGGGTTTCTTGCGAATAGTTCGATGCCGATTGCTCAGATCGCCGAGCGTGCGGGGTATAGCAGTTTGCAATCGTTTTCGCGGACGTTTCGCGCGGTGTTTGGTGTGCCGCCGGCGGAGTATCGAAGGAAAGGCACTCATAGCCGGTTTCGGCCGGCGCTCTCAGGAGACGATCAGATGACGACGATTCGTGAGGTCGTGATTCGTTATGTGGAGCCGATGGAGATTCTGTCGGTCGATCATGTCGGGCCTTATATGCAGATCGGCAAGGCTTTTGATGCGTTGTTTGGGTGGCTTGGGAAACATAATCTGCTTGCGGGGCAGATGCGGATGATCGGAGTTTACTTCGATGATCCGGGGGTGGTCGAGGAAGCTGCCTTGCGGTCGAAGGCGGGGGTGTTGTTGCCGGGGCCGGTGATGGCTGAGGCGGCACGGGCTGTTGGGATGGGTGGGGCGGTTTCTGTCACGCGTATACGCGGTGGGGAGTATGCGGTGTTGCGGCATGTTGGGCCGTATAGCGATATGCGGGCGGCTTATGAGTGGATATATGGGACCTGGCTCGTGCAGTCTGGACGAGAGGCAGCAGATGCGCCGGTGTTTGAGGAGTATTTGAATAGTCCCAAGGAGACGGCGCCGGCGGAGTTGGTTACGGAGATTTGTTTGCCGTTGGCGTGAGGGGCGCGTGGCTGGGATGTTGCTGCCGTTGTGTGCGCATACGGTGCGCGGATTCCGGCTTGCTTCTCTGTTTTTATAGAGTTTGTATATGTATACGTAGTAATAGTTAACAAGTGATGCGTTCGGCTGTGGATAACTTGGAAGTTCGTTTACGGATCAACGCGCTGCGGAATCGATAACCCTTGGGAGCGCGCGCGGACAGGTTAACGGAGCCAGGGAAAATTTTTTATCGACCCGTAAACGCTGAGGCTTTATCAAGGTTTCGCCCACAACGTGTTCGGCGGCTTTTACAAGAGAAGTACAGGCGCCTGGGTGAAGACAGCGATAACAAATACGCATACCGGACGTTCTGATATTCCTTTGAACGAGTGAACTTGACGTAGTCGGGATTGAACTTCCAGAAGATGGTGCCGCCGTGAGCCGCAGTCGAGTCATAAACATGATCGTAGCGATAGAGTTCGGTCTTTTCGATGGTGAGCGCCTCATTTTTTGTCCGTCATGTCCTTGCCGCCGGCTCACGATCAAGCCACATGACGGTACATAGGTCTGCAGCGCCCTCGACGACAGTGCTTTGACCGCTATCGAAACTCGCAGCCCGCGTATGCATCACGCCGTCCTTGAGCAGGTCGTATTTGTACCCCTTCGCCGGATTTCCGTGCTCATCTTCCGGTCCGAACCACTGTTCGATCACCTGCTCATCATGAGCACCGCCTTCCGTCGACCCAGACGAGGCGGTGTAGAAGCCGAACGGGTTGACGAGTAGCGCCTCTCCCTTAGGCATGCGATAGCGGCAAAAAAGAAAGGGCCTGCAAGTCTTCCAACTTGCAGGCCCGGACAACCACCGATCGCCGGTTAAATCATCGGCCCGGCCAATCATCCACTTCAAACATCAATATTCCCCGCCCTAAGCGCATTAGACTCAATGAAAGCCCGACGCGGCTCCACATCATCCCCCATAAGCGTAGTAAAGATGCCATCAGCAGCAATAGCATCCTCAATCTGCACCCGAAGAAGACGCCGCACTTGCGGATCCATGGTCGTCTCCCAAAGCTGCTCAGGATTCATCTCCCCGAGGCCTTTATAGCGCTGCTTGGACATATTCCGCTCAGCATCAGCCAGCAACCACTTCATTGCACTCTTGAAGTCGGTGACAGCCATACTCCGCTCCCCGCGCTTGATCACAGCGCCAGCCCCAATCAACCCCTTAAACGTATTAGCGGTATTAACAAGCTGCTGATAATCGGCAGTCAGCTGAAACTCTTCATCGATCACGGAAATCTTCTGATTCCCATGATGCGTGCGCGCGACGCGCAGCGAGCGCAGCTCTCGCACCGGGTCATACATCGTGGTCACGGTCACATCAGGCTTCAGCGCGTCATCCCGCAGCTTCGCTTCGAGCGCGCGAGCCGAAGCCTCAGCCGCCTGCTCGCTGGAGAGATCGACAGCGACGCCATCCATCACCGCCTCGAGCGCGCCAGCGTCGTACAGTCGGCTCAACCGATCAACCACCGCCTGTGCCAACAGATACGACCGCGCCAACTCACCGAGCGCATCCCCAGTAATCGGAGTCGCCCCTTCAGAAGCCACCAACTCCGACCCCTGCAACGCGAGCCGAAGAATATGCGCATTAACTTCCGACTCATCCTTCAGATACCGCTCATCCTTCCCCGCCTTGATCTTGTACAGCGGCGGCTGCGCGATATAGATATACCCGCGCTCGATCATCTCCGGCATCTGCCGATAAAAGAACGTCAACAACAGCGTCCGGATGTGCGCACCGTCAACGTCAGCATCGGTCATGATGATGATGCGGTGATAGCGCAGCTTGTCGAGGTTGTAGTCTTCCTTGCCGATGCCGCATCCAAGCGCGGTAATCAGCGTAACGATCTGCTCGGAAGACAGCAGCTTGTCGTAACGCGCCTTCTCGACGTTCAGCACCTTACCGCGCAGCGGCAAAATGGCCTGGAACTTCCGATCACGCCCCTGCTTCGCCGACCCACCCGCCGAGTCACCCTCGACGATATAAATCTCCGACTTCGCCGGATCCTTCTCCTGACAATCCGCGAGCTTCCCAGGCAAACCAACCCCATCGAGCACACCCTTACGCCGCGTCATCTCACGCGCCTTGCGCGCCGCATCGCGCGCACGCGCCGCATCGACAATCTTGCCGCAGATGATCTTCGCGTCGCCCGGCGTCTCAAGCAGGAATTCCTCCAGCGCCTTCGCGACTACTTCTTCCACCGGCGCGCGGACTTCCGACGACACCAGCTTGTCCTTCGTCTGCGAGCTGAACTTCGGCTCCGGCACCTTCACCGACAGCACGCACGACAGCCCTTCACGCATGTCGTCGCCCGACGTTTCGACCTTCGCCTTCTTCGCGACTTCGTGATCGGCGATGTACTTGTTAAGCACGCGCGTCATCGCCGCACGCAAACCGGTAAGGTGCGTGCCGCCGTCGCGCTGGGGAATATTGTTCGTGAAGCACAGCACGTTTTCGTTGTAGCTGTCGTTCCACTGCATCGCCACTTCGACGCCCACACCATCCTTTTCACCCATGATGTGAAAGATGTTCGGGTGCAGCACGGACTTGTTCTTGTTGATGTACTCGACAAAGCCCTTCACGCCGCCGACGAACGCGAAATCTTCCTCTTTGCCCGAGCGCTGATCGAGCAAGCGAATCCGCACGCCGTTATTGAGGAACGAAAGCTCACGAATCCGCTTCGCGAGAATGTCGTAGTGATATTCGACATTGCCGAAAATCGTGTCATCGGCCATGAAATGCACTTCGGTGCCGCGGTTTTCGGTGTCGCCGATCACCTGCATCGGCGACGTGGTCACGCCGTCGATTTCTTCGAGCACGCGGTTCTGCGGCACGCCACGGTGGAATTCCATGAAGTGCTTCTTGCCATCGCGGCGCACCGTGAGGCGCAGCCACGCCGACAACGCGTTCACGCACGACACGCCGACACCGTGGAGGCCGCCCGACACCTTGTAGCTGTTCTGGTCGAACTTGCCGCCGGCGTGCAGCTCGGTCATCACGATTTCAGCGGCGCTGCGCTTCGGATCGTGCTTGTCGTCCATCTTCAGGCCGGTCGGCACGCCGCGGCCGTTGTCGGTGATCGAGATCGAGTTGTCCGCGTGGATGATCACCTGAATGTCGTTGCAATGCCCGGCGAGCGCTTCGTCGATCGAGTTGTCGAGCACTTCGAACACGAGGTGGTGCAGACCGGTGCCATCCGATGTATCCCCGATGTACATTCCAGGCCGCTTGCGCACGGCTTCCAGACCTTCGAGGATCTGGATGGACGAGGCGCCGTAGCTGTTATCGGGCTGCGTATTGTTCATGTCAGTCATGGATTTTTTCCGGTTCTGCGTTACTGCGAGATTGCTGCTCTGGACTTTTCAAAACGCCATAAAAACGCCAAAGGGGCGCTGCGCCCCTTGGTGTTCTTCTTGATGTTGGACGCGTCAGATGCGCATCGGCATCACCACGTACTTGAATTCGTCGTTCTCGGGAATCGTGATCAACGCGCTGGAGCTGGCATCACCCAGGCTCACCTGCAACATGTCGACCTTCAGGTTCGCTAGCACGTCGAGCAGATACGTGACGTTGAACCCGATGTCGACGCTGTCGCCGTCGTATGCGATTTCCAGTTCTTCCTGCGCCTCTTCCTGATCGGCGTTGGTCGACATGATCTTCAACTGGCCCGGCTCGACGATGCAGCGCACGCCCTTGAACTTATCCGACGTCAGAATCGCCGCGCGTTGCAGCGAGCGCTGCAGTTCTTCACGGCCGATCTGGAATTTGTTCTTGTGGGACTTCGGAATCACCCGCTGGAAGTCGGGGAACTTGCCTTCCACGAGCTTCGACACGAGTTCGACCTGGCCGAACGTGAACTTGACCTGTGTCTGCGCGATGTCGATGTTCAGCGTGTCGTCGATGTCTTCGAGCAGGCGCTGCAGTTCGAGAATCGTCTTGCGCGGAATGATCACTTCCTGGCGCGCGAACGAGCCCTCGATCTTCATCGACGAGAACGCGAGACGATGGCCGTCGGTCGCGACCGCCATCAGCTGATCGCCGTCCACCACCAGCAGCATGCCATTCAGGTAGTAGCGGATGTCCTGCTGGGCCATCGAGAAATGGACCATGCCGAGCAACTGGCGGAACGTCTTTTGCGGAACCACGAGGCTCGCGCCGTAGTCTTTAGCCTGAGCGACGGTCGGGAATTCGTCCGCGGCGAGCGTTTGCAGCGCAAAGCGGCTCTTGCCGGATTGCACTGTCAGGCGCTTGTCGTTCAACGTCAGCGTCACCTGGCCGTCGGGCATGGCGCGCAGAATGTCGAGGAGCTTGCGCGCCGCCACCGTGGTCGCGACCGAATCGCCACCCACGCCGAAATCGGCGCGCGTGGTGATCTGCAACTCGAGGTCGGTCGACAGGAACGATACGTCAGGACCGTTCTTGGTGATCAGCAAATTGGCGAGGATCGGCAACGTATGGCGGCGTTCGACGATGCCGCTCACGGTTTGCAGCGGCCTGAGGAGGTTGTCGCGTTCGGTCTTGACCAGTTGCATAGGGTTCCTTCGTTGATATAACGGCCTGCACGCCTTACGGGACAAGCATTTCAGCGCGCAGCCACGGCTCCCCGCCGGCGCCCTGAAAAGCGCCCGACACGGCGTGAAATCCGCCCGTCGCCGCCGGGCGGTTAAACCTGTATTGTGCCTGAAAACGGGACCGCCTCACTAAAATGGGGGCGAGTTCGGGAATAAACAGGTCGATTTTGCGGGGCGTAGTCCGGGTTGCCGACGGTTTTTCACGCCGCTGCCCGGCGCTACCGGTTCGCAGGCGCGATTCTCCGCCACTTCGGGCCGGTTTCACCGCAAATTCATCGCGGGTTCGCCGCGTTTTTGCGTCGCTTCTGCCCGCTTGCCGTCGCGTTCCTTGCCATTCCCCGTCAGGACCCGGCTGCGCCGCCGGGTTGTTGGTCCCCTGCCCGTTTCTCTATGTCACAGCGATTGGTGCCGCCGTCCGTTTCGCAATCGCGTGCGGCCAGCCCATTTAGCCCTTCAGTGTCTGTTCCAGCACGTGCAGTTCGTGGTTCAACTGCGCGTCCTTGCTGCGCTCGTCGGCGATCTTGCGCACAGCGTGCAGCACCGTTGTATGGTCGCGCCCGCCGAACAGCTCGCCGATTTCCGGCAGGCTCTTCTGCGTCAGTTCCTTCGCCAGGTACATCGCGATCTGCCGCGGCCGCGCGATGTTCGCCGGACGCTTCTTCGAATACATGTCCGCGACCTTGATGCTGTAAAAGTCGGCGACCGTCTTCTGGATGTTTTCCACCGAGATCTGCCGGTTCTGCACCGTCAGCAGATCTTTCAGCGCTTCCTTGGTCAGTTCGATCGTGATTTCGCGGCCATGGAACTTCGAATACGCGAGGATCTTGCGCAGCGCGCCCTCGAGCTCGCGCACGTTCGAGCGCAGATGCTTCGCGACGAAGAACGCCACGTCCTCGTTCAGGCTCACGAACTCCGATTGCGCCTTGCGCATCAGAATCGCGACGCGCATTTCGAGTTCGGGCGGCTCGATCGCCACCGTCAGGCCCGAGTCGAAGCGTGAGATCAGGCGGTCGTCGATACCCGAGATTTCCTTCGGATACGTATCGCTCGTGATGATCACCTGCGCCTTGTTTGCGACCAGCGCCTCGAATGCGTAGAAGAATTCCTCTTGTGTGCGCGACTTGCCCGAAAAGAACTGAATATCGTCGATCAGCAGCAGGTCGAGCGAGTGGTAGTAGCGCTTGAAGTCGTCGAACGCCTTGCGCTGGTACGCCTTCACGACATCGGACACGTACTGTTCCGCGTGGATGTAGCGAATCCGCGCGCCGGGCTTGTCCATCAGCAACTGGTTGCCGATCGCGTGGATCAGGTGGGTCTTGCCGAGGCCCACGCCACCGTACAGGAACAGCGGGTTATACGAGATGCCGGGATTGTCGGCGACCTGAATCGCCGCAGCGCGGGCGAGCTGGTTCGCCTTACCGGTCACGAAGTTGTCGAAGGTCAGGACGGGGTTAAGCTTCGAGCGCTCGTACATTGAGTCGCTTTCGCTGGTTGCCGCCGCGCCCGCGCCTTGGCCCGGCCGCCACGTGCGGCGCCCAGCGGCGGCTTCGTTCGCGTCGAGGCTGGGCAGATCGAGGTCGGCGGCGTCTTCGGCGGCGCTGCGCGGATTCGCGTTTTGCGCGGCGAGCGCCGCTGCCGCGGCTGCGGGATTCGCGCGCGCGGCATGCGCGGCCTGCACGGCGCCGACGGCGGCATCCACGGCTGCGACGCCGCCGGCATTACCGCCTTGCGGCGCGGTCGAAGCCGGGCGCGCTGACGACGGAGTCGGCGCAGCGGCCGCCGGGGCGCGCATACCGGCCTTCGGATCCAGTACGAATTGCACGTCCACCGGCGCGTGCCAGAAATCGCGGGCCATATCCGCGATGCGGCCGGAGAACTGGCTCTTGACCCAGTCGAGCTTGAAGCGGTTCGGCGCGGCAATGCTCAACGTGTTCGCATCGGCGTCGAAGGCGACCGGGGCCAAGGGTTTGATCCACGTCACGTACTGCTGGGGCGTAAGCTCACGCTCCAGCAATGCGGAACAGTGTTGCCAGAATTCGTTCATCAAGTTGCTATCGTTATGGTGTGCACGGCGGTCGCCGCTGCCCCTGTCGCGCGCCCGCAACAAGGCCCTGAGCAGCCAGGCGTGACGGCCCCAGGCGCTTGTGCCACAAGGGTCTGCGGGACAAGCGTGCCGGAGCGACGTGCAACATTTTTGGGAAGTAAGGCGAGATTCTAACGCCAAAACGGACCCGAAAGTGAGTTATCCACAGGGACCGATCACCGCGCCCGGCAAACCCCGGCTGCGTCAGAAGCAGGCTAAACTATTGACGGCCAACGGAAAACCAGTTTAAATAGCGGGTTCCGCGAAAACCAATTCCAGTAAACCACCGGCCATTGCGCTTTCAGCGATGATCGCGCGGTTTTTTTCGATCAAGTGAGAGCAACATGAAACGTACTTACCAACCTTCCGTTACCCGTCGCAAGCGCACCCACGGCTTCCGCGTTCGCATGAAGACCGCTGGCGGCCGCAAGGTCATCAACGCACGTCGCGCGAAGGGCCGCAAGCGCCTCGCGATCTAAGGCAAGCGGATTGCGCGCTGTGACCGAAGCCCGCGGCGAAGCGGGAGCGGCCGGGGCGCAGCAACCGGGCTCGGTTCCGTTGCGAGCGCAAGCCGCCTTCCCCAAAGCCGCAAGGCTGCTAAAAACGGATGAATTTTCATCCGTTTTTCGTTTGCGGCCGTGGCGCCGTACCGCGCACTTCGTCGTGTACGGCCGGCCCACCGGCAACGAGGCGCGTCTTGGCCTCGTGATCGGCAAGAAGTATGCGCCGCGCGCGGCCACGCGGAATCTGGTGCGTCGGATCGCGCGTGAAGCCTTCCGGCTGCGTCGCGCGGAATTCGGCGGTTGGGATGTGCTGCTGCGTCTACACACGCGTTTCGACAAAAAAGCTTTGCCGAGCGCGTCATCGCTGCCGTTGAAGGCGCTGTGCCGCAGCGAAATCGAGGCGTTGCTCGACAAGGCAGCGCGCGAAATTACCCGTCGTCAGGCGCCGCCCGCGGAGGCGCCCAGGACGGAATGACGCAGTGACCGCCCGCACAGCGGTCGCCGCAACGGGCGTTGCGCCGGCAGCTACAGGGCGCGGGCGTCGCCCGGTACTTCACGTTGCGCGGCGCCGTACGGCCGCATCTGCCATGCAAACGGTACTTCTCGCTTTATTGCGTTTTTACAAGCTTGCCGTGAGCCCCATGCTCGGCAACCGGTGCCGTTTTTACCCTTCCTGCTCTGATTACGCGCGCGAGGCAATCCAGTATCATGGCGCCGCGCGCGGGACTTATCTCGCCGTGAGGCGTGTTTGCCGCTGTCACCCGTTTTCCGCGGGCGGCATCGATCTCGTCCCGCCACCCACTTTTGAAAAGCGCTGACGCGCCGTTCCATCGACACTGAGACAACGCATGGATATCAAACGCACCGTCCTATGGGTCATCTTTTTTATGTCAGCTGTCATGCTGTTCGACAACTGGCAACGCGACCACGGACGCCCGTCGATGTTCTTCCCGAGCACGACGCCGACCCAGACCGCCGGCACTGCCGCGCCGGGCACCACGACGCCGGGCACCCAGCCGGCCGACCTGCCGGCCACTAACGCGGCCGCGCCCGGCAACGCGCCGGCGGCCGAGCAATCGCATCTCGTGAAGTTCGGCACAGACGTCTACACCGGCGAAATCGACACCCGCGGCGGCACATTGTCGCGCCTGTCGCTCATCAAGCAGGGCGACGGCAAGCAGCCGGATCTCGTGATCACGCTGTTCGACAAGACCAACAGCCACACGTATCTCGCACGCACCGGCCTGCTCGGCGGTGACTTCCCGAATCACAACGACGTCTTCACGCTGATGCCGAATCAGCCGACCCAGCTGGCTGAAGGTCAGAACTCGTTCCAGATGAGTTTCGAGTCGCCGGAAAAGGGCGGCCTCCGGGTCATCAAGACGTACACCTTCACGCGCGGCAGCTACGTGATCGGCGTCGAGACGAAGGTCCAGAACGTCGGCACCTCGCCGGTGACGCCGCAGGTCTATATGGAACTCGTGCGCGACGACCAGCCGGTCGAAACACCGCGCTTCTCGCACACGTTCATCGGACCGGCCGTCTACACGGACGAGCATCACTTCCAGAAGATGACGTTCAGCGATCTCGACAAGAACAAGCAGAACTTCGTGGCGTCGGCCAACGACGGCTGGGTCGCGATGGTCCAGCACTACTTCGCGTCGGCCTGGATTCCGCAGGAAGGCGTGAAGCGTGACTTCTACGCCGAGAAGATCGATCCGTCGCTGTATCGCGTCGGTATGAAGCAGGCAATGCCGACCATCCAGCCGGGCCAGACCGTCAGCGTGTCCGCGCGTCTGTTCGCCGGTCCGGAAGAAGAGCAGATGCTCGCGGGCATTGCGCCGGGCCTCGATCTGGTGAAGGACTATGGCTGGGTCACGATCATCGCGAAGCCGCTGTTCTGGCTGCTGTCGAAGATCCACAGCTACGTCGGCAACTGGGGCTGGTCGATCGTGCTGCTCACGCTGCTGATCAAGGCGGTGTTCTTCCCGCTGTCGGCCGCGAGCTACAAGTCGATGGCGCGCATGAAGGCGATCACGCCGCGCATGCAGGCACTGCGCGAGCGCTTCAAGGGCGATCCGCAGAAGATGAACGCGGCGTTGATGGAGCTGTACAAGACCGAGAAGGTCAATCCGTTCGGCGGCTGTCTACCGGTCGTGATCCAGATTCCGGTGTTCATCTCGCTGTACTGGGTGCTGCTGTCGTCGGTGGAAATGCGCGGCGCGCCGTGGATTTGGTGGATTCAGGATCTGTCGCAGCAGGACCCGTATTTCATCCTGCCGGTGCTGATGGCCGTATCGATGTTCCTGCAGACCAAGCTGAACCCGACGCCGCCAGACCCGGTTCAGGCCAAGATGATGATGTTCATGCCGATCGCGTTCTCGGTGATGTTCTTCTTCTTTCCCGCGGGTCTCGTGCTGTACTACGTCGTGAACAACGTGCTGTCGATCGCGCAGCAGTACTACATCACGCGGATGATGGGCACTTCGAAGGCGAAGCCGGCCTGATATTGCGTCGCAAAGCTGAAAACGAAAAGCCGCCCGGCGCGAACCGGGCGGCTTTTTTTATGGTGCGGTCGAAGCAAATGCGACGGTTTCGACGTTCACTCTTCGTCGGAATCTTCGCCGTAAAAGCGCACGATCATTTCCTCGACCAGATTCCGATCCTTTGGGGTCAACGATGCAATCTTCGACGCGAGCTCGATCGTTTCGGGTGTCGGCGGATATTTTTCGCCACGGGCCATCGGCCGTGCGCTGGCGCCGGGCGGCGGTCCGTAATGGAGCCAGTGCTCCTTGACGTTCAACCATTCGGCGAGCGTGCGCAACTTGTCCGGCTTCGGAATCGTCGTACCCGTCAGCCATTTGTGCGCGGTCTGTGGTGTTACGGGACGCTCGCCGTGATAGCGAAGATTGAACTGCTCGGCGAGTTTGGTCCCGCCGCGGATTTTCAGCGGCTCGAGCAGATCCTTCAGCCTCTTGGCGAAGGCGGCTTTTTCTTTGTCGGTCGGCATGGGCCAGATTGTGCAATTCAGCGTTCAACCAGTTGACAACCGACCAAGCTTTGTTTTCTCTTATTTGAGATAGTTTTAGCTTGCAGCGTGCGCCCGATAAAGCGTTGCGCGAATTCGATTTTTTTCATCTCTTTATTGCCTGGCTTGGCTTTGCCTGAACAGCAGGTGCTGCCGAGTCTCAATTATTCTTAAGTAGCGCGATAATAATCCTAGCTTACTTGGGATAAATCTGAGGTGTTCAAGCGATAGCGAAAACAGACGCGTCATCCGCTTCGTGTCCTTCCCGCGAGCCCTTTCGTCCGAAGCGCGCGCGTTACAATGCCTCGCGCCGACTCGACCAACGCGGCCCTGCCCTTCCCCTCCGTTTCGCAGACTTCACATGCTCACGACCGACTCCGATCCCATCGTTGCCATTGCTACCGCGCCCGGCCGGGGAGGCATCGGTGTCGTGCGGATTTCGTTCGGCCGTGCCGGCGCGGCGGCGGCCCAGCCTTTGATGCAGGCCCTCGCCGGCCAGACGCTCGCGGCGCGTCACGCGAGCTACGTGCCGTTTCTCGACGCGAGCGGCAATCCGCTCGACCGCGGCATCGCGCTGTACTTTCCGGCGCCGCATTCGTATACCGGCGAGCACGTGCTCGAACTGCAGGGCCATGGCGGCCCAGTCGTGCTGCAGTTGGTCCTGCAGCGCTGCATCGACGCCGGCCGCGCGTTCGGTCTGCGGCTCGCCGAGCCCGGCGAATTCACGCGTCGCGCGTTTCTGAACGACAAGCTCGACCTCGCGCAGGCCGAAGCCGTCGCCGATCTGATCGAGGCGAGCACCGAGGCCGCCGCGCGTTCGGCCGGCCGCTCGCTCGACGGCGCGTTCTCGCGCGACATCCACGCGCTGGTCGAAGAAGTGATCACGCTGCGGATGCTGGTCGAAGCCACACTGGACTTCCCGGAAGAGGAAATCGACTTCCTCGAAGCCGCCGACGCGCGCGGCAAGCTCGCGCGCATTCGCGAGCGTCTCGCGCATGTGCTGAGCGAGGCACGCCAGGGAGCGCTGCTGCGCCAGGGTTTGTCGGTCGTGCTGGCGGGGCAGCCGAACGTCGGCAAGTCGTCACTGCTGAATGCGCTCGCTGGCGCCGAACTCGCGATCGTCACACCGATCGCCGGCACGACTCGCGACAAGGTCGCGCAGACAATCCAGATCGAAGGCATCCCGCTCCACGTGATCGACACGGCGGGACTGCGCGACACCGAGGACGAGGTCGAGAAGATCGGCATCGAGCGCACATGGGGCGAGATCGAACGCGCGGACGTGGTGCTGCATCTGCTCGACGCGCGCGCCGGCATGACGACCGACGACGAAACGATCGCCGGACGTTTTCCGCGCGGCGTGCCGGTCGTGCGTGTGCTGAACAAGACCGACCTGACCGGACTCGCGCCCGCCACGCGGGCGCTCGACGCCGATCTCGAACTCAGCGAGGTGCGGCTGTCGGCGAAGAAGGGTGACGGCGTCTCGTTGTTGCGCGACGAACTGCTGCGGATTGCCGGCTGGCAGGCGGGCGCGGAGAGCGTCTATCTCGCGCGCGAGCGTCACCTGATTGCATTGCGCGCGGCCGGCGAGCATCTGGCGACCGCCGCCGCGCATGCGGAGCAGAACGCGCAGGCACTCGATCTGTTCGCCGAGGAATTGCGGCTCGCGCAGGATCAGTTGAATTCGATCACGGGTGAGTTCAGCTCGGACGATCTGCTCGGAGTGATTTTCAGCCGATTCTGTATCGGCAAGTAACGCCGAACTCGTGAGTCGGCAAGATTGCGCGGCGACATAACGTTCTGCGGTCGAATAGCCGCTGCTGCCACGCAATCGAAAATCGCATTCTGTCAACCAAAAACCCCTCAGATTTTTGGTACACAACCGTGGTAAAAGTCTAAAATCCCCGCTGTCCGAACCTAAACGACGTACAGCGTCCCGAAAGCATGCCTCGCCTCGCCACCCCGCTCACCGAATCAGAGATCCGCGCGCTCGAACCGCGCGCGACCCGCTACTGTGTCGCCGACGGCAACGGCCTCGTGATCGAAGTCATGACGACCGGCACCAAGGTCTGGCGCTTCCGCTATACGTTGAATGGCAAGCGTCAGCCGCTCGCGACGATCGGCGATTACCGGATGATTTCGCTGCGCGTCGCGCGCGCGAAGGCCCAGAGGTACGCGGCACTCGTCGCGCAGGGCATCTCGCCGGTCGCGACCGCGCGGCGCGATCGAGGTGCCGAAAGCAAGGCCGACGTGCTGCGCGAAGCGGCCGAGCTTTATGTCGCGACGGCGCTGGCCGGCAAGTCGGACGAATATCGCCGCACCACCCGGCGCGCGCTCGACAAGGACGTGCTGCCCGCGATCGGCAACAAGCCGATCGGCGCGGTCACCGCTGACGACATCGTCGCGATCTGCGAGCGCATCAAAAGCCGTGGCGCGCCGAAAATGGCGCTGCACACGCGCAACGTCGTGAAGCGCCTGTACGCATACCTGATCGCACGTCAGCTTGCGACCAGCAACCCCGCGGAAGTCGTGCCGGCGCGCTCGATCGCGACCTTCGACAGCCGCACCCGCGTGTTGTCCGGCGCCGAGATCGGCGTCATGCTGCGCACCATCGATACGTCGAATATCCGCCGCCCGCTGAAGCTAGCGCTGCACCTGCTGGTGCTGACGATGGCGCGCAAATCGGACCTCATCGAATCCAGATGGGCCGAGTTCGATCTCGACAACGCGCTATGGACAATCCCCGCGGCCCGCCTGAACGCGCGCGAGGACCGCATCGTACGTCTGCCGCGTCAGGCGGTTGCGCTGCTGCGCGAGCTGCAGCGCGCGCGCACCAGCGAGACGTACGTGTTCCCGAGCGTCAGGGGCGACGATCGGCCAATCGCGAAAAGTACGCTGAACCAGGCGGTCAAGGCATTGGGGCTCGACGTGGAGCATTTCGTGCTGCATGACTTTCGTCGCACCGCGTCGACGCATCTGCGCGACATGGAGCAGCAATCAGCCGCGGCACGCGACATCACGAATCGTGAACCAACCGATGAAGCAGCGCGGGACCGTCGCATGCTTCAGAGTTGGGCGGACTTTGTCGATAGCCAGATGGAAGTCGCACGGCAGAGCGTGAACGGGACGGCTTGACGGCATCGTCATGGGTTTTGGCGAGATGTGACGCTTGCCGCCATGCCGGAATCGGGATGGTACACAGGCCGATGCGACCTCGTCGCAAACCTAATCGAACAAAGGAAAGTCATTAAAAAATAAGGTTTCTAAACCGCGCGAAAATGCGCCTTTTTCCGCTATTCACGACCGGTTCACATCATCGTTCTTTCCCCGCTTCCTTCGCCTACACTGAGAGATGGATGCAAGCAGATACGGAGGTTTCGATGCCTGAATCAATGCTCGCCTATCTGATGGGGCCTGCGGTCATGCTGGTGGTCGGCTTTGCCATCTGGATGATGTCGCGTCACCGCGACCCGTCCAAACCGCCCAAGCTCGAGCGCTGGCTCGACACGCATTACGCGGAGTGGCTGCATCACAAGCATTAAGGCGTGCCTCAATGAAAAAAGGCCGTCGCATCGAGCGACGGCCTTTTTGTCTGCGCGCTGCCAGTCTGGATCATGCGCGCATCGGAGCCATGCCACGTTCACCACTGCGGCTCGGGTTGCGGCTGTGCATAGCCGTACTGTCCGGGCGGCGGTGCGCCGCACGCGACATAGGCGCGCTGATACTGGTCATAGCAATATCCGGGCGGCGGTGCCACGTCGGCGGGCGCGGGCTGATACGCGGGCTCGGCATAAACCGGCTGCGGATACGCGACCAATGGTGCCGGCGTCAACGCCGAGCTGACCACCGCGCCCAGCACCGCGCCGCCGATCAGCGCACCCACCACGTCGCCGCCGTGTCCGTGCGCCGACGCCTGGCCCGCCACCGTCAAACTACCCGCCATTACCAACGCCACTGCGATCTTTTTCATATTGAGCTCCCGCCGTTCAGGCATGGACGAATTGTCGCTGGCGCTGGCGGAAATAGATGCTGCAGTTGGTAACCGGACATTAACTCTGTAACAGGTGCATAACGCCGGATGCGTCAGCCCACGCAGAGCATTGCGTGGCTCCAGCCGGGCTGGTCTTGTCGCGGGCGCCGACTATTATCTGACCAAGGGCAATGGTCAAAGAGCGCCCCGCCTCTCCGCAACGTGCCTTCCCTGACCGTCATTCGGGCTGAACCACATGGACACCTCTAAACCGCCCCAGAACGTCGCAACGCTGCATCCCGCAGACGAAGCACAGGCGCATGCGCATGCGCTCGTCGCGGAGGATCCACCGCGTCTCGCCATCGACGACTCGTTCGCGCGCATCCTCGCCGGCGCGCCAGCGGGCGAGTGCCCGATCAAAGTGCTGCTGGTCGATGACCAGCCGGTCATCGCCGACGCGGTGCGTTCGGCGCTCGCGGACGAGCCGGGCGTCGACTTTCACTACTGCGCGTCCTGGGAAGACGCGGTGCGCTGCGCCGAGGAAACGCGCGCGACGGTGATTCTGCAAGATCTCGCGATGCCGGGCGCCGACGGTCTGACGCTGGTGCGGCAATATCGGCTGAACCCGGCCACGCGCGACATCCCGATCATCGCGCTGTCGACCAAAGAAGAGCCCCTCGTCAAAAGCGCGGCGTTCGCGGCCGGCTCGATCGATTACCTCGTCAAGCTGCCGGATCGCATCGAGCTCATCGCGCGCATCCGCTATCACTCGCGCTCGTATCTGAACCTGCAGCAGCGCGACGAGGCATACCGCGCGCTGCGGCAGTCACAGCAGCAACTGCTGGCGACGAATCTTGAGTTGCAGCGGCGCACGCATTCGGACGGTCTGACCGGCCTGTCGAACCGCCGCTACCTGGACCAGCATCTGGCCGACGAATGGCGCCGCGGCACGCGCGACAAGACCGGCCTCGGCCTCCTGATGATCGACGTCGATCACCTCAAGGCCTACAACGACACCTACGGGCACGTCGCCGGCGACGAAGTGCTGAAGAGCGTCGCGCATACGATCGAAGCGTGCCTCGGCCATTCACCGGATCTCGCCGCGCGCTTCGGCGGCGAGGAGTTCGCGGTGGTCGTGCCGGGCACGTCGGCGGGCGGCTTGCGCCTGCTCGCGGAGAAAATCCGCATCGCGGTCGAAGACCTCGCGATCACGCATGCGGGCTCGGCAGAGGGTGTCGTCACGATCAGCATCGGCGCGGCGATGGTGCTGCCGTCGGCGGCCGAACCGGTCACGTCGCTGATCGAGGCCGCCAGCGTCGGCCTGTATCGCGCGAAACACGACGGCAAGAATCAGGTCGCGGTGAGCGGCTGAGTCTTGCGCTGCCCTACCCCCTTTGTTTCACGCCGCCACGGCGCGCGTATAGCGCTCGGCCGGCGCGCTGCGCGACAGATTCGGCTGCAGATGCAGACGCGCGCTGTTCAGACGCTCCCAGTCGGCGGCATCGGGCAACGACGGGATCGTCACCAACTCACCCTGGTCGAGACCGGCAAGCGCCGCGTCGACCATGTCCTCGGCGCTCATCACGATCTGCGCAGGCAGGTTTTCGACCGCGAGACCCGCGCGATCCCAGAACGCGGTACTCGTCGCGCCCGGCAGCACCGCCTGCAGCCGCACGCCCTTGCCACCCACCTCGTGATGCAGCGACTGCGTGAGGTTCAGCACGTACGCCTTGGTGCCGCTATAGGTGCCGTTCAGCAATTCCGGCGACAGCGCGACGATCGACGAGATATTGATCACCGTGCCCGCGCCACGCGCGATGAAACCCGGCAACACCGCCGCCGTCAGGCGCGTGAGCGAGGTCACGTTCAGATCGATCATCTTCTCGAGTTCATCGATATCGGAGTCGAGCAGCGTCGCGGTCGCGCCGACGCCCGCGTTGTTGACCAGCATCGTGATGCCGCGCTCGGCGCGCAACTGGTTCTCGATGCGGCGCACGTCGGCCTTGTTGGACAGATCGGCGCTGACGGTGCTCACGCGCCGGCCGGTCTCCTTAGTCAGCCGCTCGG
This sequence comes from Paraburkholderia youngii, assembly GCF_013366925.1. Classification (NCBI taxonomy): domain Bacteria; kingdom Pseudomonadati; phylum Pseudomonadota; class Betaproteobacteria; order Burkholderiales; family Burkholderiaceae; genus Paraburkholderia; species Paraburkholderia youngii. The sequence continues at coordinate 6,365,551 of NZ_JAALDK010000001.1, forward strand.
CGAGGCTGCTGAGGCGCGCGCCGTCGCGCGCGATCAGCAGCAGATCGTAGCCGCGTCGCGCGAGCCGGTCCGCGTAGACCGCGCCGATCCCCGACGATGCGCCAGTGACCACCGCCGTGCCCTTACCTCCGTTCGAATCGCCTTGTACGCCCTTCTCTGCCTGCGTTGCCATTGAAGCTCTCCTTGTGGGCTGCGCACGATGCGACCGCCCTGACTGGTGAATGGGAACATCCGTGAACTCGCCGTCTCGCGGGTTTCGCGCTGGTCCGGCGGTGTTGACGAGCTGAGTCTAGGCGCGTACTGTCTTGTCTCAAACGTCATATTTCCCTCATTTCAGGACATCGCAGATGAAACGCATCGGTGTAGTGGTGTTTCCGGGCTTCCAGATCCTCGACATGGTCGCGGTATCGATTTTCGAACTCGCCAATCAGGACACCGACGAACCCGCGTACGACGTCACGGTGATCTCCGAGCACGGTGGCATGGTGCGCAGTTCGGCGGGCGTCGAGGTCGCGACGCGGCCGTTCGGCGATCCCGCCTATGACACGGTGATCGTCACCGGCGCGATGGAAATCGCGCCGTCGTCGCCGGGACTGCTCGCGTTTCTGAACGAGGCCCTCGCCGCCTCACGCCGCACCGCGAGCATTTGCACCGGCGCGTTCGTCCTCGCCGAAGCGGGCATCCTGGACGGCCGCCACGCGACCACTCATTGGGCGCATGCGCGCGATCTGCAGCGGCGCTTTCCGCGCGCGCGGGTCGACGAGGACCGCATCTTCATCGTCGACGGCTCGGTGTGGACGTCGGCCGGCATGACCGCGTGCATCGATCTGTGCCTCGCGCTGGTCGAGAACGACCTCGGCGTCGCGGCGTCGCGCGCGATCGCGAAAAAGCTCGTCGTCTATCACCGCCGCACCGGCGGGCAGTCGCAATACTCGGCGATGCTCGATCTCGAACCGAAGTCCGATCGGATCCAGAACGCGCTGTCGTATGCGAAGAGTCATCTGCGCGAGCCGCTGAGCGTCGAGCAGCTCGCCGACGTCGCGCATCTGAGCCCGCGTCAGTTCAGCCGCGCGTTTCGCGACGAGACTCGCCAGTCGCCGGCCCGCGCGATCGAGGCGCTGCGCGTCGAAGCGGCCCGCACGATGCTCGAAACCGGCCGTCATTCGATCGAAACGGTCGCAGCCGACACTGGCTTCATCGACCCCGAGCGGATGCGGCGCGCGTTTTTGCGCGCGTTCGGCCAGCCGCCTCAAGCGATCCGGCGCGCCGCACGCGTGGCGTAAGCATTCGGGTAGAAAATAGGAAGCCCGCGATGCGAAGCTGCGCGAAACAGCGGCGTCCCGCTCGACCCATGAATCGAAACCAGACCAAACGAAAGGAAACGCGATGAGCTACAACGACAGCAACCCGTTCGCCAAAATCTTGCGCGGCGAACTACCGTGCATCAAGGTGGCCGAAAACGACCAGGCGCTGGCTTTCATGGACTTGATGCCGCAAGCCGACGGTCATCTGCTCGTCGTGCCGAAGGAAGCGGTTGCGGAGATTTTCGATCTGTCGGATGTGGCGCTCGTCGCGTCCGCGCGCATGGCGCAAAAGCTCGCGATCGCGGTGCGCGCGGCGCTGCGTCCGGACGGTGTGTTCATCGGCCAGTTCAACGGCGCGGCGGCGGGACAGACGGTGCCGCACGTCCATTTCCATGTGATTCCGCGCTGGGAAGGCCAGCCGCTGAAGCTGCATGCGCGCGAGGTCGCCGACGCCGACACGCTTGAAGCGCTCGCCAAACGGATTCGCGCACACTGGCGCGTCCATTGAAGCGCGACGTGTGCGCCTGCCGACAAATTGCCGCGCCAGGCATAACGGTCACGTGCGGTAACAACTGTAAAAGCCGTTGAAACCACCGCTTGGCGCGTCGCGATTAGACTGCTATTGCCTTGTGTTCAAGGCATTGAGTGTGGATCTCTTTTTTCAGCCTGCCCTTGTGGCAGGCTTTTTTCTTCAGGGGTCCGCTCGCAGTCTCAGAGCCGATCGCGAGAACGGCGTAGCGGATGCCGCCAGTCGATGCGCCGGGGACGCGGTGACAACGGCCGACCGTCGTGGAGGTCGCGATGTTCTTGCCACAGTTCGTCGGAAAAAAGAAACATCACGATGAGCAGCGGAACGACCAGAAAAATCCCGAGTATTACGTGCTCGTTCACGATAGCCTCCAGGTGCGGGAGATTTGTTCCAATTGTAGAGCAGCGCCTGTACCCGCAAGCCGTTGCAGGCCCTTCACGAAAGCTGCGAGGGACGGCTGGCACTATTTGTTTTCTGCATCTGCCGCGTTATGCACGTAGCGGCTTTCGCCCGCCGAATGACTTTGTGTGCGATGCACAAACTGGTTGATTAAATTGTACTAAATTACTTAATTGGCGCTACGCGTTTACTCGAATGCGGGCGCGAAGCTTTACCAGCTAAAGCGATGAGCGAGTTGGACTTTTAGTAATTCTTTTCATTGCTGTTCGATCAGGCGTCTGCTCAGGCTTTAATCAGCCCTGACAGCGGGTGCGACAATTAGCCACTGTTGCGACCGCACACAAGATGTGCTTGTCGTTCTTGTTGGTTCTCCTAAAGTGCAAGCTGTGGGTCCATCGTTAAAGTTAAATACATAGCTAACCGAGTATTTTTTCGGCCCGCCCCGGAGGAATGAATGAAAACTCGAATTGCCGTTGTTTTCGCCATCGCGGGTTTGGCTGCCGCTAGCGTTCAGGCGCAAGACGTCGTGATCAAGCCGCAGCAAACGATCCAGTTCAAGGCCAATGCGTATGGCTGCGTATCGAAGGACAAGCTCGATGCCGTCGATCACCATGCGCAAGCCGGTGAACAGCAGCAGATGCAGGAATTCTTCTCCGGATATCAATGCGTATCGACACCGACCGACTCGAGTTTCCGGGTGGTGCGCGTGGTCGGCCACGACGTCGAGTTCGTAAATGCGGCCAATAGCGACACCGAGGGGCTCTGGGCGAACGACCGATTTATCAAGCAATAAGTACAACACCGGTATTCCGGCAAAAGCCGGAACACGGTCGCATGCGTCTCCACTGCGGCTTTAAAGTCGCAGCCGTGAACGCGTGAGCTAAAAAAGGACGGCTTAGGCATTCAGATGCCAAGCCGTTTTTTTTATTACTTCTCATACAGGCCAGGCTTCACGCGCAATAAAAAAGCCGATGCGGGTTTTATCGACCCGCATCGGCAGTACGCCTTCTCGCAAAGCGCAGGAAACCGGCCAGGTGCAGCGGCGCGTCAGTGCACGCGCTTGCTGCGGCGGAACTGGTCGAACAGCACCGCGAGCAGCAGGATGCCGCCGCGGATCAGGTACTGATAGAACGTCGGCACGTTAAGCAGGCTCATCGCGTCCTGTACCGAACCCATGATCAGCACGCCGACCAGCACGCCGGAGATCGTCGCGACACCGCCCGTCAGCGACACGCCGCCGAGCACGCAAGCGGAAATCACGCCGAGTTCGAGCCCGACCGACGTCTTCGGATCGCCGAGACTCATGCGCGACGCGAGCATCACGCCCGCGAAGCCGGTCACGAGCCCTTGCAGCACGAATACGGTGATCTTGATCCGCGTGACGGGCAGCCCCGCGAGCACGGCCGCTTCGCTATTGCCGCCGACGGCCAGCACGTTCTTGCCGAACACGGTTTTTTTCAGCAGGAAGCCGAACAGCACGAAGCCGATGATGTTGCTCCAGATCGGATAAGAAATGCCGAGGAACGAGCCACCGCCGAGATCGAAGAAGCGCTCCTCGGAGATCATCACCGCGTCGCCGTTCGACGTGATGTAGGCGAGGCCGCGCACGACCTCCATCATCGCGAGCGTGACGATCAGCGAGTTGATCTTGTAGCGCGCGACCAGCGTGCCGTTGACGAGCCCGACCGCGCCGCCCGCGAGCACGCCGGCCGCGACGCCGACGAACACGCTATGCGTGGCGGTGATCAGCACGGAAGCCACCACGCCGGAAAACGCGACGATAGACGCGACCGACAGGTCCACCTCGCCGAGCGCGAGCACGAACATCATCGTGACGGAGATCGAGCCGATCAGCGTGACCGACAGCAGCAAGCCCTGGATATTGCGCGAGCTCAGAAAGCCCGGGACCGTGAACGACAGCACCGCGAACAGGATGATGAACACCATCACGATGCCGGATTTGTTGATCAGGTCCCAGGTGCGCGCGGCACGCGCGGTCAAGCCGGCGGAGGCGACGGCGGGGGTCGAGGAATCGGTGGAAGGTATGCTCATGATGTCTGTTCCATTCAATGCCGTTTTCGTTGCGGTATTCGATAAGAGGTCTGGTGGCGAGAGCCGTTGGCCGATCAGCGCGGCAACGCCAGCTTGATCAGCGCATCCGGCGTGGCTTGCGCCTTCGGCAGATCGCCGACGATGCGGCCTTCCTTCATTACGATCACGCGATCGGTCACGCCGATCACTTCGGCGAGATCGCTCGATACGACGATGACCGTGCGGCCCGCCTCGGCGAGCCCATACAACAGCCCATAAATCTCGCTGCGAGCCCCGACGTCGATGCCGCGCGTCGGCTCGTCCATCAGGAACACGTCGATCTCTTCGGCGAGCCAGCGCGACAGGATCACCTTCTGCTGATTGCCGCCGGACAGCGTGCCGATCGGCGTGTCGCCGTTGCGGGTCTTGATCGCGAGCTTGCCGATGAACTCACGCGTGGTCTGCGCTTCCTTGCGGCCGTTGAGCACGTTGAAGCGACTGAAGTGGCGGCGGCAGCTGATGTTCAGGTTGTCCGACACCGACGCAATCGAAACGATGCCTTCCTGCTTGCGATCCTCGGGACATAGCGCGACACCGGCGCGCACCGCGTCGCGCGGCGTGGCGAACTGCACGCGCTTGCCCTTCAGCGCGACCCCGCCGGCGCTCGGCTTGACCGCGCCGTAGATCAGCTTCATCAGCTCGGAGCGGCCCGCGCCGACGAGCCCGAAAAAGCCGACGATCTCGCCCTTGCGCGCCGAAAACGACGCCGGTTCGCGCAGGCCCGGCCCCATCAGACCGTCGACCTGAAGCTGCACGTCGCCGTGCTCGCGCGCGCGATAGCCGTACACATCGGTGATCGAGCGGCCCACCATGCAGCTGATCAGCCGATCCCGATCGAGTCCCGCGCCTGCCTCGAAGGTGTCGATGCGGCGGCCGTCACGAAACACGGTGACGCGATCGCACAGTTCGTAGACTTCATCCATCCGGTGCGTGACGTAAATGATCGCGCGGCCTTCGGCCTTCAGCGCGCGGATGATGCGGAACAGTTGCGTGGTTTCGCGCGACGACAGCGAGCTGGTTGGTTCGTCGAACGCGATCACCCGCGCGTCGCGCATCAGCGCCTTGCCAATTTCGATCATCTGCCGCTGACCGATCGACAGATGCTTGACCTGCTGCGACGGATCGAGCTTTTCGCCGAGCCGTTCGAGCTCGCGCATCGCGCGCGCGACCAAGGCCTTTTCGTCCAGAACCCCGAAGCGATTCGGGAGCGCGCCGAGCATCAGGTTCTCGGCGACGGTCAGCTCCGGCACCAGATGCAGTTCCTGATAGATGATTGCGATGCCCGCGGCGATTGCCGCCTTGGTCGTCGCGAACTGCTGCTCGACGCCATCGAGCGACAGCGTGCCCGACACGGGGTGATTGACGCCGGACAGCACCTTCAGCAGCGTCGACTTGCCGGCGCCGTTTTCGCCCATCAGGCCGTGCACCTCGCCGCGGCGCACTTCGAGCGACACCTGGTCGAGCGCGAGCACGCCCGGGAAGCGCACGGTGATCCCCTCGAGCTGGAGATAGGGAGCGTCGGATGCGGGCGTCGGTGCAGGCGAGGGCGCAAGCGCCGCGTCGCCGGCATGAGACCCGGTGAATAAGGACGTCATCGGAAAAACCTCGAACGGATGTAACCAGAGCGGGCCACGCTCACGCTAATCGCAACGCGCGATGCGGCCCGCCGTCTGCTGCGAGAACTTCGCTTAAATACCCAGTTCCTTGCGCACGTCCTGCCAGTTGCTACGGACCATCAGCTTGCCGGTGGTCTGCGTATCGGCGGGCGGCTGCTTGCCGTCCTTGATCCATTCGACGAGGTTTTCGGTGCTCTCCTTGCCGTGGTTCGTCGAGCTGACCGCGATCGTGCCGTAGAAGCCCGTCGGTTCCTTCTTCTGGAACTCGGCGAACGCCTCGCCCGCGCCGTTGATGCCGACGCCGATCACGTCCGTGCCCGGAATGTGCAGCTGTTCTGTCGCGCGTACGCCGCCGAGCACGCTTTCCTCGTTGAGCGCGAAGATCACCCACTTCTTGATGTTCGGATGCTGCGCGAGCACCGGCGACACCGCGTTGAAGCCGCCTTCGTCGTCGGTGGTTTTCTGCGGAGCGTCGAAGATGTTTTCCTTCTTGAAGCCGCCGGCGAGCAGCGACTGCGTCGCGCCGTCGGTGCGCAGCTTCGCGGTCGGCAGTTCGTAGTCGGTGATGCGCAGCGCGCCGACTTCCTCGGGCTTCCAGCCGCGGCGCTTCATTTCCTCGGAGATCGCCGTGCCGACCTGATTGCCGATCTTGAACGCGGACATGCCGAGGTGCGGCACGTTGGCAAGCGGCTTGCCGGTCGAATCGACCAGCTGGTCGTCGACCGTCACGAACTTCATGTTGTAGCGCTTCGCGCGTGCCTGGATCGCCGGTCCGAGACGCACGTCGGGTGCGCAGATCACGAAGCCCTTCGCGCCTTGTGCGCCGAGGTTGTCGATCGCGGCCAGCACTTTTTCGCCGTCGGGCGTACCGATGTTGACGACCGAGAATCCGTCCTTCTGGCCGAGCGCGGTCGCGGCTTTCTGTTCGTTGATGAACCACGCCTGTTCCGGCATCTTCACGAGGAAGCCGACTTTGAGCGGCTCGTCCGCATGCGCGGACAGTTGCGCGGCAAACGGCGCGGCGAGGGCGGCGGCGGCGATCGCGGTCAGAGTCAAACGGCGAAGCTTGCTGGTCATCTACTGTCTCCTGAGGTTGAAAAGCTGCATTGATGTCGTGGTAGTTGCAGCGGGGTAACGCGGGCGGCGTCAGCCGACGCGCGGATCGGGGTGGATCTCGGCTCGGCAAGCCGGGCGATTCGTGGAGCGGGGCGCACGGCCAGTGGCGCGGCGAAAACCGTGGTGCGGCTCATCGGTTCTAGCCCGCCACGTACGCCGTTTTCACGGCGGTCCAGAACGCGGCATCGCTCGCGCCATAGGCCGACGCCTTGCGCCCGCCGCCGGGTCCGTGATGTTCGACGGCCGTGGTCGGCAGGTTGATCGTGACGAGACCGCTCTGCACGTGGCGGCGGAAATGCCGCGCGCGTTCGAGCGAGCGCGTGCAAATGCCGGCGCACAATCCGTAGGTGGTGTCGTTCGCGAGATGCAGCGCGTGTTCGTAATCGTCCGCACGCAGCACGACCGCGAGCGGCCCGAAAATCTCTTCGCGCGCGATGCGATGCTCCGGTTCGCCGACAAACAGCGCCGGCTCGAAAAAATAGCCGCGCGTCGCGCGCTGCAGCTGCCGACCGCCGCGCAGCAACTGCGCGCCTTCCTGTTCGCCGATGCGCACGTATTCGAGATTGCGTTCGAGCTGCGCGGCGTTCGCCGCCGGGCCGATGTCGGTGCCGTGCTTCAGCGCGTGATCGACGGTGAGTTTCGCGAGCTTCGCCTGCAACGCGTCGACGAACTGCGCGAACACCGCGCGCTCGACGATCAGCCGCGCGGCCGCGGTGCTGCGCTGGCCCGTCGCGCTGAAGGCGCCGGTCAGCGCGGCATCGACCGCGCCGTCGAGATTGGCGTCGGCCAGCACGACGAACGGATTCTTGCCGCCCATCTCGAGCTGCACGCGTGCCTGGCGCGTCGCGGCGGCCTGTAGCACACGTGTGCCGGTATCGGACGAACCGGTGAAGCTGATCGCGGCGACGAGCGGATGCGCGACGATTCGCGCACCGACTTTGCGGCCGCTGCCCATCACGAGGTTGAACACGCCGGCCGGCAAGCCCGCGCGACTGACGATCGACGCGAGCGCCGCCGCGCAGGCCGGCACCGATTCGGCCGGCTTGTACACGACGCAGTTGCCATGCGCGAGCGCGGCACCGATCTTCGCCGCGGCGATCGCGAGCGGCGCGCTCCACGGCGCGATGACGCCGACCACCCCGAGCGGCTCGCGCGTCACGTCGATTTCGACGCCGGCACGCGCGGACGCGAGCGGTTCGGCGAACGCGCGCAGCGCCTCGGCGGCGAACAGCTTGAACAGTTGCCCCGCGCGCGTCGCTTCGGCGAGCGCCTCGGGCAGCACCTTGCCGACTTCACGCGCGAGCAGACGCGCCAGTTCCTCGCGGCGCGCGAGCATTTCGCTGCCGATCGCGTCGAGCGCGTCGGCGCGGCGCTGCGCGGAGGCGAGCGACCAGTCGCGAAACGCCGCGTGCGCCGCCTCGATTGCGCTGTCGGTCTGCCGCACGTCGGCCCGCACGTATTCGCCGACCGGTTCGTCGAGATCCGACGGATTGAGCGACACGCCCGCGGTCGCACCCGTCTCCCATCCGCCATTGATGTAATGGCGAAACGGGCTGTTAACGAGGGGGACGAGCGGATCGCGGTTCATCGGCGGAAAAGGCGCACCGGAAGTTCACAAAAGTCCACGAATGGTATGAGTCGTCCCAATAACTTTCCAATCCCTTTTTAGGCTTCTCCGATATCAGTTTCGATATGGCATCATGGGAACTTCAAAGCAGAACGTACAAACATCGCCCGTAAAAACCTGGAGACCCCTGCGATGACGCGTAGCTATTCGAACTGGTTCGTGCGCGCGCGCCTGAAGACGCGCCAGTTGCTGCTGCTTGCCGCGATGGAGGAGGAGGGCAACGTGCGCCGCGCGGCTGACGTGCTCGGCATGACGCAGCCGGCCGCGTCGCGCCTGTTGAAAGAACTCGAGGACATGCTCGGCGTGAGCCTGTTCGACCGCACGCCGCACGGTATGCACGCGACGCTGTACGGCGAGGTGATGATCCGCCACGCGCGCATGGTGCTGTCGAACCTGAGCCAGGCGCACGACGAAATCTCGGCGCTGCGCTCGGGGCTCGCGGGTCAGGTGCGCATCGGCGTGATCGCCGCGGCTGCCGCGACGATGGTGCCGCGCGCGATCGCGAGCGTGAAGGAGCGTTATCCGCAGTTGCAGATCTGGACAGAGGTCGAGACCTCCGACGTGATGCTGCCGCGGCTCGCCGAAGGCGACCTCGACATCATGATCGGCCGCGTGCTCGAACGGCAGAATCAGTTCAAGACCGACGTGCGCTACGAGCCGCTCGCCGACGAACCGCTGTGCGTGGTCGCCCGGCCTGGCCATCCGCTCGAAAACGAAACGGGATTGACGCTGCGCGGTATCGTCAACGCGGCGTGGGTGCTGCATCCGCCTGGCAGCGTGCTGCGCCACCGCTTCGATCTGATGTTTTCGCAGATTGGCCTGAATCCGCCGCAGAACGTCGTCAATACGAATAACTTCCTCGCGATTTCGAGCCTGCTGCTGCAAAGCGACATGTTGGCTGTATTGCCCGATGAAGTGGCGCGTCAGTACCAACAGTACGGGGTATTGAAACGCGTACCGATCGATTTACCGTGCAGGATGGACACATTCGGTATCATCACGCGCCAGTCGCATCTGTTGTCTCCGGCGGCCGCCGTCGTGCTCGAGGCGCTGCGGGAGGCGGCCCGCGACGTGTACGGCACCGCCATGGAACCGGTGGTGGCCCGGTAAATGCTTCCTTCCGTGTCATAGGCACCGGCCGACGGCGCGGGAGGAACAGACGATGTACAGCAAACACAAGAAACGGCAACGCGCCGTCGACGATTCATTTTCGCTGCGCTCCGGTGGAGCGAGCGCCTGGTTTAGCAACGGCATGGCTCTCAAATCGACGATATACAAGGCTGAAGTGCAGATCGCGGACATGGACCGGCACTATTACGCCGACCATTCACTGACGATCGCCCGTCACCCCTCGGAAACCGACGAACGGATGATGGTCCGCGTCGCCGCGTTCGCGCTGTTCGCACAGGAGCGGCTGGAGTTTTGCAAAGGTTTGTCGGATGTCGACGAGCCGGATCTGTGGGCGAAGGATCTGACCGGCGCGATCGACACCTGGATTGAGGTCGGCCAGCCCGACGAGCGCCGCATCGCGAAGGCGAGCGGCCGTGCCAGTCACGTGATCGTGATCGCGTATGGCGGGCGGACCTCGGAAATCTGGTGGCAGGGCGTGCGCAACAAGGTCGAGCGCCTGCGCAACGTGACGGTCTGGACGCTCGGCGAGGACGTCGCGGTATCGCTCGGCTCACTCGCCGAGCGCACGATGCGGCTGCAATGCACGGTGCAGGACGGCGAAGCCTGGCTCGGCAGTGCCGAAGCCGACGCGGTGAAGATCGACTGGACCGTACTGAAAGCGCCCGCCGACGCATGATGGAACCGGTCTGAACCGGTTTTTGCGCAGTTTCGTTTTCGCTTTCAGAGCGACGTGATTCGCGCCGCCTCCGGCGGCCCCTTCAGTTCGACCATGTTGCCCTCCGGGTCGAACAGATACAGCGACGGTCCAAACCCGTCCGCGCCATAACGCACCCCCTGTTCGCCGAGCCGCGCGCCACGCGCGCTCAGATGCGCCTTCAGCGCGTCGGCGTCGAACGACTCGACGCGCAGACACAGGTGATCCATGTTGCGCCCCGTGCCCGCCTCACCGTTTTCCGCGCGATCGAGCTTAGCGCCGACCTGCAGCAGATCGATCAGCGATCGGCCCGCGCGCAGCTGCGTGAGGCCGAGTTCGCGCTGCTCCTTTTCAACGCTGCAACCGAGTACGTCGCAGTAAAAGCGCGCGAGGGTGTCGACGTGCGTCGCCCGGATCACGACGTGGTCGATCTCGCGAATGTGGATTTTCATGCTGAACGCCCTTTCGCTAGTACGGAGAACCGATTAGGAAGTGTAGGAGAAAGGGCGGGGGGCGGATCGGCGGGCAAAAAAAAAGCCCGCTCAAGTGGAGCGGGCTGAATCCATATCAGGAGGAGACATGGAGGAGACAAGTACTAATATACACATCGGCTTGGTGCGACGCAATAACTTTTTAAGGGAAAACCCGATATCTTGCAAAATTGTCGCAGTTTGAGGCAAAACGCCCGGCCGCGGGGCGTTCCGCGGCGTTTCGGACCGCGATTTGTCCGGTTTGACCCCACTACGGGTGAGGACAAGCGCGTCCGAATGACAGAGCAAGAACCGGCGCGTACTGTGCAGCGAACAGGCCTAGATTGATGAGCATCGACACTGACTGCCCATCCGGGCCCCAGGACATCATGAACGCCACCACTCGCCATTCCACCCCCATGCGCACCACCGCGGACGTCGGTGCCACCCAGTGGCTCACCGACGACGAGCGCTGGGACGCCGTCACCCACCGCGACCACGATGCCGACGGCGCATTCTTCTACGCGGTCAGGACGACCGGCGTGTTCTGCCGGCCGTCGTGCGCGTCGCGCCAGCCGCGCCGCGAAAACGTCGCCTTCTTCACCGATGCCGCCGCCGCGCGCGCCGCGGGCTTCCGCGATTGCAAGCGCTGCCAGCCGGGCGGCCTGCCACGCGAGCTTGACATCGTCGCGAGGGCCTGCGCGGCGCTCGACGCCGATCCGCAGCAGCGCCTCACGCTCGCGCAACTGAGCGACGCCGTGCACGTGAGCCCGTTTCATTTGCAGCGCCTGTTCAAGCGCGTCGTCGGCGTGTCGCCGCGTCAGTACCAGGCCGCGCAGCGCGGCGCCGCGCTGCGCGACGCGCTACAGGGCGGCGCCGATGTCACGCGAGCGACACTCGACGCCGGTTTCGGCTCGCCTTCGCGCATGTACGACAGCGCGCCGGCCGAGCTCGGCATGGCGCCCTCCGCTTACCGGCGCAAGGGCGCCGGGCTCACGGTGCGCTATGCGAGCGCGCCGACCTCGCTCGGCTTCGTGCTGGTCGCGGCGACCGATAAGGGCATCTGCAAGATCGGTTTCGGCGACGACACCGCGCTGTTGATCGACGAATTGCGCGGCGAGTTCTCGAACGCAGAGCTGCGCGAGGACGCTGGGCGCCTAGCACCGTTCATCGCGCAGATCGATGCGTACCTGCGCGGCACGCGCCAGGACTTCGACCTGCCGCTCGACATCGCGTCAACCGCGTTCAAGCAGCGCGTGTGGGATGCTTTGCGACGCATTCCGTACGGCGAAACGCGCAGCTACTCGCAGATCGCCGAGGCGGTCGGTTCGCCGCGCGCGGTACGCGCCGTCGCAAGTGCCTGCGCGACCAATCCGGTCGCGCTCGCGATTCCTTGCCATCGCGTCGTGCAGAAAGGCGGGGCGCTCGCCGGCTATCGCTGGGGGCTGCCGCGCAAGGCCGCGTTGCTCGACAATGAGGCGCAGCACGCAGGCGGCGCTTCAGCCGGCGACGCGCCGCGCCGCCGCGCAAGCCGCCCCGACGCCGATTCCCGCCACTCCAACCTGGATCACGCCGCTTGAGTACGCTTAACGACGTCGCAACTCTGGAATTACCGTTCAAGGCACCGTTCGACTGGCCGCGGCTGCTGCGTTTTTTCAGCGGCCGCGCGACGCCTGGCGTCGAAGCCGTCGAGGACGGCGCGTATCGTCGCGCGATCGAGTGGAACGGCGACAGCGGCACACTCAGCGTGCGGCTGCATCCTCGCAAGCGCTGCGTCGTCGCGAGCATCGAAGGGCCGGCGAGCCGGCATGCCGATGCACTCGCCGCGCCGATCGTGAAGATGTTCGATCTGCGCGCCGATCCGAAGAAGATCGCCGCCGGACTCGCCGCGGACCCGTGGCTCGCGCCGCTCGTCGCCGCGGTGCCTGGCCTGCGGGTGCCGGGCGCATGGTCAGGCTTCGAACTGGTGGTGCGTGCGATCGTCGGTCAGCAGGTCAGCGTGAAGGCCGCGACGACCATCATCGGACGGCTCGTGCAGCGCGCGGGCCAACGCATCGACGGCCATCAGCACCAGGACACCGCGTGGCGTTTTCCGACGCCGGCCGCGCTCGCCGAAGTCGATCTCGCGCAGATCGGCATGCCCGGCAAACGCGTCGCCGCGTTACAGGGCTTCGCGCGCGCAGTCGCGAGCGGCGACGTCCCGCTCGACAGCAGCGACACCGTCGACGCCGCGAGCCTGCGCGCCGCGTTGCTCGCGCTCGCGGGCATCGGCCCATGGACCGTCGAATACGTCGCGATGCGCGCATGGCGCGATCCCGATGCATGGCCCGCGTCGGATCTCGTGCTGATGCAGTCGATCTGTGCGCGCGATCCTTCGCTGATACGGCCTGCACAGCAACGCAGCCGCAGCGATGCGTGGCGACCGTATCGCGCGTATGCCGCGATGCATCTGTGGAACGCGGTAGCGGATCGGGCGGGCGCGGCGCGCGGCGGGTGAGTTGAGCTGAGCGTCGTCACGACGCGCTGATGGCGATGCCGCAGTTCAGTGCGACCCCGCCATGCGCGCTCAAACCCCGCCGAAGCGGCCGCAAGCAGCCGTTCTGGCGAGATGTTAAAGTGCCCGCTACTGAAAATTCCGCCGAACGTTGTCAGCCGCTGTATCGCCTGTGAATCGTCTGGCGATACACGGCGACCGGCAACGCCCGACCTGCATCAATGCCAAACACCACACCATCCGGCACGACCGACGTGCTTTCGCACCGCCTGTCCGTGCTCGACTCGAGCCCGCAGCGCGATGCGCTGATACGCGGCCTGCGCGGCATCGAAAGGGAAAGCCTGCGCGTAACGCGCGACGGCCAGCTCGCGATGACGCCGCATCCGCGCGCGCTCGGCTCGGCGCTCACGCATCCGTCGCTGACGACCGACTACTCCGAGGCGCTGCTCGAGCTGATCACGCCGGCCGAGCAGGACGCCGCCGAAACGCTCGCGCAGCTCGACGTGCTGCATCGTTTCGTCTACGCGGAGCTCGGCGACGAGATCCTGTGGAACAACTCGATGCCGGGGCTGTTGCCCGCCACCGACGACGGCATTCCGATCGCGCACTACGGCACGTCGAACATCGGCAAGCTGAAGTACGTGTACCGGGTCGGCCTCGCGCTGCGCTATGGCCGCACGATGCAGTGCATCGCGGGCATCCACTACAACTATTCGCTGAACGAAGAAGTGTGGCGCCTGCTGCACGCCGATCAGCAATCCACCGCGAACGCCGTCGACTTCCAGTCCGACCGCTACCTCGCGCTGATCCGCAATTTCCGCCGCACGAACTGGCTGCTGATGTATCTGTTCGGCGCGTCGCCGGCGCTCGATCGTCGATTCCTCCGCGATCGCAAACACACGCTCGACACGTTCGACGCCGACACGCTGTATCGCCCGTACGCGACGAGCCTGCGCATGAGCGATCTCGGCTATTCGAACACGACCGCGCAGGCCGCGCTGCACGCCGACTACGACACGCTGCCCGGCTATCTCGACGCGCTCGCGAAAGCCGTGAGCCAGCCGTATCCCGCCTACGAGCAGATCGGTACGCAACGCGACGGCGAGTGGGTGCAGATCAACACCAACGTGCTGCAGATCGAAAACGAGTTCTATTCGACGATCCGTCCGAAGCGCGTCACTTATCCGGGCGAGCGGCCGCTCCATGCGCTCGCCGTGCGCGGCGTGCAATACGTCGAAGTGCGTTGCATGGATATCGATCCGTTCGAGCCGAGCGGCATTTCGCTCGAAACATCGCGCTTTCTCGACGCGTACCTGCTCGTATGCGCGCTCGACGACAGCGCGCCATTGCCTCCGCCCGCCTACACCGAAGCGAATCAGAACTTCGGCCGCGTGACGATGGAAGGCCGCAAGCCGGGCCTCGAACTGGTTCGCGACGGCAAGCCGGTCGCGATGACCGAATGGGCCGACGAACTGCTCGTGAAAATCGACGCCGCGGCGGCCCTGCTCGACGGCTTGAGGGGCGGCGACGAACACGCGCGCGCGGTCGCCGCGCAACGCGCGAAGCTCGCGGACGTATCGCTGACGCCATCGGCGCGCGTGCTGCAAACGATGCGTGACCAGCAGCAGAGCTTTCTCGCGTTCGGCCTCGCGCAAAGCGAAGCGCACGCCGCGTACTTCCGCGCGCGTCCGCTCGATGCCGAGCAGTCCAAGGCGTTTGCGGACCTCGCGGTGCAATCGCTCGACGAACAGGCGAAGCTCGAACGCGAGGAGGTTGGTTCGTTCGACGCGTTCGTCGCCGCGTATCGGGCCTATACGCTCAATCGCTTCAGTGTCTGAGCGCTCGGACCACAACAACTCGAGAAGTAATCAAGCGGCCCACGTGGCCGCTTTTTCTTTGTCCGTGCGAAACCGCAAGTAAGCTCTACGGATTGCTCTCTGCGAGCGCGCGCAATCGGCAAATTCTCCACGCGCCGTCGCGATTCTCTGATCTGGGTGAAACACCGCCTGGATGGGGTGGTCCAAAATGTTATGACAGGCTTCGCAGCGGAGGTACCGACGTGAAGAACAAAGCTCTGTTGGCCGCACTGTGTCTCGTAGCGACTGCGGGATGCTCAACGCAGGGTCAGGTCAATCCGGACGTCATGCAGATCGCGACCAAGCCGTTGACGTGTTCGAACAAGGCCGAATGCGACCTCTGGTGGCAACGGGCGCAATCGTGGGTCGCGAGTCATTCGAAGTACAAGATCGAGACCGCTAACGACTCGCTAATCCAGACCGCCGGCCCCGACGGTGGCAAGCGGGCTCTCGCGTTTCAGATCACGCGCGCCTCGGAACCCGATGGCACCGTTACGATCGGCTTTTCCGCGCACTGCGACAGCTCGCTCGGCTGCAAGCCGAATCCGTGGGAAGCCGGTGCTGATTTCAAGCAGTATGTGAGGGGCACCACGGGCACAGCCGCCAGCGCGCCGCAAGGCAGTGCGACGCAATCGCAGAACGCGCCCGATGCGACGCATCCGGAGACGATGCCCGGAAAGACCACCAGGCTGCCGAATGGCGAGGCGATGTCGCAATAGCTGAAGCTGTGGCGGCAGCGGCGATGCATTCGCCGCTGCCGCGTGTTTGCTTCAGTGTCCTAACGAGGGCCCGCTGCCCTTGCGTGGCTTGGTGATCCACACGAGCAAGGCCAGCACGATAAACGCCGCGCACGAGATGCGGAAAAAATCGTTGGTGGCCATCATGTACGCCTGGCTAGTCACCACCTGGTTCAGCTGCGCGGTGAGACTGTCGCCGGACAGCCCAGCGCCCGCGAGCGCATTCGTATAGGCGTTCGTGTTGGCCGAATACGTGTTGACCGTATCGGCGAGCATCGCGTGGTGATAGATCGTGTCGTTTTCCCAGAACGTCGTGCTGATCGCAGTGCCGATCGCGCCCGACAACGTGCGGAAAAAGTTCGACAGACCCGACGCGCTCGCAAGACGCTCGTCGGGCACGCTCGACAGCGTGATCGTTGTCATCGGCACGAAGAAGCACGCGACGCCGATGCCCTGCACGAGCCGCGGCAGGATCACGTGGCCGAACGGCACGTCCAGTGTGAACGTCGAGTTCCAGAACGACACGATCGCGAACACGATGAACGCGAAGCTCGCGACCATGCGCAGATTCAGCCGATGCATGTTCTTGCCGATCATCGGCGATAGAAACAACGCAAGCAGTCCGACCGGTGCCGTGGCGAGACCCGCGAGGCCCGCCGTGTAGCCCATCACCGTTTGCAGCCATAGCGGAAAGATCACCACCGAGCCGAAGAACGCCATGAAGCCGAACGAAATGATGACGACGCCAAGCGCGAAATTGCGATCCTTGAACAGCGACAGGTCGACGATCGGCTCCTCCTCGGTCAACTCCCACACGAGCAGGAATGCAATCGACACGAGCGCGATCACGGCGAGCGCGACGATGAACGTCGAGTTGAACCAGTCTCGGTCCTTGCCGAGGTCGAGCATCATCTGCAGGCAAGACACGCCGGTCACGAGCAGCACGAGGCCCGCCACGTCGATGCGCTGGCGCGTCGTCTGCGTTTCGCGGCCACGCAGCAGCAGATACGCGCAGAACGCCGAGAACAGGCCGATCGGAACGTTGATGTAGAAGATCCACGGCCACGTGAAGTTATCGGTGATATAGCCGCCCATCACCGGGCCGAAGATCGGCGCGCAGATCACCGTCATCGCCCATAAGCCGAGCGCAAGGCCGCGCTTCGCGGGCGGGTAGGAGCGCATCAGGATCGTCTGCGACAGCGGCACCATCGGCCCGGACACGAGCCCTTGCGCAAGCCGGAATGCAATCAGCGATTCGAAGTTATGCGCGAAACCGCAGGCCGCCGACGCGATCGTGAACAGCAGCACCGACAGCGTGAAGAGCCGAACTTCGCCGACGCGTCGCGCGAGCCAGCCGGTCAGCGGCACGGCAATCGCCGAGGCGACCGAGTACGACGAGATCACCCAGGTGCCCTGACTGGCCGCGACGCCGAGGCTGCCGGAAATGGTCGGCACTGCGACGTTCGCAATCGAGGTGTCGAGCACCTCCATGAAGGTGCCGAGCGCAAGGCCGACGGTCAGCAGCGCGAGCGTGCCGCCTTTGAGTGGAGCGGGTTCGGCGGCGGGCAGCGCGGCGTTGGAAGCCGTGGCATCCATAATTTTGGTTCTCCTCAGGCGGCAAAAGCTTGTCGTGGCAGCTTTATCGGGCGTCCCAGCCCCGATGCTTACATGCCGGATCACCCTCTGCCCAGACAGATATCTGATGACAATGGCGCCTTGGAAAGGCGCCTTAGGATTGTCTTGCTAGTACTTCGTGATGAAGCGCCGCCGCCCTCCGACGACGATCGCGCCTCGACGCACGCTTCGGCTCATCGCTGCGGCTCGTCCGGCGGTGGCGGCGGTCCGCAACCCACGTCGGCTTCCCCCTCCGGCCCGTTTGCGATGAAACGGGCGAGCAGGTGAATCAGCGTCGCGTGCTCCTCGGCGGTAAAGCCGCGCAGTTGGTCGTTCAGCACGGTCGCGCCGAGGTTCGGCAGTTGCCGCGCGGCCTCATGGCCTTGCGGTGTCAGCTCCAGTTTCACCATGCGTCGGTCGTCGTTGCTGCGCGTGCGCACGACGAAGCCTTTCTTTTCCAGGCGATCGAGCAGTCGCGTCATCGAGCCGCTGTCGTACGACATCGCGCGCGACAGCTCGAAAGGCGTGCTCGCGCGGCGCGACGACAGCATCAGAATCACGCCGATCTGCTGCGCGGTGAGTCCGAGCGGCTTGACCGCACGGTCCGTGCGCTCGACCAGCACATTGCGCGCTTTCGTCAGGTAGTAGCCAAGACTGCTCGTGAGCTCGACTTCGTCCGCTTTGTAGGGGCCATCAACCATGGGGTATCCGAAACATCCAGGCAAGACGAAGTTTAGCTGCCTAAGCAGACAAGTCAAATCACATTTTGCGGTGCGCAACGAGCCAGCCTAAAAACAACAGTCGAATCATTTGCGCCGCACAGTATCTTGAAATTTGATTGCATGGTCAATATTATGACAAGCAATGAGTTTCGCGCGTCCTGCGCTATTCGAGACCATGTTCTGACCGATCGACCGCACGCCGCCCGCCTCGCGACGCGCGCCAAAGGATTTCCCCTATGCTGTACCTCAAAAACACGCTTGGCGGCCTCAGCCGCTCACTGACCGATTCCGCACTCCATAGCTTCCAGGGCCGGCACCGCTGGTGGAAGCTCGCGCTTTTCGCGGGATTGCTCGTGCTGCCGGGCGGGTCCGTGGGCGTCGCGCTGCTCGCTTGGGCCGAGCATCGACGGGAAACGAAGCGGGCGAAGAAGGGCAACACCGCAATCGTGGAATCCAGCGAAATCGTATTGCCGAAGGAAAGCTTCGCGATTGAGACGGAAAACGTCGCCGCCGCGACAGCCAACAGCGGCAACGCTTGCATCGCATCCGGTGGTGCGTCGTGCCGGGCCTCGGCTGGCAAGCTCGCGTGTCAGCGTCAGCGTCAACGCCAGCAGACCCAATCCACGAAAACGAGGCTCTGAAGGGGTACCGATTCGCCGCGCTTTTCTCGCCATTCAAACACCGCAAACCCGCTGCCCCTCGCTCCACCGGTAACAACGCGTAACCATCGCGTCACCGCAAGTAACACACCTGCGCACCGCCTCGCATTAACCTTTCAGCTTTCGGTTTCCCGCGCTCGCGCGGGCCCATACGCTAACATTCCGGCAGACCACGATCTCGCCCGGTCGCTGGCGCCCTTCCCAGCCATACCGCGGCGTCCAGAAGGAATTCATTGCATGCAGTCTGTTCGAATCGCGCGCGCGCGGGCATTTGCACCGCGCGTCCTATCCGTTGCCGTCAGCGCGGCCTGCGCGGCACTCGTCGCCGCCTGCGCGGTCGGCCCGGACTATCAGCGGCCGGCCACCGAGATCCCCGCGTCGTTCAAGGAGGCCGCGCCCGGCTGGAAGGTTGCCGAGCCCGCCGATCAACACGACCGCGGCGACTGGTGGGCGATCTACGAAGACCCGAAGCTCAACGAACTCGAAGACAAGCTCAACGCAGCGAACCAGACCATCGCGCAATTCGCCGCGAACTACCGGCAGGCGCGCGCGCTCGTCGGCGAAGCGCGGGCCGCGTACTTCCCGACCATCGGTGCGTCGGCGGGCGCGACCCGCTCGGGCAACGGCTCGCAAACCGGCGGCAATGCGACGACGGCGACGAGTCGCGAAGGCATCAATAACAGCTTCAACGTCCAGATGACGGCGAGCTGGGAGCCGGACCTGTGGGGCTCGGTCACGCGCTCGGTCAACGCACAGAAAGCCGGCCAGCAGGGCGCGGCCGCCGAACTCGCAAACGCGCGCCTGTCCGCTCAGGCAACGCTCGCGCAGACCTACTTCCTGCTGCGCGCGCTCGACTCCACGCAGAAGCTGCTCGACGACACCGTTCTCGCCTATCAGCGCTCACTGCAGCTCACGCAGAATCAGTACGCGGCCGGCGTCGCCGCGCGCTCGGACGTGATCCAGGCGCAAACGCAGCTGCAATCGGCGCAGGCCGCCGCAATTGAGAACGGCATCCAGCGCGCGCAGGACGAGCACGCGATCGCGGTGCTGATCGGCGTGCCCGCGTCGATGTTCTCGCTGCCGCCGATGCCGCTCACCGCCACGCCGCCCGCCGTGCCCGCGCAGATGCCGTCCGCGCTGCTCGAACGCAGGCCGGATATCGCATCGGCGGAACGCAAGGCCGCGGCAGCCAACGAGCAGATCGGCGTGGCGATCGCCGCGTTCTTCCCGTCGCTCACGCTGTCGGCGACCGGAGGCTTCGAGAACTCGGTGTTCTCGCAATTGTTGACGTTGCCGTCGCGCTTCTGGACGCTCGGCCCGCAACTGGCCGGGACGATCTTCGACGCCGGCCTGCGCAAGTCCCAAACCGAGGCCGCGCGCGCCACCTATGACGCGGATGTCGCGACCTATCGGCAAACGGTGCTCGCCGCGTTCCAGGACGTCGAGGACAACCTTGCGTCGCTGCGCATCCTCGAGCAGGAAATCGTCGTGCAACGGCAGGCGGTTGACTCGGCGCGCCAGGCGCTCGCCATCGTGACGAACGAGTACAAGGCGGGTACGGTCGGCTTCGTCAACGTGCTGACCGCGCAGACCACGGCGTTCACGGCCGAACAGAAGCTCGAGAATATCGCCGGGCAGCGGATGGTGTCGTCGGTGGGGCTCGTGAAGGCGCTCGGCGGCGGCTGGGATGCGTCGCAGATGAATCGCGAGACCGGCGATGTCGCGGCGCCCGCGCCTCTGCCGGCATCGGCTCCGGCGGCTGCGGCAGCGGCAGCGGCAGTCGGCGCGGCGTCCATCGCACAGGGCAACGCGCCGCAAGCGCGGGTGCAAAGCAAATAATTGCCCGCTGCGCCCGCCGCGCAGCAGAATCGCAATGTAGAAGAGGCATGACCGCGATTCGCGGCCATGCCTCTTTTTTCATCGCGCTACGCGCGCGAAGCGCACCTCAGTGCATGAACGTCAGCGCCACCGTATCCGGCCCGCTCGGCCGGCCAAGCAGATTCAGCAGGCCGGCGAGGTTATCGTGCTGTTCCGGCGCGGCGCTCGCCGTGCCACGAAACGACGTCGATGTGGCGGACATCGTGCCGCTGCCGGTCAGCGTCAACGGTCCTTTGATCGTACTCAGATCGAGCGCCGACGACTTGCCCTGCGCCTGAAACCTGACCCGGTACGACCCGAGCGGCTTCACGAGCGACACACGCGAGCTGACGTCGTCGAGCGTCATCGTCAGCTGGCCGAACGCTTCGCCGTTGAAGCTGCGCCAGTCGGTCCACGACAACTGCACATTGCCCTGCAGATCGAGCGTGTTGAATGGCGCGCCAAGCCCCGCGAGCAGCGACGCCGGCACCGCGAGCACGCCCGGCGTGACGGTTGCGCCGCGCGGCGTCGCATCGACCGTGATCGGGTCGGGCATTGCCTCGCTATGGCGCATGACCATGCGCACGCGTCCGGTGAAAAGCGGCCAGAACGCGGTGCGCCACTCGATCCGCCCAGGCAGCAGCGTCGCCGCGCTCATATCGGAGCCGGCGGCCAGCATCAGCGTCGCCGAGCCGTGCCACAGCGAGCCCTCGGCGTCGACAAGATTGACGTGCCCGTGCGTTTGGCGAGCGAACTGCGGCGTAATCCACGCGGCCGGCAGCAGCGCGAGCGTCACGGCCGCCACCGACAAAGCGGCGACCACCAGCCACGGCAGCGCCCTACGCAGGCGCCACATCCAGTAATTCATGCGAGATCCTGTAGCGAGCGGCGCGTCGTTATTTCGCGCTCGACGGTTGCAGCGCGACCGTCAGATCCACCTGGCCGTCGTCTTTCAACGCGGTGATATGCGCCTCGGAGACCTGCACCTTGAACTGCTTTCGCACGTCATCGACCCACGCGGTCCAGGCCGGAAACGCGACGTTTTTCATCTGCACCTGCACCGCGTTGCCGACGAACTGCACCTGCGTCGCGGCGAGGCCGTGCTCGCTGAGCGATGCGGAGAGCGCGTCCTTCAGCGCCGCGCCGGTCGGCGCGACACCTTGCGCGGCCGCCGACAGCGAACGCGCCTCGTTCGCCTGCGCGGTCATCTGCGCGAGCTGCCGCTGCAGGCTGGGCAGCGATTGACGCAAATGCGCGCGGCCTTCCTGCGCGGGCGCCCATAGCACCGACCATGCGATCGCCACCGCGAGCGCGGCGCCGCCCCACGTCAGCAGCGCCTTCTCGCGATCGGTGCGCTGGTCCCAGAAGCCAGCCCATGTTTGAGCGAGTTCAGCTTTCATTGTCCGTTCCTGATGGTCCACTTGCCGGTGCTGCTGTCGATCGCGCCGGTCAGGCCGTTGCGCGCGAGGCGCTTGGCGAAGTCGGGGTCGACCTTGATCGCGGGTTTGAAGGTCACGTCGAGGCGGTGCTCGTGATAGTCGAGCGCGGCGATGCCGTTGACCGGCAGCGGCGACAACGAGCGTGCGAGGCCGTCGGCGAGCGACAGGAAATCCTCCGGCGACAGCTCGCCCGCCGCGACGCGCAGCTGTTGCAACTGACGCGCCATCTGATCAGGCGCGTCGAGCACGACGGTCGTCTTCGGGAACGTGTTGAGCAGCAGCTCCGTCATCTGCGTGTTGATCGCGTCGCGCTGACGCGCGAGCATCAGCCACTGCACGTTCGCGCCGATGATCGCGACGACGAGCGCGGCGACCGCGAGCACGATCGGCAAACGCAGACGCCGCAGCGTCGCGCGATCGAGGCGCCACGGCTGCGACGCGAATTCGAACTGGCACAGGTCGAAGCGGCATTCGAGCGCGCGCCGAGCGAGCTGCTCGAACGGCAGCGGACTCGCGCCGTGGATATGCGAGGCGAGCCGCGCGGGACTCGTCGTGGGTTGGTTGGGCTCGTTACCCGGCACTTCGGTCAGCATGTACAGCGACACCGGCGCCGCTCCCGCCAGTGCGGAGAGCGTCGCGTTCACCGCATTGGCCGGGGCCGCGAGACCCTCGCCCTGCACGCCGCGCGCAATCGCCAGTTCGACGCGCGGCACGCCGCTGTCGACCGCGCCTTCGACCAGCAGCGCGGGCGCGGTCTGCACGACCGCACCGAGCACCGCGGCCACCATCGGCACGATGGACGGCGCTTCGGGCGCGACCACCGGCGCGACGCCCGGCGGCGACGTCGCGACGCTCGCCGCGCCAGCCATCACCGGCTCGCGCACCTCGGCGGTTTCGTCGACGTTCCCGGCGACTTCGGTCACCGGCGCCGGCGGCAGGCAACGCGTGACCGGCACCGCGCGCAGGCTGCGATGACCGGCCGCCGTGAACGCCTCGCAGATGAAACGGAACCAGCCGCGATCGATGATCGCGAGCAGGTGCCGGCCTTCCCCAAGCCCCTGCGGATCGACCGCGATATGACAGGTCTGCGGGTCCTGGATCAGTTGATCCTCGACGATATTGGGCAGCGCCTGGCGCAGCTTCGGGCCGCGCAGCGGCGGCAGCGTCGCGGGCATCAGCAGCAGGTCGCGCGCGGCGACCATCAGCACCGTCGTGTTCGCGCGCGGCAGCAGCGCGAGCGCCGAGCGCCCGGCGCGCTGCGTGCGCTCGGCCTTGTCGAGCAGCACGAACGGCAGCTCGGGCAGTTGCCACTCCTGCGAGGGCACCGCCGGATCACGCGGCGGCAATAGGACGATCAGCGTGCTCAAAGGCCACTCTCTCTGTGGATTGCGTTATTCATAGTTGGTCTTGTACCCGCACGATACGCGTAGTGTGAGTCAGCGGATCGCGATAGACGAGTGTCGTGCGATCCACTTCGGCGCGCTCGTGCTGCACACTGCCGTGGACTAAAAAGTAGCTCGAATTGACGTCGAACTGATTCGGATCGATCGACGCCGATTGCACGCCGGCGGCGGTCAGCGCGAGCTGCACGTCGCCGGCGTTGCGGAAAAACACGGTCTGGCGCCGCGCGACCAAGGCCTGCGCCTGCGACACGGTCATGCCCGGCACCACCGCCGCGATCACTTCGGCCGACGCGGTGTTCATGTTGATCGCGGTGACGGTCGGCAGCACGGTGACGAACGGCCGCAGCTTTGCGACGATCTCCGGTGTGTAGCCCGGAATGTCGAGCAGCGAATCGACGCCCGTCATCAAGAGCGGCGCGACCGCCACGTTGTCCTCGCCGTCCTCGATGCCGGGCTGGTTCGTGAAGTTGCCGCCCGTCATCCCGCCGCCGCCGACCTGCGGCGAGCTGCTGATCGACGTGCCGGTCTGAAAGCGCGTCGCCGATTGCGACAGCCCCGCGCGCACGTGCAGCGCGGTCACTTTGGCCAGCTGCCCGCTCAGGCCGAGCGACACCAGCAGGCGCTGATACGCGGCCGTCTGCTCGGCGCTGATTTGCGTCACGCCGGGCGCCGGACTCGCGACCAGATTGCGCAGATTGAATCTGGACTGCGCGTCCTCGATCGAGCCCGACAGATACGTGGCCGCGCCTTGCTCAGCGCGCACCTCGCCGATCTGGCCGAGAAAATCCGACAGCCGCGTTTTCGCGATCGGCACGCCCCACAAGCCGCCCAGATACGTGATGCCCGCCGACGTGTCGCCTTCGGAGCGCAGGATCAGCCGGGTCCAGTCGAGCGCGCCGCGCGCGACCCATTGCGCCTGGGACAGCAGCCGCTGATTCTCGATGCGGCGGATCTGCACCTGCTGGCGCCACAACATGCCGGACACGAGGATCGCCGACAACGCGACGACGAGCAGCGCGCTGATGATGGCGGCGCCTCGCTCGCGTGCACGTGCGCGCGAAGCGGATGGGGACTTCTTCGGCAACGACGAGGAGAACGTCATGTCATTCTCCGACCAGAAAAACGCGCGTGACCGGCTTTGCGAGCGATGTCGCGCCGATGCTGATCTGGAGCCCCGTCACCGAGCGGGGCATCGGCGCGTTGCCAAGTTGCGGCACCTTCAGATTGTTGACGGCCTGGTTCATCGCGGTTTGCACGTCGTTCATCTGGATGGTCCAACCGAGCTTCGGCACATACATGCGCGCCGAGATCGAGCCGACGCCGCCCATCAGCGGCACCGCGGTCCAATCTTCGTCGCTGCCGTGCAACGCGCGCCGCAAGTCGCCGACGTTACCGATCGGCGGCGACGCATAGCGCACCACGCGGCCGTTCGAGATCTGATAGCGCACCACCTGCAGACGCGGCGCGGTGCCCGGCAGCACCATGTGCCGCACGATCTGCAGCGTGTTGCCGGAGACCGAGACCGCGGCCTGGCTGGCTTCGTCATCGCTGGCTGCCTGGCGCGCGTCGATGCGCATCTGGTCGAACAGCTGGGCGAACACCCGCTCGTCTTCCATCGCGTTCGTGATCGTCGAGCGGGCTCGGATGATCTGATCGAGCCCGCGCCACGACAGCACGGCGATCACCGCGAGGATCGCGATCGCGACCAGCAGTTCGATCAGCGTGAAGCCGCGCGCGCCGTAACGGCGGCGGCGCTCACAGCGAGCGGTTGATTTCATTCGCGACCACCGTGACCATCTGGGCGAGATTGCCGGACTGGCCGGGCATCGTCACCATCACTTCGACACGGCGAAACACCGGATTCGGCGTCGCCGTCACATGCTCGGTACAGCGCAGTTGCAGATTGCCTTGCGAGCAATCGAAGCTCGTCGAGCCGATGTTCGGCCATGCATGCTTCAGATGCAGGTCCGCGAGCGCGTTGTCCGCGCTCCAGCCGGCGAGCAGACGCCGGTGCAGATCCGCTTCGCCGCTCGCCAGACTGCCGACCGCGCGCAGCGACGCGGCAAGCGCCACCGCGATGATGGCGAGCGCGACCAGCACCTCGATCATCGTGAAGCCGCGCTGGTTGCGGCACGCTATAGCGCGCGTGTTGCAAGGAGAAGAGGCATGGGTGGCCCTGCCATAACGTCGCATCCGCATGTCAGCGCACCTCGTAGCGGCCATTGCCGGTACTGACGATCGTCGCCTGTCCGGCCGCCGAAAACAGCGTGACCTGCACCGGCAGGTCGATCGCCTCGGTACCGAACACGATGCGATCGGCGTGCGAATCCGAACCCGGGAAACTGATCGCGACACTGGTCACGCCGCCTTCCCACTTACGCGGCCCGAGCAGATCGTCACGCAACGGACGCCAGCCGTCCTGGGTGCGCTGATCGAAACGGAAGCCGCCTTCGAACGGCTGCCACGCGATCGGCCGCGCGCGCACCTGCGCTTCGTCGCCAGCCGATTCGAACAGCAGCGCGAGACGCTGCGCTTCTTCGTTCAGATCGGTGCGCGGATTGCGGGTCATCGTCAGCGCGGTCAGCGACACGAGCAGACCCGCGATCACGAGCACGACCATCATTTCGAGCAGCGTGAAGCCAGCCGCGCGGCCGCGGGGTTGCCGGGAGCGCGGCCGTGAAGCCGTACACGGAGTGTCCAGACGGGACTTGCAAGCGGACGTGCGCATAGTGCCGGCCATCGACGATCAACGAATATTCAAACAGCAATGCATCGGTGAAGCACGCACGCTTCGTCGCGCCACGCAAATTGCGGCGCGGCGGGCAGGGCGCCCGGTGAAACCAGCGGCCAACCCAGTGGCAACGAGGGCGCGTGCGTGAACATCATCGAGCCTGGCGGGATGCTCTGTTCAGCGTGCTTATTGCCAGGACCCGACGTCGGCATCGTTGCCTTCGCCGCCCGGCTTGCCATCGGCACCGTAGCTGAACACATCGATCTCACCGTGCACGCCCGGATTCAGATACTGATACGCATTGCCCCACGGATCGTTCGGCAGACGCTCGAGATAGCCGCCGTCCTTCCAGTTGTTCGGCACCGGGTCGGTGGACGGTTTTTCGATCAGCGCGTGCAGGCCTTGCTCCTGGGTCGGATAGCGGCCGTTGTCGAGGCGATAGAGCTTCAACGCCTGCATCACGGTGCCGATATCCTGCTTCGCGGCGACGCGCCGCGCTTCGTCCGGACGGCTCATGATCTTCGGCACGATGAGCGCGGCTAGAATGCCGAGAATCGCGATCACGACCATGATTTCGATCAGCGTGAAACCGCGTTGACGACGGCCGCGTGAACCCGCGTTGTCAGCGCGGCGAATGGTCGACAGTTGCATAGCTTGCTACCTCTTTTCAGGTGAAATTTTCGGCTCGGGTTGTCAAATTGAACACGCCGGGCCGGTCATTTTAATGTCATGCAGTTGAAGGCTTTCAACCCACCGCAATATTCACAATAGTCCGTACAATGTGCGCATGAACGCCATCCAAATCCGCCTCCTGTCGCTCGCGCTGTTCGCCGCTTTCTGCGCGACGCTCACCTACTGGGTCATCACGCTCACCACGATGTCCGGCGCGCCGCTACCGGCTGCCGCCGCACACGCGCAGGTCTCGACCGACCAGGCCGCGACGCTGTTCGGCGGACAGCTCGCGCGCAACGTCAATCAGGACATCCATCTGTTCGGCATCCTCGCGTTGAGCGAAGGCGCCGCGGCGATCGTCAGCGTCGGTGGCGAGCCGCCGCACGCGGTGTCGCTCGGCAGCACGCTGATGCAAGGCACCAGGCTCTCCGAAGTTCGCGCCCGCTCGATCATCATCGACCGCAACGGCGCCCACTCGGAAATCTTCCTGCCCGCCAATTCCAGCGGTCCCACCATTTACGTGCGCTGAAACTTGAAGCGGTTGCGCGGCTGATACGGCACGCCGCGCCAATCCTTTCTTTTCCCTCCTCGCGCTACGGCTGCCGCTACTGCACGAGGTTGTTCAGTTCGATGATCGGCAGCATCACCGCAAGCACGATCACGAGCACCACGCCCCCCATCGCCAGAATCAGCAGCGGCTCGAGCAGGCTCGTCAGGAACATCGTGCGACGCTCCAGTTCGCGCGCTTCGCCGTCGGCCGCGCGATCGAGCATCGTCGTCACGTCGCCGGTCGCTTCACCCGAGCGGATCAGGTGCACGAGCACCGGCGGAAACGTCTTCGTGTTGCCCAGCGCGCGCGACAGCGACGTACCTTCGCGCACCCGCACGATCGCATCGTCGATGTTCTCGCGCATTGCGTTGTTGCTGAGCGTATCGGCCGCGGCCTGCAACGCGCGCAGAATCGGCACGCCCGCCGCGGTCAGAATGCCGAGCGTGCTGGCGAAGCGCACGGTGTTATAGCCGCGCACCAGCTTGCCGAGCAGCGGCGCGGTCAGCAGCCAGCGGTCGAAGGCAAGGCGCGGCCCCGGTTGCCTGAGCGTCGCGCGCACCAGATAGACGACCACGATCACGCCGATCAGCATCGCCCACCACCAGTGCCGCACGAAACCGGACAGCGCCATCATCATGATCGTCAGAAACGGCAGCTGCTGCTTGGTGCTCGCGAACACGTTGACGACCTGCGGCACCACATAGCTGAGCAGGAACGTAACGATGCCGAACGCGATGATCGTGACGATCGTCGGATACGTGAACGCCAGCACGATCTTCTGCTTCAGGGCATTGCGCTGCTCGATGTAATCCGCGAGCCGCGACAGCACCAGGCCGAGCTTGCCCGTGTGTTCGCCGGCCGCGACGAGCGCCCGGTAGATCTCGGGGAAATCCTTCGGATGCTGCTGCAGCGCGTTCGCAAGCGAATGACCGCCGAGCACTTCGGCGCGAATCGCCGCCATCAGCTCGCGGATGTAGTCGCGCTCCGACTGCTCGGTCAGCACCGAGAGCGCTTCGTCGAGCGGCAGGCCCGCGATCAGCAGACTCGCGAGCTGCCGCGTCAGAATCGCCTGCTCGCGCTGCGACAGACGACGCCCGAGCGCGAGCCGCTGATTGCGCTCGCCGCGCGTGCGCGACGCCGCCGGTTCGACGACGAGCGGCGTGAGTCCCTGCGAACGCAGGTTGGTGCGCGCGCCGCGCGCACTGTCGGCGTCGAGCACGCCTTTTTGTGCCTTGCCCGCCGCGTCGATCGCTTCAAAACGGAATGCCGGCATGCGCTTATGCTCCGCCCGTCACGCGAATCACTTCTTCGAGCGACGTCAGTCCCGATGCGAGCCAGCGCTCCGAATCCTCGCGCAGCGTGCGCATGCCTTGGGCGCGGCCCGCTTCGAGAATTTCGGCATCGGCCGCGTTGCGGTGGATCAGCGAGCGGATCGATTCGTCGATCAGCAACAGCTCGTAGACGCCGCGGCGTCCCGCGTAACCGGACTGGCCACAACGGTCGCAGCCGACCGGATGCCAGCGTTTGCTGCCATCTTCTTCGGTGCGCTCTTCGCGGCACACCGGGCACAGCCGCCGCACCAGCCGCTGCGCGAGCACGCCGAGCAGCGACGAGGCGAGCAGATACGGCTCGACGCCCATGTCGGTCAGACGCGTGACGGCCGATGCCGCGTCGTTCGTGTGCAGCGTGGCGAGCACAAGGTGACCGGTCAGCGATGCCTGCACCGCGATCTGCGCGGTTTCGAGGTCGCGGATTTCACCGATCATGATGACGTCCGGGTCCTGACGCAGAATCGAGCGCAATGCGCGCGCGAAGCTCATGCCGATCCGCTCGTTGACCTGGGTCTGGCCGATGCCGGACAGGTCGTATTCGATCGGGTCTTCCACCGTCATGATGTTGGTGGTTGCCGTCTCCAGTCGCGACATCGACGCATACAGCGTCGTCGTCTTGCCTGAGCCGGTCGGGCCCGTCACGAGCACGATACCGTGCGGCTTGCCGATCAGCTTGTCGAACTGGCCGAGCGTGTCGGATGCCATGCCGAGCGCTTCGAGATTGAGCCGCGCCGCGTCTTTCTCGAGCAGACGCAGCACCGCGCGCTCGCCGTGGCCCGTCGGCAGCGTCGATACCCGCACGTCGACTGGACGACCGCCAACGCGCAGCGTGATGCGGCCGTCCTGCGGCAAACGTTTTTCCGCGATGTCGAGCTGCGCCATGATCTTGATCCGCGAGATCAGCGCGCCGTGCAGCGCTTTCTTGGGCCGCACCACGTCGCGCAGCGTGCCGTCGACGCGAAAACGCACTACCGACGCATTCTCGAACGGTTCGATATGAATATCCGATGCCTGCTCGCGTGCGGCTTGCGTGAGCAGCGCGTTGATCATGCGGATGATCGGCGCGTCGTCTTCCGATTCGAGCAGATCCTCGACCTCGGGGATGTCCTGCATCAGCCGCGACAGATCGACTTCGCCTTCCACTTCGCCGACCACCTGCGCGGCGCTGCCGTCCTGGCGCGCATAGGCCTGGTTGATCGCCTGCGCGAGATCGTCGGCGGGCACGCGCACGACCGACACTACGCCGTAGTTGCGCGCGATTTCGGCAAGCGCGGCTTCGCTCGTGCGTTCGCTGATCCAGACTTCGAGGCTATCGGCATGCTGATGCGCGACCAGGATCTGGCCGCTGCGCGCAAAACCGTATGGCACGAGCCGGGCGGCAAGCGGCGAGGGCGCCGCGCGCTCGCCGGCCGCGGCATCGCCGTTCAGCGGACGTTGCGAGGGCGCGGTTTGCGCGGGCATCTGCGTCACGGACGCGCTCCCGGCGACACCGTGCTCGGCACCGGGCCGCTCGCCGGCTCGACGACGGCCGGTTGCGGCATGGTTTGCGGCACCGTCTGCGGCACGGGTTGGGTTGTAGTCTGCGCGCCAGCTTGCGGCACGGCCGGCGCGCCAGCTTGGGGTACGGCCTGCGGCGGTACCTGTTGTGGAACCTGTTGCGGTGCCTGCTGCGGCATCATTTGCTGGCGGCGCATCTGGTTCAGGTCGAACAGGTTCATCGCCGGCACCCCGCCCTGGCTCGGGCCGAGCGGCATCGGCGGCACGACCGGATCGTCGCGATCCCTCATGATGTTGTTGTCCTGACGGTACGCGCCCTGCACACCCTGGATGTAGTCGTAGCGGTTCGCCGTGACGGCCTGCGTGGTGTCGCGGTCGGCGAGAATGACCGGACGCAGGAACACCATCAGGTTAGTCTTGTTGCGCGTCTTCTGCTCGGAGCGGAACAGCTGGCCCAGCCACGGAATGTCGCCAAGCAGCGGCACTTTGCTGTTGCTGACCTGGTAGTTGTCCTGCATCAGGCCGCCGAGCACGATGATCTCGCCGTTATCGCACAGCACGGTCGACTGGATCGAACGCTTCGTGAATTCCGGGCCCGCCGGGTTCGTCGCCGCGTTGTTCGTGCCGTTCACGATTGCCGAATCTTCCGTGTAGAGCAGCAGCTTCAGGATGCCGCCGTCGGTGATCTGCGGCTTCACGTGCAGCGTCAGACCGACGTCGACCCGGTCGAACGTATTGAACGCCGCGCTCGTCGTGCCGCTCGTCAGGTTCGAGTACGAACCGGTCTGGATTGGCACGTTGGTACCGACGATGATCTTCGCTTCTTCGTTGTCGAGCGTGATGAGGTTCGGCGTGGACAGCACGTTCGCGTCGGCGGTCTGCGACAGCGCCTGCAGCAGCGCGCCGAGACCCTGCACGCCGAAGATGTTGTGGATCCAGCCGACGTTCAAGCCCTGTTGCAGGCCCTGGCTGCCCAGCGCCGTCGCGAGACCGCCGGTCGAGCCAGCAGCCGCCGCAGCAGCCGTCAAGTTGATGATGCTGTTGCCCGAGCCGGTCGCCAGGTTGGTACCGGCAAACAGGTTACCGTTCGCGACCTGCCACTGAATGCCGAGGTTGCCGCTCGTATTCGAGTTCAGCTCGACGATCAGTGCCTCGATATACACCTGCGCGCGACGCGCATCGAGCTGGTCGATCACCGCGCGCAAGTTGCGGTACGTCGCTTCGGGCGCCGTGACGATCAGCGAGTTCGTCGCGGGATCGGCCGTGATCATGCCGCCGCCCTGGTCCTCGCTCTTCTCCTTGTCGCTGCTCAGAAAACCACCGCTGCTGCTGCTCGAGCCCGAAGCGCCGCCGCCCATCGGCGAGTTCATCGAGCCGCCGCCGAGGCCGCCCGACGGCAACGGCGGCGTGCCCGACGAGCCCGTCGAATAGCTGCTGTTCGACAGACCGCCACCGCCGCCGCCACCACCACCGCCGCCGCCGCTCGTGCTCTGGTTGAACGAGTTCGCCTCATTCGCGCCGCCCGACGAGCCCTCGCCGCCGCCCTTGCCGAGCATGCTGCGCAGCGTGCGCGCGAGCTTCGTCGCGTCGGCATTGCGTAGCGGCACGACGTGGATGTTGCCCGGCATCGCGGTCGGCATGTCGAGCTGCTTGGCGAGCTCCTTGGCCGCCGCGAGGCGTGCGGTGTTCGACGCGCGCATCAGCAGCGAGTTGGTGCGCGGATCGGACGAGATCGACACCTTGAGCGTCGCGTCCGTGCTGCCGATCGAGCCCGGATCGAGCATCTTGTTCATCTGCTGCGCGATGTCGATCGCATTCGCGTTCTTCAACGGCACGACTGCAACCGCCTGGCCGGCCGCGCTATCGACACCCGCGATGATCTGGGCGATGCGCCGCACGTTGTCGGCGTAGTCGGTGACGACGATCGTATTGTTGGAGGGGTAGGCCGCGACCGTGTTGTTCGGCGAGATCAGCGGACGCAGAACCGGCAGCAGATTGTTGGCCGATTCATTCCTCAGCGTGAAAACCTGCGTGACGACCTGGTCGCCGCGCGCCGTCGGCGCGTTGCCGACGTAGGTCGGCACGCCCTGTAGCTTGGCGTCGGCCTCGGGCACCACTTTCAGCACGCCATGATCCTGCACGAGCGCGAACCCCTGCATGCGCAGCGCGGACTGCAGGGTTTTGAGCGCCTGATCCTGAGGCACAGAATTTTCGGACACGAGGTTCAGTTGCCCCTTCACCCGCGGATCGACGATGATCGTCTTGCCGGTTGCCGCGCCGATCGCCTTGGCGACCTGGTCGATGTCGGCGTTGACGAAGTTGAGTGTCACCTGCGCCTGTGCAGTTTGCGCGGTGATCAGTCCAGCCACCAGCAGCGCCGTTGCCGCCCGACGCAAAGCCATACAATTTCTTCTCATGGGATGTGATATCGATGCCGGCAGCCTCTGCCACCGACGGTCATGCGATGCGGACCCGGCGGCAAGCTACCGCCTGGTCGGTTTGTGAGCCGGCCCTAAAAGCGAGTTTCGCTTCGAGCTCCAGCGTCCCGACGTCCGAAAAAATCGAACAGTAACAGCTTTTCATGTCGGAATTGAAACAAAACAAGGGGCCTCATGCGAATCCATGAAGATCGCAGAGCTGTTATTAAATTGAAAGCTAACCATCACCGTACACTCACGCCATTACCCGGCTTTGTACGGTCTTATGTCGGTTAGCCAACTTGACGAAGGTCGGACTGCCGGTATGATACGAGCCGTTCGACCCACTGTTATGTGTTTGCTGACGCGGGTTTTCCCCGATGCTCGACGAACGCCCGGCCAGCTTGCCGTTGCGGCCGAGACGCGGTCGGCGAACTGCCTTACCGATTCTTACCTCGGGTTTGCTTAGTCCTATTGACCGATGATACGTCCGCTCGTCACCTTTGCCGCCACCCTCGCGCTGCTCGCCGCAGCCGGTTCCGCGCGCGCCGACTGCTTCGATGAAGCGGCGAAGTATCAGAAGGTCAATCCGCTGATCTTACGGGCTATCGCGTGGCAGGAGTCGCACAACCGGCCGGATGCGCAGCACAAGAACGCGAACGGCTCGACCGACTACGGTGTGATGCAAATCAATTCGGTGCATCTGCCGGTGCTCTCCCAGTACGGGATCTCGCAGGGCACGCTGATGGAGCCGTGCAAGAACGTTTACATCGCGGCGTGGCATCTGCGCCGCCAGATGAACAAGTACGGCAATACCTGGCAGGCGGTCGGAGCATACCACTCGGAGACGCCGACGTTGCGGGACAAATACGCGCAACAGATCGCTGCGATTCTGCGCAGCTGGAAGTTGATGCCCGCGCAGTAAGCCATTCCAACGCTGTCGCTCGCACGAGCCGCACGCATTTTAATGCACAATGCGATTTCGTGCTTTTTCGCGCCGTCGCAGCGACGCCGACGATTTGGCCCCACGCCCCGCACGCCTTCCAATCTTCCCGTATTTCGTACCGCGATGAACCAGCCGCTAATGCCCATCACCGTGCTCTCCGGTTTTCTGGGCGCTGGCAAGACCACGCTCCTGAACCACATCCTCGCGAATCGCGCCGGTTTGCGCGTCGCCGCGATCGTCGACGATCTGGCCGACGTCGATATCGAGCCGACGCTCGTGCGTGATGCGGCCGAGCTGCCGGGCGTCGGCGAGCAGATCGTCGAACTCAGGAACGGCTGCATTTGCTGCACACCGCGCGACGATCTGCAAAGCGACATCCGTCGCCTCGCCGGCGAAAAGCGCTTCGACGTGCTGGTGATCGAATCGATTGGCATCGCCGAGCCCATGTCGATTGCCGAAACCATCACATACGATGGCGACGAAGCCCCGTCGCCCGGCGAAGCCGCCCGGCTCGATACGATGGTCACGGTCGTCGATGCGTTCAACTTCCTGCGCGATTACGCGTCTGCCGATGCGCTCTCCGAACGCGGCGTCACGGTCGACGAAGGCGACGACCGCATGATCGGGGAGTTGCTGATCGAGCAGATCGAGTTTTGTGACGTGCTCGTCGTGAACAAGATTGATCTCGTCAGCGCGGACGAGCTCGCGCGTTTGCAGCGCATCCTCGCGCGCCTGAACCCGCGCGCGGTGCAGCTCGTGAGCCGCTTTGCCGACGTGCCGCTCGATCAGGTGCTGAACACCGGACGCTTCGATTTCGACGAAGCGTCGAATGCGCAGGGCTGGCTCGCGGCGCTCGAGCACAAGCACGAGAATGAGCACGGCGGTAAAGATGGCCGCATGCATCACAGCGAAGCCGACGAATACGGCGTCGGCTATTTCGTCTATCGCGCACGCCGGCCGTTTCATCCGCAGCGGCTATGGGAGCTGCTGCACCAGGAGTGGAAGGGCGTACTGCGCAGCAAGGGATTCTTCTGGCTCGCGACGCGCAACGATATCGGCGGTTCGCTCTCGCAGGCCGGTGGTGCTTGCCGGCACGGCCCCGCGGGCATGTGGTGGGCCGCGCAGGATCGCAGCGAATGGCCGGAAGGCGACGACGAGCTGGCCGCCGAAATCGCCGCCGACTGGTACGGCGAGCCGGACGATATGAGCATCGGCGATCGTCGTCAGGAGTTCGCGCTGATCGGCGTCGATATCGATCCCGCCCTGTGGCGCGCGAAGTTCGATGCCTGTCTGCTCACCGACGACGAATACGCGCTCGGGCCGCAAGCCTGGCAGCAGTTCCCCGATCCGTTCCCGGCATGGGAGTTCGACGACCACGATCACGATCACGATGACGACCAGCATCACCATCATCATCACGGGCACGGCGACGACTGCGAGCATTGTGGACATGACCACGGCAAGAACGCGCATCGTCATGACTGAACGAAGCACGCCGCGCATTCGAACCTCATGCACGGACGAAAAAAAACCCGCCACTGGCGGGTTTTTCTCGCGGGTGTCAACTGCCCGGCAGTAGTCTGCTTAGCGCTTGTTGACTGCGTCCTTGAACGCCTTGCCTGCCGTGAACTTGACAGTCTTGGCAGCCGGGATCTTGATGGTTTCGCCGGTCTTCGGATTACGCCCCGTACGCGCTGCGCGCTTGCCCGAACCAAAGCTACCGAAGCCGATCAACTGGACCGCCTCACCCTTCGACACAGACTTCTTGATCACTTCAAGCAACGTGTCCAGCGTTTCACCGGTTTGAGCCTTGCTGGCGCCCGTCTGTCCTGCGACAGCGTCGATCAGTTCCTGTTTGTTCATTAAGGTTCCTTTCTGAGTTTAGGTTGATACGAACAGCGCGACCGCGCCGATTATACGTGCGCGCACCGCGCCGTCGAGCAGCTGCGGCCCCGATCCTGAAGATCTCCCACGCCGGACAGGATACTGTTCGGCGGCCGTGCTGCCGCTCCCTTCGCGGCGCTTGCTATGATAGCGCAGCGCAAACCCAATCAGGATAAGGGTTTCGAGGAATTGCACGGTTTTCGGGCCGTTCTTGCAAGTAAATCGAAATTTTGCCCTTCAGCACCCCCTAAACGAGGGCTGAAACCCAGTCCTGGCGGGGGTTAGCGTTGGTTTTTGCCAACGCAGCAAAGCGTCTGAAAGCGTCCTGATGGGTCTTTTGCGGCGACTCGCGCGCGGCGCGCGCCGACTCCGACCATCGAACCCGCTCTTTCGAGCGATCTTTTGAGCGTGTTTTCCCGTCGCGCATGACCGATCCGCTGATCCCCGCCGTCCTCGCTTTCCGCGACAACGGCAGCCCCTTTTCACCGCACTACGACGACATCTATCACAGCGCCGTCGGCGCGCTCGAGCAGGCTCGCTACGTCTTTCTGCGCGGCAACGAATTGCCCGAAAGATGGCAGAGCCGTCGAACCTTCACCGTGCTCGAAACCGGCTTTGGCATCGGCATCAACTTTCTCGTCACGTGGGCCGCGTGGCGCGCCGATCCCGCACGCTGCGAGCGGCTGCATTTCGTGTCGACCGAAAAGCATCCGTTTAGCGCGGCCGATCTGCG
The DNA here is from genome assembly GCF_013366925.1 of Paraburkholderia youngii. NCBI lineage: Bacteria > Pseudomonadati > Pseudomonadota > Betaproteobacteria > Burkholderiales > Burkholderiaceae > Paraburkholderia > Paraburkholderia youngii. Next base: position 6,402,070 of record NZ_JAALDK010000001.1, read on the forward strand.
CCGCGTCCACGAATCGACGATCTCCGATCCGCTCATCACCGAACTCGCGGACACGCTCGTGAACGCATGGCCGATGCTCGTGCCCGGTACGCACCGGCTCGAATTCGAAGGCGGCCGCGTCGTGCTGACGTTGATCTTCGCCGATGCGCTCGACAGCCTGCCCGCATTGCGGCTGCGTGCCGATGCGTTTTATCTCGATGGCTTCGCGCCCGCGAAAAATCCCGAGCTGTGGAGTCCGGCGATCTTCAAGGCGCTCGCGCGTGTCGCCGGCGATGACGCAACCTTCTCCACCTATAGCAGCGCGGGCGACGTCAAACGCGCGTTGACGCAATGCGGCTTCGAGTATCGCAAGGTCGACGGCTTCGGCTGGAAACGCGCGATGCTGGTCGGCCGCTTCGCGCCGCGCTGGCGTGTGCGCCGTTATGAACCGCCCGCGCCGTTCGGCCATGATGAACGACATGCGGTCGTGATCGGAGCGGGGCTGGCCGGCTGCGCAGTGATCGAGCGGCTTGCGGCACGCGGCTGGCGCGTGACTTCGCTCGAGCGGCATGGGTCGGTTGCCCAGGATGCGTCGGGCAATCCGGCCGGCGTATTCCACCCAATGATTTCGCGCGACGACAGTGTCGCGTCGCGCGTCACGCGGGCGGGCTTTCTGTACTCGCTCAATCGTTGGACCGTACTCGAAAACGCAGGGCATCGACTGGCCCGCGGAGATCGCGGCCTGCTGCAGATCGCCGCGGACGACGACGAATCGCGCGCGATCGGCGCGGCCATCGCCACGTTTCGCTATCCGTCCGAATACGTGACGCCGGTCTCCGCGGCCGATGCAGCGCAACTCGCCGGCATGCCGCTCGCGCGTGGCGGCTGGTTCTTTCCGCGCGGCGGCTGGATCGATCCCGCCTCTCTTTGCGCGGCGCAATTGGCATCGGCAGGCGGCTTGCTTGAACGACGCTTCGGCGTCGAAGTCGCGCGGCTCGAACGTTGCGGCGACCAGTGGACCGTCTTCGATATCGCGGGAAAGATGGTCGCGCGAGCGCCGGTCGTGATCGTCGCCGGTGCGCATGAAGCTGCGCGCATCGCTGGCTTGCGTCATGCGCCGACTCGCAGCATTCGCGGTCAGTTGAGCTTGCTGCCGGCGGGGACCGTCGCGCCGCTCGCGCTGCCGGTGATCGGCGAGGGCTATGCCGTGCCGCTCGCGAACGGCGTCACGCTGACAGGCGCGACCTATGAGCTCGACGACCCCGACACGTCGCTGCGCGCGGACGGTCACCGCGAGAATCTCGAGCGCGTCGCGCAGATGCTGCCGTCGTTCGCAAGCGCACTCGATGAGGCGTCGCTGAACTCGCTCAGCGGACGCGTTGCGTTTCGCTGCGTGACCTCGGACCGCATGCCGATGATCGGCCAGCTCGCTGACGAAGCCGCCGCCGCACGCGATGCTGCTCGCCTGCGCGGCGCCTGGCCGCTCGATCTGCCGCGCGTCGACGGTCTATACGGCGCATTCGCTTATGGTTCTCGCGGGCTGGTGTGGGCCGCGCTCGGCGCTGAACTGATCGCATCACAGATCGAAGGCGAGCCGTGGCCGCTGGAACGCGATCTCGCCGAGGACATCGACCCCGGGCGTTTTCTGCTGCGTTCGTTGCGACAAGGGACGATCGGTTAACCGGTTCGACCATTGCGGAGTTAACGCCCGGCACGTTAACTCCGCCCGCGCTGTAAACCACGTTAACCGACACCTCCGCTTATCCACCGCAACCTGTGGATAACCACGCAGTTAGCCGGCGCAAGTGGTGTGGAGCCGTTGTGGACGTAAACGGGGTAACTGGGACATCACGAAAAAGTGCGAAAAGTTGCTCGCGTATACCGGCCGCAGCCGCACATGCTGTCCATCCGGTTATGCGGCCGACAACCTGATGATTTATTTCGGAAAACATAGGTTATCCACAGAAACCGAGGCAGCTTGTTAACTGTTACTACGTATACATACGGTAAACCAGTAAACAGCAAAGACGGGGGCTAGCGCCCCGCCTATCGGCTGGATGAATTTCGTTCGAGCTGACGTAAACGGATTGCTCGATGCGCGCGGTTAACCTGGGAAGAGCGCGAAAGAAACGCAGACCAAACCGCACATCAAGGTCACACACGCGGGCGTAATGCCAGGGAGCGGATTCACCGTTCGCGATGTTGTTGAAATTGACGGGATACCTCGAAAAAAGGTCGCTTTTTCCGTTCGGTATGAAAATAACGTACTTTTTTACCGTTTTGCCAGCGAGTTAACGTCTTTTCGGTTAACGCGGAACAAGCTATGGCACAATCCCGGTTCTTTTCCGCGTCGTGCCACCGCATCTGACGGCACGCGCAGCAACGGAACGGTGCCGGTCAAACAGAATCTGATTCAAGGTCGACGGCGTTCCTTCACCGTGCCTGTTGCTACTGCCGCATCCCGTGAATGTGCCCGACTCAGTGCGGTTTTTTGCGGCCGCGGCGCATTCCGATCATCCGATCATTGAAACCTCGCAACGCTGACTTCGCGAAGCGCTTGCGACAACGAGCGCTCTCGGTTCGCTCGTGCCACGGCGTGCGTGTGCGCCGGTTCGTGTCGTCTGCCGTTGCTGCCAAGGAGAACCCATTACGATGAATTCGGCGTTTTCGTTTCTGCCTGCGTGGCCGCTTTCACCCGACGCCATTTTCTGGGCAGGTCTCGCATTGCTTGTCGCTGGTCTGTGCGGCGAGCTTTGCTTTCGCGCGTGGCGTTTACCGCGCATTTCCGGCTATGCGGTGATCGGCCTCATAGCCGGCGGGGCCGGCTTTGGCGTAATCGATGCGGATTCCGCGAGCGCCGCGCGGCCGCTGCTCGACGTCGCGCTCGGCCTGTTGCTGTTCGAACTGGGCAGCCGGCTCGATCTGCGCTGGATCCGCCGTAATCCGTGGCTGATTCTGTCGAGCGTGGCCGAAGCCACGCTGACTTTCGTGCTGGTGCTGCCGGTGCTCCTATTCCTGCACGTGCCGCTGATGGTCGCGACCGTACTGGCCGCGATCGCGATGGCGACATCTCCCGCGATGGTGATCCAGCTCAAAACCGAACTGCGCGCCGAAGGCCAGGTCACGCAGCGTCTTCTGACCTTGACCGCGCTGAACAGCATGTACGCGGTCGTGATCGAAAAGCTCGTGTCGAGCTGGCTGCATCAGGAGGTTTACGGCAACGTGTTCGCGACGATCCTGCAGCCGTTGTACCTGCTGGTCGGCTCGCTCGTGCTCGCATATCTGCTCGCGCGCACCTGCACGTTCTTCTATCGGCGCCTGAACATGCACGACGAGCATTCGTTCGTCGCGCTGTTCGGTCTCGTGCTGCTTGCGATCGCAATCGCGCATCTGTTCAAGCTATCGACGATTCTCGCGCTGCTCGCCGCGGGCATCATCGTGAAGAATCACGAAGCGCGTCCGCAGTTGTGGCCGCAGCATTTCGGCACCGCGGGCTGGCTGCTGACGGTGATCCTGTTCGTTCTGACGCTGACGTCGTTCGAATGGAGGCACATCGCGTTGGGCGGAGTCGCGGCGCTGGGCCTGATCGTTGCTCGCCTCGTCGCGAAGCTGGTCGGCGTGCTGGCTTTCGCGAAGCCGAGCGGCCTGAACCTGAAGCAGGGCATCGCACTCGGCCTGTCGTTGTCACCGATGTCGGCGCTCGCGTACCTGCTCGTCGACGACACGTACAACCTGTATCCGAGCTTCGATCCGCAATTGCGCGCGATCGTCATGTGTTCGATTTTCGTGCTGCAGATTCTCGGGCCGTGGCTCGTCTATCGCAGCCTCGCGCTCGTCGCCGAGCGGCGCGTGGGGTGAGCGTGAAACGCGCGTGGGTGCCATGCGCGTTTCACGAACCCGTCTTTTCAATTCCTTCGCCTCAAACGACCTGACTCAGGGGACGCCATGTCACTCGAACCCTTCATCGATTCGAAACCGTTCACGTTCGGTATCGAACTCGAAATGCAGATCGTCAATACGCACGACTATGATCTGACCAAAGCCGGCACCGATCTGCTGCGCCTCATCAAGGACGAAAAAATCCCCGGCAACATCACGCCGGAAATCACCGAAAGCATGATCGAGCTGTCGACCGGCATCTGCACGTCGCACGAACAGGCGGTCGCCGATCTGCGCAAGATTCGTGACACGCTGGTATCCGCCGCCGACCATCTGAACGTCGGTTTGTGCGGCGGCGGAACGCATCCCTTCCAGCAATGGAGCGAGCGGCAGATCGTCGATACGCCACGTTTTCAGTATCTTTCCGAGCTGTACGGCTATCTCGCGAAGCAATTCACGGTGTTCGGCCAGCACGTGCACATCGGTTGCCCGAATCCGAACAGCGCACTGTATCTGCTGCATTCGATGTCGCGCTTCATCCCGCATTTCATTGCGCTGTCCGCGTCGTCGCCTTTCGTACAGGGTGTCGATACCGGATTTCATTCGGCACGACTGAATTCCGTGTTCGCGTTTCCGCTGTCGGGCCGCGCGCCGTTCGTGCTGACGTGGGACAGCTTTGAGGAGTATTTCTCGAAGATGGTCCACACGGGCGTGGTCAACAGCATGAAGGATTTCTACTGGGATATCCGTCCGAAGCCGGGGTTCGGCACGATCGAGGTTCGGGTGATGGATACGCCGTTTTCGGTGGATCGCGCCGCGGCGATCGCCTGCTACATCCAGACGCTCGCGCGTCATTTGCTGCTCGACAAGCCGATCACGCCGCAGGAAGACGACTATCTGGTCTACACGTTCAACCGTTTCGAAGCCTGCCGTTTCGGACTCGGCGGCACCTGCATCAATCCGCAAACCGGTGAACGAAAGACGATTTCCGAAGATATCCTCGAAACGCTCGAACAGATCGGATCGCATGCGCAAGCGCTCGGCTCGGTCAATGCGCTGGCCGAAGTCGGCGCGATCGCGCGTGGCCAGGTCAACGACGCGACGTGGTTGCGCAGCGTGTTCGCGCAGGAGAAGTCCTTGCATGAAGCGGTTCGGCAGCAGTGTTTGCAGTGGCGAGCCTAGCCGCGAATACCTCATGAAACCGTTTGCGTGCGGCAGTTACGCGACGTTCCGACGAAACCCGCCCCGTGCGGGTTTTTTTTCGTAAAAAAATTTTTACGCCTTTTCGTGCGCGCAACCCTTCAGGTTTGTCGAAAGTTTACGTATACCAGCCTAGGGGCAGTGAGCAGGCGTTGCCAAAGGCTGTGGACAACTGAATAAATACCTGCAAAGTCAATGCTCTGGGGAATTGATAACCGGGCTGACGAGAGACGCTCCGGCCAAGCCTGGCAAGCCCAACCGAGGAAACGCTCGACACGCTGCAAGTCCTTGTTGCAAAACGGTACACAGGCTATCCAAACGTTTTCCCCTGCTTATCCACAGCTCGCGTTGGATAAGTTAGCTGTACGATTTGCGGGTCTCGCATAGAATGTCGTTTTTCGCCGCCTTCGGCTTCCAAGGCGGTGTATTTTTGAGATAGTACAAACGGCTTCATCCGCGGTTGGACGAAGCTACCCACACACGCGACAGGCGTACCCCGGCAGGCAACCGCCGGCATCGCACCAAAGCGGTAAATAAACGAATCGAAGATTATGAGCGAAGGCGTATACGGAGAACAGGCAAACGGGCGAGTGACCCACAGCCTCTTGCGATTGAGCACGGCGATGCGAAGCCAGGCTTGGGAATGGGCGGAAGGCGCGGGCCTGACGCCGACCCAGGGTGAGATCCTCGTGCTGTTGATGCAACGCAAGGGGCCGATGCGTCTCGGCGAGATCGCGCGCGAAACGGCGTTGACCGCCGCGACCACCAGCGATGCGGTCAGCACGCTCGAGACCAAGGGTCTCGTCGAAAAGCGTCGCGCACTCGACGACGGTCGCGCGCTCGCGGTACGCCTGACCTCGCGTGGCCGCACCGCTGCCAAACGCGCCGCGCAATGGCCGGACTTCCTGTCCAAGGCGGTCGGCACGCTGCGCGAGGACGAACAGTCGGTGTTCTATCGCACGCTGCTCAAGACCATCTATCAGCTCGAAGCGCAAAACACGATTCCGTCGCATCGCATGTGCCTGAGCTGCACGCATTTCCAGGCAAGCAAGAATCCGAAGAAGACGCCGCATCATTGCGCGCTGCTCGACCTGAACATGTCGGATACCGATGTGCGTCTCGACTGTTCCGTGCACGAAACGGCGGACGTAGCCACCCAGAAGAAGACCTGGAAGATCTTCGCGCAATAACCGGCGTCTTCCGGAACAATCCGCTAACATGACCTGGCCGGCTACGGCGGGCGGTATACGCCGCCTGCTTGCCGGCTGGTGCCGTGCAAGGATAAAGTCGTTGGCGGCAAGTCGTTAGTCAACCTGAAGATAGGGCAGGCCGATGAATCGGGAAGTACTCGCCATCCGCCATGTGCACTTCGAGGATCTGGGCAGTCTCGAGCTCGTGCTCGGTGAGCGCGGGCGTCCGGTCCGCTATCTCGACGTGGGCGTCGCCCGTATCGAGGCGCCCAATCCGATTGCCGCGTCGCTGATGGTCGTGCTGGGCGGCCCGATCAGTGCCACCGACGATGCGCTGTACCCCACGCTAGCGCCGCTGCTGTCGTTGATCGAAAAGCGCATTGCGGCCGGTTTGCCGACACTTGGTATCTGCCTTGGCGCACAGCTGATCGCCCGGGCGTTGGGTGCGCGCGTCTACCCCGCGGCTCAGGCCGAACTAGGCTGGGCACCGCTTACGCTGACCGATGCGGGCCGCGCATCGCCACTGCGTCATCTCGATGGCGCTCATACGTCGATGCTGCATTGGCACGGCGACACCTTCGATCTGCCCACCAACGCGACCCGTCTGGCTTCGACTCGGGCCTGCGAGAATCAGGCCTTCGCATGGGGCGATCACGTGCTGGGCTTGCAGTGTCATCCTGAGATCCGCACCGATCGGTTCGAACCTTGGCTGATTGGCAATGCCAATGAACTGTCGGGTCACGGCATCGACGCGCGACAGTTGCGCGCCGACACCGCTCGATACGGTCCCGCGCTCGAAGCCGCCGGGTGTCGGATGTTCGGCGAATGGCTCGATCAGGTCGAGACGAAGGTCTAAATGGCTGGCCGCATGGCGACGTAAGTGGCCAGCGAGGTGCCCCCGTTTCTGCAGCAAACCGCGCGCGGTGCTATGCTCGATCGCTCTCGGGCTTTCACTGGACGTAATCCATGAGCGCGCTTTTTTCTCCGCTCACGCTGCGTAGCGTGACGCTTCCCAACCGTATCGTCGTCTCCCCGATGTGCCAGTACTCCGCCGAACGCGGCGAAGCGACCGCATGGCACATGATTCACCTCGGCGGGCTCGCGCTATCCGGCGCGGGCATGCTGTGCATCGAAGCGACCGCCGTCGAGCCGGATGGCCGCATCACCCCCGGCGATCTCGGTTTGTGGGACGACGCGACCGAAGAAGCGCTCGTGCCGGTGCTGGCCGCGATCCGCAAGCATTCGCACATCAACGTGACGATGCAACTGGCGCACGCGGGCCGCAAGGCATCGAGCCATGTGCCGTGGGAAGGCGGCCAGCTGATTCCGGTGTCGCAAGGCGGGTGGCTGCCGCATGCGCCGTCGGCGCTGCCGCACAAGCCGGGCGAGGAGCCGCCGCTTGCGCTCGATGTCGCCGGCCTGCACCGGATTCGCGAGGCGTTCGCCGCGTCCGCGCGCCGCGCCGCGCGTCTTGGCATCGATGCGCTCGAAGTGCATGCCGCGCATGGCTATCTGCTGCATCAGTTCCTGTCACCGATCGCGAATCAGCGCACCGACGACTATGGCGGCTCGCTGGAAAACCGCATGCGTTTCCCGCTCGAAATCTTCGACATCGTGCGGGCCGCATTCCCTGCCGACAAACCGGTCGGCGTGCGCGTGTCGGCGACCGACTGGGTCGAGGGCGGCTGGACGCTGGAAGACACGATTGCGTTTGCACACGAGCTGGAAAGGCGCGGCTGCGACTGGATCGACGTGTCGTCGGGCGGCGTGTCGCCGCTGCAGAAAATTCCGCTTGAGCCGGGCTATCAGATTCCATTCGCGAAGGCGGTCAAGCACGCAACGGGTCTGGCTACGATCGGCGTCGGGCTCATCACCGATCCGCTGCACGCCGAGCAGCTGATCGAAGCGGGCGATGCCGACCTGATCGCGCTGGCTCGTGCGCTGCTCTATAACCCGCGCTGGCCGTGGCATGCGGCCGCCAACCTCGGCGCGACCGTCGAAGCGCCGCCGCAGTACTGGCGTTCACAACCGCGCGACCAGAAAGCGCTGTTCGGCGACATTACGTTCGGTCAACGGTGACGCTCGTCGCACGTTGAACACACGCATCGGCTGACGGTTGAAGGAAGCCGTCGACAGCGTGTAGGATGCCGGTTGTGGCGCGATGCGCGTCGCAAGTCGACGCGGCGCTCGCAGGGCGCCGCGTTTGCTATTCGCGTCAGAAAAAGCCGCGCGCGAGACGCGCCTGACGATTGCCAGACTTGATCCCCCAGTTCTTCACAAGGATTCATTCAATGAATTCACGCAGGATCGCCGTGCGCCGTTCGGGTGTGCACGGCAAAGGCGTGTTTGCTCTCGAACCGATCGCGGCGGGCGAACGACTGATCGAATACAAGGGCGAGCGGATTACCTGGAAAGAAGCGTTGCGCCGTCATCCGCATAATCCGGCTGAACCGAATCACACGTTTTATTTCGCGCTGGATAACGGCAAGGTTATCGACGGCAAGGTGAATGGCAATAGCGCGCGCTGGATCAATCATTCATGCGCGCCGAACTGCGAAGCCGAGGAAATCGACGGACATGTGTACGTGCATGCGCTGCGCGATATCGCGGAGGGTGAGGAAGTCTTTTACGACTACGGCCTCGTGATCGACGCGCGGCAGACGAAGAAGCTGAAAAAGGAGTACGAATGCCGTTGCGGCGCGCGCAAGTGCCGCGGCACGATGCTGGCGCCGCCGCAAAAGGGCAAGGGCGGCGGCAAGTCGGGTAAAGGTGCCGACAAGGACCAGAAGTCCAGCAAATCGGCGAAGAAATCGAAGAAGAAATGAGCCACGGGCCGGCGCGCGGCGTTAGCTGTCTGCACTGATCGAGGCGCCAAGGCGAATGCCGCCGGGGCAGCCCGGCAAACCTTCTACAAATCGACCGGCGCCGAGTGCGCCGGTTTTTTCGTGGCGCGTCGCTCGTTGGCATCGCTGGCGGTGGCAGCGTCTGCCGACGCACTGGGCGGCAGCAACGGAATCCTCACGATAAAGCGTGCGCCACCCTCCGGCGCGTCCTCGTAATGCACGCTGCCGTGATGCAGCACCATGATGTCGTGGACGATCGCAAGGCCCAGACCCGCGCCGCTGTCGACGCCCGCCTCGGTCTGCCCGTCGCCGCGGAAGAACCGCTTGAACAGATCCGCCTGCTGCGAACGCGGCACGCCCGGCCCGTTGTCTTCGACGACGATCTCGGCCATGCGCAGATCGTCGATCAGGGTCTGCGAAACCCTCACCGTGATGCGTCCGCCGTCGGCCCGCGAAGGCGGCACATACTTCAGCGCGTTATCGAGCAGATTCGCGATCACTTCGTGCAGCAGTACCGGGTTGCCGCGCGCCATCAACGGGTCGTCGTTCGACGGATCGTCGAGGCGCTGGAAGCCGAGGTCCACGTGTACCGCTAGCGCGCGCGGCACCCATTCGGCGCCCGTGTCGAAGGCGAGCCCGGCCATGTCGACATTGACGAAGCGGGCCGCCTGTTCACCCGGCTCGGCGCGCGCGAGCGACAGCAATTGATTCGACAACCGCACGGCCCGATCGGCCGCGGCGCGCAGTTCGCGCACGGCGGCGAGCGTCTGCTGCGGATCGCGCGCGACGACCGCCTGCTCCGCATGCAGCTTCACCGCGGTGAGCGGCGTGCGCAGCTGATGCGCGGCATCTGCGATGAATTTACGTTGCGCATCGAGGGCGGCTTTCAGACGATCGAGCAGCGCGTTCAGCGCGCCCGTCAGCGGACGGATCTCGACCGGCACATAGGTTTCGTCGACCGGCTCGAGCGACGTGTGCGTTTGCCGGTTCAGCGAATCGGCGAGCGCGGTCAGCGGATTGAGCTGCTGATTGACGACGCGCCACACGATCACCCAGCCGGCGAGCAGCAGCAGCAGCAACGGCATCATGATCGCGATCAGAAACTCCGCGGCGATGCGGTAACGGTGATGCACGGGCTGCCCGACTTCGACGACGATCGGATTGCCGCCCGGCTGATCGACGCGCACCTGAGCGACCCGCACGGTCACGCCTTCGTGCTGCGTCTCGAATACGTACGCGTAATGCATGCGGCGCACGTTGGTGCCTTGCAGCGGCAGATTGTGGTCGCCGGCGATTTCGCTGTCGCCGGTGCTGATCCGGTAGACCAGATGTTCGACCGGGTCGGAGAACATCGCTTGCGCGAGCGGCGGCACCGTGATCGCCGCTTCCGGTCCGGCAATCTGGATCTGTTTGGAAATAGCGGTCGCGAGGTCCGCGAGCGAACGGTCGACCACGTGCTGCGTGTACTGCCAGGCGAGCCAGTAGGCGATCAGGCCGCTCATCAGCGCGAGCAGCGACAGGGGAGCAGCGAGGCGCCGCAGCAGCGTGCGGCGCAGACTATTGGCGGCCGGCTGGTGCATGATCTTAGGCGCGGGAAAGTTGTGACTGCGGTAGCAACGGCGCGAAGCGCCTTGAGGCAGTCCGGTGTCCGGCACGACGCGCAGCGGGCACAGCCGATGCGCGGCGCCGGTCCGGCGCCGTCAGGCCGCGACGCAATGCGCGGCCTTCACGACGATCATGCGGCCTGGCGGATTTCCTGCAACAGATAGCCAAAGCCACGCACGGTGACGATTTCGACACGGCAGTTCTCGAGCTTCTTGCGCACACGGTGCACGTAGACTTCGATCGCGGTATCGCCGAGATCGCCGCCGAAGTGCGTCAGGTGATCCTGCAATTGCGCCTTGCTGACGACGCGGCCGTGACGCAGCAGCAGCATTTCGAGCACTGCGAATTCGCGCGGCGACAGTTCGAGCGGTTTGTCGTCGTTGAAGATGCGGCGGTCGACGCCCGACAGCCGCACGCCACCCAGTGACACTTCCGGACGCGGCATGTCACCGTGCGGACCGCTGCGGCGCATCACCGCGCGAATGCGCGCTTCCAGCTCGGCCGGCTCGAAAGGCTTCAGCATGTAGTCGTCCGCGCCGGAGTTCAGGCCTTGCACGCGGTCGTTCAATTCGTCGCGCGCGGTCAGGATGATCACCGGCGTGTGACGGTTGCTCTGGCGGAAACGCGACAGCAGCGTCATGCCGTCGATACCCGGCAGACCCAGATCGAGGATCACGAGTTCGTGGCGGTTTTGGGTGAGGGCCTGTTCGGCAAAGATGCCGTCATGGACCATGTCGACGGTGAAGCCGGCTTGTTCGAGACTGCTTTGGATGCCGCGTGCGATGGGGCGGTCATCTTCGATCAGAAGGAGTCGCATGGATTTCGCTCAAGTACAATGGGTTTAGGCGTTTTGGCAAGCGGTTCGCCGGGGCGCCTGCAACACAGCCAGCGTGCGACGCGGCGGCAGAGGCCCCACGAAGCAGCTGTCGAGCCGACTCGAAGCGCCGTGCCAGTCATCACGAAGTCATGTCCGAGATCAGCATTCACGAACTGGAAGCCGCGATCAACTTCTGGCGCGCCCGCTCACCTTCGAGCGGCGACGAACACGTTCTGTGCAAGGAGGCAAGCGCACTATCCAAGCCGTATGCGCTGCTGATTGTACAGCGTCAGAAGTCGCTATCACTCGATCGTTTTGACCCGATTGCAAGGCAGGCCTGGGAAGCTTACGTTCAACTTAAGGATAGCCTGTAGAACTGAAGGTTTGCCCAGGGTATTGCCTGCATTGTCCTTTCATTGTGGACCGATTACGCGGCAAGTTGTATATAAACACGCATAAGGGCCCGTAATTATTTGTATTAGGTAGTAACACTGTCGATGAATGTCGCAAGCGCGATGTCGCGCTCGGTAACGCCGTTCGCTTCATGGGTGGACAGCGTGATATCGACCTTGTTGTACACGTTGAACCACTCTGGATGATGATCCATTTCCTGCGCCTTGATCGCCACGCGCGTCATGAAGCCGAACGCCTCGTTGAAGTCGGCGAATTCGAAGCTGCGGCGAATCGCGTCACGCTCCGCCACGCTTTCCCAGCGATCCAGTTTGGCCAGTTGCTGGGTGCGCTCCTCGGAAGTCAGTTTCTGAATCATGGAGTTACCTCGTTGGTCGAACACGCTCGCCGGCAGGCGGGCGAAACCGGTATTTTTTCACGATTGTGCAACGCTCGCCGTGCGCCGGGCCGGGTGGGTCTAAGGCGGCTTGGCGTTTAAACGTCGCCGCTGGTTTGCCATCCCTCGCGGGTTCCGCGCGAGATCACGCGGTCGCCGTCGAGCACGTCGCCCGCTGCGTAGGCCGGTGCATTGGCGAGCCTCGCCAGCAGCGGCGCGAAGTCCGTTTGTGCGACGCGGAACAGTTGCGCGAAGTCATCGATGACGAAGTAGGTTTGCTGGAACGTATCGATGCGGTAACGCGTGCGCATCACACGTTCCAGCGCGAAGCCGAGCCGGTTCGGCGCCGCGCTTTGCTCGCTGTATACCGTCTCGGCCTTGCTCGAGACGATGCCGGCGCCGTAGATCTTCACGCCGTTCGGACTCGCGGCATCGCGGATCAGCCCGAACTCCACTGTGTACCAATAGAGCCGCGCGAGCAGCGGCAGCGCGCCCGCTTCATTGGCGGCGAGCGCGGCGCGGCCGTATGCGTCCATGTAGTCGGCAAACACCGGGTTGATCAGTAGCGGCACATGGCCGAACAGATCGTGAAAGCAGTCGGGCTCCTGCAGGTAGTCGAGCTGGTCGGGTCGGCGCATCCACCACGTAACCGGAAAGCGGCGATTCGCCAGATGCTCGAAGAACACCTGATCCGGCACGAGGCCAGGCACGGCGACGATGCGCCAGCCGGTTGAGGGCGTCAGCTTCGCGTTGACGTCGTCGAAAGACGGCACGCGCTCCGACGGCAGGCCGATACGCTCGACGCCCGCGAGGAATTCATCGCACGCACGGCCTTCCAGCAAGGCGGTTTGGCGCGCGTACAACTGTCGCCAGACGGCATGGTCAACCGTGCCGTAGCGTTCGAGCGGCTGGTCGATCGTAAAGTCGGCTCGGGTCTCGAGACCGGCGTCGAACTGTTCTTTGAGTTTGGCGGTGCTGGCGGCGGACATGGCGAAGCTTTAACGGGGAAATCGCAGGAAATCGGTACATGCGAGTGTAGAGCGGAGTACATGCGGAAGGGGCGCAAGTTGGGCGTGAAAATCAGCAGGTATGCGATAATCGTGCGTTAACTAGCCAATTTATGCGGGACATCAACATGCTTGAACTCGACCACTTCGATCTAGCGCTGCTCGACGTGCTGCAGCGCTTTGGCCGCGCCACGCATCAGCAGCTGGCCGAGCAGGTGCCGCTGTCGCCGTCGCAGATCGGGCGACGGCTGCAGCGGCTGGAACAGGTCGGCGTGGTGGATGGCTATCGCGTCGTGTTGCGGCCGGAAAAGCTCGGCCTCGGCGTCACCGCTTTCACGAGCCTGAAGCTGAAGCATCACGGCGATTCGATTATCGAGCAGTTTCAGCAGCAGATCGACGTGCTGCCCGAAGTACTGGAGTGTCACGCGGTCGTCGGCGATGCCGACTATCTGCTGCGCATCGTCGCGCCGGATCTGAATTATCTGTCGACCTTCGTGATGAAGAAGCTGATGCGCGTGCCGGGTGTCGATAGCGTGCGCTCGAATATCGTGCTGACCACGTTCAAGCGCAATGGGCCGTTGCCGCTCGGGCATCTTGCGCCGGGGGCTGCGCCGGTCTGAAGGTTTGAGGCCGTTGCCGGCGGGTGTCGACAAGCCGGCAGAGGGAGCCGCGCGCGCGCCGCCGCGGCCCCTGCAGTGACGCGATCCTTATGCCGCTCGCTTCGGCTCGTCGTCCGCATTCAGCAGATCGACATACGCGACCGGCACCAGATCCGCTTGGGATACGCCGAGGCTCTTGAACAGCGCTTCCGCTTCGGCGTGGCCGCCTTCTTCGTCGTCGTCCTGCGCGAGCACCACTTCGAGTTCGACGAAATCACCGAGACCGTCGACGCGATCCAGATGAATCCGCGTGCGCCCGCTCAGATACACGTGCCGCTCTTTCGAGACGATGCCGCGCGTGGTCAGTGCGGTCGCGAGCAGCGCATGCATTGCTTCGGGATTCGCGACCGGACTGCGCGTGTAGTACGACGCCTTCGGGCCGTCGCGGTCGTCGCGCTGATAGAAGATCAGCTCGGCCGGCGTGCCGTCGTCGAACTGGCGCAGCTTCAGGCGGCCGCGCGGCACGTCGTAGAAAAAGTCCTGCTGGCGAAAGATCAGTGGCGCGTCCGTCGCGAGCTGCGCGGCGCGCTCGCGCAGTTGGTCGAAATGCTGGGCGCGGGCTTTGATTTCGATGTTGCGTGCCATGTGGGCTCCTTTGGATGGGCGGAGTGATCGACGGCTTCCGGGGCCACTGGTGGTGCCGGGGAGAAGCCGCCAGGAAGGACGAAGTCGGGCGGAACGGAAAGCGCTACGAGGGCGCTGCGCGAGCGCAAACCGACAATCTAGCAAAAACTTCGTGACCGAATGCTTTCAGCCCGCGCGGCAGGTGGGACGAGTGCGGGCATTAGCGAGACTCATATCGCAGCGCGTCAGACGGTCCTCGCTCAGATCGCCCACTGCTGATCGATCAGCTTCAAGGCCGCCGCGATCGCCGGCTCGTCCTTGCGCTCGGCGAGCGTGATGAAGCTCAACTGCGTCGGCACGGTGATGCCATCGACGATCGTCAGCGCGTGCGCATGCGCCTCGGCGATTGCGGTTGCGTCGCGAGCAAGCGTGAGACCGACTCCCGACTTGACCAGATCGAGCATCGACGGCTCCTGGTCCACCTCGGCCACCTTGACGGGTTTCACACCCGCCTCGCCGAAACAGCGCGACAGCAGCCGGTTGTGCGCGGACGCCGGCGGCGTCCAGATCCACGGCAGCGCCGCGAGCGAGCGCCAGTCCCGCGCACCCTTCACGCGATCTTTCCAGCCCGCCGGCGCGAGCACGCGATACTGGAAATGCGTGAGCGTGACCGCGTGAAACGTGGCGCCGTCGCGGGTGTCGTCGTCGGAGGGCAGGCCGATGTAATAGCCGACGTCGAGCTCGCCCGCCCGAATCTGCTCGCGTACCCAGCCCGACATGCCGTGGCGCAGCGCGGTTTCGATCTGCGGCCAGGTCTCGACGAGTTGCTTCAGGAAGCCGCCCAGGCGCAAAAACTCGGGGTCGAGAATGGTGCCGATGCGCAGGCGCCCGCGCACTTCCTGGCGGAGCGTCTGCGCGGCGCGCTGTACGTCGGCTGCCGCGCCGAGCGCGCGTTCGGCGTGCGGCAGCAGCGCCTGGCCGTCGCGAGTCAGCGCGAGCCCGTGCGAAGTCCGCGTGAACAGCGTCACGCCGAGCGTTTCCTGCAAGTGCTTGATTTGCAGGCTGACGGCGGGTTGGGTCAGATGTAGCTGCACCGCGGCGCGCGTGAGGTTGCCCTCGCGTGCGACGGTGACGAAAGCCCTAAGCAGAGTCAGATCCATATCCTGATATTAGCGCGGCTTATAGCGCAGTTGAGCATTACTCATTGGATTTGTCGCTCCTAGACGCCGTACGCTGAGCGTTGAGCAATGCTTCGGCGCGCGGTATCGAGCGCGAAGCGGGAGATTTCACAGCAAAAGAGGAACGAGATGAGTGAGACATATTCCGACGCAACCGCGCAGCACGAGGCCGCACGCAGCGCGGCGAGCGCACGCGCGCTGAGCCATTTCATCAACGGCAAGACCGTCGAAGGCACGAGCGGGCGCTTCGGCGACGTCTTCAATCCGGCGCTCGGCAGCGTCAGCGCGCGCGTGCCGCTCGCGAGCGTCGCCGAGGTGGACGCTGCTGTTGCCGCGGCCAACGCCGCGTTTCCCGCGTGGAGCGAAACCGCGCCGATCAAACGCGCGCGGGTGCTGTTCAAGTTCAAGGAACTGCTTGACCGCCATCACGACGAACTCGCGGAGCTGATCACGCGCGAGCACGGCAAGGTGTTTTCCGACGCCAAGGGCGAAGTGATGCGCGGCATCGAAATCGTCGAATTCGCGTGCGGCATCCCGAACCTGCTGAAGACCGATTTCACCGATCAGATCGGCGGCGGCATCGACAACTGGAATCTGCGCCAGCCGCTCGGTGTGGTCGCCGGCATCACGCCGTTCAATTTCCCGATGATGGTGCCGTGCTGGATGTTCCCGGTCGCGCTCGCGTGCGGCAACACCTTCGTGTTGAAGCCGTCCGAACGCGATCCGTCCGCATCGATCCGGCTCGCCGAACTGCTGAAGGAAGCGGGCCTGCCGGACGGCGTGTTCAACGTCGTGCACGGCGACAAGGTCGCGGTGGATGCGCTGCTCGCACATCCCGAAGTGAGCGCGCTGTCGTTCGTCGGCTCGACGCCGATCGCCGAATACATCTACACGGAAGGCACGAAGCACGGCAAGCGGGTGCAGGCGTTGGGCGGGGCGAAGAATCATCTGGTTGTAATGCCCGACGCCGATCTCGACCAGGCCGTCGACGCCCTGATCGGCGCCGCCTACGGTTCGGCCGGCGAGCGCTGCATGGCGATTTCGGTGGCGGTCGCGGTGGGGCATATCGCCGATGAACTGATCGAGCGTCTGACGCCGCGCGTGAAGAGCCTGAAGATCCTCAACGGCATGGAAGCGGCGGCCGAGATGGGGCCGCTCGTCACCGGCGCGCATCGGGACAAGGTGGTCGGCTATATCGACGCCGGCGTCGCCGCGGGCGCGAAGCTCGTCGTCGATGGACGCGCTCATCAGGTCGTGGGGCACGAGAAGGGCTTTTTCCTCGGCGGGACGCTGTTCGACGAAGTGTCGCCCGAGATGAAGATCTACCGCGAAGAAATCTTCGGACCGGTGCTGTGCGTCGTGCGCGTGCCCGACTTTGCCTCGGCGGTCGAGCTGATCAACGCGAATCAGTTTGCGAACGGCGTGTCGCTATTTACGACCGACGGCGGCATTGCGCGCGCGTTTTCCCGGCAGATCGAGATCGGCATGGTCGGCATCAACGTGCCGATTCCGGTGCCGATGGCCTGGCATTCGTTCGGCGGCTGGAAGAAGTCGCTGTTCGGCGATCATCACGCGTACGGCGAGGAAGGCGTGCGGTTCTATACGCGCTACAAGAGCATCATGCAGCGCTGGCCCGACAGCATTGCGAAGGGCGCGGAGTTCACGATGCCGGTCGCCAAATAAGCTGGCGGCTTTGCGCCGCATCAAGTCGGCGAACGCGCGAGCAAAAGAGTAAAAGCGAATAAAAGCGCGTCGCGGCGCAAGCGTGGAAGCGATCGAGCTTCCACGCCTGCGCTGCAAAAAATGCTTAGGAGACTGAACGATGGGTCATACCGACAGTACGCCTCGCGCCGTACGGCGGCTCGAAGGCGAGTTCGACTACATCATTGTCGGCGCGGGCACTGCGGGCTGCGTGCTGGCGAACCGGCTCACCGAAGATCCCGAGATCCGCGTGCTGCTGCTAGAAGCTGGCGGGAAAGACGACTATCACTGGATTCATGTGCCGGTCGGCTATCTGTATTGCATCGGCAATCCGCGCACGGACTGGCTGTACAAGACTCAGGCAGAGCCGGGTCTGAACGGCCGCACGCTGTCGTATCCACGCGGGCGTGTGCTCGGCGGCAGTTCGTCGATCAACGGCATGATCTATATGCGCGGCCAGCGTGAAGACTACGACGAGTGGGCGCGTGTGACCAACGACAGCACGTGGTCATGGAACGCGGTGCTGCCGGTCTTCAGGCGCAGCGAGGATCACCACGGCGGCGCCACCGAAGCGCACGGCGCGGGCGGACCCTGGCGCGTCGAGAAGCAGCGCCTCAAATGGAAGATTCTGGAAGAGTTCGCGCAAGCGGCGCAGCAAACCGGCATTCCCGCCACCGACGATTTCAATCGCGGCGACAACACCGGCGTCGGCTACTTCGACGTCAACCAGAAGCGCGGCATTCGCTGGAATGCGTCGAAGGCGTTTTTGCGGCCCGCGTTGAAGCGGGAGAACCTCACAGTTATTACCGGTGCCCACACGCAGCGTGTCGTGTTCGACGGCCGCCGCTGCACCGGAGTCGAATATCGTGGCGCCGATGTCGACTATGTCGCCAAAGCGCGTTGTGAAGTGATCCTTTCCGCCGGCGCGGTCAACTCGCCGCAACTGCTCGAATTGTCCGGCGTCGGCAATGGTGCACGTCTGCAGAATCTCGGCATCGAGATCGTTCAGGATCTGCGCGGCGTCGGCGAGAATCTGCAGGACCATCTGCAACTGCGCATGGCGTTTCAGGTGCAGGGCGTGCGCACGTTGAATACGATGTCCGCGCACTGGTGGGGCAAGCTGATGATCGGCATGCAGTACGCGTTGTTTCAGAGCGGACCGATGTCGATGTCGCCGTCGCAACTCGGCGCGTTCGCGAAGTCCGATGCCGACGATCGCTCGCTGACCCGACCCGATCTCGAGTATCACGTGCAGCCTTTGTCGCTCGACCGCTTCGGCGAACCGCTGCATCGCTTCAATGCGTTCACGGCGTCGGTGTGTCAGCTGCGCCCCACGTCGCGCGGCAGCATTCATATTGCGTCGGCCGATGCGTCCGCACCACCATTGATCGCTCCAAATTATCTGTCGACCGGGTACGACCGCCACGTCGCAGCAAACGCGCTACGTCTGACGCGCCGCATCGTCGCGGCGCCCGCGCTCGCGCGCTATCAGCCGCGGGAGATTCTGCCGGGCCTGCAGTATCAAAGTGAAGAAGAATTGCAGCAGGCCGCGGGCGCGGTCGGCACGACGATCTTCCATCCCGTCGGCACCTGCCGCATGGGCACGACCGACGATCCCGCCGCGGTCGTCGACAACCGGCTACGGGTTATCGGAGTGGAAGGCTTGCGTGTCGTCGATGCATCGGTGATGCCCAACATCACGTCGGGCAACACCAATTCGCCGACGCTGATGATCGCCGAACGCGCGAGCGACATGATCCGCGAGGATCGTCGCGCGCGCGTGAGCGGCAGCATCGCAGCGCAAATGGGTGTGGCTGCGTCGATGTCGTCTGTGTGACATGCACCGTGCGATGGAAACTGAGCGGATCGGTCATGTTTTCCGCCGCGTACGTGAAGCGTGCTAACCGCATGCCACGTGCGCGTGGCGCGGGCCTCGTTCACTTAGTGCAAATCCCAATGAATGCGCTGCATCATTGGGGCGACAATGGCAGCCATGCTGCGTGCCGCGTCATGGATCACCGTCCGTATTGGTGCAGCACGCCAACGAGCGGCAAGGGGTGCCGCCAACATAACAAGTCGCGCAGAACTTCGCGCGGAAAGATCGTAGTGCTTCGCCTTACTCCGTATGGAAGGGAACATGATTCTCGGCGATACGATTCTCGAAACGCGTGGCCTCACCCGCGAGTTCAAAGGCTTTGTCGCCGTGAACGGCGTGAATCTGCGCGTGCGCCGTGGCTCGATCCATGCGCTGATCGGGCCCAATGGAGCGGGCAAGACCACCTGCTTCAATCTGCTCACCAAATTTCTCGAACCCACCGCGGGCCAGATCGTTTTCAACGGTGTCGATATCACCGGCGAACGTCCGGCGCAGATCGCGCGGCGCGGCATCATCCGTTCGTTCCAGATTTCCGCGGTATTTCCGCATCTGACGGCATTGCAGAATGTGCGCATCGGGTTGCAGCGCTCGCTCGGCACCGCGTTTCACTTCTGGAAGAGCGAGCGTACGTTGCGGCGTCTGAACGATCGCGCGATGGATCTGTTGACTCAGGTCGGCCTGACCGATTTCGCCGATGTGTTGACGGTGGAGCTCGCCTACGGCCGCAAGCGCGCGCTCGAAATCGCGACCACGCTCGCGATGGAGCCCGAACTGATGCTGCTCGACGAGCCCACGCAAGGCATGGGACATGAGGACGTCGACCGCGTGACTGCGTTGATCAAGAAAGTATCGGCGGGCCGCACGATCCTGATGGTCGAACACAACATGAATGTGATCGCCGGTATCTCCGACACGATCACCGTGCTGCAACGGGGTGAAGTGCTCGCCGAGGGCAGCTACGCGGAAGTGTCGAAGAATCCGCTCGTGATGCAAGCCTACATGGGCAGCGCCGACGCGGCGCTCGCCGGAGCCCACGCATGAATACGACGGTCGAGCGCGAAGGCCTCGAAGCGAACGAAACGAAAAGCGGCGCACCCGCGCTGGACATCGCGGGACTGCAAGCCTGGTACGGGGAATCCCATATTCTGCACGGCGTCGATCTGTCGGTTGGCCGTGGCGAGGTCGTGACGCTGCTCGGGCGCAATGGCGCGGGCCGCACCACGACGCTTCGCGCGATCATGGGTCTCACCGGCCGCCGTACCGGCTCGATCCGGATCGATGGACGCGAAACGATTGGCCTGCCCACGCATCGCATCGCGCATTGCGGCATCGGCTATTGCCCCGAAGAGCGCGGTATTTTTTCGAGTCTGTCGTGCGAGGAAAATCTGCTGCTGCCGCCGCCCGTCGGCGACAAGGCGCACATGATGTCGCTCGAGGAAATCTATGCGATGTTCCCGAATCTGCACGAGCGGCGCATGAGCCAGGGCACGCGGCTCTCGGGCGGCGAACAGCAGATGCTCGCGGTCGCGCGGATTCTGCGCACCGGCGCGAATCTGCTGCTGCTCGACGAAATCTCGGAGGGGCTCGCGCCCGTGATCGTGCAGGCGCTTGCACGGATGATCATCACGTTGAAGGCGCGCGGCTACACGATCGTGATGGTCGAGCAGAACTTCCGCTTCGCGGCGCCGCTCGCGGATCGTTTCTATGTGATGGAGCACGGCATGATCGTCGAGCATTTCGGGGCTAGCGAGCTCGAAGGCAAGATGCCGGTGCTGCATGATTTGCTGGGCGTATAGACACGGACACGCACGCGCCCGACTGCCTCTGATAACCACAAGCGAAGAACCAGGAGACATGCATGAAAAAGAACCCACTCGCGCGAATTGCCTCACTCTGCTTCGCGGTCGCCGCCGGCGCCGCACTGACGCTGGGCAGCGCGCAAGCGGCCGACGATGCCGTGAAGATCGGCTTTATCACGGATCTGTCGGGACTGTACGCGGATATCGACGGGCAGGGCGGTCTTGAAGCGATCCGGATGGCGGTCGCCGACTTCGGCGGCAAGGTCAACGGCAAGCCGATCACGGTGCTGTACGCGGATCACCAGAACAAGGCGGACATCGCGGCGTCGCGGGCTCGCGAATGGTTCGACCGCGATGGCGTCGACGTGGTGATCGGCGGCACCAACTCGGCGACCGCTCTGTCGACGAACACCGTCGCGGGCGAGAAGCACAAGGTCTACATCAACGTCGGCGCGGGCGCCGATACGCTGACCAACGAGCAATGCACGCCGTACACGATCCACTACGCATACGACACCACCGCGCTCGCAAACGGCACGGGCTCGGCGGTTACGAAGCAGGGTGGCAAGACGTGGTACTTCCTGACCGCCGACTACGCGTTCGGGAAGGCGCTCGAAAAAGCGACCTCGGACGTCGTGAAGGCGAATGGCGGTCAGGTGCTCGGCTCGGTGCGTCATCCGCTGTCGGCGTCGGACTTCTCGTCGTTCCTGTTGCAGGCGCAGGCGTCGAAGGCGCAGATCCTCGGCCTCGCGAATGCGGGCGGCGACACGATCAACTCGATCAAGGCCGCGAAGGAATTCGGCATCACGAAGACGATGAAGCTCGCTGCGCTGCTGATGTTCATCAACGACGTGCACAGCCTCGGTCTCGAAACGACGCAGGGTCTCGTGTTGACCGACAGCTGGTACTGGAACAAGGACGCCGACACGCGCAAGTGGTCGCAGCGCTACTTCGACAAGATGAAGAAGATGCCGTCGAGCCTGCAGGCTGCCGACTACTCGGCGGCGATGAACTATCTGAAGGCGGTCCAGGCGGTGGGCTCGACCGATCCGGACAAGGTGATGGCGCAGTTGCGCAAGACGAAGATCGACGACTTCTACGCGAAGGGCTACATCCGTCAGGACGGCAGCATGATCCACGACATGTACCTGATGCAGGTGAAGACGCCGGCCGAATCGAAGGAGCCGTGGGACTACTATAAGATCATGGCGACGATTCCGGGCGATCAGGCCTTCACGACCAAGGCGCAGACTCGCTGCGCGCTGTGGAAGTAAGCCCCGGGAGGGCAGGATGCGGTCCAGGACCGCGCAGACCTGAGAGAACCGCCGGCGCTGCAGCGGTACGCGCTGGCGGTAACCGTTTCAGAGCCGCACGCGATGGGCAGCGTCGCCGCACGTCGCGTGCCGGCCGGACCGTGCGTTACCGATCTCACCTTGACGATGGCTTGAAGGGCTAAGGGCTTCAATGGACATCTTTGGCGTTCCGCTGCCGGCGATGCTGAGCCAGCTTCTGCTCGGGCTCGTGAACGGCTCGTTCTACGCGATTCTGAGCCTCGGGCTGGCTGTGATTTTCGGCCTGCTCAACGTGATCAACTTCGCGCATGGCGCACTTTTCATGCTCGGCGCGATGCTCGCGTGGATGGGGCTGTCGTATTTCAATCTGCCGTACTGGGTGATGCTCGTGCTCGCGCCGCTGATCGTCGGACTCGTCGGCGTCGCGATCGAGCGCTCGATGCTGCGCTGGCTTTACAAGCTCGATCATCTGTATGGCCTGTTGCTGACGTTCGGCATCACGCTCGTGATCGAAGGCGTGTTCCATTCGATCTACGGCTCGTCGGGCCAGCCGTACGACGTGCCGTCGGCGCTGTCGGGTGCGACCAATCTCGGCTTCATGTATCTGCCGAACTATCGCGCGTGGGTGGTCGTCGCGTCGTTGATCGTGTGCTTCGTGACATGGTTCGTGATCGAGAAGACACGGCTTGGCGCGTATCTGCGAGCGGGCACCGAAAACCCGAAGCTCGTCGAGGCATTCGGCGTCAACGTGCCGCTGATGATCACGCTGACCTACGGCTTCGGCGTCGCGCTCGCGGCGTTTGCCGGCGTGCTCGCCGCGCCGGTGATTCAGGTCTCGCCGCTGATGGGCCAGCCGATGATCATCACGGTGTTCGCGGTGGTCGTGATCGGCGGCATGGGTTCGATCATGGGCTCGATTCTGACCGGCCTGATGCTCGGCGTAGTCGAAGGACTGACGCGTGTGTACTACCCCGAGGCGTCGGCGACCGTCGTCTTCGTGATCATGGCGCTCGTGTTGCTCGTGCGTCCGGCGGGTCTTTTCGGCAGGGAAAAATGATGCAGAGAAAAGTGCTCTACGGTCTGCTGCTGATCGTGCTGCTCGCGGTGCCGGTGCTCGGCATCTATCCGCTCTTCGTGATGAAGGTGCTGTGCTTCGCGCTGTTCGCGGCCGCGTTCAATCTGCTGATCGGCTACACGGGCTTGCTGTCCTTCGGCCATGCGATGTTTCTCGCGTCGGCCGGTTATGTGACCGGCTATGCGATGCAGACGCTCGGCTTTTCGCCTGAGGTGGGCGTGCTGAGCGGCACCGCGGCGGCCACGCTGCTTGGCCTCGTCGTTGGCTTCTTCGCGATTCGCCGTCAAGGCATCTACTTCGCGATGGTGACGCTCGCGCTCGCGCAGATGGTCTACTTTGTGTTCCTGCAAGCGCCATTCACGCACGGCGAAGACGGTCTGCAAGGCGTGCCGCGCGGAAAGCTGTTCGGCCTGTTGAGTCTTTCGTCCGATGTCGCGCTGTATTTCGTCGTGCTCGCGGTGATCGTCCTGGCGTTCCTGCTGATCGTGCGGATCGTGCATTCGCCGTTCGGGCAGGTGCTCGTCGCGATCAAGGAAAACGAGCCGCGTGCGGTGTCGCTCGGCTACGATACCGACCGTTTCAAGCTGCTCGCCTTCATTCTGTCGGCCGGCATCGCGGGTCTCGCGGGTTCGCTGAAGGTGCTCGTGCAAGGCTTCGAAACGCTGAGCGATGCCTATTGGACGATGTCCGGCCTCGTGATCCTGATGACACTGGTGGGCGGCATGGGCACGCTGTTCGGGCCGCTGCTCGGCGCCGCGCTGATCGTGTCGCTCGAAGACCGGCTCGGCGATATCGGCTCGGCGCTCGCGTCGATGACCGGCATCGAGTGGTTTCGCTCGCTCGGCGAATCGGTGACGATCGTCACGGGGCTGATTTTCATCGCGTGTGTGCTGGCGTTCCGGCGCGGCATCGTCGGTGAGATCGTTGCGCGGGTGCGACCGTTGCGGGCTTGACATTGGCTGCCTGGTCCCGCTCGGGAGGGCATGTGCTTGATGCAGTGCGATACGCGATTGCTTCGATCTCCGATCTAATTGCGGCTTGTGCTGAAGGTCCGCTGGATCAGGAGTGTGGGCGAACCTGTGGCGAACCTTGTGATGAAATGGGCATAACACGCCCCAATCCGGTGCCGCAGTGCACCACTAGGGTAATTGCTAGTTGTGACTGCTGGGGTCGTCGTTTAATCTTCATCCAGTTCTGATGCACCACGAATTTGCAGGTGGAGAACGAGGAGACAATTGAGGCACTAAGTGCCCAGAAGAAAGCGCTGTTGGATTGATATCCAACAGCGCTTTTTCATTTGTGTTTTTCGAATTACTTGATGCGATCTCCCGCTTATTTCGCGCGCCATTTTTTATTCTTCGGCAGCCGCTGCAGCTAAACATCAGAAGCCTTCGAAGCGCTTGCAGCACGGCACTTGCGTCCGCTAAACTCGCTATTCACCGACCACTGGGTTGGCAATTAAATCCGTGGATTTAATTGCAATTGAATAACGGATTTAATAGAGGAGCAGGATGAAGTCGGCATTGCGTTGGATCAGCGCGGCATTGGTCGCCACCGGGATTTTGGCTGCATGGAGCGGCCATGCATTCGCGGACGTGAAAATCGGCGTCACCGTGTCGGCAACAGGACCGGCCGCATCGCTCGGTATTCCGGAAAAAGACACCATTGCGCTGCTGCCGAAAGAAGTAGCGGGCCAGAAGATCGACTACATCGTCCTCGACGACGCAACCGATTCCACCCAGGCGGTCAAGAACGCCCGCAAGCTCACGAGCGAAGACCACGTCGATGCATTGATCGGCTCGACCGTCGTGCCAAATTCGCTCGCCATGATCGACATTGCCGCCGAAACCTCCACGCCGATGATCTCGCTGGCCGCGGCCGCGGGCATCGTCGAACCGATGGACGCGAAACGCGCATGGGTCTTCAAGACGCCGCAAAACGACATTCTTATGGCCACGGCGATCGCGCAGCACATGGCCAATCATGGCGTGAAAACGGTCGCGTTCATCGGCTTTTCCGACGCGTACGGCGAGAGCTGGTTCAAGGAATTCAGCAAAGCCGCTGACCTCGCGAAGATCAGGATCGTCGCGAACGAGCGCTTCGCGCGCAACGACGCGTCGGTCACGGGCCAGGTGCTGAAGATGATGTCGCAGAATCCGGACGCGGTGCTGATCGCCGGCGCGGGCACGCCGGCCGCATTGCCGCAGAAAACGCTGAAGGAGCGCGGCTACAAGGGCAAGTACTATCAGACGCACGGCGTCGCGAACAACGACTTCCTGCGCGTGTGCGGCAAGGATTGCGAAGGCACGTGGCTGCCCGCCGGCCCGCTGCTGGTCGCCGAGCAATTGCCCGCGGCGAATCCGGTGAAGAAAAGCGCGCTCGCGTACAAGCATGCGTATGAAACGGCGTACGGCGCGGGTTCGGTGTCGACGTTCGGTGGTCATGCGTGGGACGCGGGTCTGCTGCTGCAGCGTGCGATCCCGCTCGCGTTGAAGAAGGGACAACCGGGCACGCCGGCATTCCGCGACGCGCTGCGTGCCGCAGTCGAAGGCACGAAAGATGAGCCCGCGTCACACGGCATCTTCAACATGAGCGCGAACGACCACGCCGGACTCGACCAGCGGGCGCGTGTGATGGTGCAGATCGTCGACGGCAAGTGGAAGCTGGCCGGCGACTGAGCGAAGGCTCTGCGCCACAGGACCTCATCGAAAAAGACGCGTGCAGTTGACGCGTCTTTTTTATTACCCGGGCGAGGTGTCTGCAGCGCTTAAAAGTGTGGTTTCGGTGCTTCAGGACAAACCCGCATTTAGCGCACGCTCTCTTGACCGTCGATAATGCAGAACGCAAGCTACTAACATATTAGTGGTTTATGAAGGTCTGGTTGGAATGGAGCCGCGGCAAAGAAACGCGGCGTATGACGCGAATGCGCACTCGCGCGACGCGAGAGGAGCGGTACCCGATAAAGCGGGGAAGGTATGCGCGCCGAGCAGGGAAAACCATGCTTGGCACACCTGAACTCGCTCACTAGATTCAGACACCCGGCCCAGCAAGCCGGCTTATAGATAGGCGCTTTTGAAGGCGTTTGGAGACTCGCAATGAAAAAGACAAGGCATTGGGTACGCACCGGCATCGCGATGGCGCTGATGTGCGGCGCGGGGACGGCATTCGCGCAGGTGAAGATCGGCGTCACGTTGTCGACGACGGGGCCGGCCGCGTCGCTCGGAATTCCTGAGAAGAACACGATCGCGTTGTTGCCGAAGGAGATCGGCGGCAAGAGCGTGCAATACATCATCCTCGACGACGGGTCGGACACCAGCAAGGCCGTGCAGAACACGCGCAAGCTGATCGACGAAGACCACGTCGACGCGATCATCGGCTCGACCGTCACGCCGAATTCGCTCGCGATGCTCGATCCGGCCGCTGAGGGCAAGACGCCGGTGATCTCGCTCGCGGCGTCGGCAGCGATCATTCAGCCGATGGATGCGAAGCGTGCATGGGCGTTCAAGCCGCCTCAGAACGACAGCCTGATGGCCGACGCAATCGCCGATTACATGCAGCACCACGGCGTGAAGACGGTCGGCTTCATCGGTTTCTCGGACGCCTATGGCGACAGCTGGAACTCGACGTTCGAGGCCGTCGCGAAAGCGCACAACCTGAAGATCGTGTCGAACGAGCGCTTTAACCGCACTGACGCTTCGGTGACGGGCCAGGTGCTGAAGACGATGGGCGCGAATCCCGACGCGGTGCTGATCGCGGGCTCGGGTACGCCGTCGGCGCTGCCGGCCAAGACGCTGAAGGAGCGTGGCTACAAGGGCAAGATCTATCAGACGCACGGTGTCGCGAACAACGACTTCCTGCGTGTGTGCGGCAAGGATTGCGAAGGCGAACTGCTGCCGGCCGGTCCGATTCTCGTCGTCGATCAATTGCCGGATTCGAACCCGGTGAAGAAGTCGTCGGAAGCCTATAAGAACGCCTATGAGAAGGCTTATGGCGTGGGTTCGGTCGCGACCTTCGGCGGTCACGCATGGGATGCCGGCCAGATGTTGCAGGCCGCGATTCCGGTCGCGCTGAAGACCGCACAGCCGGGTACGCCCGAGTTCCGCGTGGCGCTGCGCAACGCGCTCGAAAACATCAAGGAGCTGCCGGTGTCGCACGGCATCATGAACACCACCGCGAACGACCACAACGGCCTCGACCAGCGCGCGCGCGTGATCGTGCAGATCGTCGACGGCAAGTGGAAGCTGCAGAACGACTGAGACGATTTACAAAAACAACTAGCGGTACGCGCCTCTCGCGCAATCTGCGGTGCATGACGCCGCATTGCCATTGTGTTCGACGACAATGGCATCGACCGCCGCGCCGGGTCACGGCGCGGCGGTTGTCTTTTCAGACATTGCAGATGGATGGCCGGCTACGCGCCGCGCCGTCACGACTGTTTCCCGGTTTTTCGTTTTCGACGCTTCAGGACGAGGAAGTATGGATCTATCAATCGCGGCGATCCTCGCGCAAGACGGCATTACGACCGGCGCGATCTACGCGCTGCTCGCGCTTGCGCTGGTGCTGGTGTTCTCCGTCACGCGGGTGATCTTCATCCCGCAAGGGGAGTTCGTTTCGTACGGCGCGTTGACGCTCGCCGCACTGCAAACGCAGAGGTTTCCCGCCACCTGCTGGCTGTTGATGGCGATGGGCGCAGCATGCTTCGTCGTCGAGACGGTGGCCGTATTGCGGCATGCTGAGCGGCGTCGTCATGCGGCGCGCACGCTGCCTGTGCTGGCAGGGAAGTACCTGCTGTTTCCGATCGCGGTCTACGCGCTCACGCGCGGCATCTTCCTGCAGCCGCTGCCGATGATCGTGCAGATCGCGCTGACGCTGCTGATCGTGATCCCGATGGGTCCGTTCGTTTATCGCCTTGCCTATGAGCCGATCGCGGAGGCGGCCACGCTGCTGCTGTTGATCGTCGCGGTGGCCGTACATTTCGCGATGGTCGGTCTCGGCCTCGTGATGTTCGGCGCCGAAGGCTCGCGCACCAACGCGTTTTCCGATGCGACGTTCAACGTGGGCACGTTGTCGATCTCCGGGCAGAGCCTGTGGGTGATCGGCACCGCGGTCGTGCTGATCGGTGCGCTGTATCTGTATTTCGATCGCTCGATCTCGGGCAAGGCGTTGCGCGCGACGTCGGTGAACCGGCTCGGCGCACGCCTCGTCGGTATCGGCACGACGCAGGCGGGACGCCTCGCGTTCACGCTGGCGGCTGGACTCGGCGCCCTGTGCGGCATCCTCGTCGCGCCGCTCACGACGATCTACTACGACTCGGGCTTCCTGATCGGTTTGAAGGGCTTCGTGGGCGCGATCATCGGCGGTCTGGTCAGCTATCCGCTCGCGGCGGCCGGCTCGATTCTCGTCGGTCTGCTGGAGTCGTATTCGTCGTTTTGGGCCAGTGCTTATAAGGAAGTGATCGTGTTCACGCTAATCATCCCGGTGCTGCTGTGGCGCAGCCTTGCGAGCCCGCATGCCGAAGAGGAAGAGGAGTGACACGATGAAACGGACCATGCAAAAGAAGTTCTTCTGGTTGTTCCTCGTGGTGCTGTTCGCTTTGCCGGTTCTGCCGCAACCGATTCATGTGCCGGAGTACTGGGTCACGCTGCTGAACTACATCGGTCTCTATTCGATCGTTGCGATCGGCCTCGTGCTGCTGACCGGTATCGGCGGCATGACGAGCTTCGGGCAGGCCGCGTTCGTCGGCATCGGCGCTTATGCAACCGCGTATCTGACGACGAACTTCGGTGTGTCGCCGTGGCTTGCACTTATCGCGGGCGTGATCGTGACTGCGCTGGTCGCGCTGATGCTCGGTCTCGTGACGATGCGCCTGTCCGGCCACTTCCTGCCGCTCGGCACGATTGCGTGGGGGCTCGCGCTGTTCTACCTGTTCGGCAATCTGGAGATGCTCGGCAAGTACGACGGCATCAACGGCATCCCGGTGCTGAATGTTTTTGGGATCAACCTCGAGTCCGGCCGCCATATCTATTACCTGATCTGGGTTGTCGTGCTCGGTTCGGTCGTTTCTGTTCAGAATCTGCTTAATAGTCGTCCGGGTCGCGCAATTCGCGCGCTGCGCGGCGGTGGTCTGATGGCCGAGGCAATGGGTGTCAATACCGGCTGGATGCGCGTCGTGATCTTCGTCTATGCGGCGGTGCTTGCGTCGGTATCGGGCTTTCTGTACGCGCACTTGCAGCGCGCGGTGAATCCGACGCCGTTCGGGCTGAATCACGGCATCGAGTTTCTGTTCATGGCAGTGGTGGGCGGTGTCTCGCACGTCTGGGGCGCGGTGCTTGGCGCGGCAATCCTCACGGTGCTGCAGGATTATCTACAGACGCTGCTGCCGAAACTGCTCGGCGAGAACGGCAACTTCGAAGTGATCGTGTTCGGCATCATCATGGTGCTGTTGCTGCAGTATGCGCGGCAGGGCGTGTGGCCGTTCGTCGCACGCTTTTTCCCGCGTGGCCCGCGGGCGCATCTCGCAGACCACGCGGTCCCTCTGCCGCAGCGCAACAAGCCGCAGGCCGGCGAGGACCTGCTGACGGTGAACAAGGCGCGCAAGCAGTTCGGCGGTCTCGTCGCCGTGAACGATGTCAGCTTCGAAGTCAAAGCGGGGCAGATCATCGGGCTAATCGGACCGAATGGCGCGGGTAAGTCGACCACGTTCAATCTGGTGACCGGCGTGCTGCAGGCGACGAGGGGCGAGATCACGTTCCGCGGCGAGCGCATCGATGCGCTGAGTTCACGTGAAATCGTTAAGCGTGGCATCGGCCGGACCTTCCAGCACGTAAAGCTGCTGCCGGGCATGACCGTGCTCGAGAACGTCGCGATCGGCGCGCATCTGCGAGGCCATGCAGGTGTGTGGCGCAGTGTCGTGCGGCTGAACAGCTCGGAAGAGGCGCGGCTGATGGCCGAAGCCGCTCGGCAGATTCGCCGCGTCGGCCTCGAACAGCATATGTATGACGAAGCGGGCAGCCTCGCGCTCGGTCAACAGCGGATTCTCGAAATTGCGCGCGCGTTATGCTGCGATCCGACTCTGCTATTGCTCGACGAACCGGCAGCTGGTCTGCGCTATCAGGAAAAGCTGCAGCTCGCCGATCTGCTGCGCAAGCTAAAGGCGGAAGGGATGAGTGTGCTGCTCGTCGAGCACGACATGGATTTTGTGATGAATCTGACGGACCGGCTCGTGGTGATGGAGTTCGGCACGCGAATCGCTGAAGGTCTGCCGCAGGAAGTGCAGCAGGATCCGGCGGTGCTCGAAGCGTATCTGGGCGGGGTGGAATGATGGACAACATGACAACGACCGGCGTGGCGGCCGCCGGACCGATTCTCGAGGTGGACCATCTGTCGGTCCGGTACGGCAAGGTCGAGGCGCTGCACAATGCGGCGATCAAGGTGCGGGCGGGGCAGATCGTCTCCGTGATCGGTCCGAACGGCGCGGGGAAGTCGACCCTGCTGAATGCGATCATGGGCGCGTTGCCGCCGTCTGGTCATGCGAAAGGCGCGGTTTCGTATCAGGGAGAGGACGTCAGCTCGATGCCGGTGGAAAAGCGGGTCGCGCTGGGTATGTGTCTGGTGCCGGAGAAGCGCGAGCTTTTCGCTTCGATGACCGTCGAGGACAATCTGCTGCTTGGAGCTTACCGACGCAAGCGGGCAGGAGAGCGCAACTTTCTCGATCAGCTGGAGCCGGTGTTCGAACTGTTCCCACGGCTGAAGGAGCGGCGCAAGCAGGCGGCGGGCACGCTTTCGGGCGGCGAACGGCAGATGCTCGCGGTCGGCCGCGCGCTGATGGGCAAGCCCGATCTGCTGATGCTGGACGAGCCGAGCCTCGGTCTCGCGCCGCTGATCGTGAAGGAAATCTTCCACATCATCAGCGCGTTGCGGCAGACGGGCGTCGCGACGCTACTGATCGAGCAGAATGCGCGCGCCGCATTGCAAATCTCGGACTACGGCTATGTGCTGGAGACCGGTGAGCTGGCGCTGGAGGGACCAGCGACCGACCTCGCGCAGAATCCTCGCGTGATCGAAACCTATCTCGGCCTGGCTAAAAAGGTCGCATAAACGCGCACTTTTTCGGCGATCGCTGTGTTTGAAGGCGGTGTGTTTCACGTGAAACACACCGTTTTTTTATGTTTCATCATTCGGACGAAATTCGGGCCGAAACTTAACCCGTTATAATTCGCCCATACATTTTCCTTTGAAGGCTCACGCGACGATCTGGCGTGAGATCCCGCGATGCTTTTTCCCACAGAATTTGACGTAATCGTCGTCGGCGGCGGTCATGCCGGCACCGAAGCCGCTTTGGCGTCGGCGCGCATGGGCAATAGAACGCTGCTTTTGACCCATAACATCGAAACCCTTGGTCAGATGAGCTGCAATCCGTCGATTGGCGGCATCGGCAAAGGCCATCTGGTCAAGGAGGTCGATGCGCTCGGCGGCGCCATGGCGGCTGCCACCGACGAAAGCGGCATCCAGTTCCGCATCCTCAATTCG
This sequence comes from Paraburkholderia youngii, assembly GCF_013366925.1. Classification (NCBI taxonomy): domain Bacteria; kingdom Pseudomonadati; phylum Pseudomonadota; class Betaproteobacteria; order Burkholderiales; family Burkholderiaceae; genus Paraburkholderia; species Paraburkholderia youngii. Next base: position 6,434,050 of record NZ_JAALDK010000001.1, read on the forward strand.
TCGAAAGGACCGGCGGTCCGCGCGACGCGCGCTCAGGCCGACCGCGTGCTGTACAAGGCGGCGATCCGCCATCGTCTGGAGAACCAGCCGAATCTGTGGCTGTTTCAGCAGGCCGTCGACGATCTAATGGTCGAGGGCGACCGCGTGGTCGGCGCCGTCACGCAAGTGGGTATTCGTTTCCGGTCTCGCGCGGTGGTGCTGACGGCTGGCACGTTCCTCGACGGCAAGATTCACGTGGGCTTGAACAACTACACCGGCGGCCGCGCGGGTGACCCCGCCGCGGTCTCGCTGTCGGCTCGGCTGAAAGAGCTGAAGCTGCCGCAGGGCCGCCTGAAGACGGGTACGCCGCCGCGGATCGACGGTCGCACGATCGACTATTCGCAACTCGAAGAGCAGCCGGGCGATCTGGACCCGGTGCCGGTGTTCTCGTTCCTCGGGCGCGTCGAGCAGCACCCGCGCCAGGTGCCGTGCTGGGTCACGCATACGAATCAACGGACACACGACATCATTCGCGGCGGTCTCGACCGTTCACCGATGTACACGGGCGTGATCGAGGGGGTGGGGCCACGCTATTGCCCGTCGATCGAGGACAAGATTCACCGGTTTGCGTCGAAGGAATCGCATCAGATCTATCTCGAGCCGGAAGGTCTGACCACTAACGAGTTCTATCCGAACGGGATCTCGACGAGCCTGCCGTTCGACGTGCAGCTCGAGCTGGTGCGATCGATGCGCGGTCTGGAGCATGCCCATATCCTGCGGCCCGGCTATGCGATCGAGTACGATTATTTCGATCCGCGTGGGCTGAAGGCATCGCTGGAAACCAAGGTGATCGGTGGGCTGTTCTTCGCCGGACAGATCAACGGTACGACTGGCTACGAGGAGGCGGCAGCGCAGGGCGTTCTGGCGGGCATCAATGCGGGCCTGTTCGTGCAAGGCAAGGAAGCATGGTGCCCGCGGCGCGACCAGGCTTATCTCGGCGTCCTCGTCGACGATCTGGTCACGCGCGGGGTGTCCGAGCCGTACCGGATGTTCACGAGCCGTGCGGAGTACCGTCTGAGCTTGCGCGAGGACAATGCCGACATGCGGTTGACGGAGATCGGGCGCGAGCTCGGTGTAGTCGATGACGCCCGCTGGGACGCCTTCAGTCGCAAGCGTGACGCTGTTTCACGTGAAACACAGCGCTTGCGTTCAACCTGGGTCAATCCTAAGACCTTATCCGCGGAACAAGCCACCGCATTGCTCGGCAAGCCGATCGACCACGAATACAGTCTCGCGGACTTGCTGCGTCGTCCGGGTGTCAGCTACGACGGCGTCTGCGCGCTGCGCGATGGCACTTGTGGCGCGCCTGAAGCACTAGCGGAAGACCCCGTGCTGCTCGCGCAGATTAAGGAGCAGATCGAAATCGGCGTCAAATATCAAGGCTATATCGACCGACAGGCCGGTGAGATCGAACGCAACGAGGCGCAAGAGAATACCCGTCTGCCCGAAGGGCTGGACTACACCGAGGTGCGTGGACTGTCGTTCGAAGCCCGCCAGAAGCTGATGCAGTTCCGGCCGGAAACGATCGGCCAGGCGTCGCGTATTTCGGGCATCACGCCTGCCGCGATCTCGCTGCTGATGGTCCATCTGAAGCGTGGCCTCGGGCGTCGCCCGTCGAAACCTGCCGAGCCCGGCGCCGACAGCTCGCCGGTGGTGCAATGACGGCAGCGCAAAGGGGAATCGACCAGCAGGCGTTGGCGTCATTGCTGGCGGACGGTGTCCGTGAACTTGGCCTCGAACTCCGCGACGTGCAGCAGCGCAAGCTGCTCGATTACGTCGCGCTGCTCGCGAAGTGGAACAGCGTCTACAACCTGACGGCAATCCGCGATCCGCGGCAGATGCTGATTCAGCACATCCTTGATTCGCTGTCGATCGTGCCGCACCTGGCGCCGCGCGGTCCGTCGTCGGTGCTCGACGTGGGCTCGGGCGGTGGCATGCCGGGCATCGTACTCGCGATTATGCTGCCCGATTGGACCGTCACGACGAACGACATCGTCCATAAGAAGACGGCATTTCAAGCGCAGGCAAAGGCCGAACTGGGTCTCGCGAACCTGTCGGTCGTGACCGGCCGGGTGGAGACGCTGCAGCCTGGCGCCGAAGTACCGGCAAAGTTCGACGTAATCGTCTCGCGCGCATTCGCAGAACTCGCGGATTTCGTTACACTGGCCCGTCATCTGATTGCGGAGCAGGGCGCGATCTGGGCGATGAAGGGTGTGCGGCCGGATGCCGAAATCGCGCGTCTACCGGCGGGTGCCCACGTGGAACAGATCATCCGGCTGAACGTGCCGTCGCTCGACGCCGAACGGCACCTGATTGAGGTGCGAGTGGACAGCGAAAGCTAACGGCCACGCGGCCTCTAGGCACCCCCAACGATTTTCACTTCATCCAAGCAGCAAAAGGGACACACCAACGATGGCAAAAATCTTCTGCGTTGCGAACCAGAAGGGCGGTGTCGGCAAGACGACCACCGCAGTCAATCTGGCCGCGAGCCTGGCAGCGCAGGGACAGCGAGTCCTTCTCATCGATCTGGACCCGCAAGGCAACGCCACGATGGGCAGCGGTATCGACAAAGCCGAATGTACGAACACGGTCTACGAAGTGCTCGTTGACAGCGTGTCGGTGGCCGATGCGCGCGTGCGGCCCGAGGCGATCGGATACGACGTGGTGCCCGCGAACCGTGAGCTCGCGGGCGCCGAGGTCGAGCTCGTCACAATGCAGAATCGCGAGCGTCAACTTAGGACGGCGCTCGCTGCGGTCGAGGGCGAGTACGATTTCGTGCTGATCGATTGCCCGCCGGCTCTGTCGCTGCTGACGCTCAACGGACTATGCGCCGCGCACGGCGTCGTCATTCCGATGCAGTGCGAATACTTCGCGCTCGAAGGGCTGTCCGACCTCGTCAATACGATCAAGCAGGTGCACGCGAACCTGAATCGCGACCTCAAGGTGATCGGGCTCCTGCGCGTGATGTTCGATCCGCGCATCACGTTGCAACAGCAAGTCTCGGATCAATTGAAAGAGCACTTCGGCGACAAGGTGTTCGACGCGGTGATTCCACGCAATGTGCGATTGGCCGAGGCACCCAGCTACGGGCTGCCCGGTGTGGTGTTCGACAGGGCGTCGCGAGGCGCGCAGGCGTACGTGCAGTTCGGCGTCGAAATGATTGAGCGGGTGCGCGCGCTGAATGACGCGCCCCAGGCATCCTAAGCGGATCGAGGAAGCACGATGAACGCAGTAGCAAGAAAGAAGGGACTGGGCCGCGGTCTGGAGGCATTGCTCGGCGGCACCGCGGATATCACCGAAGCAGCGGTGATCGATGGTGCGCCGAACGTACTGCCACTCGGCAAGATGCAGGCTGGCAAATACCAGCCGCGTACGCGCATGGACGAAGGTGCGCTGCAGGAACTCGCGGCAAGCATCCGCGCGCAAGGGCTGATGCAGCCGATTCTCGTGCGTCCGATCGCGGCGGATCGCTACGAGATCATCGCGGGCGAGCGGCGTTTTCGCGCAGCGCGACTCGCAGGCCTCGATGAGGTGCCGGTGCTCGTGAAGGACGTGCCCGATCAGGCCGCCGCGGCGATGGCGCTGATTGAGAACATCCAGCGCGAGGATCTGAATCCGCTCGAAGAGGCTCAGGGCATCCAGCGCCTGCTGGACGAATTCAATTTCACGCATGAGCAGGCGGCAGAGTCGGTGGGCCGTTCGCGCAGCGCGGTGTCGAACCTCCTGCGGTTGCTGAATCTCGCGACACCGGTACAGACGATGTTGCTCGCCGGCGATCTCGACATGGGTCACGCTCGCGCGCTGCTCGCGGTCGATGCCGCGACGCAGATCACGCTGGCCAATCAGGTCGTCAATAAGCGCCTGTCTGTGCGCGAGACCGAAAAGCTGGTCGCGATGACTACGAAAGTGACGCCGGCGGTCAAGGCGCGCGCGAACCCGGATGGCGGCCGCGACACGCGACGGCTAGAAGAGGAACTGTCGGACCTGTTGTCGGCGACGGTGAAAATCAAGCTCGGTCGACGCGGTCGCGGCCAGGTGCTGGTGGACTTTGGCGATCTCGACGCGTTGGAAGGCATTCTTGTCCGCTTGCGCGGGAACGCGAACGTCTGAGCGCAGAATGGCGCTTAGCAGGGAAGGGTGGTGAACGGCTGGCGGCCTGTGCATGAGCACTGCCGCGAGTTGGTTTACCTCAGCGCGAGCAACTATCGTGGATTCCAAACAAACGATGCAAAAATAATCAGGAATCCTAGTTTCAAGCCTTCGACATCGACGCGGTAATCATCCTTACGAGCCACTATCGCAAAGCGGCTCGATCATCATGAAAATCGCGGCGATTATGGCTCAGTTCAATTGAAGATCCGTCCCGTTTAGCCCTTAAAAAAGCGGCGTTTGTTGCATTTTCGAGACGTCCGCCGCAGCGTCGAAACGGCCTGCCAAAGAGCTTCGATCCACGCGACTACCCCCACGGATTTTGCCGCCCCCCGTCCACCTTACATTTGACGTGATTCGCGTCGTTAGCATATGTTTTACCGCATCGTGAAGGCACGTTTCACGCCGTTATAGGTTGGCCTAAAGTCTTGAATTGCCTGCAACTATCGCTTACAATCGCCCGGATTTAATTGCACGGCAACCCCGTAAGCGCTGCGTAAATTCGCGGGCTGAACGAGACTTTCGGAACATTGGGATGGCGGTTAAAACGTCGAATCTGTCGCCGGAAAATGGTGACGACAGACACCGCGCTGAACGCTCCGCACCCGAGACGTCCGCCAGTCGGCAGTTCGATCCGGCCGAAGCGTGGGATGACGCGCATGAAGATAACAATATCGTTCCGCTCACGCGGGCCGAGGCGGAAAAGCTGTTTGGTCCCGGCGTGGGTCGTCCATCGCGCGTGACGCCGTTCAGGGTCGTCGCAGCGCAAATGGTTTTGTCCCTGGTTGCAACGCTGTTGTGGTGGCTGTTCTACAAGCCGCCGGGTGCTACTGCGCTGTCAGCGTTCCTGGGGGGGGCGATCTGCTGGGTGCCGGGTGCGTTGTTCGCGGCGCGACTGGAAAAGCTGGGCGGCGCCGAGACCGTGATGAGTTGGATGATCGGCGAAGCATTAAAGATGGGGACAACGATTGCGATGTTTGTCGCAATCGCCTTCTGGTATCACGACGTACGTTGGATTCCGCTGCTGGTGACCTACCTCATCGCGCTGAAGACTTACTGGATCGCCTTGGCGTGGCGCTAAGGTAGCAGCACAAAAAATAGTAGCAAAAAGAATTTAAGGCCGGCGCGGAGCGCCGGCACGGGTGTGCGGACGAGACTGGGCCCGCACCCGGCGCGTTCCCGCATACGGTATTTCGGTGGGAACGGCCTAGAACGATTTTCGACAATTTGGGTGGCTTTAACGATATGGCAGCTAGCGAAGGCACGCGCGCAATGGATCCGTCCGAGTACATCGCGCACCACTTGCAGAACTTTTCCACCGCACACCAGACGTCGATTTTCGACATCCATGTGTGGAATCTCGACACCCTTTTCTGGTCGATCGTGTGCGGTCTCGTCACGATCCTCGTGCTGCATCTGGCAGCCCGCAAGGCGACGTCCGGCGTGCCGGGCCGCTTCCAATGCGCGATCGAAATGCTGGTCGAAATGGTCGAGGATCAATCGAAGGCCATGATCCACGGCTCGCGCACCTTCATCGCGCCGCTCGCGCTGACGGTGTTCGTCTGGGTCGCGCTGATGAACTCGCTCGACTTTATCCCCGTCGACCTGCCGGGCCGCTTGATCGGCTGGCTGGGCCTCTCCGAAGTCATTCCGCACCACCGCCTCGTGCCCACCGCCGACCTGAACGGCACGATCGGCATCGCACTCGGCGTGTTCGTGCTGATGATTTACTACAACTTCAAGATCAAGGGCGCTGGCGGCTTCGTGCATGAACTGCTGTCCGCTCCGTTCGGCGCGCATCCGCTGCTGTGGATCCCGAACCTGGCACTGAACATCATCGAGTTCGTCGCGAAGACGGTCTCGCTCGGCATGCGGCTATTCGGCAACATGTACGCGGGCGAACTGTTGTTCCTGCTGATTGCCCTGCTCGGCAGCATCTGGAGCTTCGGCGCGGACACGACGGTGCTTGGCTTCATCGGCCACGTGGTCGCCGGCACAGTGTGGTCAATCTTCCACATCCTGATCGTTCTGCTGCAGGCGTTCATTTTCATGATGCTGACGCTGGTGTACATCGGCCAGGCACACGACGCGCACTAACCCGCGTTGTCGGCAAAGAATCGTAGTTTTTCAAATCCCAGTTCCAACCAGTTCTAAAAGACTTTTCACAAAGGAGTGATCATGCAAGCTTTCATCGCCAACATCCAGGGTCTGACCGCCATCGGTATCGGCATCATCATCGGCCTGGGTGCTATCGGCGCCTGTATCGGTATCGGTCTGATGGGCGGCAAGTACATCGAAGCATGTGCCCGTCAGCCGGAACTGATGAACCCGCTGCAAACCAAGATGTTCCTGCTGGCTGGTCTGATCGATGCGGCGTTCCTGATTGGCGTTGGTGTGGCAATGCTGTTTGCGTTCGCGAACCCGCTGCTCTCGAAACTGGCAGGCTGAGGTTCCTCGGAGGTTTGCGCCTGAGCTATAACAAGTAAAGGCGCAGGGCGGAACGGGTACTGGGGCGCTGATCGAGCAGAATCGATGAGCGCCTTGCCGTTTCACTTTCCGAACAAGCAACGTTTAAGGAAACACCGTGAATCTCAACGCAACCCTGTTTGCGCAAATGGTCGTGTTCCTGATCCTCGCGTGGTTCACGATGAAATTCGTGTGGCCGCCGCTGATCAACGCCCTCGACGAGCGCGCGAAGAAGATCGCCGACGGTCTGTCCGCCGCGGAAAAGGGCAAGCAGGAACTCGAAGCCGCTCATAAGCGCGTCGACCAGGAACTGGCTCAGGCTCGCAACGATGGCCAGCAACGCATCGCCGACGCTGAAAAGCGCGCTGTCGCAGTCGCCGACGAAATCAAGGCTCAGGCGCAGGCGGAAGCCGCCCGCATCATCGCGCAGGCGAAGGCCGACGCGGAGCAGCAAGTCGTGAAGGCGCGCGAAGCGCTGCGTGGCGAAGTCGCTGCACTCGCTGTGAAGGGCGCTGAACAGATCCTGAAGCGCGAAGTCGACCAGGCAGCTCACGCTGACCTGCTGAATCAACTGAAAGCCGAGCTCTGATCATGGCCGAACTTGCAACCATCGCCCGTCCCTACGCGGAAGCGCTGTTTGGCGTGGCCGAAGCTGGTGACATCGCCGCCTGGTCCACGCTCGTGCAGGAGCTGGCACAGGTTGCGCGTCTGCCCGATGTGCTGTCGATCGCCTCGAGCCCGAAAGTGAGCCGCGCCCAGGTTAGCGATCTGCTGCTGGCTGCGGTCAAGTCGCCGCTCAAGGACAACGCGCAAGCGAAGAATCTGGTGCAGATGCTGGTGGACAACCATCGCCTGCAGCTGCTGCCTGAAATCGCCTCGCAGTTCGAAGAGTTGAAGAACGCCCGCGAAGGCGCGGCAGATGTGCTGGTCGTCAGCGCATTCCCGCTCGAAGGTGCGCAGTTGAACGAACTCGTCGCAAGCCTCGAACGCAAGTTCAAGCGCAAGCTGAAGCCGACGGTCGAAATCGATCAGTCGCTGATCGGCGGCGTACGCGTGACGGTCGGCGACGAAGTGCTCGATACCTCGGTCCGCGCGCGGCTCGCCAGGATGCAAACGGCCCTGACGGCCTGAAGCGCTTCGCGCTTTAGCGGCTGGCACGCAACAGAATTGACTATCAGGAGCGAATAATGCAACTCAATCCCTCTGAGATCAGCGAGCTGATCAAGAGCCGGATCCAGGGCCTTGAAGCGAGCGCAGACGTTCGCAACCAGGGCACCGTGATCTCCGTGACCGACGGTATCGTGCGTATCCACGGTCTGTCGGAAGTGATGCAGGGCGAAATGCTCGAATTCCCGGGCAACACCTTCGGTCTGGCGCTGAACCTCGAGCGCGACTCGGTCGGCGCCGTGATTCTGGGTGAATATGAACACATTTCGGAAGGCGACATCGTCAAGACGACGGGCCGCATTCTCGAAGTGCCGGTTGGTCCGGAACTGCTCGGGCGTGTGGTCGACGCGCTCGGCAACCCGATCGATGGCAAGGGCCCGCTCAATGCGAAGATGACCGACGCAATCGAAAAGATTGCACCGGGCGTGATCTGGCGTAAGTCGGTTTCGGAACCGGTCCAAACCGGTCTGAAGTCAATCGACTCGATGGTGCCGATTGGCCGTGGCCAGCGTGAGCTGATCATCGGCGACCGCCAGTGCGGCAAGACCGCAGTCGCCGTGGACGCGATCATCAACCAGAAGGGCAAGAACCTCGTTTGTATCTACGTCGCGATTGGCCAGAAGGCTTCGTCGATCATGAACGTAGTGCGTAAGCTCGAAGAATCGGGCGCGCTGGAATACACGATCGTCGTGGCCGCTTCGGCTTCGGATTCGGCCGCGATGCAATACCTCGCGCCGTACGCCGGTTGCACGATGGGCGAATACTTCCGCGATCGCGGCCAGGACGCGCTGATCGTTTATGACGACTTGACCAAGCAGGCTTGGGCATACCGTCAGATCTCCCTGCTGCTGCGCCGCCCGCCGGGCCGTGAAGCTTACCCGGGTGACGTGTTCTATCTGCACTCGCGTCTGCTCGAGCGTGCTGCTCGCGTCTCGGAAGAGTACGTCGAGAAGTTCACCAACGGTGAAGTGAAGGGCAAGAGCGGTTCGCTGACGGCACTGCCGGTCATCGAAACGCAGGCAGGCGACGTGACCGCATTCGTTCCGACGAACGTGATCTCGATTACCGACGGCCAGATCTTCCTTGAAACCGACCTCTTCAACGCAGGTATCCGCCCGGCAATTAACGCTGGCGTGTCGGTGTCGCGTGTGGGTGGTGCGGCTCAGACGAAGGTCGTGAAGAAGCTGTCGGGCGGTATCCGTACCGACCTCGCGCAGTACCGTGAACTCGCTGCGTTCGCGCAGTTCGCCTCGGACCTCGACGAAGCGACCCGCAAGCAACTCGAGCGCGGCCGCCGCGTGACGGAACTGCTGAAGCAGCCGCAGTATCAGCCGCTGCAAGTGTGGGAACTGGCTGTGTCGCTGTTCGCAGCGAACAACGGCTATCTCGACGACCTCGAAGTTGCCCAAGTCCTGCCGTTCGAGAAGGGCCTGCGCGATCACCTGAAGTCGAGCCATGCTGACCTGGTCAAGCGTATCGAAGATACCAAGGAACTCTCGAAGGACGACGAAGGCCTGCTGCACGCGGCCGTCAAAGACTTCAAGAAGTCCGGCGCTTATTGATCCGCGAGTGATCCGCAAGGCATAAACGGACCTTGAAGCGGCGCGGGCCGCATGCGAATGCTCCCGCGCTGCTTCGGCCGCTTTGCATGGGACCCGGGTGAGCGCTGAAGCGCTAACCCGGGCCGACAAAGGAGCAAGCAATGGCTGGAATGAAGGAAATTCGCGGCAAGATCAAGAGCGTGCAAAACACGCGCAAGATCACGAAAGCGATGGAGATGGTGGCCGCATCAAAGATGCGCCGCGCTCAAGAGCGCATGCGCGCTGCTCGCCCGTATGCCGACAAGGTCCGCGACATCGCCGCGCACATGAGCCGTGCGAACCCGGAGTATCGTCACCCGTTCATGGTGTCGAACGAAGGTGCGAAGGCGGCCGGTATCATCCTCGTCACGACTGATAAAGGTCTTTGCGGCGGGATGAACACCAACGTGCTGCGCGCGTCGCTGCAGAGGTTCAAGGAACTTGAAGGTCAGGGCAAGACGATCGAGGCAACCGCGATCGGCAGCAAGGGTCTGGGCTTCCTGAACCGTCTGCAGGCGAAGGTCGTGTCGAACGTCGTGCAACTGGGCGATACGCCGCATCTGGAAAAGCTGATCGGCGCCGTGAAGGTGCAACTCGACCTGTTCTCGGAAGGCAAGATTTCGGCGGTGTACCTCGCGTACACGCGCTTCGTCAACACGATGAAGCAGGAGCCGGTGATCGAGCAACTGCTGCCGTTGTCGGCGGACCAGTTCGAGCGCACGGAAGAAGACGGTACGACGCCGAACACGCAGTGGGACTACATCTACGAGCCGGATGCGCAAGCAGTGGTGGACGAACTGCTGGTGCGTTATGTCGAAGCGCTGGTCTATCAGGCCGTCGCGGAAAACATGGCATCGGAGCAGTCGGCCCGCATGGTCGCGATGAAAGCCGCTTCGGACAACGCGAAGACGGTCATCAGCGATCTGCAGCTCGTGTACAACAAGAGCCGTCAGGCCGCGATCACGAAAGAACTGTCGGAAATCGTCGGTGGAGCGGCGGCTGTCTGACCTCGGTCAGACAGGTCGTTGCGTGTGCGCCCGAGCGGCGCACCCATCGGAGAAACTGCGCCTTTGCGCGAGTGAAGAATTGAGTATCTAAAGGAAAAGCGATGAGTACTACTGCTTTGGTAGAAGGCAAGATCGTACAGTGCATCGGCGCGGTGATCGACGTGGAATTTCCGCGTGAATCCATGCCGAAGATCTACGACGCGCTCATTCTCGAAGGTTCGGAGCTGACGCTCGAAGTCCAGCAGCAGCTGGGCGACGGCGTGGTCCGTACCATCTGTCTGGGTGCTTCTGACGGTCTGCGCCGCGGCACGATCGTCAAGAACACCGGCAACCCGATCAGCGTGCCGGTCGGCAAGCCGACCCTCGGCCGTATCATGGACGTGCTGGGCCGTCCGATCGACGAAGCCGGCCCGATTTCGAGCGAAACCACGCGTGCGATCCACCAGAAGGCTCCGGCGTTCGACCAACTGTCGCCGTCGACCGAGCTGCTCGAAACCGGCATCAAGGTTATCGACCTGATCTGCCCGTTCGCAAAGGGCGGTAAGGTGGGTCTGTTCGGTGGCGCCGGTGTGGGCAAGACCGTGAACATGATGGAACTGATCAACAACATCGCGAAGGAACACGGCGGTTATTCCGTGTTCGCCGGTGTGGGCGAGCGTACCCGCGAAGGGAACGACTTCTATCATGAAATGAAGGACTCGAACGTTCTCGACAAGGTCGCGCTGGTGTACGGCCAGATGAACGAGCCGCCGGGCAACCGTCTGCGCGTTGCGCTGACCGGTCTGACGATGGCCGAGCACTTCCGTGACGAAGGCCTCGACGTGCTGTTCTTCGTCGACAACATCTACCGTTTCACGCTGGCCGGTACCGAAGTGTCGGCGCTGCTCGGCCGTATGCCGTCGGCAGTGGGCTATCAGCCGACGCTGGCTGAAGAAATGGGTAAGCTGCAAGAGCGTATTACGTCGACCAAGACTGGTTCGATTACGTCTGTGCAGGCCGTGTACGTCCCTGCGGACGACTTGACCGACCCGTCGCCGGCTACGACCTTCGGCCACCTGGACGCAACCGTCGTGCTGTCGCGTGACATCGCTTCGCTTGGTATCTACCCCGCAGTGGATCCGCTCGATTCGACCTCGCGTCAGATCGACCCGCACGTGATCGGCGAAGAGCACTACTCGATCACGCGCGGCGTGCAGCAAACGCTGCAGCGCTACAAGGAACTGCGCGACATCATCGCGATTCTGGGCATGGACGAACTCGCGCCGGAAGACAAGCTCGCTGTCGCGCGTGCTCGTAAGATCCAGCGTTTCCTGTCGCAGCCGTTCCACGTCGCTGAAGTGTTCACGGGTTCGCCGGGCAAGTACGTGCCGCTGAAGGAAACGATCCGTGGCTTCAAGATGATCGTCGAAGGCGAGTGCGATCACCTGCCGGAGCAAGCGTTCTACATGGTCGGCACGATCGACGAAGCCTTCGAAAAGGCCAAGAAGATCCAGTAAAGGTCGGGTGTAACGAAGCGGGCGCGGGCCTCGCGCATCACGACTGCCAAAACGGTAGTGTTGAGCAGAGCCAGCGTCTCTTATTACGCTCAACCCGCCTTGCATGGGACGGGGGTCAGCACTAAAGCGCTAACTCTCGTCGACAGGAGTCGACACATATGGCAACCATTAAAGTAGACGTCGTCAGCGCGGAAGAGGAAATCTTCTCGGGCCAGGCGAAGTTCGTCGCGCTGCCAGGCGAAGCGGGTGAACTCGGCATTCTGCCGGGCCACACGCCGCTCATCACACGGATCCGTCCGGGTGCGGTGCGCATCGAAGTTGAAAACGGCGAAGAAGAGTTTGTGTTCGTCGCCGGCGGCATCCTCGAAGTCCAGCCGGGCGCAGTGACGGTTCTCGCCGACACCGCGATTCGAGGCAAGGATCTCGACGAAGCCAAGGCCGAAGACGCACGCAAGCGTGCGGAAGAGGCGCTGCAGAACACGGGTTCGAACCTCGAGTACGCGACCGCACAAGCGGAGCTCGCGTACGCGACCGCACAACTCGCGGCAATCCAGCGTCTGCGCAAGCTGCGCGGCCAGCACTAAAGCAGCACGTAGCAGAAGAAAGCAGCCCACGCGGCTGCTTTTTTTTGGTATCTGGTTGACGTTTACGTAAAGGACGGCAAAATCCATGAGGGTGGAGACATAGGCGTCGCTCGGCGCGATGCGGTGCGGGTAAGACTTGATGCCGGCCCGGTACGCGCCGGTGCACAATCGATTTCAAATTCATTTCAATCGAGCGCGCTCGCGCTCACGGAGACAACACCATGGCAACGCATAGCTCGGGCGAAGGTGCGCTCATCGAACCCGCAGATGGACTGTCGTACGTGCGCGGGTCGACTGAAAATCCGTTGAGCGAAGCGACCGTCGGCGAGTTTCTGCGCGACACCGCGGCGCGCTTTCCCGAACGACCGGCCGTGGTGTTTCGCGAGCAGCGCATTCGCTGGACGTGGAGCGAATTCGCGCAAGAAGTGGACGTGCTTGCGTCCGGGCTGCTTGCACTCGGCATCGCCAAGGGCGACCGCGTAGGCATCTGGTCGCCGAACCGCGTCGAGTGGCTGCTGACGCAGTTCGCGACCGCGCGTATCGGCGCGATCCTCGTCAATATCAATCCGGCCTACAGGCTCGCGGAGCTCGAATATGCGCTGAACAAGGTCGGTTGCAAGGCGATCATCACCGCGGAGCGCTTCAAGACGTCGATGTACCTCGAGATGCTGCAGGAGCTTGCGCCCGAACTCGCGACGCAGCCGCCGGGCGGACTGCATGCCGCGCGGCTGCCGGAGCTGCGCTACGTGATCCGCATGTGCGACACGGAGACGCCAGGCATGCTGAGCTTTTCCGATGTGATCGAGCGTGGGCGCGCGTCGTTCGACGCCACCCGGCTCGATGCGATCGGCGCGACGCTGTCGTGCCGTGAACCAATCAACATCCAGTTCACCAGCGGCACAACGGGCAATCCAAAGGGCGCGACGCTGACGCATCGCAACATCGTGAACAACGCGCGCTATATCGCGATGGCGATGCGGCTCAGTGAGCAGGACGGCCTGTGCATTCCAGTGCCGCTGTACCACTGCTTCGGGATGGTGCTGGCGGTGCTCGCATGCGTGTCGGTTGGGGCGAACATGGTGTTCCCGGGCGAGGGCTTCGATCCCGCCGCGACGCTCGCCGCGACAGCTGAGGAAAAATGCACCGCGCTGCACGGCGTGCCGACGATGTTCATCGCCGAACTCGACCATCCGACCTTCGCGTCTTACGACTTCTCGCGGCTGCGCACCGGCATCATGGCGGGCTCGCCGTGCCCGATCGAGACGATGAAGAAGGTCGTCTCGAAGATGCACCTGAGCGAGATCACGATCGCCTACGGCATGACGGAAACCAGCCCGGTCTCATTTCAAAGCTCGACGACCGATCCGCTCGATAAGCGGACGACGACTGTCGGGCGCATCCAGCCGCATCTCGAAGTGAAAATCGTCGATCCACTGGGCAATATCGTCCCGGTTGGCGAAACCGGCGAGCTATGCACGCGCGGCTACTCGGTGATGCTCGGTTACTGGGGCGACGAAGCGAAGACGCACGAGAGCATCGTCGACGGCTGGATGCATACGGGCGACCTGGCGACGCTCGACGCCGAAGGCTATTGCAACATCGTCGGCCGGCTGAAGGACATGCTGATTCGCGGCGGCGAAAACATCTATCCGCGCGAGATCGAGGAGTTTCTGTTCCGCCATCCGAAGATCCAGAGCGTGCAGGTCTTCGGCGTGCCCGATACCAGGTACGGCGAAGAAGTATGCGCGTGGATCGTGCTGCGGACGGGTGAACAGGCAACGGCAGAAGAGATCCAGCAGTTCTGCCACGGACAGATTGCGCACTACAAGGTGCCGCGATATATCCGCTTCGTCGACGAACTACCTATGACCGTAACCGGCAAGGTACAAAAATTCGTGATGCGCGAAAGCATGATCAGCGAATTGAAACTCAGAGAGGACAAGACGGCATGACGCTGCCGCGGCAGGCTCCGCAGCCAAACATGAGCAATGGGTGAGGAGTAGAACTGAAGTTGCGCGGCGGACATTCGTCGCGCGCAAACGTTTGAGCAGACGAAAAAAAAGCGGGCCTGGAGCCCGCTAAAAACCACACGCTACGGGGTTAGCGCGAGGAGACCAATGATGGGACGGTTATGCCGACGACCCTGCGTCGATCACGGCCCCAGCAGGGATGCCCCTTCACAGGGCTTCGGCAACCGCCGACCGGCAAGTGCATCGTATCCGCTCACACCACGCACACAGCCACATCCGTGTTGAAACCGTTGAGGGCATTGTGGGCGAATTAACCTACGAAGGCGGTAACAAAGTGTTTCAGGTTGTAACGCCCGCCAGATAAGGCGTTGCGGGATTTATTGCCAAAATAAAAGCGTGTGAAACGTAGTTTTTACCGATGCCTGCGACGCAACTCGAGACGCATGATTGATGCCAGTCATGACGCACATCGCAGTATAGATTCGGTCATTCATCAGCGTGAAATGGTTGCATTTGCAGCTTTTGAGCGACGAACTTCCTGCGCAACAAGCACTGCGGCTATGCCTTCAAATACTCGCAAACTGGCGAAAATTTGCGCTGCAATGCAGCGACACGAAGCCGCGTGCGCTGCTGGTTAAAAAGGGGCGAATGTCTTCCCTATAGAGCTGATCCGGCAGTTATTACAGCTGGAAGACGTCGCCCTTCGTTACATCCTCGCCGACGCGACGCCTTCAGGCCTGCGCCAACCGCCCTTGCCGCAATTATTTAGCAGATGACGGCCCGGCACGGACACGGTCGGCCTATTTCAACCACTTGTCCGAAATAGCCTGATACTCGCCGGTCGCTCGGGCGAGGTGCAGCCACTGATCGACGTATTGCTGGAACGCGACGTCGCCGCGCGGCAGCAGCCATGCCTTCTCGCCGTACTGGAACGGCTTGTCCGGATGCACCGAGCATAGGCCGGGATTGAGCTTCTGCTGTAGCAAGGTCTCCGACGCATCCGTTACCATCACGTCCGCCTTGCCCGCGAGAATCTGTTTGAAGATCGTCACGTTGTCCGGATAAACGGTCACGTTCGCGTGCGTGAAGTATTGCTTCGCGAACTTCTCGTTGGTGCCACCCGGGTTGACGATCACTCGCGTGGACGGTTGATCGATCTGCGCGACCGTCTGATATTTGTTGACGTCGTCGCAACGGACGATCGGCGTCTTACCGTCGATCATGTAAGCCTGAGTGAAGAACGCATGCTTCTGGCGCTCGAGCGTCGGCGACACACCGCCGATGCCGATGTCGCACTTCGCGACGAAGTCGTTCATCAGGTTCGACCACGACGTCTTGACGAACTCGACCTTCACGCCGAGCGACTTCGCGAGCGACTCAGCCATGTCGATATCAATGCCCTCGAACTGGCCATCGCCTTTGTAGAACGAGTACGGCTTGTAGTCGCCGGTAGTGCAGGCGCGTATCGTGCCGCGGTTGATGATGTCGTCGAGCCTGGACGGCGCGGCCGCGGTGCTTTGGGCGTTGGCCACGCCGACATGCATCAGGACGCCGGCGAGCGCGCCGAGCATTGCGAGTGCTGCCTTCTTCATCGAGTCTCCTGGTGGTGTGTAGTGTGTAATTCATCGGTAAAGCTGTCGGATAGTAGCTTGGCAGCGCGGGCTTGAACATCGGCCGTTCAGCCAGGGTGACCGGGGCAGCGAAAGACAGCGACCCGAAGCCGTACACGCAGTGGCGGCCGGCAGCTGGCGGAGGTGCGCCCGAGCTGTACTTCGCCCGCTTCCCACGACGCGCCGTCGCAACGTCGATTACCCCGCGATGCGCGATGACCGCGGCCGCCTCCGGTAAAATGCTCTTTTGCCCTCAGCTCTACAGTCGCACGCAACGTGGCCCATCAACTCCTGAACGACACTTTCCTGCGCGCGCTGCTGCGCCAGCCCACCGACTACACGCCGATCTGGCTGATGCGGCAAGCTGGCCGCTATTTGCCGGAATACAACGCCACGCGCGGCCGCGCGGGCAGTTTCCTCGGTCTCGCGAAGAATCCGGCTTTCGCGACGGAAGTCACGCTGCAGCCGCTCGATCGGTATCCGCTCGACGCCGCGATCCTGTTCTCCGACATCCTGACCGTGCCCGACGCGATGGGCCTCGGCCTCGATTTCGTCAACGGCGAGGGGCCGAAATTTGCCCGTCCGGTGCGCACCGAAGACGACGTCGCGCGCCTCGCGGTGCCGGACATCGACGCGACACTGCGTTACGTGACCGACGCCGTGCGTGAAATCCGCTCGGCGCTAAAGGACGCGCAAGGCCGCCAGCGGGTGCCTTTGATCGGCTTCTCGGGCAGTCCGTGGACGCTCGCGTGCTACATGGTAGAAGGCGGGGGCTCGGCGGACTTCCGCACGATCAAATCGATGCTGTATGCGCGTCCCGATTTGCTGCAGCGGATTCTCGAGATCAACGCGCGCTCGGTCGCGGCATATCTGAACGCGCAAATCGAAGCCGGCGCGCAAGCAGTGATGATTTTCGACACATGGGGCGGAGCGCTCGCCGATGGCATCTATCAGCGCTTTTCGCTGCGCTACATCGAGCAGGTGGTAAGTCAGCTGAAGCGCGAGCACGACGGCGAAAAAGTGCCCGTGATCGCCTTCACGAAGGGCGGTGGCCTGTGGCTCGACGATATCGCCGCGAGCGGTGTCGACGCGGTGGGCCTCGACTGGACCGTGAACCTCGGTAAGGCGCGCGAGCGTGTCGGTGGCAAGGTGGCGCTTCAGGGCAACATCGATCCGTCGGTGCTGTTTGCACCGCCCGCCGCTATCCGCATGGAAGCGCGCGCGGTGCTCGACAGCTTCGGCAATCATCCCGGCCACGTTTTCAACCTGGGTCATGGCATTTCGCAGTTCACGCCGCCAGAGCATGTTGCCGAGTTGGTCGACGAAGTGCATCGTCACAGCCGCGCGATTCGTAGTGGTGCACATACGACCTCGTGAGACTGTAATCGTTACCGTTTCGTGTTGCGTCGCAGCGAATTGGGCTCTGGGCCTAAGGACCGTAGTTCCGTGAAGAGGCCGTCAGATGGTGGTCTTACGAAAGTCAAGAGTTGACTTATGCACACTTCGCACGCTGCGGCGCAGTAGAGGCTTTAATCGTGGCCGGACCCTTGCACAAAGCCGGCGCATTTGATCTGAGCCTTGTCGGGCAAGGCTTTGCGGCGAGCGGGATGAAATGTGCGGAATCCCACACAAGGCCGTCGCTAGGCCATTTGCGGCCCGTCGAAGCGAAGTTCTCAACAAAGTTATCCACAGGGCCACGCGCCGAGCGGAATTGTTCAGCCGAATCCAAAACTTAGCGGTGAAATTAAGGTTTTACTTTAACTTCGGCCGTATCGCCTCCCGCGCGAGCCACCGCGCGCCGCGATTTGGCCTCGTGCCGGCTCGTCCTCAGCGCCTCGCCGAGTGAACGAAGTGTTCGTCCGCGTCGCGCTCGATCATCCGCTGCCGACCTTGTTCGACTACCGCTGCGGCACATCCGAGGCGGCTGTCGTGGGCGCGCTCGTCAGCGTTCCGTTCGGCAAACGGCACGTGGTGGGGCTGATCTGCGAGGTGGCCGCTCACAGCGAGGTGCCCGCCGAACGCCTGCGGGATGTGGATAAGGTCTGCGCGTCGTGTCCGCCGGTGTCGGCGCATTGGCTCGCGCTCGCCGGGTTCGCCGCGGACTACTATCAACGCGGTCTCGGCGAAGTGGCGCTGCCCGCGCTGCCGCAGGCGCTGCGCGACGCGTCGCGCTGGTCGCGGCTGTTCGCGCCGGAAGAGCGCTATCGGTTGACGCCCGAGGGTCGCACGGCATTGCCTGACGCGTTGCCGGCCCGCGCGACGGCCCTCCGAGGGCTCGCGCAGGCACTCGCGCAAGCCGACTTCCTGCTCGCCGCCGACGCCCGCGCGCTGCATCCGAAAGCGCTGGCGACACTCGACACATGGCAGGCCGCTGGCTGGGTGACGCTCAACGTGATCGACGCCGCCGCGGTGCCCGCCGCCTCGCTGCCGGACGCGCCCGCGCCGGTTCTGCCGACCCTCACCGACGAGCAGGCGAGTGCTGTCGAAGCTATCCGCGCCGCCGACGGCTTCGCGCCGTTTCTGCTGCACGGCGTGACGGGCAGCGGCAAAACCGAGGTGTACCTGCGCGCACTTGCCGCGATTCTGGCCGCCAGGCCGGATGCGCAAGCGCTCGTGCTGGTGCCGGAAATCAACCTGACGCCGCAGTTCGAGGCGGCGTTCCGTGCCCGCTTCGCCGCGCTCGACGCCAGCGCGATCGTCACGCTGCACAGCGGCCTCGCCGAAGGCGAGCGCGCCCGCAACTGGTTTGCCGCCCACACCGGCCGTGCGCGCATCGTGCTCGGCACACGGCTCGCGGTACTCGCGTCGCTGCCGCGGCTGGCGATCATCGTTGTCGACGAAGAGCACGATCCGGCCTACAAGCAGCAGGAGGGCTTGCGCTATTCGGCGCGCGATCTCGCGATTTATCGGGCGAAACAGCTCGATGTGCCGGTCGTGCTCGGCTCGGCGACGCCATCGCTCGAGAGCTGGTGGCAGGCGGATCAGGGCCGCTACAAGCGGCTCACGCTGTCGCGCCGGGCCGTCGCCGACGCAGCGCTGCCGGCCGTACGCCTGATCGATCTCGAAGACGAGCGCCGCCGCGGGCGGGCGTCGATCGAAGGCTTGTCGGGTCCGTTGATCGCCGCGATGAAGGCGCGGCTCGAACGCGGCGAGCAGAGCCTCGTGTTCCTGAACCGACGTGGCTACGCGCCGCAACTCGCCTGCGACGCGTGCGGCTGGGTGGCCGGTTGTCCGCGCTGCAGCGCCTACGTCGTGCTGCACAAGCCCGAGCGCGCGCTGCGCTGCCATCACTGCGGCTGGGAGTCTCGTATCCCGCGTTCGTGCCCGGAGTGCGGCAACGTCGACATCGCACCGCTCGGACGCGGCACGCAGCGCGTCGAGGAAACGCTCGCCAGCGCGGTTCCGGGCGCCCGCGTGCTGCGTATCGATGCCGATAGCACGCGCCGCAAAGGCAGCGCGCAGGCGTTGTTCTCCGACGTGCACGCAGGCGAGGTCGATATTCTGGTCGGTACACAGATGATCGCCAAAGGACACGATTTCCAGCGCGTGTCGCTGGTAGGCGTGCTGAACGCCGATACCGCGCTGTTTTCGCATGATTTCCGCGCGAGCGAGCGCCTGTTCGCACAGCTGATGCAGGTGAGCGGCCGCGCGGGCCGCGCCGGTCTGCCGGGCGAAGTGCTGGTGCAGACGCGCTATCCGCGTCACGCGCTGTATCACGCGCTGGGCCGTCACGACTACGTCGGTTTCGCCAACTCGACGCTCGCGGAGCGACGCGACGCGCACCTGCCGCCGTTCGTCTATCAGGCGCTGCTGCGAGCCGAAGGCCGCACGCTCGAAGCGGCGCTCGCGTTCCTGCAGCAGGCCGCCGCCGAGCTTGCGCAGATTCCGGCCGCCGAGCGTGTCACCGTATACGACGCGGTGCCGCTCACGATCGTCAAGGTGATGCACGTTCATCGCGCGCAGCTGCTGATCGAAAGCGCGTCGCGCGCCGCGCTGCAGGCCACGTTGCGTGCATGGCAGCCGCTGTTGCGCGCGCTCAAGGGCGTGCTGCGCTGGAATCTCGAAGTCGATCCGCTCGACATCTGACGCCACGGCCCAGGTGACGCCGGCCTTACTTCTTTGAGTCATATCCATAGAGCGAATGATCGTTTCGCTTTGCGATAGCGCTCGCCTATATTCGCCAAATCGGCGCATTTTGCGGCTAAACGACAATAATTTCGCGCCGATGCCACTCAACTTTCTCGGGGCATCTGCAATGAGCGACACCCATCATCCCGCACCGGCGGGCGCCGCACCGGGTCATCGGCAAGGTACACAAGACGCGCAAACCGCACGAGGCAGCGGCTTTTCGCTGACCGAAGACTGGCTCGCCGCTGGCGTCGGCCTGCTCGTGATCGTGATTGCGTGGGCGCTGTTCGCGTCGGGCAGCAGCATCAGGTGGCTCGCGGTCGCGCCGGCCAAATGGTCGAGCGTCGCGCAGGCCGCGCAGGACATCGGCAAACGTCTACCCAACTACCTCGCGCTGTTCGCGACATTCGCGGTGCTGTTCGGAGCGAGCGTCGCTCTGCTCAGGCAGCGCGTCGGCGCGTTTCTCGCGGCGTTCGTCGTCGTATTCGTCGCTTCCGCGCTGATCCTGACGCTCGGCGCGTGGGTCGACGCGTCGAAGTACAACCTCGAGCCGCCGCTGGTGGCGCTCGCGCTCGGGCTCCTCGTATCGAACCTGTTCACGCTGCCGCAGTGGCTCGGGGCGGGGTTGCGCGTCGAGTTTTACATCAAGGTCGGTATCGTGCTGCTCGGCGCGACGCTTCCGTTCACGTTGCTCGTGTGGGCCGGGCCGGTCGCGGTCGTGCAGGCGAGCATCGTGTCGTTGGTGACGTTCTTCGTGATCTTCTTCGTTGCGCGCGCGTTCGGGCTCGATCGGCGCTTTGCCGCCGTGCTCGGTGTCGGTGGCGCAGTGTGCGGCGTGTCGGCGGCGATCGCGATTGCCGGCGCGGTACGGGCGAAGCGCGAGCAGGCGTCGGTCGCGATCACGCTGGTCGTCCTATGGGCGGTCGTGATGATCTTCGTGCTGCCGTTCGTGTCGCGCTCGCTCGGCCTGTCGACGGCCGTCGCCGGCGCCTGGATCGGCACCTCCGAATTCGCCGACGCCGCGGGCATCGCCGCCGCCCAGGCCTACGGCGATTTCGCGCGGCACGCAGGCGGCGCGATCGCCGGCGCGCCGGAAGCGTCGTTGCAGGCGTTCACGCTGATGAAGGTGGTCGGCCGCGACATCTGGATCGGCATTTGGGCGTTCGTGCTCGCAATCGTCGCGACGACGCGCTGGGAAGCGCAGGACAGCGGCGTCACCGCGCGCGCGAATGCCGGTGAGATCTGGGCGCGTTTCCCGAAGTTCGTGATCGGTTTCGTGATCGCGTCGGCGTTGGTCACGTGGATCGCGAGCCATTATTCGCTCGCCGACTACCGCAAGGTCGTCACGCCGGAGTTCGTCGCGCCGATCACGGTGCTGCGCACGTGGGCGTTCACCTTCTGCTTCCTGAGCATCGGTCTGACGACGCGCTTCCGCTCGCTTGCGGCGACCGGTCTTAAGCCGTTCCTCGCGTTCACGGCGGGCGTGGTGGTCAATATCGCGATCGGCTATGCGCTGTCCGCGCACGTGTTCGCGTCGTACTGGAACAGCCTCGGATAATGCCCGTGAAGGTTTCCAACGATCGTGGCGCGGCAAACACGCCGTGCTGCGCCGGATGCCGGCATCGCGTGAGTGAACGGGACGCGCTCGAGCAGCGTATTCCAGGGCTTGTCGCGTTTAGTTCGGGGTTCGGCGCGAGCGTCGCCGATAGCAGGCTGTGTCGTCTGCACGACCAGCTGGTTTCCCCCGGCGATGTCTGTGCGCAGTTCGAGCCCGTTGCGCCGTCGCTCGGGCCGCGCTGACCCGTAAGCGACCTGCAGGCGCCAAGCTCCGCGCACCAATCCAACTGCAAGTTCGCACACCCGCGCGCGTCCGGCTTCATGAGCCGTTGCGCGGGCTCCCCCCGATCTCAGTCGTTCAGCGCGTTTCGCGTATCGCCCGCCGATCCACGCGAGGCCGCGCTTGCCTGTTTGCGCTCGTCTTCGCGCGGATTCGAGCTTCTGGTCGCGCCTCGAATGAAAAACACCGCACAGGCCGCGCACATCACCCAGATGCCCAGTATTACCAGCCACTTTTCCATCACACCAACCCTCGAGAACCCCGTTTATCTTTTCTGCGTGCCCTGAAACCGACGTTCCCGGCCGTCCATCATCGTGCTTCTGTATATCGGCGCGCGAAGCCGTTTGATAAGGCTTATTTCAAAAAGAATCACGCCAGGGAAAGTACCGATCGAAAACACCACGGTCCGACTCTCGCTCACCGCGCGGAAAGCCCCGTCCCACAAGGCTCGCGGCATGGTGCAACCAACCTGTCGAACTGGTTGCACCTTTTTATTTGTAGGCGTACGATTCGCCCAACTTTTAGTCTTTCGCCAGGCTCACGCCCGGTATCAAAGAAGGAAACATGGCTAGCACCACCCTTGGCGTCAAGGTCGACGACCTCCTGCGTTCCCGGCTCAAAGATGCCGCCACCCGCCTCGAGCGCACCCCGCACTGGTTGATCAAGCAGGCGATTTTCGCCTACCTCGAAAAGATCGAGCACGGCCAGTTGCCGGCCGAACTGTCGGGCGCAACCGGCACGGCCGATCTCGCCGACGGCGCGGCGGTCGAGAACGAGGAAGATGGCGCGTCGCATCCGTTCCTCGATTTCGCGCAGAACGTGCAGCCGCAGTCGGTGCTGCGCGCGGCGATCACCGCCGCGTATCGCCGCCCTGAACCCGAATGCGTGCCGTTCCTGCTCGGCCAGGCGCGTCTGCCGGCCAACCTCGCGGGCGACGTGCAGGCGATGGCCGGCAAGCTCGTCGAAACGCTGCGCACGAAGAGCAAGGGCGGGGGCGTCGAAGGGCTGATTCACGAATTTTCGCTGTCGAGCCAGGAAGGCGTCGCGCTGATGTGCCTCGCCGAGGCGCTGCTGCGCATTCCCGACCGCGCGACCCGCGACGCGCTGATCCGCGACAAGATCAGCAAGGGCGACTGGAAATCGCACGTCGGCCAGGCGCCGTCGCTGTTCGTCAACGCGGCGACCTGGGGTCTGATGATCACCGGCAAGCTGGTGACGACCAATAGCGAGACGAGCCTGTCGTCGGCGCTTACGCGGCTGATCGGCAAGGGTGGCGAGCCGCTGATCCGCAAGGGCGTCGACATGGCGATGCGCCTGATGGGCGAGCAGTTCGTCACCGGCGAGAACATTTCCGAAGCGCTCGCGAACAGCCGCAAGTACGAGGCGCGCGGTTTCCGCTATTCGTACGACATGCTCGGCGAAGCGGCCACCACCGAGGCCGACGCGCAGCGCTACTACGCCTCGTACGAACAGGCGATCCACGCGATCGGCAAGGCCGCGGGCGGCCGCGGCATCTACGAAGGCCCGGGCATTTCGATCAAGCTGTCGGCGCTGCATCCGCGCTACTCGCGCGCGCAGCAGGAACGCACGATGAGCGAGCTGCTGCCGCGCGTGCGTTCGCTCGCGATCCTCGCGCGCCGCTACGACATCGGCCTCAATATCGACGCCGAAGAAGCCGACCGCCTCGAACTGTCGCTCGATCTGCTCGAAGCGCTGTGCTTCGATCCGGAGCTGCAAGGCTGGAACGGGATCGGCTTCGTCGTGCAGGCGTATCAGAAGCGCTGCCCGTTCGTGATCGACTACATCGTCGATCTGGCACGTCGCAGCCGTCACCGCATCATGGTGCGGCTCGTGAAGGGCGCGTACTGGGATACGGAAATCAAGCGCGCGCAGGTCGATGGCCTCGAGGGCTATCCGGTCTACACGCGCAAGGTCTATACCGACGTGTCGTACCTCGCCTGCGCAAAGAAACTGCTTGGCGCGCCCGATGCCGTGTATCCGCAGTTCGCGACGCACAACGCGCACACGCTGTCGGCGATCTATCACCTCGCCGGCAACAACTACTACCCCGGCCAGTATGAGTTCCAGTGCCTGCACGGTATGGGCGAGCCGCTGTACGAAGAAGTAACCGGCCGCGACAAACTGAACCGCCCGTGCCGCGTGTACGCGCCGGTCGGCACGCATGAGACGCTGCTCGCGTACCTCGTGCGCCGGCTGCTCGAAAACGGCGCGAACACGTCGTTCGTGAATCGCATCGCCGACGAATCCGTCGCGATCAAGGACCTGGTCGCCGATCCGGTCGAGGAAGCGTCGAAGATCGCGCCGCTCGGCGCGCCGCACGCGCGCATTCCGCTGCCGCGCAATCTGTACGGCGCCGAGCGGCTCAATTCGATGGGTCTGGATCTATCGAACGAGCATCGGCTCGCGTCGCTGTCATCGGCGCTGCTCGCGAGCGCGCATCATCCGTGGCGCGCCGCGCCGATGCTCGAAGACAACGAGATCGCCGCCGGCGCCGCACGTGACGTGCGCAACCCGGCCGACCATCGTGATCTCGTCGGCACGGTCGTCGAAGCGACGCCGGAGCACGTGAGCGCCGCGCTCGGTCATGCGGTGGCCGCCGCGCCGATCTGGCAGGCGACGCCGGTCGAGGCGCGCGCCGATTGCCTCGCGCGTGCCGCCGATCTACTCGAAGCGCAGATGCACACGCTGATGGGACTCGTGGTGCGCGAAGCGGGCAAGTCGCTCGCCAATGCGGTCGCGGAAATCCGCGAGGCGATCGACTTCCTGCGCTATTACTCGGCGCAGATCCGCGACGAGTTTTCGAACGACACGCATCGGCCGCTCGGTCCGGTGGTCTGTATCAGCCCGTGGAATTTCCCGCTGGCGATTTTCATGGGCCAGGTGGCCGCCGCGCTCGCAGCCGGCAACACGGTGCTCGCGAAGCCGGCCGAGCAGACGCCGCTGATCGCAGCTCAAGCTGTGCGGATTCTGCGCGAAGCGGGCGTGCCGGCGGGCGCGGTGCAACTGCTGCCGGGTAACGGCGAGACGGTCGGCGCCGCGCTGGTCGCCGATCCGCGTACGCGGGCGGTGATGTTCACCGGTTCGACCGAAGTCGCGCGTCTGATCAACAAGACACTGTCCGGCCGACTCGATCCGGATGGCAAACCCATCCCGCTGAT
The DNA here is from genome assembly GCF_013366925.1 of Paraburkholderia youngii. Taxonomy (NCBI): domain Bacteria; kingdom Pseudomonadati; phylum Pseudomonadota; class Betaproteobacteria; order Burkholderiales; family Burkholderiaceae; genus Paraburkholderia; species Paraburkholderia youngii. The sequence goes on from NZ_JAALDK010000001.1 coordinate 6,459,262, forward strand.
CGCCGAAACCGGCGGCCAGAACGCGATGATCGTCGACTCGTCGGCGCTCGCCGAGCAGGTCGTCGCCGACGTGCTGCAATCGTCATTCGACTCGGCTGGTCAACGGTGTTCGGCGTTGCGCGTTCTATGTCTGCAGGACGATGTTGCAGACCGCACGCTCGAAATGCTGACGGGCGCGATGCGCGAGCTCGCGCTCGGCAACCCGGACCGGCTGTCGACCGACGTCGGCCCGGTGATCGACCTCGACGCCAAGCGCGGCATCGACGCCCACATCGCGACGATGCGCGACAAGGGCCGCAAGGTCGAGCAACTGCCGCTGCCGGAAGGCGCGACGCAGGGTACGTTCGTGCCGCCGACGCTGATCGAGCTCGACAGCATCGACGAGCTGAAGCGCGAAGTGTTCGGCCCGGTGCTGCACGTGGTGCGCTATCACCGCAGCCAGCTCGACAAGCTGCTCGAACAGATTCGCGCGACGGGTTACGGTTTGACGCTCGGCATTCACACGCGCATCGACGAAACGATCGCGCACGTGATCAGCCGCGCACACGTGGGCAACATCTACGTGAACCGCAACGTGATCGGCGCGGTGGTCGGGGTGCAGCCGTTCGGCGGCGAAGGACTGTCCGGTACGGGGCCGAAGGCCGGCGGCGCGCTGTATCTGCAGCGTCTGCTCGCGACCCGTCCGGCTGGTTTGCCGAAGTCGCTCGCGCAGGCGCTGGTGGTCGAAGTGCCGCAGGCGGCGCAGGCAGCCGAAAAGGGCGACAATCCGGCGGCCGCGCTGACCGCGTTGCGCGACTGGCTGATCGCCGAGCGCGAGCCGCAGCTTGCCGCGCGTTGTGACGGCTATCTGTCGCATGTGCCCGCGGGCGCAACCGCGGTACTGTCGGGGCCGACGGGCGAGCGCAATACATACACGCTGGGCCCGCGCGGCACGGTGCTGTGCATCGCCTCGACGGCGAGCGGCGCGCGCGTGCAGTTCGCGGCGGCGCTGGCTACGGGAAATCGTGCGTTGTTCGAAGGCGCGGCCGGTGAACAATTGGTCTCGCAATTGCCGGCGTCGCTGAAGGCGCATGCGAGCGTGAAGAAGAGCGCCGACGCACCGTTCGACGCCGTGCTGTTCGAAGGCGACAGCGACGAGCTGCTCACGCTCGTGAAAGAGGTCGCGAAGCGCGCGGGGCCGATCGTGTCGGTGCAGGGCGTCGCGGCCCGGGCGCTTGCGAGCGGCGAAGAGGACTACGCGCTCGAGCGTCTGCTGACCGAGCGCTCGGTCAGCGTGAATACCGCGGCGGCAGGCGGTAATGCGAATTTGATGACGATCGGTTGAGCGAACCTCGGCGATTTCTTCAATAGAAAGGAAGCGGGCACGGCGACCCCGACACCGCTTCATCCACACCTGGTATCAAGGAGAAGCTATGCAACACAAAATGAAACAGCTGGCAGGCGCAGCTCTGGTTGCCGCTATGTCGCTGGCGGGGACGGCCAACGCTCAATCGACGGAAGACGTGAAGATCGGCTTCGCCGGTCCGATGACGGGCGCACAGGCGCACTACGGCAAGGACTTCCAGAACGGCATCACGCTCGCGGTCGAAGAGTTCAACGCGACGAAGCCGGTGATCGGCGGCAAGCCGGTTCGCATCGTGCTCGACTCGGCCGACGACCAGGCCGACCCGCGCACCGGCACGACGGTCGCGCAGAAGCTCGTGGATGACGGCATCAAGGGCATGCTCGGCCACTTCAACTCGGGCACGACGATTCCGGCCTCGCGCATCTATGCGAACGCGGGCATTCCGCAGATCGCGATGGCGACCGCGCCGGAATACACGCAGCAGGGCTTCAAGACCACCTTCCGCATGATGACGTCCGACACGCAGCAAGGCTCGGTCGCTGGCACGTTCGCGGTGAAGAACCTCGGCATGAAGAAGATCGCGATCGTCGACGATCGCACCGCTTACGGCCAGGGCCTCGCGGATCAGTTCGAGAAGGCAGCGAAGGCGGCCGGCGCGACGATCGTCGATCGTGAATACACGAACGACAAGGCCGTCGACTTCAAGTCGATCCTGACCAAGCTGAAGTCGTCGAACCCCGATCTGATCTACTACGGCGGCGCGGATTCGCAAGCGGCACCGATGGTGAAGCAGATGAAGCAGCTCGGCGTGAAGGCGCCGCTGATGGGCGGCGAAATGGTCCACACGCCGACCTTCATCAAGCTCGCCGGCGACGCGGCGAACGGCACGGTGGCATCGCTCGCCGGTCTGCCGCTCGATGAAATGCCGGGCGGCAAGGCGTACGTCGAGAAGTACAAGGCGCGCTTCAACGAAGACGTGCAAACGTACTCGCCGTACGCGTTCGATGGCGCGATGGCGATGTTCAACGCGATGAAGAGCGCGAACTCGACCGATCCGGCCAAGTACCTGCCGGTGCTCGCGAAGACCTCGAAGCCGGCCGTCACGACGGCCAACCTCGCGTACGACGAGCGCGGCGATCTGAAGAACGGCGGTATCACGCTGTACAAGGTCGTCGATGGCAAGTGGACGACGCTGCAAAGCGTGGGCGGCAAGTAAGTTTATTTGCTGAACCCGGTTGACCATAAAAAACCCCGCTTCGGCGGGGTTTTTTGATTGACGGCGCATTCGAAGCCGCGCAGTCAGTTCAGGTGGCGATTTTCACTCCCCCCGCATTCTCCTCCCCTGCTCTCGAATCATCTCGAGCGTCGCCGCGGGCGTGCTCGCTTCCTGCGGCATGCGAATTTCGATCACGGCCGGCAGTTGCGATTCGATCGCGCGCTGCAACGCCGGCAGAAAATCCGCGGTACGTTCAACGGTCTCGCCATGCGCACCGAACGACCGCGCGAATGCCGCGAAGTCCGGATTCGTGAGACCGGTGCCATGCACGCGATGCGGATAGTGCCGCTCCTGGTGCATGCGGATCGTGCCGAAATGGCTGTTGTTGACGACGATGAACAGCACGCGCAGGTCATACTGCATCGCTGTCGCCAGTTCCTGCGCGGCCATCATGAAGCAGCCATCGCCGGCGAGCGCGACCACCGCGCGTTGCGGACACAGCGACTTTGCCGCGAGCGCCGCCGGCACGCCGTAACCCATCGCGCCGCTCGTCGGTGCGAGCTGCGAACGGAAGTGTCGATATGAGAAATGTCGATGCAGCCACGTCGCGTAATTGCCCGCGCCGTTGGTGACGATCGCGTCCTCGGGCAAGTGCGCGCGCAATTGCTCGATCACTTCCCCCATCTGCACGTCGCCGGGAGTCGGACGCGGCTTGCGCCATTCCAGATACGCGCGATGCGCTTCTTCAGCGGCACCCGCCCAGGCGAGCTTGCCGGACGTCGACGGCTTCAGTTCCGCCAGCATCGCCGTGAGTTCAGGCATGCCGGAGACGATCGGCAGATCGGCCGCATAGACGCGCCCCAGTTCTTCCGCACCCTGATGCACGTGCACCAGCGTCTGTTTCGTCTTCGGGATGTCGAGCAGCGTGTAGCCGTTGGTCGTCGCTTCGCCGAGGCGCGGACCGAGCGTGAGCAGCAGGTCCGCGTCGCGAATGCGCTGAGCGAGCGCGGGATTGACGCCGAGACCGACGTCGCCCGCATAGTTCGGATGCTCGTTGTCGAAGGTGTCCTGGAAGCGGAACGCGAGGCCGATCGGCAACTGCCAGTTTTCGATGAAGCGCCGCAGGTCCGCGCATGCGGCCGCTGTCCAGCCGCTGCCGCCGGCGATTACCATCGGCCGTTGCGCGCCTTCGAGCAACTCGCTTAGTCGCGCGATCTGCGCTGCTGAAGGCGATGCGGCCACGCGGTGATAAGCGGGCGCGCCAGGCACCGCGTCGCAGGCATCGCTCAACACGTCTTCGGGCAGCGCCAGCACGACCGGCCCCGGCCGTCCCGAGGTGGCCGTATGAAACGCATGGCTCAGATATTCGGGGATGCGCTTAGGGTCGTCGATCTGCGCGACCCACTTCGCCATCTGACCGAACATGCGCCGGTAGTCGATCTCCTGGAACGCCTCACGATCGAGATGTTCGCGCGCGCACTGGCCGATCAGCAGGATCATCGGCGTGGAGTCCTGAAACGCGGTGTGCACGCCGATCGACGCATGCGTCGCGCCCGGTCCGCGCGTGACCAGCGCGACACCCGGGCGGCCGGTCAGCTTGCCGACCGCTTCGGCCATGTTCGCGGCCGCGGCTTCGTGACGACAGACGATCGTCTGGATGCGCTCGGTTTCGTCGTGCAGCGAATCGAGCACGGCGAGAAAGCTTTCACCGGGAACGCAGAACACACGTTCGACGCCGTGCGTGAGCAACGCATCGACGACGAGGCGCGCGCCGGTCGTGCGTGCGGTATGGGAAGCGGAATTGGCAGCGGGAGCATTCGGCAGCGACATTGCGAAGAAGCCTCCTGGCAGTGCGTGAGTGCGTTGTGATGGAGCCGCATCGGCGGAACCTGCAACAGCGGCCGATGGGTGCTTCGACAGCTTACGCCGAGCACGTGGGCGCTGTCATGGCGCAGCGCAACTGTTCGATCGGCGTGGGCGCAACGCGGTCGCCCAAATGAAAAACGCGGGCCACAGAGCCCGCGCTTTTCCGATGCGATTGCATGCAATTGAATGCCGCGCTCACCGACTCAACACTCGACGATATTCACCGCGAGGCCGCCGCGCGACGTTTCCTTGTACTTGGTCTTCATGTCCGCGCCGGTTTCACGCATCGTCTTGATCACCGAATCGAGCGACACATAGTGGCTGCCGTCGCCGCGCAGCGCCATGCGCGCGGCATTGACCGCCTTCACCGATGCCATCGCATTGCGCTCGATGCACGGAATCTGCACCATGCCGCCAACCGGATCGCACGTGAGCCCGAGGTTGTGCTCCATGCCGATTTCCGCGGCGTTCTCGACCTGCTTCGGCGTGCCGCCCATCACGGCGGCCAGCGCCCCCGCGGCCATCGAGCAAGCGACGCCGACTTCGCCCTGGCAGCCCACCTCCGCGCCGGAGATCGATGCGTTCAGCTTGTACAGGATGCCGATCGCGGCGGCCGTCATCAGGAAGTCGATCACGCCCTGCTCGTTCGCGCCCGGCATGAAGCGCGTGTAGTAATGCAGCACCGCCGGAATGATGCCGGCCGCGCCGTTGGTCGGCGCCGTGACGACGCGCCCGCCCGCGGCGTTCTCTTCGTTGACGGCGATCGCGTACAGATTGATCCAGTCGACCATCGACAGCGGGTCCTGCAACGCGCGCTCAGGGTTGCCCGTCAACGCGCGATACAGCTGCGGCGCGCGCCGCTTCACCTGGAAGGGGCCGGGCAAGTGACCATCGGCGTCGGGATTGTTGATGCCGCATCCGCGCGCGACGCATGATTGCATCACGTCCCAGATCTTCAACAGACCCGCGCGCGTCTCTTCCTCGCTATGCCAGACACGTTCGTTTTCCCACATCAGCTGCGCGATGCTCTTGCCGCTCGACGCGCACAGTGCGAGCAACTCGTTGGCGGTGCGAAACGAGTGCGGAAGCTGATCGACGGCGCTCAACACCTTCGTGTTCGGTGCGCCAGCCGTCACGACGAAGCCGCCGCCGACCGACAGATAGGTCGACTCGCGCAGCGTCGCGCCTTGCGCATCGAACGCGAACAGCTTCAGGCCGTTCGGATGCTCGGGCAACGCCTGGCGATAAAACGCGATCTGCTCCTTCTGCACGAAAGGCACCTCGTGCGTGCCGAGCAGCGCGAGTTTGCGCGATGTGCGCACCGCTTCCAGCCGTTGCGCGATCGTGTCGGGATTCACGGTGTCGGGCGCATCGCCCATCAGGCCTAGCATCACGCCGCGATCGGTGCCGTGCCCCTTGCCGGTCGCGCCGAGCGAGCCGTACAGCTCCGCTTTCACCGCTGCGGTGGAATCGAGCAGCCCGTCGCGCTCGAGTCCCTGGACGAACATCAGCGCCGCGCGCATAGGCCCGACCGTATGCGAGCTCGACGGACCGATGCCGATTTTGAAGAGATCGAAAACGCTGACTGCCATGTACTGCTCCCTGCCTATAGATAAGAGTTTAGCGCGCCGCCAGCGGCAAGCACACGGCGAGCCACGCGGGCGGCGTCGGTGCGAGCTGCAGCGCGACTGGCGTAAAGCGTCCATCGAGACGCGCCGCCAGGTGAAACAGTTCCGCCGCGTTCTTCGGATCCCACCGACCCGAATAGCCGGGCAAGCCGGCCTCGCGACGTTTTGCATCGAACGCGACGTTCGAATGCACGAATTCCTCATGCGTCTGGGCGCCCATCGCAAACGGCACGAGCCAGTTCAGCGCGGCGAGCAGCGTCGCGCCGTTCGCGCCCTTCTCCTGCAGCCAGTTGCGGTTGTGGCGGCGCGCGGCGAGCGCGGCCGTCACCAGCGGTTGCAGATCGTAGGTGACGTAGTGCAGCGCATCGCGCTCGCCGAAGTCGATCGTCGAGCCGTCCGGCGCGATGTTGTCGCCGATATGCTCGACGAACAGTCGTTGCGCGGCGTTGATCATCTTGCGATTGTCGAGCGTGAACGCGGCCATCGCGATCAGCTTGATACGGTGGCTTTGCCAATTGTTACGGAACGTGCCAGTGAGCGGCCGCGGCTGCGCGTCGATCTGTGCGATATAGCCGTTGGCGAACTTCGTCAGAAACGCCATCGCCGCATTGCGCGTTTTGACGGGCAGCGCGCTCGCTGTCATGTCGTAGGCGAGGATCAGCCCTTCGAAACCCGTTTCGTCGATCGGATTGAAGCTCGGCTGATAGGTCGTGACCCATGCATACAGCAGACGATCGACGAGCTTCAGGAAGCGGTCGTCGCTGGTCGCGCGCCACGCGAGCGCGGCATCGCGCAGCAGGTCGAGATCCTTCTGCGCTTCGACGCTCTGATCGTAGATGCCCTCGTGCGGCAGCGTGCCTTCGGTGTGCAGTTTCGCGAGCGCATGGGGCGGCTCGTTCAGATGCGCCTGCACGTTGGCGACGAGCGCCTTGACGCCGGGATCGGCATTGGTGCGCTCGCTCGTTTGCAGCGCCGGCGCCGCGCAGAAATTCATCGCGGCCTGCGCCTCGCGCAGCGGCAGCAGCACGGCCGTAGCGGCCAGCAGCACAGCGTAAGCGGGTCGCCACGGACGGAGACCCGCCGCCTCGTCCCGGCTTTGCATCAATCGCACCTTTCGCGCCATGCGAAACTCCTCGTTAGGCTGATTCGGTGTGTGATGTTAGCCGGTTGCGGCTTTCAACAACAGGATCGCGCGCGGACGCTGACGGACCTTCGCAGCGCCGCGCGTGACTTCCCTTGACTCGCTCTTACTCGTAATCGGCGATCGGCACGCACGAGCAGAACAGGTTGCGATCGCCGTACACGTTGTCCGCACGACCGACCGGCGGCCAGTACTTGTTCGCGATCAGCGTCTTCAGCGGATACGCAGCGGTCTCGCGCGCATACGCATGCTTCCAGTCGTCGGCGATCACGACCGCCGCGGTGTGCGGCGCGTGCTTCAGCGGATTGTCCTCGCGGTCCGAGCGGTCTTCCTCGACCGCGCGGATTTCCTCGCGGATCGCGATCATCGCCTCGATGAAGCGATCGAGCTCTTCTTTCGACTCCGATTCGGTCGGCTCTACCATCAGCGTGCCCGGCACCGGGAAGCTCATCGTCGGCGCGTGGAAGCCGTAGTCGGCGAGGCGCTTGGCGACGTCGTCGACGGTGATGCCGCTCGTGTCCTTGATCGGACGCAGATCGAGAATGCACTCGTGCGCGACGAGACCGCCGGGGCCCGAGTACAGCACAGGATAGTGCGGCGCGAGCTTGTTCGCGACGTAGTTCGCGTTGAGGATCGCGGTTTCGGTCGCGGCGGTCAGGTTCTTCGCGCCCATCATCGCGATGTACATCCACGAGATCGGCAGGATCGACGCCGAGCCGTATGGCGCGCCCGACACCGCGCCGATGCCGTTCTCCGCGCGCTGATAGCCCGACGAAGTCTGGTTCGGCAGGAACTGCGCGAGGTGCGCGCCGACCGCCACCGGACCGACGCCCGGTCCGCCGCCGCCGTGCGGAATGCAGAAGGTCTTGTGCAGGTTCAGGTGCGAGACGTCGCCGCCGAACTGACCCGGCGCGCACAGGCCGACCATCGCGTTCATGTTCGCGCCGTCCACGTACACCTGGCCGCCGTGCGCATGCACGATCTCGCAGATTTCCCGAACGTTCTGCTCGAACACGCCGTGCGTCGACGGGTACGTGATCATGATCGCAGCGAGCTTATCGGCGTGCTGCGCGGCCTTCTTCTTCAGATCCTCGATATCGACGTTGCCCTGCGCGTCGCATGCGACGACCACGACCTGCATGCCGGCCATCTGCGCCGACGCCGGGTTCGTGCCGTGCGCCGAAGCGGGAATCAGACAGACGTTGCGATGCGCTTCGCCGCGCGACGCGTGATATGCGTGGATGATCAAGAGACCCGCGTATTCGCCCTGCGAGCCCGCGTTCGGTTGCAGCGACACGGCCGCATAGCCGGTTGCGGCGACCAGCATCTCTTCGAGCTGATCGATCATCTCGCGGTAGCCGACGGTCTGTTCGGCCGGTGCGAACGGATGGATCTGGCCGAACTCGGGCCACGTGACCGGCAGCATTTCCGAGGTCGCGTTCAGCTTCATCGTGCACGAGCCGAGCGGGATCATCGAGCGATCGAGCGCGAGGTCCTTGTCCGACAGGCTGCGCAGATAGCGCAGCATTTCCGTCTCCGAATGATGACGGTTGAACACATGATGCGTGAGGTACGCGCTCGTACGTTCGAGCGCGGCCGGCACCGACGCGGTGTTCGATGCGCTCAGCGCGGCGTCGAGCGCGTCGACTTGCGGCACGTCGCTTGCGAAGGCCGCTTGCGCGAACACCGCGAGCAGGTCGGCCAGATCGTGGCGCGTGGTGGTTTCGTCGATCGACAGGCCGACTTGCGTCGCGCTCACGCGGCGCAGGTTGATGCGCCTGGCCGTGGCCGCGTCGTGCAGCGCTTGCGTGCGTGCGCCGGTGTCGAACGTGACCGTGTCGAAGAACGTTTCGTTGACGAGCTTATAGCCGAGCTGCTTCGCGCCTGCGGCGAGCAGCGTGGCGATGCGGTTCACGCGCAGCGCGATCGTCTTCAGGCCGCGCGGGCCGTGATAGACCGCGTACATGCTCGCCATGATCGCGAGCAGCGCCTGTGCGGTACACACGTTCGAGGTCGCCTTCTCGCGGCGGATGTGCTGCTCGCGCGTTTGCAGCGCGAGACGCAGCGCGGGGTTGCCTTGCGCGTCGACGGTCACGCCGACCAGACGTCCCGGCATCTGCCGCTTGAATTCGTCGCGCACCGCGAGGTACGCGGCATGCGGGCCGCCGAAGCCGACCGGCACGCCGAAACGCTGGGTATTGCCGACCGCGACGTCCGCGCCCCATTCGCCCGGCGGCGTCAGCACTGTCAACGCGAGCAGGTCGGCGGCGACGACCACATGGCCGCCCGCCGCGTGGATCGCTTCGGTCAGCGCGCGGTAGTCGCGCACGTCGCCGTTCACGCCCGGATATTGCAGCAGCACGCCGAATGCGTTGGCGTCGGTGGCTTCAGCGGCCGGGCCGACCTTCACTTCGATGCCGACCGGCGTCGCGCGCGTCTTCACGACTTCGATGGTTTGCGGCAGCACGTCGTCGGCGACGAAGAACACGTTCGACTTCGGTTTGCCGACGCGTTGCAGCAGTGTCATCGCTTCGGCGGCGGCGGTCGCTTCGTCGAGCAGCGATGCGTTCGAGATCGCGAGGCCGGTCAGGTCGGTGATCATCTGCTGGAAGTTCAGCAGCGCTTCCAGACGGCCTTGGGAAATTTCAGGCTGATACGGCGTGTACGCGGTGTACCACGCCGGATTTTCCAGCACGTTGCGCAGGATCACCGTCGGCGTATGGGCGTTGTAATAGCCCTGGCCGATGTAGGAGCGGAACACCTGGTTCTTGTCCGCGAGCTCGCGCAAGGCGGCGAGCGCTTCGGCCTCGCTCTTCGGTTGCGCGAAGGGGCCGAGCGGCAGCGCTTCGGTGCGGCGAATCGTCTTCGGGATGACGGCGTCGATCAATGCCGCGCGCGATGCGAAGCCGAGTGCTTCGAGCATCGCTTGCTGGTCGGCCGCATCCGGGCCGATATGCCGTTCGGCGAAGGCGTCGTGCACTTCGAGCGCGGCGAGCGAGAGAGGAGTGCGGTTCATCAGACGATCCGGGTGTTCGAGCTTCATGGGTGTTCCTGGCGGCGCGGCGGGCGCCGTTGTGCGAGCGCCGCGCCTGACGGTTAAAACGAAAGTGAATCAGGCAGTAACTCAGGCGCCGATCGACTTCGCGTACGCGTCGGCGTCGAGCAGACGCTCGAGCGACGCGTCGGCGGCCGGCTTGATCTTGAACAGCCAGCTGTCATACGGCGTGCTGTTGACGGTGTCCGGCGAGTCGCCGACGGCCGTGTTCGCTTCGATGACTTCGCCCGAAACCGGCGCGTAGATATCGGAAGCGGCCTTCACCGATTCGATCACGGCGACGGTGTCGCCGGCGGTCACGGACTTGCCGAGTTCCTGGACTTCGAAGAAGACGATGTCGCCGAGCGCTTCCTGCGCGTGGTCGGTGATGCCGACCGTCAGCGTGCCGTCCGCTTCAGTGCGGACCCATTCGTGCGATTCGGTGTATTTCAGATCGGCCGGGATGCTCATTGGATGCTCCTGAACGGTATGTTCGGTAGTGGTTTGAATGTAGGGGCGTGCGCCGGCCGCTTAGACCGCCAGCACCTTGCCGTTGCGCACGAACGGCAGTTTTACCACGCTTGCGGGGCAGGCCTTGTCGCGAATCTGGACATGCACGGTGTCACCCGGCTGCACGCCTTTCGGCACGCGCGCGAAGGCGATCGATTCCTGCATGGTCGGCGAGAACGTGCCGCTGGTGATTTCGCCGTCGCCGTGCGGCGTGACGACTTTCTGATGCGCGCGCAGCACGCCGGCAGCCTTGCCGTTGTCCTTCAGCAGGATCAGGCCGACGAACCCGGCGCGCGAGCCGTCGGCTTCGAGGCTGCTCTTGCCGATGAAGTCGCGCGGTGAGGTGAGGTCGACGGTCCATGCGAGGCCGGCGTCGAGCGGCGAGACATTGTCGTCCATGTCCTGGCCGTAAAGATTCATGCCGGCTTCGAGGCGCAGCGTATCGCGTGCGCCGAGACCGGCCGGGCGCACGCCTTGGGCGGCGAGCGCATTCCACAGCGCTTCGACATGCGCAGCGGGCACGATGATCTCGAAACCGTCTTCGCCGGTGTAGCCTGTGCGCGCGACGGTCAGCTCGCCAAACGGCGTGCCGTCGATGCGCGCGGCGTTGAACGGCTTCAGCGCTTCGGTCGCGGCGCGCGCGGCCGGCACCGTTTGCCACGCTTTTTCGCGCGCGTTCGGGCCTTGCACCGCGACGATCGCCAGATCGCGGCGCGGCGTGATGGTGAGGCCGAAGCCGCCTTCGGCGTTGAGCTGGCCGAACCAGGCGATGTCTTTGTCGGCGGTGCCGGCGTTGACGACCACGCGGAAGTGGTCTTCGCCGAAGTAATAGACGATCAGGTCGTCGATCACGCCGCCGTTCGGATTCAGCATGCAGGAGTAGAGCGCGCGGCCCGGCGTTTGCAGCTTCGCGACGTTGTTCGCGAGCGCGTATTCGAAGAACGCGCGGACGCGCTCGCCGGTGAAGTCGACCACGCACATGTGGGACACGTCGAACATGCCGGCGTCGGTGCGCACTGCGCGATGTTCCTCGATCTGCGAGCCGTAGTTGACGGGCATGTCCCAGCCGCCGAAGTCGACCATGCGGGCATTGAGCGCACGGTGAGCGGCGTGGAGCGGGGTGTGTTTGAGTTCGGTCATGGGGCCTCGGGCGTCTCGCGGAACAAAAAAGGCCATGCGGCGCACTGCCTCGCGGCCTTGTGCCTGCGGGCGTGGTTCTGCATGACCCCTCTGTCCTCGATACCTGAGAGATTGCGCCGCCGCGACTGGCTCAATGAGCTCGATTCGTCACGGGGAAACGCGCGCCCCTTCGGTGGGCAGCTTGCCTGCGGTGCACCACGTGCGACGCGGATGGCTACTGCCGCTCTCCAGAGTGCGAAAAAACCGCCGGAAGACGGGTTTTTCGACGCGGTCGGTCCTTTTGCCTGAGAGTTTGCGGGTGTGCCCCTTCGGCGGCGCGGCCTGCGATTTTCCGCTTGCCAGCACGCTCTCCCGACGCGTGCGGCGAATGTACGCGACGGGCCGGGGCTTGTCAAATAAAGGGCCGGGAGCGCTCACTCGCCGATCGCATGAGCCGCATTGTCCAGTTCCTGGTTCAGCACGCGCTGTTCTTCCGCGGACAAACCGCCACCGTGCTGCGTGGCCATGTCACGCGCTTCCTGACGGATCGTCTCGAGGCGGTGATGCAGCGCGGCGCCTTGCGGCGGGGGGTAATAGCCCTGATTCACCCGAGTGTCGATACGGCGCGCGAGATTGTCGATGCGGCCCTCGACCTGATGCAGGCGCTGGTCCGCGATCTGCTGCGGAGTGGGGCTCGGGTGCGGGGCCGGCGGCGGCGTTACCACGCAGGCGGCGACGGAGCCGAGCAGCGCGCATGCAACAAGGGCACGGATGATTCGAGACATGGATTCTCCAGGAGTCGTTGTCGTATCGATTGCTACCTCGCTAGCAACGGATGACGAGGAACGCCCGCTGACCTCGGCAGCGGGCGAATTTGTAACGTTATGTTCCTTTCTGGAACGTCAGGAAAGGCCCGCGCCGACGGCCTTTACGGCGCGGAAGGTCATCCTGTTTTCGGTACACAGACCGCGCGAGCACGGTGCCACGCGCAGCGATGCAAGGCTCAGCGAATGCGCTCGAACGGCAGCCGCACGCCCTGCTCGGAGCTGCGCGCGGCCAGTTCGATGATCGTCATGACGTCGACCGCGTCGCGCGTGCTGACCGGAAATGCGACGCCGTTCTGGATCGTGTCGGCCAACGCAATATAGAAGCCTGCGTACTCGCCGTTGCGGGTGGGCAATTCACGCTCGACTTCCTCGTCGCCTTCGAGCACGCGCAGCACGCCGGGGGTGTTGCCGGCGCCGAAGCCTGCGTCGCCGGGGCGCAGGCCGGCTTTCAGCTGATCTTCCTGGGTGTCGAGGCCGTGTTTCACATAGCTCCCGCGCGTTCCATGGATCGCAAAGCGCGGTCCCGGCAACGCGGTCAGCGCGCTTGCATGCAGCACGACCTCGAACTCCTCGTAGCCGAGCTGGATGTGCACGTAGTCGGGTGCGCTTGCGTCGTCGCGATGCGTGCGCACCGTCGCCGAGACGGTCTGCGGTGCGCCGAAGAGGGCGAGCGTCTGATCGATCAGATGCGGACCGAGATCGAACAGCAGACCGCCGCCGCGCGTCACATCCTCGCGCCAGCGCTGACGCACGCCCGGCCGGAAGCGGTCGAAATGCGATTCGTAATGCGTGACGCGACCCAGTTCCACGCGCGCGAGCAGGTCGCGTACGGTCAGAAAATCGCCGTCCCAGCGGCGGTTGTGAAAGGGTGCGAACAGCTTGCCGCGGGCGAGCGCGATATTGGCAAGGGTGTGGGCGTCGGCGGCGCTCAGCGTGACAGGCTTGTCGACGACCACGTGCTTGCCGGCTTCGAGCGTGCGGCGCGCGAGGTCGAAGTGGGTGTCGTTGGGCGTTGCGATCACGACGCAGTCGATGTCGTCGAGCGCGAGCAACGCGTCGAGATCGGCGACGATCTTCGCGTGCGGATAGTCGGCGTGCGCTCTCTCGGATTGCCCGGTCGCAATCGCGGCGACGCTCGCGCGTCCGCAATGTTCGATCACCGGTGCGTGAAACGTCGCGCCGGCGAAGCCGTAGCCCATCAATCCAACCTTCAGCGATGCGGACATGCGATTCTTCCTGAGGAACGGCGCGCCGCCTTGCCACCGCGGCGGCGGCGCGCAATCTCATCATTGTGGCATTTGTGGGCTGGACCGGGGGCTGAGCATGACCCCCATCGCGGAGTCCATCGCGGTTGTCCATGTTAACATCGCACCTCTCGCGCGCATCGAGCCGCGCAGCATGTCCCGGGCCTTCGGCCGGCGCCTCCCGCCGGTCCGATCTCAGCGGCCCTCAACCGTCTTACCCATCCACAAACGATGTCCGCAGGCCTGAACCCCGCTCAAAGTGAAGCGGTCCGTTATCTCGACGGTCCCTGTCTCGTACTCGCCGGCGCCGGCAGTGGCAAGACGCGCGTGATCACGCAGAAAATCGCTCACCTGATCGAAGCGAAGGGCTTCGAGCCACGCCACATCGCCGCCGTCACGTTCACGAACAAGGCCGCGGCGGAAATGCGCGAGCGCGTCGGCAAGCTGCTCGAAGGCAAGACGCTGACCGCGCCGGGCAAGGAAGGCCGCAAGGTGCCCGTGAACCAGCTGACGGTGTGTACCTTCCACTCGCTCGGCGTGCAGATCCTGCGGCAGGAGGCGGAACACGTCGGACTGAAGCCGCAATTCTCGATCATGGATTCCGACGACTGCTTCGGCATGATCCAGGAACAGGTCGGCTCGACGGACAAGGGCTTCATCCGCAAAATCCAGTCGATCATCTCGCTGTGGAAGAACGGCCTGATCATGCCCGAGCAGGCGATCGCGACCGCATCGACCGAGGACGAGCATCAGGCGGCGATCGTCTATCGCAACTACGTGGCGACGCTGCATGCATATCAGGCGGTCGATTTCGACGATCTGATCCGCCTGCCCGCCGAGCTGTTCGCGAGCAACGAGCAGGTGCGCGATCGCTGGCAGAACAAGCTGCGCTATCTGCTGATCGACGAATATCAGGACACCAATGCGTGCCAGTACGAACTGGTGAAGCTGCTGGCCGGCAAGCGCGCGGCATTCACGGCGGTCGGCGACGACGACCAGGCGATCTACGGCTGGCGCGGCGCGACCCTCGAGAACCTCGGCCAGCTCGGCAAAGATTTTCCGAATCTGCACCTGATCAAGCTCGAACAGAATTACCGCTCGACGGTGCGTATCCTGACCGCCGCGAACAACGTGATCGCGAACAACCCGAAGCTGTTCGAGAAAAAGCTGTGGTCCGAGCACGGCATGGGCGACACGATCACGGTGACCGGCTGCAACGACGAGGAGCACGAGGCGGAGTCGGTCGTGTTTCGGCTGTCCGCGCACAAGTTCGAGCGGCGCGCGAATTTCCGCGACTACGCGATCCTCTATCGCGGCAACTTCCAGGCGCGCATCTTCGAGCAGGTGCTGCGCCGCGAACGGATTCCGTACGTGCTGTCGGGCGGCCAGTCGTTCTTCGACAAGGCCGAGATCAAGGACATCTGCGCGTACCTGCGCCTGATCGCCAATGCGAACGACGACCCCGCGTTCATCCGTGCGATCACGACACCGCGCCGTGGCGTCGGCAATACGACGCTGGAGGCGCTCGGCGCGTTCGCGGGCCAGGCAAAGGTGTCGCTGTTCGAGGCGGTCTACATGGGCGGCATCGAGGCGCGTCTGTCGCCGCGTCAGATCGAGCCGATGCGCGCGTTCTGCGACTTCATGCAGCGCCTGACCGACCGTGCGGAGAAGGATGCGGCGGGCACGCTGCTCGACGAGCTGATGGAAGCGATCCACTACGAAGCGTATCTGTACGACGCGTTCGACGAACGCCAGGCGCAGGCGAAGTGGCAGAACGTGCTCGAGTTCATCGAGTGGCTGAAGCGCAAGGGCACGAAGGAGGAGCCGGCGGCCGGCAGCGAGGCGACCGGCTACGACACCGCCGACGGCCTCGGCGACACCGGCAAGAACCTGCTCGGCCTGATCCAGACGGTCGCGCTGATGTCGATGCTCGAAGGTCGCGAGGAAGATCCGGATGCGGTGCGGCTGTCGACCGTGCATGCGTCGAAGGGGCTCGAGTATCCGCACGTGTTTCTGGTCGGCGTCGAGGAAGGCATCATGCCGCATCGCGGCGGCGCGGACGACGAGCCGATCGACGACGCGCGCATCGAGGAGGAGCGCCGGCTGATGTACGTCGCGATCACGCGCGCGCAGCGCAGCCTGCATCTGAACTGGTGCAAGAAGCGTAAGAGGGCGCGGGAGACGATCGTCTGCGAGCCGTCGCGCTTTATCAACGAGATGCTGCTCGACGATGCGCCGCCGCCGACGCCGGAAGAGGCGCCGATGTCGCCGAAGGATCGGCTCGCGAGTCTGAAGGCGCTGTTGCAGAAGGCGTGAGCGGGTGAGGCTTCAAGTGCCTGCCCGGTGCGGTTGCTTATCGTTGCGCATAAAAAATCCCTGCATCGCGTTAGCGCATGCAGGGATTTTTCGTTTAGCGGCTGATCCCGCCCGTTTTACTTCACCGCGCTGACCATATAGTCGACCGCGGCCTTCACGTCCGCATCCGAAGCATTCGAGCCGCCCTTCGGCGGCATCGCGCCCTTGCCGTGCAGCGCGAAGTTGTAGACCGTGTCCATCGAGTCCTTCAGGCGCGGCGCCCATGCTTCCTTGTCGCCGAACTTCGGCGCATTCAGCACGCCGGCCGCGTGACAGGCCTGACATACCGACTGATACAGCGCCTTGCCGGCCTGCGACGCATCCGCGCTTTGCGCGCCGCCTGCTGCCGGGGCGGGAGTCTGCGGCACGCTGGCCATGGCGGCCATCGCCGCGGCGGCCTGGGCCGCGCCCGCGTCCGATGCGGCTGCCGTACCGGATGCCGCAGCGGCACCCGATGCCGCAGCCGCGCCCGCCGCCGGCTGCGCCGGCTCGGGGAAGCTCGCGCCCGAATTGTTCGCCATATAGACGACCGCGCGCGCGATCTCGAAGTCGCTGTAGTCGTCGGGGCTCGTGCCGCCGCGCGGCGGCATTGCGCCCTTGCCGGACAGGGCGGTGTGCCACAGCGTGTCGAAGCCTTGCGCGATGCGCGGGGCCCAGTCGGCGGTGTTGGTGAATTTCGGCGCGCCTGCAGCACCCGACGCGTGACACGCCGAGCAGACCGCCTTGTAGACTTCCTCGCCGCTCTTGTAGACGCGCGGTGCGTTGGCGTCGCGGACTTCAACCTGGGCGATCGGATGGATGCGGGAGGTGACTTCGGCTTCGGCGAGGGAGTCGGTGCCGGCGCCGGTGCGTGTCGAATTATCGACGTAGACGGCGAGCAGAACGATGATGATGATTGGCACAGCAAACCCGGCGATGACCGCGGCGATGAGCTGTGCTGGGGTTTTGATCGGGGCTCCGTGTGGTGCTTCGCTCATGCTTGTCTCGTCTCCGTGGGTATGTGAGCGGTACAGCGCGACGGCAACTTCTTGTTCTTTGTCAGCCACGGACGATTATAGACGCAAGGTTTCGGCGGCGGCGAGGGGGCCTGGATGGTGTTCAGCAGGCGTTTACCCGGATCGATGCGGACGGCGGCGGGGCGCGGGGAAGACCTTGGAGCGGCGTCGGAGGCCGTCCGGTGGACGGTTCGGCCGAAACCGGGTATCCTTGCGGTCTCTCGCGTTGGCGTCGCGTCCGTTCTGGTTGCCGTGCTTTCGCGTAGATTCCCCGCAGTTTTGTGGTGAAGCGCCCGTAGCTCAATGGATAGAGTACTGCCCTCCGAAGGCAGGGGTTGCTGGTTCGATCCCAGCCGGGCGCGCCAAGTCTGATCAGGCTGTCAGCGGTTTCCTCCCTTCGTCGTGCAGTACCGTTGCAGTTGGTTGCAGCTAGCACCGGCGTCGGCTCGGCCGTCAGCGGCGTGACCCAATGCGCCAGGTGATCGGCTGACAAGGTGCGCGTACCGCTGCATCATTTCCATCGTCTCCCATCCGCCCAGCTCCTTCAATACCTGCAGCGGCGTGCCGCGTTGCACGTGCCAGCTCGCCCAGATGTGACGCAGGTCGTCCCGCCCGCGCTCGTTGCGATCGTGGTCGCAATTGCATCGTGGGTTATCGCTCACCAGCAGATTCGTGTTGCTAAGGGAAAACTGAATCTCACCTGTCTCGGGTGCGGTACGAGATGTTTACGCTGACGTGGAGCTGTCTGACCGAAGTGACGCGGAGCCCACTCGACGAAGGGCGCAGTTGCGGGTCGACTTTATCGATGCGATCCCGGAGCTCGAGTTCCTATTTGGTGCGTCGATGGCTCCTACGCCAACTTCATCATTCGGCAAGCAGGCAATTCGAGACGATCGAGTTTCGACTTAGAGCGAAGGGTCGGCCCGAGAGTCCAGAGGATGTCGAGCGTCGCCACGAGCTTCGGCAGCGGTTTTTGTGCAAGGCCTCGGAGGGCGTAAGACGCAGATTCGGGGAGTCCCTGGACTTCGAGTAGTGGCGGTGACCAGTCTCGATTGTCCGGGTCAGCATGGCCCGACGAAGATGTTTCTGCGTTCGACGCGGTGGGCTGGCTAGGGTGACGGGGACGGCCGCTGGGCGGGCCCCCGCCCGCAGGCTCCCAAGGTGACAGAGCCACCGAGGTTAGACTCTGCGAGGTAGGTACAGTGAAATTTCGGATTGGGTGGACTTGGACTGCCTTGATTGGCCGTGGTTAGCCTTGGTTTTGCAGTTTGCGAGTTGTACAAGTTATTGATTAATGAGTTTTGACGCGCCGATAAAAGCTCCCGGAGCGGTTGCTGGTTCGATCCAAGCCGGGTGCGCTAAATGGCCCGATTCTAGGCGTCGAATTTCCCGATCCGCTTTCCTGGAGTAGTCCAGGCGTAGCATCATTGCACGGGTGGCTCGGCATCGCGTCGTCATTTCCCGCACCGTTCCCCGCGCTATTCCGCCGCCTTTCCGTTGTGCAAGAGACTCGCTCGCAACGACAATTCAAGCGTCGATCGCGGCGGCCGTCCGCGCATCGCGCCGACTCCCGATGGCTGCCATCCCGTCTGCCTCGATCGCAGTCGCTGCCTGCGCGCTGACCGATGCACAGCAGGCTCTGCTCGCGCGCGTCTGCACGCGTATGCCCCCCACGATCCTCACGCGTCGTTGCCGTACAGCCGGCGCCTCGCCGAAGCCGAAGGCCGGTCGCACGATCATTCGCTGGCCGTGCTCGACGAATACAAGCTCTTCGCGTTTCTCGCGCAGGCGGCCGGGCATCCGGTCACGCCGTCGGTCGCGGTCGATGCCGCGTGGCATTTCCATCTGCAATGCACACTCGAATACCGGGACGTCTTCTGCGCCGCGTGCTGCGCGCGCTACTGCACTACATGCCTGGCACGGGTGCGCCGGACGAGGCCGCCGTGTACCCGCAGCGCTATCGCGACGCTGGGGCCCGGCGCACGCA
Source organism: Paraburkholderia youngii (assembly GCF_013366925.1). Classification (NCBI taxonomy): domain Bacteria; kingdom Pseudomonadati; phylum Pseudomonadota; class Betaproteobacteria; order Burkholderiales; family Burkholderiaceae; genus Paraburkholderia; species Paraburkholderia youngii. The sequence goes on from NZ_JAALDK010000001.1 coordinate 6,478,529, forward strand.
AAGGCCTCGTCCGGGTTGAGCGCCGATGAAGTCGCCTATCTCACTTGGGGGCGAAGACCCGTGTCGCGCAGATCGTGACAATGTCGCTCGCGCATGCGGGCGCGGTCGATCTTTGGACCGTTCCCCGGCGAGGCGGCTACGTGAAGATCGCCGATCCGGAACGCGCGGGCCGGCACGACGACCACTGGGCGTGACTCAACGAGCAACCGTCCGGCACCGTACGCGACGGCTTGTTTCGCGAGGGGCTTGCGAGGTACGCGCAGGAGGTCGGCGACGGGATGCGTGCGCAGGGCTGGTTGTGGGCGCCCGGCGAGTTGCGCGCGTCGCAGACGGCCGCGCGCGCGATCGTGCTGATCGTGCTCGGCCCCGGCGCTGCGAAGTTGGCGGTCGGTTTGAGCCGCGGGCGACGCGTGCTGCTGCCCGGCATCTGCACGGCGGTGTTCGCGATTGCGTACGGGGTCGTCGCGCGGCGGCTGACCGGCTTCGGGCGCGGCGGCGCAACGGTAGCCGGGCGCGCCGCGCTGCTCGCGCGCCGGACCGCCCACGATCCGCGCGCGCGAGACACGCGATGCCGGACATGACGATCCGGATCCGGTGCTGTGGACCGCCGCGCTGTTCGGCGCAGGCGCGTTGGCCGCTACCGCGTGGTCGGCGTATTCGGGCACGGTGCTGGCCGCATCGAGGGTGTCGTCGGTCGCCGCGGCGAAAGCGGGCAGCGGTAGTTCGTTCGACGCGTCCGGAAGCAATTGCACGTCGTCGAGCTGCCGTACGTCGAGTTCGTGCAGTTCCAGCTCGTGCAGTTCGAGCAGTTGCGGCGGGTGTTCGTCCAGCTGAACGGACGGCCGGCGCCGTGCAGCGAGGCCCCGCCACGCGGCGATCGGCAGGTCCATCGTCCGAACAGCCGCACGGAATGGGCTCAGATCGCCGCATTGCGTGCAGGCCCGCTTGGGTAACCTGTCAATCGACGCTATCCGTGCGGGAACGGTCGCCCGGGCGCGGTACGTATCGCGCATTCGGGGCCGCCGCCGCGCCGGCCCGATGCAATGACTGTCCGCCGCTTTGCCCTGCCCTCCATGACGACGCCTGCTTCCGACGTTTCCGTGTGCGTTCAACACGCCGCGACCTTGTGCCAGAACGGACAGTTTGCCGATGCGCTGTCGCGCGTCGCGCCGCTGCTCGACGCGCCTGCGGTGGACGTCGCGACGCTGCACATCGCGGCCGTCTGCGCGCTCGGCCTGAACCGCCTGGCCGACGCGGAAGCTTGGTGGCGGCGCGCGATCGACGCGATGCCTGCGTTCGAACCACCGTACGACGGCCTCGGCGCGCTGCTGGCGTCGCAGGGCCGCTTGCCCGAAGCCGAAGCGCTCCTGCGCCGGCAACTCGCATCCGTTACGCCGTTACGCGCGTCGCACCATCACCGGTTCGGCAAGGTGCTCGAAGCGCTCGGCCGGCTCGACGAGGCCGAACAGGCATTTGGACAGGCGCTGCTGATCGAGCCGCAGTCGCCCGACGTGCTGACCGATCTCGGCAACCTGTTTCGCACCCTCGTCAGGCCGGCGGAGGCGGAGATCGCGTACCGGCTCGCGATCGCCGTTCGCGACGACCACGTACTCGCGCACGCGAATCTCGGCGCGATCCTCGTCGACATGCACCGGCTGCCGGAAGGGGAGGCGGCCAGCCGGCAGACCATTGCACTGTGTCCGGATCATCCGGAGGCGCATTACAACCTCGGCGTCGCGCTGCAGAACCTCGATCGCCTGCCCGAAGCGGAAGCGGCCTATCGCGATGCAATCCGCTGCCGGCCTGGCCTGCCGCAGGCACACAACAATCTCGGCTGCGTCCTGCGTGCGCAGGGCCGCCACGACGAAGCGGCCATCGCGTTCACCGACGCGCTGGCGCTCGCACCGCAGATGGCAGAAGTGCACTACAACCTCGGCACGACGTTCGCGCATGCGGGTCGCCTCGACGCCGCCGAACGTGCGTACCGCCGCGCGCTCGACCTGCGTGCCGACTACGACGACGCGCGCTTCGGTTTGGCGACGCTGCTGCTCCGCGCCGGCCGGTTCGAGGAAGGCTGGCGCCGCTACGAATCGCGCTACGAGCAGCCAACTTTCGTGCACCGCCGGACCCGCGAGATGCTGCGGTGCGCGCAGTGGCAAGGCGAGCCGCTGGCCGGCAAGACGTTGCTCGTCTGGCAGGAGGACGGCCTCGGCGACATGCTGCAGTTCAGCCGCTATTTCGCTGAATTTCGCGCGCGACGGGCGGCGCGTGTGGTCTTTGCGTGCCAGCCGGCGCTGCATCGGCTGATGGCGACGGTCGACGGCATCGACGCGGTGCTCGACCACGAGACGGCCACCGCGCAGGCCGCGCAATTCGATTACTGGACGAGCCTGTTGAGCGCGCCGATGCATGCTGGCACGACGCTCGACACGATCCCGCCGCCGGTGCGGTTCGTGCCCGATCCAGCGCGCGTCGCCCACTGGAGCGCGCGCCTCGATGCGCTGCCGGTCGGCCCGCGCGTCGGGCTCGCGTGGAAAGGCAACCCGAAGCATCACAACGATGCGCATCGTTCGCTGCCGTCACTGGCATTGCTGACGCCGCTATGGAGCGTGCCCGGTGTTAATTTCGTGAGCCTGCAGAAGGGGCAGGGCGAGGACGAGGCGCGTCAGCCGCCGGGCGGCCTGCCGTTGCTGCACCTGGGCTCGGAGATCGACGATTTCGCCGATACGGCCGCGATCGTCGCGCAACTCGATCTCGTGGTGTGTGTCGACACGTCGACCGCGCATCTGGCCGCGTCGCTCGGCAAGCCTTGCTGGGTGCTCCTGCCGCATCAGGACGTGGACTGGCGCTGGATGCACGGCCGCGACGATTCGCCGTGGTATCCGGGCACGATGCGACTGTTTCGGCGCGGGCGCGGCGAAAGCTGGATTCAGTTGGCCGAGCGGCTGCGGATGGCGTTTGCCGCGCATTTGGCAGCCGCACGCGTGAGGGCGGACGAAACGGTGCATAGCGTCTGACGTGACGGCGCGCGGCACGGACGCGGCGACACGGCACACTGCGCGAAACGCGACCATGTTGCCGCTGCCTACTAGATCAATCGAGGTCCTCGTGGAAAACATCGTCATCGTCGGCTCGTCCGGTCACGCTAAGGTCGTGATCGACATCGTCGAACAGGCCGGCCGGTACAGGATCGCCGGGCTGGTCGATTCGTTCCGCACCGCCGGCGAGGAGACGCTCGGCTACGCGGTGCTGGGCACCGAGCGCGATTTGCCGCGGCTGATCGACAAGCACGGAATCGCCGGACTGTTGGTCGCCATTGGCGACAATCATGCACGCGAGAACGTGACGGCCGATCTCGCTGCGCTCGTGCCGGGCTTGCCGCGTGTATCGGCGGTGCATCCGGCCGCGCGCGTCGGCAAGGCGTCGACTATTGGCGCGGGCACAGTCGTGATGGCGGGCGCGGTGATCAACCCAAGCTGCTCGATCGGCGAAGGATGCATCGTCAACACGAATGCGTCGCTCGACCACGATGGCGTGATGGAGGATTTCTCGAGCCTCGCACCAGGCGTTGTCGCGGGCGGCAACTGCCGGATCGGCCGCGGCGCGGCGATCGGCCTCGGCGCGATGCTGCGGCACCGGATTGCGGTCGGCGAGCACAGCGTCGTCGGCGCGGGTGCGGTCGTACTGCACGACATCGAGCCGTGCACGGTTGCGTACGGCAACCCGGCGCGCCGGATCCGCGCGCGCGCGGCCGACGAGCGTTACCTCTAAGCGCTGTGAGTCAGAAGTCGATCAGCTCGACGATGCGACGGACCATGTCGTCGCTGAGCGCCGGGTAGATCGGCAGGCACAGCACCTTGCGCGCGGCCTCCGTTGCGACAGGCAGGTTGTCGCGGCTTGCGGACGGCAGCCCGCGGTACATCGGGAATTCCGAAATCAGCGGATGGAAATAGCGGCGCGCGTACACGTCGTAGGCGCGCAGCTTCTGGTACAGCGCATCGCGGTCGAGCGGATAGTCTTCGTCGACGAGGATCGCGAAATACGCGTGGTTCGCGACGGTCTGGCCACCGAGCGGCACGCAGCGGATGCCGCGCACGTCAGCGAGCAGCGTGCGGTACAGCGCGTCGATCTTGCGGCGGCGGGCGAGTGCGCCGTCGATGTGCTGCAACTGCAACATCCCGAACGCGGCGTTGATTTCGCTCATCTTGCCGTTGATGCCGGGCGCGACGACCGTGACTTCATCGACGAAACCGAAGTTCTTCAGATGGTCGATCCGCTGCTTGGTCTTCGCATCGGGGCAGATGATCGCGCCGCCTTCGAACGTGTTGAAGACCTTCGTTGCGTGGAAGCTCAGCACCGACAGGTCGCCGTGCGCAAGCACGCTGCCGTCGGCGTTCTGCACGCCGAACGCGTGCGCCGCGTCGTAGATCACGCGCAGGTTGTAGTTGTCGGCGATCTTCTGGATTGCGTCGACGTCGCACGGATTGCCGTAGCAATGCACGGGCATGATCGCGGTGGTCTGCGGCGTGATCGCCGCCTCGATGCGTGCGGGGTCGAGATTGAGCGTGCCGGGCGCGACGTCGACGAATACCGGTTTGATGCCGTTCCACAGCAGCGAATGGGCGGTCGCGACGAACGAGTACGGCGTCGTGATCACCTCGCCGGTAATGCGCAGCGCCTGCAATGCGGTGACGAGCGCGAGTGTGCCGTTCGCGAACAGCGACAGGTACGGCACGCCGAGATAGTCGCACAGCGCACGCTCGAACTGCTGGTGGAACGGGCCGCCGTTCGTCAGCGTGCGGCTCTCCCAGATCTTCTCGAGATACGGGAGGAACTCCTCGAGCGGCGGCAGGTGCGGTTGCGTGACGTAGATGCGTTCGTGTGGCAGTTGCGCGACGGACGACGCGGGCAGGCTGGCGGTCATGATGGTCTCTCTCTCGATAACGCGCGGCGTTCAGGCGTCGGCCGCGGCCGGTGCGGTCGCCACGTCGTCGAACAGCGGCGTGTCGAATGCGGTGACGGGCTCTCCGGCACACCAGCGGGTCCACATCGTGCGCAGCGCCGACGACAGCCCGGCCGCGACGACGGCCGGCCGGAACGCGGCGGATTCCCCGCAACGTGCGCGCATGCCCATGCGCAGGGTTTGCAACGCGGCGGTGTCGCGGCCGAGCGCCAGCGCCTTTGCGACGAAATCGTCTTCGTCCGTCGCGATGTACGCGTCGAGTCCGACGTGCTGCAGCCAGCCCGCGCTGCCACGCCCGGCCATCGTCGCGCCGGGGATCGTCACGGTCGGTACGCCCATCCATAGCCCGTTCAGCGTGGTCGTCGAACCCGTATACGGGAACGTGTCAAGACAGAGATCGACGCCGTGATGCTGTTGCATGTAGACCGGAATGTTCGAGCGCCGGTGGAATGTCAGACGGCCGACATCGATGCCCGCCGCGGCGAACCATTGGGTCAGGGTGCGCTGGTCGCCGGCGTTGCCGATTGCGCCGAGCGCCATGCGGGCGGTCGGATCTGCGTCCAGTACGCGCGCCCAGACCTCGATTACGTGCGGGCTCAGCTTGTTCAGGCGGTTGAAGCTACCGTAAGTCGTATAGCCGTTGTGCAGTGCCGGCAGCAGGTTGACCGGCGGGCAGTTGGGCGGCGGCATGAACGGCGCGATCGCCGGCAGCCGGACGATCTGTTCGACGAACTGGTCGTCGAATGCGCCGTGCGGCGCGACGAAGCGATCCGACAGGTAATAGTCCATCTCGGCGAGACCGGTCGTGGCAGGATAGCCGATCCATGACGCCTGCACCGGCGCCGCGCGTTGCGCCAGCGCGACGAGCCGGTTGCGACCGGTATGGCCCGATAGGTCGATCACGATGTCGAGCCGGTCATTGCGCAGGCGTTCCAGGAAGGCTTGGTCGCTCATGCCGGCGACGTTGCGCCAGCACGTCGCGTGGGCCTTGAAACGATCGGAGGTTGCATCTTCCTCGACGTGATTGTGATAAAAGTGCATTGCGATGCCGGTGTCTGCTGCGAGATGCTCGATCACGGGCACAGCGTAGGAGGCGACTGCGTGGTTGAACAGGTCGCCCGACACGAAACCGACACGCAGCTGGCGCGCAGGGTCGCGCGGATTCGAGAACGCGGCCGTGCGCTTGCGCTTGTGGTTGTCGTAACGCTGGCCGAACTTGCGGTGTTCCGCGACGAGCGTCTGCGGATCGAAGTCGCTGCTGTGCGCGATGCAGAAGAGCATGCTGCTGTGGGTCACGCTGTCGGTCGGGTCGATTTCGATCGCCCGCCGCAGCCAACCGAGCGCCTCCTGTGTCGCACCCTGTTCGAGTAGCACGAATCCTAGTGTGCCGTTCGGGGCGGCAAGGCCGGGTGCGAGTTCGACCGCACGCCGGCAGGCGGCGATCGCTTCGTCCGGGCGACGCAGCGCGAAAAGGACGAGACCGTGGATCCGTAACCCCTCCGGATGGTCGGGCCGGAGCTCGAGCAGGCGCCGGCACTGTTCGTCGGCTTCCGCGAGACGGCTCATCACCCGCAGAGTATCGGCAAGCAAGATGCGCGTGAGTACTTCGTCCGGCAACAATTCGACCGTGCGCAGACCGGCGTCGATCATCTCCGCATAACGACCGTCCTTGTGCAAGGATGCGGACAACGCGCGCCAGCATGCGCCGTCGTCCGGATAATCGGCGGCAAGCCGTTGCGCAAGCGTAGTGGCTTCCGCGTACTTGCCTTTGCCGAAAAGCGCCGCGTGCTTCTGGAGCAGATTCTGGTGGGCTCGGTGCACCGGTTTGCCGGCGTTCTCGCGCACTACCGCAGTGGCGGCGGTTCCCTTGATGATCGCCGCCTCGACGTCACCGCGGACTACAGTTGCAACCGCTGCGGTCGGGAGCACCGAGTCGGGCATCGCCATTTGTGCGATCAGCCCGTCGAGTGCGGGGCCGCGCACGCCGCGCTGCTGCGCGAGCTCGACGGCGATCCACGCCGCGGGCGTTTGCCCGCTGCGATGCAGCGCATGAATGTAGCTGACCCAGTAGTAGCCGTTGTCCGGGCTCGCGCCGATGGCGGCTTCGAAATGCGGCACCGCGTCGGCCGGTTGGCCCGTATCGACCATCAGCACTGCGAGGTTGTAATGCGCATCGCCATGCGCGGGCACCGCGTCGAGGATGGCCTCGTACAGCGCCCGGGCGTCGTCGAACGCGCCGCTGCGCTGGCGCTCGAGCGCATTGTCCATGACGAGCGCAATGTCCTGCGCAAGCTGCTGTTCAGGCGTGAGCGCGGCGGAGGCGGGCAGTTCGGTCGAGAACATGATGAGATCTGCGGAAAGTCGGTCGATACCATTATCGTTAGCGTGCCGTCGCGCCGATCCCGCGAGGTGACGGGAAAAGCCCGGTCAGTTTGGCCGATTGACCGGTTGGCCTAGGCCGGGGCGGTGCGGCCGGCAGCGCCCAAAAAAAACGCCCGCACGAGGCGGGCGGGGAGGCGAACGAGCACGCCCTCACATCAGCGCGTAGTTCTTGTTGTCGTGTTGGCGCGCGGCCGGATGCGGATTAGCGGGTCGCGATGCTCTGGTACTGACCGACGGCCTGCACGCGGTTCATTGCCGCCTGATACTCGTCGGTCAGCTCCTGCTGCGCGCGTTGCGCGTCGGCGAAGATGCGGCCGTTGCTGGCCTGTATGCGGCGGATCGCGGCGATGCCAACGGGCGGCTGGTCGGCCGAGAGCAGGGCGACGAGCGACCCGCGCGCATCGACGAGGCGCACCGCCTCGGCCCAGTCGGCCATCGCGGCCGCATGTTCGATCGCGTCGGTGAACGCGTCGATCTGCGCAATCAGTTCGGTCGGTTCCATCTGGGCTCTCCTGTCTGGCTAGCCGTCAGCTCTTGTTGGTCGACATCGCGCCGGCGCTGTTCGCGCCGCCGAACAGCTGGGTCAGGTATTGCGAGTTGCTGTTCATCGTCGCCATCAGCGTATTGAGCGCGGTGAACTGCGCCTGGTACTGGCTCGTCAGCTGTGCTGCGTAGTTCGACAGGGTCGTCTGCTGCTGGGCGACGTTGTTCAGATCGTTGCTCAGTGCGGTCGTGCGCGCGGCGATCAGTCCGTTCGTCTGCGTGTAGTTCGTGATGTTCGTCGTCAACTGCTCGCCGATCCCGTTCGTCGAGTTGAACAGCGACGCGACACCGGTCGGATTGTTCTGCAGCGCGCCGTTGAGCGCCGTGTTGTCCACCTGCAGCGTGCCGTCGGCTTGCAGCGAGACGCCGATCGACGCGAGGTTGACCGTCGAGCCGTTGCCGTTCACGCCGCTCGCGACGATCGACGCGAGCGCGTTCTTGATCGTGTTCAGCGTCGAGTCGCCGAGCAGCGGGCCTTGCGACGACGCGCCGGACGTGAAGCTCGACAGCGAGCCCATCGTCGTGACAAGCGTGTTGTAGAGCGTCGCGAAGTTGTTGATCGCGGCGGCCTGGGATTTCGTGTCGGTGGCGACCGTCAACGTTTGCGGCTGCGTTGCGCTGACAGCGGCGCTGGTCAGGTACAGCGTGACGCCGGTGATCGCGCTCGTCACGGTGTTGCTCGCGCTCGTGCCGGCGATCCCGTTGATCGTGAACGCGGCGTCCTGCGCGGCCGTGCTCTGTTTCCAGGCGGCGCCGCTGTTCGCGGACGTGAACGTCGACTGCCCACCCGTCGTGCTGCCCGTCGACGTGACGCCGAGGCTCGACAGGCCTTGGTCGCCCGCGACGTTGCTGAGCGCAACGCTGATCGTGTTCGCCGCGCCAGTCGGCGTCGAGCTGAGCACGAGGTGCGCGCCGTCGCTGCCGTTGACGACCGAGGCGACGATGCCGGGGTTGCCGGTCGTGTTGTTGATCGCGGCGGCGATGCCCGAGAGCGTGTTGTTCGCGCTGTTCACGTCGACCGTGAACGACTGGCTGCCGAGCGACAGCGTCATCGTGCCGGTGCCGAGCGCGGTCGATGCACCGAACGCGGACGACGACAGCGACTGCGACGTCGCAATCTGCGTGACACCGACGGAATAACTGCCGGCCACTGCGCCCGCGCCCGCGGTCGCGGTAAGGCCGGTGCCGCTCGCGGTCGCGCTGAAGGTGTTCTGCAGCGAGCCGTTCGACAGCGTCGTGAGGCTGGCCTGCAGTGCGCTCAGCGCCGCCGACAGCGCGCCGTACGCGGAAATCTGGGTGTTGTCGCTGCTTTGCTGTGCGGTAAGCGCGGCGGCCTGGCCGGCGGTTTTCGCATTGACGAGTGCCGTCACGAGCGAGTTGACGTCCATCGACGAGTTGCCGGTCGAACCGCTGATGATCGATTGGGCAGCCTGCTGCAGCTGGCTGTTGGCCGAATTGTTGGCGGCTGTGACGGCGGAATTGATCGTCGACATTGTAGTGCTCCGTGCGGCGGATGATCCGTGGAATTCTGGGTGAGGACCTGGCGGCGAGGCAACGCCCCGCGCGCCAGGTGCCTGCGGCCGGGCCGCGCATTACGCGGGGCCCGGCCGTGGGCTGCTACGCGATTACTGCAGGAGCTTCAGGACCTGCTGCGGCAGCGAGTTCGCCTGTGCGAGAACCGAGATGCCTGCTTGCTGCAGCACCTGGTTCTTCGACATGTTCGCGGTTTCCTGCGCGAAGTTCGCGTCGGTGATCTGCGACTGTGCCGACGACAGGTCGGTCGATTCTGCCTGCTGCGCCGTGGCGATTGCCGTGAAACGGTTTTGTGCCGCGCCGAGTGCCGCCTGCAAGTTGTTCACCGTCTGCAGCGCGTTGTCGATCGAGACCATCGCGACGTTCGCACCGCTGACCGTGCTGATGTCGAGGCTCGACACCGTTGCCGGCTTGTTGACGGCGTTGATCTGTGCAACGGCGTTCGCGATCGCGGTGAGCGACGCTGCCGACATGCTGCTGCTGGTTGCGCTCGCGCTGATCGCGATCTGTGTGACGGTCGCGCCGTTAGATGCGGCAGCGGTCGACGTCGTGAAGATCGCCGATGCCGTTACGCCCGTGATCGCCGTGCCGTTCTGGTCGGTGAACGTGAAACCGCCCTTGCCGTCCGACGTCACGTTGACTGCCGTGATCACTGCGCCCGACGACGTGTACTTGCCGGTGCTATCGAGGCTCAGGCCCGTGATCGTGCCGACCGTCTGGCCGTTCTGAACGACGCCGCCGCCGATCTGCGCCGCCGACATGCTTTGGCTCAGGTCCAGCGAGATCGTCTGGCCGACGTTCGCGCCGACCTGGAACGACACGATGCCTGCGTTGCCGTTCAGGATGTTCGTGCCGTTGTACGTCGTTTGAGACGCGATACGGTTAACTTCCTGGACCTGCTGCGCGACTTCCTGCTGCAGTGCTGCCTGGTCGGTCGTGGACATCGTGCCCGTCGACGCCTGGACGGCCAGTTGGCGGATACGCTGCAGGCTGTTCGTCAGCGACGACAGTGCGCTCGAAGCCGTCTGGATCATCGACACGCCGTCGTTGGCGTTCGACACGCCCTGATTCAGACCGTTGATCTGGGTCTGCATCCGGGTCGAGATCGCGAGGCCTGCTGCGTCGTCCGCTGCGCTGTTGATGCGCTTGCCCGACGACAGGCGCGTGATTGCCTGCGACAGGGCGTTTTGCGAGCCGTTGAGGTTCTGCTGTGCAACCAGCGAGTTGATGTTGCTGTTAATTCCGAGCATGGAAAATCTCCTGTTTGAGCCGAAAGCCCTGGAAAGCCGTTTTGGCGTCGGCGGAAGCACTCGTTCATTGCTGGCCGCCTCAGAGCAGGATTTCGGCGCACCAAAACAAAACTTGAGGGGCACGTGGAGATTCGGCCCGATTTTTTATCCTTCTTTGTCATTTCAGACGGGCCCGGCGTGACGCCGGATTAAACGGGGGCAGGAACCAGCCCCCAACACGCAGTCGCGACGCTGCGCATATACGACCGACAAAAGGGTGGTTTTATCTGTAATTCCCTGCTATGATGAACGGCTGAATTGAGATTTTCTGTCACGCCTTTGCCGGTTTCGGCATGTCTGCTGGCAGTCAAAACGCGGCGCTGCACCCGGTTGGTTGTGGAGCGTACTCGCGGTGCTTTCTGCCTCTCTTTTCCGGCCTCCGAGGCCGTATTTCCGCTCGTTTCGCCTGTTGTGGGGACGCTCGGATGGCCGGTGCGTGGCGCTTGGCCGCTACGTTTTTGACCGTTTAAGCAATTTAGGAACGACATGACGACGATACTTCTGAAGGAAAACGAGCCGTTCGAAGTGGCAATTCGCCGCTTTCGTCGCGCAATCGAAAAGAACGGCCTGATCGCTGAACTGCGTGAGCGCCAGTCGTACGAAAAGCCGACCACGGCTCGCAAGCGCAAGAAGGCAGCGGCTGTTAAGCGCCTGCACAAGCGTCTGCGCAGCCAGATGCTGCCGAAAAAGCTGCACTAAGCACGCTTTTTACGTACGCCGAACGGCGGTGTGAGCTTCGAAAGAAGCCACACCGCCGTTTTGCTTTTGCGGCGTCGGATTTGTGCGCCACCGAGCAGCCGTTACGCCGCGTTCCTCAGCCGCTCGGCCGACAGTCCGAATTCGCGCGCGATCGAGCCCAGCCGGTCGTGCCACTCCCATGTGCCGAACACGTCGTGCACGTTTTGCAGGCAACTAAGCAGAGCGATGGTCACCGGGTCATACACGTTGATGCGGGCACGCAGCAGCGCTTTTTTCAACGCGGCCACACCGACGTCCATGTAAGCGGGCACTTCCGTCGGTGGTTTGCCGATGAAGCGCACGGGCACGCCTTCCATCGCGGTCACATAGTCGCGCGGTTTGATCAGGTTACCGACCGGGCAGCCGCCACAATAACCGCGGTAAGCGCCGCCGCCCCTCGGCAGCAACGCAGCGCGTTTCTGTTCGAACAGATGCGTGACAGACTGATCGTAAATATCCTGATGGGTCAGGAAGCTAAGAGTTTTCATGGTTGGTCTCCCGCGTCCGAGGCGGTAGTTATTTGTTGTTGAACGCGCATCGGTGAGCGCATGGCGACGAGTATCCACCGTGCGCCGTTCGGCGAAGGACCGACTACGAGCATGAAAGGGCGCCAATTCGCGAGTTTGCGCGTCAGACGGACGCCCCGCCCTCACCCCGCCTTACGACGACGCCCCTTATTGCCCAGCGACGCGCATCGCTCTCGGCACATGCAGGTCGTCTCATGATCGTTGACCATGCCAACCGCCTGCATGAATGCGTAGCAGATCGTCGACCCGACAAATTTGCAGCCGTAGCGCTTGAGCGCCTTGCTTAGCGCGTCCGAAACTTCTGTCGACGCAGGCGCATGCTTATACGAAGCCCATTCGTTCTGAATCGGCGTGTCGTCGACGAATGACCACACGAAGTTCGCGAGCGAGCCGTGTTCGGCCTGAATCTGCTGGACTGCGCGCGCGTTCTGGATCGCCGCCTCGATTTTGCCGCGATGCCGCACGATGCTCTCATCGGCGACGAGCGCATCCACCTGCTTCGGCGTAAAGGCCGCGACCTTGCCGATGTCGAAGTCGGCGAAAGCACGACGGTAGCCGGCGCGCTTGTTGAGTATCGTCGACCATGACAAACCGGCCTGCGCGCCTTCGAGCACTAGCATCTCGAACAGGTGCTGGTCGTCGCGCGAGGGTACACCCCACTCGGTGTCGTGGTACTGTGCGAGCGCTTCGCTCGATACCCAGTTGCATCGTTGTGTCACTGTCGCGCTCCCGCGTGGTCGTATCGATCGCCAGCATAGCGGAAGCGGTGCACGCCGCAAGCTGGCCAATCGGCTAATTGCGCGATTCAAACTGACCTGCCACCCTAAGCGTTATTCACCCACGGAACTGATTCGATTCGATGAACCACGACTTCTTTCTGATCGGCGTCGACGGCGGCGGCACCGGCACGCGTGTCGTGCTCAGCGACGCGCAGGGCCGCGAACTGGCGCAGGCGGCAAGCGGCCCATCGGGCCTCGGGCTCGGCATTTCGCGCGCATGGCAGTCCATTCAGGCCGCCTGCGGCGAAGCGTTCGAGCGAGCCGGAGTCGCGCTGGACTGGTCGCGCTGCGTGCTCGGTTGCGGACTTGCGGGCGTCAACAATCGCGACTGGCTCGCCGAGTTTCACGAGCAGGCGCCGCGACTGGCCGGACTGGCCGTCGAATCCGACGCCTACACGACCTTGCTCGGCGCGCACGAAGGCGCGCCCGGCGTGATCGTCGCACTCGGCACCGGCAGCGTCGCGGCCTCGCTTGCGAGCGACGGCGAGTTCCGCATGGCCAGCGGCTACGGCTTTCCGTCAGGCGACGAGGCGAGCGGCGCGTGGCTCGGCCTCCGGCTGATCGTGCACGCGCAACAGGCGCTAGACGGCCGTGCGCCCGTCGACGATCTCGCGCATGCGTTGCTCGCGCATACCGGCACTCAGGATCGCGACAGCCTGGTCGTGTGGCTGTGCGCGGCGAATCAGACTGCCTACGCGCGGCTCGCGCCGATCGCGATCGAGCACCGCGCACATCCGTTCGCGGCACGCCTGCTCGGCGAGGCCGGTGTCGAAGTCGGCAAGATGATCGCCGCGCTGGACGCGACGGGCGTGCTGCCGGTCGCACTATGCGGAGGCCTCGGCGCGCCGCTGCACGAGTACGTGCCCCAGGCGTATCAGGCGCGCCTGCGCGAGCCGCGGGCGGATTCGGCGCATGGCGGCTTGCAGCTGGCGCGGCGCGAGGCGCAGCGGCTGGCCGGACGACACCTGTAAAATATCCGCTTCGACGCTGCCTCGACGGCTCGCCCGCCGGACTCACCATGTATAAAGTCATCGCCACGGATCTCGACGGCACACTGCTCAACGCCGATCACCAGGTAGACCCGTTCACGGTCGCCACGGTGCGCAAGCTCGAAAGCGACGGGCTGCAGTTCGTGATCGCCACGGGGCGGCATTACTGCGACGTCGCGGGCATCCGCGATCTGCTCGGCATCAATCCGTACCTGATCACGTCGAACGGCGCGCGGGTTCACGCGCCTGACAACACGGTTATCCACGCCGACGATCTGCAGCCCGCGATCGTCCAGCGTCTCGTGCAGCCAGAAATTGTCGGCGCGCATGGTCGCGTGATCGTCAGTCTGTTTGCAGACGAGGCGTGGCTGATCGATCGCGACGCGCCCCATCTGCTGGAATTTCACCAGGACTCGGGCTTCACGTACGAAGTGACCGACCTGCCGAAGCACAATGGCGTCGACATTGCCAAGGCGCTGTATATCGGCGATCCCGCCGATCTCGCGCAGGTGGCCGCCAATCTGGAACGCGAATTCGGCGAGCGGCTATACGTGACCTATTCGTTGCCGGATTGTCTCGAAGTGATGACCGCGAATGTGTCGAAGGGACGCGCGTTGCAGATCGTGCTCGAGCGACTCGCTATCGACGCGTCGCAGTGCGTCGCGTTCGGCGACAACATGAACGATATCGATCTGCTCGAGACGGCCGGCCATCCATTCATGATGAACAACGCCAATCCCGATCTGATCACGCGTCTGCCGCATGTGCCGCGCATTGGCAACAATTTCGAGGCCGGCGTTGCGCATCATCTGCGCAAACTGTTTGCTCTCAACGACGAACTGGCGTCCTGAACCGCAATTACTCAAACTGAAGGCGGCCCGCATCCACACTCGCGTGGATGCGGGCCGCAGAAGTTGCTCGCGGAGCGAGAAGCGCGGAGCGTGCTGCACTCCGCTTACGCCCGTCAATCCCGCCAGCCGCGGTGCTCACCGCGATAGTCATGGCCCCAGCGACGATCGTCGTGACCCCAGCCGCGGTCATCGCGGTGATAGTCGCGGTAGTAGTCGCCGCGCGGATAGCGATGATCCCAGCCGCCGTAATACACCGGCTCCGGCGCGGCGTAGACGCGCGCGGGCGCGGCATAAACCGGAGCGCCGAGCGATAGGCCGACGCTCAGATCCGTATGCGCCTGCGCGACACCGCATGCGCCCGCCGCGAGTCCGGCAGCAACCAGCAAGTGAGTGACGATGCGTTTCATGTTGGTCTCTCCTGTGAGGCGACGTAGGTTTGTCGCACAGGACCAATGTACGCACTCGAGCCGGGGCGGACTGCGACCAGATGTTACGGACTGCAAGCATCGTCGAAGTCAGCGAAGGCAGGCATAAAGATCGCGCGGACGTTGCGCGCAGACACCTCACTTCGTTGGCGGCCGCGCCCCACGGGGCTTTGCGGCCGGCCAATTCAAGCAAGCAGGCGGCTCGTCGCCCACGCTTGCCGCTTGATGCACCAGCACACGTAATCGCGGCTTACATCTGTACTACCCTATTAATCCGCCGCAGGCGCCGAAGCGTTCGAACTGGCGGAAGAGGCCGTCCCTGCCGAAGACGCCGGCTCTGCGGGCAACGCCGCACAAGGGCAATCGGTCGCCCGTCCATCGAGCCCTTCGCGATCGTGCTTGAAGCTCGCGCGCGGCGTGCCGTTCTGCCAGTCGAGTCGGACGATGTAAATGCTGTCGAAGTCGTCGCTTTGCCATTTCGGCACGTCGGCCGCGCGACCGCCATGCGCGTTCAACATCTGCCGCAACAGCTTCTCGATCAGCTTGTGCTCCCACGCAATCACGATCAGCTTGCCGCGATTGGCCGGGTCGACGAGCGCGTTGCCGAGCTGGGCGATCTGCGCAAAGCCGTACGGCGTTTGCACCGGCATCTGGAATTGAATCGCGGTCGGCTCGATCGTCGCGAGCGGGCGCACGTAATAGTACGGATGACCGCCGTCGTCTTTTTGCTGGCCGGGGTCGGGCGCATAGATCGCATCGGGTTTGCCGAATTTGGCGGCGATGACGGCCGGCAACGCGAGCGCACGGTTGAGCCCCTGGCAGTCTAGCTGGCCGTAGCCTTGCGCGGGTTTCTCGCCATGGCGAACGAATACGAGGGTTTCAATATTGCCGCCTGCCGCAGCCGTGGCGGGGGCTGCGGTTGCGACGACAGTCGCCGTGTTCGTCGCCGCGTACGCGGCCGGCGACGTCAGCGTGCTCGCGCACAAGCCGCCGAACGACAGGGCGACGCCTTGCAGGAATCCGCGGAAACGGTTCATCGAAAGCACCTGTGCGAGGCTGGGAAGTCGCCCGATTCTAGCAGCGGTGCTCTCCGGCACGCGGCCGCCGCGGAATTCATATCGCATTGGCGCTCGCAATGAATAACGGGCGCTGGGGCGCCCATTCATGCGGACTACGCGACGATCACGCGACCGACACGTCGAACCGGCCGTCAGTCGAGCGCCAGCTTGCTCGCATCGTTGCAGCGATCCTCGGCGATCAGCGGATAGACGACTCCCGCGATCACCGCACCGATGATCGGCGCAGCCCAGAACAGCCACAGCTGATCGATCGCCGCGCCGCCGACGAATAGCGCCGGGCCCGTCGAGCGCGCCGGATTGACCGACGTGTTGGTGACCGGAATCGAGATCAGGTGGATCAGCGTCAGGCACAGGCCGATCGCGATGGGCGCGAAGCCGGCCGGCGCGCGGCGATCGGTCGCGCCGAGGATCACGAACAGGAAGAAGCCCGTCATCACCACTTCGCAAACGAAGGCGGCGGCGAGCGCGTAGTGCCCCGGCGATTGCTCGCCGTAACCGTTCGTCGCGAAGCCGCTCGCGACCAGGTCGAAGCCCGGCTTGCCCGACGCGATCAGCGACAGCACGAATGCACCCAACACCGCGCCGACTACCTGCGCGGCGATATAGGGCAGCAGATCGCGCACCGGAAACCGGCCGGCGACGGTCAGGCCGACGCTCACCGCCGGATTCAAGTGACAGCCCGAAATGTGGCCGATCGCAAAAGCCATCGTCAGCACGGTCAGGCCGAAGGCCAGCGACACGCCGACGAAGCCGATGCCCAGACCATGAACCGGCCCGGCGAAGTTAGCGGCGAGGACCGCGCTGCCGCAGCCTCCGAGCACGAGCCAGAAGGTGCCGAACAGTTCGGCAACGAGGCGCTTTGACAACTGCATGTTTGGTGATCCTAAAAAGAATTGGCACTTCAGAAGCACGCATCGAAAACGGCGAGTACGTACGTTGAGCGCGCAATTCTAGGTAGGCAGCGCCAAATCAGGTGTCAAGGATTGTCAATCTGGACAGAATTTATAAACTATTACGAGATAAAGCGCGTGTTTTACAATTCACACGCTTTAATAATTATCAGAGGAAAATTCGCTAAACCGGTATTAGTGGCCATTGCGAATTTCTATAATTGCAGCTAGTCTGCGGTCGAATGAGTTCTAGAAAGGGAGAACCGAATGTCTCAATACGCAGACCTCAAGGCGCAGATAGCCAAATTGCAGGCACAGGCAGAAGAAGCGCGACGCACGGAAATCGACAATGTCGTTGCCGACATCCGCCAAAAGATCGCCGAATACGGTCTGACCGCGCAGGATCTCGGTTTCGCGGTCGCCGCCAAGCGCGGCCGCCCGCCCAAGAAGACGCCGCTGCCGGCGAAATACCAGGACCCGAAGTCGGGCAATACGTGGAGCGGGCGCGGCAAGCCGCCCAAATGGATCGTCGGCAAGAATCGCGAGCGCTTTCTGATTGGCTCGGCCTGATGTCCGCCCGAGGTGACGCGGTGCAAGCGGTCTGAAGGGTTTTTTGCCGTTTCGGCTTAATCGCTGCGCGCTAATCCGCAGTGGAAGCGCCACCATCGCAGTATTAAAAAAGCCGCCCATACAGGGCGGCATTTTTCGCGTCTGGCGGCGAGAATGACTTCGTTTTCCGGTCCCGCAAACGATACCGAGGCCGGATTCGTCCGCTATTGGGCGTTATCAGCGAAGGTTCACAGCTCCGCTTCAAAGCGGACCGAAAACGGCCGGCCGTAAAAGCGCCGGCCGTTTTCAAGCGCGCTTAGCCGACCGCGACCTGGCGCAATACCGGGCGCCGCGACGTTTCAATCAAGGCCGAATAGCCGTCGACATAGTTCTGCGCCATCGTCTTCGAACTGAAGCGGCGTTCGAACTGGGCGCGGATTTCGGTGCGCGACAGCTCGTCCAGACGCTGCAGAGCCGCTACCGCGCCTTGCACGTCCTCGACGATATAGCCGGTCACGCCGTGGTCGATCACTTCGGGCACCGACCCGCGGTTGAATGCGATAACCGGCGTGCCACAGGCCATCGACTCGATCATCACGAGGCCGAACGGCTCGGACCAGTCGATCGGGAACAGCAGCGCCTTCGCGCCCGACAGAAACTCGGGTTTCTGCGCCTCGTTGATTTCGCCGACGAACTCGACATGCGCCATCGACAGCAGCGGCTCGATCTCGCGCTTGAAGTACTCCATGTCGACCTTGTCCACCTTGGCGGCGATCTTCAGCGGCAGACCGCTTTGCGCGGCGATCTTGATGGCTGTATCGACGCGTTTTTCCGGGCAGATGCGGCCGAGGAACGCGAGGTATTCGGGCTTCTTGTGCGGCTGCGGCGTCAGCAGCTGGTCCGGCAGACCGTGATAGATCGTGCTGAGCCAGTTGGCCTGCTGCAGCGGCAGACGCTGCGAATCCGAAATCGACACGACCGGCACATGCGAGAACGCGTCGAACACCGGCTGCAATTCCGGCAGGTCCAGGCGCCCGTGCAGCGTGGTCACGAACGGCGTGTCCATCGTCGTGAAGAGCGGGAACGGCATGTAGTCGAGATGGAAGTGGAGCACGTCGAACTCGTGCGCGACCTTGCGGACCTTTTCCATCATCAGCACGTGCGGCGCCAATGCATCGCGAATCGTCGGATCGAGGCGCAGCGCGCGCGGCCAGCACGCCTCGAGATTGGCGGACGTGACCGAGTCGCCGCTCGCGAACAGCGTGACGTCATGGCCGAGGTCGACGAGCGCCTCGGTCAGATACGACACGACACGTTCGGTGCCGCCATAGAGTTTCGGTGGGACAGCTTCGTAGAGCGGCGCGATTTGTGCGATTCGCATGCGTTTTCTCCTGTATCGATCGGAGTTAGCGCGAGGGGCGCTGACCCGAATCCCATGCAGATTTTTGACACTCACCGGGGCTTCGCACGACGGCGGGATCGCTCGAGGTACGTAGGCCTAACGGGCGGTTGAGCGCGGTTTCTCCCCGCCCGAAGGGTGGTCCGAAATAGGTATCGGGTAATCCCTTAGCCTCCATTATCGGGATCGACCGCGGTAATTCGAGTTATTTTTCAAACGCTTAATGTTGTTACAGCGCGAAACATGGACCGTTACAGCTTAGGCCCACGGTCTAATCGCAACCGCTCCCCATAATCGGCAAACGCAATTGCGCCGGCTCAATCGAACGGGGCAAACAGGCGAAATGGACCGTAGCAAGCGGCGGACCCGGGGGTCGGATGAAGGGGAAAAGCGGCTAACCGAGCCTGATGGCAGGCGGGTGAAAACGTCTTATAATTCTTTCCCACCGTTTTACGGTGCGGCGATGAAGTTCTGAAAACTCACCAACCTGTACACGCCGCAACCGTAGAAATTCCCAGCGCGCATCATCAGCCCCGCCCAGCGCCTCAATTCGTGCCAATCTGAGCTTCGACGCACCCTGCGTTGTAGGAATAATTCCTACACAAATGACGGATTAATCCGTCATCCAAGTGGGGTGTCTCTCCGATTTTCGGGTGTGTCCCCTTTCGAGACAATGCTTGCAAGACCAGAGACGAGTCGAATCGCGCGGGTTCAGCGCGCGCGTTCGAGCAAACGTTTCCGCAAAAAAAAATCGGCCTGACCAGCCGGACATACGAACGGGGGAATCATGAGCACGACTAGCCACATGCTCAGTGAGATCAGGGAAGTCAATCTGTCCTATCTGCTGCTCGCCCAGCGTCTGCTGCGCGAAGACAAGCCGATGGGCATGTTCCGCATGGGTATTTCGGACCAGCTGGCCGACGTGCTCGCCAATCTGTCGTTGGCGCAGACCGTCAAGCTCGCGGCGTCCAACCAGATGCTATGCCGCTTCCGCTTCGACGATCACGCGGTGCTGTCCGCCCTCGCGGACAAGGACAAGTCGAGTGCGATCGCGCAGGCTCATTCGGCGATCCTGATGGCGAGCCAGCCGGTCGAGCAGCTCGGCTGATGGCCAGCAAGAGCGTCGTACTCGAAGCCCGGGAAATCACCCTCGCGATCGAGCTGATCGAACTGGGCGCGCGTCTGCAATTGCTGGAGGCGGAAACCAGCCTGTCGCGCGACCGGCTCATCAAGCTGTACAAGGAACTGAAAGGGGTGTCGCCGCCCAAGGGCATGCTGCCGTTTTCGACCGACTGGTTCATGACCTGGCAGCCGAACTTTCATTCATCGCTGTTCTACAACATCTACCGTTTCATGGCCGGCTACGGCGGCTGCCGCGCGATCGAATCGATCGTGAAGAGCTACCGGCTATATCTGGAACACGTGCAGTTGCACGACGACGAGCCGGTGCTCAGTCTCACGCGCGCGTGGACGCTGGTGCGCTTCTTCGACTCGGGCATGCTGCAGCTGAGCGCCTGTCGCCGCTGCGGCGGCCACTTCGTCGCGCACGCGCACGATCCGCAGCACGCGTTCGTTTGCGGGCTGTGCCAGCCGCCGTCGCGCGCGGGCAAGACGAAAAAGGCAGCACAAACGCGGGCCGAGCGGCAAACCGCCGTCGCCGGAATCCCGGCCGAGGTGCCGCAAGTGGCCGACACGCGGGCTCACGAGGTCCGCTGCACCGCTCCCACGCTCGACATCCTCGTCACCGCCGAAGTTTGAGCGGCACACGTTGAGGCAGCGCAAGCCTCTGGTTTACACCGGACGCGAGCGCCGTCTTTTTCCCCAAAGTTTTCCGCCTCGGTGCCGTAAACCTGACTAACGACGGTGACCGTCGCATTTTTGTGAGGGCTCGGCAGTGCTGATATTCGTGGGAACACTCGTGACGCTGTTGTCCGTCTTCGGCGGTTACGCGCTGGAAGGGGGCCATCTCGGCGCGCTGCTGCAACCCGTTGAGGTGCTGATGATCGCCGGCGCCGGACTTGGCGCGTTCATTCTCGGTAACGGAATGAAGACGATCCGGGCGACACTGCGCGTCATTCCGACCCTGTTCAAGGGCGCGAAGTACAACAAGGACGTCTACATGGAGCTGATGGGGCTCCTGTACGTGCTGCTCGCGAAAGCGCGCAAGGAAGGCACGCTGACGCTCGAGGCCGACATCGACGATCCGTCGAAGAGCCCGATCTTCACGCAGTACCCGAAGATCCTCGCCGACAAGCACATCATCGAGTTCCTGACCGACTACCTGCGGCTGATGGTCGGCGGCAACATGAATGCGTTCGAGATCGAAAGCCTGATGGACGAGGAGATCGAGACGCACCATCAGGAAGGCGAGGCGCCCGCCCAGGCGCTGAGCAAGGTTGGCGACGCGATGCCGGCGTTCGGTATCGTCGCCGCGGTGATGGGCGTCGTGCACACGATGGCCTCGGCCGACAGGCCGCCCGCGGTGCTCGGCGAGATGATCGCGCAGGCGCTGGTCGGCACCTTCCTCGGCATTCTGCTTTCGTACGGGCTGATCGGACCGCTCGCGAGCGTCGCCGAACAGCGCGTGACCGAGTCCACCAAGATGTTCCAGTGCATCAAGGTGACGATCCTGGCGAGCCTGAACGGCTATGCGCCGGCGATCGCGGTCGAGTTCGGCCGCAAGGTGCTGTTCTCGACCGAGCGCCCGTCGTTTGCCGAGCTCGAAGAGCACGTGCGCCGCGTCAAGGCGAAATAAGGCGGCGACGGGAACCGAATCGATGAGCAGCAAGGACAAAGACCGCGCAATCGTTGTCAAGCGCTCGGCGCCGAAGAAGCATGGTCATCACGGTGGCGCATGGAAGCTCGCCTACGCGGACTTCATGACCGCCATGATGGCGTTCTTCCTGCTGATGTGGCTGCTGAGTTCGGCCTCCACCGTGCAGCTGAAGGGCATCGCCGAGTACTTCAACCAGCCGCTGAAGATCACGCTGTGGGGCGGCGACCGCAGCGCCGAAGACTCGAGCATCCTGAAGGGCGGCGGGCGCGACATCTCGACCGACGCGCAGGGCGTGACCCGCTCGACCGACGGCAGCAGCAACCGGGCCGAGCGCACCGCGTCGCGCAACAACGAGGAAGCGGTGAAGCAGTTGCAGGGCGAGCTCGAACGCCGCGAGCAGGTGCGCCTGCACGATCTGCAGGTCAAGCTGATGGCCGCGATCGAGGCGAACCCGGTGCTGCGCCAGTTCAAGCAGCAGATCCGTATCGACTCGACCCTGACCGGCCTGCGCATCGAGATCGTCGATTCGCAGAAGCGGCCGATGTTCGCGACCGCGCGCGACGTCGTCGAACCGTACATGCGCGACATCCTGCGCGAGATCGGCCACACGCTGAACGACGTGCCGAACCGCATCATCGTCCAGGGCCACACCGACGCGGTGCCGTACGCGGGCGGCGAGAAGGGCTATAGCAACTGGGAGCTGTCGGCCGACCGCGCGAACGCGTCGCGGCGCGAGCTGGTCGCGGGTGGCATGGACGAAGCGAAGGTGATGCGCGTGCTCGGTCTCGCGTCGACGCAGAACCTGAACAAGGCGGACCCGCTCGATCCGGAGAACCGTCGCATCAGCATCATCGTGTTGAACAAGAAGTCCGAGGCGGCGCTCGATCACGACGATTCGACGACGACCACGCTGTCGGACGACGCAGCCGGCTCGAAGCCGCTGCTGCAAAAACTTGCGCAGCCGGTGACGGTTGCACCGAAGTTGCCGGCGGCGGCGCCGCCGGCAAAGTAACAGACCGCGGCCGCCGGGCCGGGGCCCGCGCCCGAGCGGCGCACCCCGGCAGGCGGCACAGTGTTTAGCGCAGCGAGGTTTTCATGATCAGGCACATCCTGGCAGTCGACGATTCGGCATCGATGCGGCAGATCCTCGCCGCGACGCTGACGGGCGCCGGCTATGAGGTCACGCTCGCGGCGGACGGCAACGAAGGGCTCGAAAACGCGCTCGCGATGGCGTTCGATCTCGTGTTGACCGACCAGCACATGCCCGGCAAGACCGGTCTCGATCTGATCACCGCGCTGCGCGGAAATCCGGCCTATCAGGCGACGCCCATCCTCGTCCTCACGACGGAATCGGGCGAACCCTTCAAAGAGGCGGCGCGCGCAGCGGGCGCGACCGGCTGGATCGAAAAGCCGCTCGACCCGGACATGCTGACCGAGCTGGTGGCGGCGCTGGCCGAACCGGACCCGGATTGATCCGCGCAATCAATACCTTTAGACACAGTACAGATAGCTCTCGACGCGCCTCTCCGGCAACTCGCGCCAGACAGGCACTCTCGCGGTGAACCAGGCATGACACTCGACATCACACAGTTCTATCAGACGTTCTTCGACGAAGCGGACGAACTGCTCGCGCAGATGGAGCAATTGCTGCTCAATCTCGACGTGGCCCGCCCGGACCCCGAAGACCTCGCGGCGATCTTTCGCGCCGCGCATTCGATCAAGGGCGGCGCGGCGACGTTCGGCTTCACCGCGCTCACCGAGACCACGCACATTCTCGAGTCGCTGCTCGATCGCGCGCGCAACAACGAGCTGGTGCTGCGCAAGGACATGATCGACACGTTCCTCGAGACCAAGGACGTACTGTCCGGCCAGCTCGCCGACTACCGCGCGAGCGCCGAGCCCGACGCCGAGGTGGCGCGCGCGATCTGCGCGAAGCTCGAGCAGCTGCACGCGGAAAGCCGCATGGGCGGAGCGCCGGCAGCGGCAGCCGTGCAGACCGCGCCGGCCGCAGCGCAGGCGGCAACCCAAACAACAACAGCAACAACCGCGGTACAGCAGCAAGGCGGCACCCCGCCCGAGCACGTCGTCGAACAGGCGGTGCAAATGGCGGGCGAATGGATGGACGGCGAACCGGCACAGACCGGGCAGGCCGCGGGCACGGACGACAGCGCCGGCCCACATCTGAAAATTACGCTACGGGGCGTGGGAGAGAAAGACCAGGAACTGCTCGCTGAAGAGCTGGGCAACCTGGGCAATATCGTCGGGCAGGTCAAGAGCGGCGGCGATCTGATGCTGTGGCTCTCGAGCGACGTACCCTCCGACGACATCATCGCCGTGTGCTGCTTCGTGATCGACGAAAGTCAGATCACGATCGGCCGTGGCACCGCGCCGGCGGACGACGCGCAGCAGGGCGAACCTGGAACGCCCGCCGCTGCCGCCGTTCCGACACCGGCGCAAAGCGCGCCTGTCGCCCCCGCCGCTCCCGCGGCGCAAGCGCAGGCGCAGCCGGTGGTTCATGCGGAGCAGGCGGCATCTTCGGCTCCGGCGGCTCCCGCCGCTGCGCCCGCAAGCGCGGCCAGTCACGCCGACAGCATCGAGCCGCCGCCAGCACCACCCGCGGCGGCTCCGGCGGCAGCCAAACCGGCGTCGGCCGGGTCCGCCGAACACGACCGCAAGGCGACCCGCCCGGCCGCCGCGGCGGCGGCCGGCGAAGGCAGCTCGATTCGCGTCGGCGTCGAGAAGGTCGATCAGCTGATCAACCTGGTCGGCGAGCTGGTGATCACGCAGGCGATGCTCGCGGAGACCACCAGCACGTTCGATCCGGCGCTGCACGACCGGCTCTTCAACGGCATGGCGCAGCTCGAGCGCAACGCGCGCGATCTGCAGGAAGCGGTGATGTCGATCCGCATGATGCCGATGGATTACGTATTCAGCCGCTTCCCGCGTCTGGTGCGCGATCTCGCGGCAAAACTCGGCAAGGAGGTCGAACTCGTCACCTTCGGTCAAGCGACCGAACTCGACAAGAGCCTCATCGAACGGATCATCGATCCGTTGACGCACCTCGTGCGCAACAGTCTCGACCACGGCATCGAAACCGTCGAGGCACGGCGCGCGGCGGGCAAGGATTCGACCGGTCAGCTGGTGCTGTCGGCGGCGCACCACGGCGGCAACATCGTCATCGAGGTCAGCGACGACGGCGCGGGCCTGCGCCGCGACAAGATTCTCGCGAAGGCGGTCAAGCAGGGCATGCAGGTCAGCGAAACGATGACCGACGAGGAAGTCTGGAACCTGATCTTCCTGCCGGGCTTCTCGACCGCCGAGCAGGTCACCGACGTGTCCGGCCGCGGCGTCGGCATGGACGTGGTGAAGCGCAACATCCAGTCGATGGGCGGTCACGTCGAGATCACGTCGCACGCGGGCAAGGGCAGCACCACGCGGATCGTGTTGCCGCTCACGCTGGCGATTCTCGACGGCATGTCGGTGAAGGTCGGCAACGAGATCTTCATCCTGCCGCTGAACTTCGTGATGGAGTCGCTGCAGCCGCAAGCCGAAGACATCTACACGGTGGCCAACGGCGAGCGCGTGGTGCGCGTGCGCGGCGAATACCTGCCGCTCGTCGCGTTGCATGAAGTGTTCAACGTGTCGGAGGCGAAGCAGGAGCCGACCCAGGGCATCGTCACGATCATGCAGACCGAGGGACGGCGCTTCGCGATGCTGATCGACGAACTCGTCGGCCAGCAGCAGGTGGTCGTGAAGAATCTGGAAACGAATTACCGCAAGGTGCACGGCATTTCCGCGGCGACCATTCTGGGCGACGGCAGCGTCGCGCTGATCGTGGACGTCGCGGCGCTGAACCGCGAAACGCGTCATGCGCATGGGCATGCGCAGGCGATGAGCCTCGCGTGACGCATGCAGCAAACGCCTCAATGACAGACATCGCAACACAACTTCAACTCAATTTATCCCAACCGTTTGGGGGCTAACGTGGCAGAAGTCCAATCCATCAATTCGAGCGTCGCAAATGCGAGCGGTACGAATGGCCGCCGCGACGCGCAGGCGGACGCCGGCGGTCAGGAATTCCTCGTCTTCACGCTCGGCGCGGAAGAGTACGGCATCGACATCCTGAAGGTGCAGGAAATCCGCGGCTACGACAACGTGACGCGCATCGCCAATGCGCCCGAGTTCATCAAGGGCGTGATCAACCTGCGCGGCATCATCGTGCCGATCGTCGACATGCGGATCAAATTCCATCTGGGCCGCGTCGAGTACGACCATCAGACCGTCGTGATCATCCTGAACGTCGCGCATCGCGTGGTCGGGATGGTCGTGGACGGCGTCTCGGACGTGCTGACGCTGGCGGCCGACCAGATCATGCCGGCGCCGGAATTCGGCGCGACGCTGACGACCGAATACCTGACCGGCCTCGGCACGGTCGACGGCCGCATGCTGATCCTGATGGACATCGAGAAGCTGATGACCAGCTCCGAGATGGCGCTGACCGAGACGCTCGGCATCTGACGGCAGGCAGTAACGGAACCCGGCACAAGGAGCATCAACATGCTGAGCAGGTGGTCGATCCGCACATCGCTGACGATGGTGGGGATTCTTCTGGTGACGCTGACCGTGGCGGTCGGCGCGCTCGGGCTGACCGCGCTGAATCGCGCGAGCGGCTCGCTCGAACGCATCGCGGGCGGCGAACTGGTCGCGATTCATGCGCTCGACGACGCGTCAGCGTATCTACTGCGCTCGCGCATCGCGATCGAACGTTTCAACACGCTGACGGCCGCCGGCAAGGCGGACGAGGCGAAGAAAGCACTCGATCGCGCGCAGGAGCTGCTCGGCAAGGGCAATCAGAGCTGGCAAGCGTATCTCGACGCGCCGAAGCACGGCGTCGAGCAACCCTTGCTCGACGATGTGCTCGCCAAACATACGACGGTGATGCACGACGGCGTCGACGTCGAATTCGCCGCGCTGAACGCGAACAATCTCGACGCGTATCACGCGGTCGCGGACACCAGGATCAGCCCGATGTTCATTGCCTACGACGCGGCGGCGGCCGCGGTGATCCAGGCGCTGCAGCAAAGCGTGGCCGATCAGGAGGCGAGCGCGCAGTCGAACACATCGCTGATGATCACGCTGATCAGCGTGGTCACGGCATTCGCGCTGCTGGTGGTGGTCGGCATCAGCTTCGCGCTGCGTGGGCTCATCGTGCAGCCGCTGAAAGACGCGACCGCGTGCTTCGAGCGCATCGCCGCGGGCGACCTGTCCACCCCGGTCGTGGCATTCAGCAACAACGAAATCGGCCGCCTGTTCGCGGGCATCAAGCGGATGCAGGAAAGCCTCGCGACGATGCTGCGCGCGGTGCGCAGCGGCACCGAATCGATCGACACCGGCGCGCGCGAAATCGCGATGGGCAACACCGATCTGTCGCAGCGCACCGAGCAGCAAGCGGCGTCGCTGCAGGAAACCGCGTCGAGCATGGATCAGCTGACCGGCACCGTGCGGCAGAACACCGAGAACGCGCGCCAGGCGAGCCAGCTCGCCGTCAACGCGTCGGACATCGCGACCCGCGGCGGCGAGGTGGTGAGCCAGGTCGTCACGACGATGCAGGAGATCGCGACCAGTTCGAACAAGGTCGTCGACATCATCGGCGTAATCGAGGGCATCGCGTTCCAGACCAACATCCTCGCGCTGAACGCGGCGGTCGAAGCCGCGCGGGCCGGCGAACAGGGCCGCGGCTTCGCGGTGGTCGCGGGCGAAGTGCGCAGCCTCGCGCAGCGCAGCGCGAGCGCCGCGAAGGAGATCAAGGAACTGATCGGCGATTCGGCCGACAAGGTGAAGAGCGGCTCCGAACTGGTCGGCCGCGCCGGCACGACGATGGACGAAATCGTCCAGGCGGTGCGTCGCGTGACCGACATCATGGGCGAGATCAGCGCGGCGTCGGAAGAGCAGTCGAGCGGCATCGAGCAGGTCAATCGCGCGGTCGTGCAAATGGATTCGGTCACGCAGCAGAACGCGGCGCTGGTCGAACAGGCGGCCGCCGCAGCGGCGTCGCTCGAAGATCAGACGCGGCAGTTGCAAGCGGTGCTGAGTGGCTGGAAGGTGGCCGGCGGCACTCCGGCGCGTCAGAGCGCACCGGCGACGCCGCGTTCGCAAGCCTCCGCGCAGTTCGCCAAGGCGGCACCGCAAGCAGCGAACGCGGCGACTCCGGTGCACCCGGCCGGCGCGAGCAGCGAAGCGAAGGCAACTGCTGCGGCCCCGGCGGCCCCGAGCCAGCACGATGCAGCCGCACGCGTCGAACCGGCCTTGAAGTCCAGGCCGGCCGCAGCAGCGGCTCGCGCGACGACCGACATGCCCGCGCGCGCCGCTCCGGCGAGCACGGCGAAGGCAAGCTCGGACGCGGACTGGGAAACGTTTTAGGCAACGGCAGAGTGATATGTGGTCAACCGGCATCGCGCCCGCGGATGGGCGAAGCATCGAAGCACGCGCAGCACGCGTGTCGCGAGCCGGCCGTATGTCGACGGTACTCGCGGGAGGGCGCGACCCCGCGAAAACAATTCCTATCCCCCAGCCAGTGCGGCTGGGCGGCGAGCGTGATGGCTCATATCGCAGACAGGAATTTTGATGATGGCAACGCGCGCAACACAACGCCCCGTGCGGGCGGCACCTGACGGCATGGAGCCGGCCAGGTCCGTCGAGACGGGACGCGATTTCGAATTCACGGCGGCGGATTTCGCCCGCATCCGCGATCTGATTCATCGCGTGGCGGGCATCTCGCTGTCGGACCACAAGCGCGACATGGCGTATAGCCGCCTCGCGCGACGCTTGCGGGCGCGCGGCATCGATACGTTCCGCCAGTATCTCGATCTGCTCGAAGCGGAAAACGATCCGGCCGAGTGGGAAGCGTTCACCAATGCGCTGACCACCAACCTGACCGCGTTCTTCCGCGAAGCTCATCACTTTCCGATCCTCGGCGAGTTCGTGCCGCGCCGTTCGCAACCGGTGTCCGTGTGGTGCTCGGCGGCATCGACCGGCGAGGAGCCGTACTCGATCGCGATGACGCTGATCGAAGCGCTCGGTGACAGCGGCGCGCGCCAGGCATCGGTGCTCGCGACCGACATCGACACCCAGGTGCTCGCGAAGGCCGAGGCCGGCGTCTACCAGTTCGATCAGGTCAAGCACCTGTCGCCCGAGCGCCTGAAGCGCTTCTTCCTGAAGGGCACGGGCGCGCACGCGGGGATGGTCAAGGTGCGTCCCGAGGTGCGCGCGCTCGTGCGCTTCGAGCAACTCAATCTGACCGATCGCGATTACCAGTTGCGCACGCAGTTCGACGCGATCTTCTGCCGCAACGTGATGATCTATTTCGACAAGCCGACGCAGGCGCAGGTGCTGGCGCGCTTCGAGCCGCTGGTGAAGCCGGGCGGCCTGCTGTTCGCCGGCCATTCGGAAAACTTCACGTACGTGACGCAGGCGTTCCGGCTGCGCGGCCAGACCGTCTATGAACTGACGCGGGACGCCAGCGGCGCGCGCGCGCCGTCGCGCGCCCAGGCGCATGACGCGCTTCAATCGAGCGGGGTGGCCGCATGAGCAGCACGCTGCCGATCGCTGCCAACCTGTACTACGACAACCACTTCCAGCGCCCCGGCGTGAAGCTGTTGCCCAACGAGTTCTACACGACGAGCGAAGACATGGTGCTCGTGACCGTGCTCGGCTCGTGCGTCGCGGCCTGCATCCAGGACCGCACCGCGGGCATCGGCGGCATGAATCACTTCATGCTGCCCGACGACGGCGCCGACCTCGCGCAGGCCGCGTCGGACTCGATGCGCTACGGCGCCTACGCGATGGAAGTGCTGATCAACGAACTGATCAAGGCGGGCGGCCGGCGCGAGCGCTTCGAGGCCAAGGTGTTCGGCGGCGGCGCGGTGCTCGCGGGCATGACGACGATGAACATCGGCGATCGCAACTCGGAGTTCGTGCGCCGCTATCTGGCCACCGAAAAGATCCGCATCGTCGCCGAGGACCTGCAGGGCTCGCATCCGCGCAAGGTCGCGTTCATGCCGCGCACCGGCCAGGTGATGGTGAAGAAATTGCGCTTGCAACAGGAAGCGGGCGTCGCCGAGCGCGAACAGGCGCTCGTGCGGCAGAGCGCCGAAGCGCGCGCCGAGCGGCTCGCCGCGGCGCGCAGCCGGGTCGAGCTGTTCGCGAAGCCGGCCGCCGCGCGGCCGAAAATCGAACTGTTCGGCGCGAGCCCGCGCCCGACTTATTCCAACAACGCCAGAACCACAGAGGAGGCGTGAGCGCTGTGCAAAAGATCAAGGTATTGTGCGTCGACGATTCGGCGCTGATCCGCAGCCTGATGACCGAGATCATCAATGGCCAGCCGGACATGACGGTGGTGGCGACGGCGCCCGATCCGCTCGTCGCGCGCGAGCTGATCAAGCAGCACAACCCGGACGTGTTGACGCTCGACGTCGAAATGCCGCGCATGGACGGCCTCGATTTTCTCGAGAAGCTGATGCGTCTGAGGCCGATGCCGGTCGTGATGGTGTCGTCGCTGACCGAGCGCGGCAACGAAATCACGCTGCGCGCGCTCGAACTCGGCGCGGTCGATTTCGTGACCAAGCCGAAGGTCGGTATTCGCGACGGCATGCTCGACTATGCGGAAAAGCTCGCCGACAAGGTTCGCGCGGCGGCCCGCGCGCGCGTGCGCCAGGCCGCGCCCGCGCAGCATGCGGCCACCCAGGCGGCGCATGCGCCGGTCGGCTCGGCGCCGCTCTTCAACAACCCGCTGCTCAGTACCGAGAAGCTGGTCATCGTCGGTGCGTCGACGGGTGGCACCGAGGCGATTCGCGAAGTGCTGGTGCCGCTGCCGCCCGATGCGCCCGCGGTGCTGATCGCGCAGCACATGCCGCCGGGCTTCACGAAATCTTTTGCGCAACGCCTCAATGGTTTGTGCCGGATTACCGTTAAAGAAGCAGAGCACGGCGAGCGGGTGCTGCCGGGGCACGCGTACATCGCGCCGGGCCACGCGCATCTGTTGCTCGCGAGGAGCGGTGCGAACTATATTGCGCATCTGTCCGACGACCCGCCGGTGAACCGGCATCGTCCGTCGGTCGATGTGCTGTTCCGCTCGGCCGCGCAGCATGCGGGCAAGAACGCGGTCGGCGTGATTCTGACCGGCATGGGGCGCGACGGCGCGGCCGGTCTGCTGGAGATGAGAAAAGCCGGTGCCTACACGCTGGCGCAGGACGAGGCGAGCTGCATCGTGTTCGGCATGCCGCGCGAGGCGATCGCTCTCGGTGCGGCCGACGAAATCGCCTCGCTGCCGGACATGAGCCGGCGCGTGATGGCGCGTTTGTCGTCGATGGGTGACCGCGTTCAGCGGGTATGATGCGTGCCGGATGGAATGACGCGGTTCAACGCCGCAACATGGATCAAGCAAAGGGAAAGAAATGGACAAGGGAATGAAGATTCTGGTGGTTGACGATTTTCCGACGATGCGCCGGATCGTCCGCAACCTGCTGAAGGAACTGGGCTACTCGAACGTCGACGAGGCGGAAGACGGCCAGGCCGGTCTCGCGCGTCTGCGCAGCGGCAGCTACGAGTTCGTGATCTCGGACTGGAATATGCCGAACCTCGACGGCCTCGCGATGCTGAAGGAAATTCGCGCCGACGCGAGCCTCGCGCATCTGCCGGTGCTGATGGTGACGGCCGAGTCGAAGAAGGAAAACATCATCGCGGCGGCGCAGGCCGGCGCGAGCGGTTACGTCGTCAAGCCGTTCACGGCCGCGACGCTCGACGAGAAGCTCAACAAGATTCTCGAGAAGATGGCGAAAGCCGGGAGCTGACGTGACGCCGCCGACCCAAACGCCTGGCGCCGAAGCGGGCAGCGATAGCGGCGACTTCGCGTCGGACCGCATCCTTGCGCGCATCGGTCAACTGACGCGCACGTTGCGCGATTCGATGCGCGAACTCGGGCTCGACAAGCACGTCGAGCGCGCGGCCGAAGCCGTGCCCGACGCGCGCGACCGGCTGAAGTACATCGCCAACATGACCGAGCAGGCCGCCGAGCGCGTGCTGTCGGCGATCGACATCGCGAAGCCGATCCAGGAGCAGTTGCAGAAAGACGCGTGCACGCTCGACGCGCGCTGGGAGCAGTGGTACGCGGCGCCGATCGAACGCGAGGAAGTGCGCGCGCTGATGAACGACACGCGCACCTTCCTGCGCGGCGTGCCCGACTCGACCAGCGCGACCAACTCGCAGCTGATGGAGATCATGCTCGCGCAGGACTTCCAGGATCTGACCGGCCAGGTGATCAAGAAGATCACCGAGGTCGTCTATCTGATCGAGCAGCAGCTGCTCGGCGTGCTGGTCGAGAACATCGCGCTCGAGAGGCGCGAGCAGTTCGCGGCGCATGCGGCGGCTCTGAAGGCCGAGGTGTCGTCGACGGGCAGCCCCGAGCATCTGCTCAACGGTCCGCAGATCAATCCGGAAGGCAAGACGGATGTGGTCCAGGATCAATCGCAGGTCGACGATCTGCTCGCGAGCCTGGGTTTCTGAGCAAACGATACGGCCCGGCAAGCGCGCCGGGCTGGTGCTTTCTCCGCGATTTACGCCAAACACGCGGTCAATCGGCACCGACTCCCCATCTTCCTTACGATTTCCTGCTAGTAATAGTCGGTAAGTCGCACGTGCCGGCGTACCTTGCGCCGGCTGAAAGAATCCGCAGGCATACTACGAGGTCAAAGCGGTACGGCACCCGGCCCGCGCAACGCCGGGCAGTCGCGTGGCGAGGAGATCCCTCGGCATTGCGGCCGCGGTGGCGCCGTATCATCTGCCTATAAGCGGCCGCTTCGTGTAACCGGCGAAGCGTGCCGCGGCCCGGGAGGAGCTTCTCATGTGGAGTCGTATTGGTCGCGCCGGAGTCACGGCGCTCGTGTTGCCATGTTCGTTACTGGCCCTGACGGCCGCGCAATCAGCCCATGCGGCGCTGGGCAGCGCGCCGCTTACCCCCCCGTCCGACGCGTCGGTGTCGTCCCGCGTGGTGCAGCCCGCCAGCGGATCATCGCAAAGTGTGATGCGTTCTCAAGCGAGCGGGGCATCTTCCACCTCTTCCACACCCGCTTCCTACACGGTACGCGAGACCACGTTCGGCAACGGCACCGTCGTGCGCGAATATCTGAGCACGAGCGGCGCGGTATTCGGCATTGCGTGGCGTGGTCCGCAAATGCCCGATCTCAATGATCTGCTCGGCAGTTATTTCCCGCAGTACGTGGCCGGCGTGAAGGCCGCTCGCGCCGCGCGCGGCAACGCGCGGGGGCCGGTCGCCGTGAACGACGGCAACATCGTGGTGCATTCGGGCGGCCACATGGGCGCGTTCAGCGGCGTCGCGTGGCTGCCATCAGCGCTGCCCGCCGGCGTCAGCGGTTCCGACATCCAGTAACGGCGAGGACGACGATGCGAATCATGCTCACGACCGCGAATCTGAAAGGCTGGATGCAGGCCATGGTTGCCGTGCTGCTGACGGCGACGCTCGTTGCCTGCGGAGGTGGCGGCAGCGATGACAACTCCGGCTCCAACAATGGCGGCGGCACGTCGAACGGACTGAACGGCGGTTCGCTGCCGCCCAGCCCGACCCAGCAGCCGATTTCCGCGAACGCGTCGAACACGGTGCCGATCACGGTTGGCCGCGGCGCGGCCGGTGTCATCAACATCCCGACCGTCAGCGTGACGATCTGCGCGCCGGGCTCGACCACCAACTGCCAGACCATCAACAACATCCAGCTCGACACCGGCTCGTTCGGCTTGCGCGTGGTCAGCTCGGTGCTCAATTCGACGCTGCTGGGCGCGCTGCCAAACAGCACACTCGGCAGCGGCGGCCCGCAACTCGCCGAGTGCGCGAC
This sequence comes from Paraburkholderia youngii, assembly GCF_013366925.1. Classification (NCBI taxonomy): domain Bacteria; kingdom Pseudomonadati; phylum Pseudomonadota; class Betaproteobacteria; order Burkholderiales; family Burkholderiaceae; genus Paraburkholderia; species Paraburkholderia youngii. The sequence goes on from NZ_JAALDK010000001.1 coordinate 6,512,144, forward strand.
GTTCGCGGACGGCTTCACGTGGGGCTCGGTGCGCACCGCGCTCGTGACGATCGGCGGTGAAACGACGACCGGCGCCATCCCGCTGCAGATCATCGGCGACAAGCCCACGAGCACGGTACCCACGAGCGGCTGCGGCAGCGGTTCGCCCCAAAACACGGTCAGCGATCTGGGCGCCAACGGCATTCTCGGCGTCGGCACCGCGCTGACCGATTGCGGCGCGACCTGTGCGAACCCGGCGACCGCGGCGACCTACAGCAACTACTTCGCCTGCCCGAACGGCACGTCGTGCACGCGCACCGCGGTGCCGATCAACCAACAGGTGGCCAACCCGGTCGCGAACTTCCCGCTCGACAACAACGGCGTGATCGTACAGATGGCGCCCGTGTCGAACTTCGGGCAGGCGTCGGCGACCGGCACGCTGGTGTTCGGCATCGGCACACAGGGGAACAACCCGCTTGCGGCCGCGCAGGTCTTCACGACCGGCCCATTCGGCGATCTCGACAACAGCAGCTTCAACGGCGCGACGGTCCAGGCGTTCCTCGATTCCGGCTCGAACGGCTATTTCTTCACCGATGGCTCGATCACGCTGTGCGGCAGCCAGTTCCCGGGCTTCTATTGCCCGTCGTCGGCGCAAACCCGCACGGTCACGCTGGTAGGATTGAACAAGGTGTCGGCGGTCGCGAGCGTGGGCATTCTGAGTGCGCAGACGCTGTTCGCGAACGGCAGCAACTTCGCGTTCAACAACCTCGCCGGTCAGATCAGCGGCAACGCCAGCTTCGACCTCGGTCTGCCGTTCTTCTACGGCCGCCACGTGTACTACCACCTCGATCAGACCGCGAGCGGCGGTCCCTCCCCGTTCGTCGGCTACTGAGGCCGCACGTCTATCCGATACCGGACGGCGCGCGTGAGACACGCGCGAGCCGTCCGGTCATCTGTCGAAATACCCCCGTTTCTCCTCCTTTATCCGCCGATCAGCGCTTGCGTCGAGCAGGAATAATCGCTCTCACTGGAAAGAGGCGCCGTGCCTCGGCCGACTGGAGAGCTTTGTGGCAGAGGACAGCGACCTCGAAAAAACCGAATCAGCCACCCCTCGGCGCCTGCAGAAGGCGCGCGAGGAGGGGCAGATCGTGCGTTCTCGGGAGCTGTCGACCTTCGCGCTGCTCGCGGCCGGGTTCTACGGTGTATGGGGCATGTCGGGCAACATCGGCGAGCATTTGCAGAACATGGTGCGGGCGTCGCTGATGTTCAACCACGCGAGCGTGTTCGACACCAACCGCATGCTGATCGGCGCGGGCACTGCGAGTCGCGAAGGGCTGTACGCGCTCGTGCCGGTACTCGGCGTCACCGGACTGGCCGCGCTGCTCGCACCGATGGCGCTGGGCGGCTGGCAGCTGTCGGCGAAGGGGCTCGAACCCAAGTTCAACCGGCTGAACCCGATCGAGGGCTTCGGCCGCATGTTTTCGATCAACGGACCGATCCAGCTCGGCATGTCGCTCGCGAAGACGCTGGTGGTGGGCCTGATCGGCGGCACGGCGATCTGGAATCGCCACGAGGAATTCCTCGCGCTCGCGACACAGCCGCTCGAAGTCGCGCTCGCCAACTCCATGCATCTGATCGCGGTGTGCTGCGGCATGACGGTGGCCGGCATGTTCGCGGTGGCCGCGCTCGACGTGCCGTATCAGCTGTGGTCGTTCCACAAGAAGCTGCGCATGACGAAGGAAGAAGTGAAGCGTGAGCATCGCGAGAGCGAAGGCGATCCGCACATCAAGGGCAAGATTCGCCAGCAGCAGCGCGCGATCGCGCGGCGCCGCATGATGGCGCAAGTGCCGAAGGCCGACGTGGTCGTGACGAACCCGACGCACTTCGCGGTCGCGCTGCAATACACGGACGGCGAGATGCGCGCGCCGAAGGTGGTCGCCAAGGGCGTGAACCTCGTGGCCGCACGGATTCGCGAGATCGCCACCGAAAACAACGTGCCGCTGCTCGAAGCGCCGCCGCTCGCAAGGGCGCTGTATCACAACGTCGATCTGAATCGCGAGATTCCGGGGCCGCTCTATGGCGCGGTCGCCGAAGTGCTCGCGTGGGTCTATCAGCTGCGCCGCTTCAAGGCCGAAGGCGGCGACGTGCCGCTCGCGCCGACCGAACTCGACGTGCCGCCGGAACTCGACAAGGGCGCCGTGTCGGACCAGGACGCCGCCGAAGAAGCCGCCGACACGCTGAACCCGACCGCCGACAACGCCAACGACGCTACTAGCGGCGACAACAACGGAGCCTCCGCATGAACGCTCGCGCCGGTTTCCTCGCCCGACGGCCGGATGCGCTGAGCAGCACCAACCTGCGCGCCCTCGCCGGGCCGGTGCTGATCTGCATGATCCTCGGCATGATGATTCTGCCGTTGCCGCCGTTCCTGCTTGATCTGCTGTTCACGTTCAACATCGCGCTGTCGGTGATGGTGCTGCTCGTCAGCATGTACACGATGAAGCCGCTCGACTTCGCGGCGTTCCCGAGCGTGCTGCTGTTCTCGACGCTGCTGCGGCTGTCGCTGAACGTCGCCTCGACGCGGATCGTGCTGCTCGAAGGCCATACCGGTCCCGATGCGGCCGGCCAGGTGATCGAGTCGTTCGGCCACTTCCTCGTGGGCGGCAACTTCGCGGTCGGTATCGTCGTGTTCGTGATCCTGATGGTGATCAACTTCATGGTGATCACGAAGGGCGCGGGGCGGATCGCCGAAGTGTCCGCACGCTTCACGCTCGACGCGATGCCCGGCAAGCAGATGGCGATCGACGCCGATCTGAACGCCGGCCTCATCAACGAAGAGCAGGCGCGCAAGCGCCGCACGGAAATCTCGCAGGAAGCCGAGTTCTACGGCTCGATGGACGGTGCGAGCAAGTTCGTGCGCGGCGATGCGATCGCCGGTCTGCTGATCATGGTGATCAACATCATCGGCGGGCTGATCGTCGGGATGGTCCAGCACGACATGAGCTTTGCCGCGGCGGGCAAGAACTACACCCTGCTGACGATCGGCGACGGCCTCGTCGCGCAGATTCCGTCGCTGGTGATTTCGACGGCGGCTGGCGTGATCGTGTCGCGCGTCGCGACCAACGAGGACATCGGCACGCAGCTGACCGGGCAGCTCTTCACCAACCCGCGCGTGCTGATGATCACGGGCTGCATTCTCGTGCTGATGGGCCTGATCCCGGGCATGCCGCACTTCGCTTTCCTGATTCTGGGCGGCGGCCTGATCCAGCTCGGCCGCACGATGAAGAAGCGCAACGAGGAGCGCAAGAACGCGCCGGCGCTCGTCGACGTCGCGCCGGCCGCGCTCGCGCCGGTCGAAAACGCCGAGGCGAGCTGGGACGACGTGACGATGATCGACACGCTCGGCCTCGAAGTCGGCTACCGGCTGATTCCGCTCGTCGACAAGAACTCGGACGGCGAGCTGCTCAAGCGGATCAAGAGCATCCGCAAGAAGTTCGCGCAGGAAATCGGCTTCTTGCCGCCGGTCATTCATATCCGCGACAACCTCGAATTGCGGCCAAACGGTTATCGGATCGCGTTGAAGGGCGTCGAGGTCGGTTCGGGCGAGGCGTACCCGGGCCAGTGGCTCGCGATCAACCCGGGCCAGGTATCGGCCGCGCTGCCGGGCACGCCGACCCAGGACCCGGCGTTCGGCCTTCCCGCGATCTGGATCGATACGAACCTGCGCGAGCAGGCGCAGGTATACGGCTACACGGTCGTCGATTCGAGCACGGTGGTCGCGACGCACCTGAATCACCTCGTCGTCACGCACGCGTCGGAGCTGCTGGGCCGCCGCGAGGTGCAGTCGCTGGTCGAGCGGATGCAGAAGGACACGGCGTCGCTGGTCGACGATCTGGTGCCGAAGATGCTGCCGCTCACCACGCTGCAAAAGGTGTTGCAGAACCTGCTCGAAGAAGGCGTGCCGATCCGCGACATGCGCACGATCCTCGAAGCGCTCGCCGAGCACGCGACCAAGATCACCGACCCGCACGACCTGACCGCCGCGGTGCGCCTCGCGCTGGGTCGCGCGATCACGCAGCAGTGGTTCCCCGGCACCGCCGACATGCAGGTGATGGGCCTCGACGCGAACCTCGAACGGGTGCTGTCGCAGGCGCTCTCGACCGGACCGAACCCGGGTCTCGAACCGGGTCTCGCGAACACGCTGCTCACCGAAACGCAGAAGGCGATGATGCGTCAGCAGAATCTCGGCCTCGCACCGGTGCTGCTCGTGCAGCACGCGTTGCGGCCGATGCTCGCGCGCTTCCTGCGCCGCAGCCTGCCGCAGCTGAAGGTGCTGTCGTATGCGGAAGTGCCCGATACGCGCAACGTCAAGGTGGTGAACCTGATCGGCGCACAGGGCTGACGCAGGCCGCTCGCTCGTGACTGTCCATACGACGAAAACCGGCGCTCCAGTGGGGCGCCGGTTTTCGTTTGCACGCGCCTTTCAGCGCTCGTCGAACGGTGTGTCTGCCGTGTGTCCATCGCGCGAATTGCCCGCCTTTAACGGTCTTTATCCATCGATCGTGGCCCGACGCGTTTCGCAATAATTGATCGCAATGGGAGGCGGTGTATTGCCGGTCCTTCAGTCCGTATACCTCATCGGGGGTCCAGCTTGAACATTCGTAAATTTGTCGGTGCTACCAGTCGCGATGCATTGCGTCTCGTTCGCGAAGCACTTGGCGCCGATGCGGTCGTGCTGTCGAATCGGACGATGGACGACGGCAGCGTCGAAATCGTCGCGCTCGCCGATAGCGATCTTGCCGCGATCGCGCCGAAAGCGCGAGAAGGCGCGGCATCGACGGCGGCCCCGCGCGGCTTGTCCGCGACGCCGATGAATCCGTATGCAAGCGCCATGCCGGACGTGTTTTCGTCGGTGTTCGGCGCGAGCCCGGAAGCGGGTGCCGAAGCGATGCCGGCGAGCGAGCCGGCGAATGCGGCCGCGGATTCGATGGGCGGCTCGGCGAACAAGACGGCGCTCAATTCGGCGCTCAATTCTGCGGTCGGCCAGGCGGCCGACATGCTGTCCGCGACTGAAGCAGCGCCGGCCTCGTTGCCCGGCAGCTCGCCAGTTGGCCCGGCGATGCTGGCAACGAGCGGCGCGTCCGCGCCCGTCGCAAGCCAGCCCGCTTCCGCCGCGCCTTCCGGCGCGAGCGCCCGCGCCGCATCCACGCGCCTGTCGAAAGACATCCGCGCGGATCTGCTGAAAGCCGCCGGCGTGCCGCTACCGCCGGCCGTCGCATCGAGCGAGGCCGCCGCGCCGCGCACGATGGCCGAATCGAATCCGTGGCTCATCGATCACGCGCGCCGCATCGCGGCCGAGCAGCAGCAACAACAAGACGGCCAATACAGCGCGCGTCCCGCCGCAATGACGCCCGCCGTCGCGACCGCCAAAGGCCTCGGCAACGCGGTCGACGCGCGGCCGGTGATCGACACGCCCGACTGGGCGCGCGAAGCCGCCGAAGTCGCCGCGCGCCGCACCGCGCAGAAGATCGCGCCGGCGTCCTCCAGCGACGAGGGCCGCACGCCGGCCGCCGTCGCCGAAGCGATCAAGGGGCGTATGGAGCAGGTCGTCAAGGACACCGTGATGAACGAGCTGTCGTCGATCCGCGACATGATGGAAGAGCAATTCGCGGGTCTGCTGTGGGGTGATCGACAGCGCCGCAGTCCGGCACGCGCCGCGCTCACCAAGCATCTGTTCGCCGCGGGCTTTTCCGCGCAGCTCGTGCAGATGCTGGTCGACAACATGCCCGAAGCCGTCGACACGATGGACGGCGGCATGGACTGGGTGCGCTCGGTGCTCGAATCGAACCTCCCGGTGATGGAGAACGAAGACGCGCTGATGGAGCGCGGCGGCGTGTTCGCGCTGATGGGGCCGACCGGCGTCGGCAAGACGACGACCACCGCGAAGCTCGCCGCGCGCTGCGTGATGCGCTTCGGCGCGAGCAAGGTGGCGCTGCTGACGACCGACAGCTACCGCATCGGCGGTCACGAACAGCTGCGCATCTTCGGCAAGATTCTCGGTGTTTCGGTGCACGCGGTGAAGGACAGCGCCGATCTGCAACTCGCGCTCTCGGAATTGCGCAACAAGCACATCGTGCTGATCGACACGATCGGCATGAGTCAGCGCGACCGCCTCGTGTCCGAGCAGATCGCGATGCTGAGTCGCGCCGGCCAGCCGGTGCAGCGTCTGTTGCTGCTCAACGCGACGAGCCACGGCGACACGTTGAACGAAGTCGTGCAGGCCTATCAGCGCGCGCCGGACCAGCAGCCGCTCGCCGGCTGCATCCTGACCAAGCTCGACGAAGCGACCAACCTCGGCGGCGTGCTGGATACGGTGATCCGCTACAAGCTGCCGGTGCATTACGTATCGACCGGACAGAAGGTGCCGGAGAACCTGTACGTCGCGACGAAGAAATTCCTGATCAAGAGCACCTTCTGCATTCCGCGCGACAACTCGCCGTTCGTGCCGCACGACGACGACATCCCCGCTTTGCTGTCCTCGCTTTCCGCACGTTCGACGGCCGAGCTGCACGAGGTTCGCTTTGGATAAGTTCGGTTCAGATCAAGCCGAAGGGTTACGGCGGCTGCTCGCGCGCGGCGGTGCGCGCGTGATCGCGTTGGCGGGTGCGTCGTCGGGCGTCGGCAATACGACCGCGGCGGTCAACCTCGCCGCGGCGCTCGCGCAGCAGGGCAAGGACGTGCTGGTGATCGACGAATGCGTCGGTGAGAACTCGGTGAGCGCGATGCTTGGCGGCTTGCGCGGCGCCGGCAACTTCGCGGCGGTGATGCGCGGCGACACCCCGGTCGACTTCGCCGCCGCGCGTCACGCGCTCGGATTTTCGGTGCTGGCCGCGTCGCGCAACAACCGCGAGGGGCACACGGAAGCCGAACTCAGCGTGCTGCTCGGCGGCTCGGCCGACATCGTGCTAATCGACGCGCAGCTCGACGTCGAAGGGCATTTGTCACCGCTCGCGAAGCAGGCGCACGACGTGATGATCGTCGCGCGCATGTCGGGCGAGGCGATCACCGACGCATATGCGTGCGTCAAGCGGTTGCACTACGCGCACGCGATCGGGCAGTTGCGCGTGCTCGCCAATCACGTGCAAAGCGCCAACGACGCGCAAGCCGCGTTCGCGAAGCTCGCCGGCGTGGCCGGCCGTTACCTGACCGTCGCGTTGGAATGCGCCGGCTGCATCGCGGCCGACGTGCGCATGGCGCGGGCGCTGGAGCTGTCGCGCTGTGTGGTCGACGCGTTTCCGTCGACACCGGCCGCGCGCGACTTCCGCCATCTCGCCGCCGAATTGCAGTACTGGCCGATGCGGCCAGCGATGTCGTCGCAAACGCCCTGGCGGGCGCCTGCGACAGTTACAGCGGCGCACCACGCCGACCAACCGTCCGCGCATCACGCTTAAAAGGCGTGCACGAAGGATAAGGGGAGCACGATGTACAACGCTCAGGGAAAGATTTCTCAGGCCGACGTTCTGACGAAGTACGCACCGCTCGTGCGTCGACTCGGCTTGCAGCTTGTCGCAAAAATGCCGGCGAGCGTCGATCTCGACGACCTGATCCAGGCCGGCATGATCGGCTTGCTGGACGCCGCCGGCCGCTACAAGGAAGACCAGGGCGCGCAGTTCGAGACCTATGCCAGCCAGCGGATTCGCGGCGCGATGCTCGACGAGCTGCGCAGCAACGACTGGTTGCCGCGCAGCCTGCGCCGCACCTCGCGCGAAGTGGAAACCGCGGTGCACAAGGTGGAGCAGAACCTCGGCCGCTCGGCGAGCGAGGCGGAGGTCGCCGAGCACCTGCAGATGCCGCTCGACGAATATCAGTCGATGCTGCAGGACCTGCACGGCAGCCAACTGATCTACTACGAAGACTTCGACCGCTCCGCCGACGACGAACCTTTTCTGGACCGCTACTGCGTCGATCATTCCGATCCGCTGTCGGCGCTGCTCGACGACAGCTTGCGCTCGGCGCTCATCGAAGCGATCGACCGCTTGCCGGAGCGTGAGAAGCTGCTGATGTCGCTCTACTACGAGCGCGGCATGAATCTGCGCGAGATCGGCGCGGTGATGGAAGTCAGCGAATCGCGCGTATGCCAGTTGCACAGCCAGGCGGTGGCACGCCTGCGCGCCCGGCTGCGCGAAATGGCCTGGGCGAACGCCGAAACGAACTGACGCCAACGCGGGGCAGGCCGCCGATCTTCAAGCGCTGCCGTTCACATGCGGCGGTGCGGCGATGCCGATGCACGCCGGTGCCGCCCGCCGTTGCTCAAGCGTCCGCCATCTCATGCTCGGCGGCGAGCGCGAGAAACGCCGAGCGCGACATGCCGCGCGCCTGTGCATACGCGTCGATCTCCTGCACCAGCACCTCAGGCAGCGAGATATTGATGCGAACCGCCTTCTTCAACGCCGGAATATTGCGCGTTGTCACGAAACCCCATGTGAACCCCTCGAACTCGGGATTGCGCCGATGCTCGCCGAGCGTGAGCGGCTCGGGCAGCGGCAACCCTTCGTCGAGCAAGGTTTCGAGATGCGATTCGATTGCTTCCTTCGCGTTCGCATACGCTTCTTCGAGCGTGTCGCCCGCGGAGTAGCAGCCCGGGATATCGGGCACCACGACGCCGAACGCGTGCGCGTTGTCTCCGGGTTCGATGGCGATCGGAAAGATCAGATGCTTCATTTGAGCCCCGCCTGTTTCAGAATGCTGTTCAGGGTGCCGGCCGGCAAATCTTTTTTCGGATGGGGGACAGTGACGAGCCACCGTTTTCCCGCGTGCCTGAAATGATGGTGACTGCCCGCCATGCGGACGAGCTGCCAGCCATTTGCTTGAAACAATTTGACGACCTCGGCACTGTTCATACATCATACCCTCCACCATACACACACCTACACAAATCCACCGGCAAACAAGATTTCGCCTGTCGATGCGCGGCCCCCTCGAAGTCGCGGCGCCAGTGAAACCTTGAACGAAGTCATCATTTCAACGTGATGAGGTGGACTAGCGCCAGCTAGCCGAACGGCTAACACGGCGTGGAATGCGGAGGAAGGTGGATTAACAAGCGGTGGCGAAAAATGAAAAGGCCCGTCGTCGACGGGCCCCTTCATTCATTTCGGATATTGCTCGATTGCGGCCCGGACAGGCGGGCCGATCAAAGTCCCGAATAAGCCGGAATTCGTCCGTCCGGCCCATACAGATTCGTCTTGCGCGGCACGTTGACTTGCAGCGCTTTTAGCGCGCGCTGGTTGTAGTCCATCCGCACGCGGATCAGCTCGCCGTTGTTGGTGTTGACGCGCCGAGCGCGATCCGCGGCTTTCTGCAGCAGCTTCCATTGCGTCGCGACGCGCGCGTCGGTGCTCGCCGCGAGTTCCATGCCGGACCAGCCGGTCGGGAAGCCGAGTTCGGTCAGATGTGCGTCACGCGCGGCTTCGAGCCTCGCGAGCACGCCGATGAGTTCGGTTTTCTTCTCGACGATCGCTGGCAACTGCTCCATTGGCGAGACCGCCGTCAGTGCTTTGGTTTCGAGAGTGAGGATCGAGGCGAATGCCTCGACGGTCGAATATTCTTCGATCAGGGTAGCAACCAGGGCGTCTTTCATGTCAACAACTCGCTACGCACACCGGCTCGCGAACGACGCGCGAACCGCGTTGGTCGAACGCCGCCCGGCAGGTCACCGCGCGGCGCAATGCGGATCAGTGGCCGGTCGACGAGGTTTTGTTCCGCAACAGATCGCGCGCCGTCTGTAGTACGCCGTCGGCGATCTTGCCGGAGTCGATCTGCAGCGTGCCGTCCTTGATCGCCTGCTTGATCGACTCGACCTGCGCGGTGTCGATGTCGGCCGAGCCGGAGGCCGCGAGGCTGCGCAGATGTTGCGACAGACCCGACAGGCTGACGCTCGTGTCGCCCGGCGAGCTGTTCGCGGCCGGCGCGGCCGTGCCCGTCGCGCTCGGCGTGGCGCTGGTTGCCGGCGTGGCTTCGCCGCTCTGCTGCGAACGGGACAAAGCGTCTTTCAGCGACGGCAGATTCGAAGAGGTGGTGGGATCAACTTTCACGATTGGCTTCCCTTACGATTTGATCCTGATAACGGCAACTGCTGATCAAAACTTTAGCGCAATCGCTCGACCCCGGCCCGCCAGCAGGCGGCCATCTGCCCCTTTCAATATCCGTTTGTCATTCCGCTCACATCTGGATCTCGACCGTGCCGCCGTCCTTGACGATGCCGGAGATGATCTGGCCGTTTGCGGTCTTCACACGCACTTGCTGGCCCGGCGACGCGCTGTTCATCGCGCTGCCCTCGGACGAAATCGAGAACCCGTCGCCGGCCGCGACGACCCGCACGGTCTGGCCGAACACTACCGCCGACGCGCTCTTCAGCATGTCGCGGCGCAGCGGCATGCCGCCCGAGATCCGCACCAGCGAGACCGAACCGACCGCCTGCGACGGGTCGGTGACGATCGCCTGCGGCAGGCCGGTCAGGTCGCCTTCACGCGCCACGAGGTCGGCGGCCGTGAGCACTTCGCCCGGCGCCATCGCGCGGGCGGCGAGGTAGTAGGTTGCATGCAGCGAGATGCGCGCCTGCAGATAAATGGTCCACGGGCGTTCGCCCGCGCAGCGCACGCCGACGGTGAGCCGCCCCCACAAGCGCGCGCCGCTCGGCATGAACGGTTCGAGCGACGTGCACGCGGCGAGGCCGCGCGGAAACGCGGACGCGACCGTGATGTCCACCTTGCCGGGCAGGCCGACGGCCTGCTGTTTCAGGAACGCGAGCGCGGCTGCGTGAATCGCTTCCGGGTCCTGCTGGCCTGGCAGCGGCGCGGGTTGGGCGGGCGTCGCGGCGGCAGCGGTCTGCGGCGTTCTCTGTGCGATGGCGGTGGCGGTGTTGGCAACTGGTTGGCGCGCGCCGGGCGACGTCGCGGGCACTTTCACACTGGGCAGACGCGGCGGCTGCGCGGCAGCCGCCGCGAGCGGCTTGCCATTCGCGCCGAACTCGGGCGGCTCGCCACGAGCCGCGAGAGTGTCGAAGCCATCGCCTTGCCGTGCATTGGCGGCGACCGCGGGCGAATTCGCGGCGCCGGCGGCCGCGCCCGCTTCGACGTTGACGCGCGCGACGCCCGATGCTCCCGTGCTGGCCGCCGGCGGAATCGTGACGACGCCGTTGGCGTCCGGTTTGAAGTTGGTGCGGATGATGGCCGGCGCGGCGGCTGCGGGCTCGCCCGCGCCCGGAATGACGATCGCGCCGCTTGCGCTCGCCGCACGCCCGAAGGTATCGGTGTCGCGCGACGCGGATGCGCGGCCGAGCGACTGCGCGGTCGCCGCTGCGAGCGACGCCGCCGACGCGCTGCGCTGCGCCGGCGTCTGAATCCGCTGGGCAAGATCGTTCAGCGCGGCGGGGTTGTTCTCGGCGGGCCCTGGAATCACGATCGGGCCGCTCGCATCCTGCGCCTTGGTCGTAGCCGGCAGCAACACGATGCCGCCCGCAACCCATACGGCGACGTTGATCACCACCCGCGTCAGGCAACGCGCCACGCAACGCGAGATAGAGCGCGGCAGCGGTTGCGCGAGCACGCCCTCCGAACCCTCGACACGCTCATCGGCCCCGCCGCCACCCACGCGACGCCTCGTCGTGCCGCCCGCACGCTGCGGCAAGGGGTTGGTGGGCTGGTCCATCGCGGGTCTCCATCGAATGCATCGGTACGCCTTGCATTCTAGTGAGCACCCCTCTCGCGCAAACGTTGAATAGAAGCCCCCTTTCCCGGTTATTCGTCCGATTGCCGCTTGCGCCCGACCCATAAGATGCATCACATGCAAAAAGGCCTTTGCCCCCCCGCCGCGTGTCTTTCACGATGCGCACACGGGACGGCCTTCGAAACGTTCTCGGGAGATTCCGATGCTGGACAAACTCGATGCCGAATTCGCGTTCGGCCGGCAGGCGATGGATGTGCGCGCATACCGGCAGGAACTGTTGTCGTCGAATATCGCGAACGCCGACACGCCCGGCTATAAGGCGCGCGATATCGACTTCGCGTCGTCGCTCGCCGGCGCGCTGAAGAAGACGGGCGGCAGCACCGCCGGGCAGGGCGCATCGAACAACTCGACGCTCGCGATGGCGCAGCCCGCCGGCGTGACGAGCGGCATGTCGATGAACACGACCGAGACCGGCCACATGAGCGGCAAGACCAGGCTGAGCGCGACGGGCGGCAGCCCGGACGACTACGGCAACCTGCAATACCGCATGCCGCTGCAACCGGCGCTCGACGGCAACACGGTCGACGTAGACGTCGAGCGTGTGCAGTTCGCCGACAACACGGTGCACTTCCAGTCGGGTATGACGGTCGTGTCGAGCCAGATCAAGACGATGCTGTCGGCGATCACGTCGGGCTCGTCGTAAGCCGGGCACGAGTACGCCGCGCGAGCAGGGCGCATAGCAGCTGAACACAGGCAGCATGCACGCACGAACAGAAACGCTACGGGACTTAACGTGAAGCCGGTGCGAACCGGCAGGAGAGGTCAGGAAACATGCCATCCCTGATGAATATTTTTGGTGTCGCGGGTTCCGCGATGTCGGCGCAGTCGGAGCGGCTCAACGTGACGGCGTCGAACCTCGCCAACGCGGACAGTACGACGGGCCCCGACGGCCAGCCGTACAAGGCCAAGCAGGTCATATTCGCGGTGAACCCGATCGGCGGCGCGCGCACGCGCTCCGGCCAGCAGGTCGGCGGCGTGCGGGTGACCGGCGTGGTCGACGATCCGTCGCCGATGAAGACCGCGTACGACCCCGGCAATCCGGCCGCCGACGCGAACGGCTACGTGACGCTGCCCAACGTCGACCCGGTGCAGGAGATGGTCAACATGATCTCGGCCTCGCGCTCGTACCAGGCCAACGTCGAAACGCTGAACACTGCCAAAACCCTGATGCTGAAAACGCTCACGATCGGAACCTGAGGAGAGAGTCTTGACCACCAACACCACGATCGGCAGCAACGGCACGACCGTTTCGCAGACGCTGCTCGACACCATGAACGGCACGAGCAGCACGAGCTCGACGAGCGGCACCTCGGGCACTTCGGCGTCGGACCTGCAGAACACCTTCCTGCAACTGCTCGTCGCGCAGCTGAAGAACCAGGACCCGACCAATCCGATGGACAGCTCGCAGATGACCTCGCAGCTTGCCCAGATCAGCACGGTGCAGGGCATCAGCAACCTCAATACCTCGCTGACCTCGCTGTCGACGCAGCTGTCGGCCAGCCAGCAGGCGCAGTCCGCGCTGCTGATCGGCTCGACCGTGCTCGCACCGGGCAACTCGGTCACGGTGTCGAGCGGCAAGGCGAACGAGTTCGGCGTCACGCTCGCGAATGCCGTGAGCGACCTGCAGATCGTCGTGAAGAACTCGGCCGGCACGATCGTCAACACGCTGGATCTCGGCAAGCAGTCGGCCGGCACGATTCCGGTTGGCTGGACGCCGACCGACTCGGCAGGCAACACGCTGCCCGACGGCACCTACACGATTAGCGCGACCGGCACGATCAACGGCCAGCAGGCGACGGCCACCACGCTCACCAGCGCGACGGTCCAAAGCATCGTCCAGCAGAGCAGCGGCACGCCGGGCCTCGTGCTGTCGAACGGCACGACGGTCGGCCTGACCAGCGTCGCCGCGATCCTGTAGTCCGGATCCATCCAGTTACGACTTTCCAGATACGGAGTACGTCATGAGTTATCAAACAGGTTTGAGCGGGCTGTCGGCGTCGTCGAGCGATCTCGACGTGATCGGCAACAACATCGCCAACGCCAACACCGTCGGCTTCAAGAGCGGCACCGCGGAATTCGCCGACATGTACGCCAATTCGGTCGCGACCGCGACGAGCCAGCAGATCGGCATCGGTACCAAACTCTCCGAAGTGCAGCAGCAGTTCTCGCAAGGCACGATCACGACGACCAACCAGGCGCTGAACGTCGCGATCAACGGCAACGGCTTCTACCAGCTGTCGGACAACGGCACGCTGGTCTATTCGCGCAACGGCGTGTTCCAGCTCGACAAGAACGGCTTCATCACGAACGCGCAGGGCTTGCAGCTGATGGGTTATGCGGCCAGTAGCTCGGGCATCATCAACACCGCGCAGACCGTGCCGCTGACCGTGCCGACCGCGAACATCGCGCCGCAGGCGACCACCTCGATCACCGCGGGCCTGAACCTGAACGCGCAGGACGACATCATGCTCGGCGCGCCGATCGTGACGCCCGGCGCCACGAACTCTAAACCAGGGGTGAGCACGACCGGCGCGACGATTACTAACGCGAGCGCGGGCACCAACACGGACACGTACACGATTAACTTCACCGACGCGACCCACTACACGGTCACGGTCGGGGCCGGCACGGCCGGCGCCCCGCAGACCTTCACTGCGGGCACCGCGATCACGCTCGGCAACGGCGAGAGCATCACTTTCAGCGGCACGCCGACTGCGGGTGACAGCTATACGGTTGCACCGAATCCAACCGCGTTCAACCAGGCCAGCTCGTCGACCTACAACTACTCGACGAGCACGACGGTCTACGACACGCTCGGCGGCTCGCAGACCGTCAACATGTATTTCGCGAAGACGGGCTCGGGCACGTGGAACGTGTACGCGGGCCCGTCGAACGGCACCGCGACGCTGATCGGCACGGCGAACTTCAATTCGTCGGGCACGCTGGTCAGCACGACCGACGCGACGACCGGCCTCGCCACCGCGACGCTCGGCGCGTTCACCATGTCGCTGCCGAACACCGACGGTTCGAGTACGCCGCAGAGCGTCACGCTGAACATGGCCGCCACCACGCAGTACGGCGGCAAGAACGGCGTGAACAGCCTGTCCACCAACGGCTACGCGGCGGGCCAGCTGACCAGCTTCACGGTTGGCTCTGACGGCACGCTGACCGGCAACTACTCGAACGGCCAGACCGCGGCGCTCGGCCAGATCGTGCTCGCGAACTTCGCGAATCAGAATGGCCTCGTCAACCTCGGCAACAACGAGTACGGCCAGACGTCGGCCTCCGGCGTCGCGCAGATCTCGACGCCGGGCTCGACCAATCACGGTGTGCTGCAAGGCGGCGCGGTCGAGAACTCGAACGTCGATCTGACGAGCGAGCTGGTCAACCTGATCACCGCGCAGCGCAACTATCAGGCGAACGCGCAGACGATCAAGACCCAGCAGGCCGTCGACCAGACCCTGATCAACCTGTAAGCCAACGGGACCTCTTCATGGATCGGCTGATCTACACCGCGATGTCGGGCAGCGCGCAAGCGCTCGAACAGCAGGCGATCGTCGCGAACAACCTCGCGAACGCGTCGACCACGGGCTTTCGCGCGCAGCTCGAAACCTACCGCGCCGTGCCGATGTCGTTCGGCGACGGCAGCACGATCGACGACAACACGACCCGCACCTTCGTGCTGTCGTCGACACCGGGCGCCGACTTCACGCCGGGGCCGATCCAGCAGACCGGCAATCCGCTCGACGTCGCGATTCAAGGGTCCGGCTGGCTGTCGGTGCAGACCGCCGACGGCAACGAGGCCTACACGCGTGCGGGCAATCTGCACATCGACGAAAACGGCCAGCTCGTGAACGCGACCAATCAGGTCGTGCTCGGCAACGGCGGGCCGGTATCGGTGCCGCCGGGCGCGCAGATCACGATCGGCAAGGACGGCACGGTGTCGGCATTGACGCCCGGCGATCCGCCCACCGCGGTCGTCACCATCGATCAGCTGAAGCTCGTCAATCCCGATCCGCAGTCGATCACGCGCGGCGATGACGGACTGTTCCGCACCGCCGACGGCAACCCCGCCGACGCCGATCCGACCGTGATGCTCGCGCCGGCGTCGCTCGAAGGCAGCAACGTGAATCCGGTCAGCGCGATGGTCTCGATGATCACCAACGCGCGCCAGTTCCAGATGCAGACGCAGTTGCTGCAAAACGCCGACAAGAACGATCAGTCCGCCAATCAGATTCTCAGCTTCAGTTAACGGATTGCCACGGGGCGCCCTACGAGGCTCGCCCCGAGACCAGGAGAACCATAAGTGAACCGCTCACTCTATATCGCCGCCACCGGCATGAATGCGCAACAGGCGCAGATGGACGTGATTTCGAACAACCTCGCGAACGTCAGCACCAACGGCTTCAAGGGCTCGCGCGCGGTGTTCGAGGATCTGCTGTACCAGACCATCCGCCAGCCGGGCGCGAACTCGACGCAGCAAACCGAGCTGCCGTCCGGCATTCAGCTCGGCACCGGCGTGCAACAGGTCGCGACCGAGCGTCTGTACACGCAGGGCAACCTGCAGCAGACCGGCAACTCGAAGGACGTCGCGATCAACGGCGCGGGCTTCTTCCAGGTGCAGATGCCCGACGGCCAGACTGCCTACACGCGCGACGGCTCGTTCCAGACCAATGCGCAGGGTCAGCTCGTCACGTCGAGCGGCTACCAGGTGATACCGGCGATCACGATCCCGAGCAATGCGACCTCGCTGACGATCGGCAGCGACGGCGCGGTGTCGATCACCGTGGCCGGCTCGAGCAATACGCAGCAGCTCGGCACGATGCAGCTCGCGACCTTCATCAACCCGGCCGGCCTCGACTCGAAGGGCGAGAACCTGTTCGCGGAGACGGCTTCGTCGGGCGCGCCGAACGTGGCGCAACCGGGTCTGAACGGCGCGGGCACGCTCAACCAGGGTTACGTGGAAGCGTCGAACGTGAACGTCGTGCAGGAGCTGGTGAACATGATCCAGACGCAGCGCGCGTACGAAATCAACAGCAAGGCCGTGACGACCTCCGACCAGATGCTGCAGACCTTGAGCCAGATGCCGGTTTGAGGACTGGAAATTTAAGGCGGTAAACGATGATGTCGCATTCCACTCGCACTCCGGTTCATTCGCGCACGGCCGTGGCGCTCGTGCAGCTCACGCTGCTCGCCGCGCTCGGCGGCTGCGCGCTCGTGCCGAAGCAACCGATCATCCAGCAGCCGATGACCGCACTGCCCCCGGTGCCGCCGCAGGCGCAGGCGCCGGGCTCGATCTACAACCCGGGCTTCGCGGGCCGTCCGCTATTCGAAGATCAGCGGCCGCGCAACGTGGGCGACATCATCACGATCGTGATCGCCGAGAACATCAACGCGACCAAGAACTCGGGCGCGAATGCGAGTCGCAATGGCAGCACGAACTTCAACGTGCCGACCGCGGGCTTCCTCGGCGGACTGTTCGCCAAGGCCAACCTGAGCGCGACCGGCACCAACGGCTTTGCCGGCACCGGCGGCGCGAATGCGTCGAATACCTTCAACGGCACGATCACCGTGACCGTGACCGGCGTGCAGGCGAACGGCAACCTGATCGTGAGCGGTGAGAAGCAGATGCTGATCAATCAGGGCAACGAGTTCGTGCGCTTCTCGGGTGTCGTCAATCCCAACACGATTTCCAGCCTGAATGCCGTGTACTCGACCCAGGTCGCCGACGCGAAAATCGAATACTCCGCGAAGGGCTACATCAACGAAGCGGAGACCATGGGCTGGCTGCAGCGGTTCTTCCTCAACGTGGCGCCGTGGTGATCATGGGTACTGTTTTCAACACGCTGTCGCGCGCGGGCCGCGCACTGATGTTCGTCGCGCTCGCCTGCGCGGCGCTGCCGGCCGCGACGCCCGCGCATGCCGAGCGCCTGAAGGACCTCGCGCAGATCCAGGGCGTGCGCGACAACCCGCTGATCGGCTACGGCCTCGTGGTCGGCCTCGACGGCACCGGCGACCAGACCACGCAGACGCCGTTCACGACCCAGACGCTCGCGAACATGCTCGCGAACCTCGGCATCTCGATCAACAACCAGGCGGCGGGCTCGAGCAACTCGCAATCGTCGCTGTCGAACATCCAGCTGAAGAACGTCGCCGCCGTGATGGTGACCGCGGTGCTGCCGCCGTTCGCGCGGCCGGGCGAAGCGATCGACATCACCGTGTCGTCGCTCGGCAATGCGAAGAGCCTGCGCGGCGGCACGCTGCTGCTCACCCCGCTCAAGGGCGCCGACGGCCAGGTGTATGCGCTCGGCCAGGGCAACGTCGCCGTGGGCGGCGCGGGCGCGAGCGCGAACGGCAGCAAGGTGCAGGTCAATCAGCTGGCCGCGGGGCGCGTCACCGGCGGCGCGATCGTCGAGCGCGCGGTGCCGACCGCGGTGTCGCAGGCTGGCATGATGCAGCTCGACCTGAACGACATGGACTACGACACCACGCAGCGCGTCGTCGCGGCGATCGACAACGCGTTCGGCAGCGGCACCGCGACCGCGCTCGACGGCCGCACGATCCAGCTGCGCGCGCCGGCCGATCCGCAGCAGCAGGTCTCGTTCATGGCGCAATTGCAGAACCTCGAAGTGCGCCCCGGGCAGGCGGCCGCGAAGGTGATCCTGAACGCGCGCACCGGCTCGATCGTGATGAACCAGATGGTCACGCTGCAGAGCTGCGCGGTCGCGCACGGCAATCTGTCGGTCGTGATCAATACGCAGCCGGTGGTGAGCCAGCCGGGCGCGTTCTCGAACGGCCGCACCGTGGTCGCGCAGCAGTCGCAGATCCAGATGAAGCAGGACAACGGCGCGCTGAAACTCGTGAATGCCGGAGCAAACCTCGCCGAGGTGGTGAAGGCGCTCAACGCGCTCGGCGCGACGCCCGCGGATCTGATGTCGATCCTGCAAGCCATGAAAGCAGCCGGTGCCTTGCGCGCCGACCTTGAAATCATCTAAGGAGCACACGAGATGAATTCCGATCCGACCAATGGCGTCAACTCCGCCGGCGACCTGACCAGCCGGTTCGCGCTCGACGTCCAGGGCTTCGGCGCACTGAGCGCGCAGGCGAAGGCCTCGCCGCAAGCCGGTATGAAGATGGCCGCGCAGCAGTTCGACGCCGTGTTCACGCAGATGATGTTGAAGAGCATGCGCGATGCGACGCCGCAGGACAGTCCGTTCGATTCGCACGACACGGCGACCTTTACGTCGATGATGGACCAGCAGATGGCGCAACAGCTGTCGAAGCGAGGCATCGGCGTCGCCGACGCGATGCTCAAGCAGTTGATGCGCAACCAGGGTATGCAGGTTGGTGGCGCGAACGGCGCGGGCGCGGCGGGCGGTCTCGCCGGCATGGCCAACGCGCTCGGCGGCGGCAGCGGCGGCGGCGACGAAGGCCAGAGCGTTGCGCTCAACGCGCTCGCGCGCGCCTACGGCAACACCCAGGCCAACGGCCAGCTCGCGCTGGGCCGCGCCTACTCGGCCAATAGCGCGCTGACGCCGCCGACGCGCGGCGACGGCAGCTCGCCGAAGGTCGATGCGTTCGTCGACAAGCTCGCCGCGCCGGCGCAAGCCGCGAGCGCGGCGACCGGCATTCCGGCGCGCTTCATCATCGGTCAGGCCGCGCTCGAATCGGGCTGGGGCAAGAGCGAGATCAAGAAGGCCGACGGCTCGACCAGCCACAACGTGTTCGGCATCAAGGCGGGCAACGACTGGACCGGCAAGACCGTGTCGACGGTCACGACCGAATACGTGAACGGCAAGCCGCATCGCACGGTGGAGAAATTCCGCGCGTACGACTCGTACGAGGAAGCGATGACCGATTACGCGAGCCTGCTGAAGAACAATCCGCGTTATGCACAGGTGATCAATTCGTCGCGCGACGTGAACGGTTTTGCGAACGGCATGCAGCGCGCCGGTTATGCGACCGACCCGCATTACGCGAAAAAGCTGTTGTCGATCATGCAGAAAATGGGCTGATTAAACGCAGGAAATGGGGCGGATACGCTTTTAACGTTTGCGCGACATTTTCCGGCGAATATTTAAATTGAGCCCCTAAATTTTGGCTCGATGCTGCCGCTAACGAGTTAGACCCGATACCGGAACAGCGCTGCAAGGTCCGGTCGAACGCGTGTGTTGCGGCTTTGCATGAAGACCCTCAGAGTCGATGGCTAGGCCCTGGCACGTGCCCGCAAGAACATGCTTACCGGCAAGCCCATGGATATGAACCAGTCGAACGGCCTGATTGACACAAACGGTCAGCCGCACGTCCCGCAAGACGAGAGCCCTTCCGATTTCGGCCGCCGCAATCCGCTGGAAATCGGCGTGCAGCTGCGCAATATCGTCAATCGCGGCGATTTCCTCACGGTCGAATATGCGGGCGGCCAGCTCGTCACGCGCCTGCTCGACGTCGACGTGCGCGAGCGCACCTTCACCTTCGATTGGGGCGCGCTCGCCGAGCAGAACAAGGGGCTGCTCAGCGCCCCGCGTTGCCAGTTCCACGCGTCGCCCGACGGTGTGCGCGTCGAGTTCACGACGCCGACGCCGCGCGAGACGCGCTTCGAGGGAATGCCGGCGTTCGAGGCCGACTTCCCCGAGGTGCTGTTCTACGTGCAGCGCCGCGAGTACTTCCGCGTCGCCGCGCCGATTCTCGACCCGTTCATGTGTACGGGCCGGCTGCCCGACGGCGACACGTTCCGCTTCGAGGTGCACGACCTGTCGCTCGGCGGCGTCGGCATGCGCACGACCGACCTGCGTGTCGCCGAGCTGCCAATGGGCGCGCGCCTGATGGACTGCGAGCTCACGCTCGGCGCGCTCGGCCGTCTGTCGCTCGATCTGCAGCTCGTGTCGCATCGCTCGCTCGCGATGCCGAACGGCACGCAGCGCTATCAGCTCGGCTTCCGTTTCCTGTCGCTGCCCGGCAGCGCGGAAAACACGCTGCAGCGGCTGATCACGCAGCTCGAAATGAAGCGCCGCTCGCTGGCGCGCTGAGCCGCGAGCCAACGCGCGGCGGGCGTGCGCAAAACGCGCGGCCGCTGCGCGAATGTTTTTGGCCGGCGAAGCAAACGTTGCACACGCAGTGGACGCAATCGCGCGGCAACATCGCGGCGAGCGCAAACGAGGTGGAATGGCCCTCAATTTTTCGCACCACGGGCCGTTAAAGAGGATGTTCCACTAACACGGTGGCATGTCTGCGATGCCGCCCTTCAGGATGACGCATGTCCAGCAATCTGTTGAATATCGGCCTTAGCGGACTCAACGCGGCCCAATGGGGTTTGACGACGACTGGTGAGAACATCAGCAATGCGTCGACGCCCGGCTATACGATGGAAACTCCGGTGTATTCGGAGGTGGGCGGCAACTATACGGGCTCCGGCTACATGCCGATGGGCGTGTCCACCGACACCATCACGCGCGCGTATAGCCAGTACCTGACGACCGAGCTCAACAACGCGCAGTCGTGGAGCAGCTCGCTCAGCACGTACAACACGATGATCAGCCAGCTGAACAACCTCGTCGGCAGTCCGACTGGGGGGATTGCGAGCGCGATCAGCGGTTACTTCACGGGGCTGCAGAACGTCGCCAACGACGCGTCGAGCGTGTCGACGCGACAAACCGCGATCAGCGACGCACAGACGCTCGCGAATCAGATCAACGCGGCTGGCCAGCAATACGACCAGTTGCGCGCGAGCGTCAACACGCAGATGAGCGACGCGGTCACGAAGA
The DNA here is from genome assembly GCF_013366925.1 of Paraburkholderia youngii. Lineage (NCBI taxonomy): Bacteria > Pseudomonadati > Pseudomonadota > Betaproteobacteria > Burkholderiales > Burkholderiaceae > Paraburkholderia > Paraburkholderia youngii. Next base: position 6,533,668 of record NZ_JAALDK010000001.1, read on the forward strand.
TCAACACCTTCACGGCGCAGATCGCGTCGCTGAATACGCAGATCACGCAGGCGAGCAGCCAGGGCCAGCCGCCGAACCAGCTGCTCGACCAACGCGACCTGGCGGTGTCGAACCTGTCGCAGCTGATTGGCGTGTCGGTCGTGCAGGACAACGGCAGCTATAGTCTGTTCATGTCGAACGGACAGCCGCTCGTGCTGGCCGGCAACAGCTTCAACCTCGGCACGGCGACTTCGTCGGCCGATCCGACCGAGCTGTCGGTCCAGTATCTTGGCCAGGCCGGCGCGAAGCCGACCCCGACTCCGCAGACGCTGTCCGACAGCAGCGTGTCCGGCGGCACGCTGGGCGGCCTGGTGCAATTCCGATCGCAAACGCTCGATCCGGCCGAGGCGCAACTCGGTGCGATCGCGACCAGCTTCGCCGCGCAGGTCAATGCGCAGAACGAACTCGGCCTGACGCTGAACGGCACCGCGGGCGGCGCGCTGTTCACCGTCGGCTCGCCGACCGTGTACGCGAACTCGCAGAACAGCGGCACCGCGACGCTCGGCGTCTCGTTCGCCGACGCGAGCCAGCCGACCGCGGGCGATTACACGCTGTCGTACAACGGCAGCGCCTACACGCTGACCGACAACCAGACCGGCAGCATCGTTGGCTCGGCGGCGGACCTCACCAAGCCGATCGGCGGCCTGCAGTTCTCGGTCGCGAGCGGCACGATGAACGCCGGCGACTCGTTCACTGTCGAGCCGACCCGCGGCGCGCTGAACGGCTTCGCGCTGACCACCACGGCGGGCTCGGCGATCGCGGCCGCGGCGCCGGTGCTCGCGTCGGCGTCGACGTCGAACACCGGCAGCGCGACGATCACGCAAGGTACGGTATCGGCCGGCTATAGCGCGCCGACCAGCGCGTCGAAGATCACCTACACCGCGAGCACCGGCGGCCTCACCAACTTCCCGGTTGGCTCGGTGGTGACGGTCGCCGGCTCGCCGTCCACGTCGTACACGATCGGCTCGGCGACGGACGTGGTGCCGTACTCGCCGAATTCGGGCGCAACGCTGACGATCACCAACCCGACCAACTCGACGAACCCGGGCGTGATGAACAACGTGACGGTCACGATCAGCGGCACACCCGCCAACGGCGACTCGTTCACGATCGGACCGAACACCGGCGCGACCAACGACGGCCGCAACGCGCAACTGTTGTCGAACCTCACCAATGCGAAGACGCTCGTGGGGGGCACCGCGACGCTGACGAGCGCGTATGCGAGCTACGTCAACAGCATCGGCAACCAGACCACGCAGATCCAGGCGATGGCGACGACGCAAAGCTCGCTCGTCACGCAGATCACGTCGGCGCAGCAGTCGGTGTCGGGCGTCAATATCAATGAGGAAGCGGCTAACCTGCTTCAATACCAGCAGCTCTATCAGGCCAACAGCAAGGTCATCCAGACGGCGCAGACGCTGTTCCAGACCTTGCTCGGCATCTTCTCGTAAGGCGTTGAACCATGCGAATTTCGTCCCAGCAGTACTTCAGCATGAACGTCGCGAACATGAGCAATCAGCAGGCTCAGCTGTCGCAGATCTACCAGGAAATCTCGAGCGGCCAGAGCCTGACCACGCCCGCCGACAACCCGCTCGGCGCCGCGCAGGCCGTGCAGCTCAGCTCGACGGCGTCGGCGCTGTCGCAGTACACGACGAACCAGGGCACGGCGCTCGCGTCGTTGCAGGCGGAGGACTCGACGCTCACCAACGTCATGACGACGCTGCAAAGCGCGCACACGCTAGGTCTGCGCGCCGGCGACGGCGGTTTGAACGATGCCGACCGCACCGCGATCGCCGCGCAGCTGACGACTTTGCGCGACCAGCTCGTCACCTACGCGAATGCGACCGACGGCGCCGGCAATGCGTTGTTCGCCGGCTTCCAGAATTCGACCCATGCCTTCACGACCGACCCGGCCGGCACTGTCACTTACACGGGCGACACCGGCTCGCGTACGGTGCAGCTCACCGATAGCAATGCAGTCGCGACCGGCGACAACGGGCTGTCGGTATTCATGAGCGTCGGCGCGATCAACCCGCAGCCGATCGCCTCGGCCGTCTCGGGCAATACCGGCTCCGGCGTGATCGGCGCAGTGACGGTCAACGATCCGACCAACGCCTTGAATGCGGACTCGTACCAGATCCAGTTCAGCGGCAGCGGCAGCTCGATGACCTACACGGTCACCGACACGACCACCGGCATCGCGGGTACGGCACAGCCCTACGCGGCGGGCACGGGCATCACCATCGCCGGGCAGAGCGTCGAAATCACCGGCACGCCGGCCGCCAACGACAAATTCACGGTGCAGCCGGCCAGTCAGGCGGGCACCAACGTGTTCGCGAACCTGAATGCAATGATCGCGGCGCTTCAGCAGCCGGTCAGCGGCAATCCCACGGCCGCGGCATCGCTGCAGAACGCGTTGAACACGGGCCTGTCGCAGCTCGGCAACACGCTGAACAACATCACCGCGGTGCAGGCTTCGGTGGGCGGGCGCGAGCAGGAAGTGCAGGCGTTGCAAACGGTCACTCAGACCAACAGCACGCAAACGTCCAGTGAACTCGCGAACCTGACCTCGACCGACCTGGTCAAGACGATCAGCCAGTACACGATGCAGCAGGCGGCACTGCAGGCGTCGCAGCAGGCGTTCGTGAAGATCCAGGGCATGTCGCTGTTCGAGTACATCGGCAACTGATGCCGCTTCGGCGCGGCAATGAAAAAACCGGCGAGAGCCGGTTTTTTTCCGTCCGCGCTTTCGGGATTGCCGCGGCGCTACTTCAGCGCCGCTGCGATCCGCCCCATCTGATCGATGCCGCTATCGAACAGCCGCACGAAGAACGGGATCATGTTCGGCAGCATCAGTTGCACGAGCAGCAGGCCGACCAGCATCGTCAGCGGAAAGCCGATCTGGAATACGCCGATCTGCGGCGCCGCGCGATTGAGAATGCCGAGCGCCAGATTGGCGATCAGCAGCGCGACGACGACCGGCAACGACAGCAGCAGCCCCGCCGAAAAGATCGAGCTGCCCCAGTTCGCGAGCGTCTGCCAGCCGTGCGGCGCGAGCAGGTTGGCCGACACCGGCACCGCCTGGAACGTCGTGACGAGCGTGGCGATCATCTGCAGATGACCATCGACGGCGAGAAACGCCAGCGTCGCGATCGTCGTCATATAGCGCGAGATCACGACGCCCGAGCCGGTCGCCTGCTGGTCGAAGAAGGTCGCGAAGCCGAGACCCATGCCGAGGCCGATGAAATAGCCGGTCGCGTCGATCGCCTGGAACACGATCTGCATCGTCACGCCGAGCGCGATGCCGATCAGCAACTGGTTGGCGAGAATCCACACGCCATCCGCCGAAAACACGGTGACCTGCGGCAGCGCGCCGATCGTCGGCGCGACGATGATCGTCGTGAACGCTGCGAGGCCGATCTTCACGCGCGAGGGCAGCGACGAATTGCCGAACACCGGCGCGGTCGCGATCAGCGCGGCGATGCGCGCGAACGGCCACAGGAACGCGGTCAGCCAGACGTTCAGTTGCGCATAGGTGACCGTGAACATGGAGCGGGGAGGGCGGACGTGCGAGCAGCGCTCAGTTGACGAGCGTCGGAATGCTGGTGAGCGTGTGGCGCAGATAGTCGAGCATCGTGGTCAGCATCCACGGCCCGGCGATCACCAGCGTGGCCGCGATCGCGAGCAGCTTCGGGATGAACGACAAGGTGCTCTCGTTGATCTGCGTGGCCGCCTGGAACAGGCTCACGACCAGACCGACGACGAGCGCGACGAGCAGCAGCGGGGCGGCCATCATGAGGCCGACATACATGGCCTGGTGGGCCAGCGTCATGACTGCTTCGGGTGTCATCGTGAGTACCTGAAGAACGAGGAGTCGAAAATAATCAGACGAAGCTCTGCGCGAGCGAGCCGAGCAGCAACTGCCAGCCGTCGACGAGCACGAACAGCATCAGCTTGAACGGCAGCGAAATCGTCGCCGGCGATACCATCATCATACCCATCGACATCAGCACGCTCGCGACCACCATGTCGATGATCAGGAACGGAATGAAGATCGTGAAGCCGATCGTGAAGCCGGTTTTCAACTCGCTCGTCACGAACGACGGCACCAGCAGCGACAGCGGCACGTCTTCAGGCCCCTGCATCGGCGCCGCGTGCGAGATGCGCGCGAACAGTGCCAGGTCGCTTTCGCGGGTCTGACGCAGCATGAAGGTCTTGAACGGCGCGACGCCGCGCGACACCGCCTGGTCCATCGGCAGCGTGCCTTCGGAAAACGGCTTGTAGGCTTCGTTATAGGCCTTATCGAGCACCGGCGACATCACGAAAAACGTCAGAAACAGCGCAAGACCGACGAGCACCTGGTTCGGCGGCGTCGTGGTCGTGCCAAGCGCCTGGCGCAGCAGCGACAACACGATCACGATGCGCGTGAAACTCGTCATCATCAGCACCATCGCGGGCAGGAACGACAGCATCGTGAGCAGCAGCATCGTCTGCACGCTCAGCGAGTAGGTCGTGCCGCCGTTCGGGCCGGGGCTCGTCGTGAAGGCCGGCAGGCCGGCGGTTTGCGCGAACGACAGCGTCGGCAGCGCGACCAGCAGTGCCGGCAGCGCGAGTCGAAGCACTGCGGGGAGCGAGCGCGCCGCACGGCGCGATAGCGTGAAGAACCAATCTGACTGCCTGAAACTGACCTGCATTACCGATCCCCGCCGCGGTGTGCGTTGAAACGTTTGCCCACTTCGCCCTTCATGGCGTCGCGAAAGCGTTGACCAAAGGTGCCGGAAAGCGGTGCGGGCGAAGCGGCAACCGTATCGGCCGCGACGGAACCCGCCGGCATCGTATGCAGCAGCCGCACGTTGCCGGGCGCAGCGCCGAGCACGAGCCACGTATCGCCGATCTCGACGACCGCGACGCGCTCCTTGCCGCCGAGCGAAGCGCCGCCCACGGTCTTCACGAGGCCGCCGCGCTGGCCCGGTTGCAGGCCGAAGCGTCGCGCGAGCCATGCGCAGCCGAACACGAGGCCGATCACGACCGCGAGCCCGACGAAGGTTTGCAGCACCGCGCCCACGCCGAGCGCCGGCACCGCGCTACCCGCGCCGACCCCCGAGGCGATCTTCGCGGCGTTGTTGACCGCGTTCATGTCGGCGGCGTGAGCGACGCTGGACGCGATGAGCGGCGCGAGCAACACGCCGCGACCTGCCAAACGTTTCATCGATTGAGTTTCCGGATGCGTTCGGACGGCGTGATGATGTCGGTCAGCCGGATACCGAACTTGTCGTTGACGACCACCACTTCGCCCTGCGCGATCAAACAGCCGTTGACGAGCACGTCCATCGGCTCACCGGCCATGCCGTCGAGTTCGACGACCGAGCCCTGCGCGAGCTGCAGCAGATTGCGGATCGCGATCTTGGTGCGGCCGAGCTCGACCGTCATCTGGACGGGGATGTCCAGGATCATGTCGATATCGTTGTGCGTCGCGGTCGGCTCGACCTTCGACAGCGGCTGGAACACACCGGCCGCGGCCGGGTTGACCTCGGCGTTGCCGTTCTGCTCGGCGAGCGCGCTCGCCCAGTCGTCCATCGCCGCGTCGTCTTCCGCGGCGGACAGCGCGCCGGCGGCGAGTTGCTCGGCTGCCTCGAGATCGCTCTCGGGCTTTGCGTTCAGGTCACTCATATCCACCTTCCTTCATCGTGTCGGCTGCGCTGATCATCTTCTGGACCCGCAACGCGTACTGACCATTGAAAATTCCGTAGCCGCATTCCATCACCGGCACGCCGTCGACTTTCGCGGTGATGTGCTCGGGGATGTTGATCGGCAGAACATCGCCTTTGCGCATGTTCAGGATCTGTTCGAACGTGACCGGCACCTGCGCGAGGTCGGCGGTCAGTTGCACTTCGGCAGCCTGCACCTGCTGCGACAGCACGCGCACCCAGCGCCGATCGACGTCCATCGCTTCGCCCTGGATCGGCGACGAGAGCACGTCGCGGATCGGCTCGATCATCGAGTACGGCATGCAGATGTGCAGCGTGCCGCCCGTCGAGCCGAACTCGATCGAAAACTGGGTGACGATGACGATTTCGTTCGGCGTCGCGACGTTGGCGAACTGCGTGTGCATTTCCGAGCGCACGTATTCGAACTGCAGCGGGCGCACGCTCTTCCACGACGCGGTGTAGTGCTCGAACGTCAGATTGAGCAGCTTCGTGATGATGCGCTGCTCGGTCTGCGTGAAATCGCGTCCTTCGACGCGCGTATGGAAACGCCCGTCGCCGCCGAACAGGTTATCGACCACGAAGAACACGAGGTTCGGATCGAACACGAACAGCGACGTGCCGCGCAGCGGCTTCACGTGGACCAGGTTCAGATTGGTCGGGATCGGCAGGTTGCGCGTGAATTCGCTGTACTTCTGCACCTTCACCGGGCCGACGGAGATTTCCGCCGAGCGCCGCATGAAGTTGAAAATGCCGACGCGCAACAGGCGCGCGAAGCGGTCGTTGATGATTTCGAGGCCCGGCATCCGGCCACGGACGATGCGTTCCTGCGTCGCGATGTTGTACGGGCGTACGCCCGTGCGGTCGTTTTGCTCGGATTCCGTGTCGGATTCGCCGGTGACGCCCTTCAGAAGGGCATCGACCTCCTCCTGGGACATGAACTCTTCATGGCTCATTGCTTATTCCTCGTGCGTCCCTTGGCGATTGATGATGGCAGTGCTAGACAAGGTCACGTCACTGCACGACGAACTCGGTGAACAGCACGTCCTGCACGCGGATCGGTGCGGCGCCCCGCTCGGTCGGCTCGGTGATCAGCGTCTTCAGCTCTTCGGCGAGCGCGCGCTTGCCTTCGAGCGGCGCGAGTTCTTCGGGGTGCTTGTTCGACAGCGCGAGCAGGATGCGGCTGCGCACTTCCGGCATGTGATCGGTGAGCGCCTGCTGGGTGCCGGCGTCGCCGAGCTTCAGTGTGAGGCCGATGCGCAGGAAGTGTTGCTGGCCGTCGTCCGATTGCAGGTTGACGGTCATCGATTCGAGCGGGAAGAACAGCGGCACGGCGGACTGCGCCGGCGCGGCTTCGGCCGATACGGCGACGGGTGCGCGCTTCGACATGAAGAACCACACGCCGGCACCGGCAGCGCCCGCGGCGATCAGCGCAATGAGGCCGATCAGGATGATGCGCTTCATGGGGCCCGGCGAGGCGGGCGCGGCTTGTTGCGGGGCGGTCGTAGTTGCCATTTGGGTTGCCAGCCTGGTGCTGGCGTAGTAAGGGTTAGGGTGATTGTTGTTGATTTGTCTGCGGCGCTATGGGTCGAAAAGAAGGGCTATTTCTGGCTATTTCTGGGTGTTTCCAGTTTTTGTTTGTTTTTCTGGTCTTTATTCTTGGCGGTGTTGGCCTTTCCTTGCTTTCTTATCGGTCTATTAGCGTTGCCCCTGTGCGGGGCGGCACCTACTTTCTTTGCTGCTGCAAAGAAAGTAGGCAAAGAAGACAGCTCAAACCGCTAACTCTTAAGCGGGGCCCTCGGTCCGCGTGAGGTAGTGGTGCATCTGGAATCCGTGCTCCCGCACATTCCGCGTTCGTGACACGGCAGTCATTCCTCCGGCGGCGCTCCGCGCGCCGAATCCCCGTTCTAAAACCACTGGTCATTTCGGCGTGTCGCCGAGGCGGAGCCGAGGGCTCCCGCTGCGCGGGCAAGCCCGCTGGTTTCCCGGGCAGACCCGTCCGCGACGCACGTAGTGCGGAGTGGGATGGATGATGGCTTTGTCACTGCCGGGGAATGTGCGGGGGCACGGATTCCAGATGCACCACTACCCCTGCCAAGCCAGGGGACCCGCTTATGAGCTGGCGGTTTGAGCTGTCTTCTTTGCCTACTTTCTTTGCAGCAGCAAAGAAAGTAGGTGCCGCCCCGCACAGGGGCAACGCTAATAGACCGACAAGACAACAAGGAAAGGCCAAGACAGCCAGAACAACGAAAAAGAAGCCCGCCTGGCTCAGGCAAACGTATCGACTAATCCAACCTGCTGCCGCACGGCACCACTCCCGATGGCATCGCTGGAGTCCACCGAGCTGTCCCCGGCGAGGGCGCCGCCATTACGACCACCGCCCCCCTTTCCACCAGACCCACCCGCGTCAGCATTCTGCTGTTGCCCGCTCTGCCGGGCAAACCCATCACTCACACTCGCGCTGCCAAGCCCAATCCCATTGGACTCCATCGCCTCGCGAAGCTTCGGCAACGCCGCCTCGACCGCCTCTCGCACCGACTGGTGCTGCGACACGAACAGCGCATGCGCATGGTTATCCGCCACCTGCAACACGACCTGCAACGGCCCCAGATCCTTCGGATTGAGCGTCAGTTCAGCACTCTGCGAATGCGCATTCGACAAGAACACCACCTTCTGGCTCAACGCTTCTTCCCACGCGCTCGTGCCGACCTGCGGCGTCAACGCGTTCGCGGCGGCGGCAGCACTCGCGTTGCCGGTGCTCTGCACCGCCGCCGTCGTGCTCGCAGCGTTCGCTGCCGCCTGCGCCGCGGCCAGCGCGCTGTTCGCCGCCTCGGACGCGCTGCGCGCCAATGCAACGTTGTCAGCCTGGCCGCTCGTCGCGGCCGCGGCGCTCATTGCGTCGGCGGCCGACTTCGCTGTCGATGGATCGGCCAGCGCGGTCGCGGCGGCCATTGCGGTCGTCGGCGTCGTGTGGATGGTCGAGGTGCCCTTGCCGGTGCCGGTGCCGACCGTCTTGTCGTCCGAGGTGCCGTTCAGGTCATTTTTCGTGTTGCTAAGGCCGCGCACCGCGCTCGATACGCTCGCGGCTTTCGCAGCCGCGCCGCTGGCGAGCGCGGCCGCAGGCACCGCGCCCTGGCCGCTCGATAGCGCGGACAACGCACTCTGCAATGCATCCTGCAGCGACTTCGGATCGACCGCGCCTTTCGTGCTCGCCGCGGCGGCCGTGAGCGCGCTCGTGGCGGTGCCGGCCAGCGCGCTCACCGCGTCGGCCGCGGAGCTTGCGGCATCGGTAGCGGTAGCGGTAGCGGTGGTCGCGTTCGCATCGGCGTTATTGACGACGGCCTGGGCCTGCGCTTGCGCCTGTGCCTGGACGGCAGCCGCCGCGGCGGCGAGCGCGCCAGCGTCGGTCTGCGCCTTGGTGTCTTGCTGCCTGGTTTGCGTCGTGGTCGGCTGGCTGTTCGATGCCTGCTGCGTGGGTGTCGTCGGCGTCGTGGACGACGATGAAGCGCTGCTGCTCGCCGCGTTGCTCGTCGTGCCGCTGGCGTTCTGGCCGCTGCTCGCGCTCTGCTGCGACGGAGCGGGCGCCGGCGCTGGTGCGGGTGCACTGGGCGCGCTCGGTGCCGAGGCTTGCGACGCCTTCGCTGAACCGGTCTGCTGTTGATTCGCGGTGTTCTGCTGGTCGATGCTCTGCTGCAAGGTCTGCGCGAACGGAGTCGGGCTCGCGGCGTTCGCGGCCGCGCTGCTCGACCCATTGCTGCTCGCGTCGAGCAGCGTGCTCAGTTGCGAGCCGATCTGTGAAAGAAGCGACATAAAGAATCCTGTGAATCGGTCAAACGGGGGTGCCATCAGGCATTAACCGTGAGGCAAGGCCTCACGCGCCGTCGGCTCGCATGCGCAGACTTCGGGCCGCGAATTCGTCGGCGTCGCGCTGTTCGCGCCGCGCCGCAACCTTCGCCTCGGCCGCCTCGCCGCGTGCCTGCAGCACTTCGTACGAACCGAGCTTCTGCTTCTGGCGCTGCCAGTCGGGCTTTGCCATCTCGACGCGCGCGCTCGCCGCCGCGAGCAGGTTGCGCTGCTGCTCGATCGCGGCGTCGAGCGTGTCGAGGAACGCCTGGAAGTTGCGCATGTTGCCGGCGGGCATGCCTGACTGCGCGCTCTCCGTGAAGCGTGCGTAGTATTCGTTGCGGTACTGCACGAGTGCATCGAGTTGCGCCTCTACGTCGTTGCGCTCGCGCTGCGCGCGGCCGAGCCGCTGCGCGGCGGCATCCACGTCGTCCTGCGCGAGACCGATCAGCGTCTTGATCGGAAAGTGTTTCGACATCTTCAGCCTCCTCGGCCCTAAGCAAACAGCGCGTTGAGCATGTCGATGCTCGGCTGGAAGTTCGCGCACTCGCGAAAGCCTTGCTGCAGGAACGCTTCCATCCGCGGGTACAGCGCGATCGCGCGATCGAGCAGCGCGTCGCGCCCGGCCGAATAGGCGCCGACGTTGATCAGATCGCGGTTGCGCTGGTAGCGCGACAGCATCTGCTTGAACATACGCGTTTTATTCAGATGGTTATCGTCGATCAACGCGGTCATTGCCCGGCTAATCGACGCTTCGATATCGATCGCGGGGTAGTGGCCGGCTTCGGCGAGCGAGCGCGACAGCACGATGTGGCCGTCGAGAATCGCGCGCGCCGAGTCGGCGATCGGGTCCTGCTGGTCGTCGCCTTCGGTGAGCACCGTGTAGAACGCGGTGATCGAGCCGCCGCCCGCCGGGCCGTTGCCGGTGCGCTCGACCAGCGCCGGCAGCTTCGCGAACACAGACGGCGGGTAGCCCTTGGTGGCGGGCGGCTCGCCGATCGCCAGCGCGATCTCGCGCTGCGCCATCGCGTAACGGGTCAGCGAATCCATCAGCAGCAGCACGTGCTTGCCCTGGTCGCGGAAGTATTCGGCGAGCGAGGTCGAGTACGCGGCGGCCTGCATCCGCAGCAGCGGCGACACGTCGGCCGGCGCGGCGATCACGACCGAGCGCGCCAGGCCTTCCTCGCCGAGAATCTGTTCGATGAACTCCTTCACTTCGCGGCCGCGTTCGCCGATCAGGCCGATCACGATCACCTCGGCGCTGGTGTAGCGCGCCATCGTGCCGAGCAGCACCGATTTACCGACGCCCGAACCCGCGAACAGCCCCATGCGTTGACCGCGGCCGACGGTCAGCAGCGAGTTGATCGCGCGCACGCCGACGTCGAGCACCTTGTGAATCGGCTCGCGATTGAGCGGATTGATGACCGGCGCGGACAGCGGCGCATCGGTTTGCGTGCCGAGCGGGCCGAGCCCGTCGAGCGGACGGCCCGATGCGTCGAGCACGCGGCCGAGCAATTCCCAGCCGACCGGCAGACGCTTCGCGCCGGCGAGCGGATCGGCGATCGGCGCGCTTTCGAGCGGAAAGACGCGCGCGCCGGGCAACAGGCCGATCACTTCGGTGGTCGGCATCAGGAACAGCTTGTCGCCGGAGAAGCCGACCACTTCGGCTTCGGCCATCGGCAGCGAACTGCCGGGCGGCAGCTCGATCATCACTTCGGCGCCGACCGACAGGCGCAGCCCGACCGCTTCGAGAACCAGACCGGCCGCGCGCGTCAGACGCCCGCACGCGCGCAGCGGCTTCGCGATCGCGTTGCGCGCGCGCAGCGCGTCGAGCTGGCCGCGCCATGCCTGCATATGCGGATTGATGTCGAGCGCGGGATCGTAGGACGGTACGTGCGGCGCGTGAGCGGCGTGGTCCTTCGCGGCGGACGGGCGGCTCACCGCCGCGCCTGCCGCCGGATGCTCACTCGCGGGAGCGTGCCATCCCGCATCCGGGGGCTCCGGAAAACCGGACGACTCGACATCGGCCAGCGCCTCGGCGCCGAACGACGCCAACGCGAGTTCGCGTTCGAGCGGCGTCAGATCGCTCGCGCGGATCTCGTCGAGTGTCGGCTTCACCACGTGCTCACCTTGCCGAGAGCGGCGGCGACGCGCTGCCAGCGCGTGTCGATGCCCGCGTCGACCTCGCCGGTGCCGGCCTGCGCGCGGCAACCGCCACGCTCCACCGATGCATCGGTACGCACGGTCCAGCCGCGCGTTTGCAGTTCTTCGAGCAGATACGCCTCGACGACCGGCAGATCGGCGGGACTCACGATCAGCGCCGGCGCCCCGGAGAGCGCGGGCTCAGCCGCGAGCACCTCGCGCGCGGCCGCGATCAGCGCGGTCGGGTCGTGCTGCACGTGCTGGCGCACGACCTGTTGCGCGATGTCGAGCGCGAGTGCGATCAGCGTTTCGGAGATCGCGTGCTGCGCGCCATCGAGCGCGGTCTTGAAGGTTTCGGCCAGCGCGGCGAGCCGCATCGCTTCCTCGCGCGCCTCGGTCTGGCCCTGCGCGAAACCCTGCGCGCGCCCCTGGTCGTAGCCCGCCTGATAGCCGAGCGCCTGGCCGGCCACATGACCGGACGCGACGCCCTGCGCATGCGCGGCTTCGCGGCGCCGCTCGAGTTCGGCTTCGAACGCGCGCTCGTCGAACTCGGGTTCGGCCGGCGGGGGCGGCGGCGGGGCCGGGTCGAACGACGCCATCTCCCAGCGCTGGTAAGCCGAGAGGCCGTCCTTTGCCGGGGCGTTCGAATCAGACATATGCGTCTTCCGCCTTGCCGCCGATCGCGATCTGGCCGCTCTCGGCCAGGTTGCGCACGATCTGCAGGATGCGGCGCTGCTGCGTCTCGACTTCGGACACGCGCACCGGGCCGCGTGCGTCGAGGTCTTCGGCGAGCAACTCGGCCGCGCGCTGCGACATGTTCGACAGGAACTTCTGACGCAGCGCGGGCGGCGCGCCCTTCAGCGAGATGATCAGCGCCTCGGATTCGACTTCCTTCAGCAGCAGCTGGATCGCACGGTCTTCGAGGTCGAGCAGGTTCTCGAACACGAACATCTGGTCGATGATCTTTTGCGCGAGCTCGGCGTCGTACTGGCGCACGTTTTCGATCACGCCTTCCTCGTGGTTGCTCGACATGAAGTTCAGAATCTCGGCCGCCGTGCGGATGCCGCCCATCGGGCTGCGCTTCAGGTTGTCGCTGCCCGACAGCAGGCCGGTCAGCACGTCGTCGAGTTCGCGCAGCGCGGCCGGCTGGATGCCGTCGAGGGTCGCGATCCGCAGCAGCACGTCGTTGCGCAGGCGCTCCGGGAAGCACGACACGATCTCCGAGGCCTGGTCGCGGTCAAGATGCACGAGGATCGTCGCGATGATCTGCGGATGCTCGTTCTTGATCAGTTCCGCGACCGCCGACGAGTCCATCCACTTCAGGCCTTCGATGCCGCTCGTGTCGCTGCCCTGCAGGATCCGGTCGATGATCGCGCCGGCCTTGTCGTCGCCGAGCGCCTTGGTCAGCACCGAGCGGATGTAATCGCTCGAATCGAGCGACATGCCGGTGTGCTGCTCGGCCTCGCGCACGAACTCCTGCAGCACCTCGTCGATCTGCTCGCGGGTGACGTTTTTCAGCGCGGCCATGGCGACGCCGATTTTCTGAACCTCACGCGGGCCCAGAAACTTGAACACCTGCGCCGCCTCTTCCTCGCCGATCGACATCAGCAGCAGCGCGCTCTTCACTACGCCTTCAGCGCTCATCGGACACCCAGTTCTTGACGACGGTTGCTACGATCTTCGGATCCTGACGCGCGATGTTGCGCGCGAACTCCAGGTTCCGCTCGTACTTGTGCTTCGCGTTTTCGAGTGCGAGCTTCTCGCTATCCGCTTCGATTTCGACCACCGCGCCATCGCGCTCCTCGGCCGGGATGCCGTCGAGCAGCACCGGTTCGTCTGGCGACATCAGCGCGGGCACCGGCTCGGGCGGCGGCGGGAAGGCGCGGCGCAGCGCCGGCTTCACCATCACGAAGTAGAGGAACAGGGCCACCGCGCCGATGCCGAGGTACGTCGCGATCTGCTTGTACAGCGCGAGCATGTCCGGGGTGCGCCACCACGGCAGGTCGGCGTTCGGATCGAGATCGGTGGTGAACGCGCTGTTGACCACGTTGACCGAGTCGCCGCGCGACGCGTCGTAGCCCATCGCGTCCTTCACGAGCTGCGTGATCTGCGCGAGCTTGTCGGCGCTGACCGGTTGCATCGTCACGTGGCCCTTCGGATCGACGACCCGCAGATAGTTGACGACCACGGCGACCGTCAGCCTGCGGATGCCGCCCATCGGCTGGTCGATGTGACGCACGGTCTTGTCGAGCTCGTAGTTGGTGGTCGAATCCTTGTGATCGCTGATCGGGGTCGCGCTCACCGAGCTCGCGCCGTTGCCGGCCACGATCGGCGCGGAGGCAGGCTGCGGCGGCTGATTCGACAGCGCGCCCGGCACCCCCGAGGCGCCCCCCTGCGACATTTCGGTGGCGCTGCTCGTCTGCTGGCTGCGGATCGCGGCGTCCTGCGGATTGGCGTTCGGGCCGTACTTCTCCGAAGTCTGCTCGCTGTGCGAGAAGTCGATGTCGGCGCTGACCTGCGAGCGCGCGTTGCCGGCGCCGAACAGCGGCGCGAGGATCGTGTCGATGCGCTGCTGCGTGTTGCGTTCGATCTGCTGGCGGAACTTCAGCTGGGTTGCATCGAGGCCGCTGCCGTTGCTTGGCTGCGTGAGCAGGTTGCCGTCCTGGTCGAGGATCGTCACGCCGCGCACCGGCATTTGCGGCACCGCCGACGCCACCATGTGCGTAATCGCGACCACCTGCCCTTCGTCGAGCACGCGGCCCGGGTACAGGTTCACGAGCACCGACGCCGACGGCGGTTCCTTGTCGCGCACGAATACGCTCGGCTTCGGAATCGCGAGGTGCACACGCGCCGATTTGACGCTCGAGATCGATCCGATCGTGCGTTCGAGTTCGCCTTCGAGCGCGCGCTGATAGTTCACCTGTTCGTCGAACTGGCTGATGCCGAATTTCTGGTTGTCCATCAGCTCGAAGCCGACCGAGCCGCTCTTCGGCAGTCCCTGCGAGGCGAGGCGCAGGCGCGTCTCATGAACCTGCTCGGCGGGCACGAGAATCGCGGTGCCGCTTTCGGACAGCTTGTATGGGATATTGGCCTGCTGCAGCGCGGTGATGATCGAGCCGCCGTCGCGGTCGGACAGATTGCTGTAGAGCACTTTGTAGCTAGGCGCGCGCGACCACAGGAACAGACCGGCGACGACCGCCACCAGCAGCGCGACCGCGAACACGAGCGGCGCGCGCGGGTTGCCGCGCATCTGCGCGAGTCCGGACAGACGCTGGCCGAAATTGCCGCCGAGACCTCCGAGGCCGCCGAGGCCGCCGAGGTCGGCCGTGCCGCCGGCCTGGCCGCTCGCGGCCTGAGCGGCCGCGGGCTGCGCGCCGGCGAGCCCCATGCGGGCGTCGGGGTTGATCAAAGAGTTGGCTGACGAATCCATGCGTCGGGTTTCTCCGGGGGATGCCTTGGCGTTCTGCCGTGATGCCGCGCCGGGGCTCGGCGGACGGACAGAGACTTTCACCCTTGAAATTATCCCCAGCGCCGCCCAACCCGATTGCTTGAATAGAGCCGGGTTTCCCCCCTAGTTTCGGGACTTTCCGCGTGGGGCCGCTGCTATGCTTTCGTCCAGATCGGTACACTTCCGGTGCTCCGATCGCCTATCCAACGGAGAAGAAGATGACCATGCCCGTGAACGCGCTATCGTCGGCGCTGCAACAGATGCAGGCGATGGCGGCGCAGGCGGCCGGCGGCTCGACCCCAGTGGCGGAGCAATCCGGCGCGGCGACGCCGACCAACTTCGCGGCGGCGCTGAAGGCCTCGCTCGACAAGATCAGCAGCGACCAGCAGAAGGCGATCGGTGAGTCGCAGGCGTTCGAACTCGGCGCGTCGAACGTGTCGCTGAACGACGTGATGGTCGATATGCAGAAGGCCAACATCGGCTTCCAGTTCGGCCTGCAGGTGCGCAACAAGCTGGTCGCCGCGTACAACGACATCGCGCAGATGTCGATCTGAGCGGGATCGCGCGGGACTGCCTGAAGGACTTGCCCGAAGGTCCGCTGGAGGCCCGTCCGACGATCCGGCAAGCCGCTGCCGGCACATGCGCCGACGGCTTCGCGCCGCGTCTTCCGTGCCCGCCCAGCGGCGCTTTCGATCCTCCCGACACCGGACTAAAGCTTTGTCGTCGTGCATCCGATAACCAAAGTACATGTCAGCGATTGGCGCGGCGACGCGCCGCGCGGCCACGCCACGACTTAACCGCAGCCAGTATCAGAGGAGGAGCGCCGATGTTTTCCCAAGGACACGCTGGAGCCAACGCGTATGCGCGTGTCGGTATCGAGACATCCGTGATGGGCGCAAGTCCGCATCGTCTGATCGTGTTGCTGTACCAGGGTGCACGCCAGGCGATCGCGCAAAGCCGCCTGCATTTGCAGCAGGGCAACGTGGCAGAGCGTGGCATGGCGATCAGCAAGGCGATCCGGATCATCGAAAGCGGGCTGCAGGCGTCGCTCAACCTCGAGGCAGGCGGCGAAATCGCCGAACGGCTCAATGCGTTGTACGACTATATGGCGCGTCGGCTGTTGCAGGCCAATATCAATCAGAGCGACGCGATGCTCGTGGAAGTGGACCGACTGCTCGCGACGCTCGAAGAGGCATGGATCGGGATTGCCCCGGAGATCGCGCGGATGGCGGCACAGCCAGCCGCGGAAAGCCTGAGATGACATCGAACGCAGACTATTTTGCCCGCTATGAAGCGGTCGCCGCGCTGTCCTGCCGCATGCTGATCGCGGCCCGCCGTGCACTGTGGAGCGACCTGGTGCACTTGCAGGAAGAGTATCGGCATCTGGTCGAAGCGCTGCGCGAAGCCGACGTGGGCGTCAAGCTCGACGAGGCCGAGCGCCTGCGCAAGTACGCGCTGATCCGCCAGATCCTCGCCGACGACGCCGCGATCCGCGACCTCGCGAATCCGACCATGGCGCATCTGTCGGCGCTGTTCGCCGGCCGGCCGACGCGTGTGCTCAAGGAGTTGTACGGGGCGCGCTGAGTGCGGGCGGGCACGCGGGTGAGCTGGCGTCACGCCGTGCGCGTCTGAAGGATCGCAGCAATCAGAGCATCGCGCGCATTGCCGCCGATGCGACCAAGGAACCGGCATGAACGGAATCGATTCGGCCCTCGCTTCGGTGCTGTCGAGCCGGATCGACAGCCTGCTCAACATTGCGCCGGGAACCGCGACCACCTCGCAGACCGGCGCGGCCGGCGTCGATACCAAGGTTCCCGCGGCGCCTGCGAACGCGACGCCAGCGCCGCAGTCGTCCGCGCAAACCGCGCTGTCGGCCGTCGCGCTGACGCTGAACGCGATCGCGCACTCGGGCGGCGAGGCGACCCCGGCGGTGCTCGGCCGCGCGCCGATCTGGGCGGCCGCGCCGGCGCTCGACGTCGCCATCGAGAGCTTGCCGCTGACCAACGCGGGCGCCACTACTGGCGATTCCGCCGCTTCTGCGAATCTCAATACCAATCCCAACGCTGCTGCCCACGCTACCGCGGCTGCCACCGCGAGCGTGGCGGCGACCGAAGTGCCCGTCGCGGCGCTCGCGGCCGCGCTGCAAAAGACAGTGGCCGACAGCGGCCTGTTCTACGAGGCGCATCTCGCGGCGTGGCTGGTCGGCCAGCGGTCGCCGGCTCAACTGGCGAACGAGGCACAGAATCAGCTCGTCGCAGATTTTCAATTGCCTCCCGGCTGGAGCGCCGACGCTGGCGACGCGAGCACGCGGTCCGGTTCGGCGAACGGAGCCGCCGCGGCGACGCCACGCGGCGCGCCGAACGGTACACCGAACGGCACGCCGGCTGGCACGCCGGCTGGCACGCCGAACGCCGCCGACAACAACCCGGCCTCGCACGCGATGCCGTCGATCCTGACCGCGCAGGCCGCGCGCCTCGTCGCGGGCGAGCTGCTGGCCAGTTCGGTGTCCGATCTGAACGGGCAGTCCACACATGCGGGGCCGCACGGCGCGGCGTCGCAGGCGGCCGATGCGGGTCCATCGCAGAGCGCGCAGGCAATGGCGGCGGCGGTGCATCCGGCGACGGTGCCGCTCGTGCGCCAGCAGCTCGATCTGCTCGCGACCGGACAGTTTCGCTGGACCGGCGAGGCGTGGCCCGGCGCGCGTCTGGACTGGACCATCGAGCAGGATGGCGACGAATGGGACCGCAGCGGCGGCGGCCTCGCGAGCGAGGACGACCAGCCGTGGCGCACGCGCCTGACGCTGTCGCTGCCGACGCTCGGCACCGTCGATGCCGAACTGACGCTGACCGGCACGCGGTTGAGCGCGCGCGTGCAGGCGAGCCCGCGGGGCGCCGCGCGGCTCGCGAATCAGGGTGACGGTTTCCGTCAGCGGCTCGCGGCGGCGGGGATCGAGCTGCAGGGCTTGACGATTCGGGAGATTGGCGGCGGTGCACCGGCGGCTGCTGTGGCTGGCGCCTCGGCGGCGGGGGCGCAGGCGGCGGGCGCGTATGCACGGTCGGCGTCGGCGGCTGCAACCGAGTCGGCGGCGGCGAGCACCGCGTTGCGCGACGACTTCGATTGGGATATCTGATGAGCCGCACCCATCGTCGCAGCGCGGCTGCGCTCGTTTATGACGCTCATGGCGGGGAACCCGCGCCGCGTGTGGTCGCGAAGGGGTATGGGCTGCTTGCCGACATGATCGTGCAGCGCGCGAAGGAAGCAGGGCTGTATGTGCACGAGGCGCCCGAGATGGTGTCGCTGTTGATGCAGGTCGATCTGGATGCGCGGATTCCTCCCGAGCTTTATCAGGCTGTTGCCGAGTTGTTGGCCTGGTTGCATCGGCTCGAGAGTGGGGCTGATGTTGAGCCGGCTCATGAGGGGGAGAGTGCTGGCGCGCAGGATGTGGTGGATGTCGTTGCTACTGATGTGCCTGGCGGCACGGGGGCTGTGGATCATTGACGGTGCGGGCTTGCCCTTTTGCAGGGGCGGAGTTTACTTGTCCTTGTTCTTGCGGTGTTGGTCTTTCCTTGCTTGTCGGTCTAATGGCGTTGACCGTGCGCCATCGCAATCGGTGGATCCTCGCGTGACGTAGAAAAGGCCCCGCTGCGGCGCGGGCCTTTTCGCGGGAAAAACCCCGCAAAAGCGGGAATAGCGAGCCGAACTCAGAGATCAACGAAACGTGGCAACAGGTCCTGATCGGCGAGGCGGATTTCGATATCATTTGCCGCCTTGACGTGCTCCCGGTTGTGCACATCGAAGACTTCATCCGTCACGCTGACGACGATCGTGCCTTGCTGCTTGCCATCGCGCATGACAGGGATAAGGTCGCGCGCTTCAGGCACCTGGGTCAGCGTGAGAACGTGCGGCAGGTAGAGCATCCAGCTTACGCTTGGGCGGTCGTCGAATACCTGCTTTTCGAAATACCTTCGAGGGCCGAACGTCACATAGAACGAATCGTAAATCTCAGCAATCTTGGCAACGACTTCGGCAACGGATCGGAATCCACCGAGCCGAGATGATGCGTAGCTTTTTTCATCCATAGCTAGTTCAAAAGATTGGGGCAAAAGCCTGCCACCATCAATTGAAATCGAGAATGCCGCCCCGCTGTCATCTGCCTGGGTGCCATTCCAAATACCGATAGTCTTCGGCGCATCGTCAGCTTTACCCTTATAGCGGTCAACGACTTCATTCATTGCATCCTTCGTCGGGCGATCGTCTTCGTAAGCGCGATACTTTAGCGCCTCCCCAAGATCGTCCCCTTTGAGATACCAGTTTTCGAGCAGCCGGTCTTTCCGCGCCAGCAATTCGATAACCGGCCGAAGACGTTCAAAATGGAAGAGAAAGGCTCTGGAGGGAATGTTGTCAGCGTCTCGATGCTGCGAAAACAGATTCATGGCCGACTCACGGTTGATAGGTAGAAGAAACGCCGTTGGCTGCGAGAGTTCGCAGCATGTAAGCGCAGGTCTTCGGCGTTTGAAAGTACGACATTAGTCTCGCGGGCGGATTGGCGCGCACAATCGTCCCTTGCGTCTTTATCTGATCTTGCATCGAATCGAAACCGGTGAAGAAGCGCAACACTTCGCCGTCGTCCTTTATGAACTGATCGTAGTTTCCCTTCGCCTCCTGCAAGAGGCATTGCGAGGGCTGGAACCCGTCAAAGTCCGTGGCAAACCATTCCCACTCCGTATTCCAGCCCTAGGTGGTCTCACGGCCCTTTCCATCCGTGGTTATCCCATATTCGAATCCGGTAATGCGTGCCTGATAGCGGCGCGGCTCAGGGTTCATGCTGTGGTTCTTTTGCACCTTTTCGCCACCCTTCTCAGCGTGCACTTGCACGGCCTCTCACGCTCGCGGGACCGGTCACGCGACAGTTCGCCCCAACCGCCGTCTGCACGCGCACCCGTGCCGCTGCTGCCCGCAGGGCCAGCAGACGGTGCGACAGCGGGGACCGGAACAGGCATAGGCGTTGCCTGCGCCATTGCGTGTGCTGCGCGTGCGAGCGTCGCCGGGAATGGAATAGCCATCAACGTTTCTCGTTCATTTCCTGGTGTCTTTTTCGCGTTACCTGCATTGACATTTCGAATCGCTGTTCAGCCGGAACCCCGGGCTTGTGCAGCCATGCTATGACCGCCGGAATAAAGTCCACATAGTTGCGATCTTCATAGGCTTTCAGAAGCGCCCTGAAAAGCTCACGCTCGCTCTTGCCGTGCCATACGGCATTGAGCGCATGCAACACCCCCGGGTCCCAGAAGCGCAGCAACGTATTGGCCTTGGCTGAAATGATGAAGTGCCGGTTGTCGCCGCGTGAAGCCTGTGATGGCGTCGAGCCGACGCCTGACGAAGATCGGGCCGCTATCGAACAGGCAGATGAAGCCGGTAAGCGCGAAGAGGTGTTGCAACGACTCGCAACGCAACGGCACAAGTGGCATCGTGAGGGAGCACCGCACGGCGTCAATCGGTGGATGCACGTCAAAACTCAAAGGTCAACGAATCGTGGCAACAAATCCTGATCTGCCAGACGAATCTCGATATCGTTAGACGCCTTGACGTGATCGCGGTTGTTCACGTCGAAGACGTCATCCGTCACGCTGACAATGATCGTGCCTTGCTGCTTGTCTTCCCGCATGACAGGGATAAGAGCGCGCGCTTCGGGCACTTGGGCCTGCGTGAGAACGTGCGGCAGGTAGAGCATCCAGCTAACGCCTAAACGATCGTCGAAGACCTGTTGATCTTGATAGGCTCGTGGCCCGAACGTTACGTACAACGCCTCGTAGATAATGGCGACTTCGGAGACGAATTCTCCAATCGCGTCATAGAGTCCAAGCCGCGAACTATCGTCACTCTTTTCGCCAAGGGAAATTTCGAAAATATCGGACAATTCACCACTATCGAACGATACCGAAATCAACGCATTGTGATAGACGGACTGTTGACCGTTCCAGCAGAGGACCGATTTCGGATCTTTTTCACGCCCATCATATTCTTTGGAAAGAAGGGCTAGTGCGGTTGCCGACGGCTCGGAATTTGCAAATACAGGCCGCTGCAGTGACTCAGAAATCGAATCGGCACTCAGATACCAGCTTCCACCTAGCGTTTCGTCCTTGTTTGCGAGCCGCTCGATAATGCGGCGAAGTCTGCGAAGATGGAATTCAAAATCTCCCCGCCGAATGCCGGACTTATCGCGATGCTGTGAAAATAGATGCATGTTGACTCACGGTTGATATACGGAAGGGACGCTTGCGGCTCGAAGAGCGGACATCATGTAAGTTCTTGTTCGAGGTGTTTCGAAATACCACATGAGCTTTGATGGCGGATTTGCACGAACCAGCATACTCTGTTTCCGAATCGTTTCCCCCATCACCTTGAAACCTTGAAAGGGGAATATTGGCATATTCTGCTGATTCAAAAACTGATCATAGTTTCCCTTGGCTTCCTGCAAGAGGCATTGGGAAGGCTGAAATCCATCAAAGTCTGTGCCAAGCCACGCCCACTCCATATTCCAGCCCTGGCTGGTTTCCCTGCCCTTTCCGTCCGTCACAATTCCATAGTCAAACCCTGTAATACGGGCTTGGTAGCGTCGCGGTTCAGGATTCATGCTGTGATTCCTCTGCACCTTTTCGCCACCCTTCTCGGGCGGGCACTTGCACGGCCTTTCGCGTTCGCGGGACCGGTCACGCGCTAGTTCGCCCCATCCGCCGTCTGCACGCGCACCCGTGCCGCTGCTGCCCGCAGGGCCAGCAGACGGTGCGACAGCGGGGACCGGAACAGGCATCGGCGTTGCCTGCGCCATCGCGTTTGCTGCGCGTGCGAGCGTCGCCGGGAATGGAATAGCCATCAACGTTTCTCCTTCATTTCCTGTTGTCTTTTTCGCGTTGCCTGCATCAGGATTTCGAATCGCTGTTCAGCCGGAACGCCGGGCTTGTGCAGCCATGCTATGACCTCCGGAATCCAGTAAAACCCCGGCGTGGTTGCTTCCACGTACAGGAAATCGACTATCGGCCCGTCATGTGTAAAACGGAGCATCCTTGTCTGCGCAAAGGCCCCATCAAGCCGGTCGCGCAAGGTCGGATCATTGGCCAGCGCGGGATAATCGCGCACGATATGACCGCAGATAAAGTCCACGTAGTTGCGGTCTTCATAGGCTTTCAGAAGCGCCCATTGTCCTTCGGTAAATTCCATTGTCGTCGATGGTGAACCGTCGTCCTTCGTTGAGGTAGTGCCACGCGTCGGCAGCCCTGAAAAGCTCACGCTCGCTCTTGCCGCGGCATACCGCATCGAGCGCATGCAACACCCTTGGGTCCCAGAAGCGCAGCAGGGCCGACCGTCCTTTTGGTATTCGGGTATGCAGGTGCGGGCGCAGCTTTGCGGCCTGCCGCTCAAGGCTCTCTGCGGTACTCAGCCAGATCACGCCAGGGCGGGCCTGTTCGAGTTCGCGCAGGTCCGCAATAAACTCGCGCGCCATCTTCGGATCAAGCAGCCACGGCCCCGCGTGTGCGAGTGCCATCTCGTGCGTTCCCGCGAACAGCGAAACCGCCCGATCGGTTTCGGCCGTGAGTTGCTGGCCGGTATGCTGCTGGTACTGGATACCGTCCACCAGCGCCAGCACGTGGCCGCTGTAGCGCCGTTGCCCGTACTGGCGAAGCTGTTCATTGACAGAGGCGGGCATCATCAGCGCTCCAGGGTCATCGCACCTTGCCCGGCAGCGCGGATCATGCAATCGAGACAGATAGACGACTGCGGAAGCACCGGCCGGGGCGTTGCGCCGTAGCCCGATGACGGGCCTTTTTTCTGTGGAGTATCCGGAGAGCGTCCGCGACAATTGCATGCCCATCCGTAACCCAGGGCTTCGGCCATCTCATAGCCGGTTGCATACGACTTCAAACTATCGAACGGAAACCATTCGCCGGTTTCAGCGTTCAGCGCCATTGCCGACGGCATTGGCGGGAAGTTTGAGTAGAGGGAATAGGTGATACGACAAAGCTGGCACTCTTCCATGCCCCGGGTTTCATCCTGCTTCTGTTTTTCCATCTGACCTCTGCTGTTTTCCAGAACACACCCGACGAATTAACCATCGAAAACGCAACACGGTCAACGGCTTTAAATTGAGATAAAACCTTTTTGACAACTATTTACTATGGTGTCGGGTATCTCTATTTCTGTTGCATATTCCTGCTCACGCAGGATGACTAAAAAAGGCGGCATTGCGCCCCGACCATTAACGGCCTTTCCGGTTAGCGGGTGCGTAATCGTCGACTCCGTGGCGTGTCAAAGTGCATTGCTTTCAAAGATGCAATGGAATTGTCACGTAACGTTCTTAGACTGCGCCCGAAGCAATAATTTCAATAATCGGGCGAGGTCTCGCGAAGACGACATCCGTCCAGCGCGTAGAGGATTGACATCGTATGGATTTTTCAAAGAACAAGAGTCGGATGTTGCGGGTGAGCGCTTGTGCGCTGCTGGCCAGCATCGGTGTGGCGGCGGGCCTGAGCGCGTGTGGCGGCAGCAACAGCATGGTTCCCCAGGTGTCGGGCCAGGTGCTCGGCAGCTACATCCAGAATGCGAAGGTCTGTCTCGACCTCAACGACAACGGCAAGTGCGATAGCGGCGAGCCCTATGCGGTGACCGATGCCAAGGGCAAATTCTCCATTGGCGACGCGAGCAACGGCGGCTGGAAGAATGTGGTCGCCGATCTGACCAACGCGCGGGAAAACGATGCCAATGGCAACAACATGGGCACCCAGTTCGGTTCCGGTACGTTCTTCCGCGCGCCCAAGGGCGCGACGGGCACCGTCAGCGCCATCACCACGCAACTGGCTCAACTGGTGGCGGGCGGCGCCACGCTCGACGACGCAAAGAGCACGCTCGCAGCCAGGTACGGCAGCGTGCCGGCCGACAAGCTGCTCGGCGACTTCAACAGCGACAGCAGCCTTGCCAGCCTGAAGACCGCAAGCGACAACTACATCAAAGCGGTGGTCGGAGCAAAAGCGGTGCGCCACGTTTTCGTGATCACGATGGAAAACAAGGACTACGAGGAGTCTTTTGGCACGACTGCGGCCACCAGTGGCCAGGACCCTTACCTGAAGTCGCTCGCGACGCAGGGCGCGATGCTGACCAACTACTACGGTACGGGTCACGTCAGCCTCGATAACTACATCTCGATGATGAGCGGTCAACCCTCGACGGTGGATACCGAGACCGACTGCTTCGCCCTCTGGTCCGACATCGTCGATGCCGGCGACTACACCGATCCGGTCAACGGTGCCAAGCTGCTCAAGGCTGGCACGGATGCAAACGGTCACGTCGGTGGCGGCTGTGTGTATCCGGCGCGCGTCAAGACGCTTGCCAACCAGCTCGATAACGCCAAGTTCGCCTGGAAGGGCTACATGGGCGACATGGGTAACGACCTGAACCGCGACGGCACGAAGACGTGCAGCTTCCCGACCCGTACCGCGAAGCTGGCGGGCACTGATCCCGCCAAGGCGGTCGACGGTACGCAGTCGGCTTCGGCGGGTTCCGCGTCCGGCGACGTCATCGCGGACGCCTACGCAACGCGTCACAATCCGTTCGTGTACTTTCACTCGATCATCGACGACATCGAATATTGCGACCAGCACGTCGTGAATCTGGACGCAAACCTGGAAAACGATCTGAAGTCGATCGACACCACGCCGAACCTCGTGTTCATCACGCCGAACCTGTGCGATGACGGCCATGACGGCGACGGCACGGGCGCGGCAGGCAAGGGCTGCAAGAGCGGCGCACCGGGCGGTCTGACTTCGATCGACGCGTTCCTGAAAAAGTGGATTCCTATCATCCAGGCTTCGCCGGCTTACCAGCGCGATGGTTTGATCGTCATCAACTTCGATGAGTCGAATGCGTCCAGCGGCGGTTATAGCCCGTCCCTCAACGGCACGACGCTGCAACTGATGATCAACCTGACTGGCGCGTCGACCGCCAACCAGCAGAGCGGTCCTAATGTGACGCGTCCCGAGGACGAGTTCCTGATGGCGAACTATCCGATTTCCGCTGCTGCGGGATTGCTTGGTTCGGCAAGTGCTTCGGCGCTTACGGCAGCATTCCCGGCGGCGACCACGTTCAGCCTCGGCATGCACTACAACGGCGTTGGCGGCGACCGCACCGGGGCCGTGCTGTTGTCGCCGTTCATCAAGGCGGGTACGACCACCGCTACGGGCTACAACCACTACTCGCTGCTCAAGAGCCTGGAAAACATATTCGGTATTCCGCAGTATCTGGGCTATGCAAACGATGTGAATCTGACGGCCTTCGGCTCCGACATCTTCACTCAGTAAAGATCGATGGCTTTGCACTTTACGAAAGGGACCGCCCGGGGGGCGGCCCTTTTTCTCTTTGCGAGTTTCTTCCTCACGGCCTGCGGCCCCAAGGAAGAGGCGATCAGCACCGCAGCCGCCGCGACACCCCCCGCGGCAACTTCCGCAGCGCCTTCCAACAAGGACATGGCCGAGATCGGCAAGTTGGCCTTTTTCGATCCGTCGCTGTCGGCGTCGGGCCGGCAGTCGTGTGCGAGCTGTCACAGCCCTGATCGTGCCTATGGGCCGCCCAATGGCCTCGCCGTGCAACCGGGCGGCGCCGATATGAAGCACTACGGCACGCGTGCCGTGCCATCGCTGCGCTATCTGCGGCGCGTGCCGATCTGGACGCACACGTATGCGAGCAGCGCCAAGGAACGCATGGAGGATGGCGACAACATGCCTTCCGGCGGCTACACCTGGGATGGGCGCTTCGACCGTCCGGCAGACCAGGCCGCGTTCCCGCTTTTGAATCCGGACGAGATGGCCAACGCGGACGCTGCCGCGGTCGCGAGCAGATTGAGCAGGAGCGCTTACGCTGCGCGTTTCCGTGCCGTGTTCGGTCAAGACATCTTCTCGCGTCCGGCCGACGCCCTCGCAGCGCTCGGCAAGTCGCTGGAGCGCTTCCAGTTCGACGATCCGAGCTTTCAGCCGTTCGACAGCAAGTTCGATCGCGTGCTGGACGGCAAGGCGCAGTTCACTACGCAGGAGGCGCGGGGCTTCAGCCTGTTCGTCGATCCCGAGCGAGGCAACTGCGCGTCGTGTCACCTGGTCGACAAGGGCGCGGCCGGTGCGCATCCGACGCTTTCCGACTACAACTTCCAGACACTGGGCGTGCCACGCAACCCGGAGATTCCGGCCAACGCCGATCCGAAGTACTACGACCTGGGTTTGTGCGGCCCGATGCGGACCGACAAGACCGACAACAAGTGGTACTGCGGCATGTTCAGAACGCCCACGCTGCGCAACACCGCAACCCGCCAGGTGTTTTTCCATAACGGCCGCTTACACACGCTCGAAGATGCTTTGCGCTTTTACGTGCAACGCGACACGAACCCGGGCAAGTGGTATCCGCATGCCGGTGGCAAGCAGCAGTTCGACGACCTGCCAGTGCAATACCAGAGCAACGTCGACCATCGCACCGCGCCGATGACGAATCACAAAGGCGGCAAGCCGGTCTGGTCGGACAGCGATATCCGCGACGTGATCGCCTTTCTGGAGACATTGAATGACAGCGACGCAGAGGCGAACAAAAAGGTCGCAGCGCATTGAGGTCGCGGCGGAATACCGATTCAAGGGGTCCAGGCGTAGAGAGGACGAAGCGCCGAAACAACCAGTGGTTCCGGAGCGGGGCTTCGGCGCGCGCAGCGCCGCCGGAAGAAGGCTTCCAGCGATTGAGACGGTTGCAGCGGTCGTTAAAACGCGTCCCGTGGGGAGCCAGTGGGGAAGTTGCGGCAACTGCGCGGAAACGGCGAAGACGGTCTGTCAGAACTGCCCCGTCACCTGGAATCCGAGCGTCACGCGCGCAGTTGGAAAGCCGGATGGTTTATAGATGGGCGTAGCTGCAAAGAGGTCGCAGGCAACCGCACCTGTCTTTGCCGATGCGCTGCCGCGCACACCGATCACCGCGCCCGCGAGTTGGGTACCGGCGAGAAATGCGGTGTTCGGCCCGAACACGCGGCCGTAGTCGATACCGGCATAAGCGGCCTGGCCCGTCGAGCCGACCGGTAGCTGAAGCTCGTTGCGCCAGAAGAAACCGCGCTCGGCCGCGAGCATCGTTTCGCCGTCGAAGCCGCGCACCGTGTAGCGGCTGCCGATGGTCAGGTCATCGATATAGTTGAGCGTGTTGTTCGTGAACTGTCCGTGAACGCTTGTCACGTAACGTAGCGTCTGGTTCGCGATCTGGAACGGCACCGACAGGTTCGCGTCGAGCAGGGCCATGTGGAAGCGATAGGTCGGGCCATTCTCGTAGAAGTCTGGTGTCGCCCCAAGTCCGCCCACACCCTGACGGTAAGCGAGACTGCCGTCGAACTGCGACGCGCCGAAGTAGTGACGGTCGGTAAGCCCCGCCTCGATGAATGTGTTGTTGCGCCGCTGCTGCGGGATAGCGGTGTCTTCAATAAAGCTTTCGCCGAAGCGCTTTGTGAGCCTCAACTGCGCGCCGAGTACGTTGTTCCGGCTGCGCATCAATACCCGCTGTAGCCTGAAGTCCACTGTCTGAGAATTGCCACTCGACACGAAAGTCGTGTTGACGCCCGCGATCTGCTGGTAATACGTGTTCGTATAGGCTGACAGCGTGCCGGTCCAGTAGCCCCACGGAATCGAATAGGAACCGTTCCAGCCGTGCGAACCGAGACCTTTGTCGCCGAATTCGAGGTCCTGACTCACGCCGACATTGAAAATGTCGTTCAGCCCGAGCGGATTGTCGATGCCCAGGCTCAGGTTGCCTTGCAGCTTGCCGGTGGCCCGCGTGCCTGAGTTGTCCACCGAGGCGACCACCGTCCACGGCTTCACGCGCTTTACCGTAACGACAATATCGCTTTCGCCAGGTACATCAGTTGGCTCGATTTTCATGTCCATGTCCTGGCTGCTGACGCGCTTCATCTGTTCGAGCCCCTGTTCGAGGTCGCGCAGGTTCAGCAGATCACCCTCGCGGGCCGGGAAGGCAGTTTTCCACGTACCGCGCGTGGCAGGTTCAGCGAAGCGGATCGCACGCACAACACCCGGCACCAGCGCGAACTTCAGCGCGCCGGTAGAGAGGTCCTGCTCGGGCAGCAACACGCGCGTGGTGATGTAGCCCCGGCTCAGGATGACCTGTTGCAGTCCCTTTGTGAGCATGTCGAGTCCCGCCTTGCCGACGCGTTGCCCCGTGTAGTGGTCGAGCCATTCGCGGGCGAACGCGAAGCGGTCGAGCGGCAACGCGGATGCGCCTTGCGAGCGCACGGCATCAGGCAGTGTCGCAGGTACATCGAGAACGAACGAATCGATGCGGAAGCACGGCGTTTCAGCCGGCAGATCAGGCCAGCCAGAGGCGCGCTCAACCGTCGAACGCACCGAGGGTGCATTGACAGTGACGTTGCGTTCCTGCGCATTGCGTTGCTGCTCGACCTGCTGGTTCTGATCGGCGTTGGCACGTGCCGCTGCTGCTTTGTCCGCTGGTGTGAGCGTCGACGTCTGCTGCGCATGGGCGAGCGTTATCAGGGCTGTCAGCGGCAATGCCGCCAGCCTTTTGCGGATTTTCATGCGAAATTGCTTTTAGTAGATAGCTGAACGTCTGCTTAGTCGATGCACCATTTTTCAGAAATAACCTGTGATTCTCGACTCGCATTCACCCTTCGAAAAGTCATCAGGTAGACACCCTGACTCTCGGGAGTTATTCCTTTTTCTTCGCTGCCGTTGCCCCGAGGAACGCGCAGAATGCCAGTGCCGCTGCAATCCCGGCTGGAGCAAAAAATCCCGGCACTGTAAAAATTATTGCCGATATCGTTTTGATCGCAGGTACGACGCCGAATTTAAAACCCGCAATTAAAAACATCAGCGCATAAATAGCAGTTAGGGTGAGGAAAAATACTTTCCAAAACGTGTACCGCCCAAGCCAACGCGAAATGGCTGGTCCAAGCAGGCCACCAAAGATGCCCCTCCAGAAACCGTCAATCACTGTTAGCTCCTCATCACTTGCTATCAGTTACCAACCAATCCGTGAAGAGATGATCTTTACAACCAAGGGTCCAAATAAGATCACTCCGACAATCAATCCAAATATTTGGCACGCAAATTTCTGCTCCGATGTCATTTTTTTCTTCACCAGTTGCAAGGGCATAGGAACTTCACTTTCGTTGATTTAAACGAGCAGGCTGGCAGTCGGATCACTCTTTCTTCTCCGCGTCAAACGTTGCACATACAAACACACACAGAACCGCCAGCAGACCTATGCCCATCGGCACCAAGAGACCTATCGGTGTAAAAGTAAACTCTTGCAATCGGGCGAGAGCCGCAGGGCCGCCGACATCCACCAGATCCTGTACGAACGAAAAGATATACACCGCAATTGTCACAATGAGGAATATCGTCGTATACCGATACTTCCTGGCCCAGCGCATGACTGCTGAACCAAAAAGTCCGCCAAAGACGCCGCTCCAGAAACCATCAAACATAAGCGCCTCCCAAATCACTGACTCAAGTTATGTTGCTGGACCGCGCTCTGCGCCGCCTTACCAGCAGTTTGGCTCAAAGCAAGTCCATTTGCCTGGATAACAAAGCCAGGAACCGTGGCAACATTCTTTGCCGAATTTGCGACACCCGCCCAGCTAAACATCGATGTTTTGAACATGCCGTTAATGGCACCGAAGGTCGAAGCAGCGGCGAGTCCCGGTGCGGAAAAGCGTTCATTGAAACTTGCGCCGAAGTCTTGGCCACCTTTGTAGTCCCTGTAGGCTCCATATGCAGCTGATGCTGTATATAGCCCGCCTGAACTCGTCGCTCCAGTCAGCGCACCGGTTGTCAGCGAATATGCAGCCTGAGCGGCTTTATATGCGGCGAACGCCTCGGGACCGAGAGCGATTGCGGCGGCGGCACCCGCGGCCAGTCCGACAGCCGCTCCTGTTTGGGCGACGTTATCTGCGGCTGCGCCAGAGAGTTCCCCTTGTGCCTGGATCACAGCATTCAGCATTGCATCACTGCACTGCGCGCCGGCCCCACAAACCTGAGAAATTAGGTCCTTCTTCTTCTGATGAAGCATCTGGTTGTACAACTCGACGTTCGACGCCGTGGCCGCGCCTGCGGTGCCGCCGACGAGTACACCTCCGACGCCCGCCGCTACGTTCGCAGCGAGGTTGCCGAGCAGTTCCGAGCCCGTTTCTGATGCTACACCCTTCGAAAGGCTCTCAAGCTGCGCCGCCACCTTCGACGACAGGCCCGCCCCGGCAGCACCACCGATAGCCCCGAACGCGCTGCCGCCACCAAGGCCACCAATCAGCGCACCACCCGCCGCGTGCAGCAGCGCGCGGTTGTCGCCACCCTCGGCCCACGCGGCCTCTCCGGCCGCGTCACCGGCCTTCTGCGCCGCCTCCAGCTTTGATTCAGCATACGCGCCGATGCCTTGCGATACCGTCTGGCCCGCCGCCTGCGCGGCCTGCATCGTGTCGGCCTGCTGGTTCAGGATCGCGTTCACGTCCGGCGTTTTCGCAACCTTGCCGTTCGTGTTCGTTGTATCGCGCGACAGGTTCGCCACGTCCTGCGTCTGGCCCGCGCTGTTCGTCACGTTGATCGTGCCCGCGCTGATCGCGCTGCGCGTGGTTGCGCTCTCGTCGCCGCTTTCGTGCTGCGAGATCATCGGCGATACGCCCGGATGGCCGCTCACCGAACCTGGGCCAACCGCCTTGTTGGTGTTACTACCGAAGCCCACGCCCGCACTGATACCGTTGCTGGTCGCGGCGTAGTGCGACTGGTTCTGGATATCAAGGAGAGGTCTTGTCCAGGTTCATGAGCCGATGTGCAACAGTTCTGGTATGCACTTCATCGCCATCGAGACCAATGTGCTTGACCTCAACCCATCTGAGGTAGTCGTACAACTCGTCGACTGTTTTCTCCTCTCGAAGCATACGACTAATATCCTGGACGTATGAGTCGTATTCATCGTCCGCTTCCGGTGAATCGCCAACGCCAATGGGATCCCACTCCTTGAGCAGGACCTTTTTTACGTCCAGATCCAAACCAATAAACGTTCTCTTCATTTTTCAGGGTGCTCCGGGGATTACTGTGACGACCAGCCCAGTCTTTGAATTCGTGACCACCCGAACGTTGTTCACCGGATCATAGTATCCGGTTGTTCCGGGACGCGTAGGGTAGTTAACACCGTTTGCAATAGTGTTTTGCACCACTGAAGGCGGCACACCTCGACCCTGCATCTGGTCCATTGCATGAGCGGAGTAATCAACTCCGCCAATTGTAGCGGGCGCATTTGTCCCACGTGGCACGTCCATTGGACTACCGCTGACTCCCACAGGTGTACTCGGGTCCTTAGCACCCTTGCCAGCCGCTGCCGCCCCCGCAGCCAGCGCTGTCGAAGGCACGGTCGCGGCCTGGGTACCCGCTGGCACTTTGGCACCTGCCTGTCCCAGCATCGCGCGCTCCTTGTCGAGCGCCTGCTTCAGTTCCTGCGCCTCCTTCTTCGCCTCGGTGTCGTTCTTGTCGTTCGCGGCGTTGTACAGGTTCACGTTCGATGCCATCGCCGCGCCCGCCGTGCCACCAACCGCTGCGCCCGCAAGACCCGACGCAATATTCCCCGCCAGATTGCCGATCAGCGACGAACCGGCCGCACCCGATACCGAATCGCTGAGTCCCTTCATCTGGTCAGCCAGTTTCGAAGAAATCGCCGCGCCTGCTGCGCCGCCCACCGCACCGAACGCACCGCCACCCAGGCCACCGATCAACGCACCGCCCGCGAGGTGCAGGCCCGCTCTGGCATCGCCTCCCTCACTCCACGAATCGAAGTCTGCCAGCGCTGCCGACGCGCCTTCGAGGTCGCCATTCTTGTAGGCTGCTTTCGCCGCATCAAGCGCTTCATCACGCTTCATGTCCGCATACGCGCCGATGCCTTGCGATACCGTCTGACCCGCCGCCTGCGCGGCCTGCATCGTGTCGGCCTGCTGGTTCAGGATAGCGTTCACGTCCGGCGTTTTCGCAACCGTGCCGTTCGTGTCCGTCGTGTCGCGCGACAGGTTCGCCACGTCCTGCGTCTGGCCCGCACCGTTCGTCACGTTGATTGCGCCTGCGCTGATCGCGCTGCGCGTTGTTGCGCTCTCGTCGCCGCTTTCGTTCTGCGAAATCATCGGCGATACGCCCGGTGTGCCACTCACAGAACCCGGACCCGTTGTCTTGCCGGTGTTGCCTACGCCTACGCCTGCACTGACACCGTTGCTGTTGGCGCTGTAGTGCGACTGGTTCTGGATGTCGCTGAAGGTGAGCGTGCCGGTCGTCAGGCTGTTGTTCGACGCGTCGGCCGTGCTCGATATCACTCCGCCCGTCAGGTCCGTGTTGCCCTTGACGTTGATGTTGAACCCGCCATCTCCCGCATTGATGCCAGCCTGTTCGTTGACACCTGCATAGTTTGAATCGGCATGGCCGTTCTGCGCGCTGAAGCTGGCGCTGCCGCCGCCCTGGCTGATTGTGAACCCGCCGCCCGTGCTGCTCTGGTGCGCGGCGCTGTTCGTCACATCCTGCACACTCACGATATTCAGGTTGCCGCCCACGTCAGCCGCGATCTGCCTGCCGTTGATCTGCGAGCCGATGATGTTCGTATCGCCGCCCGATATCACCGTGACGCTGTTCGCGCCGTTCACATGTGACGCGTTCTGGATCGACGCGTCGCTGTTCGCGTCGCCATGCGCGTTCGACATCGCCGCCGAGACGCCAAAGCCGCCGCCGAGCGTGTACTGCACACCAACGCTTGCACTGCTGGAGCTGTTCGAGCTACGCGTCGAATCGGTGTCGGTCGTGTTGATGACGTTCACCTGGTTTTTCGCCGCCAGAATGACATCGTTCGCGCTGACATCGAGCCGGCGATAGTCAGGTCGCCATTCGTTGCCACGAATCCCGCCGTGCCGCTTGCCTGCACGCTGGAGCCGCGTTGCAACGTCTGATAGATATAGTCCAAAGACTATGAGCTCAATCGAGGTCTGTTGATCAAATCAAGCAAGCTCTCCAGTTCTAGGCCATACTCGTTCGGCTCAAAGTTCGGCAATATGCCTTCCATCATGAACTCGGCGTTGATGAGCCCACAAAGCGCACCATTCTCCGAGAAAGTCATTTCTCCCTTTTCCAGGTTATCGAACGCCGCTGCGTTCTTCCCTGCGTCTTTGACACGCAAGCTGCTCACGATTTGCTTCTGACGATCATTTAGTGCCAATTTCATTTCCCGACTCCCGCTGCACTTGTACCTCATGCGGTAACCACATTACCCCGAGGACCTGGGCCGCTAACGCTACATACAACAAATCCGGCTAACGCCGGGTTTGTTGTTTATACATCAGCTATTCATGCCCATCATTTTCCCGGCAGTCTTCAATGATTCCGGGTGAACCCTCTGCTGCTTGTCAAGAACGCAAGTCAGCAGTTCATAAGCCACTCCATACTCACCGAACTCAATATATTCAGCAACGTCGTTGCAATCTTGCTCAGAGATCTCTCTCTCAACCTGCACAAGAGCTTCACGCATCAATCGCTCAATCTCATCATAAGGGTCTGGTTGCTTCGTCATTTCGGATTTCTGGGAACATTTGTTGGGAACGCCGTAACGATTCCACCGCCTTTACTAGCTGGCTCGATAACCACACGAATGGCGATGCCATCGACAGAGCCATTTTTAACTATTCTGCCGTTGGCTTGAACCGTTTCAGGAACGGGCGGATCTGTGGTGATATCTGAAACAGCACTCATGATCTTCGACGATGACCAATCCTGTGGAAACACTGACTTACCAAGACCACCTGGCCATTGATGACCGCCGCCCGTTGCGTCTCCAGTCAGTATATGAGTCGGACGAACCGGTCGCGCCCGATACCGAGTCGCTGAACGCCTTCATATCGTCGGCCGGGCGCCCAGCAATTGTTGTCGTAATTTGCTGAGCATGCTGCTCGTCACCATCAAGCCCGATGCGCTCCGCCGGACCTAACTCAGACCGTCAACGCTACGAGCGTTTTGCCATTGATCTACCGAATGCTTCGCGGCAAAGAATTTTTGAAGCTGAACAGGATCACGCTCCAGAATTCCAACGTAATGCTGATAGTCATTAACCAAGGCGTCATAGCCGATAAAGGCGGTAATACCAAATGCCCCCATCAACGCTTGGTAGTCACGAACCTGCCCCGTCAAACATATCTGCCATGCAGGAAGGCCTGAATCCGCGATCGCAAATAGATTGCTTGGCATCCAGTAAGGGGCCATTCCGTCCGGACACACCAGAAAGTCGACACGACTGAATCGGAACATCAAGCCGTAGACGATGTACTCGTCGCCAACTTTTAGCGGTGCAAATTCTGTCCTATCCGTTTCACCGAGGCACCGCGCGCTCTCTGGAAGACTTGCACCTGTATTCGATCGACAAAGAATGCGCATAGTTCGCACTTGAATTTGAAATCGTCAATGGCACCGGAGTTGATATTCCGGACGTAGTGAATCTCGACACCATTCACGTTTTGCGACATTTTCACCCAAGCATCGGCAGCCGGCCACCGAGAATCGCCCAAGGGAATAGGCAACTGTACTCCTGCCGTGGGATTCGACATTGCCTGTTCAAGAGCCAGTTGTTCCTGGAGGCTGTTAGGGACGGCCCGTCCAGTAGACCCAAGGCCGAGGGGTGCGTTGTTTGCGGCAACAAATCATGGGTACAGACGTTGGTTAGGATGCTCTTCGTCGAGCTCATTAGCCTGTCATTTGCGGGGCCGTCACAATAAAGACATCGTGAACTGGGGTCTCTGAGCGAATGAACTCGGCCGCGGCTAGATTGTTTTGTTCCGCGGCACCAACGTCCACGGGCGGATCGACTCCGTCCCAAATGCAATCGAGCCTCGCTTCGAATCCGGGAGAATGCCAAATACCTCCCTCGATCCTAGCGATAACCAAGCCGTGTTGAGCAGCCCGTTCGCAAACCGCAATCGCTGCATCGGAGGACAGCCTCATCACAATGCTTCCACCGAACGAGAAAAAGTCATCCGATGAATCGTAGCGTCGTTGGAGATCAATCTTCATCGCAACTCACTTCCAGTTAATTCGACTATCGGGAATCCAGCCCGGATCGTTCTTACCGCTCGCCTGGACAACTTCGCCGGTCCGGTCGTTGACCACAACGTAGCCGCTCTTCGACCCATAAACGGATGCGGGATCATTTCTAGACAACCCATCGGGCGTTTTCCCTGCAGATCGATTATCCATCGTCGTTCCCACAGGTCCTTCATTGACCACCGCTTGTACCTCTTGCGGCGTCCATCCCCGAGCCTCAAGTTGGCCACCAATCTTGCCGTCGATAATAACCTTGCCCGTGTTTGTGGCCTTCGCTCCATTGCCAGCCGCCCCCGCAGCCAGCGCTGTCGAAGGCACGGTCGCGGCCTGGGTACCCGCTGGCACTTTGGCACCTGCCTGTCCCAGCATCGCGCGCTCCTTGTCGAGCGCCTGCTTCAGTTCCTGCGCCTCCTTCTTCGCCTCGGTGTCGTTCTTGTCGTTCGCGGCGTTGTACAGGTTCACGTTCGATGCCATCGCCGCGCCCGCCGTGCCACCAACCGCTGCGCCCGCAAGACCCGACGCAATATTCCCCGCCAGATTGCCGATCAGCGACGAACCGGCCGCACCCGATACCGAATCGCTGAGTCCCTTCATCTGGTCAGCCAGTTTCGAAGAAATCGCCGCGCCTGCTGCGCCGCCCACCGCACCGAACGCACCGCCACCCAAGCCACCGATCAACGCACCGCCCGCGAGGTGCAGGCCCGCTCTGGCATCGCCTCCCTCACTCCACGAATCGAAGTCTGCCAGCGCTGCCGACGCGCCTTCGAGGTCGCCATTCTTGTAGGCTGCTTTCGCCGCATCAAGCGCTTCATCACGCTTCATGTCCGCATACGCGCCGATGCCTTGCGACACCGTCTGACCCGCCGCCTGTGCAGCCTGCATCGTGTCGGCCTGCTGGTTCAGGATCGCGTTCACGTCCGGCGTTTTCGCAACCGTGCCGTTCGTGTCCGTCGTGTCGCGCGACAGGTTTGCAACGTCCTGCGTCTGGCCCGCACCGTTCGTCACGTTGATCGCGCCTGCGCTGATCGCGCTGCGCGTTGTTGCGCTCTCGTCGCCGCTTTCGTTCTGCGAAATCATCGGCGAGACGCCCGGTGTGCCACTCACAGAACCCGGACCCGTTGCCTTGCCGGTGTTACCACCGAAGCCCACGCCTGCACTGATACCGTTGCTGTTGGCGCTGTAGTGCGACTGGTTCTGGATATCGCTAAACGTGAGCGTGCCGGTCGTCAGGCTGTTGTTCGACGCGGCGGCCGTGCTCGATATCACGCCGCCCGTCAGGTCCGTGTTGCCCTTGACGTTGATGTTGAACCCGCCATCTCCCGCATTGATGCCGGCCTGTTCGTTGACACCTGCATAGTTTGAATCGGCATGGCCGTTCTGCGCGCTGAAGCTGGCACTGCCGCCGCCCTGGCTGATTGTGAACCCGCCGCCCGTGCTGCTCTGGTGTGCGGCACTGTTCGTCACATCCTGCACACTCACAATATTCAGGTTGCCGCCCACGTCGGCCGCGATCTGCCTGCCATGGATCTGCGAGCCGATGACGTTCGTGTCCCCGCCCGATATCACCGTGACGCTGTTCGCGCCGTTTACATGCGAAGCATTCTGGACTGACGCGTCGCTGTTCGCATCGCCATGCGCGTTCGACATCGCCGCCGAGACGCCGAAGCCGCCGCCGAGCGTGTACTGCACGCCAACGCTTGCACTGCTGGAGCTGTTCGAATTGCGCGTCGAATCGGTGTCGGTCGTGTTGATGACGTTCACCTGGTTTTTCGCCGCCAGAATGACATCGTTCGCGCTGACGTTCGAGCCGGCGACAGTCAGGTCGCCATTCGTTGCCACGAATCCCGCCGTGCCGCCTGCCTGCACGCTGGAGCCCCGCTGCGTCGTCTGATCTTCCGACGACTGGCTTTCGCTTTTGCTCGATCCGATGCTGACCTTGATGCCGATGTCGGGCTTGCCACCATCGGCCAGGGTTTTCGCCCCCATACCCGCTATCGCCACATCGCCCGCCGCCGCAATGCTATGCAGCGCAGCCGCACGGTCATTGCCCGTGCTGGTCGAATTCTTCGCCGCCTGACTTTCCGAATACGCGTTGTTGATCGCATCGCCGACCGAACCCGCCAGACCAATCGTGAGGCCGCTGCTGCTGGTCTTCTGCGTCTGCGCCTGGTGCGAGGTATCGGTGGCCGCGTCGATGATGACGTTCGCCGCCGTGCCAGCGAGGTTCCTGCCTGCGACAAGATCGCTACCGGTGACGTGCAGGGTGTTGCCCGCCTGGATCGACAGGTCGCCGTTCAGCGAGCCGACCGTGCTCGCGTTGTTCGTGACACCCGATGCCTCACTGGTCGTCGCGAGCTTGTTGGTGCCGACCGTCACGCTCAGGCCGCTCGTCCCCAGGCCCGTGCGCGTCTCCTCATAGCTGCTGGACGACTGCATGGTGTCCTGTGACGTCGTGATATCCACGTCATGCGCAGCACTGAGCGCGACATCGTTCGTGCCGACAATCGTGCTGCCCTTGACGTTGATGTCGTTGCCACTGGCGATAGTCACGGCGTCTGCCGAAACCAGGCTGCCCTGCGAGAGCGTGGCGGTGGTGTGGCTCGAACTCGCCACATCCTTGCCGCTCACGATATTGCTGTGGCTGTGCTGTTCCTGCGAATTGTCGACATAGGTCGCGGTGGCCGCACCGATGTTGACGTTGTTCGCCGCCGCCAGCGTCGCCGTCCCCTGGTCGAGACTGATCGCGCTGCCGATGAGGTTGAGGTCGTGGCCCGATGCGACGGTCAGTGAATCTCCGGCATGGAGCGTCGTCCCTGTCAGGGTATCGGCCGAGGTATGCTGCGACGCTGAATAGCTGACGTGGCTATCGCTACCGGAACTGCTGCTGTCGACGGTAGAGTTCGCCTTCGCCGCCTGGAGCGTGACGTCGCCGTTCGCCGCAACCGCCCCGCCACC
This sequence comes from Paraburkholderia youngii, assembly GCF_013366925.1. NCBI lineage: Bacteria > Pseudomonadati > Pseudomonadota > Betaproteobacteria > Burkholderiales > Burkholderiaceae > Paraburkholderia > Paraburkholderia youngii. The sequence continues at coordinate 6,571,944 of NZ_JAALDK010000001.1, forward strand.
GCCCAGGTTGATATCAGCGCCCGTCGCGGTCAGGTTGCCGCCCACGCCGATCTGCGAGACGCCGCCTACGTTAATCGAACTGCCTGTCGTCTGGTTGAAGTCGGTATCCGATACGCCGTTCGCGCCCGCGACCACCTTATGCTCGCCGGTCTGCACCGAGCCGAGATCGTAGTTGCCGCCCACGGCCATGCCGAGGTTGCCGCCCACGTTCAGGTTGCCCGCGTTCTGCTCGACGTTGCCGGCCGTGACGATCACGGCATCGCCCGCCACGTTCAGGTTCGCAATCGGGCCAAGCGCGGTCGTGCTGCGTGTCGCGCCGGTTGCGCTGGCCTGATCAACGGTCTTGACCGCCGTGTTCAGCAACAGGTTGCCGCCCGCGTTCAGCGCGAGGCTGCCTGCATTCACCGTGGCCGAGGTCAGGTCCACATTGCCGGTGGTCGCCAGCGACATCAGGCCGCCGCTTTGCAGCTTGCCGAACGCGTTGTCGATCTGCTGGCCCTGGATCGACAGCGTATTGCCTGCCTGCATCGTGCCGCTATTCGTGAACGTCTGCGTGTTCTGAAGGTCGATGTCGGTCGCCGCAATCAACGGCCCGTTCATGTCCTGCTGGCTGGCCTTCGCGAGATAGACGACGGGTACGAGTACCTGTTGGCCGTTGACGGTCTCGGTCTGCATGATGATGACGTTACTCGTGAGCGCGGCCACCTGCTCAGCCGACAGGCTCATGCCGAGCGGCAGATCGAGCGACTTCGACAGCGACGCGCCCGCGTCGAGCAGAGCCTGATACATCGACTGAAGGTCGGTGTACGGACCGAGTACCGCCTTGCCGGTGAGCGACGTAATCTGGTTCCGGACCAGTTGCTGTTCGTAGAATCCATCGCCCAGGCGCTTCTCCGTCGTCTGCGGATTCAGGCCAAGCTGTTGCAGGTAGTAGTCGCTCGATATGAATGACTTCTGGTTCGTGAACGCCGGGTTGGTCTCGATCAGGTAGGTTGCGCCCGGTGCGCTCGCGGGGCTGAACAGTCCGCCTTGGGAAATCGAGAGGTTTTGCAGCACATTCTGCGCAGTCGCACTGGCGATGACCGCATTGACCAGACCGCCGCCGCTGACGCCGCCAACCGTCACGCCGCCCAGCGACTGGCCGGGCACAAGACCGGGCAAAGGCATCCCGGCGTTACCCGCCGTGTTATCGATGTTCACGCCCGTGCCGGAAAGCGTGCTGCCTGCGACAAACGTCGATTCGTAGCTCGGCAGCGCGTAGGTGCGGATGTCAGCCGGCGCGACCTGGTAGCCGCCCGGATTGGAGGTCACGAACGTCGCGTTGCCGAACGGCAACTGCCAGTTGTATTCGGTGTTGTCGTAATTGTTGTAGTGATACTGGCCTGAATAGGTTACCTGCAGGCCGGGCGCAAGTTGCCCGCGCCAGCTATTCTGGTCGAGCGTCACGGGCGCGGCGATGCTGCCAGCCGCAGCAACGGCGCTCCAGTAGTTCTGGAACGTGCCGACGTTCGACGCATCGAGGTTGCCCCCGGCGATGATCTGCGCCTGCGGGCTGATCCCCGTGATGAGGTTCGCGAGCGCCACGCCCGTATAGGTCGTGTACTGGTAGGTGCTGTTCCACTGGCCACCGTGCGGCGGATTGATCGGCATGCCACCTGGCTGGGCCTGCGCCGCGGCGATGGCGGCGGGATCGTAGTTGGAAGCATTCGGATCAAACTGGAGGCCCTGAACCTGCGGATTGCCCGGACCGCATGCCGCCATGTCGATGGCCGCGCAGCCAGACAGGCTGATACCCAGCGCCTGGACAAGCGGGGAACTCGCGTCCAGCGGCTCCGCGTAGGCCCCGTCGGTCGTCATCACGCGCCGCGTGTTCGTAACCTGGGTCGCGTACAGCCCCATGTCGCCCGAGGACTGGATCAGCGCCGAGACGTTGTTGATCAGGTTCGCGTTGGTATAACTGCCGTCCGCGTTTTTTCCACCCGCCAGCACGACCTTGCCGAGACCGTAAATCGCGGTGGTCGCCTGCGTATCGGTCGTCGTGGTGTCGTCGCGGTTCTCGATATCGGGCGCGAGCAGTTCGAGCGTGCCGTTACTGTCCGTCGCACCGATCAGCGCGGTCGGCCCGACATTCGTGATCGATTGCGTGGCGTTCAGCGAGACGCTGCCGCCGACCATCACGCCCACGTTTTCCAGCGTGTTCGAATGCGTCGCGAGCGTGCCGCCCGCCATCATGACACCGCTGTTCCGGACATCGGCGGCATGGACGTTCAGGTTGTTCGCCGCCTCAACCAGCGCGCCGTTGCTGAACGCGCCCGGCAGGGTGAAGGACAGGTCATGACCGGCGTTGAACTGCACATCGGGCGTGGGCGCGAAATCGCCCTGAACGCTCACTGCCACGTCATGAGCCGCGCTGTAGGTACCACCGCCCGTCAGCGTCGCGGCATTCACGGACAGATCATGCGTCGCGCCAATCTGGCCGTTCGCGTTCGTCACCGCGCCGGTCGTCGTGATGGCAACGTCGCCAGTCCAGCCCGCAAAACTACCGATCCTGCCGCCGCTGTTGTCGACGGTATCCGCCTGAACCGCGAGGCTCGCGCCGCTCAGTTGACCGCCCTGGGTATTGGAGAGCGATGACGTGTCGACGGCCACATTACCGTTACCCGTCATGACACCGCCGCTGTTGACGATCTGGCTGCCACCCTGCAAGGTCGCATCGCCCGTGCCGAGGTTGCTGATGAGACCGTTCGTATTGTCGATCGACGCAGCCTGAACGCCGAGCGTGCCCGCATCGCCCGCCGCGCCCGTGCCCGACTGGATCTGTCCGTTCGTATTCGTCAGCACGCCGCCACTGGCGAGCGAGAGGGACGTGAGCGAGCGCATCGCGCCCTGCGTATTGTTGATATTGCCTGCGATGCTCGCCGCGATATTGCCCTGCGCGGCGAACACGCCCGTCGCGTTGTTCAGACTCCCGGCCTGTGCGGCGATCTGACCGGCGGTGATGATCGTTCCGTGAACGTTCGAGATTGACCCGGCACCGTTACCCGGCGTAATCGTCAGCGTGCCGGTACCCGCATGCGTAATCGTGCCGCCGTCGTTGTCGAGCGCGGCCGGTGCAAGAGTCAGGTCTGTGCTGTTGGTCTGGAGTGTGCCGCCTGCCGAGTTGTCGAGCGTACCGGTCACGTCGAGCGTCGTCGCGCCGGTTCCGGTCTGCGTGATCGTGCCGCCGTGGTTGACGAGATTCGTTCCGTGCAGCGCAATCTGATTCGCGCTGATCGCGCCCGAGCTGTTGTCGATTGTCGTGGCACTTGCGCTCGCCAGCTGGCCGGCTGCGATCGTGCCGGAACTGGTCAGCACCGTGCCCGCCGAGACGGTCGTGTTGCCGTTGGCGGCCAGGATGCCACCATTGAATAGCGTCTGCACGGCGCGGGCGATCAGCGACTGCACTGCCGTGATCGAGCCCGCGTTGGCAAGCTGCCCGGCCTGCGCGGTCACGCTCCCGTTGCCGCCGATGGTGCCGCCCGCGCCGTTGTTCAGCAGGCCCGTCGTGAAGACGCTCAGGCCATCGCCATTGAGTGAGGCGATGTGTCCTGCCGTATTGTCGAGGCTGCCTGCGTTCGCCGTTAGCGCCCCCGCCGCCTGCATCGTGCCGCCCGCGTTCGACACAGCACCTGTCACGTTAGCCGTCAGCGGACCACCCGAAACGATCTGGCCGTTGCGGTTCGAGAGTGCGCCAGCCGTGATGGTCTGTGCGCCGCCCGACGACATTGCGCCGCTGTCGTTCGTGAGTGTGCCTGCCGCACGAGCGTCGAGCGTGCCGCCCGCCGTCGTGGTCGCGCCCGACAGGTTCAGGTCACCGCTGTTCGCAGCGAGTGAAAGCGCGCCATTCGCCGAACTGGTCGCGCCCGCGAGATTGACCGCCGCGCCGCTCACGCTCGCATTGCCGCCTGCCACATTGCGGCCGGTTGAGGTGACAGCGCCGGATGCGCTTACATTCAGGTCGCCGGTCTGCGCGAGCGAGCCGTCGCCGTTCACGCCGGCCGCAAGCGTGCCGGTTGAATTCACGCTGGCGGCGTTGACGGTCGTATTTTGCTGCGCGGCCACCATGCCGCTGTTCGTGACCGTACCGCTGGCCGAAAGCGTCGCGCTTTGCTGCGCGTAGGTCGTGCCGCTGTTCTGGATATCGCCAGCGGTGGCGGCAAGATTGCCGCTCGCGCTGGTCTTGCCGGTAAGGGACAGCAGGCCGTTCGATTGCAGCGTCAGGTCGCCCGCCTGCGCGGCGATTACGCCCTGGTTCGAAACACCTACACCGTACTCGTTGCTCGCCAGAAAAATCCGCCCGCTGTACATGCCGCCCAGCCGGCTCACGTCAATCGAGACGGCCGGTGCGGGTCCGTCGCCCGCAATCGGCGTGAACGCCAGTGAGTCGTGACCGATCTGGTTTGCGCCGGTGATGACATTCAGGTTTTTCCCGGCGTACACCTCCGCATTGATCTGCACCGCTCGGGCCAGCAGGTCAACCTGATCCACAGTCGAGCCGTCGAGTCCCGCTCCCTGCACGGTGATGTTGCCGCGAGTCACATTAAAACCGGTGAGCGAACCATCCGGGGCAAAGTTCGGCGTGCCTGTCGTCAGAACGGCGCGCGAGGTATTCAGAAAGCCGCCGCCGTTCACCGAAATGCCGGAACCGTTAGCTATCACCACCTCTGCGCGTTGTCCTGCCACTTCGAGCATGCCGTTGATCTGACTCGCCGCGCTGCTGTTGACCTGGTTCACGATGATGCGTGCAGCCTGGTTCGCCCCGAAGTTCGGGTTGCCGTTGATCTGCCCGGCCTGCTGCGTGCCCGTTATCACGGGTGAATTGTTCAGAATCGCGCCTGAACGTGAGACGTCAAATTGCGAATAGGTATTCAGTGATACGCCACCACTCCCCGAGGGCCGGTTCACGTTCACCTGTGGTAACCCGTTCGCCGTACTGATCACGTTCGGCGCGTTCGCGCCAGAGGGGACGATCTGTGCGTCCGACAGAGCGGGAGCGAATCCGGCGAGCACCAGCACGGCAAAGGCCACGTGGCGCGCCGCGAACTGCATGATGGAAACCGGAGTGCGAGGCGTGCGGGTTCCGCCGTCACCGGCCCGGCCGTGGGCGACGGCTGTTTCTGCGACGGCAACGAGCATGCCCCGACAGCGGCTGAATACCAGCCGGAAGATATTCTTATTCATTTTGCATGACGCTTTTTTTGGCTATCTTCCGAAGATAGGCCAACATGCTTTTCAGATCTGTCAGGCAATGTTAATGAATGCGCGATGACAACGGATTTTCGAAAATCGGATCGGTCTGATGGACGTTTTTTTTCGGAAATATGTGGATTCGAATATCCGTCAGCTGACTACCGGTTTTACTGCGACGCAGACGGAAAGGCGGCATCGGCCCGCCTTTGCCGTCAGGGATCAACGCGTTCGTGCTTCGTCGCGAGAGCGCTCAAAGCCGCCAGACTGTCGCCTGCGCTTTGTGCCACGTCGTCGAGAAGGTCTGCCACATCACGACGCGTGAGTCGCCGGTTCGGAAGGTCCTTCGCGTCGAGCCTCAGAGCGGTGAACAGTTCGTGATCGCAGTCATTGATGCGCCGGTAGTCTTCCCCGATATGGACCAGGACTTCCAGCAGCCGGCGCTGTTCGTGTCTTTCCTATGCGGTTACGGAAAGATTCCTGATTATTGATTCGCAAATATGACGCGATATTCAAGTTGCCGCCCTTGCCGTTCGCAAAGATGGAAAGCGGCCAAAGCCCTCACCCCGCCGAAGGTCAAAATCAAAACCTCATCATCAACTTCAACAACGCATTCACGCGTCTCCCATACGGCGGCGAGATCAGCCCACGCGCGTTGAGGCGCGCCTGCATGAGCACAGGCTTCATCTTCGAAAAAGTAACGAACCCCTCATACCCGTGGTACGCCCCCATCCCACTCGCCCCAACGCCGCCGAAAGGCAAACTCTCACAGGCAAGCTGCATCAGCGTCTCATTAATCGCCATGCCACCGGCAATAGTTTCGAGCGTGACACGCTCAATAGTCCGCGCATCGTCGGCATAGAGATAAAGCGCCAGCGGCCGCGGCCGCGCATTGATCCATGCGATCGCATCATCGAGCGTGTCATACGGCACGAGCGGCAACAGCGGCCCAAAAATCTCCTCCTGCATCAGCGCGCATTCGTTCGGCGCGCCGGTCACGGCGATCAGCGGAAAGCGCCGGCTCGCGGCATCGGGCGTCGCGTCGGTCAGCGCATGCAACTGCGCACCCGCAGCCCGCGCTTCGTCCGCGAGACGTTCGAGCCGCTCGAAGTGCCGCGCCGAAATGATCGACGTGTAGTCCGGGTTCTGCGCGAAATTCGGGTACATCCTCGCCATTCGCACGCGCGCCCGTTCGATGAACGCCTGCTCCTTGCCGCGCGGCACCAGCACGTAGTCGGGCGCGATGCAGGTCTGCCCGGCATTCAGCGTCTTGCCGGCGATCAGGTTGTCGACCGCGTTGTCGAAACGCGCATGCGCGCCGATCAGCGCCGGCGACTTGCCGCCGAGTTCGAGCGTGACCGGCGTCAGATGCTCGGCCGCCGCGCGCATCACTTCGTGGCCGACCTTCGTCGAGCCGGTGAACAGCAGATGATCGAACGGCTGCGCGCTGAACGCGGCCGCGAGCGCCGCGTCGCCGTTGACGACCGCGACGTGATTGCGCGCGAAGGTCTGGCCGATCAGCAACTCGAATAGCGCCGAGGTGCGCGGCGTCAGCTCGGACATCTTGATGATCGCGCGATTGCCGGCCGTCAGCGCGCTGATCAACGGCCCGACCGCGAGCAACACGGGGTAATTCCACGGCACGATGATGCCGACCACGCCGAGCGGCTGCGGCACCACCTTCGCGCGCGCCGGCAGCAGCCATTTGTTGGTGCGGCGGCGCTGCGCTTTCATCCAGCGCTTGCCGTGACGCAGCGCGGCGTCGATCTCTTCCTTCACGAGCAGGAATTCGGCGAGCAGCACTTCTTGCTTCGCGCGATTGCCGAAGTCCGCGTGCATCGCATCGGCGAGCGCGTTGCGATTGTCGAGCATCAGCTTGCGCAGCGCGCGCAGATGCGTCGCGCGCGTGTCCCACGACGGATACGGCGCGCGCAGATGCGCGTGACGTTGATCGCGCAGCAGCGCTTCGAGCGCGGCGACTCCCGCCAGATCATTCTTCATGTGAGTCCACTCCCTGATGGATGACGATGCGCGTTGAACGCGCTTATTGGTTTGAGCTTGCGTCGGTGTTGCGAGCGGAGCGCTCGAGGTTTGCGGACCCGCCGCGCTTACGTGGGAAAGGCGCGCTCGATGATCGCCGCGTGATCGAACGTGGCCGGCAGCGTGCCATACACGCGACCGCTTTCGCCGCAGCCGTCGGCGACACGCGTCGCGATGAACGCGGCGGCGACCGCCGCGGGCGCGTGCTGGGCGAGCAGCGTCGCCTGGGCGAGCAGCACGATCTGCTGCGCGATACGTCGTGCCGACGCCTCGCGCTGTTCGGCTGGCCCGTTCAGCGTTGCGGCGAGACGCGCGAGCGCCGTCCCCAACGCCGGATGCGCGCGCGCGACGTCCTGCCAGGCGGCGAACAGCGCTTGCGCGGCTTGCGGCTCGCGCTCCATCGCGCGCAGCACGTCGAGGCACATCACGTTGCCCGAGCCTTCCCAGATCGAGTTGACCGGCGCCTCGCGATAGAAGCGCGCCATCGGCCCGGTTTCGACGTAGCCGTTGCCGCCCCACACTTCCATCGCCTCACCGGTGAATTCGAGCGCGCGCTTGCAGACCCAGTACTTCGCGGCCGGCGTAACGATGCGCCGCCACGCGCGTTCGGCCGATGAAGCCGACGACGCGTCGGCGGATTCCTCGAAGGCGCGTGCGAGACGCATGAACAGCACCGTCGCCGCTTCCGATTCGAGCGCGAGATCGGCAAGCACGTTGCGCATCAGCGGCTGCTCGGCAAGGTGCCGGCCGAACGCGCTGCGATGCCGCGCATGATGGATCGCCTGCACGAGCGCGGCGCGCATCAGCGCGGCGCTGCCGATCACGCAGTCGAGCCGCGTGTAGTTCGCCATCTCGATGATGGTCGGCACGCCGCGTCCTTCGTCGCCGATCATCACGCCGTATGCGTCGAGAAATTCGACTTCGCTGCTTGCGTTGGAGCGGTTGCCGAGCTTGTCCTTCAGGCGCTGGATCTGCACCGCGTTCTTGCTGCCGTCTGGCGCGAAGCGCGGCACGAAGAAGCACGACAGTCCCTCGTGCGTGCCGGTGCGCGCGAGCACCAGATGCGCGTCGCATTGCGGCGCCGAGAAAAACCACTTATGACCGATGAGCCCGTAGGCGCCGCCGCGCCCGCCGGCAGCGTCGAGCGCATGCGCTCGCGTCTGGTTGCTGCGCACGTCGGAGCCGCCCTGTTTCTCGGTCATGCCCATGCCGATCATCATCGAGCGCTTCTGCGTGAGCGGCACGTCGCGCGGATCGTGCTCGCGCGTGTACAACTGCTCGCGCAGTGTGTCGAACAACGCGGACTCGCGCTGCAACACCGGAATGCTCGCGAAGGTCATCGTCAGCGGACACAGCGAGCCGGATTCGATCTGCGCATGCATGAAGTAGCCGGCGCAGCGCGCGGCCATCGCGCCGCTTCGCGGATCGGAAAACGGCAGCGCGTGCAGTCCTTCGCGGCGCAGCAGCACGAGCAGTTCGTGCCACGCGGGATGAAACTCGAGCGCGTCGATGCGCTCGCCGCGCGGACTATGCGTGACCAGCTCCGGTGTATGACGGTTGGCGAGATCGGCGAGCGCGAGCGTGTCGGGCGTCGTCAGCGCCGCGCCATGTCGCAGCAGCGCCTCGCGATGCCAGCTCGCGCCGTCGCGATCGACGGCCGCGCTCAAGGCGGCGTCGCTCGCGAACAGGTTGTAGTCCGCGAGCGCAGGCGCCTGATTCGTCACCTCGTGAGTCTGGCCGAAGCCGTGCCGTTCCATCTGCTGTCTCCGTGCTTTCGCTATTGTGCGCCGCTTTGCCGACGGCATCCGCGATGTGTTTCGACGCATTTGTTCGGGCGCCGCGCGTGATGCCGGATGAGCGAGAAAGGCGCGCGCCGCGCCGTGTTTGCGTGCCGCGCGCGGCCCGTGCGCGCCTTTCATCATAGGGGCGCGATGCCGCCGGCGTTTAGAGGAATCGTTCTGTCAGTAAGCCGCCGCAGCCCCAAAACGCTCCCTACAATGCGCAGAAAACACACGTAGACAAGTGTGCACGAGACAGGGTCCGCGAGCAACGCGGCCCATCAGGAGGAGCGCATGCAATACGACTACATCATCGTCGGTGCGGGCTCGGGTGGCTGCACGCTCGCGAGCCGTCTCGCGGATAGCTGTCCCGACGCGACCATCGCGTTGATCGAAGCCGGTCCGCATACCGAGCGCAATCTGCTGGTGAACATGCCGGTCGGCGTCGCGGCCGTGGTGCCGAACCGGCTGAAGACCAACTACGGCTACCTGACCACGCCGCAGCCGGGGCTCGCCGGTCGCCAGGGCTATCAGCCGCGCGGCCGCGGTTTCGGCGGATCGAGCGCGATCAACGCGATGATCTATACGCGCGGCCATCCGCTCGATTACGACGAGTGGGCGCGGCTCGGCTGCGACGGCTGGTCGTGGGCCGAGGTGCTGCCGTATTTCCGCCGCGCCGAAGACAACGAGCGCGGCGCCGATGCGTGGCATGGCGAGGCCGGTCCGCTGACGGTGTCCGATCTGCGCTTCAAGAATCCGTTTTCAAAGCGCTTCGTGCAGGCCGCGCTCGAAGCGGGCTACAAGGCGAACGACGATTTCAACGGCGCGGACCAGGAAGGCATCGGTTTCTATCAGGTCACGCAGCGCGACGGACGCCGCTGCAGCGTTGCGCGCGCGTATATCTACGACCGGCCGCGCGCGAACCTGCATGCGATCGCCGATGCAACCGTGCTGCGCGTCGTGTTCGACGGCAAGCGCGCGAGCGGCGTCGAGATCGCGCGCGGCGGCCGGATCGAAACGCTCGCCGCGCGCGCCGAGGTCGTGCTCGCCGCGGGCGCGTTCAACTCGCCGCAACTACTGATGTGCTCGGGTATCGGGCCGGCCGCGCATTTGCGCTCGCTCGGCATCGACGTGCTGCACGATGCACCCGAAGTCGGCCAGAACCTGACCGATCACATCGATTTCACGATCAACAAGCGGGTGAGGTCGATCGAGCCGGTCGGTTTTTCGGTGCGCGGCATCGCGCGGATGCTGCCGCAATTCGTCACGTTCATGCGGCACGAGCGCGGCATGCTGTCGAGCAACGTCGCCGAGGCGGGCGGGTTTCTGAAGACCCGGCCGACGCTCGAGCGGCCCGATCTGCAATTGCATTTCTGCGCGGCGATCGTCGACGATCACAACCGCCATATGCACTGGGGCCACGGCTATTCGCTGCACGTGTGCGTGCTGCGTCCGCATAGCCGCGGCTCCGTGACGCTCGCGAGCGCCGATGCGCGTGTCGCGCCGCTGATCGATCCGCGCTTTCTGAGCGATGCGCGCGACCTCGATCTGCTCGTCGAGGGCGCGAAGATCGCGCGGCGCATTCTCGACGCGCCGTCGCTCGCGCTTCATGGCGGCGAGGAGTTGTACACGCGGCCGGGGCAATCGGACGCCGAACTGCGCCAGACGATCGCCGAGCGCGCGGACACGATCTATCACCCGGTCGCGACCTGCCGGATGGGCGGCGACGCGCGCTCGGTCGTCGATCCGCAATTGCGCGTGCGCGGCGTAACGGGGTTGAGGATCGTCGATGCGTCGGTGATGCCGACACTGATAGGCGGCAACACCAATTCGCCGACGGTGATGATCGGCGAACGGGCGGCGGAGCTGATCGCGGCGAGCCGGCGACAGGGAGCGGGGATCTCGGCGCAGGCGGTTTGATCGCCGCTGACGACGGGTTCGGGAAACGCGGCGGCGCAATGCAACCGCCCGCCGCGCGTCACTCGTGTGCGGGTAGCTAAGCTTCGTCCGGCGCTGCGATTCCGTTGAAGCCGATTCCCGGTCCGAGCATGAAATCGTCGCTGACGTGCGTCGGCAGCGTTTCGCGCGCGACGTCGAGCCATGCGCGCGCCGCGTGCGACAGATAGCCGTTGCGGCGCCAGCCGATCGCCATTTCCCACGGGATCTCCGGTTCGACGACCGGTCGGCAGGTGAACTGCGCGGGGTCGAGCCGGCGGCAATAGGGCGCCGGCAGCAGCGCGATGCCGACGCCGGCCAGCACCAGCGCCGCCATGAAGTCCCAGTGCCCGCTACGCCCGACGATAGCCGGCGCAAACCCCGCCGCGCGGCACGCGTTCAGCACGACGTCGTTCAACGCGAGGCTCTCGCCGTAAAACACGAACGGCTCGTTCGCGAGCTGCGCGAGCGGCACCTCGTTCAACGCATCCCAGCGCGAGCCGGTGCGCGCGACGAGCCACAGCAACTGGCGCGACATTGGCAGCACGTCGATGTTGTCGGGATCGACCGGCTGCAGCACCCCGCCGAGTTCCAGCTCGCCGTTGATCAGCGCGGCTTCGATCGCGCGCGATCCCTGCTCGAACAGCTTCAGTTCGATCTTCGGATAGCGCTGGCGGAACGCGGCGATTGCGGGGGTGAAGAGCTCGCCGCCCATCGGCGGGATGCCGATTGCGAGTTCACCGCGCCCAAGGGTGTCGAGATCGTTCAGTTCGGCCTGCAGTTGCGCGTGCGCGGCGAGCACGTCCTGGCCGCGCTGATAGACGATCCGGCCGACGTCGGTCAGCACCATCTGACGGCCGTCGCGCAGCAGCAGCGGCGAGCCGATTTCATCTTCCAGCGACTTGACCATCTTGCTGATGGTCGGCTGCGTGACGAACATCTGCTCGGCGGCGACCGTGAAGCTCTGTTGACGGACCACTTCGACGAAATAGCGCAGCGCGCGGAGTTCCATGATCGCGGCCTCCAGAATTCCAGTTTGGAATGGTTTCGATGATTGTAAGTCATTTTGTTTATGGCGCGATGCGCCCCATACTGAGTGCCTTCCGAGTCAGCCAGGGAATGCCATGTCCGCCCCAGTTTTCGCCCGTTTCGTGCCTCCCGCCGATGGCGGTTCGAGCGGCGGCGCGGGTGGCTTCGGCCGGGTTGCACGCATCGCCGTGCAAAGCGCCGCGATCGCCGTGCTGTGGATGGGCGCGGATTTCATCGTGCGCCGGCTGCATCTGCCGGTGCCGGGCGGCGTGCTCGGCCTCGTCGTGCTGCTCGCGCTGCTGTTCGGCGGCGGCGTCGCGCCGCGCTGGGTCAAGGCCGGCGCGGACTGGCTGCTGTCCGACATGCTGCTGTTCTTCATTCCGGCCGCGGTCGCCGCCGTGCAATACGGCGGCCTGTTCCGCGCGGACGGCTGGCGCCTCGCGCTGGTCGTGATCGCCGGCACGCTGATGGTGATGGTCGCGGTGGCGTTCGCCGTCGATCAGGCCGCGCGCGTCGAACGACGTTTCGCGCTGCGCCGGGTGCGGGTTGCGCGCGAGGCAGGCAGTCTGTCGCGCGAGCGCCGATGAACCCGCACTTTTTCGCTTCGCTGCTGGCCGACGACGCCTCTCGCCTGATCGCGGCAGGCTGCCTCGTGCTGACGATCGCGCTGTATTTCGCGTCGAAGGCGTTGTATGCGCGCGTGCGCTCGCCGTGGCTCACGCCGATGCTGACCGTGCCGGCCGCGCTCGTTGCGATCGTCGCGCTCGCGCACATTCCGTATTCGCTGTACTTCGAGGACACGCGCTGGCTGATGTGGCTGCTCGGCCCCGCGACGGTCGCGTTCGCCGTGCCGATCTACGAGTACCGCGCACTGCTGAAGCGCCACTGGATCTCGCTGTCCGTCGGCGTGACGGTGGGCATTCTGGTCGGCGTCGGCGGCTCTCTGATGCTCGCGAAGCTGCTGCATCTGTCGCCGGAATTGCAGCGCAGCCTGATGACACGCTCGGTGTCGACGCCGTTCGCGCTCGCCGTGTCCGACCGGATTCGCGCGCCGAAGGACCTGAGCGCGCTGTTCGTGATCGCGACGGGCGTCTGCGGCATGCTGTTCGGCGAACTCGTGCTCGCGTTCATGCCGCTGCGCACGCGGCTCGCGCGCGGCGCGCTGTTCGGCGCGGCCGCGCACGGCGTCGGCACCGCCAAGGCACGCGAGATCGGCAGCGAGGAGGGCGTGGTGTCCAGCCTGACGATGATGATCGCCGGCGTCGCGATGGTGCTGCTCGCGCCGATGCTGGGACTGCTGCCGATCTGAACCAGCGCGCCACGCCATCCCGCGCACGCCGAAGTCATGTCGATTTGCTACAATCGCCGTTCGTCTTCGAGGAGCGTTGCGACGGGTACCGCGAATCCGCATTCGCCGGCCGCCCGCCAGGCTCGAAGGCTTCAATCGGCAGCATGGAATGCGCATCACGCGAATCCGTGCGTCGACTCAAACCGCGCTCACGTCACATTTCTAGTCAATTTCTTAGAAAGGAGGGCGTGATGAACGCCGCAGTCATCGATTCCCAAAAGCAGGATTACGTTGTTGCCGACATGTCGCTCGCCGCTTGGGGCCGCAAGGAACTCACGATCGCCGAGACCGAAATGCCCGGCCTCATGCAAACGCGTGAAGAGTACAAGGCGCAGCAGCCGCTGAAGGGCGCGCGCGTCGCCGGCTCGCTGCACATGACGATCCAGACCGGCGTGCTGATCGAGACGCTGACCGCGCTCGGCGCCGACGTGCGCTGGGCCTCGTGCAACATCTTCTCGACCCAGGACCATGCCGCCGCCGCGATCGCGCAGGCCGGCACGCCGGTGTTCGCGTTCAAGGGCGAATCGCTCGACGAATACTGGGAGTTCTCGCACCGCATCTTCGAATGGCCGAACGGCGAGTTCGCCAACATGATTCTCGACGACGGCGGCGACGCAACGCTGCTGCTGATCCTCGGCTCGAAGGCCGAAAAAGACCGCTCGGTGATCGCCAAGCCGACCAACGAGGAAGAGATTGCGCTGTACAAGTCGATCGCTGCGCACCTCGAGATCGACCCGACGTGGTACTCGAAGCGCCTCGCGGCGATCAAGGGCGTCACCGAAGAAACCACCACCGGCGTGCATCGTCTTTACCAGATGGAAAAGGAAGGCCGTCTGCCGTTCCCGGCCATCAACGTCAACGACTCGGTCACGAAGTCGAAGTTCGACAACCTGTACGGCTGCCGCGAGTCGCTCGTTGACGGCATCAAGCGCGCGACCGACGTGATGATTGCGGGCAAGATCGCGGTCGTGGCCGGCTACGGCGACGTGGGCAAGGGCTGCGCGCAATCGCTGCGTGGTCTGGGCGCGACCGTGTGGGTCACCGAAATCGATCCGATCTGCGCACTGCAAGCGGCGATGGAAGGCTACCGCGTCGTGACGATGGAATACGCGGCGGATAAAGCCGACATCTTCGTGACCGCGACCGGCAACTACCACGTGATCAACCACGATCACATGAAGGCGATGCGTCATAACGCGATCGTCTGCAACATCGGCCACTTCGACTCGGAAATCGACGTTGCGTCGACCCGTCAGTACCAGTGGGAAAACATCAAGCCGCAAGTCGACCACATCATTTTCCCGGACGGCAAGCGCGTGATCCTGCTGGCCGAAGGCCGTCTCGTAAACCTCGGCTGCGCGACGGGCCACCCGTCGTTCGTGATGTCGAACTCGTTCACGAACCAGACGCTCGCGCAGATCGAACTGTTCACGCAGGGCGCGAAGTACGAAAACAAGGTGTACGTGCTGCCGAAGCATCTCGACGAGAAGGTTGCGCGTTTGCACCTGGCGCGTATCGGCGCGAACCTGACCGTGCTGTCCGACGCGCAGGCCGGCTACATCGGCGTCGACAAGAACGGTCCGTTCAAGCCGAACCACTATCGCTACTAAGTAGGCGGCCGCCCGCGGGTTCGAGGCGCGCTTCGCGCGCCCGGCCAAGCGGACGGCGGTGAAAAGTTTGACGGTCTGATCTCGGGGCGGCGCACAATGCGCCGCTTTGTTCGACAGCGCCGCTTTTCATTTGCTGGACATCTTCCCCGCACAGGTGCTTACAAGGAGTTCTAACATGACCGTGCTGCTGACCTGGCTCATCAACGCGCTCGCGCTGCTGATCATCACCTACATCGTTCCGTCGATCCACATCCGCAGCTTCGGCACCGCGCTGATCGTCGCTATCGTGCTCGGTCTCATCAATGCGGTGATTCGGCCGGTACTGATCCTGCTGACGCTGCCCGTCACGATCCTCACGCTCGGACTCTTCATTCTGGTCGTCAATGCGCTGTGCTTCTGGCTGGCCTCGTCGCTGTTGAAGGGCTTCGAGGTGTCGGGCTTCTGGTCGGCGTTCTTCGGCTCGATCCTGTACAGCATCGTGTCGTGGCTGCTGTCCGCGCTCATTTTCGGCAACCGCAGTCTCGGTTGACCTTATTGACTATGAATCCGATCGAACTCTCATTCGAATTCTTCCCGCCGAAAACGCAGGAAGGCATCGACAAACTGCGCGCGACCCGCGCGCAACTCGTGTCGCTAAAGCCGAAGTTCGTGTCCGTCACGTTCGGCGCCGGCGGCTCGACCCAGCAAGGCACGCTCGATACCGTCATCGACATGGCGAAGGAAGGGCTCGAGGCGGCGCCGCACCTGTCGTGCATCGGCTCGTCGAAGGAAAGCCTGCGCGCGATTCTTAACGAGTACCGCGCGCACGGCATCCGCCATATCGTCGCGCTGCGCGGCGATCTGCCCTCGGGCATGGGCGCGGTCGGCGAGCTGCGCTATGCATCGGAGCTCGTCAGCTTCATCCGTGCCGAGTTCGGCGACTGGTTCTGGATCGAGGTGGCCGGCTATCCGGAATACCATCCGCAGTCGCGCTCGCCGCGACACGATCTGGAGAATTTCGCGCGCAAGGTAAAGGCCGGCGCGAACTCGGCGATCACGCAGTACTTCTTCAACGCGGACGCGTACTTCCGTTTCGTCGACGATGCGCGCCAGCTCGGCGTCGACGTGCCGATCGTGCCCGGCATCATGCCGATCACGAACTTCTCGCAGCTGATGCGCTTCTCCGAAATGTGCGGCGCCGAAGTGCCGCGCTGGATCGCGCGCCGGCTCGAGAGCTTCGGCGATGACCGCGAGTCGATCCGCGCGTTCGGGCTCGACGTGGTGACGGATCTGTGTCAACGGCTCGTCGACGCGAAGGTGCCGGGTCTGCACTTCTATACGCTGAACGCGGCCACGTCGACCAAGGCGATCTGCGAACGGCTCGCCGTTTAACGGCTATGCCCGCGCGGCTGCAAAGGCCGCGCGGTCCCCGCCACCCCGGCGCGGGTCTCGAATTTGTCCCAAATAGCGTGGTAAGTCCCTGTTGAAGCTCATTTTTGGGCTGTCTATCATCGAAAAGCAGCTACCCCGGCTGCTGTGCGGAGGACGATATGACAGTGACAAGAATGACTGCGGCACACCGACTGTTCGCGCTTCACCAGTTCTGCCTGCCGGCTCTCGCCGCGCTCGCGGTCGCCACCAGCGGCCTCGCGCCCGCCGCGTCGCAGGCGGCCTCGCTGCCCGACAAGACGCTGATTTTCTGCTCCGAAGGCAGCCCGGCGGGCTTCGATACCGCGCAATACACGACCAGCGTCGAGTTCAGCGCCGGCTCGTACACGGTCTATAACCGGCTGGTCGAATTTGCGCATGGCAGCACGGACATCGAGCCGGGACTTGCCGAAAAGTGGGACGTGTCGCCCGACGGCCTCACCTATACGTTCCATCTGCGCCGCGGCGTCAAATTCCAGACCACGTCGTATTTCAAGCCGACCCGCGAATTCAACGCGGACGACGTCGTGTTCACCTTCGAGCGCATGCTCGATCCCGAGAATCCGTTCCGCAAGGCGTATCCGGTCAATTTTCCGTACTTCAACGACCTCGGTCTCGCGAAGAACATCGCCAAAATCGAGAAGGTCGATCCGTACACGGTGCGCTTCACGCTGAAGGAAGTCGACGCACCGTTCCTGCAGCAGATCGCAATGCCGTTCGCGTCGATCCTGTCGGCTGAATACACGGATCAGCTGCTGAAGGCGGGCAAGGCGTCCGACATCAACCAGTACCCGGTCGGCACCGGTCCGTTCATCTTCCGCAGCTATACGAAGGACGACACGATCCGCTTCGACGGCAATCCCGACTACTGGAAGCCGGGCGTCGCGAAGGTCGGCAAGCTGATCTTCGCGATCACCGTCGATCCGGCCGTGCGCCTGCAAAAGCTGAAGCGCGGCGAATGTCAGGTGATGTCGTATCCGCGCCCGGCCGACATTCCGACCGTGAAGGCCGATGGCTCGCTCGCGATGCCGAGCGAAGTGGGCTTCAACCTCGGCTATATCGCGTACAACACGAGCAAAAAGCCGCTCGACAACGTGCTCGTGCGCCGCGCGCTCGACATGTCGGTCAACAAGAAGGCGATCATCGAAGCGGTCTACCAGGGTGCGGGCCAGCTCGCGACCAACCCGATGCCGCCGACGCAATGGGGCTACGACAAGAGCCTGAAGGACGCACCGTACGACGTCGACAAAGCGAAAGCGCTGCTGAAGGAGGCCGGCTACCCCGACGGCTTCGAGCTGACGCTGTGGGCGATGCCGGTGCAGCGCCCGTATAACCCGAACGCGCGCCTGATGGCCGAAATGCTGCAGTCTGACTGGGCGAAGATCGGCGTCAAGGTGAATATCGCCACGTACGAGTGGGGCGAGTACATCCGCCGCGCGCACGCCGGCGAGCATCAGGCGATGCTGATCGGCTGGACCGGCGACTACGGCGACCCCGACAACTGGCTCGGCGTGTTGCTCGGCTGCGACGCGGTCAACGGCAGCAACTTCTCGAAGTGGTGCTACAAGCCTTACGACGACCTGATCAAGCAGGGCCGCAGCACCACTAAGATGCCCGATCGGCTGAAGGCCTACACCCAGGCTCAGGAAATCTTCAAGGACCAGGTGCCGTTCACGCCGATCGCGCATTCGACCGTGTATCAGCCGATCAGCAAGAACGTGACGGGCTTCAAGATCGATCCGTTCGGACCGACGCAATTCCTGGAGGTCGGGGTGAAGTAAGCG
This sequence comes from Paraburkholderia youngii, assembly GCF_013366925.1. NCBI lineage: Bacteria > Pseudomonadati > Pseudomonadota > Betaproteobacteria > Burkholderiales > Burkholderiaceae > Paraburkholderia > Paraburkholderia youngii. The sequence continues at coordinate 6,590,101 of NZ_JAALDK010000001.1, forward strand.
GGCGCGGCGCGCTTTTTGCGCCGCTTTCGACGCCGGGCGGCTCGAATGGGCCGTCCGGACCGCGACAGTACCGTGGCAAAACGTTTGCACGAAGTGTTTCCTATCGTCAACAGAGGGATTTTGCTCCGCTTGGTGGCCGGCCCAAGCTCAAGTAATATCCCGCTACGCCGGCGCAAGCCGGCCCTGAACCTGGAGGAAACATGAAGCAAAACAATCTGTTGCGCGTCGCGCGTGTGTCTACGCTCGTCGCTGCCGCAGCGGCATCCCTGCTTGGCGTCACGAGCGCGCAGGCCGCTGGGATTCCGAACAAAACCCTCGTTTACTGCTCGGAAGGCAGTCCCGCGGGTTTCGATCCGGCCCAATACACGACGGGCGTCGACTTCACGGCCAACACGTTCACCGTCTATAACCGCCTCGTCGAATTCGAGCGCGGCGGCACCAAGGTCGAGCCCGGCCTCGCCGAGAAGTGGGACGTGTCGCCCGATGGCAAGACCTACACGTTCCATCTGCGTCACGGCGTGAAGTTCCAGACCACCTCGTTCTTCAAGCCGACGCGCGAATTCAACGCGGACGACGTGGTGTTCTCGTTCCAGCGCATGCTCGACCCGAACCAGCCGTTCCGCAAGGCGTATCCGGTGCAGTTCCCGTACTTCACCGACATGGGCCTCGACAAGCTGATCACGAGCGTCGAGAAGGTCGACCCGTACACGGTCAAGTTCACGCTGAAGGAAGTCAACGCGCCGTTCATCCAGAATCTGGCGATGGAATACGCGTCGATCCTGTCGGCCGAATATGCGGATCAACTGCTGAAGGCAGGCAAGGCCGCCGATATCAATCAGTTCCCGGCCGGCACCGGTCCGTTCATCTTCCGCAGCTACACGAAGGACGCGACGATCCGCTTCGACGGCAATCCGGAATACTGGAAGCCGAACGCGGTGAAGATCTCGAAGCTGATCTTCTCGATCACGCCGGACGCCGGCGTGCGCGTGCAGAAGATCAAGCGCGACGAATGCCAGGTGATGAGCTATCCGCGCCCGGCCGATATCGCGCCGCTGAAGGCCGAGCCGAACATCGACATGCCGTCGCAGCCGGGCTTCAACCTCGGCTACCTCGCGTACAACGTGACGCACAAGCCGGTCGACAAGCTCGAAGTGCGTCAGGCGCTCGACATGGCGATCAACAAGAAGGCGATCATCGACTCGGTCTACCAGGGCGCGGGCCAGCTCGCGACGAACCCGATGCCGCCGACGCAATGGTCGTTCGTCAAGAACCTGCCGGCCGCCTCGTACGATTCGGCCAAAGCGAAGGATCTGCTCACGAAGGCCGGCTACCCGAACGGCTTCGACATCACGCTGTGGGCGATGCCCGTGCAGCGCGCGTACAACCCGAACGCGCGCCTGATGGCGGAAATGATCCAGGCAGACTGGGCGAAGATCGGCGTGAAGGCGAAGATCGTCACGTACGAGTGGGGTGAGTACATCAAGCGCGCGCACGCGGGCGAACAGGACTCGATGCTGATCGGCTGGACCGGCGACAACGGCGATCCGGACAACTGGCTCGGCACGCTGCTCGGCTGCGAGGCGATCAACGGCAACAACTTCTCGAAGTGGTGCTACAAGCCGTTCGACGAGCTGATCCAGAAGGGCCGCACGACCTCGGACGTGGCGACGCGCACGAAGATCTACGGCGACGCGCAGCATATCTTCGCGCAGCAACTGCCGTTCTCGCCGGTCGCCCACTCGACCGTCTATCAGCCGGTCAGCAAGAAGGTGGTCGACATGCGCATCGAACCGCTTGGCTACGCGCGCTTCGACGGCGTCAGCATCAAGTAATTCGTAAAGTTCGCACAGTACGCCGCAGTAGAGTACGCTTTCGCACGGTTAGAAAACTGGTCGAAATGGTCCGGCGACCGGGGTCACGAGCCCTCGTCGCCGGTTGCGTTTTTTCATCACCAGTACCATAGGAGCGAACCATGTTCCGCTTCGTTTTGCGCCGCATCGGCATGGTGATACCGACGTTCATCGGCATCACCATCCTCGCGTTCGCGCTGATTCACCTGATCCCGGGCGACCCCATCGAAGTGATGATGGGCGAGCGCGGCGTCGATCCGGCCATGCACGCGGCCGCGATGCACCGCCTCGGGCTCGACGAGCCCCTGCCAATCCAGTACTTCCACTACATCGGCCGCGCCCTGCACGGCAACCTCGGCACCTCGATCATCACCAACACCAGCGTGATGGGCGAATTCCTCGCGCGCTTTCCCGCCACGGTCGAACTGTCGTTCTGCGCAATGCTGTTCGCGCTGATCGTCGGCCTGCCGGCGGGCGTGTTCGCGGCGCTGAGGCGCGGCACGGTGGTCGATCACGGCGTGATGGGCACCGCGCTGACCGGCTACTCGATGCCGATCTTCTGGTGGGGCTTGATCCTCATCATGGTGTTCTCGGTCAAGCTCGGCTTGACGCCGGTGTCGGGCCGCATCGCGGTCGAATACGACATTCCGCACGTGACCGGCTTCATGCTGATCGACTCGCTGATGTCCACCGACGAAGGCGCGTTCACGTCCGCGCTCAGTCACCTGATCCTCCCCGCGATCGTGCTCGGCACGATTCCGCTCGCGGTCGTCGCGCGCATGACGCGCTCGTCGATGCTCGAAGTGCTGCGCGAGGACTACATCCGCACCGCGCGCGCGAAGGGGCTGTCGCCGGGACGCGTGATCGTCGTGCATGCGCTGCGCAATGCGCTGATTCCGGTCGTCACCGTGATCGGCCTGCAAGTCGGTACGCTGCTTGCGGGCGCGGTGCTGACCGAAACGCTGTTTTCATGGCCGGGCATCGGCAAGTGGCTGATCGACGCGATCGGCCGGCGCGATTATCCGGTCGTGCAGGGCGGTATCCTGCTGATCGCGACGCTGGTGATCGTCGTGAACCTCGTCGTCGATCTGCTGTACGGCGTGCTCAACCCGCGCATTCGCCATACGAGGTAAATCACTATGGCTGACATTCAAAACACCGTCCCCCAGGCGGTCACCCCGCCGAGCGGCCGCGCCATCGCGGCGCGCGAATTCTGGGTGAACTTCTCGCGCAACCGCGGCGCGGTCGGCGCGGGCATCATCGTGCTGGTGCTGATCTTCATCGCGATCTTCGCGCCGCTGATCGCGCCGCACAGCCCGATCGAGCAGTATCGTGACTCCGTCAAGATTCCGCCCGCGTGGCTCGACGGCGGCAACTGGAAGTTCATTCTCGGCACCGACGAAGCGGGCCGCGACATCCTCTCGCGTCTGATGTACGGCGCGCGGCTGTCGTTCTGGATCGGCTTCGTGTCGGTAGTGCTCGCGCTGATTCCGGGCGTCGTGCTCGGGCTGATCGCCGCGTTCTTCGAGAAATGGGCCGACACGCCGATCATGCGCATCATGGACGTGCTGCTCGCGCTGCCGTCGCTGCTGCTCGCGGTCGCGGTGGTCGCGATCATCGGTCCGGGTCTCGTCAACACAATGCTCGCGATCGCGATCGTCGCGCTGCCGGGCTATGTGCGTCTGACGCGCGCGTCCGCGCAAGGCGAATTGCAGAAGGAGTACGTAACCGCCTCGCGCGTTGCCGGTGCGGGCACGTTGCGGCTGATGTTCTCGCAGGTGTTGCCGAACTGCACCGCGCCGCTGATCGTGCAGGCCACTCTAGGCTTTTCGTCGGCGATTCTCGATGCCGCCGCGCTCGGGTTTCTCGGCCTTGGCGTGCAGCCGCCGTCGGCGGAGTGGGGCGCGATGCTCGCGTCGGCGCGCGATTACATCGACAGCGCATGGTGGATCGTCACGATGCCTGGCCTGTCCATCCTGATCTCGGTGCTTGCGATCAACCTGCTCGGCGACGGGCTGCGTGACGCGCTCGACCCCAAACTGAAACGGATGGCCTGAACATGAGCAATCTACTGACCATCCGCAATCTCGCGGTCAACTTCGGCGGCCTGCCCGCGGTCGACCGCATCAATCTGGACATCGCACCGGGCGAAGTGCTCGGCGTGGTCGGCGAATCGGGCTCGGGCAAGAGCGTGACGATGATGGCGCTGATGGGCCTGATCGACGCGCCCGGCAAGGTCACCGCCGACGAAATCAAGTTCGACGGCAAGAACCTGCTGAACGCCTCCGCGAAGGAACGCCGCAAGATCATCGGCAAGGACATCGCGATGGTGTTCCAGGACGCGCTGACGAGCCTGAACCCGAGCTACACGGTCGGCTATCAGATCAAGGAAGTGCTGAAGCTGCACGAAGGCTTGCGCGGCAGCGCGCTGGACAAACGCGCACTCGAACTGCTCGATCAGGTCGGCATTCCCGATGCGAAGAACCGCATCGGCGCGTTTCCGCATCAGATGTCGGGCGGCATGAACCAGCGCGTGATGATCGCGATGGCGATCGCCTGCAACCCGAAGCTGCTGATCGCCGACGAGCCGACCACCGCGCTCGACGTGACCATCCAGGCGCAGATCATGGAACTGCTGATGCGCCTGCAGAAGGAACGCGGCATGGCGCTCGTGCTGATTTCGCACGATCTGGCGGTGGTGTCCGAGGTCGCGCAGCGCGTCGCCGTGATGTACGCGGGCGAGGTGATCGAGACGAACAAGGTGCCCGACATCTTTGCCGCGCCTCATCATCCGTACACGGAAGCGCTGCTGGCCGCGATTCCCGAGCACAACGTGGGCGCGGTGCGGCTCGCAGCGCTGCCGGGCATGGTGCCGGGCCGCGACGACCGGCCCAAGGGCTGCCTGTTCGCGCCGCGCTGCAAGTACGTGGTCGACGACTGCATGAAGGCGCGCCCCGCGCTCGCCGCGCTGCCCGCCCATGCGGAATTCACGCGCGTGCGCTGCATCAAGCCGCTGAACCTCGAGAAGGACGCCAACGTTCACACGCAAGGAGGCGCCCGATGAGCGCAGTACCCGAAACCCGTCGCCAGTCGGATCGTCCTGGCGATCACGTGCTCGTCGCCGATCAGCTCGCGCGCTACTACACGGTCAAGCGCGGCATGTTCGCGCACGGCACGGTGAAGGCGCTGAACGGCGTGTCGTTCGCGCTCGAACGCGGCAAGACGCTGGCGGTGGTCGGCGAGTCCGGCTGCGGCAAGTCGACGCTCGCACGTCAGCTGACGATGATCGAAACGCCGAGCGCGGGCCGCCTGCTGATCGATGGCGAGGACGTGGCCGGCGCGAATCACGAGAAAATCGCCGCGCTCAGGCGGCGCGTGCAGATGGTGTTCCAGAACCCGTTTGCGTCGCTCAATCCGCGCAAGACCGTCGAGCAAACCCTCGGCGAACCGCTCGCGATCAACACGCAGATGAGCGCGACCGAGCGCGCCGAGCGCATCGCGCAGATGATGCGCACGGTCGGCCTGCGGCCCGAGCACGCGAAGCGCTATCCGCACATGTTCTCCGGCGGCCAGCGTCAGCGGGTCGCGATCGCGCGCGCGATGATCCTCGATCCGCAGATCGTCGTCGCCGACGAACCGGTGTCCGCGCTCGACGTGTCGATCCAGGCGCAGATCCTGAACCTGTTCATGGACCTGCAGGATGAGTTCAAGACGAGCTACGTGTTCATCTCGCACAACCTGTCGGTGGTGGAGCATATCGCCGACGACGTGATGGTCATGTACTTCGGCGGCGTCGCCGAGCTCGGCGACAAGAAGCGCATCTTCTCGAAGCCGCGCCATCCGTACACGCGCGCGCTGATGTCGGCGACCCCGTCGATCTTCGAGGCGGACCGCACGATCAAGATCAAGCTGCAAGGCGAAATGCCGTCGCCGCTGAATCCGCCGTCGGGCTGCACGTTCCATCAGCGCTGCCCGTACGTGATCGATCGTTGCCGCAGCGAGGTGCCGAAGCTGCGTGAAGTGGATGGGCGCCTCGTCTCGTGTCACCGCGCCGAAGAGGTGGGGGACGTGGATGCCTGATGGGGTGGCGGCGCGTCGTCTTGCGCGCCGCTTGTGTGAGGGCGGCGGGATAGCCGCCTTCGTGCGGCGCCGCGGGGCGCGTGCGCCGGTGGGCGCCGCGCCCTGCGGCGCATTTGCTGGAAGCTTCTTCAGCGAGTTTTTTCGCACGTTTTTCTGCGCGGTTGTCGATGCGCTCGCGCGCGCCTTTTGCTCCGTAGTTCTTCACGCTTCGCTGTCCGCTTTTTTGCGCGTAGGCTGCGCGCTGTCGGTCGGCGCGGCCGTGCCCGGCATCGCCGACGCAGCCGGCGCGGCGGCCAATACGCCAGCCCCCGCGGCCCAGGCGGCCCGGCCAGCGGTTAATGTGCCAACCACGCCACCGCCGTCGATTGCGCCGCCCCCGGTCCCCGGCACCACCGCGAGCGGACCGGTGCGTCAGCAACCGGCGCGCATGCCGTTCTATGTCGCGACACGCGGCAATATCACCATCTATGTGCTCGGCACGCTGCACGTCGGCGATCCGGCCGACTATCCGGCGGCGCAGCCGTTCCGCGCGCCGATCCTCGCGGCGCTCGCCGCGTCGCCGACACTCGCGCTCGAACTGTCGCCCGACGAACTGCTGGTGTCGCAGGACGACGTCTCCAAGTACGGCGTGTGCAAGCACGACTGCCTGCCGGGCCTGCTGCCCGAGCCGTTGTGGCACAAGCTCGCGCTGCGGCTGCGCGGCAACCCGGCCGCGCTCGATGCGATCAAGAAGATGCGGCCGTGGCTTGCGTCGCTGGTGGTCGAGACCTACGACTCGCTGTCAGCGGGTCTGCAAACTGAGTACGGTACCGAAGCGCAATTGCAGAACGTGTATCTGAAGACGCGCGGCAAGATCGTCGGACTCGAAACGCTCGCGCAGCAGATGCGTTCGTTCACCGGACTGTCGGCCGCGCAGCAGCGTGAGATGCTCGCACAGGACCTGGTGCAGACGCCGGCGCAGAACGTCCAGGACGTGCGCACGCTGCATCGGCTATGGCAGGTCGGCGATGCCGATGCGATCGCCGCGTGGCAGGCCGCCAAATCCGAGAAGCTCGCGCGCGATCCCCGCATCTCCGATTCGATCGACAACCGGATCGTCTACGAGCGCAATCGCCGCTTCGTCGCGAAGATGCTGCAGCTCGCCGCGCCGAACAAGCCGCTGTTCGTCGCGATCGGCGCGCTGCATCTGGGTGGACCGAAGGGCGTGCTGCAGCTGTTGCGGCAGCACGGCTTCGTAGTGGAGGCGGGCTGAGCGGCGCAAGACCGCTCGCGTCTTTTCACGCGCCGCTTCTCTGAGCGACGCGCTTGTCAGCAGCGCTACAGAAACATCAAGAAATTCAACAGAAAGATATTGATCACCAGCAGCGTCAACGCCGTCGGAATCTGCGCCTTGATCACCGCATTCTTGTCGGGTAATTCGAGCAGTGCGACCGGCACCATGTTGAAGTTTGCGGCCATCGGCGTCATCAGCGTGCCGCAGTAGCCGGAGAACATGCCGATCGCGGCCATCACGGCCGGGTTGCCGTGGAATACGCCGACGAGGATCGGCACCCCGACGCCGCCCGTCATCACCGGAAACGCCGCGAAGCCGTTGCCCATCACCATCGTGAACAGCGCCATGCCGATGCAGTACACGGCCACCGCGACGAAGCGGTAGTCGAGGCTGATATACGACGTGGTCACGTGCGCGACCGCCTTGCCGACGCCCGCGTCCGAGAACACGAGGCCGAGCATGCCGAGCATCTGCGGCAGCACCGCGGCCCACGACAGCGCATCGACGAGGCGGCGCGCCTCCTTCATCGACTGACCGACCGTGTCGCGCGTGATCACGCAGGCGATCGCGAGTGCGATCACGCAGCCGATGCCGAAGCCGATCAGCGTGACGTTGGCCTTCTCGATCAACGGCACGCCGCCGAACACGAGATGGCTGGCCGCGAGCGTGATGATCACGGTGACGACCGGAATCGTCAGCGCGGGCACGAACAGCTTGTTGCGCAGTCGCGCGGCGCTCGCTTGACGCGCTTCGAGCGACAGCGTCTTCGGCTTGCCCGCGGTGACGCCGCCGAAGCCCGCGATCAGCGCCATCGCGATCACCGCGACGCCGACCACGGCCGGCGGCAGCCGGTCGCCGATCAGGAAGATCAGCGCGTAAAGAATCCAGAAGCCGCCCGCGGTGAAGCGGCGCGGATGCTGGCGGTCCGTAACGATCATGCCGCCGACGATCAGCAGCACGATGCCGAGCAACCAGAACAGATAGGTGATCGTGAAGGTCATGCTTCATCTCCGGTAGCACGTGTGGCCGACGACGGTTTCGATGCGGCAGTCGCTTTCGCGCTCGAAGTACCGCCCGACACCTTGCCGCGCAATTCACGCTCGAGCCACCGGTCGAGCAGCCAGAGCCGGAAGCCATGCACGATGAACGCGCTGATCGCGGTCGGAATGCCCCACACCGCCACGTGAATCGGCTCCACGACGATGCCCGCTTCCTTCAGGAAGGTCGTCATCAGCACGATCGCTCCGAACGCGACGAAGATGTCCTCACCGAAAAAGAGGCCGACGTTGTCGGTTGCGGCCGAGAACGCGCGCAGCCGGAAACGCACCGCGTCGCTGATCTTGCCGAAGCGGTTCTCGGTCGCGCCCTCGGCCATCGGCGCGATCAGCGGACGCACCATCTGCGGATGGCCGCCGAGCCCGGTCAGGCCGACCGCGGCGGTCAGCTCGCGCACGGCCAGATAGACGATCAACAGACGCCCGGCGGTCGCCGCCTTGATGCCGCTGATCCATGCCTGCGCACGCTCGCGCAGGCCATGTCGTTCGAGCAGGCCGATCACCGCGAGCGGCAGCAGGATGATCAGCGGGATGTTGCGCGTCTTGATGAAGCCGGTGCCGATCAGCGCGAGGATTTTTTCCGGCGGGAAGTGCGCGGCGAAACCGGTGACGATCGCGGCGACGGCCACGATCAGCATCGGATTGAAGCGCAACAGAAAGCCAACGATGATGACCGCCACGCCGATGAGCGGCCAAAGACTGACAGTTGTCTGCATCAGGGTCTCCAAAGAGGTTACAACTTCGCCGCGGGTGGCGGCTGACGTGAACCGGTGCATGCGGCCCCATGCGCCGGCGTGCTGCCGCGGCTCTGCGGCCGCGTCGAACTCTCTTTACCTGCCCCGCGGATGCGTGTGCGTCGGCATCGGCGGGTTTGCAGCGGGCATCACCGCGCGAGCGTGCACGGTGGCGATGCGAACGCTCAGACGCGCGCGACGCCCGCCGGGTGCACTTCGATGCCGGCGTCGGCGAGCGCGGCGCGAATGCGTCGCGCGAACGCGAGCGCGTGCGGGCCGTCGCCGTGCAGGCAGATGGTTTGCGCCTTCAATGGCACCCACTGTCCGTCGACGGCCTTCACGCGTTGCTCGCGGATCATCGTAAGCGTGCGCGCGAGCACTTCGTCCTCGTCGTCGAGCAGCGCGCCCGGCTCCTTGCGCGGCACGAGCGAGCCGTCGGCGCGATAGCCGCGGTCGGCGAACACTTCCTCGATCGCGGTCAGGCCCGCATTGCGCGCGGCGCTGACGAGCCCGCTGTTGGCGAGCGCGAACACCGCCACCGACGGATCGAAGTCGTGCACCGCGGAGACGATCGCGTCGGCGATCTTCGCGTCGCGCGCGGCCTGGTTGTACAGCGCGCCGTGCGGCTTCACATGCGCGATGCGTCCGCCCTCGGCCTGCGCGATCGCCGACAGCGCACCGAGCTGATACAGCACGCCCGCGTAGATCTCGCCCGCCGGCAGATCCATTTCCTTGCGGCCGAAATTCTCCGGATCGTTGAAGCTCGGATGCGCGCCGATGGACACGCCTTTCTGCACGGCCCAGCGCACGCAGTCGCGCATCGCGTTGGGTCCGCCCGCATGCCAGCCGCATGCGATGTTGGCCGAGCTCACGAGGTCGAGCAGCGCCTCGTCGGAGCCGCAGCCTTCGCCGAGATCGGCGTTCAGATCGATTTCCATGGGGATTCCTTTTCTCACCGTTACAGCGCCGCGAGCGCCGCCTGGCGCGTGCAACGCTCTTCATGCATCGCGATCGCGGCATCGATCTGCCGCAGATACGTGCGTTCTTCCAGCAAAGCCTGGCGCGCCTCGTAGGGCGTCGTCGGGATGAAACGGACCGCCGCGTTCAGGCGCACCTGCGCGAGCTTCCACAGATCGGCCTGGATCACCGCGCCGATCTTCGGATAGCCGCCGGTGGTCTGCGCATCGCTCATCAGCACGATCGGCTGACCGTTCGGCGGCACCTGGATCGTGCCGGGCAGCACGGCGTGCGACAGCAGATCGGTCTTGTGCGTGCGTTTCAGTTCCGTGCCGGCGAGGCGGTAGCCCATGCGGTTGCTGTTCGGCGTGACGAGCCACTCGTCGGACCAGAACGACTGCTGCGCATCCGTGGTGAAGCTGTCGTATTCGGGGCCGCGCAGCACGCGGATCGGAACCGCCCACGGCACGCCCGACGGATGTCGGCCGCGCCGCAGCGGCTCGGGGACCAGCACGAACTTGCACCATGTGGGCGCCTTCACGCCGAACGCGGGCGCCTCCGGCGCGAAGCCGAGTTGGCCGCGCTGCGGCGGCGCGCCGACCGGCAGACGGTCGCCATCGTTGAGCGCGCGGCCGCCGAGTCCGCCGAAACGACCGGCGAGATCGGTGCTGCGCGAGCCGAGCATCGGCAGTACGTCGATGCCGCCCGCCACGCACACATAACCGCGCATGCCGCGCTTCGCCGCGTTCAGCACGAGTTCCTGGCCGGCCTGCACGGGCAGGCTCCACCATGAAAAGACCGGCTTGCCGTCCAGCGTCGAGCCGAAGTCGGGGCCGGCGATCGCGACGCGCGTTGCGCGCAGAAAGCGCAGCACGGTCGGGCCGAAGGTGATTTCGAGGCCGGCCGCATCGGGGCGATTGCCGACCAGCCGGTTGCCGACTTCGAGCGACAACCGGTCGAGCGCACCACTCATCGCGACACCGAGATGCCGGTAGCCGTGGCGGCCGAGGTCCTGGATCGTGGTCTGGAGACCCGCGCGGATCACGTCGATCATGCGTGCATCCCCGCGATCGTGAAGCGCACCCGGTCGCCGGGCTGCAGCAGGGTGGGCGGGCGGCGCGCCGGGTCGAACAGCGGCACCTCGGTGCGGCCGATCAGCTGCCAGCCGCCCGGCGACACCGCCGGATAGATGCCGGTCTGCTCGCCGCCGATGCCGACCGAGCCCGCCGGCACTTCGAGCCGTGGCGACGCGCGGCGCGGCGTGTGCAGCGCCGCGTCGAGCCCGCCCATATAGGCGAAGCCGGGCTGAAAGCCGAGAAAGAACACCACGTAGGCGCCGCCCGCATGACGCTCGACGACCTCTCGCGCGCTCAAGCCCGTATGTTCGGCGACCGCCTGCAGATCGGGGCCGAATGCGCCGCCGTACTGCACCGGAATATCGACGTCGCGTGTTGCTGCGGCGGTTTCTTCCGCTGCGTTCCAGGCCGTCAGCAACTGCTCGCCGAGCGCGTCGGCGTCCGTCGCGAGGGGGTCGAACACGAGTGTCAGATTGTTCATGCCGGGCACGACCTCGAGCACCTGCGGCCAGTCGCGCGCGGCTTCAGCGGCGGCCCACACGCGCTGCTGGCACTCCAGCGTGGCGGGCGGGGGCGCTTCGCAGACGAGCGCGGCATCGCCGAGGGGAAAGATTCGTGGTTGGCTCATGGCTGGACGGCCCGGATCGAGTCGGAAAAGGAGCCGGACAGCGCGGCGCGTTGGCGCATGTCCGGCACGGAGTCGGCGACGTTTGGAGAATACATTATCAATAAAATATCGACGATTTACCAATAAGCGTTTTCGCCAGGCTCGTCGGCGACTGGGCATCGTCGTACACTTGCGACACTTTTCCAGCCCATTTTCGTCACGGGAACCTCGTATGACGCGTCATCCCACCAAGATCGTTTCGTCGGAACACCTCGTCTCCGAGAGCAGCGCGGAGCTGTCCGAGCTCGAATACGCGCTGATCATGGCGGGCAATGCGTTCAACCGCTGGATGGTGCGCTGCATGTCGGCGGCCGGCGACAAGGACATGACCGCGATCGAGGTGTCGCTGCTGCACCACGTGAGCCATCGCGAGCGCCGCAAGAAACTCGCGGACATCTGCTTCGTGCTGAACATCGAAGACACGCACGTCGCGACTTACGCGTTGAAAAAACTCGTAGCTAGAGGGTACGTAAAAAGCGAAAAGACCGGCAAGGAAGTGTTCTTTTCCGCCACCGACGCGGGCCGCGAGCTATGCCTGAAGTATCGCGAGGTGCGCGAGAACTGCCTGATCTCGACGCTCAAGGAAAGCGGCCTGACCAACCAGCAGATCGGCGAGGCCGCGCAGTTGATGCGCAATGCGTCGGGGCTGTACGACACGGCGGCGCGCGCGGCCGCTTCACTGTAACGACGAAATAGCGCGCAAACGCCGCGCATCACACGCCGCGCATCGCGCGTTCAGTCCGGCAGCGCCGGATGAAACCCCGCTTCGGTCACGATCAGATCGAGCGGAATGTCGTGCGCCTCACGCTCCAGCGTGTCGGTGCGGCACGCTTCGTACGCGATGCCGACCGTGACCGGCTTGTGCGCGGCCGGCCAGCCGGCCAGCGTGCGGTCGTAATAGCCGCCGCCGTAGCCGAGGCGATAGCCGTCCGAGTCGAAACCCACGCAGGGCACGAACAGCAGCTCGGGCAGCACGACGCGCCCCGAAGTGGGCTCGGCAATCTTGTGATGGCCGATTTTCATCGGCGTCGCGGGCGTCCACGCATGGAATTCGAGTGCCATGCCACGTTCTTTAATGATTGGCAGACTGGCTTCGTGATGCGAATCCGCGGCGAGCCAGATCCCGATCGCGCCGCGCGCGTCGAACTCGCCGGCGAGCGGCCAGTAGAATCCGGCGCTGCGTACCGCGTAGTGCTTCAGCGCGTCGAGCATTCGACGCCCGAGCGCGGCATTCTTCGATGGCTCGGAAGCCGCTTGCAGACGGCTTTCCAGCAACATCCGGCGCAGCGCCTTTTTGGTTGCGGGGACAGGGTTGCATGCTATGCTTGGGTCCAATTCGCGCTCCAGAAACAACGATGTCAAAACGCCTTTTTCGAGTATATCGCGCGGCCGGTATCGCGCTGGCCGCAGCGGCACTCGTGGCCTGCAGTACTGCCTCGGCCGTCAAGCCTCTCCCGATCTCCCAACTCACGAACGACGACCAGATTTTCGTCCAGCTTCGCGAAGCCGCGCGCACTAACGACGCGGCGCGCGCAGCCCAGCTCGCGAGCATGATCCCGGATTATCCGGCGCCCTCGTATCTGGAGTACTTCCAGATCAAGCCGCAGCTGTTCGATTCGACCGGCCATGCGCGCATCGACGCGCCGGACGCGCCGGTGCTCGCGTTCCTGCAGAAGTACGACGGCCAGGCGATCGCCGATCGCATGCGCAACGACTATCTGACCGTGCTCGGCACGCGTCACGACTGGCGCAACTTCGACCAGCAGTACGCGAAGTTCGTGCTCGACGACGACACTCAGGTCAAGTGCTACGCGCTCGAATCGCGCGCGTCGCGCGGCGAGAACGTCGCGGACGCGGCGCGCGCGCTGCTCGTCGAGCCGAAGTGGTACGGCGACGGCTGCGTCGATCTGATCACGGTGCTCGGCGTGAACCGCCAGTTCAGCGCCGACGACATCTGGGCGCAAATCCGTCTCGCGTACGAGCAGAACTACACGAGCACGGGCAGCAAGCTCGTCGACGCGCTCGGCGACCCGCCGCCCGACCCGGTGCTGTTCGGCCAGGCGGTCGATACGCCGCCGCTGCTGCTCGCGCGCAGCGTCGGACCGGATGCGCAATCGCATCAGCTGGCGCTGCTCGCGATCACGCGCATGGCGCGCAACGATCCGGCCATGGCCGCGGCGACGTTCGCATCGGTCGCGCCGTCGCTGAATTCGCCGGAGCGCGCGATCGGCTGGGGCACGATCGGCTATCAGGGGGCGCTCAAGCAGATGCCTGCCGCGGTCGACTGGTTCCGGCTGTCGGCGAACGCGCCGCTGTCGAATCCCGCGTATGAATGGCGCACCCGCAGTGCACTGCTTGCCGGCGACTGGAACATGGTGCGCTGGTCGATCGAGCAGATGCCCGAGTCGCTGCGCAAGCAGCCGTCGTGGGTGTATTGGCACGCGCGCGCGCTGAAGCAGGCCGGCGACACCGCCACGGCCAACCAGGAATTCCAGTCGATCGCGTCGAACTTCAACTTCTACGGCCAGCTTGCGCTGGAAGAGCTCGGCCAGAAGATCACCGTGCCGCCGAAAACCACGGTCACCGACGCCGAAGTGCAGCAGGCCGGCACCACGCCGGGTTTCGATCTGGCGCAGCGCTTCTATGCGCTGAATCTGCGGCTCGAAGGCAATCGCGAGTGGAACTGGCCGCTGCGCGGCATGACCGACCGGCAACTGCTGGCGGCCGCCGAGTACGCGCGCCGCATCGAGCTGTACGACCGCACCGTCAACACTGCGGACCGCACGAAGAGCGAGCATGATTTTTCGCTGCGCTATCTATCGCCGTTCCGCAACATCGTCGAGCAGGACGCGCAGTCGAGCGGGCTCGACGTCGAGTGGGCGTACGGGCTGATTCGCCAGGAGTCGCGCTTCATCATCAACGCGCGCTCGGATGTCGGCGCGGGCGGACTGATGCAGCTGATGCCCGCCACCGCGCAACTGGTCGCGAAGAAAATCGGTCTGGGCCCGCTCTCGCGCGAGCAGATGAACGACATCAACACCAATATCCTGCTCGGTACGAACTACCTGGCGATGATCTACAATCAGTTCGACGGGTCCGCCGTGCTGGCCACCGCTGGCTACAACGCAGGTCCGGGCCGTCCGCGCAACTGGCGGCAGTCGCTGCAGCGCCCGGTCGAAGGCGCGGTGTTCGCCGAGGCGATTCCGTTCCAGGAAACTCGCGACTACGTCAAGAATGTGCTGTCCAACACGGTCTACTACGCGGCATTGTTTGAAGGCCGTCCGCAATCGCTGAAGGCGCGCCTGGGTTACATCGCACCGTAAGCGCCTTGCCGCCGCAATCTCGTTTCGAGGTTGCGGCGCGCTTCGCCAGCCGTTGCCGCGGCTTCCATCAGGGAGTCGAAAAATGCGACATCAAGCTATCGCGGTCATCGGCGGCTCCGGGTTCATCGGCAGCTACCTCGTCAACTCGCTCGTCGAAATGGGCAAGGATGTGCGCGTCGCCACGCGGCGACGCTACAACGCGCGCCATCTGACCATGCTGCCGATCGACGTTCTCGAAACCGACGTGTTCGATCCGGTGCAGCTCGCGCGCTTCGTCGAAGGCGCGGATTGCGTGATCAACCTCGTCGGTATCCTGAACGGCAAACGCGGCAAGCCCTATGGACGGGAGTTCGCGCATGCGCACGTCGAGTTGCCGACGCGCATCGTCGCCGCCTGCGAAGGCAAGGGCGTGCATCGGCTGATTCATCTGAGCGCGCTCGGCGCCAATCCGAGCGGCCCGAGCATGTATGCGCGCTCGAAGGGTGACGGCGAGAAGGCGGTGCATGCGGCGAATGTCGCGTGGACGATCTTCCGGCCGTCCGTCGTGTTCGGTCCCGAGGACGCGTTTCTGAACAAGTTCGCGTTTTTGCAGCGCGTGTTTCCGGTCATCCCGCTCGCGATGCCGGACGCGCAATTCCAGCCGGTCTATGTCGGCGACGTCGCGAAGGCGATCGTCAACGTGCTCGATATGGATGGCGCGGGCGGCCGCACCTACGAGCTCGGCGGCCCGACCGTCTATACGCTCGAAGACCTGGTGTCGTATTGCGGCGACGTGATCGGCAAGCATGCGCGCATCATCCGTCTGCCCGAGCCGCTCGCGCGGCTGCAGGCGCTGAGCTTCGAATTGGCGCCGGGCGAACCGGTGATTTCGCGCGACAATCTCGATTCGATGAAGGTCGCCAATATTCTGAGCGGGCCGCTTGCGCCGGAGCTCGGACTCGAACCGGTCAGCATCGAAGCGATCGTGCCGACGTATCTGACCGGCGCGGCCTCGGGTTCGCGACTCGACACGTTCCGCGCCAGCGCGGGGCGCTGAATCCTCGCTCAATCCCATCTCACACTCCCTGATAACAAGCATGAAACTGCTGATTGGTGACAAGAACTATTCGTCGTGGTCGATGCGTCCGTGGCTGCTGCTCACGCACTTCGGCATTCCGTTCGACGAGGAACTGATCCTGCTAAACGAAGCGGACACGAATGCGAAGATCCACGCTCAGGCACCGCGCGGACCGGGCAAGGTGCCGTGCCTGATCGACGACGCGGGGCAGGCCGTGTGGGATTCGCTCGCGATCGCCGAAACGCTCGCCGAGCGCTTTGCCCAACACGCGCTGTGGCCGCGTGACGCGGCGGCGCGCGCGCATGCGCGCAGCGTCAGCGCCGAGATGCATTCGGGCTTCGGCGAATTGCGCTCGAAGATGTGGATGAACATCCGTGCGTCGTTCCCGGGCAAGAACGCGACGCCGGGCGCGCTCGCCGACATCGCGCGGATCGAGACGATCTGGCGCGACTGCCTCGACACCTACGGCGGTCCGTTTCTGTTCGGCGAATTCGGCATTGCCGACGCGATGTACGCGCCCGTCGCAATGCGCTTCAACACGTGGAAGCCGGCGTTGTCGGAGACCTCGGTCGCCTATGTCAAGCGGCTTACCAAGCTGCCCGCGGTCAACGCATGGATCGATGCCTCGCGCCGTGAAACGCACGCGATCGCCTATCAAGACGAATGCCCATGAATATCTATGCAGTAGGTGGCGCGGTCCGCGACGAGCTGCTCGGCGTACCGGTGCAGGACCGCGACTATGTGGTGG
Organism: Paraburkholderia youngii; assembly: GCF_013366925.1. Taxonomy (NCBI): domain Bacteria; kingdom Pseudomonadati; phylum Pseudomonadota; class Betaproteobacteria; order Burkholderiales; family Burkholderiaceae; genus Paraburkholderia; species Paraburkholderia youngii. The sequence goes on from NZ_JAALDK010000001.1 coordinate 6,606,921, forward strand.
TGGGCGCGACGCCCGAGCAGATGGTCGCGCAGGGCTATCGGCCGGTGGGCAAGGACTTTCCGGTATTCCTGCATCCGCAGACGCACGAGGAGTACGCGCTCGCGCGCACCGAGCGCAAGACGGCGGCCGGTTATCACGGCTTCCAGTTTTTTTATGCGCCCGACGTGACGCTCGAAGAAGACCTTGCGCGCCGCGATCTGACGATCAACGCGATGGCGCGCGAGGTGCGCCCGGACGGTGCGCTGACCGGCCCCGTCATCGATCCGTTCAACGGCCAGGCGGACTTGCAAGCGCGGCTCTTTCGCCATGTCAGCGATGCGTTCCTCGAAGATCCGGTGCGGATTCTGCGCATCGCGCGTTTCGCGGCGCGCTTCGTCGATTTCATGGTCGCGCCGGAAACGCTGGCGCTGATGCGCGAGATGGTCGCCGACGGTGAAGCCGATGCACTGGTGGCCGAGCGCGTGTGGCAGGAAGTATCGCGCGGACTGATGGAGAAGAAGCCGTCGCGGATGTTCGACGTGCTGCGCGACTGCGGCGCGCTCGCGCGGATTCTGCCGGAGATCGATGCGTTGTTCGGCGTGCCGCAGCGCGCCGACTATCACCCCGAAGTCGATACCGGTGTTCACGTGATGATGGTGCTGGACCATGCCGCGCAGCAGGGCTACACGCTGCCGGTGCGCTTCGCGGCGCTGACACACGACCTCGGCAAGGCGACCACGCCCGAGGAGCAACTGCCGCGGCACATCGGCCACGAGGGCCGCAGCGTCGATCTGCTGAAGCCGCTGTGCGAGCGGCTGCGCGTGCCAAATGAATGCCGCGATCTGGCGATGCTGGTCGCGCGCGAGCACGGCAACATTCATCGCGTGATGGAGATGGGGGCGGCGGCGCTGGTGCGCCTGCTCGAGCGCAGCGACGCGATCAGGAAGCCGGCGCGCTTCGCCGAGGCGCTGCAGGCCTGCGAGTCCGATGCGCGCGGGCGGCTCGGCCTCGAGATGAGCGAGTACCCGCAGGCCGAGCGGCTGAGGGTGGCGTTGGTGGCCGCGCGAGGCGTGGATGCGGGAGCGGTGGCCAAGCGGCTCGCCGATGCACCGGCCGGCATCAAGGACGCCGTGCATGAGGAGCGGGTGCGCGCGGTGCAAGCGGCGCTTGCCTGAAGCGGTGCTAACGTGAAGCGGCGCGCGGTGCCTACAACACCCGCGCCAACAGCGACAACAGAATCGACAGCACCAGCGTCGACATGAACGGAAACGGATACTCGCGGCCGAACAGCCGCAAGGTCACGTCGCCGGGCATCCGGCCGATGCCGAGCTTCCGCAGCCACGGCCAGCACGACGACAGCACCGCGACGGCGACGAAGGTAGTCAACAGCCAGCGAATCATCGCGAGTCCTCGAACCGGAGCAGTTTCACAATCACAGCGTATGCGAGCGGTCGCCGCTCGAAAAGGCGCGCAGCGTATCGTCGAGTCCGCGTGAAAACGCGATCACCTTGAAGAGTTCGCCCATCTCCGCCTCGGACAGCAGCTTCTGTACCGCGTTGGCTGCGGGCAGAAAACGCCTGGTGTCGGCGGGATCGATTTCGCCGAGCACCTCGGTGACGCCCGCGTTCAGCAGGAAGCGCGCTTGCGAAGTGAAGCCGAGCAGATCCGCGCCGGTGTCGACGCCCGCCTCGGCGATGCCAGTGAATTCGACGTGCGCGGTGATGTCCTGCAGACCGGGGTACAGGAACGGGTCGCCGTGCGCGCGATGCCGGTAGTGGCACATCAGCGTGCCCTGCGAGCGCTGGTCGTGGTAGTACTCGTGGCGCGGAAAGCCGTAGTCGATCAGCAAGATCGCGCCGCGCGCGAGCATCGTGCAGATGGTGCGCGTGAAACCGCGGGCGGCTTCGTGCGTTTCGGTCACATAGCCGTCGCCGGCATTCTCGCGATCAGTATCGATTTCGGTCAGCAGCGCGCGGTCCGCGGCGGCCGCGACGGGGCGGTCGTCGAATGCGAATGCGCCGTCGCGCCAGACCACGCCGCGCTCGTGCCAGACACCGCCGTTTTGCGCGAAGAGCCGCACCGGCATCGCATCGAGCACCTCATTGCCGATCACCACGCCTTCGAAGCGCTCCGGCAATGCGTCGAGCCAGCGCACTTTGGCGAGCAGCGCGGGCGCGGCCGCCGCGATCGTTTCGCGCTGCCGCTCGCGCAGCTCACCCGACAGATCGACGATCGAATAGCTGTCGAATTCGGCGCCGAGGGTGTCGAGCGCATTGAGCAGCCCCGCGGCGAGCTTGCCGGTGCCGGCGCCGAACTCCATCACCTCGCGCGTGCCGCTCGCCTCCAACGCTTCCGCGACCGGGCGCGCGAGCGTCGCGGCGAACAGCGGTGACAATTCCGGCGCGGTGACGAAGTCGCTGCCGTCGTCGGCGCGCAGGCCGAATTTGCGTGCACCGCCGCTGTAGTAGCCGAGCCCCGGCGCGTACAAAGCGCGCTCCATGTAGCGGTCGAACGGCAGCCAGCCGCCGGCCGCGTCGAGCTGGGCGCGGATCTCGGCGACGAGCGCGTCGGACTGCGCGAGCGCGCTCGGGCCGGGAGCAGGTAAACTATCGGGTTGGTGAGCTTTCGGATTCATCCCCGCATTGTAAATGACCGTTTCTCCGGACATCGCTGCCCGCGCGGCCGAAGCGCCGACTGAACCGCCCCGCGTCGTGCTGATTACCGGCGCCGCGCGCCGCATCGGGCGTGCGCTCGCGCTCGGCTTTGCCGCACGCGGCTGGGACGTGGCCGTGCACTATGGCGCCTCGCGTGAGGATGCCGACGAAGTGGTCGCACAGATCGTCGCGCTGGGCCGCCGCGCGGTCGCGCTGCACGCCGAGCTCGGCGACGAGGCACAGGTCGCGCGGCTGCTGCCGGACTGTACTGCCGCCCTCGGGCGGCCGTCGTGCATCGTCAACAACGCGTCGCGCTTCGAGGAAGATACGGCACGCGACGTCGGCTACGATCTGCTGCTGAAGCTGACCGCGATGAATGTCGGCGCCCCGCTGGTGCTCGCGCGCATGCTTTACGACGCGACGCCCGATGCCGCGTTGCGCGACGAAAGCCAGCGCAGCGTGGTCATCAATGTGCTGGATCAGAAGCTGTACAACATGAACCCGGACTATCTGTCGTACACGCTGTCGAAGGCGGCGCTGCAGACCGCGACGGTCGCGCTCGCCCAGGCGCTCGCGCCGAAGGTCCGGGTGGTCGGGCTCGCGCCTGGCCTGACCATGCAATCGGGCGACCAGACCCAGCACGGGTTCGAGGCCGCCCACCGTATGACGCCTCTCGGCCGTGCGTCGCGGCCCGAGGATATCGTCGCCGCCGCGCTGTATCTCGCGGATGCAGCCGGCGTCACCGGAACGACGCTGGTGGTCGACGGCGGGCAGCATCTCGTGCCGCTGCCGCGCGACGTAATGTTTTTGACGGGCGCCTGACACGCGCGCGCGGCCAGCCTTCGATGCGGCCGTCGCGAGTGGCGCAGCGCCCCTTTGCGTGCCCGCACGCTTTTTTGATTGGAACGAACATGTTTGCCGCTCTTTCGCACCCCCGGCTCGCCGATTGCCGCCGGCTGTTTCTGCGCAATTACGAAGTGCATATCAACATCGGCGTGCACGACTTCGAAAAGCGCGGCGAGCAGCGCGTCGTGATCAACGTCGAACTGTTCGTGCCGCTCGCGATGTCCACGCCGGTGCACGACAAGCTCACCGAAGTCGTCGACTACGATTTCATGCGCTCGACGATCGCCAAGCGCGTGTCGCAAGGCCATATTCATCTGCAGGAAACGCTGTGCGACGACCTCGTGCGCGTGATGCTCGAACATCCGCAGGTGCGCGGCGCGCGCGTGTCGACCGAGAAGCCGGACGTATATCCGGACTGCGATGCGGTCGGCGTCGAAGTCTTCCGCATCAAGGAGGACTGAGCGATGAATGCACCGGAAATGCTGAACGCAGGCAACCAGGCCGCCGAGGCCACCACGGCCCCGAACGCCGCGCGCGCCCCGAAATCGCCGCTCACGCGCCGCGAGCAGAAAGAAGCGTACGAGAACAACAAGCTGTTCAAGCGCCTCGCGCGCCAGGTCGGCCAGGCGATCGGCGACTACAACATGATCGAGGACGGCGACAAGGTGATGGTGTGCCTGTCGGGCGGCAAAGACAGCTACGCGATGCTCGACATCCTGATGCGGCTGCGCGAGCGCGCCCCGATCAATTTCGACATCGTCGCGGTCAACCTCGACCAGAAGCAGCCGGGCTTCCCCGAGCACGTGCTGCCCGAGTATCTGACCCAGCTCGACATCCCGTTCCACATCGAGAACCAGGACACCTACAGCATCGTCAAGCGGCTCGTGCCGGAGGGCAAGACCACCTGCTCGCTGTGCTCGCGGCTGCGGCGCGGCATCCTGTATCGCGTCGCCGGCGAGCTCGGCGCGACCAAGATCGCGCTCGGCCATCATCGCGACGACATCCTGCAGACGCTGCTGCTGAATCTGTTCTACGGCGGCAAGCTGAAGGGCATGCCGCCCAAGCTGCAATCGGACGACGGCAAGAACATCGTGATCCGGCCGCTTGCCTACGTGAAGGAAACCGATCTGGAGAAGTACGCGGAGCTGCGCGAATTCCCAATCATTCCGTGCAATCTGTGCGGTAGCCAACCAAACCTGAAGCGCGCGGAAATGAAGGCGCTGGTCCGCGACTGGGAGAAGCGTTTCCCCGGCCGCATCGAGAACATGTTCAACGCGCTGTCGAACGTAGTGCCGTCGCATCTGATGGATCACCAGCTGTTTCCGTTCGCGGGGTTGCGCGCGACCGGCGAGGCCGACCCGCAAGGCGACATCGCGTTCGACGAAGAACCGTGCTCGAGCGGCGACGAAGGTGCACCGCTCACCGGCGCGAAGACTATTCCGCTGGTCCAGTTCGACGACCTGTAGAGAGCGAAAATTGCTTGTTTTGGCGGCATTCGGGCGGTTTTCCGCTGGCTTGCACGCCCTGCCGAGGCCGCGTCTGCGGCCTTTTTTGCAGGTGCAGCATGATAGAATCGTGCGCTCCAAACTCGTCTATTTGCCGACGCCATGAACATCGTCATTTTGGCGGCAGGTACCGGCAAGCGCATGCGGTCCGCGCTTCCCAAGGTGCTCCATCCTCTGGCCGGCCGGCCGCTCCTCGCTCATGTCATCGACACCGCCCGCGCGCTGAAGCCCGCGCGCCTGATCGTCGTGATCGGCCACGGCGCCGAAGCCGTGCGCGAAGCCGTCGCGGCGCCCGATATCCAGTTCGCGGTGCAGGAGCAACAGCTCGGCACCGGCCACGCGGTGCAGCAGGCGCTGCCGCTGCTCGATCCTTCGTTGCCCACGCTGGTGCTCTATGGCGACGTGCCGCTCACGCGCGCGCTAACGCTGCGCGCACTGACAGAGCGCGCCGGGCAGGACGGTTACGGCGTACTCACCGTCACGCTCGACGACCCGAACGGCTACGGCCGCATCGTGCGCGATCAGCATGGCAACGTGCAGCGCATCGTCGAGCAGAAGGACGCAAATCCGGAGCAGCTGAAGATCGCTGAAATCAACACCGGCATCATCGTCGCGCCGACCGCGCGCCTTGCCGGCTGGCTCGCGGCGCTCAAGAACGACAACGCGCAAGGCGAGTTCTATCTGACCGACGCGGTCGAGATGGCGATCGAAGCCGGCCTCGAAGTCGTCACCACGCAGCCCGACGACGAGTGGGAAACGCTCGGCGTCAACAGCAAGCAGCAGCTCGCCGAACTCGAGCGGATTCATCAGCGCAACGTCGCCGACGCGCTGCTCGTCGCGGGCGTGACGCTCGCCGACCCCGCGCGCGTCGACGTGCGCGGCACGCTCGAATGCGGCCGCGACGTCTCGATCGACGTCAACTGCGTGTTCGAAGGCAGCGTGTGGCTCGCTGACAACGTCAGCATCGGGCCGAACTGCGTGATTCGCAACGCGCGAATCGGCGCGGGTACGCGGGTCGATGCGTTCACGCACATCGAAGGCGCGGAAGTCGGCGCGAAAGCCGTTGTCGGTCCGTATGCGCGCTTGCGCACAGGCGCGGCGCTGCAAGACGAGTCTCATGTAGGGAACTTCGTCGAGATCAAGAACGCTGTGCTCGGTCATGGCTCGAAAGCCAACCACCTCAGCTACATCGGCGACGCGGATGTCGGCGCGCGCGTGAATATCGGCGCGGGCACGATCACCTGCAACTACGACGGCGCCAATAAATTCCGCACCGTGATCGAGGACGACGTGTTCGTCGGCTCGGACACGCAACTGGTCGCACCGGTGCGCGTGCAGCGCGGCGCGACGATCGCGGCCGGCACCACGGTGTGGAAAGACGTCGCCGCGAATGCGCTGGTGTTGAACGATAAAACCCAGACGAGCAAGACGGGCTACGTGCGCCCAGTCAAAAAGAAAAGCTGATCGATATGGCGCGCCCACGAGGCGCGCTCACTGAATTCGGCACTGAAAAGGAATACACCATGTGCGGCATTGTCGGCGCGGTTGCGCAACGTAATATCGTTCCCGTCCTGATCGAAGGACTGCGACGTCTCGAATATCGCGGCTACGATTCGTGCGGCGTCGCCGTGCTTGGCGCTCGCGGGCCGAGCCGCGCACGCAGCGTCGCGCGCGTCGCCGACCTCGACGCTCAGGTGCGCGACGGTCACCTCGAAGGCGTGACGGGCATCGCGCATACACGCTGGGCCACGCATGGCGCGCCGGTCACCGACAACGCGCACCCGATCTTCTCGCGCGACGCGCTGGCGTTGGTACACAATGGAATCATCGAGAACTACGAGACCTTGCGCGAAATGCTTCGTGGCAAGGGTTATGAGTTCGTGTCGCAAACCGACACCGAGGTTATTGCTCACCTGATCCATAGCCTGTATCGCGGCGACCTGTTCGCCGCGGTGCGCGAGGCGATCGCAGAACTGCACGGCGCGTATGCGATCGCGGTGCTGCATAAGGACCAGCCGCATACGGTGGTCGGCGCCCGCCAGGGCTCGCCGCTCGTGGTCGGACTCGGCGACGGTGAAAACTTCCTGGCCTCGGACGCGCTCGCGCTCGCCGGCAGCACCGAGCGCTTCATCTTCCTCGAGGAAGGCGACGTCTGCGAACTGTCGCTCGATGGCGTGCGCATCGCCGATCGCCAGGGCGAGATCGCGCAACGCGAGGTGCGTCAGGTCGCAGCCTATGGCGGTGCGGTCGAACTCGGCCCGTATCGCCACTTCATGCAGAAGGAAATCTTCGAGCAGCCGCGCGCGATCACCGACACGATTCCGCAAGCGGACGCGTTCGATGCGTCGATCTTCGGCGAAGGCGCGCGCCAGGTGTTCGCGGACATCGACAGCCTGCTGATTCTCGCGTGCGGCACGAGCTACTACTCGGGACTCACCGCCAAGTACTGGCTCGAATCGGTCGCGAAGATTCCGACTCAGGTCGAGATCGCGAGCGAGTATCGCTATCGCGAGTCGGTGCCGAATCCGAAGTCGCTGGTGGTGGTGATCTCGCAGTCGGGCGAAACCGCCGACACGCTCGCGGCGCTCAAGCACGCGCAGGAACTCGGCCACCAGCACACGCTCGCGATCTGCAACGTCGGCACGAGCGCGATGGTGCGGCAGACCGAGTTGTCGTTCCTCACGCATGCGGGCCGCGAGATCGGCGTCGCGTCGACCAAGGCATTCACGACGCAGCTGGTCGCGCTGTTCACGCTGGCGGCAACGCTCGCGAAGCTGCGCGGACGTTTGAGCGACGAGCAGGAAGCGAGTTACCTGAAGCAGTTGCGCCACCTGCCGGCCGCGCTGAACAGCGTGCTCGCGCTGGAGCCGCAGATCATCGCCTGGTCGGAGGAGTTTTCGCGCAAGGAACACGCATTGTTCCTCGGACGCGGCATGCATTATCCGATCGCGCTCGAAGGCGCGCTGAAGCTCAAGGAAATTTCGTATATCCACGCTGAGGCGTATCCGGCTGGCGAGCTGAAGCACGGGCCGTTGGCGCTCGTGACCGAAGCGATGCCGGTGGTGACGGTTGCGCCGAATGACGCGCTACTCGAAAAGCTGAAGTCGAACATCCAGGAAGTGCGCGCGCGCGGCGGCGAGCTGTATGTGTTCGCCGATGCGGATACGAAGATCGTCAACGGCGAAGGGCTGCATGTGATCCGGATGCCGGAGCACTATGGCTTGCTGTCGCCGATCCTGCACGTGGTGCCACTGCAGTTGCTCGCGTATCACACCGCGTGTGCGCGTGGCACAGATGTGGATAAGCCGCGCAATCTGGCGAAGTCGGTGACGGTGGAGTGACGACGAAGCAGAAGACGTAACGACGGCGGCGTCGACGAACCGGGCCGCCGGCTCCCGCCAAATCAGCCGCGCCGCCATTCGGTGCGGTGCGGCTGACGAAACATCCACCGCTCAAATCGGCATCTGTCGTTCCACGATGCCTCGACGTGACGACGCCACATCGACTACCCTCTGTCGACATCCCGTGGCCACGTCACCATGAACACCTCATCTTCCAACACGCTCACCGAGAAGCTCAAGTCGCGAGTCGTACTGATCGCGCTGTTCGTCGGTTCGATGTGGGCCGTGTTCTTTCTGTCGGTTGCGTTGCCGTTCCTGCATCTGGACGAACACGGTGTCGTGCCGCGTACGTTCGGCGGCTTGCAAGGGATTCTGTTCGCACCGTGGCTGCATGCGAGCGTCGGGCATATCGCGGCCAACACGAGTGGGCTCGTCGTGCTGGGCTGGCTGTGTACGTGGCCGCACATCGGCGGCTTCTGGCGCGCGACCATCGGCGCGATGCTCGGCGCCGGTCTTTGCGCGTGGCTGTTCGGCGCGCCGTATTCGGTGCATATCGGCGCGAGTGGACTGGTGTTCGGCTATGCGGGTTACCTGGTCGCACGCGGCTACTTCACGCGCAATCTGGTATCGATCCTCGTGGCTCTAGTCGTGGTCGGCAGCTACGGTCTGAGTCTGCTGTTCGGTGTGCTGCCGATCTATCCCGATGTGTCGTGGCAGAGCCATGTCGGCGGCGTGATCGGCGGTGTGCTCGCGGCACGCTCGGGAGCCGGGGCTGCGCGCCGGGTGCGGGCGCGCTGACGGAGACCTCGCCGTTCGTTGGAATGGCCCCGGTTCGAGGGTGTCTCGGCCTACAACTCCGGCCGCGCCAGATCGCTCGCGACGATGTGTTCGCCATACACCTGCGCGGCCGCGAGTGCTTCGACGCGGCTCGGATGCGGGCCGAGTTCGGGCGCGCCGTCGAACGGAAACAGCACGCGGCCGTCGGTCGTGCGCACGACCTTCAACACGCCGAAGAAGCGCCGGTAGCCGGCCATCTTCGCGCTCGTCGAAATCTCGAAGTCGTCGTCCGATGTGCCCGGGACGCTGGGAATAAACGCGGTCTTGCTCATAGCTGAAAACATCGGTTGTTCATCGAGGCGGTGCGCAACGCGATACGCACGGCCGACGTGCATTGTCTCAAATCCGCGCGAACGATGAAGCGAGCGGCCCCCTCGCCACGCGATCGAGCGCTTCGAGCGCGAAGACCCGAGCTCTCATCCGTACACGAGCAAGTTCGATTGCTACCTCGACAGAAAAGTGCAACTAACTGCACAAGAGTTGCGAAGCAAAAGCTGTTCGACGACCCCGCCGGCGGCAATTGCGCGTCCTGTCATATCGACCAGCCGGGCGTGAACGGAGCCCATCCGCTCTTCACCGCGTTCCTCGCAACGCTGACCGACGGCTATGACCTGAAGACCGAAGCGGTCAAACAAGCGGATCCAAAAATGCGAAGAGTTCTGGTCACCATTGATTTAAAAGACAAAAACTGTCGAAGAAAGGCTCCGTAGTGCACCGCGGAGCTATAATGCGCGGATCTTTGCTTCCCCCGACGTCCACCATGAGCCGGTTACTTTGTCTGATCGTGCTTTCGCTCGGCCTCGCGCAAACCGCGGTGGCCGACGAAAACACCGACCGAATATCGGCGTACCTGACGCAGAAATTCGGTGTGGGCAAAGAAAAAGCTCAAAAAATCTCCGACGCGGTGCAATCCGCCGCCAACAAATACTCCCTCCCTCCGGCGCTGCTGCTCGCCATCATCTCGATCGAATCCCGCTTCAAGGAAAAGGCCCGCGGCGCCAATGGCGCGACAGGGCTGATGCAGGTCGTGCCGCAGGCGCACCGCGGGCTGCTGCGCAACGTAAAGGACCTGACCGAACCGGGTGCGAACATCGAAGCCGGTTCGGCGATCCTATACGGCTACATGCGCTCGGCGAACGGCGATCTGAATATGGCACTGAAGAGCTATGGCGGCTCGAAGGCCTATGCGCAGAAGGTGAATCTGCGCGTCGAAGATTTCGCGGCGGTTGCGACGCCCGCGGACGGCGCTTCAGGAGCCGCCGGGCGGGCCGCGTCGTGCGAGGCGGATCGTTGCGCCGGTGAGAACCCGTGGGCCGACGCGTTCAGCCTACCGGCGGCGCTTACTACACCTGTGGCACCTGCGGCGAGCGGGGCCACCGCGGCCTCTGGGTCGAGTTCGGCCGCGACAGCTGGCTCGACGCGCACGACATCGAACTAGGCGCGCCGGCGCGGTTTCTACTCCCGTTTTCGCCGTACGTGCTGCGAAGGTCGGGCGGCGTGCATCCAGTTGATGTGCCGTGTTACATGACGTAATGGGGTTCGGGCTCCGACTTGCACGCTTTTTACGCACATAGCGCTGCCCGATCTACAATGCATTCCCATTCGCGCTCACGAGGCGCTTCTTGCACCTGATCATGCAGACCCCCTTCTCCCGCACCACCGCCGCGGCCCTGTTCGGGCTGCTCGCGCTCACGGCATGCAGCAGCACGCCGCAACCCAAGTTCACGCAGGAACTGTTCGAAACCGGCGCAAGCCCGTACGCGCGCAATTTCAATTCGAGTACCGGCGATAGCTGCGAAGCCGCGCGCCGCGCACTGCTGAGTCAAGGCTATCTGACGACGATGTCGCGCCCCGATACCGTCGACGGCACGAAGAATTTTCAGCCGACCGGCGATTCACACGTGGTCGTCGAATTTCACGTCGTCTGCACGCCCGGCGAAGAGGCGGCCAATACCAGCATCGTTTATGTGAACGCGGTACGGAACGGCTTCGCGTTGAAGAAGAGCGATACGTCGGCGAGCGTCGGGCTCAGCGTGCTCGGTTCGCTGTCGCTGCCGATTCGCTCGAATAGCGACGCGATGGTGAAGATCTCGAGCGAAACGATCCCGTCTGGGAAGTTCTACGACCGCTTTTTCAGCCTCGTCGATCATTACTTGCAGACCGTCGTGCGTACGCAGCCGGTGACGAGCAGCTCGATCGAAACGCGCACGCTGCCAATGCAGGTAGCCACGCCGCTCCAGCTGACGATTCCTGATCCGGTCCCCGAGCCGGTACCGGCGACGACTCCCGCTGCCGTTCAGGCGACGCCTGCAGTGTCGGTTCAGGCGACGCAGCCATCTGCGGTTCAAGCTGTCCAATCAGCGCCCGCCTCAGTGCAGTTAACCGCGCCCGCACCGGTTCCGTTAACGACGCCGTCGCCAACCTCTGCGGTCCAACCAACCGACCCGATTGGCCAGGCCGCTGCGATCGAACCCGCGAGCGGCACGGCGTCTCTGGTGCCGTGACAGCGGCGCAGCGGCTTTCGCATCGAGGCTGATCAAGATCCGATCAGCCTTTGATTCAGGCGCGCAGCCAGATTCACCTTATGGTGTTTACTTGATACGTATACATACGTAGTAGTAGTTAACAAGGGTTAACCGATTCTGTGGATAAGTCGCAAATGTCCCGCCGCTTCAACATCATGCGAAATCGATAACCCTGCGGAACACGTCGGTAGAAAAACTACATAACTGGGATAAGTTCGAACACGCGTTAACCGACCCCCACCTTTATCAAGATTTCGCGCACAGGCTGTTCGTCGTGCTATCCCGAAGTTATTCAGAGGTCGCTGTGGATAACCATCGCCTCTGAAATACGTTTGCCGTTGCCCGCACGTGCGCTTCGCGCGATGCGAAGCGCACGCCAACGCACAGAGTTTCGGCCACCGAACGCGCACATTGATGACGCGGTACGAAGATTGCGCGCCTTCTTATTGCAAGCGCAACTGTTGCTATTTCGTCAAAAACCATTTGCCCAGCGAACAATCCGGCATAGAGTTAAAGTGCTTTGTGAGGTTTCTGGTGCAGTGCGGGGGATGTATGAAACGCAGATCAGCAGGACAGCTAGTCCGTCTTCTGTCGGACCTTCGACATGCGGCCCATTGCAGATCGTTGCGGGCGGCCGCAACCAATCGGATGATGGCGCTGGCAGCCGCCGAGGCTGCCGAGAACGGCGACACCGCTCGCGACGACGACGGTCCCGAGTCCACGCGCAATGCGCAGCGCGACAAGCTGTTCCGGAGCAGATCATGAGAACCGCGAGCGAACAGTCGTTGCGGTTTCTGGTCGACAAGTGGCTTTCGCCATCGCCGGCGGAGCCGGTTCACGTGACGGAGTTCAGCCGCACGCGCACCGGCGGGCGGCGTTATGTGCGGGTGGAAACTTCGTCGGAAGAGGGCGCGCGCGGTTTGTTCTTCTTTCGGCACGACGACGGCTGCTGGTGTGTGTTTCCGCCGACCGCCGATACGCCGAGCCTTTTCGCTCATCCGCGCGCGGCATAGTTGGGCGAATGGGCAAGACGCCTGCCGGTGCGCGTCGCGCACCGAGCGTCGGCGTCGAATCGTTTTAACCGCTGTCAGTCACAACCCCTGCGGAGCATGCTGCCGGGCGCGTTTCCAGCCCGGCAGTACCTGACACACGAACAATCCCGCGAGCATCAGCGCACAGCCGAACAATGCGCGAGCCGTCAGCGTCTCACCGAGCACGAGCCATCCCGCGAACGCCGCGAACACGCCTTCCATGCTGAAAATCACCGCCGCGTGCGAAGGCGCCGCATAGCGCTGCGCGACCACCTGGATCGTATACGCGACACCCACCGATAATGCACCGCCGTACGCGATCGTCGGCGCGGCTCGCACAATGACCGCGGCGCTAACGGGCTCGACGACGAGGCCAATCGACAGACACACGAGCCCACAGGTCACGAACTGCACGAGCGCGAGCATCAGCGTGTCGTGGCGCGCCGCGAAGCGGCCGACCAGCATCATCTGCGCGGAAATCACCAGCGCCCCGGCGAGCTGATACCAGTCGCCATACAGCATCGAGAAGTGCTCGTCGACGCTCAGGAAGTACATGCCAACGGCCGCGAGCAGCGCGCCAAGCCATGTACCGAGGCCGGTCCGGTGGCGAAACAGCACGCCGAGCAGCGGCACGATCACCACATACAGCGAACTGATGAAGCCCGCGTTCGCGATCTTCGTGTACTGCAGGCCGATCTGCTGCAGCGAGATCGACACGGCCAGCACGACACCGAGCAGCCCGCCCGCGCCAAGCAGTTCGCGGGCGCCGCCAGGCGCGCGCTTCGTCAGTTCGGCGAGCGCCGGGCGACGCACGCAGACGATCATCGTCAGCACGACGAGCGCGCCGAGCAAAAAGCGCAAGCCGGTGAACAGGAACGGGCCGATCGTATCGAGGCTCAGTCGCTGCGCGACGAACGCGGAGCCCCAGATCATCGCGGCGATCAGCATCAGCACGTTCGCGCGCAGGTGTTGGCGGGTGTCGGGATTCAAGGTTTGTTCTGTTTTGTCGTGTGGATCGGGCTGGGAAGCCGCAAGGGCGCGCCACGCGGTGCGCAGCCCGTAAGGAATCGCTCACATGATACGCGGGCCTCGCGCGCCGGGCAGGCAAAGCCCGCGAGCCGCGCGATAATCGCGCAACGGGCGCGGTCGCCGCCGTGCGGACCGGTGTGATCACGCGACTTGCAAACCGGACCGCGATTACTGGCTCCTTCCACGAGCAAACGAAATGGACGACAAGGACTGGATCGCGGGCGCCGCGAAGGCGCTCGCGATCATCGAAGCATTCGACGAAGAACACGCGCGCATGACGCCGACGATGGTCGCCGCGCGCGCCGGCCTGTCACGGACGGCCGCACGCCGCTATCTGCTGACGCTGCGCGAGCTCGGCTACGTCGACACCGACGGCAAGCTGTTCTGGCTAGCACCCCGCGTGCTGCGGCTCGGCCAGTCTTACCTCGATTCGGCGCGGCTGCCGCGCACGGTGCAGCCGTTCCTGCAGCGGATCACCGCGACCGTGCAGGAAACCGCGCTGGTTGCAATTCTCGACGAACACGACGTCGTCTACGTCGCGCGCAACGGCGTGAATCGGGCGATGGCGGTCGGCTTCGTGACCGGCTCGCGCGCGCCGGCGCCGTTGTCGTCGGCGGGGCTTGTGCTGCTCGCGTTTCAGCCGCCCGACAGCATCGACCCGTGGCTCGCGTCGTATCCGATCAAGGTTTTTACGCCGTACACCTATTCGACGGTCGACCGGCTCAGGGAAGTGCTCGGCGAAATCCGCCGCAACGGCTACGTGGTCACCGACCAGCAGCTCGAGATCGGGGTGCGCGGCGTCGCGGTGCCGCTGCGCGACCGGCACGGTACGGTGGTCGCGGCGATCAGCGTCAGCATGCCGATCGGCGAGGAGTCGGCGAACGCCGCGCTGCACCGCGTTTTGCCGGCGCTGCAGGAGACCGCGAGCCTGCTGCGGAACCTTGTTTGAGCGCGGCGAAGCGGTCGGCGAGGCGCGCGGCAGGTGGCTTCACGGGGGAGTTGGTAGTGTCCCTGGTGCAACTTGCAGGTCGATGCAAGCACGCTGAAAGCAGGCTGTCTCCCGGAAAATACATATCGAGTTTTGCGCATGACAAACCGCCTACGCTTGGGTAATACTCTCCCGCGGGGAGCACAAGGCGCCTCGAAGTCCGGCCCGCTCTACCGTGCAGCTGTTGTATTCATTCACATTGACTAAGTCGTCTGGTTTGGGGATCAACACATGAAGAAAGTTATCGTCTCGCTCGCAGCCGCTTCGATCGCACTCGTTTCCGTTCAGGCTTTCGCACAGGCATCGGATGCCGCAGCTACGGAAGCAGCAAGCGCACCGAAGAAGCACCACATCAAGCAACTGAAGACCCACGGCAAGAAGGCACACGTTTCCGCTGCCGCTTCGGCCGCTGGCACGAACGACAAGGGCACGCAGAACTGAGCCGACGCCCGCTCGTCGGGCGTGCCATACCGCTGCACCGGGCCGCTTGCCGGTCGATGCAGCCGGTGAAGGCGGATGCGTTGCAAGCAAAAAGGCCAGAGCGCGAGCTCTGGCCTTTTTGCTTTTGCGGCGAGTATTGCGCGCGGGAAGATCAGCCCGCGAGCCCGCGCCGGATCACTTCATCGAGCAGCCCGTTCAGGCCGTCCGGATGCGTGGCGGCGCGCGTTTTCAATTCTTCCACCAGCCCGCTATTGAGCTTGCACGCAAACGGGACGAGGCCTTGCGCCTGATCGAGCTTGCGCTGTTCGCGCCGGTCGACTTTCGGCTCGGTCGCCGCGTTCTTGCCGCCGCGGTTCGCGGCCGCCTGCTTCATCGCGTTGCCCAGTTTCAGCGCCTTGTTCTTTTCAAGGTCGGTTTTTTTCATCGCCATCGGAAAGGCCTCTGCCAAATAGATCAACCCGCATTGTACGCAAGCGCGCGACGTCAGCCGACTCGCTCCGGCGCGCTGACGGAGACGCTGTCCATCAACGCGCGCATCCTCTGCCAATGCGTGCCTTCCCAGAAAACCCGCCCGCATACATCGCAGGTGACGAAGCGGCTATGCCGCTGCAGCACGCCGTGCGGCACACGCGGGCCGGCTTCCTCGCGCCCGATTCGCCGCAGCGGCGCGTTGCATACCAGGCATAGCCGGAACGGTTGCGCGCTGCGCGCGAGATCGAGCCGCTCGAACACTTCGCGTAACTGCTCGCGCGGCCGCAGCGCGCGCACATAGCAGCCATGCGTGATGTTGCGGCGTTTGAGCAGCTCGCGGTCGCGCGTTAGCACGATGCGCTGTTGCGCGGCGGCGAGCGCCTCGATATCGGCGTCGGGAAAGTGGTTGTCGTACAGCGTATCGAAGCCCGCGAGCCGCAATAGTGGCGCGAGGCCGCCGAGATGCGCGTCGGCGATGAAGCGCATCACGCGCAACGGACGCTCGCGCACACGCAGCAGCGGCTGGATGTCGAGCGCCTCGAACTTTGGATAGACCGCGACGCGGTCGCCGTCGGCGAGCGGATAATCGAAACCGACCGACTCGCCGTTCACGAGGATCAGCTCGACCTCGGTATGCGGCACACCGAGCACTTCGATCATGTGCTTGGTCGTCGCGTCGCGCGCGCAGACGCAGGTGAACGCGCGCCGGCGCAGCGGCCGGGCGATGAAGTCGTTCAGCTCCTCGTAGAAGCGGAATGTCGCGGTGACCATGCCCGCAGTATCGCACCGCCGGGGCGGCGTGTTGTCCTGCGCGTGTCGCATGAGTGTGCTTTACTTCGGTTTCTTTAGAAGACGGAGCGATAGATGGACATCGGTTTTATCGGTCTCGGCGAGATGGGCGCCGCGATGGTTGCAAACATTCTGAAAGCCGGGCACCAGGTGCGCGTGTGGAACCGCTCGCCGGAGAAGGCTCAGCCGCTGGCCGCGCTGGGCGCGCAAGTGGTCGCCACGCCGGCTGAAGCGTTTGCGGGCGACGCCGTGTTCTCGATGCTCGCCGACGATGCCGCGCTGCGCGAAGTCATCACCGCGTCGCTGCTCGAACATGCGCCGCGCGGGCTGATCCACGCGAACATGGCGACGATTTCCGTGGCGCTCGCCGAGGAACTGGCGACCGCGCACGCGTCGCGCGGCGTGCACTATGTGGCCGCGCCGGTGCTCGGGCGGCCCGACGTAGCGGCCGCGGGCAAGCTGACGATCGTCGCGGGCGGCCCGGCCGAATCGATCGACCGGATCCAGCCGATTTTCGACGTGCTCGGCCAGAAGACCTGGCGCATCGGCTCGCTGCCGCAGCAGGCGAACGTGATGAAGCTGGCCGCGAACTTCATGCTCGGCGCGGCGATCGAGTCGCTCGGCGAAGCGGCCGCGCTCGTGACGGGCCACGGCGTCGGAATGCAGGACTTCCTCGATGTGATCACGAGCGGCCTGTTCCCGGGGCCGGTGTACTCGGGCTACGGCAAGCTGATCGCCGAGCAGCGCTTCGAACCGGCGCTGTTCAAGGCGCGTCTGGGACTGAAGGACGTGCGCCTCGCGCTCGCCGCCGCCGATGCGGTGACGACGCCGATGCCGGTCGCAAGCGTGGTGCGCGACAGCCTGATCGAGGCGATCGCGCACGGCGACGGCGAGAAGGATTTCGCGGTGCTGGGCCAGGTGGCCGCACGGCGCGCCGGCCGTTGATCGTGGCCGTCGATCGCCGCACGCGAGCGATCGACCCAATGTGACCGCATGGAGTCACGCTGGGCGGCAAGGCATAATGGCCGCCCGATTTCCCTACACCCGACCTCGATGACTCTGCATACCTGGTGGCTGTTCGTCGCCACCGTTTTCGTCGTTTCCGCGATTCCCGGTCCCAACATGCTGCTCGTGATGACGCACGGCGCCCAGCACGGTCTGCGCCGCGCGAGCGCGACGATGGCCGGCTGTCTGTCGGCGCTGGTGCTGATGCTGGCGGTCTCGGCGGCGGGACTCGGCGTGTTTCTGGCGGCATGGCCGACCATGTTCAACGCACTGCGCATGATCGGCGCGGCCTACCTCGTGTATCTGGGCATCAAGGCATGGCGCGCGCCGGCCGACGAAGCCGCCGCGCAAACCGTTGACGACCTGGCGGTCAGGCCCGCGCGCTCGCGCTTCGCGCTGTTTCGCAACGGCTTTCTGGTCGCGAGCAGCAATCCGAAGGCGATTCTGTTCGCGGCCGCGCTGCTGCCGCAATTCATCGATGCCACCGAACCGAAGTTGCCGCAGTTCGGCGTGCTGCTCGCGACGTTCGCGTTGATCGAGGTCAGCTGGTATCTGGTGTACGCGGGTTTTGGTACACGCATCGGCGCGAAGCTGAAGAGCCGCAGCGTCGCGCGGATGTTCAACCGGCTGACGGGCGGTGTATTCGTGGGTTTCGGCGCGATGATGGCGCTGTTGCGGCACTGAGCACCGCGCCTGCTCGCAGACAAGGGGAAACTGAAGCGTATTTGTGTGACCGTTGTATGTTTGCAACATCGAGGGTCAACCCTAATTTGCATGTTGCAACGCACCAAGCGGTTTGCTATAGTACGTCTTGTCTCCTCCATGTCTCCTCTGATATGGATTCAGCCCGCCAACCTAGGCGGGCTTTTTTTTGCCCGGAATTCGCCGCGTGTGCGCAAAGCGCCACCGCCGCGACCGCGGTAAATCAAGCTCAGAACTTATACGACGCGGCCACGAAGGAAGTGACCAGGTTCGCGGTATTAAAACGAAAAAAGCCGGTCTTTGTAGACCGGCTGGCTTTTTCGTAGGCTCGCAGCGAGGCTCGCGGGTCGACTCGCTTAGCGTTTCAAACCGCTGTCTTCGGTCGCGCCGATCGCGAGATTCATGCACTGGATCGCCGCGCCCGACGCGCCCTTGCCGAGATTGTCCAGACGCGCGACGGTTACGAAGCGCTCCTCATTGCCGAACACGAATAGATCGACACGATTGGTGTCGTTGTTCGCCTGCACGTCGAAGAAGCCATTGTCGAGGTTCGCGTCGGCGTCGAACGGTGCGACGTGCACGAATGCTTCGCCTGCGTAGTACTCGGCGAACAGAGCCTGCACGTCCTGCGGTGTCGTCTTCTTCGCGAGCTGGCCCGGCGAGAAGTACGTGGTGACCGCGAGGCCCTTGTAGAAGTCGCCAACGATCGGCGTGAAGATCGGCGCCGACTTCAGGCCCGTATGCGCGGCCATTTCCGGCAGATGCTTGTGCGTGAGGCCGAGCGCGTACGGGCGCGGGCTCTTGAGCCTGTCGTTGCCGCCGGCTTCGTAGTCGGCAATCATCTTCTTGCCGCCGCCGCTGTAGCCGGTGATCGAGTAGGCGTGCGCGGCGAACTCGGGCGCGACGACGCCGCCTTCGACGAGCGGGCGCATCGCGAGCACGAACGCCGAGGCGTGGCAGCCCGGCACGGCGATGCGTTTGGCGGTGCGCAGCCTCTCGCGCTGCGAACGGGCCAACTCAGGCAGGCCGTAGGCCCAGTCGGGCGAGGTACGGAATGCGGTGCTCGCGTCGATCAGCACTGTGCGGTCGTTCTCGACGAGCGAAGCGGATTCGCGCGAGGCGACGTCGGGCAGACACAGGAACGAGACGTCCGATGCGTTGATGAGACGACGGCGCTCGTCCAGGTCCTTGCGCTTCGCTTCTTCGATACGCAGGATTTCGACGTCGGCGCGCTGCGACAGGTATTCAAAAATCTTCAGGCCGGTCGTGCCTTCCTGTCCGTCGACAAAAACTTTCGTGCTCATCTCACTCTCACTCGCTGGAAACGGGGCGCGACGCCGCGCCGGAACGTTATTTTAAGACGTCATCGCCGCGACCGTGCGGTGCAGCGCGAAAAAACGACGATGCCGGCGCAACGGGACATCGGCGTGACCCGTTGTGCGGCAAATGCGGGCTGATGACCGAAGATGCACTACAGATGCGGCGCGACGCCCCTTCGGCGCCGTTCAGGCCGCTGGCCATCAAGCGCGCGCCGCGATCCAGCGCGCGGTGACGCCCGCGATGCGCGCGCCGAACAGGCGCGCGGTTTCGAGATCGCCCGGCGGCGGCGCTTCGTCGGGCGACGCATCGGCCGCCGATTGCGTGAGCAGGCCGGTAAAGCCGCCGACGAAGTTCAGATCGTTGCGCGTCGCGGCCTTCGTGTTCGACGGCATCATGCCGGTGCCCGCCCAGATCATGCTGTGCTGCATCGCCAGCGTGACGAAGTACTGGATCGTCGAGAACTTGTCGCCGTTCATCGTCGCCGAGTTCGTGAAGCCGGCCGCGATCTTGTCTTTCCACGCCTGCGCGAACCACGGTTTCGAACTCGCATCGGCGAACTTCTTGAAGTCGGCCGACGGGCCGCCCATGTAGGTCGGCGCGCCGAAGATCAGCGCGTCGGCCGCGGCGAGTTCGTCCCACGAGGCGTCGTCGAGGTCGCCCACCGGCGTCAACTTCGCGTGCGCACCGGCTTCGAGCGCGCCCGCGAGCACGGCTTCGGCGACCTTCTTCGTATGGCCGTAGCCGCTGTGATAAACGATGACGATCTTCGACATGGACTGCTCCAGCAAGGCGACCCGGAAGGTGATGGGAGACGAAACGCGATGCGGCGCGGCGGCGCGCCATGACGACCGCGCTGGCCGCCACTAGCGCCCGTAATTGACCACCAGCTTCGCGCTGCCGATCGCGGCCGTGCCGATCTCGTGATCGAACATCAACGCGGGACGCCCTTGCGCGAGACGCAGATCGGCCGAGTTCAACGCGTACACGGTGATGATATAGCGATGCGGTTTGCCGGGCGGCGGGCACGGGCCGCCATAGCCGTCCGTATCGAAGTCGTTGCGCGCTTCGACCGCGCCGAGCTTGCGCAGGAAACCGGACGAACTGGCATTCTCGGGCAGGCTGTCGACCGTGGCCGGGATGCCCGCGACCGCCCAGTGCCACCAGCCGCGCCCAGGCGCGTCCTCGTCGAACATCGTGATCGCGAAGCCGCGCGTGCCGGCCGGCGCGGCGCGCCATGAGAGCTGCGGTGATCGGTTGCCGCCCTTGCAGTCGCTCTGGTCGAACACCTGCGCATTCTGCACGGCGCCGCCCGCGCGCACGCTCGCGCTCGTCAGCGTGAACGGCTCGTCGGCGCGGGCACCGGCACTATGCGCCGCCAATAGTGCGAGCATCGCACCGACGGCGAGCGATCGATGCCACCGGGATGAAGCCAACGAAACAACCAGGCAACGCACGCGCATATGCCGGTTCTCCTGTCAGGGCGCGAGGCGCGGGTCCTCGCGATGGTCGTTGTCCTGAATTGTGCCCCAAGGTCGAATAAAGTCTAACACCAGCGCTGATTAGCTCTGCGACGCAATCTGTTCGCTTCCCGCGGAATTAGCAGATAGGAAATCAGCTATAGTAAGAGGATTATCGGGCGACCCTGGCTGTATTTATCTCGTTTAAATAGCGAGCGTCGAAAGAAGTGTTAGAAGTTGTGGAGACCGGTTTATCCGTCCAGAGGAGGACGATGCAAATTGCACTCAGGGTCGTGGTGGCAGACGATCATCCGGTTATTCTGTTTGGTGCCGAAAATGCGCTTCACAAATTTCCCGGTATGCAAGTCGTTGGGCGCGCAAGACAGTCGACTGAACTCATCAAATTGTTGCAATCCACCGGATGCGACGTGCTCGTCACCGACCTGGCCATGCCGGGCGGTCAGTACGGCGATGGCTTGCAACTGATCGACTATTTACGCCGCAATTTTCCGAACCTGCCCATTGTCGTGCTCACCATGCTCGAGAACGCCGCCTTACTGAAACGGCTCAAGGAGCTTGGCGTGACGTCGGTCGTGAACAAGTCGGACGATCTAAGCCATATTGCGCTTGCGGTACAGCACGTCGGCCGTCGCATGACCTATATGAGTCCGTCGGTGAAGGCGGTGCTCGAAGGGTTGCGGGTCAATTCGGCCGGCAAGCGCGACGACTCGAAGCTGTCGAGGCGCGAACTCGAAGTCGTGCGGCTGTTCGTATCGGGTATGACGATCAAGGAAATTTCGGAGCGTTTGAATCGCAGCATCAAGACGATCAGCACGCAGAAAAATGCAGCCATGCGCAAGCTCGGAATCGATCGAGACTCCCAACTATTCCAGTATGCACAGAGCAATGGTTTGCTGAATCTGTCGTCGAACGCGGCCAGGAACATCGCGAACGATTCCTGATATCGCGCCTCGTTTCGTCCGCCGCGTAATCGGCGAAAGGTAATCGGCAATATGCAATCGGCGATAAAAAAAGCCGCCTGTTTCGCAACAGGCGGCTTTCTTATTCAATTCGCATAAAGCGGCTACGTTTTTATTGTCACTGCTTTACCGCGATGGCTTTATTGCGGCGCAGACGTCGCACCACCATGGGCCGCGGACCATTCGGCAGGCGCGTGCAGGAATTTCTCCACTTCGTCGATTGTCTTCGTGTCGAAGTAGTTGTTTTGCTTCGCAACGCGCAGCACGTCCCACCACGTGGCGAGCGCGTGCAGATCGACGTCGATGTCTTTCAGCACCGACACGCTTTCCTTGAAGATGTTGTAGTGGAACAGCACGAAGCAGTGGTTCACCGTCGCGCCGGCGGTGCGCAGTGCGTTGATGAAGTTGATCTTGCTGCGGCTGTCGGTCGTCAGGTCTTCGACGAGCAGCACGCGCTGGCCTTCGGTCAGCAGACCTTCGATCTGCGCGTTACGGCCGAAACCCTTCGGCTTCTTGCGCACGTACTGCATCGGCACCATCAGGCGGTCGGACAGCCATGCCGCGAACGGGATACCCGCGGTTTCGCCGCCGGCGACCGCGTCGATCTGCTCATAGCCGACGTCGCGCAGGATCGTCGCTTCGGCCATTTCCATCAGGCCGCGGCGCACGCGCGGATACGAGATCAGCTTGCGGCAGTCGATATACACCGGGCTCGCCCAGCCGGACGTGAAAATATACGGTTTCTCCGCGTTGAAATGCACTGCTTGCACTTCGAGCAGCATTTTGGCGGTGGTGTCGGAGATCGTCTGGCGATCGAAGCCTGTCATGGGCGGATCCTTCGGAGTGAGCGGGGGAGAAGCGGGCGCCGGGCCCGGTGGCGCAGCAAGCGGGGTATGCCGCGCCATGCTGGGCGGGATACGCGGCCGGGGGAAGAGCAAAGACCGGCTTTTGCTGCGCGCGTGGGCCGTTATTTTACCTGAAATGGGTCGCACCGAGGAGGCCGTCGTACGCGCCGCCGCCCCCGGTGGGCGCTTCGGCGCGCGCATCGTCTTGTGACCGACTGAGGCCGCCTTTACACTCACGCGACTTTCCCGGGTGGCAACCCACGCAGCCGCCTCCAGACCAACGGAATGCTTTCAATGAACGCCGCTCCATCCGCCTCAGCCTCCGCCACCGAAACCCGACCGGCCGTCAAACCGGGCCATGCCGGCCGCGCACTGCTCGCGTCGGTGCTGGGCTACGCGATGGACGGCTTCGATCTGCTGATCCTCGGCTTCATGCTGCCGGTGATCGCCGCCGACCTGCATCTGAGCTCGTCGCAGGCCGGCGCGCTGGTTACATGGACGCTGATCGGCGCGGTCGCGGGCGGCGTGCTGTTCGGCGTGCTCAGCGATTATTTCGGCCGCGTGCGCATGCTGACGTGGACGATCCTGATCTTCGCGGTGTTCACCGGCCTGTGCGCGCTCGCGCAGGGCTACACGGACCTGCTGGTCTACCGGACCATCGCCGGCATCGGCTTGGGCGGCGAATTCGGCATCGGCATGACGCTGGTCGCCGAAGCGTGGCCGGCGTCGCAGCGGGCGCGGGTGTCGTCGTATGTCGGTCTTGGCTGGCAGCTCGGCGTGCTGGCGGCCGCGTTGCTGACGCCGCTCCTGCTGCCGGTGATCGGCTGGCGCGGCATGTTCGCGCTCGGGCTGTTGCCGGCGGTCGTGTCGTTCTTCGTGCGGCGCCGCGTCGAGGAGCCGGCGCTTTTCAACCAACGCGTCGCGCGCGGCATGCGCAAGCTGCCGCTGAAACTGCTGTTCGTCGATGCGCGCACGACGCGCGCGAGCCTCGGCGTCACGATCCTGTGCTCGGTGCAGAACTTCGGCTATTACGGGCTGATGATCTGGCTGCCGAGCTATCTGTCGAAGACCTTCGGCTATTCGCTGACCAAATCGGGGCTATGGACTGCCGCGACGATTCTCGGCATGGCGGCCGGCATCTGGCTATTCGGCATCGCCGCTGACCGCTTCGGCCGCAAGCCGACGTTCCTGTTCTACCAGGCGGGCGCAGTCGTGATGGTGTTCGTATATGCGCAACTGACGACGCCGATGGCGTTGCTGATCGGCGGCGCGGCGATGGGGGTGTTCGTGAACGGCATGATCGGCGGCTATGGCGCGCTGATTTCGGAGCTCTATCCAACCGATGCGCGCGCCACCGCGCAAAACGTGCTGTTCAACGCCGGCCGCGCGGTGGGCGGCTTTGGGCCGGTGGCGGTGGGCGCGCTGGCGGCGCGCTACTCGTTCGGCGCGGCGCTCGCACTGCTCGCGTCGATTTACCTGCTCGACATCTTCGCGACACTACTTCTGATTCCTGAGCGACGCGGCGCCGAGCTCGACTGAGCGACCCGCCGCCAATTGGCGGAAAAACACTGTCAGGTGCAGCGACTCCGCATTTATAGCGGCTGGTTCGCCAATGGCGAGTTCTGTTAACCACTCAGTGCATCGACACTTCCGGGGTGTACACTGATCGACCCGCGAAGCACTCCGCATCGTCCCGTCTTCGTCGAGGTAAGTCATCGCGCCTTGCCGGGCGCGTGCGAAAACCGCCTCGGTCGGCTATCCATTCGACAGATGAAAACGCCGCAACGGTGTGGGGCGCCGGGTCCAATCACTTACGTCTCGCAGGCCTAGAAATGGACGAACAACTCAAGCAAAGCGCTCTCGCATATCACCAGAATCCGAAACCTGGCAAGATTTCGGTGACACCCACCAAGCCGCTGTCGAACCAGCTGGATTTGTCGCTCGCGTATTCGCCGGGCGTGGCTGCAGCCTGTATGGCGATTCACGAGGAACCGCTCGACGCGCAGAAGTACACCTCGCGCGGCAACCTGGTCGGCGTGATCACGAACGGTACAGCGGTGCTCGGCCTCGGCAATATCGGCCCGCTCGCCGCGAAGCCGGTGATGGAAGGCAAGGGGTGTCTGTTCAAGAAGTTCGCCGGCATCGACGTGTTCGACATCGAGCTCTCCGAATCCGATCCGGACAAGCTCGTCGAGGCGATCGCGATGCTCGAGCCCACGCTCGGCGGCATCAACCTCGAGGACATCAAGGCGCCCGAGTGCTTCTACATCGAGAAGAAGCTGCGCGAACGTATGAAGATTCCGGTCTTCCACGACGATCAGCACGGCACCGCGATCATCGCGTCGGCGGCGATCCTGAACGGCCTCAAAGTGGTCGGCAAGAAGCTCGACGAAGTGAAGCTGGTCTGTTCTGGCGCGGGCGCCGCCGCCATTGCGTGCCTGGATCTGCTCGTCAATCTCGGTCTGTCGAAGAAGAACATTATCGTCGCCGACTCGAAGGGCGTGATCTACGAAGGGCGCGGCAACCTCGATCCGTCGAAGGAACGCTATGCGGCGCACACCGAAGCGCGCTCGCTCGCCGACGCGATCCGTGGCGCCGACGTGTTCCTCGGCTGCTCGAGCGCCGGCGTGCTGAAGCCGGAGATGGTCGCCGAAATGGGCTCGCAGCCGCTGATTCTCGCGCTCGCGAACCCCGAGCCGGAGATCCGTCCGGAAGAAGCGCGCAAGGTCCGCCCGGACTGCATCATCGCGACCGGCCGTTCGGACTATCCGAACCAGGTCAACAACGTGCTGTGCTTCCCATTCATCTTCCGCGGCGCGCTCGACGTCGGCGCGACGACGATCACCGAAGAAATGAAGCTCGCGTGCGTGCGCGCGATCGCCCAACTGGCCGAGGAAACCGACCAGGGCGATGAGGTCGCGAAGGCCTACGAAGGCCACTCGCTCGAATTCGGTCCCGAATACCTGATTCCGAAGCCGTTCGATCCGCGTCTGATCATCAAGATCGCGCCGGCCGTCGCGCAGGCCGCGATGGATTCGGGCGTCGCGACCCGTCCGATCCAGGACATGGACGCGTACCGCGAACAGCTCGGCGCGACCGTCTATCGCTCGGGCATGGTGATGCGGCCGGTCTTCGCGGCGGCGAAGTCGGCACCGGCGCGCATCGTGTTCGCGGAAGGCGAAGACGAGCGCGTGCTGCGCGCCGCGCAGTTCGTGCTACTTGAAAAGATCGCGAAGCCGATCCTGGTCGGCCGTCCGTCGGTGATCGAGATGCGTCTGAAGAAGATGGGCTCGAAGCTCAAGTGCGGCGAAGACGTCGAAATCGTCGATCCGGAAGACGATCCGCGCTATCACAAGAGCTGGCAGGCGTATCACGAAATCGGCGCGCGCGAAGGCGTGACGCCCGACGTCGCGAAGGCCGCGATGCGCAAGTTCAACACGCTGATCGGCGCGATCCTCGTGCATCTCGGGGATGCGGACGGCATGATCTGCGGCATGATCGGCCAGTACCACACGCACCTGAACTTCATCGAGCAGGTGCTCGGCAAGGCCGACAACGTCGATAACTTCGCCGCGATGAACCTGCTGATGCTGCCGGGTCGCAACCTGTTCATCTGCGACACGTACGTGAACGAAGTGCCGACCGCCGAGCAGCTCGCCGACATGACGATGCTCGCCGCGCGCGAAATCGAGAAGTTCGGTATCACGCCGAAGGTCGCGCTGCTGTCGAACTCGAACTTTGGCAGCGCGCCGTCGTCGTCGTCGCAGCGCATGGCCGCGGCGCGCAAGCTGATCACGCAACGCGCGCCGTCGCTCGAAATCGACGGTGAAATGCACGGCGATGCGGCGCTGTCGGAGACCATCCGCAAGGCCGCGTTCCCGGGCACGACGCTCGCCGGCGAAGCGAACCTGCTGATCATGCCGAACGTCGAAGCGGCGAACATCGCGTACAACCTGCTGAAGGTGGTGGGCGGCGAGGGCGTGACGGTCGGGCCGTTCCTGCTCGGCGCGGAAAAGCCGGTGCATATCCTGACGCCGGCCGCGACCGTGCGCCGGATCATCAACATGACGGCGGTCGCTTCGGCTAACGCGCGCAAGTCGGTGAACGCGAAGTAACGTGCATCGCGCGGGGTTGAAGCGGGGGAGGCAGTTACGCGCGCGCGACGGCTTCGGTAAAGGCGCTACGGAATTGCGGTTCCGTGGCGCTTTTTTGCGCCCGAAAAAAAGCGGCGGTCCGTGAAGACCGCCGCATTTCAGTTCAACTGCCAGAGTCGATCAGGCCGCGTGCTGCGTCGTCTTGCCTGCATCGGACGAACGCCAACGCGTGAGCAGCTCGTTCCACTTGATGCGCACGCCTTTCAGGTTGTTCTCCTTCACGTGCCCATAACCGCGGATGCCGTCGGGCAGGTTCGCGAGCTCGACCGCGAGATCGCGCTTCTGCGCAGTCAGCCCGCCGATCAATTCACGCACCAATGCCTCGTATTCGCCGATCAGCGCGCGCTCGGTGCGTCGCTCCTCGGTGTTGCCGAACACGTCGAGCGCGGTGCCGCGCAGGAATTTGAGCTTTGCGAGCACGTGCATCGCGCGGAACATCCACGGACCATACTTCTTCTTCACCAGATGGCCGTGCGCGTCCTTCTTCGATAGCGTCGGCGGCGCGAGATGCAGATGCAGCTTCCAGTCGCCTTCGAACGTCGCGTTCAGCTTTTCGATGAACGCCGGGTCGCTGTACAAACGCGCGACTTCGTATTCGTCCTTGTACGCCATCAGCTTGTGCAAGTTCTTGGCGATCGTTTCGGTCAGCGGCATTTGGCCGTCGGCGGAATCGAGCGCTTCTTCCGCGGCCCGCACCTGCGACACCAGCGCGCGATAACGGTCCGCATACGCACGGTTCTGCCAGGCGGTCAGATAGTCGGCGCGCTTGTCGATCAGCGTGTCGAGCGCCTTCGGCGTATGCAGTGCGATGATCTTGCCGCTTGCGTTGTCGGCCGTCTCGCCGCGTCCCTGCGATTGCGCGAGCTTGCGTACCGCGGGCAGATCGTGCGCGGCACGCCGGCCCCATTCGAACGCGGCGCGGTTTTTCTCCACCTGCACGTCGTTCAGCTCGATCGCGCGAATCAGCGACTCGTGCGTGAGCGGCACCCAGCCGCGCTGCCACGCGTAGCCGAGCACGAACGGGTTCGTGTAGATCGCGTCGCCGAGCAGCGCGACCGCAAAGTGGTTCGCGTCGACGGCCGAGACGTTGTCGTCCCCCGCTGCGGCACGCACGTCGGCTTCGGTGCTGCTGCCGGGGAAGCGCCAGTTCGGATTCTTGATCAGCTCGGCGGTCGGCGTGTGCGCGCTGTTCAGGACGACGCGCGTGCGATCCGCATGCATCCGCGACACGCATTCGTCGCTGGCGGTCACGATCGCGTCGCAGCCGATCACGAGGCTCGCTTCGCCCATCGCGATGCGAGTCGCATGGATGTCGGCCGGCTGGTTCGCGATCTGCACGTGGCTCATCACGGCGCCGCCTTTCTGCGCGAGGCCGGTGACGTCGAGCACGGTGACGCCCTTGCTCTCGAGATGCGCGGCCATGCCGAGCAGCGCGCCGATCGTGACGACGCCGGTGCCGCCGACGCCCGTCACCAGCACGCCGTACGGACGCTCGATGGACGGTAACTCGGGGTCCGGCACCGGCGGCATTTCGGCGCCGGCGCCCGACGCCGCCTTCGGCTTGCGCAACTGGCCGCCTTCAACGGAGACGAAGCTCGGGCAGAAGCCGTTCACGCACGAGAAGTCCTTGTTGCAGGTCGACTGGTTGATCTGGCGCTTCGTGCCGTACTCGGTGTCGAGCGGTTCGACCGACAGGCAGTTCGACTTCACCGAGCAGTCGCCGCAGCCTTCGCACACCGCCTCGTTGATCACGACGCGCCGTGCCGGATCGGGATACGCGCCGCGCTTGCGGCGACGGCGCTTTTCGGTCGCGCAGGTCTGGTCGTAGATCAGGATCGTGGTGCCGGGAATCTCGCGCAACTGGCGCTGCACGTCGTCGAGCTGGTCGCGGTGATGAATGTCGACGCCGGGCGCGAGGCCGACGTTCGCCGCGTATTTCTCCGGCTCATCGGTGACGATAACAATTTTCGCCGCGCCTTCAGCGGCGAGCTGGTGCGTGATCTGCGGCACGGTCAGCACGCCGTCGACCGGCTGGCCGCCCGTCATCGCGACCGCGTCGTTGTACAGCAGCTTGTAGGTGATATTCGCCTTCGACGCGATCGCCGCGCGAATCGCGAGCAGCCCCGAGTGGAAGTAGGTGCCGTCGCCGAGATTGGCGAACACGTGCTTGTCGTTCGTGAACGGCGCCTGGCCGATCCACGCGACGCCTTCGCCGCCCATCTGACTGAACGTGCTGGTGCTGCGGTCCATCCAGACCGTCATGTAATGACAGCCGATGCCGGCCATCGCGCGCGAGCCTTCCGGCACATTGGTCGACGTGTTGTGCGGGCAGCCCGAGCAGAACCACGGCTTACGCTCGACTTCGACGCGCGGCCGCGCGAGCGCTTTTTCCTTCGCCTCGATGACCGCGATGCGCGCGGCGATGCGGGCGCGCACGTCCGACGGCAGATCGAACTTGTCCAGCCGCGTGGCGATTGCCTTCGCGATGATCGCGGGCGACAGCTCGTAGTGCGCCGGCAGCAGCCAGTTGCCCATCGGCACCGACCATTCGCCGCCGGCGCCGTCTTTTTCGTCGAACTTGCCGAACACGCGCGGGCGCTGCGCGTCGGGCCAGTTGTACAGCTCTTCCTTGATCGCGTATTCGAGGATCTGGCGCTTTTCCTCGACCACGAGAATTTCGTCGAGACCGCGCGCGAAGGCCTGCGCGCCTTGCGCTTCGAGCGGCCACACGCAGCCGACCTTGTACAACCGGATGCCGATGCGCGAGCAGGTTTCGTCGTCGAGACCGAGGTCGGTCAGCGCCTGACGCACGTCGAGATAGGCCTTGCCGCCGGTCATGATGCCGAAGCGCGCGTGCGGCGAATCGATTTCGACACGGTCGAGCTTGTTCGCGCGCACGTAGGCGAGGCCCGCGTACCACTTGTAGTCGAGCAGACGCGCTTCCTGCACGAGCGGCGGATCGGGCCAGCGGATGTTCAGCCCGCCGTCGGGCATCAGGAAGTCTTCCGGCAGGATGATGCTGGTGCGGTGCGGGTCGATATCGACCGATGCGGACGATTCGACCACGTCGGTCACGCACTTCATCGCGACCCAGAGGCCCGAATAGCGGCTCATCGCCCAGCCGTGCAGGCCGAAGTCCAGATATTCCTGCACGTTTGACGGAAACAGCACCGGCAGCCCGCATGCCTTGAAGATATGTTCGGACTGGTGCGCGAGTGTCGAGGATTTGGCCGCGTGATCGTCGCCGGCGAGCACCAGAACGCCGCCGTGCCGCGACGAGCCGGCCGAGTTGCCGTGCTTGAAGACGTCACCGGAGCGGTCGACGCCGGGGCCCTTGCCGTACCACATCGAGAACACGCCGTCGTATTTGGCGCTCGGGTACAGGTTGACCTGCTGCGAACCCCACACGGCTGTGGCCGCGAGGTCTTCGTTGACGCCGGGCTGGAACACGACCTGATGCGCGGACAGATGCCTTTTGGCTTTCCACAGCGACTGGTCGAGTCCGCCGAGCGGGGACCCGCGGTAGCCGGAGATGAAGCCGGCCGTATTGAGGCCAGCGGCGCGGTCGCGTTCCTGCTGCAGCATCGGCAGACGCACCAGCGCCTGGATGCCGCTCATGTAAGCGCGGCCGCGATCGAGGGTGTATTTGTCGTCGAGCGTGACGGAAGACAACGCGGCTTCGAGCGAGGCTCGCTGACCTGCGTCTAGCGGGGCATTCATTATGTGTACTCCTCCACTTCAGCTTGGGATCACCAAAACTTTTCTGGCCCCCGGCATCTCGTGAATGCTGGGGCCGGGGTCGTCATATTGACGGGTTTCAAGCGATGGTAGCACTGGTGGAAACCCGCCGCAGCAGATCAGAAAGCGCCCGCGCCGAGGTCTGATTTCAGATGGATTCGCTGCGAGTTGGCCGCGCGTTGTCAGCAGTTGGCGCGGATTTTCCGCGGAATCGAGTTGGGTTGTGCTTGCGCATGTAACAAGCTGTAAAACCTACAAATGTGCGGAACCGCAGTGAAAACCACTGTCTAATCCCCGACCTGCGAGCGATGCCGATCGCTGCGCATTTTGCACAGCTTCTGGACAGCAGGGCAGTTAGAAAAGGAGTACGCATGAACACAAGAAACATCCAGACGTTCCTGATGGTTTCCGCCGCTTTCTTCGCGATGAGCGCGCCGATGCACTCGAATCCGGGCAGTACGGGGGCGCTGTCGAACGCGATCATTCGCACGGCGCAGGTAGCGCCGGCGCAGGTCGGAACGATCGACGATGCGACCGGCAGCAATGAGTACAGGCAGAATTCGTGACGCGCCGCATCGCGCGCGTCTTGTGACAACCGGCCGCCGTTTCGAAGAGAGCGGCGGCGTGCAACGTGAAAGGGCGAGGATCCTGCAATCCTCGCCCTTTTTTCTTCTGCGCGCCGATCAGGCGCGAGTCACCGCGATCAGGTCTTGTCCTGCACAACGCCACGGCGAATCTGGTCGAGTTCGATCGATTCGAACAGCGCCTTGAAGTTGCCCTCGCCGAAGCCCTGATTGCCCTTGCGCTGGATGATTTCGAAGAAGATCGGGCCGATCTGGTTTTCGGTGAAGATCTGCAGCAGCAGATCGTCCGGCGCGCCGTCGATCAGAATCTTGCGCTTGCGCAGTTCCTCGAGCGGCTCGCCATGATTCGGCACGCGCCGGTCGACGAGTTCGTAGTAGGTGTCGATCGTGTCGAGCAGCGCAATGTTCGACGCGCGCAGGCCGTCGACGGTGCGGTAGATGTCGCTGGTGCCGAGCGCGATGTGCTGGATGCCTTCGCCGTGGTACGCGTCCAGATATTCCTGGATCTGGCCGGCCGTGTCCGAGCCCTCCTCGTTGATCGGAATGCGGATCTTGCCGCACGGCGAAGTCATCGCCTTCGACTTCACGCCCGTCACCTTGCCCTCGATGTCGAAGTAGCGCACCTCGCGGAAGTTGAACAGGCGCTCGTAGAACTCGGCCCATTCCTGCATGCGGCCGCGATGCACGTTGTGCGTCAGGTGATCGATATAGGTCAGGCCGTGGCCGACCGGATTGGAGTTCGCGCCGGGAAGCGGTTCGAAGTCGACGTCGTAAATGTCGATGTCACCGATGCTGTTCGGTGCCGCGCCGTTCTTGCCGCGCCAGCGGTCGACGAAATAGATCAGCGAATCGCCTATGCCTTTGATCGCCGGGATGTTCAGCTCCATCGGGCCGGTCTTGTTGTCGAATCCCCACGCGCCTTTTTCGAGCGCTTGAGCGTAAGCCTTCGCGGCGTCCTGCACGCGAAACGCAATCGCGCAGATCGACGGGCCATGCAAGCGCGCGAAGCGCTGCGCGAACGAATGCTTCTCCGCGTTGACGATGAAATTGATGCCGCCCTGACGATACAGCGTCACGTCCTTGTGACGATGTCGCGCGACGGCGGTGAAACCCATCCGTTCGAACAGTTTGCCGAGCGCTTTCGGATCCGGCGCCGTGTATTCGATGAATTCGAAGCCGTCGGTGCCGACCGGATTTTCCCAAGTAGAAACCTGCATTGTCTGTCTCCAATCCCATGGAAGGGGGTTGCCGAGGCGCGCTGGCGGTGAGCGCGCGGGACGGTCGGCTGAGCGCGACCGGATAGGGCAAGTGTAGAACTGCGATGGAGGCAAGAACTTGCGAACTTAATCGCGCGTCGCTATTCTCGAGCTACTTTATGGCTCGATTCGAGCGAGACGTGGCAGAACATGGCTAATAGCGAGATAGATGCGATCGATCGACGCATTCTGGCGATCCTTCAGGAAAATGGCCGGCTGTCGAATCAGGAGATAGCGGAGCGGATCAATCTGTCGCCGAGTCCGTGCCTGCGGCGGATTCGCCGGCTCGAGGAAAGCGGCGTGATTCGCGGCTACGTCGCGCTACTCGACGCGCAGCGTCTCGGACTCGACCTGCTTGCGTATGTCAACGTGCGGCTGGAGAAGGGCGGCGGTCGCGCGTTCAGTCCGCATGGCGATGCCACCCACGCCGATCTGTTCGGCGCGGCCGTGCAGACGTGGCCCGAAGTGGTCGCGTGTCACGCGATGACGGGTGAGATGGATTACCTGCTGCGCGTCCAGGTCGAGGACATGGCGCACTTTTCGCGCTTCGTGCAGGATCAATTGCTGCGGCATCCATCGGTGATCGATGTGAAATCGAGCTTTTCGCTCGAAAAGATCAAGGAAACGACAGCGCTGCCCATTTTGTAGGCTTCACGCGTCACGCCCTGCGCATGGCGTTGATTTGGTACAGATAGAAAAAGGGCGACCCTGCGGCCGCCCCAGTCTCATTTCCCCGTAGCGATTATTCAGGCAGCGACAGCCACCGGCATGAACGACTCGAACAGTCGCGATGCCTGGCGCGCGTGGCGCTTGAGTGCGTAGTCGAACACGGCGGCCTGCTCCTGCAGCATTTCCGCCAGGATGCTCGACTGATCTGCCGGCGACAGCGTCAGATAGGCGTCGGCTTCGCCGTACGCGTATTCGATCTTCATGCCGGCCTTTTTGGCGATGTGCATCATGGTCGAGTTGCGCGCCAGGCAGTGGATGTAGAGCGTCGTCACATGCGTGTTGCGGCTGCGGATCGCGGCGCGCTCGAACAGCTTCGAGCCGATACCGATGCCACGCGCGCTTTCGAGCACCGAGACGCCGAATTCGGCGGTGCGCTTGTTGCCTTCGGCCGGCAGGTAGGCCAGATGGCCGACGCCGCTCAGTTCCAGCTTGCTGTTGAACACGCCGAACACGGTGTCGCGCGTGAAGTCGATCGTGCGCACGTAGTTTTCGATTACGTGGTTCGGCACAACCTGGCCGAAGCGCAGCAGTCGGTCTTCTTCGTCGAGCGCGAGGAAGTGCGTGAGCAGGCGTTCGCGATCGATCGCGGTGAGTTCTCGGACCAGAACGTGCGCGCGTCCAAGAGACAGCGACGCGCGGTCGTTCGGCGCGATCGGCTCGGTGGTGCGAAGGCTCAGCGTGTTCATGGTCGGGTTCTCCTTTTAATCAGGCGGTGTTGTGCACCGCAAAACCGATTTTAGCGGAAACCCAAGCCATTCACTAGGGAAAACCCGTATCAAAATCTGAGGTGATTACCTGGAACGCTGGAGCCCTAAATTTAGTTAATTGATTTTTAAAGGAAATAAAAAACGAACGCACGTTCGGGACACGATGCCGCATGCATGCCGGAGCTGATATATTTCGTATGAATGTTGTTGCTTTGCATCATCCAAGGCGCCGGTTCGGACCATCGTCTCACTTGACCGGCGCGGTGCCGAGACCATGGTCGACCATGCCGACCACCTGTTCGGCGAACTCGCTATAACCCATGCGGCCGTCCGGCTTGAGCCACGTGAAGGTCCAGTTGATCATGCCGAACACCATCATCGTCAGCGCGGTCTGGTTGTCGCGCGTCGCTCGTTCGGGGTAGGCGCGCGCGAGCTGCCGCGCGAACGCGGCGACCACGTCGCGCTGGCGGTTCAGGATGATCTCGCGCTGCGAATCGACCAGATACTTGACATCGTTCAACAGCGCGACGTGCCGGCTGTGCGACGTCTCATACTCGGACAGGAACGCGCGGATCAGCTCCGCGAAGGTTTCGCGCTCGCTCAGTTCGCGCCGCTGGCTCGACCCTTCCACCTCGGCGATGATCAGCATCAGCCGCTTCGTGTAGCGATCGAGAAGGTCGAACAGGATGGCTTCCTTGCTCTCGTAATAGTGATAGAGGCGCGCCTTCGAGGTGCCGCTCGCCGCGGCGAGATCGGCCATCGACGTGCTTGGGTAGCTGGTCTGCGCAAACTTCGCGGCGGCCAGTTCGAGAATCTGCTCGCGCTGGGTTTCGTGGTCGGGGGCTCGGGTGCGGGCCATAGTTGTCTGTTTTATCTTATTGGGGTGAGCTGGAAGCGGACGCCGCGCGCAGTTCGAGCGAGCGCCATTCGTTCGCGTCGCCACGCAGGTGGATGCGTCGTTGCGTCGCGAGTTCGCGCATGCGCCACAGCACGATGCTGTCGCTGGCGAGAAACCACAGTTCGGAGGTCATAACATAGGCGGCGACGCGCGCGGCGGGCTGCCAGTCGTCGCTTGCGCGTTCGAGGATCAGCGTGTCGAGTTCGGCAAAGCTGCCGTTCGTGAAGGTATTGTCACGCCAGCGCCGCGTCTCGCCGTTCGCCTGCTTGACCTCCTGCCATTCGAGCGCAAGCCGGCTGATGCGCAGCACGGAAATCGGCGCGGCGTCCGGCAGATGTGCCTGCAATCCGTCCGGCGCAAACATGCCGACCGATGTCGCGCGGTCCTTGCGCGTATGCGCCCACGCTTGCGGATCGGCGAGGTCGGCGATCGACAGACGCACTTCGTTCAAACGCTGCGGGCTGTTGCGCACCAGGTAGCAGACACGGCGCAGCATCAGCTGATCGGACGCGCTTTCGGCGTGCCACACAACGAGATTCGCGGTGTCGTTCGAGAGGCCGTCGAGCACTGCGGCCTGTTCGCGGAACTCGCGCACGAAGTCGCGTCGCGTGTCGGCGTTGACGCGTTCCCAGAAGTCGGCGCGCACGTACGGAGCGTCGTCGACGCCGCGTAGCGGGCCGACCGCCAGATCGTCGCGCAACGGCTGCACGCGGTCGTCGCGGCCCGCCTGGGCCAGCGCGGTACGTAGCGACTCGGCGGCGACGTCGCCGTTGGTGAGATGAATCGTGCTCATGGGCAAGGGCTTGCTGTGACGCTTGCAGCTGTAACAAAAAGAGGCCGCTCGCCGACTGGAAACCGATGTCCCGATCGATGAGCGGCCCCTAGTGTAAGCGGATCGCGAAACGGCCGAAAGCGGCGGCGGCCGTTACACGAAGCGACTCCACACCCAGGCCACGAAAGCTCCCGACTCAACGTTCGTCGTAACTGACGACGACCTTCTCGCTCACCGGATGACACTGACACGTCAGCACGAACCCGTCGCGGACCTCGTGTTCTTCGAGCGTGTAGTTCTTTTCCATCTTCACTTCGCCCTCGAGCACCTTCGCGCGGCACGTGCAGCACACGCCGCCCTTGCACGCGTACGGCAGCGCGAGACCGGCGCGCAGCCCGACGTCGAGCACGCTCACGCCCTGATACGGCAGGCGCAGCCTGCGCCGCTTGCCGTCGAGCACGATCTCGAGGTCGGCCGCCGGGGTGTCCGCGGTGATCTCGACGGGCGGCACGCCCGCCTGCGGCAGCGGCGTGCCGAAGCGCTCGACGTGCACCTTCGCGGGCGGCACGCCGGCGGCCTTCAGCGCCGCCTCGGCCGCGTCCATCATCGGCGCGGGGCCGCAGATGAACGCCTCGTCGATCGCGTCGGCCGGCAGCAGCTGGTCGAGGAACGCTGCGCATTTTTCCTGGTCGAGCACGCCGTTGAACAGCTCGACGTCCTGCAGGTCGTCCGACAGCACGTGATACAGCACGAAGCGGTTCATGAAGCGGTTCTTCAGATCCTCCAGTTCCTCGGCGAACATGATCTGGTCGACGCTGCGGTTGCCGTACACCAGCGTGAACGTGCTGCGCGGCTCGATTTCGAGCGTCGTCTTGATGATCGCGAGCACCGGCGTGATGCCCGAGCCGCCCGAGAACGCGAGGTACTGCTGGCCCTGTTCGGCGTTCAGGTGCGTGAAGAAGCGGCCGTCCGGCGTCATCACGTCGATCGTGTGGCCGGGCTGGAGCGTGTCGAACGCGAAGTTCGAGAAACGCCCGCCGCGCACGCGCTTGATGCCGATGCGCAACTCGCCGTCGCGGTCGTAGTCGGTGACGCCCACGCAGATCGAATACGAGCGGCGCGTTTCCTCACCGTCGATATGCGTCTTCAGCGTGACGAACTGGCCCTGCGTGAAGCGGTACTGGTCGCGCAGTTCGGGCGGGACTTCGAAGGCGACCGACACCGCATCGGCGGTTTCGGGACGTACTTCGCGGATACGCAGCGGATGGAATTGCGGGGTGGCCATATCAGTACGGTTTGAAGTAGTCGAAGGGTTCGCGGCAGTCGAGGCAGCGATACAGGGCCTTGCAGGCGGTCGAGCCGAACTGCGCGAGCCGCTCGGTGTGTGCGGAGCCGCAGCGCGGGCAGGACGGTGCCGGCAGCGCGCGCGGCACGAAGCGCAGCACTTTCTCCTGCGGCGCGGCGCTCGCATGCGCGGCCGAACCGCAGTTGCCCGTGGGCGGCGCGATGCCGTAGACGCGCAGTTTTTCGCGCGCCTCGGCGGTGATCCAGTCGGTGGTCCACGCCGGCGCGAGCACGGTGGCGACGCGGTAGGGCGTGAGCTGCGCGGCCTCGAGCGCACTGCCGATGTCTTCGGCAATCTGCGACATCGCCGGGCAGCCCGAGTAGGTCGGCGTGATCACGACTTCGAGCGCGCCGTCCGCGGCGCGGCGCACCTCGCGCAGGATGCCGAGCTCGCGGATCGAGACCACCGGGATCTCCGGGTCGGGTACCGCTTCGAGCACGCTCCACGCGCGGGTGAGCGCGGGATCGGTCGCGGCGGTGGTGGCGGTCGAGGTCGTCATCCCGGGCTCACCAGCTCGCGCCCGGATGCTGGCGTGCGAGGCTCTGCATTTCCGCGAGCACGAAACCCATGTGCTCCGAATGCTCGCCGTGCTTGCCGGTGCTCACGTGCCGCAGCGCCGGGGGCAGCGTCAGCGTGGCCGCGTCGAGCGTGGCGCGCACGTCGTCGAGCCATGCGGCTTCCAGCGTCGAGGTGCGCGGGCCGACGCCCGCCGCGGCGATCGCGTCTTCCACCGCGTCCGCGCTGAAGAACTCGTACGTGTACGGCATCAGATAGTCGAGCGCGGCCTGCGCGCGACGGTGCGATTCGTCGGTGCCGTCGCCGAAACGGATCAGCCACTCGCCCGCGTGATGCACGTGGTACTGCGTTTCCTTGACCGACTTCGCGGCGATCGCGGCGAGCTGTTCGTCGGCGGAGCCCGTCAGCGCGCCCCACAGACGCATCATCAGCGTCGCGTACAGGAAGTTGCGCACGATCGTCACCGCGTAGTCCTTCTGCGCCTGCGCGGTGCCGGCGAGCGGCCCGTAGTGCGGCAGCTCGGCGAGCGTGTAGTTCGCGAATTCGCGCTCGGCGCGGAAGTACGCGTAGTCGTCCTCGCTGCGCTGACGGCCGGTGAGCTGCTGCTCGAGCGTGGCCGCGTGCGTGTACAGCAGGCGCGCCTGGCCGATCAGGTCGAGGCTCATGTTCGACAGCGCGATGTCCTCTTCGAGGATCGGGCCGTGGCCGCACCACTCGCTGTTGCGCTGACCGAGGATCAGCGCGGTATCGGCGAGGCGCAGCACGTACTGCAGATGTTCGGGCGTGATGGACAGAGTGGTCATGGCGCGCTTACATGTGGTTGACTTCGTCGGGCAGCGTGTAGAACGTCGGGTGACGATAGATCTTGTCGCCCGCCGGTTCGAACAGCTCGGCCTTCTCGTCGGGCGCCGAGGCGGTGATCGCCGCGGACGGCACCACCCAGATGCTCACGCCTTCCTGGCGGCGCGTGTAGACGTCGCGCGCCATGCGCAGCGCCATCGGCGCGTCGGCCGCGTGCAGACTGCCGCAGTGCTTGTGGTCGAGTCCCTGCTTGCTGCGCACGAACACTTCCCAAATCGGCCATTCCCTGTTCATTGCTGATCTCCTGATTCCTGACTCTCGCTGATCTTTCGCCGTGCCACTCAGGCGGCGTGCTGTTGCGCGCGCTGGCGCTGTTTTTCGGCATGGGCGAGCGCGGCTTCGCGCACCCAGGCGCCGTCTTCATGGGCCTTCACGCGCGTGGCGAGGCGCTCGCGGTTGCACGGGCCGTCGCCATTGACGACGCGCCAGAACTCTTCCCAGTCGATGTCGCCGTAGTCGTAGTGGCCGCGCGCCGCGTTCCATT
This sequence comes from Paraburkholderia youngii, assembly GCF_013366925.1. Classification (NCBI taxonomy): domain Bacteria; kingdom Pseudomonadati; phylum Pseudomonadota; class Betaproteobacteria; order Burkholderiales; family Burkholderiaceae; genus Paraburkholderia; species Paraburkholderia youngii. The sequence continues at coordinate 6,645,710 of NZ_JAALDK010000001.1, forward strand.
TGAGTTCCGCATCGGGCAGCGTGACGCCGAGCACCTTCGCCTGCTCGACGGTCGCGTCGACGAATTTCTGGCGCAGGTCGTCGTTGGTGATGCGCTTGATGCCCCATTGCGCCGACTGGTTGCTGTGCACCGAGTCCCTGTCGCTCGGGCCGAACATCATCAGCACCGGCCACCACCAGCGGTTCACCGCCTGCTGCACGAGCTCGCGCTGCGCGGCGGTGCCGGCCATCATCGCGAGCAGCGCATCGAACCCCTGGCGCTGGTGGAACGACTCTTCCTTGCAGATGCGGATCATCGCGCGGGCGTACGGCCCGTAGGTGCAGCGGCACAGCGGGATCTGGTTCATGATCGCCGCGCCGTCGACCAGCCAGCCGATCACGCCGACGTCGGCCCAGGTGGGCGTCGGGTAGTTGAAGATGCTCGAATACTTGGCCTTGCCCGCGTGCAGCGCGTCGATCAGCTGCTCGCGCGACACGCCGAGCGTTTCGGCGGCGCTATACAGATAGAGCCCGTGGCCGGCCTCGTCCTGCACCTTGGCGATCAGGATCGCCTTGCGCTTCAGGCTCGGCGCGCGCGTGATCCAGTTGCCCTCGGGCAGCATGCCGACGATCTCCGAGTGCGCGTGCTGCGAGATCTGCCGCACCAGCGTCTTGCGGTACGCGTCGGGCATCCAGTCCTGCGGCTCGATCTTGCCGTCGGCGGCCATGACCGCGTCGAAGCGCGCCTGTTCGGGCGAATTCGCGTCCCCGTCCAGCGGGGCGACGTGGCCGGGGATATCGAGGGATTGGGTGTACATGGGGGACGCTCTCTGGAGGAGTGGTCTGTGTCGGCGTAGTATAAACCAACCGACCGGTCGGTTAATAATTTTTTGAGGACGGGGATTGGGCTTGATAGCGTCATTCAGGGGTGTTGAAGCACGTCACCCCACCCCGACACTTACCGGTAAAATTGCGAATTGGCCGCGATCTGCGGCCCACTTGCATCTCCGGTACTCATGTTACGTCTAAGCGAAATCAAACTCCCGCTCGATCATCCCGACAGCGCCCTCGAAGCCGCCATCCGTGCGCGCCTCGCGGACCTCGGCGTGGCGCGGGACGGGCTCATCCGATACACCGTGTTTCGCCGCGCGCACGACGCGCGCAAGCGCGCCGACATCAAGCTCACCTACATCGTCGATGTCGAGGTCAAGGATGAAGCGGCCGCGCTGAAACGGCTCGCCGACGTGCCGCATTGCGGCGTGACCCCCGACATGAGCTACAAGTTCGTCGCCAAAGCACCCGCCCAACTGAGCACGCCGCGTCCGGTCGTGATCGGCATGGGACCGTGTGGTCTGTTCGCAGGACTGATCCTCGCGCAGATGGGCTTCCGGCCGATCATCCTCGAGCGCGGCAAGGCCGTGCGCGAGCGCACCAAGGACACGTTTGGCCTGTGGCGCAAATCGGTGCTGAATCCCGAGTCGAACGTGCAGTTCGGCGAAGGTGGCGCGGGCACTTTTTCGGACGGCAAGCTCTACAGCCAGATCAAGGACCCGAAACATTACGGCCGCAAAGTGCTCGACGAATTCGTGCGGGCCGGTGCGCCCGAGGACATCCTGTACCTGAGCCGGCCGCATATCGGCACGTTTCGCCTCGTCAGCATGGTCGAGAAGATGCGTGCGGGCATCCATGAGCTGGGCGGCGAAGTGCGCTTCGAGACGCGTGTCGAGGACATCGATATCGACAACGGCCAGGTGCGGGGGCTGAAGCTGTCGACCGGCGAAACGCTGCGCTGCGACCACGTGGTGCTGGCGGTCGGCCATAGCGCACGCGACACCTTCCAGATGCTGTACGACCGCGGCGTTCACGTCGAGGCGAAGCCGTTTTCGCTCGGTTTCCGGATCGAGCATCCGCAAGGGGTGATCGATCGCAGCCGTTTCGGCAAATTTGCCGGTCACAAGCAGCTCGGTGCAGCCGACTATAAGGTGGTGCACCACTGCAGCAATGGGCGCGCGGTGTATAGCTTTTGCATGTGTCCCGGCGGCACCGTGGTGGCGGCCACGTCGGAGCCGGGGCGGGTCGTCACGAACGGCATGAGCCAGTACTCGCGCGCGGAGCGCAACGCGAATGCGGGCATCGTGGTCGGAATTACGCCAGACGACTACCCGGGCGGCCCGCTTGCGGGTATCGCGTTCCAGCGCAAGTGGGAGGAGCGGGCGTTCGAACTCGGTGGCGGCAACTATATGGCTCCGGGGCAGTTGGTCGGCGACTTCATTGCCGGGCGTCCGTCCGCGTCGCTCGGCTCCGTCGTGCCGTCGTATAAGCCCGGCGTGCGGCCTACCGATCTCAGCACGGCACTGCCCGACTACGCGATCGAGGCGATTCGCGAAGCGCTGCCGCAGATGGAAAAGAAAATCGCCGGTTTCGCGATGCATGACGCGGTGCTGACCGGCGTTGAAACCCGAACGTCGTCGCCGGTACGCGTTCGTCGCGGGGACGACTACCAGAGCGTCAACATCAAAGGGCTGTATCCCGCCGGCGAAGGTGCGGGATACGCGGGCGGGATCTACTCGGCGGCGATCGACGGAATCGAAGTCGCCGAAGCCGTCGCTCTGAAGATCATGAGTCAGCAAACGGCATGAGTCCAAACGGGCACAGCCTCCGGGCACCGGCGATTGCCGCGTCGTTCGGGCACAATGCGCGTTTCGTCTCGAACCGATCGTCCGAATGACCATTCGCACCCTGGCTGCCGCATGCGGCGCGGCGCTGCTTGCCCAATTTGCTCCGTTTGTCGTTTCCTCGAATGCGTTCGCTGCCGAAGCGCCCGAGCATTGGGTCGCCGTGTGGGCGACCGCGCTGCAACCGCTTCCACAGCGGGCCGACTTGCCACCGCTGTATCGCGCGCCGGAAGTCGCCGGGCGCACCGTCCGGCAGATCGTGTATCCGACTTTGTCGGGAAAGACGGCGCGAATTCATCTGAGCAATGCGTATGGCAAGACACCTCTGGTCATCGACGAACTGCGCATCGCGCGCTCGGCCGGCGGCGCGGCGGCGGTAGCGAGGGATGGCAGTCGAGTGACGTTTGCTGGCAAGGGCGCGGTCAGCGTTCCGCCCGGCGGCGAGTTGGACAGCGATCCGATTGGGATCGACGTCGTCGAGGGCGCGCCGTATGCGATCAGTGCGTTTATGGGACCGGAGCAGCGGATCGTCGCGTGGCACCGCGTGTCGAATCAGGTGAATTATGTGTCGGGGCCGGGCAATCACACCGCCGACACGTCCGCCGCCGCGTTTCGCGGCCGCTTCACCCAATATGTGTGGGTCACGGGCTTGTCGGTGGAGGCGGTGGCGCCGTCAGTTGCCGTGGCTGCGATTGGCGACTCGATCACCGACGGCATGCGGTCCAGCCTGAACCAGAACCGTCGCTGGCCGGATGCGCTGGCTCGGCGACTGGCGGCGAGCGGCGCGCAGTCGACCGCGATCGTGAATCTCGGCATCAGCGGCAACCGGCTTCTTAGCGACTCACCTTGTTATGGCGACGCGCTTGCGAGCCGCTTTGAGCGCGATGTTTTGCAACGTCCGGGCGTCAAGGCGGCGGTTGTGCTGATTGGCATCAACGACATTAACTTTGCGGCAATGCCGCCTCATGGCGGGCTCGACTGCGATTTTCCTCATACGTCGGTCACGGCTGCCGATCTGATCGACGGTTACCAGCGAGTGATCGCGGCCGCGCGGCGCAACGGTGTTAAGGTGTTCGGCGCGACGCTGACGCCGGCGTCGCTGCCGCAGGAGCGGGAAAACATCCGACTCGCAGTTAATCAGTGGATCCGGACTAGTCGCGCTTTCGATGGCGTCGTCGATTTCGACGCGGCGTTGCGCGACAGAGCGCAGCCGGCGCGTCTGCAGCGCGCTTTCGATAGCGGCGATCACATCCATCCGAGCGACGCGGGCTACGCGGCCATGGCCGACGCTGTTCCTGTTGAGGCAGTGGTGAGCGCGGCCCGGAAGTGAGTCACAACTTTTTTTTAAGCAAAAGCGAAATCGGGTATTGACGAGACGAGAAAGAGTCTCCATAATCTCGTTTCTCTGCTGCAGACGCAGCGACGCAAACGAAGCAGTGCCGGGTGGTGGTAGTTCAGGCGCTGCGGGTTGGGCGGATCGATCTTTAAAAACTAACAGCCGATAAGTGTGGGCGCTTGATGCGGAATGCGGCGGCGGATCCGTATGGATCTGCTGCAAGGCAAAAGTATCAGAAGCCTCACACAGTATTAGAGGAAGGTTTATCCGTCGAAAGACGGATTGATCATCGTCAGTACGTTGAGTGAGCGACCGGTTCATAAGCAGGAAACTGCGGAACCGAAAACAGTAACAGGTTTGAACTGAAGAGTTTGATCCTGGCTCAGATTGAACGCTGGCGGCATGCCTTACACATGCAAGTCGAACGGCAGCACGGACTTCGGTCTGGTGGCGAGTGGCGAACGGGTGAGTAATACATCGGAACGTGTCCTGGAGTGGGGGATAGCCCGGCGAAAGCCGGATTAATACCGCATACGCTCTGTGGAGGAAAGCGGGGGATCGCAAGACCTCGCGCTCAAGGGGCGGCCGATGGCAGATTAGGTAGTTGGTGGGGTAAAGGCCTACCAAGCCGACGATCTGTAGCTGGTCTGAGAGGACGACCAGCCACACTGGGACTGAGACACGGCCCAGACTCCTACGGGAGGCAGCAGTGGGGAATTTTGGACAATGGGCGCAAGCCTGATCCAGCAATGCCGCGTGTGTGAAGAAGGCCTTCGGGTTGTAAAGCACTTTTTGTCCGGAAAGAAAACCTCGTGGCTAATATCCGTGAGGGATGACGGTACCGGAAGAATAAGCACCGGCTAACTACGTGCCAGCAGCCGCGGTAATACGTAGGGTGCGAGCGTTAATCGGAATTACTGGGCGTAAAGCGTGCGCAGGCGGTGCTGTAAGACCGATGTGAAATCCCCGGGCTTAACCTGGGAACTGCATTGGTGACTGCAGCGCTGGAGTATGGCAGAGGGGGGGTGGAATTCCACGTGTAGCAGTGAAATGCGTAGAGATGTGGAGGAACACCGATGGCGAAGGCAGCCCCCTGGGCCAATACTGACGCTCATGCACGAAAGCGTGGGGAGCAAACAGGATTAGATACCCTGGTAGTCCACGCCCTAAACGATGTCAACTGGTTGTCGGGCCTTCATTGGCTTGGTAACGTAGCTAACGCGTGAAGTTGACCGCCTGGGGAGTACGGTCGCAAGATTAAAACTCAAAGGAATTGACGGGGACCCGCACAAGCGGTGGATGATGTGGATTAATTCGATGCAACGCGAAAAACCTTACCTACCCTTGACATGGATGGAATCCTGCTGAGAGGCGGGAGTGCCCGAAAGGGAGCCATCACACAGGTGCTGCATGGCTGTCGTCAGCTCGTGTCGTGAGATGTTGGGTTAAGTCCCGCAACGAGCGCAACCCTTGTCCCTAGTTGCTACGCAAGAGCACTCCAGGGAGACTGCCGGTGACAAACCGGAGGAAGGTGGGGATGACGTCAAGTCCTCATGGCCCTTATGGGTAGGGCTTCACACGTCATACAATGGTCGGAACAGAGGGTTGCCAAGCCGCGAGGTGGAGCCAATCCCAGAAAACCGATCGTAGTCCGGATCGCACTCTGCAACTCGAGTGCGTGAAGCTGGAATCGCTAGTAATCGCGGATCAGCATGCCGCGGTGAATACGTTCCCGGGTCTTGTACACACCGCCCGTCACACCATGGGAGTGGGTTTTTACCAGAAGTGGCTAGTCTAACCGCAAGGAGGACGGTCACCACGGTAGGATTCATGACTGGGGTGAAGTCGTAACAAGGTAGCCGTATCGGAAGGTGCGGCTGGATCACCTCCTTTCCAGAGCTTGCATTGCTGCGCAAGCGCTCACGCTTATCGGCTGTGGTTTAGAGAAGCAACGCAGACAGACTCAGGGGTCTGTAGCTCAGTCGGTTAGAGCACCGTCTTGATAAGGCGGGGGGGTCGATGGTTCGAATCCATCCAGACCCACCATCTTTGTCTGTGGTGCTGACTGGGACACCCTTGAGTAGGGTATGACCGGGGGATTAGCTCAGCTGGGAGAGCACCTGCTTTGCAAGCAGGGGGTCGTCGGTTCGATCCCGTCATCCTCCACCAATCCTCAATGCGCAGGGTTCTGCATGAAGGCAGAGCGTTGCGCATTGGCGATTGAGCCAGTCAGCGCGGTATGAGGCACAGGCTTTATATCGGCTGTCGTTCTTTAACAATCAGGAAGAAGTAGTAAAGAGATTCACGAAAGCGTACCTGGAGATGGGTGCGTGAGTAGGTGAATCAGGGTTGTGATTGTATCGATGTATTTTAAAGGTGATCGAGAGATCGCTTTGGAATACGGCGCAACACGAATACTCAACCTGTAGCGTGTGTGAAAAACGCTGCCTTCCCAGTGAAGGTGGTGAGAGACACACCCGTTATAGGGTCAAGCGAACAAGTGCATGTGGTGGATGCCTTGGCGATCACAGGCGATGAAGGACGCGGTAGCCTGCGAAAAGCTCCGGGGAGCTGGCAAACGAGCTTTGATCCGGAGATGTCCGAATGGGGAAACCCACTCCTAATGGAGTATCCGTAGCTGAATCCATAGGCTACGTGAAGCGAACGCGGTGAACTGAAACATCTAAGTAACCGCAGGAAAAAGAAATCAACCGAGATTCCCAAAGTAGTGGCGAGCGAAATGGGATCAGCCTGTACTCTTTATTCTCATTGTTAGTCGAACGCTCTGGAAAGTGCGGCCATAGCAGGTGATAGCCCTGTAGACGAAAACAGCGGGAAAGAACTGGGTGTACGAGAAGTAGGGCGGGACACGTGAAATCCTGTCTGAAGATGGGGGGACCATCCTCCAAGGCTAAATACTCGTGATCGACCGATAGTGAACCAGTACCGTGAGGGAAAGGCGAAAAGAACCCCGGGAGGGGAGTGAAACAGATCCTGAAACCGCATGCATACAAACAGTCGGAGCCTCGTAAGGGGTGACGGCGTACCTTTTGTATAATGGGTCAGCGACTTACATTCAGTGGCGAGCTTAACCGATTAGGGCAGGCGTAGCGAAAGCGAGTCCGAACAGGGCGTCCAGTCGCTGGGTGTAGACCCGAAACCGGGTGATCTATCCATGGCGGGTTGAAGGCACGGTAACACGTGCTGGAGGACCGAACCCACTAACGTTGAAAAGTTAGGGGATGAGCTGTGGATAGGGGTGAAAGGCTAAACAAACCCGAAATAGCTGGTTCTCTCCGAAAACTATTTAGGTAGTGCCTCGTGTCTCACCTTCGGGGGTAGAGCACTGTCATGGTTGTGGGGTCCATTGCGGATTACTACGCCATAGCAAACTCCGAATACCGAAGAGTGCAATCACGGGAGACAGACATCGGGTGCTAACGTCCGGTGTCAAGAGGGAAACAACCCAGACCGCCAGCTAAGGTCCCCAAATATGGCTAAGTGGGAAACGAAGTGGGAAGGCTAAAACAGTCAGGAGGTTGGCTTAGAAGCAGCCACCCTTTAAAGAAAGCGTAATAGCTCACTGATCGAGTCGTCCTGCGCGGAAGATGTAACGGGGCTAAGCCATATACCGAAGCTGCGGATGCACATTTATGTGCATGGTAGGAGAGCGTTCCGTAAGCCTGCGAAGGTGCACTGGAAAGTGTGCTGGAGGTATCGGAAGTGCGAATGCTGACATGAGTAGCGATAAAGGGGGTGAAAGGCCCCCTCGCCGTAAGCTCCAAGGTTTCCTACGCAACGTTCATCGGCGTAGGGTGAGTCGGCCCCTAAGGCGAGGCAGAAATGCGTAGCTGATGGGAAGCAGATTAATATTTCTGCACCATTGTGAAATGCGATGGGGGGGACGGATCGCGGAAGGTTGTCCGGGTGTTGGAAGTCCCGGTCGCTGCATTGGAGAGGGTGCCTTGGCAAATCCGGGCACAGGACTCAAGGGTGTGGCGCGAGCTTCTTCGGAAGCGAAGCAACTGGAAGGGGTTCCGGGGAAAAGCCTCTAAGCTTCAGTTTCACAGTGACCGTACCGCAAACCGACACAGGTGGGCGAGATGAGTATTCTAAGGCGCTTGAGAGAACTCGGGAGAAGGAACTCGGCAAATTGGTACCGTAACTTCGGGATAAGGTACGCCCCGGTAGCTTGACTGGCCTGCGCCAGGAGGGTGAAGGGGTTGCAATAAACTGGTGGCTGCGACTGTTTAATAAAAACACAGCACTCTGCAAACACGAAAGTGGACGTATAGGGTGTGACGCCTGCCCGGTGCCGGAAGATTAAATGATGGGGTGCAAGCTCCTGATTGAAGTCCCGGTAAACGGCGGCCGTAACTATAACGGTCCTAAGGTAGCGAAATTCCTTGTCGGGTAAGTTCCGACCTGCACGAATGGCGTAACGATGGCCACACTGTCTCCTCCCGAGACTCAGCGAAGTTGAAGTGTTTGTGATGATGCAATCTCCCCGCGGCTAGACGGAAAGACCCCATGAACCTTTACTGTAGCTTTGCATTGGACTTTGAACCGGTCTGTGTAGGATAGGTGGGAGGCTGTGAAGCGTGAACGCCAGTTTGCGTGGAGCCGTCCTTGAAATACCACCCTGATCTGTTTGAGGTTCTAACCTTGGTCCGTGATCCGGATCGGGGACAGTGCATGGTAGGCAGTTTGACTGGGGCGGTCTCCTCCCAAAGTGTAACGGAGGAGTACGAAGGTACGCTAGGTACGGTCGGAAATCGTGCTGATAGTGCAATGGCATAAGCGTGCTTGACTGTGAGACTGACAAGTCGAACAGGTGCGAAAGCAGGTCATAGTGATCCGGTGGTTCTGTATGGAAGGGCCATCGCTCAACGGATAAAAAGGTACTCTGGGGATAACAGGCTGATACCGCCCAAGAGTTCATATCGACGGCGGTGTTTGGCACCTCGATGTCGGCTCATCTCATCCCGGGGCTGTAGCCGGTCCCAAGGGTATGGCTGTTCGCCATTTAAAGAGGTACGTGAGCTGGGTTTAAAACGTCGTGAGACAGTTTGGTCCCCTATCTCGCCGTGGGCGCTGGATATTTGAAGGGGGCTGCTCCTAGTACGAGAGGACCGGAGTGGACGAACCTCTGGTGTACCGGTTGTCACGCCAGTGGCATCGCCGGGTAGCTATGTTCGGAAGAGATAACCGCTGAAAGCATCTAAGCGGGAAACTCGCCTTAAGATGAGATATCCCCGGGGCTTCGAGCCCCTTGAAGGGTCGTTCAAGACCAGGACGTTGATAGGTCAGGTGTGCACGTACAGTAATGTACTGAGCTAACTGATACTAATTGCCCGTAAGGCTTGATCCTATAACAGGTGTGTCTCGACACCCGTTAGCGCTTTAGCGCTTACGGGTGTCCGATCCCCGAAGGGGATGAAGACATGCAGTTTGAGATCAGTGTTGTGCCAGCAACAACACAACCCCAAACACACGAATCCTTTACGCTTCTTCCCGATTGGCTGTGGCGCCGGGTTGAGCCCAACCCGACAGCGACGCAGCAACCCGTCATGCCTGATGACCATAGCGAGTCGGTCCCACCCCTTCCCATCCCGAACAGGACCGTGAAACGACTCCACGCCGATGATAGTGCGGATTGCCCGTGTGAAAGTAGGTAATCGTCAGGCTCCCCCAAAGCCAGAAACCCCACCCGCAGCGGTGGGGTTTTTGCGTTTACGGAAAGCTAACAGCCGATCACTATATAAGTGAGAGCGTTGGGATCGGAACGGTCAAGCAGGTCTTGACAAAAGGATGCTGTTCCACCATAATCATTAGTTCTCTGCGGAGGGGTGCCCGAGTGGCTAAAGGGGGCAGACTGTAAATCTGTTGGCTTACGCCTACGTTGGTTCGAATCCAACCTCCTCCACCAGAATGCAAGTTGCAGCAGTTGTTGGGAATCCATGATCCTTGCGGGTGTAGCTCAATGGTAGAGCAGAAGCCTTCCAAGCTTACGACGAGGGTTCGATTCCCTTCACCCGCTCCAGCAGCACAGATGTAGCGCCCATGTGGCTCAGTGGTAGAGCACTCCCTTGGTAAGGGAGAGGTCGGCAGTTCGATCCTGCCCATGGGCACCAGAAGTAATCGGTGATTGTTTGCGCCCGGCGCAACGTACGGAAAATCCTCTTAGGAGTCGAAAATGGCCAAGGGTAAGTTTGAGCGGACCAAGCCGCACGTGAACGTGGGCACGATCGGTCACGTTGACCACGGCAAGACCACGCTGACGGCAGCGATCACGACGGTTCTGACGCAGAAGTTTGGCGGCGAAGCGAAGGCGTACGACCAGATCGACGCGGCGCCGGAAGAAAAGGCGCGCGGCATTACCATCAACACCGCGCACGTCGAGTACGAAACGGCTAACCGCCACTACGCACACGTTGACTGCCCGGGCCATGCTGACTACGTGAAGAACATGATCACGGGTGCGGCGCAGATGGACGGCGCGATCCTGGTGTGCTCGGCTGCTGACGGCCCGATGCCGCAAACGCGTGAGCACATCCTGCTGGCGCGTCAGGTTGGCGTTCCGTACATCATCGTGTTCCTGAACAAGTGCGACATGGTGGACGACGCTGAGCTGCTGGAGCTCGTCGAGATGGAAGTTCGCGAACTTCTGTCGAAGTACGACTTCCCGGGCGACGACACGCCGATCATCAAGGGTTCGGCCAAGCTCGCGCTGGAAGGCGACAAGGGCGAGCTGGGCGAAGTGGCGATCATGAACCTGGCCGACGCGCTGGACACGTACATCCCGACGCCGGAGCGCGCGGTTGACGGTTCGTTCCTGATGCCGGTGGAAGACGTGTTCTCGATCTCGGGTCGTGGCACGGTGGTGACGGGCCGCGTCGAGCGTGGCGTGATCAAGGTCGGCGAGGAAATCGAGATCGTCGGTATCCGTGCAACGGCCAAGACGACCTGCACGGGCGTGGAAATGTTCCGCAAGCTGCTCGATCAGGGTCAGGCTGGCGACAACGTTGGTATCCTGCTGCGCGGCACGAAGCGTGAAGACGTGGAGCGTGGCCAGGTTCTGGCCAAGCCGGGTTCGATCAACCCGCACACGCACTTCACGGCTGAAGTGTACGTGCTGAGCAAGGACGAAGGCGGCCGTCACACGCCGTTCTTCAACAACTACCGTCCGCAGTTCTACTTCCGTACGACGGACGTGACGGGCTCGATCGAGCTGCCGAAGGACAAGGAAATGGTGATGCCGGGCGACAACGTGTCGATTACGGTGAAGCTGATCAACCCGATCGCGATGGAAGAAGGCCTCCGCTTCGCAATCCGCGAAGGTGGCCGTACGGTCGGCGCTGGTGTCGTCGCAAAGATCATCGAGTAACGCCAGACAGTTCTCGATAATCGGTTGTATCGGGGTTGGCGGCGTCGTCAACCCCAAATGGTTTAGGGGTATAGCTCAACTGGCAGAGCGTCGGTCTCCAAAACCGAAGGTTGGGGGTTCGATTCCCTCTGCCCCTGCCAACTATCGCGTCGTAGTGGCGCTTCGTTAAGGTGTTATGGCGAATCCTTCCGTCGAAACTGTAAATACATCCGGCGACAAGATGATGTTGATCGCCGGTGTGTTGCTGGTCTTGGCCGGGTTCGTGGGGTTCTTCTGGCTTAGTGGCCAGGAATGGTACATCCGCGGAGCTGCCTTGGCCATTGGTGCGATCGCGGGTGTCGCAGTCGGGCTTCTCTCGGCGCCGGGCAAGGGTTTCATCGCTTTCGCCAAAGACTCGTATAAAGAAGTCCGTAAGGTCGTTTGGCCGACTCGCAAAGAAGCCACGCAAACGACGCTTGTAGTGTTCGGCTTCGTAGTCGTGATGGCCATCTTTCTCTGGGTTTGTGATAAATCCATCGAGTGGGCGATTTTCTCGGCGATTCTGGGTTGGAAATGATATGAGTGATACTCCGGCATCCCCGAGTGGCAAGCGTTGGTACGTGGTGCACGCATACTCAGGTATGGAGAAGAGTGTGCAGCGAGCGCTCCAGGAGCGCATCGAGCGGGCTGGCATGCAGGATCAGTTCGGGCAGATCCTCGTTCCCACAGAAGAAGTTGTTGAGGTAAAGGGTGGTCACAAATCAGTGACGGAACGTCGTTTTTTCCCCGGCTACGTTTTAGTCGAGATGGAAATGACAGATGAAACGTGGCACCTCGTGAAGAACACGGCGAAGGTGACCGGTTTTGTAGGCGGGGCGCGCAACCGCCCGAGTCCGATTTCCCCTCGGGAAGTTGAAAAAATCATGTCGCAGATGCAGGAGGGCGTGGAGAAGCCGCGTCCGAAGACCCTGTTCGAAGTAGGCGAGATGGTGCGGGTAAAAGAAGGCCCGTTCACAGATTTCAACGGCAGCGTCGAAGAAGTGAACTACGAAAAGTCGCGAGTCCGTGTTTCCGTTACGATCTTCGGCCGGGCAACGCCGGTCGAGTTGGAATTCGGTCAGGTCGAAAAGTTGTAGTCCAAGTTTTACGGAGCGCATCGCTGGGTGCGTTCCGTCTTTCGCGCTTACGGTCCGCGTAATGGCCGTTGAGGAGCGTAATTAGCCAACTGTCGGCGAACACGCGCTACTACTCACTGAGCGTCCGCAAGTAGGTCGGCGGTCCAAAGAGGTTCTCGAAATGGCAAAGAAAATTATCGGCTTTATCAAGCTGCAGATTCCTGCAGGTAAAGCCAACCCGTCGCCGCCGGTTGGTCCGGCACTGGGTCAGCGCGGCCTGAACATCATGGAGTTCTGCAAGGCGTTCAACGCGCAGACTCAAGCAATGGAGCCGGGTCTGCCGATTCCTGTCGTGATCACGGCATTCGCAGACAAGAGCTTCACGTTCGTTCTGAAGACGCCGCCGGCAACGGTTCTGATTAAGAAGGCAGCGAAGCTCGACAAGGGTTCGAGCAAGCCGCACACCGACAAGGTCGGCAAGATCACCCGCGCTCAAGCCGAAGATATCGCCAAGACCAAGATGCCCGATCTGACGGCTGCTGATCTGGATGCAGCGGTTCGTACAATCGCTGGTAGCGCCCGCTCGATGGGCATCACCGTGGAGGGCGTGTAAATGGCTAAGCTTTCGAAGCGTCTGCAAGCATTTGCAGCCAAAGTGGATCGTCAGAAGCTGTATCCGATTGAGGATGCTCTGTCGCTCGTGAAGGAATGTGCAAGCGCGAAGTTTGACGAGTCGATCGACGTCGCCGTGCAACTCGGCATCGACGCAAAGAAGTCGGATCAAGTGGTTCGTGGGTCGGTCGTGTTGCCGGCTGGCACGGGTAAGTCGGTGCGCGTCGCTGTGTTCGCGCAGGGGGACAAGGCTGAGCAGGCTCGTGCCGCTGGTGCTGACGTCGTCGGTATGGAAGACCTGGCTGAACAGGTCAAGGCCGGCAACCTGAACTTCGACATCGTAATCGCTTCGCCGGACACGATGCGTATTGTCGGTACGCTCGGTCAGATCCTGGGGCCGCGCGGCCTGATGCCGAACCCGAAGGTTGGCACGGTAACCCCGGACGTCGCGACTGCGGTCAAGAACGCCAAGGCGGGTCAGGTGCAATTCCGTGTCGACAAGGCCGGTATCATCCACGCAACGATCGGCCGTGCTTCGTTCGAACCGGCAGCCCTGCGCAACAACCTGAACGCGCTGATCGAAGCGCTGCAAAAGGCGAAGCCGGCAACGAGCAAGGGCGTGTACCTCCGCAAGGTCGCGCTGTCGAGCACGATGGGCGTGGGCGTTCGCGTCGACCAGACGTCGATCACTGCACAGTAATGAATTTGGCCGCTCTGGTGCGAATCGGGGCGGTTTTTAAGGGCTTTGGGCGGTTGCGAGGTGGCAGTCTGCATTGCGCAACCGGTTGTCAAAGACCGTTGGCGGGCACGCAGCAGGCGGGCGAGTCCTTAATGTAAGGCCAACGCAGATGGCGAACCCGAAAAGGTTTTGTAGTGATGAAGCCGTCCGATGTCCGTAGGAATGCGGGCTTAGGACGGTCGAAATACTCCTGACTGGTCGGACGCCGTTATTGAACGCGGTACACAAGGCGCACGCTGCGTGTATCGAATCTGGAGGTTAACCGTGCCACTCAACAAAGAAAGCAAGCAGGCCGTCGTCGCTGAGGTTGCCGCGCAAGTCGCGAAAGCTCAGACCGTGGTTCTGGCTGAGTATCGTGGAATCGCGGTTGGCGATCTGACCAAGCTGCGCGCGAAAGCGCGCGAGCAACAGGTTTACCTTCGCGTGTTGAAGAACACGCTGGCGCGTCGCGCCGTCGAGGGTACCCCGTTTGCTCCGCTGGCAGAGCAGATGACTGGCCCTCTGATCTACGGCATCTCGGAAGATGCAATTGCTGCTGCTAAGGTCGTCAATGACTTCAGCAAGGGCAATGACAAGTTGGTCATCAAGGCTGGTTCCTACGAAGGCAAGGTGATGGACAAGGCTGGCGTGCAAGCGCTGGCAAACATCCCGAGCCGCGAGGAACTGCTCTCCAAGCTGTTGTTCGTTATGCAGGCACCTGTTTCGGGCTTTGCGCGTGCTCTGGCCGCGCTGGCAGAAAAGAAACAAGGCGAAGAAACCGCTGCGTAATGCACTTCAGTCGAGCGTAATTGATCGCTGGCTGTATCCGAATTCAATTTAGGAGTATTTCAAATGGCAATCGCAAAAGAAGACATCCTCGAAGCCGTAGGCTCGATGTCGGTTCTGGAACTGAACGAGCTGGTTAAGGCGTTCGAAGAAAAGTTTGGCGTGTCGGCAGCTGCTGTTGCAGTGGCAGGCCCGGCAGGCGCAGGCGGCGGCGCTGCTGCTGCTGAAGAGCAGACCGAATTCACGGTCATTCTGGCTGAAACCGGTGCAAACAAGGTTTCCGTCATTAAGGCTGTTCGCGAACTGACGGGTCTCGGCCTGAAGGAAGCGAAGGATCTCGTCGACGGCGCACCGAAGCCCGTTAAGGAAGCGGTGCCCAAGGCTGCAGCTGAAGAAGCCAAGAAGAAGCTGGAAGAAGCCGGCGCGAAGGTTGAAATCAAGTAAGTTTCAACGCGCTGTGCGAAGGCTGGCGGTTTTTCACCGCCGGCCTTTTTGTGCTTTGTGGGGGCTGCGTTTTTGCAGGTGTATGCCGGCAAGGGCGTAATCCCCAGAAGCCAAAGAAAATCGCCAATCGGTAACATTGACCGGCGCTTCTCTTTGTCTTCTGAAGCGACTGCAGAAGGCAAGTTTGGTCGGGCAGCGGGCAACACAGGCATCCGCTGCCGTCAGCCAGCGGTTGGTAGCGGCCAACCACCAAGCTTCTAGGCTCGTTCAAGCCATCGGACGGCCATCGGGTCTCAGTCGGTGAACACTCGGGTTGTCTCATCAAGGTATCCTGCCTCGACAACTATGCCCGCCGTGATTCGGAGATCGTATGCAATATTCCTTCACCGAGAAGAAGCGCATTCGCAAGAGTTTTGCGAAGCGCCCCATCGTTCACCAAGTACCTTTCCTGCTGGCTACCCAGCTTGAATCATTCAGCACGTTTCTGCAAGCAGATACGTCGTCTACGCAACGCAAGCCGGAAGGCCTGCAGGCAGCGTTTACTTCCGTTTTTCCGATCGTTTCGCATAACGGCTTCGCGCGTCTCGAGTTCGTCAGCTACATGCTGTCGCCGCCGGCATTCAACATCAAGGAATGCCAGCAGCGCGGTCTGACGTACTGCTCGGCGCTGCGCGCTAAGGTGCGTCTGGTGCTGCTCGACAAGGAATCGCCGAGCAAGCCGGTCGTCAAGGAAGTGAAGGAACAGGAAGTATACATGGGCGAAATCCCGCTCATGACGCCGACCGGTTCGTTCGTCATCAATGGCACGGAACGTGTAATCGTTTCGCAGTTGCACCGTTCGCCGGGCGTGTTCTTCGAACACGACAAAGGCAAGACGCATAGCTCGGGCAAGCTGCTGTTCTCGGCACGTATCATTCCTTACCGCGGCTCGTGGCTCGACTTCGAATTCGACCCGAAGGACGTGCTCTACTTCCGCGTCGACCGTCGTCGCAAGATGCCGGTCACGATCCTGCTGAAGGCAATCGGCCTGACGCCCGAACAGATCCTCGCAAATTTCTTCGTGTTCGACAATTTCACGCTGATGCCGGAAGGCGCGCAGATGGAATTCGTGCCGGAGCGTCTGCGTGGTGAAGTCGCGCGCTTCGATATCACGGACCGCGACGGCAACGTGATCGTCCAGAAGGACAAGCGGATCAACGCGAAGCACATTCGCGACCTCGATAACGCGAAGACCAAGTTCATCTCGGTGCCGGAAGACTATCTGCTCGGCCGTGTGCTCGCGAAGAACGTGATCGACGGCGATACCGGCGAAGTCATCTCGAACGCGAACGACGAAATCACCGAGTCCGTGCTCGAGAAGCTGCGTGAGGCGAAGATCAAGGACATCCAGACGCTCTACACGAACGATCTGGACCAGGGTCCGTATATCTCGTCGACGCTGCGTATCGACGAAACGGCCGACAAGATGGCCGCGCGCATTGCGATCTACCGCATGATGCGCCCGGGCGAGCCGCCGACCGAAGAAGCGGTCGAGGCACTGTTCAACCGTCTGTTCTACAGCGAAGAAGCATACGACCTGTCGAAGGTGGGTCGTATGAAGTTCAATCGCCGGGTCGGCCGCGACGAAATCGTCGGTCCGATGACGCTGCAGGACGACGACATCCTCGCGACGATCAAGATCCTTGTCGAGCTGCGCAACGGCAAGGGTGAAGTCGACGACATCGACCACCTCGGCAACCGTCGTGTGCGTTGCGTCGGCGAACTCGCGGAGAACCAGTTCCGCGCGGGTCTCGTCCGTGTCGAACGTGCCGTGAAGGAACGCCTCGGCCAGGCCGAAAGCGAAAACCTGATGCCGCACGACCTGATCAACTCGAAGCCGATTTCGTCGGCAATCCGCGAGTTCTTCGGTTCGTCGCAGCTGTCGCAGTTCATGGACCAGACCAACCCGCTGTCGGAAATCACGCACAAGCGTCGTGTTTCCGCGCTGGGCCCGGGCGGTCTGACGCGTGAGCGCGCCGGCTTCGAAGTCCGCGACGTGCATCCGACCCACTACGGCCGCGTGTGCCCGATCGAAACGCCGGAAGGTCCGAACATCGGTCTGATCAACTCGCTCGCTCTGTACGCGCACCTGAACGAATACGGCTTCCTCGAAACGCCGTATCGCAAGGTTGCGGACGGCAAGGTGACCGACCAGATCGACTACCTGTCTGCGATCGAAGAAGGCCGTTACGTGATTGCTCAGGCGAACGCGGCGGTGGCTGACGACGGCACGCTGACCGACGAGCTCGTGTCGTCGCGTGAAGCTGGCGAAACGCTGATGGTCACGCCGGACCGGATCCAGTACATGGACGTGGCACCGTCGCAGATCGTGTCGGTCGCAGCTTCGCTGATTCCGTTCCTCGAGCACGACGACGCGAACCGCGCATTGATGGGCTCGAACATGCAGCGTCAGGCTGTGCCGTGTCTGCGTCCGGAAAAGCCGGTCGTTGGTACGGGCATCGAGCGCACCGTGGCGGTCGACTCGGGCACGACGGTTCAGGCACTGCGTGGCGGTGTGGTCGATTACGTCGACGCGGGCCGTATCGTGATTCGCGTGAACGACGACGAAGCGGTCGCAGGTGAAGTCGGTGTCGACATTTACAACCTGATCAAGTACACGCGTTCGAACCAGAACACGAACATCAACCAGCGTCCGATCGTGAAGATGGGCGACAAGGTTGCGCGAGGTGACGTGCTGGCTGACGGCGCATCAACCGATCTGGGCGAGCTCGCGCTCGGCCAGAACATGCTGATCGCGTTCATGCCGTGGAACGGCTACAACTTCGAAGACTCGATCCTGATCTCGGAGAAGGTGGTTGCGGACGATCGTTACACGTCGATCCACATCGAAGAACTGAATGTCGTTGCTCGCGACACGAAGCTCGGACCGGAAGAAATCACGCGCGACATCTCGAACCTCGCGGAAGTGCAGCTTGGCCGTCTCGACGAGTCGGGCATCGTGTACATCGGCGCGGAAGTCGAAGCGGGCGACGTGCTGGTCGGCAAGGTCACGCCGAAGGGCGAAACCCAGCTGACGCCGGAAGAAAAGCTGCTGCGCGCGATCTTCGGTGAGAAGGCATCTGACGTGAAGGACACGTCGCTGCGTGTGCCGTCGGGCATGAGCGGTACCGTGATCGACGTTCAAGTGTTCACCCGTGAAGGCATCCAGCGCGACAAGCGCGCCCAACAGATCATCGACGATGAACTGAAGCGCTATCGCCTCGACCTGAACGACCAGCTGCGTATCGTGGAAGGCGATGCGTTCCAGCGTCTCGCGCGAATGCTCGAAGGCAAGGTTGCGAACGGCGGTCCGAAGAAGCTCGCGAAGGGCACGAAGATCGAGCGCGCTTACCTCGAAGATCTGGACCACTACCACTGGTTCGACATCCGCCTCGCGGATGAAGAAGCAGCGGCCCAGCTCGAAGCGATCAAGAACTCGATCGAAGAGAAGCGTCACCAGTTCGACCTCGCGTTCGAAGAAAAGCGCAAGAAGCTCACCCAGGGCGACGAACTGCCGCCGGGCGTGCTGAAGATGGTCAAGGTGTATCTGGCAGTGAAGCGCCGTCTGCAACCTGGCGACAAGATGGCAGGCCGTCACGGTAACAAGGGTGTCGTGTCGAAGATCGTGCCGATCGAAGACATGCCGTACATGGCCGACGGCCGTCCGGCTGACGTCGTTCTGAACCCGCTCGGCGTGCCGTCGCGGATGAACGTGGGTCAGGTTCTCGAAGTGCATCTGGGTTGGGCCGCGAAGGGTCTCGGCTGGCGTATCGGCGAAATGCTGCAGCGTCAGGCGAAGATCGCTGAACTGCGCGAATTCCTGATCAAGATCTACAACGAATCGGGCCGCGCCGAAGAGCTGGACAGCTTTAGCGACGACGAAATCCTCGAACTGGCGAAGAATTTGCGCGAAGGTGTGCCGTTTGCAACGCCGGTGTTCGACGGTGCGACGGAAGAAGAAATGTCGCGCGCGTTGGATCTGGCGTTCCCGGACGAGATCGCTGAGAACCTCGGCATGACGCCGTCGAAGAACCAGGTGCGTCTGTTTGACGGCCGCACGGGCGAGATGTTCGAACGTACGGTGACGGTCGGCTACATGCACTACCTGAAGCTGCACCACCTGGTCGACGACAAGATGCACGCGCGTTCCACGGGTCCGTACTCGCTCGTGACGCAGCAGCCGTTGGGCGGTAAGGCGCAGTTCGGTGGCCAGCGTTTCGGTGAAATGGAAGTGTGGGCGCTCGAAGCGTACGGCGCATCGTACGTGCTGCAGGAAATGCTGACGGTGAAGTCGGACGACGTGACGGGCCGGACCAAGGTTTACGAGAACCTGGTCAAGGGCGATCACGTGATCGATGCCGGCATGCCTGAGTCGTTCAACGTGTTGGTGAAGGAAATCCGGTCGCTGGGTATCGACATCGACCTGGACCGGAACTAATCGGACTACTGGAGAGAAGCGATGAAAGCTTTGCTCGATCTATTCAAGCAAGTCCAACAACCTGAAGTTTTTGACGCGATCAAGATCGGTCTGGCCTCGCCGGACAAGATCCGTTCGTGGTCGTTCGGTGAAGTCAAAAAGCCGGAAACCATCAACTACCGCACGTTCAAGCCGGAGCGCGATGGTCTGTTCTGCGCGAAGATTTTCGGTCCGATCAAGGACTACGAATGCCTTTGCGGCAAGTACAAGCGCCTGAAGCACCGCGGCGTGATCTGCGAGAAGTGCGGCGTCGAAGTGACGCTTGCGAAGGTGCGTCGCGAGCGCATGGGCCACATTGAACTGGCCTCGCCGGTTGCGCACATCTGGTTTCTGAAGTCGCTGCCGTCGCGTCTGGGCATGGTGCTCGACATGACGCTGCGCGACATCGAGCGCGTGCTGTACTTCGAAGCATACGTGGTGATCGATCCGGGCATGACGCCGCTCAAAGCGCGGCAGATCATGACCGAAGAGGATTACTACAACAAGGTCGAGGAATACGGCGACGAATTCCGTGCCGAAATGGGCGCGGAAGGTATTCGCGAGCTGCTGCGCGCGATCAACATCGACGAGCAGGTCGAAATGCTGCGCACGGAGCTGCGCAACACCGGCTCGGAAGCGAAGATCAAGAAGTACGCGAAGCGCCTGAAGGTGCTCGAGGCATTCCAGCGTTCGGGCATCAAGCCGGACTGGATGGTCCTCGAAGTGCTGCCGGTGCTGCCGCCGGAACTGCGTCCGCTGGTGCCGCTCGACGGCGGCCGTTTCGCGACGTCGGACCTGAATGACCTGTATCGCCGCGTGATCAACCGTAACAACCGGTTGAAGCGTCTGCTCGAGCTGAAGGCGCCTGAGATCATCGTCCGCAACGAAAAGCGGATGCTGCAGGAAGCCGTCGACTCGCTGCTCGACAACGGCCGTCGCGGCAAGGCGATGACCGGCGCGAACAAGCGTCCGCTGAAGTCGCTCGCAGACATGATCAAGGGTAAGGGCGGTCGCTTCCGTCAAAACCTGCTCGGTAAGCGCGTCGACTACTCGGGCCGTTCGGTGATCGTGGTCGGCCCGACGCTGAAGCTGCATCAGTGCGGTCTGCCGAAGCTGATGGCGCTCGAACTGTTCAAGCCGTTCATCTTCAACAAGCTCGAAGTGATGGGTGTCGCTACCACCATCAAGGCTGCGAAGAAGGAAGTCGAGAACCAGACGCCGGTGGTGTGGGACATCCTCGAAGAGGTGATCCGCGAACATCCGGTCATGCTGAACCGCGCGCCGACGCTGCACCGTCTCGGCATCCAGGCTTTCGAGCCGGTGCTGATCGAAGGTAAGGCAATCCAGCTGCACCCGCTCGTCTGCGCGGCGTTCAACGCCGACTTCGACGGTGACCAGATGGCCGTTCACGTGCCGCTGTCGCTCGAAGCGCAGATGGAAGCGCGCACGCTGATGCTCGCGTCGAACAACGTGCTATTCCCGGCCAACGGCGATCCGTCGATCGTGCCGTCGCAGGACATCGTGCTCGGCCTGTACTACGCGACGCGCGAAGCGGTGAACGGCAAGGGCGAAGGCCTGACGTTCACGGGCGTGTCGGAAGTGCTGCGCGCGTACGAGAACAAGGAAGTCGAGCTGGCCTCGCGCGTCAACGTGCGGATCACCGAAATGGTCCACAACGAAGACAAGTCGGAAGGCGCGCCGGCGTTCGTGCCGAAGATCACGCTGTACGCAACCACGGTCGGCCGTTCGATCCTGTCGGAAATTCTGCCGCCGGGTCTGCCGTTCTCGGTGCTGAACAAGCCGCTGAAGAAGAAGGAAATCTCGCGTCTGATCAACACCGCGTTCCGCAAGTGCGGTCTGCGTGAGACGGTGATTTTCGCCGACCAGCTGATGCAGTCGGGCTTCCGCCTGGCAACGCGCGCTGGTATTTCGATCTGCGTCGACGACATGCTCGTGCCGCCGCAGAAGGAAACCATCGTCGGCGACGCCGCGAAGAAGGTGAAGGAATACGACCGTCAGTACATGTCGGGTCTCGTCACCGCGCAGGAACGCTACAACAACGTGGTCGACATCTGGTCGGCGACGTCGGAAGCGGTCGGCAAGGCGATGATGGAGCAGCTGTCGACGGAACCGGTCACGGACCGTGACGGCAACCAGACGCGTCAGGAGTCGTTCAACTCCATCTACATGATGGCGGACTCGGGCGCTCGTGGTTCCGCGGTTCAGATCCGTCAGCTGGCTGGTATGCGCGGCCTGATGGCGAAGCCGGACGGCTCGATCATCGAGACGCCGATTACGGCGAACTTCCGCGAAGGTCTGAACGTGTTGCAGTACTTCATCTCGACCCACGGCGCACGTAAGGGTCTGGCTGATACGGCACTGAAGACCGCTAACTCGGGTTACCTGACGCGTCGTCTGGTCGACGTGACGCAGGATCTGGTCGTCGTCGAGGAAGATTGCGGCACGTCGAACGGCGTGGCGATGAAGGCGCTCGTGGAAGGCGGTGAAGTGGTCGAAGCACTGCGTGACCGTATTCTGGGTCGCGTGGCGGTGGCTGACATCGTCAACCCGGAATCGCAGGAAACGCTGTTCGAAGCGGGCACGCTGCTCGACGAAGACGCGGTCGAAGATATCGAACGCCTCGGCATCGACGAAGTGCGCGTGCGCACGCCGCTCACCTGCGAAACCCGTTATGGTCTGTGCGCGGCCTGCTACGGGCGCGACCTCGGCCGCGGCTCGCTGGTGAACGTCGGCGAAGCGGTCGGCGTGATCGCAGCGCAGTCGATCGGTGAACCGGGCACGCAGCTCACGATGCGTACGTTCCACATCGGTGGCGCGGCGTCGCGTGCGGCGGTGGCTTCGTCGGTCGAAGCGAAGTCGAACGGTACGGTGCGTTTCACGTCGACGATGCGCTACGTTACGAATGCGAAGGGCGAGCAGATCGTCATCTCGCGTTCGGGCGAAGCGATGATCACCGACGATCACGGCCGCGAGCGCGAGCGTCACAAGGTGCCGTACGGCGCCACGCTGCTGCAGCTCGACGGCGCGCAGATCAAGGCCGGCACGCAACTGGCCACGTGGGATCCGATGACGCGTCCGATCATCACCGAGTACGGTGGTACGGTGAAGTTCGAGAACGTCGAGGAAGGCGTGACGGTCGCGAAGCAGATCGACGATGTGACGGGGCTGTCCACGCTCGTCGTGATCGACGTGAAGCGTCGTGGTTCGCAGGCGTCCAAGACGGTGCGTCCGCAGGTCAAGCTGCTTGATGCGAACGGCGAGGAAGTGAAGATCCCGAACACCGAGCACTCGGTGCAGATCGGCTTCCAGGTCGGCGCGCTGATCACCGTGAAGGACGGTCAGCAGGTGCAGGTTGGTGAAGTGCTTGCACGTATCCCGACCGAATCGCAGAAGACGCGCGACATTACCGGTGGTCTGCCGCGTGTGGCGGAACTGTTCGAAGCACGTTCGCCGAAGGATGCAGGTATCCTGGCGGAAGTCACGGGTACGACGTCGTTCGGTAAGGACACGAAGGGCAAGCAGCGTCTCGTTATCACGGACCTCGAGGGCAACCAGCACGAGTTCCTGATCGCGAAGGAAAAGCAGGTTCTGGTGCACGATGGTCAGGTCGTCAACAAGGGCGAAATGATCGTCGACGGACCGGCGGATCCGCACGACATCCTGCGTCTGCAGGGCGTCGAGGCGCTGTCGCGTTACATCGTGGACGAAGTGCAGGACGTGTACCGTCTGCAAGGCGTGAAGATCAACGACAAGCACATCGAAGTGATCGTGCGTCAGATGCTGCGCCGCGTGCAGATCACGGACAACGGCGATACGCGTTTCATCCCGGGCGAACAGGTCGAGCGGTCGGACATGCTCGACGAGAACGACCGTATGATCGCGGAAGACAAGCGTCCGGCAACGTACGAAAACGTGCTGCTCGGTATCACGAAGGCGTCGCTGTCGACCGATTCGTTCATCTCCGCGGCGTCGTTCCAGGAAACGACCCGCGTGCTGACCGAAGCGGCGATCATGGGCAAGCGCGACGACCTGCGTGGCCTGAAGGAAAACGTGATCGTCGGCCGTCTGATTCCGGCCGGTACCGGTCTCGCGTTCCACAAGGCGCGCAAGAGCAAGGAACTGGCCGACCGCGAGCGTTTCGATCAGATCGCAGCGGAAGAGTCGTTCGAATTCGGTACGCCGGAAGCCCCGGCTGCCGAACAGCAGCACTCGGGCGAGTAAGCGCTGGCGGCGCAAGCCGCCTTGCCTGACGAGCCACGAAAGCCGCTCAGTTTCGACTGAGCGGCTTTTTTTTGCTCATTTTTTGCACGTGCATCGGTGCCATGCGCCGGCGCATCCCTAGGCCGGATGGCCAAGGTTGTCGCAAAGCGCGGGCGCGGCGCGAATGCGTTGGTAAAATTCGTCTCACCGCCTGCGTGCCGTTCCCTTCGCCGTCTCTGTCAAATACATGTCCCGTCCGCTCGAAATCCTCAACGAAGTCTTTGGTTATCCCGCGTTCAGAGGGCAGCAGGGCGAAATTGTCGAGCATGTCGCCGATGGCGGCGATTGCCTCGTGCTGATGCCGACGGGCGGCGGCAAATCGCTGTGCTATCAGATTCCGTCGCTGGTGCGGCGCGAACACGGCTTTGGCACCGGCATCGTGGTGTCCCCGCTGATTGCGTTGATGCAGGATCAGGTGGCCGCGTTGACCGAAGTCGGCGTGCGGGCCGCGTACCTGAACTCGACGCTGTCGAGCGCGGAGGCGATGGCCACCGAGCGGGCGCTTCGCGACGGCGACATCGATCTGCTCTACGTCGCACCGGAGCGGCTGATGACGTCGCGCTTCCAGGAACTGCTCGAGCGCACGCGCATCGGTCTTTTCGCGATCGACGAAGCGCACTGTGTGTCGCAATGGGGACACGATTTCCGGCCCGAATATATCCAGCTG
Organism: Paraburkholderia youngii; assembly: GCF_013366925.1. NCBI lineage: Bacteria > Pseudomonadati > Pseudomonadota > Betaproteobacteria > Burkholderiales > Burkholderiaceae > Paraburkholderia > Paraburkholderia youngii. The sequence continues at coordinate 6,670,183 of NZ_JAALDK010000001.1, forward strand.
TCGGTGCTGCACGAGCGCTTTCCGAATGTGCCGCGCATTGCGCTGACGGCGACCGCCGACGCGATCACGCGCGACGAAATCATCCACCGTCTCGCGCTCGAGGATGCGCGCGTGTTCGTGTCGAGTTTCGATCGGCCGAACATTCGCTATCGCATTGCCGAAAAAGACAACGCACGCACGCAACTGCTCGACTTCATCCGCGCCGAGCATACGAAGGCCGACGGTACGACCGACGCGGGCGTCGTCTATTGCCTGTCGCGCCGCAAGGTCGAGGAGACCGCCGAGTGGCTGAAGGAAAAGGGCATGCGCGCGCTGCCATACCACGCCGGCATGGAATTCGAAGTGCGCCAGAAGCATCAGGAAATGTTCCAGCGCGAGGAAGGCATCGTGATGTGCGCGACGATCGCGTTCGGCATGGGCATCGACAAACCCGACGTGCGGTTCGTCGCCCATCTGGATTTGCCAAAGAGCGTCGAAGGGTACTACCAGGAGACCGGCCGCGCGGGCCGGGACGGGCTGCCGTCGAACGCGTGGATGGCCTACGGGCTCGGCGACGTCGTGCAGCAGCGCAAGATGATCGACGAATCCGAAGCCGATGACGCCCACAAGCGCGTCCAGACCGGCAAGCTCGATGCGCTGCTCGGTTTGTGCGAAACCGCGACCTGCCGACGGGTGCGCCTGCTCGCGTACTTCGGCGAAACGAGCCAACCGTGCGGCAACTGCGACAACTGCCTCGAGCCGCCCCCGACATGGGATGCGACGCGCGAGGCTCAGATGGCCCTGTCATGCGTGTTTCGCGCGCAGCGCGCGAGCGGCTTTCATTTTGGCGCCGGACACCTGATCGATATTTTGCGCGGCAACCGCAGCGAGAAAATCCTGCAGCGCGGGCACGAGAAGCTGACCACGTTTGGTATTGGCGCAGCGCTCGGTGAGCCGGAGTGGCGCGCGATCTTCCGTCAGCTAGTCGCATTCGGCTACCTGACGGTCGACCACGAGGGCTTCGGTTCGCTCGTGCTCACGGAGGCGAGCAAGCCGGTGCTAAAGGGCGAGCAGAAGGTGACGATGCGGCGCTACGTCAAGCCCACACGCACGCGTCAATCGGCGGGGCGTACGAGCGAACGCGCCGATCCGACCATCGGCATGGGCCCTCGCGAGCGCGCCCGCTGGGAGCGTCTACGCATGTGGCGCACCGAAACCGCGAAGAGCGACGGCGTGCCGGCTTATGTGATTTTCCACGACGCGACGCTTGCGGAAATCGCCCGTCTCGGCCCGGATTCGATCGAGGATCTGCGTGGGATTCCTGGCATGGGCGCCCGTAAACTTGACCGTTTCGGTTACGAATTGCTAAACGTCGTAGCGGCCGACTGACCTCATCTGGCTGTTTCGCCGGATTGACAGGGATGCGAAACATCGCAACCTGTTGACTCCCTTAGTATTTTCGGAATATTATGCTAGGTTCCGGTTCTTGGGATGCGTGCGCGCGGCTTCAGTTCGTGCGTAGGTCGGCCAACCGGAAGTTCGATGCGCAGGCGTTTCCGCTTTGCCTGGAAACAGATGCGTCGATTTTGTTCAATTTCAGGAATAAACAATGCCAACCATCAATCAACTGGTTCGCAAAGGCCGCACGTCGGAAACGACGAAGAGCAAGAGCCCGGCCTTGCAGGACTGCCCCCAGCGTCGCGGCGTGTGCACCCGTGTGTACACCACGACGCCGAAGAAGCCGAACTCTGCACTCCGTAAGGTCGCCAAAGTTCGCCTGACGAATGGCTTCGAAGTCATTTCGTATATCGGTGGTGAAGGCCACAACCTGCAGGAACACTCGGTCGTGCTGATTCGCGGCGGCCGTGTGAAGGACTTGCCGGGTGTGCGTTACCACATGGTTCGCGGCTCGTTGGATACCCAGGGCGTCAAGGATCGTAAGCAGGCTCGCTCGAAGTACGGTGCGAAGCGTGCCAAGGCTGGCAAGTAATTAGTCGGTCAATCGTAGTTTCAGGTCGCCTGCAAAGGCGGTAATAGCGATGGTGCCGGAATCGCCGGTGCTATCGAGTAAGTGGTCACCCGACCAGGCTGGTTAGTCTTACGGATGAATCGGGTTAGTTGGTGGCCGCGGGGCTGCAATCAGCTCCAACTGAAAAGGTAAAGGAAGAAACATGCCGCGTCGTCGCGAAGTCCCCAAGCGGGAAGTGTTGCCGGATCCGAAGTTCGGCAACGTTGATGTAGCAAAATTCATGAACGTCCTGATGCTCTCCGGCAAGAAGTCGGTTGCCGAGCGTATCGTGTACGGCGCTTTCGAACAGATCCAGACCAAGGGTGGCAAGGACCCGCTGGAGGTGTTCACGGTGGCGCTCAACAACGTCAAGCCGGTGGTCGAAGTGAAGAGCCGCCGCGTTGGTGGTGCGAACTATCAGGTTCCGGTCGAAGTGCGCCCGTCGCGTCGTATGGCATTGGCGATGCGTTGGCTGCGTGAAGCCGCGAAGAAGCGCAGCGAGAAGTCGATGGCCCTGCGTCTGGCAGGTGAACTCTCCGAAGCGGCCGAAGGCCGTGGCGGCGCGATGAAGAAGCGCGACGAAGTTCACCGGATGGCAGAAGCCAACAAGGCGTTCTCGCACTTCCGTTTCTAAGCTTTCCCGACCCCGGGTTTAGTGGAAAAACGGAAAGAAATTCCGGGCGGGTGCGCTTCAAGGGCGCCTCGCCCGTTTGTGTTACAGCGCGATGGGTATCTCTCGCATCGCGCCATCCCAATAGAGGATCAAAGTGGCTCGCAAGACTCCTATCGAGCGCTACCGTAACATCGGTATTAGCGCTCACATCGACGCCGGCAAAACGACGACGACCGAGCGCATTCTGTTCTACACGGGCGTGAACCACAAGATTGGTGAAGTTCACGACGGCGCTGCAACCATGGACTGGATGGAGCAGGAACAGGAACGCGGCATCACGATTACTTCCGCTGCTACCACGGCATTCTGGAAGGGCATGGCGGGCGACCGCGCCGAGCACCGCATCAACATCATCGACACCCCGGGTCACGTCGACTTCACGATCGAAGTCGAGCGCTCGATGCGCGTGCTCGATGGCGCGTGCATGGTGTACTGCGCTGTGGGCGGTGTGCAGCCCCAGTCGGAAACCGTGTGGCGTCAAGCTAACAAGTACAAGGTTCCCCGTCTTGCGTTCATCAACAAGATGGACCGTACCGGCGCGAACTTCTTCAAGGTCTACGACCAGCTCAAGCTGCGTCTTAAGGCGAACCCGGTTCCGGTCGTCGTGCCTATTGGCGCGGAAGAGAACTTCACGGGCGTCGTCGATCTGATGAAGATGAAGGCGATCATTTGGGACGACGCGTCCCAAGGCACCAAGTTCTCGTACGAAGACATCCCGGCAGAACTCGTCGACACGTGCAACGAATGGCGTGAAAAGATGGTCGAGGCCGCGGCTGAAGCGAACGAAGACATGATGAACAAGTACCTCGAGTCGGGCGAGCTGACCGAAGAGGAAATCATCAAGGGTCTGCGCGACCGTACGATCGCTTGCGAAATCCAGCCGATGCTGTGCGGCACCGCATTCAAGAACAAGGGTGTGCAGCGCATGCTGGACGCCGTGCTCGACTTCCTGCCGTCGCCGATCGACATTCCGCCGGTTACCGGCGAACTGGAAAACGGTGAAAAGGCTGAGCGCCGCGCGGCCGACGACGAAAAGTTCTCGGCACTGGCATTCAAGATCATGACCGACCCGTTCGTCGGCCAACTGATCTTCTTCCGTGTGTACTCGGGTGTCGTCAATTCGGGCGACACGGTGCTGAACGCGACAAAGGACAAGAAGGAACGTCTGGGTCGTATTCTGCAGATGCACGCGAATCAGCGCGAAGAAATCAAGGAAGTGCGCGCCGGCGACATCGCTGCCGCGGTCGGCCTGAAAGAGGCGACCACGGGCGACACGCTGTGCGATCCGCAGAACCCGATCGTGCTCGAACGCATGATTTTCCCGGAGCCGGTAATTTCGCAGGCTGTCGAGCCGAAGACCAAGGCTGACCAGGAAAAGATGGGTCTGGCACTGAACCGCCTGGCCCAGGAAGATCCGTCGTTCCGCGTTCAGACGGACGAAGAATCGGGTCAAACGATCATTTCGGGTATGGGCGAACTGCACCTCGAAATTCTGGTCGACCGGATGAAGCGTGAATTCGGCGTGGAAGCGACCGTCGGCAAGCCGCAGGTGGCTTACCGCGAAACGATCCGCAGCACGGCGGCTGACGTTGACGGCAAGTTCGTCAAGCAGTCGGGCGGCCGCGGTCAGTACGGTCACGCAGTCATCACGCTCGAGCCGAACGAACAAGGCAAGGGTTACGAGTTCCTCGACGAGATCAAGGGCGGCGTGATTCCGCGTGAATACATTCCGGCAGTCGACAAGGGTATCCAGGAAACGCTGAAGGCTGGTGTGCTGGCGGGCTTCCCGGTCGTTGACGTGAAGGTTCACCTGACGTTCGGTTCGTACCACGACGTTGACTCGAACGAAAATGCGTTCCGCATGGCCGGTTCGATGGCGTTCAAGGAAGCAATGCGTAAGGCAAGCCCGGTCATCCTCGAACCGATGATGGCTGTGGAAGTCGAAACGCCGGAAGATTACATGGGCAACGTGATGGGCGACCTGTCGGGCCGTCGCGGTATCGTCCAGGGCATGGAAGACATGGTTGGTGGCGGCAAGATCGTTCGCGCCGAAGTACCGCTGTCGGAAATGTTCGGCTACTCGACGTCGCTGCGTTCGCTGACGCAGGGTCGTGCAACGTACACGATGGAGTTCAAGCACTACGCTGAAGCTCCGCGCAACGTGTCGGAAGCGATCATCAACGCGAAGTCGAAGTAATCGCGCGGCAAAGTCATTCAACGATTAACTTACTGAAAGAAGAGAAACATGGCTAAAGGTAAATTCGAACGGACCAAGCCGCACGTGAACGTGGGCACGATCGGTCACGTTGACCACGGCAAGACCACGCTGACGGCAGCGATCACGACGGTTCTGACGCAGAAGTTTGGCGGCGAAGCGAAGGCGTACGACCAGATCGACGCGGCGCCGGAAGAAAAGGCGCGCGGCATTACCATCAACACCGCGCACGTCGAGTACGAAACGGCTAACCGCCACTACGCACACGTTGACTGCCCGGGCCATGCTGACTACGTGAAGAACATGATCACGGGTGCGGCGCAGATGGACGGCGCGATCCTGGTGTGCTCGGCTGCTGACGGCCCGATGCCGCAAACGCGTGAGCACATCCTGCTGGCGCGTCAGGTTGGCGTTCCGTACATCATCGTGTTCCTGAACAAGTGCGACATGGTGGACGACGCTGAGCTGCTGGAGCTCGTCGAGATGGAAGTTCGCGAACTTCTGTCGAAGTACGACTTCCCGGGCGACGACACGCCGATCATCAAGGGTTCGGCCAAGCTCGCGCTGGAAGGCGACAAGGGCGAGCTGGGCGAAGTGGCGATCATGAACCTGGCCGACGCGCTGGACACGTACATCCCGACGCCGGAGCGCGCGGTTGACGGTTCGTTCCTGATGCCGGTGGAAGACGTGTTCTCGATCTCGGGTCGTGGCACGGTGGTGACGGGCCGCGTCGAGCGTGGCGTGATCAAGGTCGGCGAGGAAATCGAGATCGTCGGTATCCGTGCAACGGCCAAGACGACCTGCACGGGCGTGGAAATGTTCCGCAAGCTGCTCGATCAGGGTCAGGCTGGCGACAACGTTGGTATCCTGCTGCGCGGCACGAAGCGTGAAGACGTGGAGCGTGGCCAGGTTCTGGCCAAGCCGGGTTCGATCAACCCGCACACGCACTTCACGGCTGAAGTGTACGTGCTGAGCAAGGACGAAGGCGGCCGTCACACGCCGTTCTTCAACAACTACCGTCCGCAGTTCTACTTCCGTACGACGGACGTGACGGGCTCGATCGAGCTGCCGAAGGACAAGGAAATGGTGATGCCGGGCGACAACGTGTCGATTACGGTGAAGCTGATCAACCCGATCGCGATGGAAGAAGGCCTCCGCTTCGCAATCCGCGAAGGTGGCCGTACGGTCGGCGCTGGTGTCGTCGCAAAGATCATCGAGTAAAATCGCCGATTGCTGTAGCAGTATGTAGCGCCCCGGCTCGGGCGCTCGCTCTCCGCAAGCGCCCGAGCCTACGTTCTTTTTCTACTCGGCGGTGCAATATCGCCTCGCTCTTTCCAAGGAATTTGTCATGCAGAACCAGAAAATCCGCATCCGCCTGAAGGCTTTCGACTATCGCCTGATCGATCAATCGGCAGCTGAAATCGTCGACACGGCAAAGCGGACTGGCGCAATCGTTCGTGGCCCGGTGCCCCTGCCGACCCGCATTCAACGCTTCGACATTTTGCGTTCGCCGCACGTCAACAAGACGTCGCGCGATCAGCTCGAAATCCGCACGCACCAGCGTCTGATGGACATCGTCGACCCGACGGACAAGACCGTTGATGCGCTTATGAAGCTCGATTTGCCGGCTGGCGTCGACGTTGAAATCAAGCTGCAATAAGGCTTCAGCCCTTGTCCGGCGATCCGGGCAGCGCTAAGTCTTTGATTGCTTGCGGAAAACGAAAAGGCTCGCTATACTAGTGAGCTTTTCGCGCATTTGCGTAAAAAGTCGGTGTGCTGCAGCATGGTCTCATGCCCGAAACGGCGCCGACATTTTGTAAATTAGCCCTGACCAATCGCAGTCGGGAATGGAGAAAACGATGAGCCTTGGACTCGTAGGTCGCAAGGTTGGCATGACCCGTATCTTCACGGCTGAGGGGGATTCGATTCCCGTCACCGTGCTGGACGTGTCCGACAACCGCGTGACGCAGATCAAGACTGTTGAAACCGACGGCTACACGGCCGTGCAGGTTACCTTCGGTACGCGCCGCGCATCGCGCGTGACGAAGCCGTTGGCAGGTCATCTCGCCAAAGCCGGCGTTCAAGCCGGTGAAATCCTCAAAGAATTTCAGATCGACCCCGCCAAGGCCGCCGAGTTGTCGAACGGCACCGTGGTTGGTCCCGAGCTGTTCGAAGTGGGCCAGAAGGTCGACGTGCAAGGCGTGTCGATCGGTAAGGGCTACGCCGGTACCATCAAGCGTTACAACTTCTCGTCGGGCCGTGCCTCGCACGGTAACTCGCGCTCGCACAACGTGCCGGGCTCGATCGGTATGGCGCAGGATCCGGGTCGTGTTTTCCCGGGTAAGCGCATGACTGGTCACATGGGTGACGAGAAGGTAACGGTGCAAAACCTCGAAATCGCTCGTATCGACGCTGACCGCAAGCTGCTGTTGGTCAAGGGCGCCGTTCCGGGTGCGAAGGGTGGCAAGGTATTCGTTACGCCGGCCGTGAAGACGCGTGCCGTGAAAGGAGCGAAATAATGGAACTTAAGCTCCTGAATGCCAATGGTCAGGAAGGTGCAGGCGTTAGCGCGTCGGACGTCGTGTTCGGCCGCGATTATAACGAAGCCCTGATTCACCAGGTGGTGGTTGCGTACCAGGCGAACGCTCGTAGCGGCAACCGCGCGCAGAAGGATCGTGAGCAGGTCAAGCACACGACCAAGAAGCCGTGGCGCCAGAAGGGTACAGGCCGCGCCCGCGCCGGTATGTCGTCGAGCCCGCTGTGGCGCGGCGGTGGCCGCATCTTCCCGAATTCGCCGGAAGAAAACTTTTCGCACAAGGTCAACAAGAAGATGCATCGCGCAGGTCTCTGCTCGATCTTCTCGCAGCTGGCCCGCGAAGGCCGCATCTCGGTGGTCGACGAGCTGACGCTCGAGGCGCCGAAGACGAAGCTGCTGGCCGAAAAATTCAAGGCGATGGGTCTCGACTCCGTGCTGGTGATTACCGACACGGTTGACGAAAACCTGTACCTCGCGTCGCGCAATCTCGCCCACGTGGCGGTTGTCGAGCCGCGTTACGCCGACCCGCTGTCGCTGATCTACTTCAAGAAAGTCCTGATCACGAAGGCTGCGGTCGCCCAGATCGAGGAGTTGCTGTCATGAGCGAGATTCGCAAGAACGATCATCGTTTGATGCAGGTCCTGCTCGCGCCGGTGGTCTCCGAAAAGGCGACGCTGGTTGCCGACAAGAACGAGCAGGTTGTGTTCGAAGTCGCGCCGGATGCTACGAAGCAGGAAGTGAAAGCTGCAGTCGAGCTGCTGTTCAAGGTGGAAGTCGACTCCGTCAACGTGCTGGTCGCGAAGGGCAAAGCCAAGCGCTTTGGCCGCTTCATGGGCAAGCGCAAAGACGTGAAGAAGGCGTACGTCTGCCTGAAGCCCGGCCAGGAAATCAACTTTGAAGCGGAGGCCAAGTAATCATGGCAATCGTGAAAGTTAAGCCGACTTCGCCGGGCCGCCGCGCGATGGTCAAGGTGGTCAACAAAGAACTGCACAAGGGCAAGCCGTTTGCGGCACTGCTCGACACACAGTCGTCGACCGCCGGCCGTAACAACAACGGTCACATCACTACGCGTCACAAGGGCGGTGGTCACAAGCATCACTATCGTGTCGTCGACTTCCGTCGCACGAAGGATGGTATTCCGGCAAAGGTCGAACGTCTTGAGTACGACCCGAACCGTAGCGCGAACATCGCGCTGGTTCTGTACGCAGACGGCGAGCGCCGCTACATCATCGCTCCGAAGGGTGTCACCGTCGGTCAGCAACTGATGTCGGGTTCGGAAGCGCCGATCCGCGCAGGTAACACGTTGCCGATCCGCAACATTCCGGTCGGTACGACGATTCACTGCATCGAAATGCTGCCGGGCAAGGGCGCGCAAATGGCGCGTTCGGCTGGCACGTCGGCGATGCTGCTTGCTCGCGAAGGCGTCTACGCGCAGGTTCGTCTGCGTTCGGGCGAAATCCGCCGCGTGCACGTTGAATGTCGCGCGACGATCGGAGAAGTGGGCAACGAAGAGCACAGCCTCCGTCAAATCGGTAAGGCGGGCGCGAACCGCTGGCGCGGCATTCGCCCGACGGTGCGTGGCGTTGCAATGAACCCGGTCGACCACCCGCACGGTGGTGGCGAAGGCAAGACTGCGGCAGGCCGCGATCCGGTGAGCCCGTGGGGCACGCCGACGAAGGGCTATCGCACCCGCAGCAACAAGCGCACGACGAGCATGATCGTCCAGCGCCGTCACAAGCGTTAAGGAGTAGGCAATGGCACGTTCTATTAAGAAAGGTCCGTTCTGCGACGCCCATTTGCTGAAGAAGGTTGAGGCGGCTGCAGCATCGCGTGACAAGAAACCGATCAAGACCTGGTCGCGTCGCTCGACGATCCTGCCGGACTTCATCGGTCTGACGATCGCCGTTCACAACGGCCGTCAACACGTTCCGGTGTATGTCACGGAAAACATGGTCGGCCACAAGCTTGGCGAGTTCGCACTGACCCGTACGTTCAAGGGTCACGCGGCCGACAAGAAGGCCAAGAAATAAGGGGCAATCAAGATGGAAGTGAAAGCAATTCATCGCGGTGCCCGCATCTCGGCGCAAAAAACGCGCCTTGTGGCTGACCAGATCCGCGGTTTGCCGGTCGACAAGGCGCTGAACGTTCTGACGTTCTCGCCGAAGAAGGCTGCGGGAATCGTGAAGAAGGTCGTGCTGTCGGCGATCGCGAATGCGGAGCACAACGAAGGTGCCGATATCGACGAGCTCAAGATCACGAGCATCTACGTCGACAAGGCAGCATCGCTGAAGCGTTTTACCGCGCGCGCCAAGGGCCGTGGTAACCGCATCGAGAAGCAATCCTGTCACATCACTGTGACGGTCGGGAATTAAGGGGTCATACGATGGGACAGAAAATTCATCCGACTGGCTTCCGTTTGGCCGTCAGCCGCAATTGGGCTTCGCGTTGGTACGCGAACAACAACAATTTCGCGGCGATGTTGCAGGAAGACATCGGTGTTCGTGAGTACCTGAAGAAGAAGCTGAAAAACGCGTCCGTCGGCCGCGTTGTGATCGAGCGTCCTGCAAAGAACGCGCGTATCACGATTTTCAGCTCGCGTCCGGGTGTCGTGATCGGTAAGAAGGGTGAAGACATCGAACTGCTGAAGTCCGAGCTGCAAAAGCGCATGGGCGTTCCGGTTCACGTCAACATCGAAGAAATTCGCAAGCCGGAAACCGACGCGCAACTGATCGCTGATTCGATCACGCAGCAGCTCGAGCGTCGGATCATGTTCCGTCGCGCGATGAAGCGTGCGATGCAGAACGCGATGCGTCTGGGTGCTCAAGGCATCAAGATCATGAGCGCAGGCCGTCTGAACGGTATCGAAATCGCTCGCACGGAATGGTACCGCGAAGGTCGCGTGCCGCTTCACACGCTGCGTGCAGATATCGACTACGCAACGTCGGAAGCAAAGACGACGTACGGCATCATCGGCGTGAAGGTGTGGGTCTATAAGGGCGATACGCTCGGCCGCAATGACGCACCGGTGGTCGAAGAAGTCGCCGAAGAAAAACGTCCGCGCCGCAACGCACGTCCGGGTGGCGATCGCCGTCCGCGTCGTGATGGTGAAGGTGGTGGCCCGGCAGGTGCACGCCGTGGCGCTCCTCGTCGTGCTGGCGGTACCGGCGGCGACGGGAAGACTGGAGAATAACGATGCTGCAACCGAAACGCAGAAAGTATCGCAAAGAGCAGAAAGGTCGTAACACCGGCGTTGCTACCCGCGGCAACGCGGTGTCGTTCGGTGAGTTCGGCCTGAAGGCTGTCGGTCGTGGCCGTCTGACCGCGCGCCAGATTGAAGCGGCGCGTCGTGCAATGACGCGTCACATCAAGCGCGGTGGCCGCATCTGGATCCGGATCTTCCCGGACAAGCCGATCTCGACCAAGCCGGCGGAAGTTCGTATGGGTAACGGTAAGGGTAACCCAGAGTACTACGTCGCTGAGATTCAACCGGGCAAGATGCTGTACGAAATGGACGGCGTAACCGAAGAACTGGCGCGCGAAGCGTTCCGTCTGGCTGCAGCGAAGCTGCCGCTGAAGACGACGTTTATCGTGCGTCAGCTCGGCGCCTAAGGAGCAAATGATGAAGGCTTCCGAACTTCACCAGAAAGATCAGGCCGCGCTCAACAAGGAGCTGTCGGACCTGTTGAAGGCGCAATTCGGCCTGCGCATGCAACTCGCGACCCAGCAGCTCACGAACACGAGCCAGCTGAAGAAGGTTCGTCGCGACATCGCACGTGTGCGGACCGTCCTGACTGAGAAGGCGAACCAGAAATGAACGATAGCGTAAAAACCTCGCTCAAGCGGACGCTGGTCGGCAAGGTCGTCAGCAACAAGATGGACAAGACGGTTACCGTGCTGGTCGAGCACCGCGTGAAGCACCCGATCTACGGCAAGTACGTCGTGCGTTCGAAGAAGTACCACGCGCATGACGACGCGAACACGTACAACGAGGGCGACCTCGTTGAAATCCAGGAAACTCGTCCGATTTCGAAGACGAAGGCTTGGGTTGTGGCTCGCCTGGTCGAGGCTGCTCGCGTCATCTGATGTCGCAAAGCAGTAGAAGTAGTTGAAATCGCAGTAAGTTTCGCTTGCAAGACCGGGATTATTTGATATAATCTCGGTCTTCCCTCTTTATGGGAGCCCCGTCGCGGGCGAAGTTGGTGGGGGAAGCGGTCCGGGCGCCAGCCTGTGCCGAAGGATTCACCGGATTGCGATGGCGGGTTTCGTTTGCCGTCGCTGCTGTTCTAACCCAAGCAGCCGATCGGCTGACGGGACCAAGACTGACCGGGAAGCACCATGGTGGTGTGACCGGATTAAGTTGGGAAAGATAAACCATGATCCAGACCGAAACTCGGCTTGAAGTGGCCGACAACACGGGTGCACGTGAAGTCATGTGCATCAAGGTGCTCGGCGGCTCGAAGCGTCGTTATGCCAGCATTGGCGACATCATCAAGGTGACCGTCAAAGAGGCAACGCCGCGCGGGCGCGTGAAGAAAGGCGAAATCTACAACGCCGTGGTGGTTCGCACCGCCAAGGGCGTGCGCCGCCAGGACGGCTCGCTGATCAAGTTCGACGGCAACGCGGCTGTGTTGCTCAACACCAAGCTCGAACCGATCGGCACCCGTATTTTCGGGCCAGTCACGCGCGAGTTGCGTAGCGAACGATTCATGAAGATCGTTTCGCTGGCGCCTGAAGTGCTGTAAGGAGTCGCGATGAACAAGATTCGCAAGGGTGACGAAGTTATCGTCATCACCGGCAAAGATAAGGGCAAGCGTGGCGTTGTGCTGGCCGTTCACGGCGAGACCGTGACCGTCGAGGGCATCAATCTCGTCAAGAAGCACGTCAAGCCGAACCCGATGAAGGGTACGACGGGCGGCGTGGAAGCCAAGACGATGCCGCTGCAAATTTCGAACGTCGCATTGGTCGACGCGAATGGCAAGCCATCGCGTGTAGGCATCAAGGTCGAAGGAGACAAGAAGGTCCGTTTCCTGAAGACGACCGGTGCCGTGCTGAGCGCCTGACGCTGCGGAGTAAAAAATGGCTCGTTTGCAAGAGTTTTACAAAGAAAAGGTTGTACCCGGCCTCATCGAGAAGTTCGGTTACAAGTCCGTGATGGAAGTGCCGCGCATCACCAAGATCACCCTGAATATGGGTCTTGGCGAAGCCGTCGCTGACAAGAAGATCATCGAAAACGCGGTTGGCGATCTGACGAAGATCGCAGGTCAGAAGCCGGTGATCACGAAGGCGCGCAAGGCAATTGCTGGCTTCAAGATCCGTCAGGGCTATCCGATCGGCGCCATGGTCACGCTGCGTGGCCAGGCAATGTACGAATTCCTCGACCGTTTCGTGACGGTTGCGCTCCCCCGTGTGCGCGACTTCCGTGGCGTGTCGGGTAAGGCGTTTGATGGTCGCGGCAACTACAACATCGGTGTGAAAGAGCAGATCATTTTCCCCGAAATCGATTACGACAAGATCGACGCACTGCGTGGGCTGAACATCAGCATCACGACGACTGCGAAGACTGACGACGAAGCAAAGGCTCTGCTCGCCGGCTTCAAGTTCCCGTTCAGAAACTGAGGTTACCGTGGCTAAACTGGCACTGATCGAACGTGAAAAGAAGCGTGCTCGCCTCGCCGCCAAGTACGCTCCCAAGCGTGCTGCACTGAAGGCAATCATTGGCGACACGAGCAAGTCGGAAGAAGAGCATTACGCAGCACGTCTGGAACTGCAGCAACTGCCGCGCAACTCTAACCCGACCCGTAAGCGCAACCGTTGCGCAATTACCGGTCGTCCGCGCGGGACGTTCCGTAAATTCGGCCTGGCGCGTAACAAGATTCGTGAAATCGCGTTCCGCGGCGAGATCCCTGGCCTGACCAAGGCGAGCTGGTAATAGGAGAAACATAAATGAGCATGAGTGATCCTATCGCCGATATGCTGACTCGCATCCGCAATGCGCAGATGGTCGAGAAGGTTTCGGTGACTATGCCCTCGTCGAAAGTCAAGGTTGCGATTGCGCAGGTCCTGAAGGACGAAGGTTATATCGATGATTTCGCAGTGAAGTCCGAAGGTGCGAAGTCGGAATTGAACATCGTGTTGAAGTATTACGCTGGCCGCCCGGTCATCGAGCGCATCGAACGCGTCTCGAAGCCTGGTCTGCGTGTGTACCGCGGCCGTAACGACATCCCCGTGGTCATGAATGGCCTCGGCGTGGCAATCGTGTCGACGCCCAAGGGCGTGATGACGGATCGCAAGGCACGTGCAACGGGCGTTGGCGGCGAAGTCATCTGCTACGTCGCTTAAGGCCGAAAGGAGAGAAACATGTCTCGAGTAGGTAAGAGCCCGATCGCGCTGCAAGGCGCGGAAGTGGCCCTGAGCGCCGACAGCATTACTGTCAAGGGTCCGCTGGGTACGATTTCGCAGGCTGCCAACAGTCTCGTGAAGGTGGTTAACGACAACGGCACGCTGAAGTTCGAGCCGGTCGACGGAAGCCGCGAAGCGAATGCGATGTCGGGCACCATGCGCGCACTGGTTGCGAATATGGTGTACGGCGTGACGAAGGGTTTCGAGCGCAAGCTGACGCTGGTTGGCGTCGGTTATCGCGCACAGGCGCAAGGCGACAAGCTGAACTTGTCGTTGGGTTTCTCGCACCCGGTGGTGCACCAGATGCCGGCTGGCGTCAAGGCAGAAACCCCGTCGCAAACCGAAATCGTGATCAAGGGGATCAACAAGCAACAAGTCGGTCAAGTCGCTGCAGAAGTGCGCGGCTACCGTCCGCCGGAGCCCTATAAGGGCAAGGGCGTGCGTTACGCCGATGAGGTTGTGATCCTCAAAGAAACGAAGAAGAAGTAAGGGTGCGCAATCATGGATAAGACTCAATCTCGCCTGCGCCGCGCTCGTCAGACGCGTATCAAGATCGCTGAGCTGCAGGTCGCGCGTCTCGCCGTGCATCGCACGAACACGCACATCTATGCGCAAGTGTTCTCGCCGTGCGGCACCAAGGTGCTCGCCAGCGCGTCGACGCTCGAAGCCGAAGTGCGTGCGCAACTGGCCGATCAATCGGGCAAGGGCGGCAACGTTGCTGCTGCAACCCTGATCGGCAAGCGCATTGCAGAAAAGGCTAAGGCTGCCGGCATCGAATCCGTCGCCTTCGACCGTTCGGGTTTCCGTTACCACGGCCGCGTGAAAGCGCTGGCTGATGCGGCGCGCGAAGCCGGACTCAAGTTCTAAGGGAAGAATTCGTCATGGCAAAGATGCAAGCTAAAGTTCAGGCTGACGAACGCGACGACGGCCTTCGTGAAAAGATGATCTCGGTCAACCGCGTGACCAAGGTCGTGAAGGGTGGCCGTATTCTCGGCTTCGCCGCACTGACCGTGGTTGGCGACGGTGATGGCCGCGTCGGTATGGGCAAGGGCAAGGCGAAGGAAGTGCCGGTCGCTGTCCAGAAGGCGATGGAACAGGCTCGCCGCAACATGTTCAAGGTGCCGCTGAAGAACGGTACCCTGCAACACGAAGTGCATGGTAAGCACGGCGCATCAACGGTTCTCCTCGCTCCGGCGAAGGACGGTACCGGCGTGATCGCTGGCGGTCCGATGCGCGCAGTGTTCGACGTGATGGGCGTGCAGAACGTCGTGGCCAAGAGCCACGGTTCGACGAACCCGTATAACCTCGTTCGTGCGACGCTCGACGGCCTGCGCAAGCAGTCCACGCCGGCCGACATCGCTGCGAAGCGCGGTAAGTCCGTCGAAGAAATTCTGGGCTAAAGGTGGACACCATGTCTGATAAAACTGTCAAGGTCCAGCTCGTCAAGAGCCTGATCGGCACCCGTGAATCGCACCGCGCAACGGTGCGTGGCTTGGGCCTGCGCCGACTCAACTCGGTTAGCGAGTTGCAGGATACGCCGGCTGTGCGCGGCATGATCAACAAGGTTTCGTACCTCGTTAAGGTCATCAGCTAAGCGCCTGACCAGGACTCAAGGAGTTGATAATGGAATTGAATAACCTGAAGCCGGCTGAAGGCGCGAAGCACGCAAAGCGTCGCGTTGGTCGCGGCATCGGCTCCGGCCTCGGCAAGACCGCTGGCCGTGGTCACAAGGGTCAGAAGTCGCGTTCGGGCGGCTTTCACAAGGTTGGCTTCGAAGGCGGTCAAATGCCGCTGCAACGTCGCCTGCCGAAGCGTGGCTTCACCTCGCTGACGAAGGAATTCGTCGGTGAAGTGCGTCTCTCGGATCTCGAGAAGCTGCCGGTTGACGAAATCGATCTGCTGGCTCTCAAACAAGCCGGCCTGGTCGGCGAGCTGATCCGTAGCGCCAAGATCATCGCGACCGGCGAGCTCAAGCGCAAGGTCGTTGTGAAGGGTCTGGGTGCGACGAAGAGCGCACGTGCTGCTATCGAAGCAGCTGGTGGCTCGTTTGCCGAGTAACGCGCAAGTTATTTGCCGTCACTAGCATTTGCATCGGAGAAGGTACTTGGCTAACAGCCCGAGTCTCGCAAAACCCGGTCGCAGCGCGGCGAAGTTTGGCGATCTGCGTCGGCGAGCAGTATTCCTGCTGCTGGCGCTGGTCGTCTACCGCATCGGCGCGCATATTCCGGTGCCGGGTATCGACCCGGACCAACTGGCGAAGTTGTTCCAAAGCCAGTCGGGCGGCATCCTTGGCATGTTTAACATGTTCTCGGGTGGCGCACTTTCGCGGTTCACCATTTTCGCGTTGGGGATCATGCCGTACATTTCGGCGTCGATCATCATGCAGTTACTGGCGATTGTCTCGCCGCAACTCGAAGCGCTGAAAAAGGAAGGGCAGGCAGGTCAGCGGAAGATTACGCAGTACACGCGGATCTTTACGGTCGTGCTGGCGACATTTCAGGCGTTCGGCATTGCCGTGGCGCTGGAAAATCAGCCTGGCCTCGTGATCGATCCGGGGATGGTTTTCCGGTTGACGACGGTCGTGACGCTTGTGACCGGCACGATGTTCCTGATGTGGCTGGGGGAGCAAATCACGGAGCGCGGGCTCGGCAATGGTATCTCGATCATCATTTTCGGCGGTATTGCGGCGGGCTTCCCGAACGCAATCGGTGGTCTCTTTGAACTGGTGCGAACCGGCTCGATGAGTATCATCTCGGCGATTATCGTCGTCGCGCTGATTGCTGCTGTGACGTATCTGGTGGTGTTCATCGAACGCGGCCAGCGCAAGATCCTTGTGAATTACGCAAAGCGGCAGGTAGGCAACAAGATTTACGGCGGCCAGTCTTCGCATTTGCCGCTGAAGCTGAACATGTCGGGCGTGATTCCGCCGATCTTCGCATCGTCGATCATTCTCTTCCCGGCAACTATCCTGAACTGGTTCAGTTCGGGTTCGCGTACCAGCTGGTTCGCAGACACGTTGCACAATGTGGCCGAAGCCCTGAAGCCCGGTCAACCCGTGTACGTGTTGCTGTACGCGTTGGCGATCGTTTTCTTCTGCTTCTTCTACACCGCACTGGTGTTCAACAGCAGGGAAACGGCCGACAACCTGAAAAAGAGTGGCGCTTTCGTCCCTGGCATCCGCCCGGGCGATCAGACGGCGCGATATATCGACCGCATCCTTACGCGTCTGACGCTGGCCGGTGCGATCTACATCGTGTTCGTTTGCCTGCTGCCCGAATTTCTGGTGCTGCGCTGGAACGTGCCGTTTTATTTTGGTGGAACGTCGCTGCTGATCATTGTCGTCGTCACAATGGATTTCATGGCGCAGGTGCAGTCGTACGTTATGTCGCAACAGTATGAATCGCTGCTGAAGAAAGCTAATTTCAAAGGCGGCGGCGTCCCGATGCGTTGAAAGGACTTATGGCCAAAGACGATGTGATCCAGATGCAGGGCGAAGTAATTGAAAACCTGCCTAACGCTACCTTCAGGGTGAAGCTGGAAAACGGCCATGTCGTGTTGGGACACATATCCGGCAAGATGCGGATGCACTACATCCGAATCTTGCCGGGCGACAAGGTGACGGTTGAATTGACGCCTTACGATCTGTCGCGTGCGCGGATCGTGTTCCGGGCGAAGTGATTTGAAAAAAGGGTAATATCATGAAAGTGATGGCATCGGTTAAGCGCATTTGCCGCAATTGCAAGATCATCAAGCGCAAAGGCGTTGTGCGCGTGATTTGCAGCTCTGATCCGCGCCACAAACAGCGTCAAGGCTGAACGCCGCGCTTTTGCTTGCGCTTTTTGTTTGAGGAAAAACAATGGCTCGTATCGCAGGGGTTAACATCCCGAATCACCAGCATACTGAAATCGGCCTGACGGCTATTTACGGTATCGGTCGCACGCGCTCGCGCGACATTTGCGTCGCTGCTGGTGTGGCATTTTCGAAGAAGGTCAAAGACCTGACTGACGCAGACCTCGAAAAGCTGCGTGAAGAAGTCGGCAAGTTCATCGTTGAAGGCGATTTGCGCCGTGAAACGACGATGAACATTAAGCGCCTGATGGATCTCGGCTGCTATCGTGGCGTGCGGCATCGTAAGGGTCTGCCCCTGCGCGGCCAGCGTACGCGTACGAATGCCCGTACGCGCAAGGGTCCGCGTCGTGCAGCGCAGTCGCTGAAGAAGTAAGCGGAACTGACAGTTACAGGAAAACGTAATGGCTAAGGCTTCGAACAACTCCGCGGCGCAACGCGTTCGCAAGAAGGTCAAGAAGAACGTCGCCGAGGGCGTGGTTCACGTTCACGCGTCGTTCAACAACACCATCATCACGATCACCGACCGTCAAGGCAACGCGCTTGCCTGGGCAACGTCGGGTGGTCAGGGCTTCAAGGGTTCGCGTAAGTCGACCCCGTTTGCAGCTCAGGTCGCAGCTGAATCGGCTGGCCGAGTGGCGATGGAATACGGCGTGAAGAACCTCGAAGTGCGGATCAAGGGCCCCGGTCCTGGCCGCGAATCGGCGGTGCGCGCGTTGCATGGTCTTGGCATCAAGATTACCGCGATCTCCGACGTGACGCCGGTCCCGCATAACGGCTGCCGTCCGCCGAAGCGTCGTCGTATCTAAGACGCTGGTTTTGCGAGCGCCTGTTGCCGCCTTGCGCGGCGGCGGGCTGCGCGCGTTATTGAATAAACTAAGCCCACCGTTCGACCCAAAGGGTTCGGACTAGCGCGAGTGGAAGCATTCGCGTGATTAATCACAGAAGGAATCAACGTGGCACGTTATATCGGCCCCAAGGCCAAGCTGTCCCGCCGTGAAGGCACTGACCTCTTCCTGAAGAGCGCGCGCCGCTCGCTCGCTGACAAGTGCAAGCTGGACAGCAAGCCCGGCCAGCACGGCCGTACTTCGGGCGCGCGTACGTCCGACTATGGCACGCAGTTGCGCGAGAAGCAAAAAGTAAAGCGTATCTACGGTGTCCTCGAGCGCCAATTCCGTCGCTACTTCGCTGAAGCAGACCGCCTGAAGGGCAACACGGGTGAAAACCTGCTGCAACTGCTCGAATCGCGTCTGGACAACGTCGTGTATCGGATGGGCTTCGGCTCGACGCGTGCTGAAGCACGTCAGCTGGTTGGCCACAAGGCGATCACGGTGAACGGCGTCGTGACGAACATCCCGTCGATGCAAGTGAAGGCTGGCGACGTCGTCGCCGTGCGCGAACAGAAGCGCAAGCAGGCTCGCATCATCGAGGCGTTGTCGCTCGCTGAACAAGGCGGCATGCCGAGCTGGGTCGCGGTCGACGCGAAGAAGTTCGAAGGTACGTTCAAGCAGAAGCCGGAACGCAGCGACATCGCTGGCGACATCAACGAAAGCCTGATCGTCGAATTGTATTCGCGGTAATCGGATTGACGGCCGGGGCGTCCTGATTGCGTTGCGCAAGGGGGCGTCTCGGCTGTTTATTTTCAGGTTGTTACCGGTCAGCCTTATCGGTGTAACGAGCCGAGGGTATTGAAAAGGAAAACCTATGCAAACCAGTTTGTTGAAGCCCAAGATCATTGCAGTTGAATCGCTTGGCGAGAGCCACGCGAAAGTGGTCATGGAACCGTTTGAACGCGGTTACGGCCACACCTTGGGTAACGCGCTTCGGCGCGTGCTGTTGTCGTCGATGGTCGGCTATGCCCCGACCGAGGTGACGATTGCAGGCGTCGTGCATGAGTATTCGACGCTCGACGGTGTGCAAGAGGATGTGGTCAACCTGTTGTTGAACCTGAAGGGCGTCGTCTTCAAGCTGCATAACCGTGACGAAGTGACGGTTACGCTGCGCAAGGAAGGCGAAGGCGTGGTCACAGCGGGCGATATCGAACTCGCACATGACTGCGAAGTCATCAATCCGGATCACGTGATTGCGCATCTGTCGAAGGGTGGCAAGCTCGACGTGCAGATCAAGGTGGAAAAGGGCCGCGGCTATGTGCCGGGCAATGTGCGTCGTTACGGTGAAGAGTCGGCCAAGATCATCGGCCGAATCGTGCTGGACGCGTCGTTTTCGCCGGTTCGTCGCGTGAGCTACGCGGTCGAAAGCGCGCGCGTCGAGCAGCGCACCGACCTCGACAAGCTCGTGATGAACATCGAAACCAACGGTGTGATTTCGCCGGAAGAAGCGATCCGCCAATCGGCGCGCATTCTGGTCGATCAGCTGTCGGTGTTCGCGGCGCTGGAAGGTACCGAAGCAGCGGCGGAAGCGCCGTCGCGCGCACCGCAGATCGATCCGATCCTGCTGCGCCCGGTCGACGATCTCGAGCTGACGGTTCGTTCCGCGAACTGCCTGAAGGCCGAAAACATCTACTACATCGGCGACCTGATCCAACGTACCGAGAACGAGCTGCTCAAGACTCCGAATCTCGGTCGCAAGTCGCTGAACGAGATCAAGGAAGTTCTGGCATCGCGCGGTCTGACGCTCGGCATGAAGCTCGAGAACTGGCCGCCGGCTGGTCTCGACAAGTAAGCGGACAACTCGCTCGGGGGTAAGCCGCGATTGCACTGCTGCACTAGACTGGCAAGGACGCGGATTTTCCTTTAAAATCCGCGTCTTGTCTTTTTTAACTACCGGCCCGTGCGCTCACTGTTTGCTGCCGATGCTGCAGAACGAGTGCGATAGAAGAGCTGGACCAAAACTTTGAACTGAAGGAATTAACATGCGTCACCGTCATGGTCTGCGGAAACTGAACCGCACGAGCAGCCACCGTTTGGCAATGCTCCGTAACATGTCCAACTCGCTGATCGAGCACGAAGTCATCAAGACCACGCTGCCGAAGGCGAAGGAACTCCGTAAAGTCGTCGAGCCGCTGATCACGCTCGGCAAGAAGCCGTCGCTGGCAAACCGTCGTCTGGCGTTCAACCGCCTGCGCGACCGTGACTCGGTCACGAAGCTGTTCGACGTGCTCGGCCCGCGCTACGCAAACCGTCCGGGCGGCTACCTGCGCGTGCTGAAGTTCGGCTTCCGCGTTGGCGATAACGCGCCGATGGCACTGGTCGAACTCCTCGACCGTCCGGAAGTTGAAGAAACGGAAGTGCAAGAAGCTGAGTAAGCTTTTTGGTTTGAACGAAAAGCCAGGCGCATCGCCTGGCTTTTTTGTTTGTGCGCCCAGCATGGGCGCACTCCTCCGCGTGTAAGTCCCGCCATAAGCTGGTCACAGCGAATGAAGTGAAGCGCAACTGCATGAAGGCGACCGGGTGTGGGGAGGAAGCGAGGAGCGTAAATCGCGAGCCGATGAACAAGAACCGTATAGAAGGCGCTGTGAAGCAGGGCGAGTGGGCAAACAACCACAAAGCTCTCGTGACCAAGGCGAAGCGGCGTAGATACGGCGGTTGTGCGATGAAGGAGTGCGTTGTTACCTGGGGAGATCTCGCCTCATGCCTGAAAGGGCGACGGCGTCGAGCCGGAGCGAGAAGGCAGCAGAGACCGTAGTAGTCGCAGGACAGGTCGAAGAGACCGAAGCTGGTGACGAAGGGCCGAACGGGAAGAAGTGTCCAGTGACATGTCGATGCGACAGGAATTGCGTCAGATGCCCGCGCAAGCGGGGCGAGCGGGAGGCACACGCGGTGAAGCTGCGTCCATGCCCGTGAGCGACGAAGCCTCTTGCCCGCGCCATGAATCCAGGGAGACAGGGTCATCGCTGCTGATGGCGGCGCTGACGAGAGCGAACCTGAAGCAGGCGTTCAAACGGGTACGGGCCAACAGGGGAGCCGCTGGCGTGGACGGTCTGGACATGACCAGGCGTCGCGCCATCTGGTGACGGCGTGGCCCGCGATCCGTGAACAGTTGCTGAAGGGGACGTACCGGCCCGGTCCGCTACGGCGGGTGACGATCCCGAAACCGGACGGAGGCGAGCGCGAGCCTGGCATCACGACGGTCACGGACCGGCTGATCCAGCAGGCGCTGCTGCAGGTGCTGCAAGCGGTTCTGGACTCCACCTTCAGCGAGCACAGCAATGGCTTCCGGCCTGGGCGACGTGCGCACGACGCGGTGTTGGCCGCGCAGTCGCATGTGCAGTCGGGCCGGCGAATCGTGGTGGACGTTGATCTGGAGAAGTTCTTCGACCGGGTCAACCACGACATCCTGATTGGCCGTCTACAGAAACGTATCGGGGACGCCGGGGTGATCCGGCTGATCCGGGCGTATCTGAACAGCGGCATCATGGATGGCGGCGTGGTTCAGCAGCGCGAACAGGGCACGCCGCATGGCGGGCCGCTATCGCCATTGCTGGTCAACGTGCTGCTCGATGAGGTGGACAAGGAACTGGAGCGGCAAGGCCACTGCTTCGCGCGCTATGCCGACGATGAGAATGTCTACGTTCGCAGCCGCCATGCAGGCGAGCGGGTAATGGCGCTGCTGCGTCGTCTGTATGGGCGACTGCGGTTGAGGGTCAACGAGACCAAAAGCGCGGTGGCCAGTGTGTTCGGTCGCAAGTTCCTGGGCTACAGCCTGTGGGTAGCGTCCAGCGGTGTCATCAAGCGCAAGGTGGCGACCAAACCGCTGCTGGCGTTCAAACGCCGCATTCGTGAACTGACCGGCCGTAACGGCGGGCGCAGCATGAAGGACGTGGTGGAACGGTTATGGCCCTATGTGCTGGGCTGGAAGGCGTACTTCCGGTTGGCGCAAACGCCACGAGTCTGGCTGGGTCTGGACAAGTGGATGCGTCACCGGTTGCGTGTCATCCAGCTTAAGCAATGGCGCCGCGGCCCGACCATCTACCGGGGAACTGCGTGCGCTGGGGGCACCGCCCGCTGTGGTGCAACAGGTGGCGGCGAACAGTCGCCGCTGGTGGCGTAACAGCGACAAGCTCCTGAATAGCGGAATAGCGAGCTGACTCTCGGATACTTCGATCGGCTGGGTGTGCCACGCCTCTCATAACCTCGACTTCCCGAACCGCCCGGTGCGGACCCGCACGCCGGGTGGTGTGGCAGGGGTACGGCCTCATGGCCGTCCCCGATGCCGATTTGGCGGCAAATTTTTCATCGATGCGGCAAGCCGTGTCGCAGTGACCAAATGCCGCGGCCGCGCTGCAGGGCGCTCTGCGAGGCGACATGGCCAGGTGATAGGATAACGGCATCGAAATCCTGCGTCGCCGGAGCCTGGTGTGAGTGTGAAAGTGACCTTGGTACTGACGACGGTGCCGGATGCGGCCGTCGCTGAAAAACTCGCCGCCAGCGCGCTCGCCGTGCGCCTTTGTGCATGCGTCACGCAGTTAGGCAGCGTGCATTCGAGCTATCACTGGCAGGGCGCGATCGAAACCGCGCAGGAAATCCAGCTGTTGTTCAAGACCAGCGCCGCTCGCGCGCTCGAACTTGAACAATACATTCAGGCTCACCATCCCTACGACACGCCGGAAATCCTCTCATGGCAAGCGACGGCCTCGGCCGCCTACGGCCAGTGGATCACTGCTGAAACCCAACGCCCTCTTCATGTTTAACGGTCTCGACCGGCGCGCGTTCGCTACGCTGCGCACCGCATTCTTTCTGCTCGGCTGCGTGTTCCTCGCGCAACTCGCCACCCTCGCGCGCGCCGCGGACGACTTCCTCGACCCGTCGGTCGCGTTCCGGTTCAGTGCGACCGAGCAGCCCGGGCAAGTCGTCGTCACCTACAAGATTGCGGATGGTTACTACATGTACCGCGAGCGCTTCGCTTTCGCGACCCGCAACGGCACAGCGACGCTTGGGGAGCCTCAACTGCCCGACGGTCACGTGAAGTTCGATCAGACATTCAACAAGAATGTCGAGACGTATCGCAACGAGGTGACGATTCATATTCCGGTGAAGCGGGCCGCCGGACCGCTCGATCTCGCGGTGACGTCGCAGGGCTGCGCCGACGCTGGCATCTGCTACCCGCCGATGGAGCGCGTTTATCACGTGAGCGGCGAGGCGCTGCAGCCGGCTGGCCGCGCAGCAGCGGGTCCAACCGCGCACCAATTCGCGGCCACTGATGACGAACCGTGGTACGAACGCGCGACCAGCGCCGACTACGCGCAGACGCTGCTACAGCGAGGCGGTTTCTTTGCGATCGTAGGGCTTTATTTTGTTGCGGGCGCAATTCTGAGCCTGCTGCCGTGCTCGTATCCGATGATTCCGATCCTGTCTGCGATCATCATCGGTGAGGGGGCGCGCGTCACGCGTGGGCGTGGTTTCGCGCTGTCGGTCGCGTATGTAATCGGGATGGCGCTCGTCTACACGGTGCTGGGCGTCGCGGCGGCACTCGTCGGGCAGAGTCTCGGCGCATGGCTGCAGAATCCGTGGGTGCTGGGCGCGTTCGGCGGCCTTCTGACGATTTTCGCGCTGTTGCTGATCGCCGGTGTGGATCTCGAACTGCCGCCGCGCTGGCGCGATCGCATGTCGAGCGTGTCAGCGGGACGCTCGGGCGGCAAATTTACCGCGGTCGCCGTGATGGGCGCGCTGTCGGCGCTGGTTGTCGGCGCGTGCATGACCGCACCGCTTTTTGCGGTGCTCGCGTTCATCGCGCACACCGGCAACGCCGTGCTCGGTGGCGCGGCGCTCTTCTCGATGGGTATCGGGCTCGGGCTGCCGCTGCTAATTATTGGCCTCGGCGCGGGCACGCTGCTGCCGCGCGCGGGCAAGTGGATGGACAGCGTAAAAGTGTTTTTCGGCGTGGTTCTGCTCGCCGCGGCGCTGTGGATCGTTTGGCCGGTGCTCGGCGGCCCGGCGACGATGCTGTTGAGTGCGCTCTGGCTGCTGATCGCGGCGGTCGCCCTCGGCCTGTTTTCCAGGTCGGTCGCGGGCGGCTCGATATGGCACCGATTCGGGCGGGCGGTCGGAGTCGTGATGGCCGTCTGGGCGGCCGCGCTTCTAATTGGCCTCGCCGCGGGATCGTCGGACCCGCTGCGCCCGCTGGCGGTGCTCGCGGCTCGCGCCGGCAATCAGGCGGGCATCGCGAAAGATGGCTCCAGCGCGGTCGCAACGGCGTCGCAAAGCGATTTGACGTTCGCACCGGTTCGTTCATCGGAGCAGCTTGACCAGGCCGTCAAAACGGCCGCACAGCCTGCCATGCTCGATTTTTACGCGGACTGGTGCGTGAGCTGCAGGGAAATGGAGAAATTCACCTTCAGCGACCCGCGCGTTCAGGCGAAGCTGAAGCAGATGAATCTGCTGCGCGCCGACGTCACTGCGAACAATACCGACGATCAGGCGCTGCTCAAGCGCTTCAACCTGTTCGGGCCGCCGGGGATTATTTTCTTCGATCAGGAGGGCAAGGAAGTGCTGCGGGTGGTCGGCTACGAATCGGCGGATAAATTCCTGCGCACACTCGATCGGGCGAGTGCGTCGGGGGTGTAATCGAACGCCGCGGGGTGTTGAAAGGCCGCTCCGGCGCAAACGAGCAGCAAAAAAAGGAGGCGAACCCAAGGTTCGTCTCCTTTTTTGTTGTCTCGATAGTCGCGTGCTAAACCGCGCGTTGATTTACTTTTGCGATCGCAGGATCTTCGCGGCATCCAGCGCGAAATACGTCAGCACGCCGTCCGCGCCGGCACGCTTGAATGCCAGCAGCGATTCCATCATGACCTTGTCGTGATCGAGCCAGCCGTTCTGCGCGGCGGCCTTCAGCATCGCGTATTCGCCGCTCACCTGGTACACGTAGGTAGGAAACTGGAACTCGTCCTTCACGCGACGCACGATGTCCAGATACGGCATGCCCGGCTTGACCATCACCATGTCCGCGCCTTCGTTGATGTCGGCCTGCACTTCGCGCAGCGCCTCGTCCGAATTGGCCGGGTCCATCTGGTAGGTCATCTTGTTGCTCTTGCCGAGGTTCGTCGCGGAACCGACGGCATCGCGGAACGGGCCGTAGAACGCCGAAGCGTACTTCGCCGCGTACGCCATGATGCGGGTGTGGATGTGGTCCTCGCTCTCGAGCATTTCGCGGATCGCGCCGATGCGGCCGTCCATCATGTCTGACGGCGCGACGATGTCGACGCCGGCTTCCGCCTGCGCACGCGCCTGCTCGACGAGGATTTCGACGGTCTCGTCGTTCATCACGTAGCCGGCTTCGTCGAGCACGCCGTCCTGACCGTGGCTCGTGTACGGATCGAGCGCGACATCGGTGAGCACGCCGAGCTCCGGAAAATTCTTCTTCAATTCACGCACCGCGCGCGGGATCAGACCCGCTGGGTTGGCCGCTTCGCGGCCTTCGGGCGTCTTCAGCGAGGGCTCGATCGCGGGAAACAGCGACAGCACCGGCACGCCCAGTTCGACGCACTGCTCCGCGACGCCCATCAGCAGATCGACCGACACGCGCTCGACGCCCGGCATCGACGGCACCGCTTGTCGAACGTTGGTGCCCTCGACGATAAATACCGGGTAAATCAGGTCGTTCGTGGTGAGGATGTTTTCGCGCATCATGCGGCGCGAGAAGTCGTCACGGCGCATGCGGCGCGGACGGTAGTGCGGGTAGAAGCTCATATCGAATCGAAGATCGTGGATAGGTGGAGTGGACAAATGGCACCTGGCTCCGCTCCCGGAAACTTTTCGAGACAATGGTATATCATACCGATCGAGCAAGGCGCCTAGCGCTGACCTCCCCGCTTCTCCTCCCTGAGCGGGTGCCTGTCGTTTTTTCGATTAGGCTGTTTGACCCGCCGTTCAAGCGGCGGGTTTTTTTATGGGTGGCGGGAAATGCGCTCTCATACGGGTATTCAAGGCATATCACGCGTCACACGGGCTGAGGGATTCCGGCATCGATAGTGAGTCAGCCCCCAGCCGGCTTTTCACCTGCTTCGTCCACCGCGCCGGGGATCAGCCAGCTCTCGATCAGCTCATGCGCTTCGTCGAGGCCCGTTCGCTTGAGCGCCGAAAAGAGTTGTGCGGTCAACTCGCCGCGATAGCCGGCGGCTCGATATTCGGCCAATCCCTTCTGCGCGGTGCGCAACGCGTTCGTGCTTTCCTGACGCGTCAATTTGTCGCATTTGGTGAGCAGCGTGTGGATCGGCTTGCCGGTCGGCGCGAACCACTCGATCATGCGTCGATCGAGCTCCGTCAGTGGGCGCCGCGAATCCATCATCAGGATCATGCCGCGCAGTTGCGAGCGCGATTGCAGGTACGTGGACAGCAACGCTTCCCAGTGAGCCTTCGCCGCTCCCGGCACCTCCGCATAACCGTAGCCCGGCAGGTCGACCAGATAGCCGGCCGGTTCATCTGCCTTGCCAACCGAAAAATAATTGATGTGCTGCGTGCGGCCAGGCGTCTTACTCGCGAACGCAAGTCGCTTCTGATTGCAGAGCACGTTGATCGCCGTCGACTTGCCTGCGTTCGAGCGTCCTGCGAAAGCGATCTCGGGCTGCGCGGTGGCCGGCAGGTCACGCAGATGATTGACGGTGGTATAGAAGCGGGATTCGTGGAGCAGGAAGGGCATGGTGGAAGCCAGATTGGAGACGCCGCGGAGCCCGCAGCGGGAACGGGGTCAAGCCCGACTGGCGTCTAAGCGATTAGCGAGTTATTGTACAATATGATGGTTTACTGAAAACCTTGGGAGCCCGCCCCACGTGCCTTGGCAGCTCCTGGCGGTCACTCGGTCGCCGTCGTCGTACTTTGCAGAACCTCTAAAATCCCACAAGACGAGACAGGGTGTGCGAATGAATCGACTGTGCAAGACTCTGATGGTGCTTCATGTAACGGCAGGTCTTTCAGGTTTGGCAATTCAGGCACGAGCAGCAGATCCGGCAAAGCCGGACATCAATCGGGGGCAGGCAATCGCGGTACAAGTGTGCGCGTCTTGTCACGGGGCAGACGGCAACAGTGCCGGCGGTGCATATCCGAAGCTGGCGGGCCAGCATCCTGAGTATCTCGTCAAGCAGCTCCGAGATTTCAAGACGCAACCGGGCGCCAAACAGGCCGCGCGCAATAATGCGATCATGGCAGGCATGGCCGCCGCGCTCTCCGATCAGGACATGATCAACGTTGCGGCTTACTTCTCGACGCAGACGCCCAAGCCGGGCTATGCGCACAATAAGAACACGGTCGCGGTGGGGCAGCAGATCTATCGCGGTGGGATTGCCGACCGGGGCGTGCCCGCCTGCGCGGCCTGCCACGGCCCCACGGGACAGGGCATTCCGATCCAGTATCCGCGCCTGTCGGGACAGTGGGCCGAGTACTCGGTGACGCAGCTGACCGCGTTCACGCAAGGTCCGGGCGCTCGTAATAACAGCGACGCGATGCATGCGATAGCATCGCGTTTGTCGGACAACGAGATCAAGGCGGTTGCCGACTACATCGCGGGTCTGCATTAAGCGGTTCGCCCGCGCGAATCCAACCGGCCCGGCGAGGCCGGTGAAAAACAAGAAAAGGGTGAGGGTGTCGTAGTTACGACAGCCCTTCACCCTTTTTTGCTGTTCAGTCGGAGTTTGAATGAGCGTCACCACGTCGGGTCTGCAGTCGAAGTCGGGCAATCGCGTCATGCGCAGCACCATCGAGCTCCTGAGCTCGATGCGTTTCGCCATTGCGCTGCTCGTGATTCTGTCGATCGCCAGCATCATCGGTACCGTCCTCACGCAGGACGATCCGTATCCCAACTACGTCAACCAGTTCGGTCCGTTCTGGGCGG
Organism: Paraburkholderia youngii; assembly: GCF_013366925.1. Lineage (NCBI taxonomy): Bacteria > Pseudomonadati > Pseudomonadota > Betaproteobacteria > Burkholderiales > Burkholderiaceae > Paraburkholderia > Paraburkholderia youngii. The sequence continues at coordinate 6,698,621 of NZ_JAALDK010000001.1, forward strand.
ACATCTTCCGCGCGCTGAGCCTCTACACGGTGTACAGCTCGTGGTGGTTCATGCTGATTCTCGGCTTCCTGATGGTGTCGGTGTCGCTCTGCGTGATCCGCAATGCGCCGAAGATGCTCGCCGATGCGAAGAGCTGGAAGGACAAGGTTCGCGAAGGCAGCCTGCGTGCGTTCCATCACAAGGGCGAGTTCGCCGTGCACGGCACGCGCGCGCAGACCGCGGCAGTGCTCGCGAAACTGTCGGCGAAGCTCGGCTACAAGTTCGTCACGCGTGAGTCGGACGGCGCGACGCTGATCGCCGCAAAGCGTGGCGCGCTGACGAAGTTCGGCTACATCTCCGCGCACCTCGCGATCGTCGTGATCTGCCTCGGCGGCCTGCTCGACAGCAATCTGCCGATCAAGCTGCAAATGTGGCTGTTCGACAAGTCGCCGATCAACTCGAACACCGTTATCAGCGAGATTTCGCCCGAGCATCGGCTGTCGCAGTCGAACCCGACGTTCCGCGGCTACGCGTGGGTGCCCGAGGGGCAGCACGTGTCGACCGCGATCCTGAATCAGCCCAACGGTTCACTGATTCAGGACCTGCCGTTTTCGATCGAACTGAACAAGTTCATCGTCGATTACTACACGACCGGCATGCCGAAGCTGTTCGCGAGCGACATCGTCGTGGTCGATCACAGGACCGGCGCGCGCGTGCCAGCGCGCGTCGAGGTCAACAAGCCGTTCGAATACGACGGCGTGTCGATTTATCAGTCGAGTTTCCAGGACGGCGGCTCGCAGATGCTAATGACCGCCTTCCCGATGTCCGGCCCGAGCGCGAAGCCGGCGCCGTTTGGCGGCACGATCGGCGGCAGCGCGCCGTTGAGCTCGGCCACGCCGCTCGCCGACGGCCAGACCGTCGAATTCACCGACTTCCGCGCGATCAACGTCGAAAACATCTCCAACGCCAATGGCCAGAACGATGCGCGCGGGGTCGCTGCGCAGCACTCGCTGAAGGAAGCGTTCGACGAGCGTCTCGGCTCCGGCGCGAAATCCTCGAAGCCGTTCGACCTGCACAACGTCGGCCCGTCGGTGCAGTACAAGATTCGCGGCAAGGATGGACAGGCGCGCGAGTACAACAACTACATGCTGCCCGTCGACGTGAACGGCGAGAAGATGTTCCTCGCCGGCATGCGCCTGAATCCCGACGATCCGTTCCGCTACCTGCGCATTCCCGCCGACAGCGGCGGCACGCTCAAGGAATGGATGAACCTGCGCGCCACGCTCGAAGACCCGAGCCAACGCGCCATCGCCGCTCATCAGTTTGCGCAGCGCTCGGTGCCGGGCCCGAATGCGGAGCTGCAGCAACATCTGGAGGAAAGCGCGTTGCGCGTGCTGACCCTTTTTGCGGGCGCCGACGCCAGCATGAAGATGCCGAACGGCGAAACGCTCGGCGGCTTCCAGGCAGTCGCTGGGTTTATCGACCGCTCGGTACCGAAAGGCGAGCAGGAAAAGGCCGCGGGCCTGCTGCTTCGGATGCTCGAAGGCGTCGCGTGGGACTTGTGGCAACTGTCGCGCCAGCGGCTCGGCGAGCCCGCCGCGCCGGCCAATGCGGACACGAGCCGCTTCATTCAGAGCTCGCTTAATGCGATATCCGACAGCTTTCTGTATGGATCACCGGTCTATTTGCAGCTTGACTCATTCAAGCAGGTGCAAGCTTCGGTATTTCAGTTGACGCGCGCGCCCGGCAAAAAAGTCGTGTATCTTGGCAGCCTGCTTCTCGTATTGGGCATCTTCTCGATGTTCTACGTCCGCGAACGGCGTCTGTGGTTCTGGCTCAAGGATACGGACCACGGCACGAACGTCGTGATGGCGATGTCGAGCGCGCGTAAGACGCTAGACTTCGAGAAGGAGTTCGTCCGGACGCGCGACGCCGTGAGCGCCGCACTGGGCGCGAAACTCATCGAAGCAGCCGATGCCCGTCCGGCCGCTCAGGCCGCCGCCTCGTCGGCAAGTTCACAGGATTCGACCCGGTAAGATCATGGACTTGACTCAGGTTTCCTCCTCTTCTTCTGCTTCACGCGCCGACAAGGCGTTTGCGAGCAGCACGCCCGAACTCCAGCAATTCGACGAACGGCCGTTCCTGAAACGCCAGGGTATCTTTGACTGGCTGTTCGCGCTGGCGCTGGTCGGGGGCGCCGGCTTTGCGCTGTCGCGCTACTACCCGTTCATGAACTACTACGACAAACTGGTGCTGGTGTGCTCAGTGCCGGTTTTCGTGGTGCTCGGCTGGCGCTGGAAGCCGGTGCGTCCGCTGATGGTGGCAATCGCCGCTCTTTCGCTGCTTGCGATCCAGATCTACCAAGGCGATCTGAGCCGTGCCGACAACGCGTTCTTCCTCAAGTATTTCCTCTCCAGCCAGTCCGCGATCCTGTGGATGAGCGCGCTGTTCGTCTTCGCAACCGTGTTCTACTGGATCGCGCTGCTGTCACGCTCGCCGACAGGCGCCGCGATCGGCTCGAAGATGACGTGGGTGGCGGTGCTGATGGGTTTCGTCGGCATGATGGTGCGCTGGTACGAGTCGTACCTGATCGGCTCGGACGTCGGCCATATTCCGATTTCGAATCTGTATGAAGTGTTCGTGCTGTTCAGCCTGATCACCGCGCTTTTCTATCTGTACTACGAGCAGCACTACAACACGCGCGCGCTCGGCGCGTTTGTGCTGCTCGTGATCAGCGCGGCCGTCGGCTTCCTGATGTGGTACTCGGTCTCGCGCGATGCGCAGCAGATCCAGCCGCTCGTGCCGGCGCTGCAAAGCTGGTGGATGAAGATTCACGTGCCGGCGAACTTCATCGGCTATGGCAGCTTCGCGCTGTCGGCGATGGTCGGCGTCGCCTATCTGGCGAAGGAACGCGGCGTCCTTGCGGATCGTCTGCCGGCGCTCGACGTGCTCGACGACGTGATGTACAAGTCGATCGCGGTCGGCTTCGCGTTCTTCACGATCGCGACGATTCTCGGCGCGCTGTGGGCCGCCGAAGCGTGGGGCGGCTACTGGAGCTGGGACCCGAAGGAGACGTGGGCGCTGATCGTCTGGCTGAACTACGCGGCCTGGCTGCACATGCGTCTGATGAAGGGCTTGCGCGGCGCTATCGCCGCATGGTGGGCGCTGACGGGCCTGCTGGTCACGAGCTTCGCGTTCCTCGGCGTGAACATGTTCCTGTCGGGCTTGCATAGCTACGGCAAGCTGTAAGATCCGCCGCGCTGAACCGACTAAGAACCGCCGTGTGCTTTTGCACCGGCGGTTTTTTCATGGTGGACGGAATATTCGTCGCGCCCCGGTGTTCACCAATCAAGCAGCTGAGCAGGTACCCGTGGATGACAGGCGCCCCCAAACGGGCGATCATCAATATGGCACCGCAACGCGCATGACGCGGCGGGCCGGCAAGGAGCAGCACGATGTGGATCAAGCGAAGCGATAGGATTCAACTTACCGGCGATGACATCGCGCGCAGCGAAATCGCGCCGCGGCACGTGTTCGAGAACCGCCGACGCATCCTGCAGGCAGCGGGCGCGATGGCGTTCGGCAGCCTGATCGGCGTGAGCGGCGAGGCGCTCGCGACATACTCGTCGCCCGATCCGAAGGCGCAGAAGCTCGCGGCGAAAACCAACACCAGGTTCGTCGCGCTCGACAAGATCACGCCGTACAAGGACATCACCACCTACAACAATTTCTACGAGTTCGGCACCGATAAATCCGACCCCTCGCAGCGCGCGGGCACGTTGCGGCCGCATCCGTGGAAGGTGAGCGTAGAGGGTGAGATCAAGAATCCGAAGGTCTATGACATCGACGACCTGCTGAAGCTCGCGCCGCTCGAGGAACGTGTGTACCGGCATCGCTGCGTCGAAGGCTGGTCGATCGTGGTGCCGTGGATCGGCGTCTCGCTTTCTGAGTTAATTAAACGCGTCGAGCCGACCGGCAATGCGAAGTACGTGCAATTCATCACGCTCGCCGATCCGTCGCAGATGCCCGGGTTGTCGCAGGCCATACTCGAGTGGCCGTACTCGGAAGGCCTGCGGATGGACGAAGCGATGCATCCACTGACGCTGCTGACGATGGGCCTCTACGGCCAGGTGCTGCCGAATCAGAACGGCGCGCCGGTGCGCGTGGTGGTGCCGTGGAAGTACGGCTTCAAGAGCGCGAAGTCGCTCGTGAAAATCCGTTTCGTCGAGAAGCAGCCGCCGACCAGCTGGAACACGTACGCATCGAACGAATATGGGTTTTATTCGAATGTGAATCCGAATGTCGATCATCCGCGCTGGAGCCAGGCTACGGAACGGCGTATCGGCGAAGACGGCTTTTTTACGCCGAAGCGCAAGACACTGATGTTCAACGGTTACGGCGATCAGGTCGCATCGCTCTATCAAGGCATGGACCTGAAGAAGAACTTCTAAGGCGAGCGCGATGGCAACCGACACGCAAACTGTCACCCGCAGCGAGCCTGCGACACGGCGCACGGCGCCGATCTCGGCGGCCAAGCCGCGGGCCGCGGGCGGCGCGCGCTGGGTCGTATCGGCGAAAGTCGCGGTCTTCGTCGCGGCGCTCTATCCGCTCGCACGCCTCGTGCTGTTTGGCCTGACCGACCGGCTCGGTTCGAATCCGATCGAATTCATCACCCGCTCGACGGGCCTGTGGACGCTCGTGTTCCTGTGCATCACGCTAGCGGTGACGCCGCTGCGCCGTCTGACCGGCGTCGCCGCGCTCGTGCGTTTCCGTCGGATGCTCGGACTCTATACATTCTTCTATGCGACGCTGCATTTCACCACGTACCTGTGGTTCGACAAGTGGTTCGATGTGGCGGAGATACTGAAGGACATCGGCAAGCGGCCCTTCATCACGGTGGGCTTCGCCGCGTTCGTGCTGCTGATCGCGCTTGCGGTCACGTCGCCGCGCGCGATGGTGCGCAAGCTCGGACGTCGCTGGCAGACGCTGCATCGTGCGATCTACGTGATCGGCGCGCTCGCTATCCTGCATTTCTGGTGGATGAAGGCGGGCAAGCACGATCTGCTGCTGCCGAAGATTTACGGCGCGGTGATGATCGCGCTGCTGGGATGGCGGCTGGTGGTGTGGATACGTGAGCGAAGGATGACAACGCGCCGACGGTGATTGCGCGAACCTTTCGCGTCACGCACGTTGCTGCAAAGAAAAATGGCGATGCCGAGGAGGCATCGCCATTTTTTGTTGCTGCGCTTCATTTACCGTTGGCTCTGCAGCCAGCCCCGACGTTTACGCCGGCAGAATCGTTTCGCCCGCAAACAGCTGGCTGATCTCTTCGCGCGCCCGAACTACGTGCGCTTGTGTACCATCCACCATCACTTCGGCGGCGCGCGCACGGGTGTTGTAGTTCGAGCTCATCACGAAGCCATACGCGCCGGCCGAACGGATCGCGAGCAGATCGCCGGGCTCGACCGCGAGCAGCCGTTCGCGGCCGAGCCAGTCGCCGCTTTCGCAGACCGGGCCGACCACGTCATAGACGTGCGCAGGGACGTCGCGCTTCACGACCGGCTCGATTGCGTGATACGCGTCGTACATCGCGGGGCGTGCGAGATCGGTCATCGCCGCGTCGACGATCGCGAAGTTCTTGTCCTCGCCCGGCTTCAGAAACTCGAGGCGCGTGAGCAGCACGCCCGCGTTGCCGACCAGCGAGCGGCCAGGTTCGAAATAGACTTCGCGGTGACCGTGGCCGCGCGCTTCGATGCGATCGAGCACCGTGCGCACGAACTCGCCGATTTCCGGCGGCGTTTCGTCGTCGTATGTGATGCCGAGGCCGCCGCCGACGTCGATATGGCGAATCGTCACGCCGTCCTGCTCGATTTGCTCCACGAGCTCCAGCACTTTGTCGATTGCGTCGAGGTAAGGCGCGACTTCGGTGATTTGCGAGCCGATATGGCAGTCGATGCCGACCACCTCGAGATTCGCCATCGCCGCGGCCGCCTGATAAGTGGCACGTGCATCCTCGAACGCGACGCCGAACTTGTTCGTCTTCAGGCCGGTGGAAATGTACGGATGCGTTTTCGCGTCGACGTCGGGATTCACGCGCAGCGACACCGGCGCCTTCTTGCCCATCTCGCCCGCCACCGCGTTGAGTCGATCGAGCTCGGGAATCGATTCGACGTTGAAGCATTTGACGCCCGCCGCGAGCGCGTCGCGCATTTCGCTCGCCTGCTTGCCGACGCCCGAAAACACGGTGTTTTCCGCTTTGCCGCCGGCCGCGAGCACGCGCGCGAGTTCGCCGCCCGACACGATGTCGAAGCCCGCGCCGAGGCGCGCGAATACGTTCAGCACCGCCAGATTGCTATTGGCCTTGACGGCCACGTGCACGCTCGCGCGACGCCCGGCGCAGGCGCCCGCATAGGCGTTCCACGCCGCGGTGAGCGCGGCGCGCGAATAGACGTACAGCGGCGTGCCGAACTGCTCGGCGAGGGAAACGGCGGACACGCCTTCGGCGTGCAATACGCCGTCGACGTAGTCAAATGCGGATCGAGTCATGCGAAAGTCTTATTGAGCGGAAGGGGCGGCAGAGGCGGGCAGCGGCACTGCGGGAGCCGATGCCGCCGAAGCGGGCGGCGTCTTGAGTTGGTCTTCGGGGGCGAGCGTGAGCGGCGTACCCGAGGTGTCCGGGATCGAGTCCGCGTTGGCCGCGCCGTTAGCCGGTTGCGTTTGATCGGTCGACGGTGTTTGCGTGCGGTGAGCCGGCGGGGCGGGCAGCGGCGGTACGGTTGGCAGATAGAGCGAGCCGCGTTGGCCGCAGCCGGTGAGCGCACAACCTGCGAGAATGGCTAAAACCGCTACAATCGCGCGGCCGGGCGCTGCCGCGCGCATCCGAGTTACGACTCGCATGACTGTCCCTGAATGAATAATCGATGGAGTTTAGCATGTCCGATAGTGATTACCTGACCCGTGCGGAAGCCGTGCTGGCCGCCATCGAGAGCGCGCTCGACGACATCGACGCCGACATCGAGCTCGAGCGCAGCGGCAACGTTCTGACGCTCGAATTCGAGAACCGCACCAAGATCATCGTCAATCTTCAGCCGCCGATGAGCGAGATCTGGATCGCGGCGAAGGCCGGTGGTTTTCACTTCCGTTTCGTCGACGGCGAATGGCGCGACACGCGCAGCGGCTCGGAGTTTTTCGCGGCGCTGTCGCAGTATGCGACCGAGCAGGCTGGCGAGCCGGTGCAGTTCGCCGCGCAATGAGCGTGGCGCAATGAGCGCGAAGCACGAGACGCTCTCAAAGCTAAACCGCCGCGTAACGAACGCGGCGGTTTTTTCTTTCTAACAGTACGTCGACGCGGCCTCAGTGCCCGCGGAACAGATTCATGATGTCCTGCTTCTCCTGCTCGCCGACCTGTTCCGGCGCGGCGGCCGCGGCGCTCGCCTGGGCGTCGAGCGTCGCCTGACTGACGCCGACCGTTGCGATGAACCCGTGGCCCGGGGTGAAATCGTCGAAATAAAGCTCCGAGCCGATTTCGCTGACGTCGTCGGGGCGTGCCATCTTGTACTCTGGCACACCCTTCAGCGCGCGACCCATGTACTCGATCCACACCGGCAGCGCGAGGCCGCCGCCGGTTTCCTTGTCGCCGAGGCTGCGCGGATTGTCGTAGCCGATCCACGCGATCGCGGTGAGCGTGTGCTGATAGCCGGCGAACCACGCGTCGCGTGAATCGTTGGTCGTGCCGGTCTTGCCGGCGAGATCGGTGCGCTTGAGCACGTTGCTCTTCGCGCCGGTGCCGTGCTGCGCGACGCTTTGCAGCAGGCTGTTCATCACATAGGCGTTGCGCGGTTGGATTGCATACGGCGCGTTTCGGCCGGCCACGAGCGGCTGCGCTTGTGCGACGACGCCGCCGCGCTGATCGGTGACTTCCGCGATCAGGTAAGGATTGATCCGGTAGCCGCCGTTGGCGAACACCGAGAACGCGCCCGCCATCTGCAGGGGCGTCACGAGGCCCGCGCCGAGCGCCATCGGCAGATAGGCGGGATGGCGATCCGCGTCGAAGCCGAAGCGCGTGATGTATTGCTGCGCGTACTTCGGGCCGATCTGGTTCAGGATGCGGATCGACACGAGATTCTTCGACTTCTGCAGCGCGGTGCGCATCGTCATCGGACCGTCGAAGCCGCCGCCGTAGTTCTTCGGCTCCCACGCCTGGCCGCCGGTTTCGGCGGCGCTGAAAAAGAGCGGCGCGTCGTTGATGATCGTCGCAGGCCCGAGGCCTTTTTCGAGCGACGCCGAATAGATGAACGGCTTGAAGCTCGAGCCCGGCTGACGCCACGCCTGCGTCACGTGATTGAACTTGTTCTTGTTGAAGTCGAAGCCGCCGACCAGCGAACGGATCGCCCCGTCCTGCGGCACCACCGAGATGAACGCGCCTTCCACCTGCGGCAATTGCGTGATCGACCAGTCGCCCTCGTCGTTCTTCACGAGCCGCACGATCGCGCCGGGCCGGATGCGCTGATTCGGCTGCGCGCGCGGGCCGAGCGCGAACTGCGCATAGCGCAGGCCGTCGCCCTGAATCGTCGCGACGTTGCCGTCGATGAAGGCCGCCTGCACCTCCTTCGGGCTCGCCGCCGTGACGACGGCGGCGATGATTTCGCCGTTGTCGGGATGCTCGAGCAGCGCATCGTCGATGGCCTGCTCGCGCTCGTCGGCGTCGGCCGGCAGATCGATGAACGCCTCCGGGCCGCGATAGCCGTGACGGCGCTCGTAGTCCATCAAGCCTTTGCGCACCGCGTGATAGGCGACGTCCTGATCGGCCGAGTCGATCGTGGTCACGACGTTCAGGCCGCGGGTGTAGGCTTCCTCGCGGTACTGCGCGTACATCATCTGCCGCACCATTTCCGCGACGTATTCCGCGTGCACGCTGTACTCCTTGCCCATGCCCTTCACGACGAGCCGCTGGCGGCTCGCCTCGTCGTACTGTTCCGGGGTGATGTAATGCAGTTCGTACATGCGCTGCAGGATGTATTCCTGGCGCACCTTCGCGCGCTTCGGATTGACGACCGGGTTATACGCGGACGGCGCCTTCGGCAGACCGGCGAGCATCGCCGATTCGGCGAGCGTCAGGTCCTTTAGGTCCTTGCCGAAGTACACGCGCGCCGCACTCGCGAATCCGTACGCGCGCTGACCGAGATAGATCTGATTCATGTACACCTCGAGAATCTGATCCTTGCTCAGCTTCGACTCGATCTTGTACGCGAGCAGCATCTCGTAGATCTTGCGCGTGTAGGTTTTCTCGCTGGACAGAAAGAAGTTGCGCGCGACCTGCATCGTGATCGTGCTCGCGCCTTGAGTCGCATGGCCGTTGGTCAGCGCGACGATGCCGGCTCGCGCGATGCCGGTCAGGTCGACGCCGCCGTGTTCGTAGAAGCGCGCGTCCTCGATCGCGAGGATCGCTTTCTTCAGGCTGTCGGGCACGTCCTGGATGTGCACGATGTCGCGCCGCTCCTCGCCGAATTCGCCGATCAGCACGTGGTCGGCCGTATAGATTCGCAGCGGCACCTTGGGTTGATAGTCGGTCAGCGCATCGAGTGACGGCAGGTTCGGTGTCGCGACGACGAGCGCATAGCCGAGCACCAGCGCCACGGACACGATGCCCGCCACGATCAAGCCGACAAAGCCGAGGATCAGCTTCAGCCATAACGGACGTTTGCGCTTTTTCGGCGCGGGCGGCGGAGACGTAGGAGACGTGGCTTGCATAGGAGTACCGGAAAAACAGTCCCGCGATTATAGCCGCCAGGGTTTTTCTGCTTTCGGAAGGCTTACGAATGGCGTGCAATCGGCACATGCCAGGCGGCGCGGGAACGACTTCGCTGTAGTCCCAACTGTAGTCGCTTTGATGCCGCTCGGGGCGGCTTCGCAGCCGCGTTAGCCATTCGGCTGAATGTCGTTAGGACGCGCGTCTGCCGACAATGATCCCTCGTTATTCGCGTTCAGAGGGAGGGCGGTATGGCTTATAGAAATTCATGGCTTCAGGCGGTGAGGGAGGGCCGGCAGCGTTTCGCCGCCGGCATCGACGTCGGCTCGCAAAACGTGCGTCTCGTGGTGGTGAGTCAACGCGCACGGGGTGCGCTGCATCTCGAACATATCAGCACGGTGCCGCTCGCGGCCGGCGTGATGGCGGGCGCCGAGATCGTCGATCGGCAGGCCGTTTCGCGGGCATTGCGCGATGCGTTCGCCGGCTTGCCGCGCGTATGCGCGACGCACGCGCTGCGCTGCGCGATGGCGGTGCCTGCGTCGGCCACGCTCACGACGACAGTGCCGCTCGCGCGGCTCGCCGCGCAGAGCGACTGCGAGGCGGAGGACGGCGGCGTCGCGCTCGCCGGACTCGCGCCCGCGGTGATGGGCGAAGCCGAGCGCATCGCCGGGCTCGAGCGTCATGCACTCGCGGTCGACTGGTACGTCGACGAGACGCCGTCTCCGCAGCGCTCGGTGAAGATCGCCGCGACCTCGCGTCAGCATCTGGAAGCGCGGATCGAATGCGCGGCGACCGCGGGCATTTCGCTGTCCGCTATCGATGGCGAACCGCACGCCGCATTGCGCGCACTGCGCCATGCGGCGAGTCGCGAACTCGACCCGAGCGAACCGTACGCGGCGGTGTGGGTCGGTACGGACGGCGTGTACGGCTGGAGTGTCGTCGATGGCGCGAACGTCGGCGAGATGCGCTATCCGGCGCCCGAGCATGCCGATCTCGCCGACGCGTTGCGCGATCTCACGCAGGGGCCGGAGTTCGACTGTGCGCTGATCGGCGGCGAAATCGAACTGCTCGACGGCGTCGGCTTTTCGCTCGCCGAGATTGGCGACGTGCTCGGCTGCTCGGCGCTGCCGTTCGAGTGCGCGCTGCTCGTCAGCCACGCACGGCCGCTCGACGACGCGTTGCTGCACGAGCCGGCTGGCGCGGTCGCGTTTGGGCTCGCGTTGCGTGGGGTGCTGGAATGAGGGGCGCTCTGTCGTTTTCATCTGGCGTGGCCGCGAGTCCCAATCGGTGTGACCAGCGTGCCGCTGTGCCGTGGCTAGGCGGCTTCAATCTGCTGCCGTACCGCCAACGCAACGCGCGACTCGCACGGCGCCGCTGCATGCGCGACTGGGCCGTGGCGGCGTGCGTCGGTGCCGCGGGCGTACTGCTCGTCGCCGCTTGGCAGAGCTTTGCCGCGGCGCGGTTGGATGCGCGGCGCGCAGCCGTCGAGCAGGCGCTGACCCCGCTCGCCGCGCCGCTCGCGGAGCACGCGAAGTTGTCGCGGGCCGAACAGGCGCAACGCGAAGCCGCGGGGCGCGCCGCGAGTCTCGCGAGGCCGCTCGCGCATCTGCGCGATCTGCTCGACGCGCTGAGCTTCGAGCCCGGCGAGCGCATCGTGTTGCGGCAGTTTCGACAGCGCGAGTACGAGACCGAATTGCTGGCGACTTCGAGCGGCCATATCGCGTCGGCCGAGTGGCTCAAGCGGCTCGGCGCGATTCACGGCGTGCAGGGCGCGGAGATGCGCGATTTACGTCGGCCGACTGGGAAGGGCGGCGCATCGGCGGAACCAGCGATTGGCGGACCAGTGGAATTCGATGCGCGCCTGCGCTGGGGCGAACCGCCGCTCCAAGCGACGCACGCGTCGCGGGCCGCACGAAAGGGAGGTGCACGATGAGCACGACATTTTTCGAGCCGGGCGGTGCACCGTACGGCGCCGCGTTCGTTTCACGCTGGGTCAAGCGGGCGCGTATGCCGCTCGAGGCTTGGAGCTCGCACCGTCGCTGGCTTGTCGCGACGGCAATCGCCGCGCTGGTGTTCGCCTTCGGCGCGTACGGCTGGAACACGGCCGATCTCGCCGGACTGGAAGCGAGCCGCGCGGCGCTCGCGCTCGGCACGCAGCGTCTCGCGCAGGCGCGCCACGCGCTAGCGCAGCTGCCGTCGCTGCGCCGTGCAGCCGCGGCGATGCCGGCCACGGTGTCGAGCGCCGTGCAGTGGAATTCCGCCGACGACGTGCGCATCGTCTCCGAGCTGGCCACGCAGAGCGGCGTCCTGTTGCTCGCGGTCGAACCGGGCGCGGCGAGCGGCGAGGGCGTCGAGCGCAAGCGCGAACTGCAGCTCACCGCGCGCACGGACTTCGTCCACCTGATGGCGTTTTTCCACGGGTTAGCGCAACTGCCGGTGCTGATCGTTCCCGTCGATGTGACCGTCAAGCAGGACGGCAAAGGTCTCGCGGTGGCCGCGACGCTGCAGGTGTACGACGCGCTGCGGCCGGCGTCCGCGACCCCGGCTGCGAGCGCCGGCGTAAGCGCTGACGCCGACGAGGCCGCCGCCGACGACGAAGGCCTCGTATTTTTCGATCCGTTCGCGAAGCCGCAGATCTCCGCGAGCGGCGAGCCGGGCGATGTTTCCGAGTTGCGGCTTATCGGCTTGCTGCGCGATCGTACCCGCGGGCTCGCCCTGCTCGACACGCCAGACGGCACGACGACTGTCGCGGCCGGCCAGCAACTGGGCGTCGAGCGGGTCACGCAGCTCGACGCGCTAGGCATTACGCTCGCGAACGGCGGCGCGACGCGCACGCTGACGCTGATGCAGACGGAGGCGTCATGATGCGCACACTCAAGCGATTGAGAGTGGCGATGTTGCGGGGCGAACGCGAGGTCCGTGTCGTCTGCGGGCTGTGTTTCGGGCTCTACTTCGCTGCGACGCTGGGCGGTGGGGTCGCACAGGCAGCGACGCCACCGTTGCTACCGCCGTTGCCGACTTACGCCGCGCTCGACGATCCAGCCGTATCGGCCAATACCGCCCTCGAGACAGCGCCGCTGCCGAGCGGCGGCATCGGCCAGGCGGCGAATCCGTTCGCCTATGTTTCTGCGCCAGGCGCGGCCCCGGACCCGGACACCGTCGAGCCTGCCCCGCGTGCCGCGATAGCGGCCGACGCTTCCCCGGACGACGCCGCCAACGGCCAGATCCTGCCACCGTCGCCAAAACAACCCGCCGTTACCGCCCGCGACGACGGCGCCGGCACGCCCAGTCTCGAGGGCCCGCCGGTTCCGCTGCCGCCGCGGCCGCGCCTCGCCGACGCAGCGGCCGGTGCCGACTCGGGCCTTCCCGCGGGCAACAAGCCGATTTCGCTGAACTTCCAGCAAGCGCAACTCGGCGCAGTCCTGAAAGCGTTCGCCGAGTTCACCGGCCTGAACCTCGTCGCCAGCGACAAAGTGCGCGGCGCGGTGTCGATACGGCTCGATCAGGTGCCGTGGCGCACCGCGTTCGACACGCTGCTCGACGTCAACAATCTGGCGATGGAGCGCCACGGCAACGTCATCTGGGTCGCGCCCGCCGCCGAACTCGCCGCGCGCGAACGTCAGCGCTTCGAAGCTCACGCGCGCGCCGCGGACCTCGAACCGCTCGCGAGCCGCACCTTCGAGCTGCACTACGCGCACGCCGAGGACGTGCGGCGCCTGCTGACCGGTTCCGGCACCCAGCGCGTGCTGTCCAAACGCGGCGCCGTCACTGCCGATCCGCGCACCAACCTGCTGTTCGTCACCGATCTCGCTGGGCGGCTCGAACAGATCGCGGCGCTGATCGCCTCCGTCGACCGGCCGACTCGCCAGGTGCTGATCGAGGCGCAGATCGTCGAAGGCGACCAGGGCTTTTCGCGCAATCTCGGGGTGCGGCTGTCGCTGGCCGGCACGAGCGCGGATGGTACGTCGAGGGGGCTGACGGGAGGAACGGACGGCACCGTGTACGATCTGTCGGCCCGTCCGATTTCCGGATTCGATGCCGCGACCGCCGGCCTCACGCTATTCGCGGCGCACGCTACACGGCTGCTCAATATCGAACTCTCGGCGCTCGAATCAGAGGGACATGGGAAAATCGTGTCGAGCCCGCGGGTCGTGACGGCGGACCGAATGAAGGCGATCGTCGAGCAGGGCACCGAGCTGCCATATCAGGCGAAGGTCGGCCAGGGCGTATCTGGCGTGCAGTTTCGCCGCGCGACGCTCAAACTGGAGGTCGAGCCGCAGATCATGCCGGATGGCCGCGTGGTGCTGGATCTAGACGTCGCGAAGGACAGCGTCGGCGAGCAGACCGACGCCGGGCCCGCGATCAACACCAAGCACGTGCAAACGCGCGTCGAGGTCGAGGATGGTGGTACGGTGTCGATCGGCGGAATTTACGAGACTGACGACCGCGACGACGTCGAGCGGGTGCCCATCCTTGGCAAAATACCGGTTCTGGGCGCGTTGTTCCGCCATCGGACTCATCGCGACACGCGCAGTGAACTGGCGGTTTTCATCACGCCGCGCGTGGTGCGGGAAAATTAGGGCATATAGGGCACGCTTGCGCCGCCGTCCGTCGGCGGCGCGCAGGCTCGACAAGGCAGCCGCTTTGCCAGTAAGCTGCGGCACGAACTACACCGGATTAGCCAGAGGACACCGTTGCAAGCGCGGGACGCACACGCCAATGTTTTTTTCGTAGGGCTCATGGGGGCAGGAAAGACCACTGTGGGTCGGGCGGTTGCGCGCCGTCTCGAGCGCCCGTTCTTCGATTCCGACCATGAAATCGAGGCGCGCACGGGCGCGCGCATTCCCGTGATCTTCGAGCTCGAGGGCGAAGCGGGCTTTCGCGATCGCGAAGCCAGCGTGATCTCGGAGCTGACCGCGCGCGACAATATCGTGCTCGCGACCGGCGGCGGCGCGGTGCTGCGGCCGGAAAACCGCGAAGCGCTGAAAAGCCGCGGCCTCGTGATCTATCTGCGCGCCAATCCGCATGACCTGTGGCTGCGCACGCGGCGCGACAAGAATCGTCCGCTGCTGCAAACGGAAGACCCCAAGGCTCGCCTCGAAGCGCTCTATGAAGTGCGCGACCCGCTGTACCGCGAATGCGCACACTTCGTGATCGAAACCGGCCGGCCTTCGGTCAACGGACTCGTCAACATGGTTCTGATGCAGCTCGAGATGGCCGGCGTCGCCAAACATCCTGCGTCATAATGGACCGTATGATTACCGTCAACGTCGAACTGGGCGAGCGCGCCTACCCCATTCATATCGGTGCCGACCTGATCGGCCAGACCGAGCTGTTCAAGCCGCATATCGCCGGCAACTCGGTCACGATCGTCACCAACAGCACCGTCGATCCGCTTTACGGCGACAAGCTGCGCGCGGCGCTCGCGCCGCTGAACAAGCAGGTGTCCACGGTCGTTCTGCCGGACGGCGAAGCGCACAAGAATCTGCAGACGCTGAACCTGATCTTCGACGCGCTGCTCGGCTCGCGCGCGGACCGCAAGACCACGCTGATCGCGCTCGGCGGCGGTGTGATCGGCGACATGACCGGGTTTGCCGCCGCCTGCTACATGCGCGGCGTGCCGTTCATCCAGGTGCCGACCACGTTGCTGTCGCAGGTGGATTCGTCGGTCGGCGGCAAGACCGGCATCAATCATCCGCTCGGCAAGAACATGATCGGCGCGTTCTACCAGCCGCAGGCGGTGATCGCCGACATCGGGGTATTGCGGTCGCTGCCCGAGCGCGAACTCGCGGCGGGCATCGCCGAAGTCATCAAGACCGGCGCGATCGCCGATGCCGGTTTCTTCACCTGGATCGAGGCCAATATCGAGGCTTTGAACCGCTGCGAACCGGCGGCGTTGACCGAGGCGGTCAAACGTTCCTGCGAGATCAAGGCGTCGGTGGTGGCGCAGGACGAGCGCGAAGGCGGTCTGCGCGCGATCCTGAACTTCGGCCATACGTTCGGCCACGCGATCGAAGCCGGGCTCGGTTATGGCGAGTGGCTGCACGGCGAGGCGGTCGGCTGCGGAATGGTGATGGCGGCCGATCTGTCCGTGCGCCTCGGCCATCTGGACGAAGCGTCGCGCAAACGACTCGTCGACGTGGTGCTTGCCGCGCATCTGCCCACGCGTGCCCCCGCTCTCGGCACGGATCGCTACGTCGAGCTGATGCAGATCGACAAGAAAGCGGAAGGCGGCGCGATCAAGTTCATTCTGCTGAAGCGTTTCGGTGAGACGCTGATTACCCGCGCGCCCGACGCCGAAGTGCATGCGACGCTGGCCGCCGCCGTCTAGATTCAGCACGGCCCTGCAGCCACGCTTCGCGCACTCGCGTCACGAGGCGCCGCCCATGTTTCGGAGAACCCGGTGACTGACAGGCGCAGCGACGATATCCAGCATGACTCGACAAGTGCGCGCGCAGGCGCCGGGAACGGCGCGATCGGCGCCACGGCCATCGCTGCGGATGCCGCTGCCGCGATCGCCGCACCCGCCGTCCCCGCGCCGACCCAGCAGGCGCTCGAAGCGCATCTCGCGCCGTACGCGGCGCATTCGAGCCATTCGCGCGGGCGGCGCTATGCGGAAACCGCGCCGAGCGCGCGCACCGAATTTCAGCGCGACCGCGACCGCATCGTCCACTCCACCGCGTTCCGGCGGCTCGAGTACAAGACTCAGGTCTTCGTCAATCACGAGGGCGACCTGTTTCGCACGCGCCTCACCCATAGCCTCGAAGTTGCGCAGATCGCGCGCTCGGTTGCGCGGAATTTGCGCGTCAATGAAGATCTGGTCGAAGCGATTTCGCTGGCGCACGATCTCGGCCATACACCGTTCGGCCATGCCGGCCAGGACGCATTGAACGAATGCATGCGCGAGCACGGCGGCTTCGAGCACAACCTGCAGAGTCTCGCGGTCGTCGACGAACTTGAGGAGCACTACGGAGCATTCAACGGTCTGAACCTGTGCTTTGAGACGCGCGAGGGCATCCTCAAGCATTGCTCGCGCGACAACGCGCGCCGGCTCGGCGAATTGGGCGAGCGCTTTCTCGAAGGACGTCAACCGTCGCTCGAAGCGCAGATCGCCAACGTCGCCGATGAAATCGCGTACAACAATCACGACGTCGACGACGGTTTGCGCTCCGGTCTGCTGTCGCTCGAGCAGCTCGCCGAAGTGGAGCTCTGGCAGACGCATTGTGAGGCGGCGCGCGGCGACTACCCGCAGATCGAAGGACGTCGGCTGATTCACGAGACGGTGCGGCGCGTGATCAATACGCTGATCGTCGATCTGATCGAGACCACGCGGGCCAATCTCGCCCGCTACGCACCGGCGTCACTCGACGACGTGCGTGCGGCGCCCCCGCTCGTCGCGCACAGTGATGCAATCGCCGCGCAGGCCGCGGCGCTCAAACGCTTTCTGTTCAGAAACATGTACCGCCACTATCGTGTGATGCGCATGGCCAACAAGGCACGCCGCGTCGTGGTCGGCCTGTTCGACGCGTTCACCGACGATCCGCGGCTGCTGCCGCCGGACTATCAATCGAGCGATGCGACGCGCCAGCCGCGTCTGATCGCGCATTACATCGCGGGGATGACCGATCGCTACGCGCTGAAGGAGTATCGGCGGCTGTTCGTGATCGACGATAACTAGTCGTTAGCGGCTAGGCGCGGCAAGAGGGCAACGTTCGACCTTGCCGCATCGAAGCGGCCGTCGCGTCTCCTTGCCAGCACCCTCAAGCCGCGCAAGCCAGCGTCATCGCGAACGCGACGCGAACAGCGCTCCCGCCACCAGTGCAAGCCCGCCGACGATCGCAATCGTCTGCCACGGATTTTCATGCACATAGTGATCGGCGTCCGAGATCGCGACGCCCGCGCGGTCGCGCATCGCATCGCGCGTGTCGTTCAGCCGCTCGCGCGCGGCGTCCAGCTGTTTGCGCAGCTTGCCGCGCAAGGCCACGGCGTCGGCCTGCGTGCCGTCGGCCAAGGTCGATTCGAGTTCCGACAGCAGGGTGCGCAACTCGACCGCGATATCTTCGGCCGCATGGCGGCTATGGCGAGCGATGCGCCGCGCACGGCGACTCGCGCTGGTCCAGGATTCGCCGAGGGCGTCTCGCGTATTTGGAAGTGCTGTCATGGTCGCTCCGTCGATGAGTTGAAAGGCCCCGCGCATCGTCGCGCGGACACGCTATGCGCAGACGCAGTATCACGTTGCAGCCTAGGAAACGCCATCTAACGCAACTTCGATGCCAAGCGTCGCATCGCCCGTAACGTGATAGCGCGCGGCTCGCGACACGCTTCGTGTGGCCGTAACGTTGCCAGATATTGCACGCAGTTGCGCCGCATTCGCGTCAAATTTACAAACGCCGATGCCGGACGACACTGCCATGCCGATGCGACGGGGACGCCAAACAAAAACGCCGTCATCTGCTCGATGACGGCGTTCCCCAGGGCGCGAAAATTCGACTACCCTAATTCAAGCCACCTGCTGTCGCGATGCGTTAGAAACGGTAACCGATGTTGACGTAGGTGACGATCGGGTTCAGCTTGATCTTGGTCTGCGATTGCACGGTCAGCGTGCCGACCGGCGTGGTGGCCGCCGAATTGAGCTTCGCGGTCGTGCTGAGCGGCAGGTACGAGATCGACACGCCGGCGAACCAGTGCTGATTGAAGGAGTAATGGAAGCCCGCATTAAACACGGGTTCCCACGAACTATCCGTCGAGACACTGGTCGGACCATGCAGAACGTTGGCTTGGAATGAGCTGTTGGTGAT
Organism: Paraburkholderia youngii; assembly: GCF_013366925.1. Taxonomy (NCBI): domain Bacteria; kingdom Pseudomonadati; phylum Pseudomonadota; class Betaproteobacteria; order Burkholderiales; family Burkholderiaceae; genus Paraburkholderia; species Paraburkholderia youngii. The sequence goes on from NZ_JAALDK010000001.1 coordinate 6,717,146, forward strand.
GTGCTCGTCGGTGAACCAGATGCGGCTCACACCGACACCGAGATACGGCCGGAAAGCAGCGGTCGGCGCGTTGAAGTAGTACTTGAACAGCAGAGTCGGGCTCCACTGTTTGGCCTGCCCGATCTTGCCGAACTGCGCGAGGCTACCCGTGCCTGACAGGTCGAAAGTAGGCGGGACGCCAATGACGAATTCGGTGGCGATGTGGTCAGTGACGAAGTATCCGGCGGTGAAGCCGATGGTGTCGGCCGAACCCAGCGAAGCGCCGGTGTTGGCTTCGGTAATGTTGGTTGGGCTACCGCCAATGCTGGTTACGGTCAGCGGGTCGCTGCTCGATTGGGGCGCCAGATGGAACCAGCCCGTCGTGACGTAAAAGCTGCCGGCCGATTGTGCGTGCGCCGCCGTGCTCATGCAGGCAAGCACTGCCATCCCCGTTACGGCCTGTTTTAATTTCATATGTGCTCCTCCAAAAAAGGCCCGCTCATTATGACTACAACGTTTGAAACAAACCATACGCGGCGGTTAGAGTTTTCTCCCTAAGCACCGTATGGTTTCTGGCTTGGCCGCATGGCGCCGAACCTTGCGCGCATGCGGATCTTCGGACCTTCGGGTATATACCAACGCGACTATTGGACACTCCAGCATGGCACGGCTTGCACGTCTTTATGTCCCCGACCAGCCGCAGCACGTCATCCTCCGCGGGCTCGATCAGCAGCCCGCCTTCGTCGACGACCAGGACTACGAGCTTTTCATCGACTGTCTGAAGGCGGCTTCCCGGGACCATCACCTTTCCATCCACGCTTATGCCTTGATGCCGGGCGCCGTGCAACTGCTCGTCACGCCCACCGAGGAGTCGAGTCTGCCCAAGGCGATGCAGGCTGTCGGGCGGCGCTACGTCGCGCACTTCAACCGGCGCTATGCCCGTCGCGGCACCTTGTGGGAGGGCCGTTACCGGGCCACGGTGATCGAAGGCGAGCGTTACTTCCTGCTGGCGAGCAGGGTGGTCGAGATGTGTCCGGTGCGCTTGCAGCTGGTCAACGCGGCGGAGGATTATCGTTGGTCGAGCTATCGTCATCACATCGGCCTTACCCTCGACAGCCTGATCACGGATCACCCTCTCTACTGGTCTCTCGGCAATACGCCGTTCGAGCGACAGCGTGCTTATCGCGAACTGTGCGAGCAGCCGCTCGACGAGCGCGAAGCAAGTCAGCTCCAGCAAGCCACGTTGAAGGGTTGGGTACTCGGCAGCGACACTTACCGGGAATGGGCGGCGCGCGCCGCGAACCGACGTGTGTCCCCGCTACCGCGTGGCCGGCCACGCAAGGTGCGCGAGACGCCGCATACGCAGTGACGCGGCGACACCCGCTACCCCAGCACCGCCGATAGAGTGGTTTTAAATTCGAATAAAGCGTTTTTGCATCAAAGGAGTGCATGAAGACGGCATTTCGTATGCCGTTTTCTTTTGCGCCGAATTGATGTGACACCAATAAAAAATAGCCGCAACGCACCATTTTGGTAATCGGGGGCGGATCACTATGTTTTATTTGCTATTTCCTTGATTCGTCGCGTATATTCCGATTTCCGACGCTTTTCGTCCCGCGCAGTCTGGCTGCGAGAAGAGCGCCGTCGTGGTTGCGAAGCGCACTGCGGCAAAAAAACAATGGTTTAACGGCCTGTCCGGCCTCCTCACAGACGGTGTCCCCATGAACGACCACCAGCAACCGATTCACCCGGTTCCCGCCGCCCAAGGTCTGTACGACCCGCAAAACGAGCACGACGCTTGCGGCGTCGGCTTCGTCGCCCATATCAAGGGCCACAAGAGTCACGAAATCATCCAGCAGGGCTTGAAGATTCTCGAGAACCTCGACCACCGGGGCGCCGTCGGCGCCGATCCACTGATGGGCGACGGCGCGGGCATCCTGATCCAGATTCCGGACGGCTTCTATCGCGAAGAGATGGCCCGCCAGGGCGTGACGCTGCCGCCGGCTGGCGAATACGGCGTCGGCATGATCTTCCTGCCGAAGGAGCATGCGTCGCGCATCGCCTGCGAACAGGAGCTCGAGCGCACGGTGAAGGCCGAAGGTCAGGTCGTGCTCGGCTGGCGCGACGTGCCGGTCGACCACGCGATGCCGATCTCGCCGACAGTGAAGGCGAGCGAGCCGCTGATCCGCCAGATCTTCATCGGTCGCGGCAAGGACATCATGGTGACCGACGCGCTTGAGCGGAAGCTGTACATCATCCGCAAGACCGCGAGCCACCGCATCCAGGCGCTGAAGCTCAAGCACGGCAAGGAATACTTCGTGCCTTCGTGCTCGGCGCGCACGGTCGTCTACAAGGGTCTGCTGCTCGCGGGTCAGGTCGGCGTCTACTACCGCGACCTGCAGGACGAGCGTGTCGTGTCGGCGCTCGCCCTTGTGCACCAGCGCTTCTCGACCAACACGTTCCCGGCGTGGGAACTGGCACACCCGTACCGCATGATCGCCCACAACGGCGAAATCAACACGGTGAAGGGCAACGTCAACTGGCTGAACGCGCGCACCGGCGCGATCGCCTCGCACGTGCTCGGCGACGATCTGCCGAAGCTCTGGCCGCTGATCTATCCGGGCCAATCGGACACCGCATCGTTCGACAACTGTCTCGAACTGCTGGTGATGGCCGGCTATCCGCTCGTCCACGCGATGATGATGATGATCCCGGAAGCCTGGGAACAGCACACGCTGATGGACGAAAACCGCAAGGCGTTCTACGAATACCACGCCGCGATGATGGAGCCGTGGGACGGCCCCGCCGCGATCGCGTTCACCGACGGCCGCCAGATCGGCGCGACGCTCGACCGTAACGGTCTGCGTCCGGCGCGCTACATCGTCACCGACGACGACCTCGTCATCATGGCGTCGGAAGCCGGCACGCTGCCTATTCCCGAATCGAAGATCGTCAAGAAGTGGCGTCTGCAGCCGGGCAAGATGTTCCTGATCGACATGGAGCACGGCCGCATCATCGACGACAAGGAACTGAAGGACAACCTCGCCAACGCCAAGCCGTACAAGAGCTGGATCGACGCCGTGCGCATCAAGCTCGACGAAATCGAGGCGAAGGCGGAAGACGTCGTCACGGAACGCCGCGAAGCTGCTGCGCTGCTGGATCGCCAGCAGGCGTTCGGCTACACCCAGGAAGACCTGAAGTTCCTGATGGCGCCGATGGCGCAAGCGGGTGAGGAAGCCGTCGGCTCGATGGGCAACGACTCGCCGCTGGCGGTCATGTCCAACAAGAACAAGACGCTCTACCACTACTTCAAGCAGCTGTTCGCGCAGGTCACGAACCCGCCGATCGACCCGATCCGTGAAAACATGGTGATGTCGCTCGTGTCGTTCATCGGCCCGAAGCCGAACCTGCTCGACACGAACAACATCAACCCGCCGATGCGTCTCGAAGTGTCGCAGCCGGTGCTCGACTTCAAGGACATCGCGAAGATCCGCGCGATCGATCAGTACACCGGCGGCAAGTTCAGCTCCTATGAACTGAACATCTGCTATCCGGTCGCCTGGGGCAAGGAAGGCATCGAAGCGCGTCTCGCCTCGCTGTGCGCGGAAGCAGTCGATGCGGTCAAGTCCGGCTACAACATGCTGATCGTGTCGGACCGCAAGACCGACCGCGACAACGTCGCGATTCCGGCGCTGCTCGCCACCGCCGCGATCCACACGCACCTCGTGCAGCAAGGTCTGCGCACGAGCACGGGTCTCGTCGTCGAAACCGGTTCGGCGCGTGAAACGCACCACTTCGCGCTGCTCGCGGGCTATGGCGCGGAAGCCGTGCACCCGTACCTCGCGATGGAAACGCTGAGCCAGCTCGCGGCCGGCCTGAAGGGCGACCTGTCGGCGGAGAAGGCGGTCTACAACTTCACGAAGGCGGTCGGCAAGGGCCTGCAGAAGGTCATGTCGAAGATGGGCATTTCGACCTATATGTCGTACACCGGCGCGCAGATTTTCGAAGCGGTCGGTCTTGCGTCGGATCTGGTGGCGAAGTACTTCCACGGCACGTCGTCGAAGGTCGGCGGCATTGGTCTGTTCGACGTCGCGGAAGAAGCGATCCGTCTGCATCGCGAAGCCTTCGGCGACAACCCGGTTCTCGCGAACATGCTCGACGCGGGCGGCGAGTACGCATACCGCGTGCGCGGCGAGGAACACATGTGGACGCCGGATGCGATCGCCAAGCTGCAGCATTCGGCGCGCAGCAACTCGTACCAGACGTACAAGGAATACGCGCATCTGATCAACGATCAGACCAAGCGTCACATGACCTTCCGCGGCCTGTTCGAGTTCAAGTTCGATCCGACCAAGGCGATCCCCCTCGACGAAGTCGAACCGGCGAAGGAAATCGTCAAGCGTTTCGCGACCGGCGCAATGTCGATGGGCTCGATCAGCACCGAAGCGCACGCTACGCTCGCCGTCGCGATGAACCGCATCGGCGGCAAGTCGAACACTGGTGAAGGCGGTGAAGACGCGAACCGTTATCGCAACGAGCTGCGCGGCATTCCGATCAGGAACGGCGACTCGATGAAGTCCGTGATCGGCGACGAAGTGGTCGTCGACATCCCGCTCAAGGAAGGCGATTCGCTGCGCTCGCGCATCAAGCAGGTCGCGTCGGGCCGTTTCGGCGTCACGGCGGAGTACCTCGCGTCGGCCGACCAGATCCAGATCAAGATGGCGCAGGGTGCGAAGCCGGGCGAAGGCGGTCAGCTGCCGGGCCACAAGGTGTCGGACTACATCGGCAAGCTGCGTTACTCGGTGCCGGGCGTCGGCCTCATTTCGCCGCCGCCGCACCACGACATCTACTCGATCGAAGACCTGGCACAGCTGATTCACGATCTGAAGAACGTCAACGCGTCGTCGAGCATCTCGGTGAAGCTCGTGTCGGAGTCGGGTGTCGGTACGGTTGCCGCCGGTGTCGCCAAGGCGAAGGCCGATCACGTCGTGATCGCCGGTCATGACGGTGGCACGGGTGCGTCGCCGCTGTCGTCGATCAAGCATGCGGGCACGCCGTGGGAACTAGGCCTTGCCGAAACGCAGCAGACGCTGGTGCTGAACCGGCTGCGCGGCCGTATCCGCGTGCAGGCCGACGGTCAGATGAAGACTGGCCGCGACGTCGTGATCGGCGCGTTGCTCGGCGCGGACGAATTCGGCTTCGCGACGGCGCCGCTCGTCGTCGAAGGCTGCATCATGATGCGCAAGTGCCATCTGAACACGTGCCCGGTCGGCGTCGCGACGCAAGATCCGGTACTGCGTGCGAAGTTCCAGGGCCAGCCGGAACACGTCGTGAACTTCTTCTTCTTCGTTGCGGAAGAAGCGCGCGAAATCATGGCGCAACTCGGTATCCGCAAGTTCGACGACCTGATCGGCCGCGCGGAACTGCTCGACACGAAGAAGGGCATCGAGCACTGGAAGGCGAAGGGTCTCGACTTCTCGCGCGTGTTCTATCAGCCGCAAGTGCCGGCGGAAGTCGCGCGCAAGCACGTCGACGTGCAGGATCACGGCCTCGACCGCGCACTCGACCACACGCTGATCGAGAAGGCGAAGGCCGCGATCGAGAAGGGCGAGCACGTGTCGTTCATCCAGCCGGTGCGCAACGTGAACCGCACGGTCGGCGCGATGCTGTCGGGCACGATCGCGAAGAAGTATGGCCACGAAGGTCTCGCGGACGACGCGATCCACATCCAGCTGAAAGGCACCGCGGGTCAGAGCTTCGGCGCGTTCCTCGCAAAGGGCATCACGCTGGATCTGGTCGGCGACGGCAACGACTACGTCGGCAAGGGCCTGTCGGGCGGCCGCATCATCATCCGTCCAACCAACGATTTCCGCGGCAAGTCGGAAGAGAACATCATCTGCGGTAACACGGTGATGTACGGCGCGATCGAAGGTGAAGCCTTCTTCCGCGGTGTCGCGGGCGAGCGTTTCTGCGTGCGTAATTCGGGCGCGACGGCGGTCGTCGAAGGCACGGGCGATCACGGCTGCGAATACATGACGGGCGGCACGGTGGTCGTGCTCGGCGAGACGGGCCGTAACTTCGCGGCCGGCATGTCGGGCGGTATCGCGTACGTGTTCGATCCGGACGGCACGTTCGCGAGCAAGTGCAACAAGTCGATGGTTTCGCTCGACCCGGTGCTGCAACAGGCCGAACAGGAGCGCACGGTCGACAAGGGCGTATGGCACCGCGACACGACCGACGAAGCGCTGCTCAAGGGGCTCATCGAGCGTCACTTCCAGTTCACGGGCTCCCCGCGCGCGAAGGCGCTGCTCGAAAACTGGGACGCGGCACGCCGTCAGTTCGTGAAGGTGTTCCCGACCGAATACAAGCGCGCTCTCGGCGAACTCGCCGCGAAGAAGGCGAACAGCGAAGTGCTCGCCGCCTGAGCTGCCGTCGGAAGTCACATTTAGACGTACCCGCCGCGTTCCGATCGATCGACGCGCGGCGGGTCCAGATTACCCCTAGATACAGATAGAGAAGAGAACCACATGGGCAAGGCAACCGGTTTTCTCGAGTTCGAACGTCGCCACGAGACGTACGAGGCTCCGCTCACGCGTGTGAAGCACTACAAGGAATTCGTCGCGGCACTGACCGACGACGAAGCGAAGATTCAAGGCGCGCGTTGCATGGACTGCGGCATTCCGTTCTGCAACAACGGCTGCCCGGTCAACAACATCATCCCGGACTTCAACGACCTGGTGTTCCGTCAGGACTGGAAGAACGCGATCGAAGTGCTGCATTCGACCAACAACTTCCCCGAGTTCACGGGCCGCATCTGCCCGGCGCCGTGCGAAGCGGCGTGCACGCTCGGCATCAACGACGACCCGGTCGGCATCAAGTCGATCGAGCACGCGATCATCGACAAGGCCTGGGCCGAAGGCTGGGTCGCGCCGCAAACGCCGAAGCACAAGACCGGCAAGAAGGTCGCCGTGGTCGGCTCGGGCCCCGCGGGTCTCGCGGCTGCGCAGCAGCTCGCGCGCGCCGGTCATGACGTGACCGTGTTCGAGAAGAACGACCGCATCGGCGGCCTGCTGCGTTATGGCATCCCCGACTTCAAGCTGGAGAAGTGGCAGATCGATCGCCGCATGCGCCAGATGGAAGCCGAAGGCGTGACATTCCGCACCAACGTGTTCATCGGCAAACCGGACTCGTTGCCGGCGCACATCGGCAACACCGCGAAGGAAACCATCACGCCGGCCGAGCTGAATGAGCAGTTCGACGCGGTCGTGATCGCCGGTGGTTCGGAAACGCCGCGCGATCTGCCGGTGCCGGGCCGCGAGCTCGAAGGCGTGTACTACGCGATGGAATTCCTGCCGCAGCAGAACAAGGTCAACGCCGGTGACAAGGTGCCGAACCAGCTGATCGCGAAGGGCAAGCACGTCGTCGTGATCGGCGGTGGCGATACCGGTTCGGACTGCGTGGGTACGTCGAACCGTCATGGCGCGAAGAGCGTCACGCAGTTCGAACTCCTGCCGCAGCCGCCGGAAGAAGAGAACAAGCCGCTCGTGTGGCCGTACTGGCCGATCAAGCTGCGCACGTCGTCGTCGCACGAGGAAGGCTGCGAGCGCGATTGGGCGGTTGCGACCAAGCGCCTCGAAGGTAAGAACGGCAAGGTCGAGAAGCTGATCGCCGCGCGCGTCGAATGGAAGGACGGCAAGATGGTCGAAGTGCCGAACTCCGAATTCGAAATGAAGGCCGACCTCGTGCTGCTCGCGATGGGCTTTACGCAGCCGGTCTCCCCGGTGCTCGAAGCATTCGGCGTCGACAAGGATGCGCGCGGCAATGTGCGCGCCACGACCGAGGGCGACAAGGCGTATTACACGTCGGTGAACAAGGTGTTCACGGCGGGCGACATGCGTCGCGGCCAGTCGCTCGTGGTATGGGCGATCCGCGAAGGCCGTCAGTGCGCACGTTCGGTCGATGCGTTCCTGATGGGTCATTCGGAACTGCCGCGTTAAGCGTCTTCAATTTGCAGGAAGACGTGGAGACGACAAGGTGCCCCATGAAGGACACCTGTAGCGGTAAAGCGATGCAGTAAGAAAGAAACCGGGCTCGCCTGAAAGGGGGAGCCCGGTTTTCTTTTGCCTCGTCGCAGTGCGTCATGTCGGCGTCATTTGCGACAGCGCGCGAGCGTCACGCGGCATTTATTGGCGCGCACCCGGCCCTCTTTTTCTCTTACAAACCGCTACGATGTAACGCAAAACTTATTGGTCAACGTTAAACTGCGTCTGCAGCCCGGCTGCCCACTCGATCCTCCTATAATCCGTCGCCTCCGATGCCCGTCACCGCGAAAAACCGTTCGCCTTTCCGCGCCCTTACGAGCACGACCGTGCCCGTGGAGCGCGGCATGCTGGGCGAAACGTCGGCGGCGCGGCGACGCTTTCTGAGGGGCTCGGCCGGTGCGATGCTGGCCGCGGGTTTCGGCAGCACGCTGCTATCCGCGTGCGGCGGCAGTCTCGAAGCCGAGCAGCCGGCTACGCCGCGACTCGTGTCGGTCAGCAATTTCCGCGATGTCGGCGGCGCGGGTGCCGGCTATCTGACCGTCGACGGCAAGCAGATGCGGCGCGGCGTGTTCTTTCGCGCGAATGCGCTGACGCTGAGCGGCACGGACGCGGCGACGCTCGACAAGCTAGGCATCGTGTCGGTCTACGACCTGCGCACACCCGCCGAAATCGCGCGCACCGCCGACGTGCTGCCGGGCGGCGCGACATCCTCCGCCCTGAATGTGCTCGGCACGAACGACTTCGTTACACCCCCGGTCGATTCGCCCGTCGACGCCGTCGCGTTCATGCAGGCTCAGGCGCGCGCGTATGTGACGGGCGGCCCGCAGCGAGCCGCCTATGGCGCGTTGCTCGGCGCGCTCGCCAACGGCACGGGCGCGCAGCTATTCCACTCGAGTGCGGGCAAGGACCGCGCGGGCTGGGTCGCGGCGCTGCTGCTCAGCATCGCCAACGTTCCGCTCGACGTGATCATGCAGGACTACCTGCTGAGCAACGTCTATCTCGCGCCATCGATCGCTGCGCAAACTACCACGCTGCGCGCGCAGGCAGGCGCGGCCATCGCCGCGGCGAGAGCGCCGTTGTTCGACGTCGACGAGAATTATCTGCAGGCGGGCTTCGACCAGGTCCAGGCGAGCTACGGCACGATGGCGAACTATTTAACGCAAGGCCTCGGTCTTTCCACCGCGACGGTCGACGCGCTGCGCAATCGGCTCGTGCATTGACGCGCTTCGGCCGTCCGATAGCGAAAAAAAAAAGTCCGCCCCAGAGGAGCGGGCGGACGGAGAAGGGCGGCATCGAGGTTGCCGCGGGCGACTATAAGGCCGCGACCCGCGCGACAGTCGATGCGGTAAGGGCAGGTAAGTGCCCCGGTCCGCGTCCCCTTACCTGCGAGCATCCTCACGTCAGCGCCGGGTCCACCGGCAGTTCGATCCGAACGTCGAGCCCGCCCTGCGCATGATTGCGCACGAGGCAGCGTCCGCCGCGATGGTGCGCAAGCCGCGCGACGATCGCGAGACCGAGCCCGCAATGGCCTTCGCCGCCGCGCGCGGCGTCGAGCCGCACGAACGGCTTCATCGCCGCGGCGATGCGGTCGTCGGGAATGCCGGGGCCGTGGTCGCGCACGCTGATGATCCAATGACCGTCGTTGCACGCGGTTGAGATTTCCACCGGCGGCATGCCGTGTTCGAGCGCGTTGTCGACCAGGTTCGTCACGAGCCGGTCAAGCAGCGTGCGCGGCAGCGTGAACGAGGGGCCAGCGCGCAAGTCGAGTGCGAAAAGCTGGGTTTCGGCGGGGTCCGCCGCTTCGGCGGGTTCAGCGGCCTCCGCGTAATCGCCCGAGGAAAACTGCTCGCGCAAGAACTCGTCGACTTCGACCGACGGTCCGGCGTCCGCCGATTGGCCCGCGAATTCGAGGAACTGCTGGACGATGTTGGTCAGCGAATCGACGTCGCGGATCAGGCCGGCACGCTCGTTTTCGTCGACCAGCACGCTCGCGCGCAGCTTCAGGCGCGTGAGCGGCGCCTTCAGATCATGCGCGACGCCGGCGAGCATCACCGCCTGGTCGTCGCCGGCTTCGTTCAGGCGCCGCATCATGTCGTTGAACGAGCCGATCAGATCGCGCAGTTCGCGCGGGCCCTGCACCGGCACGGGGTCAGGCCGGCCGCCCGAGCCGAATGCGCGCGACGCATCGGCGACGCGCAGCAACGGCCGTTGCATCTGCCAAACCGCGAACAACGACAGGATCAACCCGGCGGCCAGCATCGAGACCGATTCGATCAGAAAGCGCGGCGGCGGCGGGACATCGACCGGCACGACGACCCAGTTCGACTTGCCCGGAAACAGCACCCACAGTTGCGGCGGACGCAGATCGTCGACGGCGATCTGCGTGCCGGCCGGCAGGTTCTCGCGCAGATGCCGGCTCAACTCGACCAGCATATGCTCGTGCGGCTCGCGCAGATGCACGCTGGTCGGCATGTTCCAGGTGGGTACCAGATGCACGCGCATCGCCGGCGCGAGCGCGGTGCCCTTGATCGGCTCGCCGTTGATCGCCTGCAGCACCAGCAGAATGCCGCGCGCGAAGCCGTCGATCTCATGGCGCGGCGGCTGCCTCGTCACCAGCACGAACCAGCTCGCCTGAATCGCGAACAGCACCGCCGCCGACAGCAACGCCATTCTGCCGAACAGCGTGTTCAGCGGATTTCTCATGCGCTCGGGGCGGCCCCGTCCTCGAAGGGGGTGCCATTGGCGTCGGGCACGAACACATAGCCCTTGCCGCGCACCGTTTGCACATAGCACGGGTTCGACGGGTCGTCCTCGATCACGCGGCGCAGGCGCCAGATCGGCACGTCGAGGCTGCGGTCGCGGAACGCGAGGTTGTCGCGATGCACGAGATCGTGAATCAGCACGCGCGACAGCACCTTGTACGGGTTGTTGACGAAGATCTTCAGCAGCGCGAATTCGCTGTCGCGCAGCGGCAGCTTGGCGTCGTCGCGGGTCAGCGAGCGCGTCGCGAAGTCCAGTTCGAACGGACCGAAGCGATAGCGCTTGCGTGCTTCCGGCGCGCTCGTGGTGGATGGCCCGCGCCGGCGCAGCACGGTCTGGATGCGCACCAGCAGTTCGCGCGGATCGAATGGCTTGGTCAGATAGTCGTCCGCGCCGAGCGAGAGACCGACGATGCGATCGGCCACCGTGCCGCGCGCGGTCACGAAGATCACCGGGATGTCGTCGCCGGCGGCGCGCAACGCGGTGAGCGCGCGCAGGCCGTCGGTGTTCGGCATCATGATGTCGAGTACGACGACTGACGGCCGCTCGCGCTCGAGACGACGCTGCAAATGAGTGCCGTCATGCAGCACGGACGCATCGAAGCCGTTCGACTGCAGAAACTTGCAAAGCAGATCGCGTACGACCGGATCGTCGTCGACGATAAGGACCTGTGGATTCATGGCGAAATTCTAGACGGGCGCGCCCGACGCGCGACCGCGCATTTCCTTACCAACGCTTACTGTGCGCCACGTGGCGCTGGCGGGCTTGCGCCGGGGCGGATCAGCGAAGGTTCCGCGCCTACTTTAGCACTGCCTGATCCTGCTCTCCGCACGACCGCCACGCGATGACAACACCTGGCAAGCACTCGAAAGCCCTCGCAAGCCCACGGAACGGGTCGTAACAACCGCGCGAAAGCATGCTTTGCTTCGCCCATCATCGGCGCCTGCGCGGCGCGATGATTCGTTCCGCAGCAAGTCGCGCCGCACGCCGAACGAGGCCAGCTGCCTCGGATGACGGCTCGCGGCGTTCAACCGACACCCGCGCAATGCGCGCCTTCGCGAGGTCCATCATGACGATCCACAACACCCTCAGTTCCACGCCGTTCTCCACGCTGGCGAAGACGTCAGCCACGGAGAAGTCCACCAGTTCGAGCCCCACCGGTGCAGCGGCGAAATCGCAGCAAAGCAGCGCGCTCGCGCAGCCTGCACTGCCTGCGCCGGGGACGGGGCTCATCGGCCACCTGGTCAACACGACCGCGTGAACCGGCGAGGTCCGCGTGCCGTTATCCAGAACTACTGAGCATCGGCGTCGCATCGTGGCGTGGCTCGTTGCCGGCGCGCTGCTGTTGCCGCTCGGCGGCTGCGGCGCCGCGGCGCTGCCATGCCGGGTCACGGCGGCGACCTTGAAAGTGCTGCCGGTCGTCGGCCATGCGGCGGCGACGCCTTTCGACATGTGTGCTTCCGCGATCGATTGAATCATGATGCTCACCAGGATGGTTGGTGCATTGATGCTGCTCGGCGGTGTGCTGTCGTGCGCCGCGCATGCGCAGCCTGTCGCGCGCAGTCCGAAGGCGGCCAGCGCGGCATCGAATAGCGTCGTCACCGACACGCGGCGGCGCTCGCCGGATGCGCCGTTTTCGTTTCGCGGCGTCGCGCTCGGCATCACGATCGACGAATTCCGCGCGGGCTCGGCCGTGCGCGCGACGCCGGTCGGCAGCGTGCCGATCTGCGAGACCGACGTGCAGGCAGGTGCGCTCGGCATGCGGCTGAAATCGCACGATAGCCTGAGCGTCGCGTGCCGCTGGGCGCATCGCGATGATCAGCGCTGGGCGGTCTCGCAGGCGGTGGTCGATGGCGCGCCGGCACTCGAACACGTGATGCGCTTCACGCGCATCGACGGGCAAGGCGCATTGCGTCTCTACGAGATGTCGTTCGTGATCGACGAGCTGACCGCGGAGGATCTGCGCGACGCGCTCGAGGATCGTTATGGGCCGCCGCGTCTCGCGACGCGCAACGCGGCGGCGCCGGGCGCGATGCCGATGTACGTATGGGAGAACGCGGTCAGTTCGATCACGCTGTGCTTTCTGCCGGGCAGCCGCAACGGTACGCTCACGTATCTGCTGAAGGGCTCGGATACGTGGATGAAAGCGGTCGTGCGGCAGTGGCAGGCGAGCGGCGCCGACGCGGGCTGATGATTGCCTGGCAAGCCTGATTATCGGTGCGAACCCAACGCCGAAAGCGGATGGCGTCTGGCTCGCGCCGCCACGCTTTAACTCCATTTCATCCTTTCGCCACGGAGCCAGCATGACCACGCTACGTCTGACCCTCGTGCTCGGCGCCGCGAGCTGTCTCGCGGCCTGTTCGAGCACGCAGACCAGGTCGATCGTCGAAACGCCGATGGCGCCGCCGCTCGCGTCCGCGCCGCTGAACGTCAACACGCAAGGCGCGATCTATCAGGCCGGTGCGCCGCTGCTGCTGTATGAGACGCCGCGCGCGCAGCATATCGGCGACGTGCTGACGATCCGGCTGTCCGAATCGTATAGCGGCAACAACAGCGCGAGCGCATCGGCGAACCGCGCGAGCAGCATCACCGCGACCGCCGCGGACCAATCGACGAACGCCGCCGCGCGGCTCGCGAAACTGTTCAACATCGGCTCGGCCAGCACCGACTACAAGGGGCAAGGCAATCTGCGCGACATCAGCGATATGACGGGCACGCTCGCCGTGACCGTGATCGGCACCGTGTCGGGCGGCAATCTCGTCGTGTCGGGCGAGAAGGTGATCGCGATGAGCGGTACCCGCGACCGTCTTCGGTTGTCGGGCATCGTCAATCCCAAGGATATCGAAGCAGGCAATTACGTTGCGTCGAGCAAGGTCGCGAACGCGCGCATCGAACAGGCGGGCCTCGGCATGGTCAACGACGCGACGACGATGGGCTGGCTGCAGCGGATGTTTCTGAGTGTGCTGACGTTTTGACCGTCAGCCGCGTCAGCCGCGTCAGCGCGCTGCGCGTAGTGCGCGACGCGCAGATCGCATCGACTGGCTCCGATCAGATCGACTCGCGCCGCTAGCCGGGCGGCGGCGCGAGCCCGCGTTCGGCGGCGCCGATTTCGCCATCCGGCACGAACACGTAGCCGCGTCCCCACACCGTCTGCACGTAGCGCGGTTCCGATGGGTCCACTTCGATCAGCCGACGCAAGCGCCAGATCGATACGTCGAGACTGCGATTGCGATGCGCTTCGCTATTGCCGTGCAGTTTCTCGAGCAGCTGCGCACGTGTGAGCACGGTCATCGCGTGCGTGACGAACACCTTCAGCATCGCGAATTCGCTCGAACGCAGCGTGATGCGTTCGCCGTCGCGGCGCAGTTCGCGCGCGGGGAAGTTCACTTCGAAGCGGCCGAAATGATAGGGCGCGCGTTGCTCCGGCGCGCCCGGCGCGATCGAGCCGCGACGCCGCAGCACCGTGCGAATCCGCGCGACGAGCTCGCTCGGTTCGAACGGCTTGCCGAGATAGTCGTCGGCGCCGAGTTCGAGGCCGATCACGCGATCGATCGGATCGGCGCGCGCGGTCAGCAGAATCACGGGAATGTCGTCGCCGGCGACGCGCAACGCGCGCAGCGCGCTGATGCCATCGAGCTCCGGCATCATGATGTCGAGCACGACGAGCGCGGGACGCTCCTGCTGCAATCTGCGCTGCAACGCCAAGCCATTTTCGAGGGTGGAGACGTTGAAGCCGCGCCCGTGCAGATATTCGCTGACGAGCTCGCGTACGACGGGATCGTCATCGACGATCAGGATGGTCTGGTTCATTCAGGTCATCTTAGTGATGCGCACGGGCCGCGCAAAGCGCATACCGCTTTCCAATCCTTTCCCGTGTAAGGCGCTGCAAGCGAACGCACAGCCGCGGGTCTTCAGCGGGTCGGCGGGAAGGCCTGCGAGGTTTGCAGGGTCTGCTGTTGCTGCTCCTGACGCGCGAAATCGGTCCGATCGACGACCATCCGCTCGATCAACCCGCCGAGCTTCACCGAGGCAGACGAGAAGCGGTCGGTGTTCAGGCCGCCGGTCTGATAGCGCGCGGTGACGAGAATGCGGCCGCTCTGGATCAGTGTCAGATCGATGATCGACAGGTACTGGATGGATTCGTCGCTGAACGAGCGGCGCCCATAGTCGATCGCGGCGTTGTAGACGAGCCGCGCTTCGCAGCCGGCCGGCGAGGTTCCCGGATTGTAGACGTCCGAACGAATGCCGCGCCGCTCGAGCGCGAGCTGCAGCGCCGGCACGAAATCGCCGACCGACACCGTCGGATTCACTTCGATGCACACGTGCTGCACATCGGCGGGCCGGCCGTTGACGAAGGTCGGCGACGAGTAGTTCGACGCGATCGCGTAGCCGGCCTGGATCACGGAGCCGGTGGCGTCGGCGGCCTGGATCAGCGTCCATGCGCAGCCGTCGAGCGTGAGCGTCAGCGTCGCGGCGAAGGCGGCGAGGGCGCAGCGACGCCGCGCTATCAGCGAGGCAACCCGACCCGGACGCGAAGGCTTGGTTGCGGCTGGCGCGCGCACGGTCGGCGGCGAGGTCATGAGCCAGCGCCCGATCCCGGTCACAAGATTCGCTGGGTCATCGAAAGCAGCGACGGCCGCGCGCTCAGCGCGTCACGCGCAGTCGCAGTTCGTTCTGGCCTTGCACGCTCGCGGTGACGTTCACGCGGCGCGCGTCGGTGGTCACGACGAAATGCTGGCGCACCGGTGTGTTGACGTCGTGCACGACGCGCGGAAAGCAGGCGGCGATGTCGGCGCCGAGTTCTTCGAGCGGATCGTTGATGACGCCGTCGGCTTGCCAGTGCGCGCGCCAGTGGCAGTCGTACGCGTGCGCGGTAGCGAGGCAATCGTCGGAATGGGAGACGCCCGGCAGTTGCGCGGCGGTCTCGTTCGGCAGTTGCCGGAAATCGCTCGCATCGACGATGTGCATGAGCGCCGCGCAGATATCCGCGGGCTGGTTCGGTTCGGCCGTTTGTGCGGCGTCGACGGTGTTCGTGAAGAGCAGCGCCGCGCCGCAGGCGAGCGCGAGGCGCGGGAGCAAAGTCGGGAGCAGAGGTGAAATACGGCGAGCGAATGACATGGGCGAGAAGTCCGGAGAGCGGTTGCGATCAAAGACGTGACTAACGTCAACGAAGGCCGACGCATGGCGCGGCCCGTACGACTATCGTCGCTGCTCGCGAGCATTTTCAAAGCGCGGAACAACTTGCGCGCTTCGCAAATGCTTCCGAACTCTTCTCGTGTCTTTCCGGATGTTGCGCACGACGCGCGGGGGCGGCGTCGTGCGCTTAATTGAAGTGAGCGCTGTGCGCGTCGCTCACGCCGCTATCGCTTCGGCCGAACGCTCGACGTCGAGCGTTTCGTCATGGAACGCAGCAAGCGATTCGCGATGCGCGACGCTGACGATCGCCGCCTTCGGCAGCCTCTCGGTGAACAGTCGATAGAGCCGCGCCTCGTTTTCCGCGTCGAGCGCGCTGGTCGCTTCGTCGAGGAACAGGTAGTCCGGCTTGTGCAGCAGCACGCGCGCGGCGGCGAAGCGCTGCTGCTCACCCGGCGACAGCACGCGGGTCCAATGCCCCGTTTCCTGCAGACGGTCTGCGTATTCCGACAGATGGCAGGTGATGAGCGCGTCGCGGCATTCGTCGTCGCCATAGGTGTCCGCCGCCGACGGATACGCGAGCGCGGCCTTCAGCGTGCCGATCGGCATGTAGCTGACCTGCGGAATGAACATCATGCGCGCATTGACCGGCGCGTCGATCGAGCCGTCTCCGAACGGCCACAGGCCCGCGAGCGCGCGCATCAGCGTGCTCTTGCCGGCGCCCGACGGACCGCGCACGAGCCAGCGCGAGCCCGGCCGGATCGCGATATCGCGGATGCGCGACAGCGGGTTGCCATTGGGCAGCGCGAGCGTGAGGCCGTCGGTGGTAAGGGAGTTGCTGTCGACGAAATGCAGATTGATGCCGCCGTGTTCCGTGGCCGGCGACACCGATTCCTTCAGACGCGGCGAATGCACGACGCGCTTGAATTCGCGCAACCGGTTCACGGTCGCGCGCCATTCGACGAGGCTCGTATAACTGTTGATGAACCACGAGAACGAATCGCTGACGGTGCCGAACGCGCTCGAAATCTGCATCAGCACGCCGAATGTGAACGCGCCCGCGAAGTAGCGCGGCGCGGCGACGACGATCGGGAAAATGATCGCGATCTGGCCGTAGAAGCTCAGCACGAAGGTCAGGCGCTTCGTGTACTTCATCACCTGCCACCAGTTGTCGCGGATGCGGCCGAACAACGTGCGCGCGTTCGTCTTCTCGGTTTCCATGCCGTTGTAGAACGCGATCTGCTCGGCGTTCTCACGCAGCCGGATCAGACCGAAACGGAAATCCGCCTCGACTTTCTGCGCCTGATAGTTGATCGACACGAGCGGATGGCCGACCTTCTGCATAACGAGCGAACCGACCACCGCATACAGCGCGGCGGCCCAAACCATATAGCCGGGGATATGCAGCGGCATGCCGCCGAGCGAAATACTCAGCGCGCCCGCGAGCGTCCACAGGATCGTGATGAACGACACCAGCGTGACGACGGTCGACAGCAGATCGAGCGTCAGCGACAGCGTGGTGGTCGCGAACGACTGCAGGTCGTCGCTGATCCGCTGGTCGGGGTTGTCGGCGAGGCGGTCGCGCTCGATGCGGTAGAACGCGCTGTCGTTGAGCCACTCGTTCAGGTAGCGGGTGGTCAGCCATTGGCGCCAGCGGAAGCCGAGCATCTGACGCAGATAGCGTCCATACACGGCGAGGATGATGAAGCCGAACGCGAGTCCGGTAAAAATCATCAGCAGATGCGGGAAGTCGTGGACGTTCTTCTGCTGCAGCGCGTTGTAGAAGTCTGCGCTCCAGCGGTTCAAGCGCACGTTGATCCAGACGACGATCAGGTTCATCACGATGATCGCGACGAGCAGCGCCCATGCGATGCCTCGTTCCTCGGAAACCCAGTAAGGCTTGATCAGGCTCCAGGCGGAGACCTTTTCGTCGGACGGCAGCGCGGGGCTGGCGGAAGTATGTGGTGTCATGAGCGTCCTGATGAAGTGCTGACCCGAAGTGCATTCCGGCGGCGTACGGGTCCGATCTGGTTGACCCATGTCGGGCGATCCCGCTGACAGCCGGCCCTTTGCGAGGCCGTGGCTGAGGCGGGTCTGCGATACCTGGCCGGGCATCGCGCCCTCGCGCTCGATGAACGCGAGTCCGGACGGGCGCCCGATTCTGGCGTGACGCCCTTAAGCGAAAATTAATTTTTCGGGGCCGGCGTCCGCCGGGATGCCGCCGCCACGCATGCGGCCACGAGTGCCGCGCGCGCCGCGTTTTTTCGGCACCGGTCACGGCATTGTGCCAGAGCGCCGGGCCGCTTCGCATCGCCATCTCGCTAGACGGTGCCAGATCAAAATCGCGGCAGCGACGGCGGACCGCTGGTTTGCGGGCGCCGCGCCTTTTATGGTCTAATGACCTGCGACGAAACAGGGGTGCTTCGCCCACAGGCGGCATGATTTTCATGCCGGGGCGGCGAGGCTGAGAGAGACCCTTTGCACCCGATCCGGGTAATACCGGCGCGGGAAGTTTCCGGAAGCAACCGTCTTCCATTCCCCGCCGGGCGGCGAGCGCAGCTCACATGCACACGCCGTGACCGGCCGGCTTCACCCGCCGGTTTCGTCCTGGGTACGTGCGGTTTTTGGCCGTACGGAAAGGACTCGATGACCGCCTATTCTTCAGACATGCATCTTTCTCTTCGTCACGCCGGCTCCGGCGTGCCGTGCCGCTTTGGTTTCGCCCGCCGCTGTCAAACGGAGCGGGCGCGATGAGCCATTCCGCTCGACCTGATTTCGCCGTGCTCGGCGGCGGTTTGTGCGGCCGGCTGGTCGCGTGGCGCCTCGCGGGCGACGGACATCGCGTGGCGCTCTATGAGCGCGGCGATGCCGCCGGCTCGCAAGCTGCCGCGTGGGTCGCCGCGGCGATGCTCGCGCCGCTGGCAGAAGCCGCCAGCGCCGAGCTGCTGATCACGCGGCTCGGTGCGAGTTCGCTCGAAAATTGGCCGCGCGTGCTCGCCGAACTGCCGGAGCCGGTGTTTTTCCAGCGCAACGGCACGCTCGTCGTCTGGCATCACGCGGATCGCACGGAGGCGCCGCTGTTCGAGCGCCGCGTGCGCGCGAACGCGCCGGCCGAGTTGCTCGACGGCGGCTTCGTCGCGCTTTCGGGCGCGCAGCTCGGCGCCGCCGAACCCGCGTTGGCCGGCCGCTTCAGTCAGGGCTGGCTACTGCCGCGCGAGGGCCAGCTCGACAACCGCCAGGTGCTGTCCGCGCTCGCCGCGGGGCTTGCCGAGCGCGGCGTCGACACGCACTGGAACACGCCGATTGACGACGCGTCGCTGCCCGACGCCGGTATCACGATCGATTGCCGCGGGCTCGGCGCAAAGCCTGTGCTGCCGACGCTGCGCGGCATCCGCGGTGAAGTTGCGCGGGTGCATGCACCTCACCTGCAGCTGACTCGCCCGGTGCGGCTGCTGCATCCGCGCTACCCGCTGTATATCGCGCCGAAGCAGAACGGCCTCTACGTGATCGGCGCGACCGAGGTCGAGGGCGAGGACATGTCGCCCGTCAGCGTGCGTTCGGCGCTCGAGTTGTTGAGCGCGGCGTTCTCGGTGCATCCGGGCTTCGGCGAGGCGCGCATCCTCGAGCTGAATTCGCAGTGCCGGCCGACCTTGCCCGATCACCGTCCCGCGCTGCTTTGGGACGGCGCGCGTACGTTGCGCGTGAACGGCCTGTATCGGCACGGCTTTATGATCGCGCCGGAAGTCGCCGACGAAGCCGTGCGCTTCGCGAGCGCGCTGCTCGACGGCCGCGTCCGGGACGCCGACGCATTCGCCGGCTGGCGGCGCGACGCACGCTGGAGCGAGCTGTTCCAACAGCATTTCGCGCATGAGCCGGCCTGAGCGTAGCGGCAAACGTGCCGCACGCGATGCCGCTTGCGCCATCGATTGAACCGTATTCGAACACCATGGACATTCATATCAATCAGAAGCCGTTGTCGCTGCCCGAGGGCGCGACTGTCGCCGATGCGCTTGCCGCCTTTGGCGCGCGTCCGCCGTTCGCGGTCGCGCTCAACGGCGATTTCGTCGCGCGTGCGCAGCATGCGGCGCGCGCGCTGCAAACGGGCGATCGGCTCGACGTCGTGCAGCCGGTCGCGGGCGGCTGAGCGCGCTCGCGCCAGCCTGCTGCTTACCGAATGCAACAACCGTCGCCGAAAACCCATTGCCGTCACGCGGTCGGTTCTAGCCGCGACGGCAAACCAGGATGATGCAAATGACTTCTCACGAGAGCGCCGACGCGCTGACCCTATACGGTCAAACTTTCGCAAGCCGCGTGCTGCTCGGCACGTCGCGCTACCCGTCGCTGCAATCGCTGTCCGATTCGATCGACGCCGCGCGCCCCGGCATGGTCACCGTCGCGCTGCGCCGTCAGATGAACGAGGGCAACGCGGAAGCCGGCTTCTTCGATCTGCTCAAGCGCCACGGCGTGCCGCTGCTGCCGAATACGGCGGGCTGCCTGAGCGTCGGTGAAGCGGTGACGACCGCGCATATGGCGCGCGAAATCTTCGAGACCGAGTGGATCAAGCTCGAACTGATCGGCGACGACTACACGCTGCAGCCCGACCCGGTCGGCCTGATCGAAGCCGCCGCGCGGCTCGTCAAGGATGGCTTCAAGGTGCTGCCGTACTGCACCGAAGATCTGGTGATCGGCCGCCGTCTGCTCGACGCCGGCTGCGAGGCGCTGATGCCGTGGGGCGCGCCGATCGGCACCGGCAAGGGCGTGATCAATCCGTACGGGCTGCGCGTATTGCGCGAGCGGCTGCCGGACGTGCCGCTGATCGTCGATGCCGGGCTCGGCGTGCCGTCGCATGCGGCCCAGGTGATGGAGTGGGGCTTCGACGGCGTGCTGCTGAATACGGCGGTGTCGCAGGCGACGCACCCCGACGCGATGGCGCGCGCGTTCGCGCTGGGCGTCGAGGCGGGCCGGCAGGCGTATCTCGCGGGCCCGATGGCCGAGCGCGAGAGTGCGCACGCGAGCACGCCGGTGGTCGGCATGCCGTTCTGGCATCAGGATGGAGGTGCGGCATGACGCAGTCGTTGACGCTGAAGGACCGCGATCTGTTCTGGCCGACGGCCGACGAACTCATCGAAGCCGCCGAGCGCATCCGCGCGCGGCTTGGCGACTGGCCGCCGACCCACGCGCCGTGGCGCATCTGCCTGACCGCGCCGGACGAACCGAACGGTGGCGACCTGATCGTGATCGCCGACGCGCAGCAGCACGGCGAGCAGATCGCGCGCTGGCTGACGCGGGGCGCGGGCGTGATCGTCGCTGCGGAAAACCGTGCGACGCTGCATCTGGGCGGTGAGAAATACGGCCTCGAAGGCCATCTGGCGGAAGACTGGATTCCCGCGCTGGCCGCGTTCCTCGACTGCGGTTTCGATCCGCACGACGCGCTGGTGCTCGCGCTCGCGTGGCGCGACGGCGACGAGACCCGCGCCGACGACGCTTTCCCGTCCGACCTCGGCCGCTTTCCGCGCCTTGCCGATCTGCCGCTGGCACCCGCCAAGGCGTTCCCGCGCTGCCCCGACAAGCTCGGCCTGTATCCGGTACTGCCGACCGCGGACTGGGTCGAACGGGTGGTCGGCTACGGCGTGAAGACGGTGCAGTTGCGCCGCAAGTCGGCCGAACCCGCCGACGAACTGAAGCGCGAGATCGCCCGCTGTGTGGCCGCCGGCCACGCGCACGACGCGCAGGTGTTCATCAACGATCACTGGCAGGCGGCGCTCGAGGCGGGCGCGTACGGCGTGCACCTCGGCCAGGAAGACGTTCATACAGCGGATCTGTCCGCGCTGGCCGACGCGGGCATCCGTCTGGGCCTGTCCACGCACGGCTTCTACGAGATGCTGAAGGCGCTGCATTTTCGTCCGAGTTACATTGCATTGGGCGCGGTGTTCCCGACCACGACCAAGGTCATGCCGACCGCGCCGCAGGGCTTGCGGCGCCTCGCACGCTATGTGCGGCTGCTCGACGGTGTGGTGCCGCTCGTCGCGATCGGCGGGATCGATCTGCAGGTGCTGCCGGAGGTGCTCGCGACCGGCGTCGGCTGCGCGGCGGTGGTGCGCGCGGTCACCGAAGCGGCCGACCCAGCCGCCGCAGTTTCTGCGCTGCAACACACGTTTACGCAATAATCGTCAGGCATAGTCAAGGAACGGGGCACCTCAAGGCAGCTTTTGCATGATGGCCCTATAATTCGGCCTTCCGTGTAAAAGGATTGTCAGTTTGGTGCCTTCCTCCCCCGAGACCATACTCGAGCTGCGCGACGTCGACTTCGGTTACGGCGACCGGCTCGTCCTGTCGAATCTGAATCTGCGCTTTCGCCGCGGTCAGGTCGTCGCGGTCATGGGCGGCTCGGGTTGCGGCAAGACCACGGTGCTGCGGTTGATCGGCGGCCTCGTGCGCGCGCAACGCGGCCAGGTGCTGTTCCATGGCCAGGACATTGGCGGGCAGACGCGCGAAGGCCTTTACGCGCTGCGCCGCAAGATGGGCATGCTGTTCCAGTTCGGCGCGCTGTTCACCGACATGTCGGTGTTCGAGAACGTCGCCTTTTCGCTACGCGAGCACACCGATCTGCCCGAAGAACTGCTGCGCGACCTCGTGCTGATGAAGCTCAACGCGGTCGGCCTGCGCGGCGCTCGCGATTTGCTGCCGTCGGAGATTTCGGGCGGCATGGCGCGGCGCGTGGCGCTCGCGCGCGCGATCGCACTCGATCCCGAACTGATGATGTACGACGAACCGTTCGCCGGCCTCGACCCGATCTCGCTCGGCATCACCGCAAATCTGATCCGCACGCTGAACCAGGCGCTCGGCGCGACGTCGATTCTCGTCACGCACGATGTGCCGGAATCGTTCGCGATCGCCGATTACGTGTACTTCCTGTCCAGCGGCGGGGTGCTCGCCGAAGGTACGCCGGACGAGCTGCGCGCGTCGACCGACCCGACCGTGCGGCAGTTCATCGACGGCGCGCCGGACGGCCCGTTCAGATTCCACTATCCGGCGCAGACGCCGCTCGCGGCGGACTTCGGCATCGGCGGAGGCCAGTCATGATCAGTACGATCGGTCGCTCGGTCATCACCGGGCTCGGCACCGCCGGCTACGCGACGCGCTTCTTCCTGCGGCTCGTGCTCGAAATTTTCCCGCTGCTGCGCCGTCCGCGTCTTGTCACGAAGCAGATCCACTTCGTCGGTAATTATTCGCTCGTGATCATCGCGGTGTCGGGACTGTTCGTCGGCTTCGTGCTCGGGCTGCAGGGCTATTACACGCTGAACCGTTATGGCTCCGAGCAGGCGCTCGGGTTACTGGTCGCGCTGTCGCTGGTGCGCGAGCTCGGGCCGGTCGTGACCGCGCTGCTGTTCGCCGGGCGCGCGGGCACGTCGCTGACCGCCGAAATTGGCCTGATGAAGGCCGGCGAGCAGCTCACCGCGATGGAAATGATGGCCGTCGATCCGGTCAAAGTCGTGATCGCGCCGCGCCTGTGGGCCGGCATTATCTCGATGCCAATCCTCGCGGCGATCTTCAGCGCGGTCGGTGTGCTGGGCGGTTACGTGGTGGGCGTGCTGCTGATCGGCGTCGATGCCGGCGCGTTCTGGTCGCAGATGCAAAGTGGCGTCGACGTGTGGCGCGATGTCGGCGCCGGGGTCGTCAAGAGCGTGGTGTTCGGTCTCGCGGTGACCTTCGTCGCGCTGTTTCAGGGCTACGAGGCAAAGCCGACGCCGGAAGGCGTGTCGCGCGCGACGACCCGCACGGTCGTGTACGCGTCGCTCGCGGTGCTCGGGCTCGACTTCCTGTTGACCGCACTGATGTTCAGCTAAGGCCGCGCAGCGTGCCGGCTGCCAGCGGCGTACGATGCGCCGCGCACGGCGGGAAGCGGCGGCGGCGCGGCGGATTCACTTTGGGATGACGATGAAAAAGAATGTTCTCGACTTCTGGGTCGGCCTGTTCGTGGTGCTGGGTTTCGTGGCGTTGCTGTTTCTTGCGCTGAAGGCCGGCAATATGAGCTCGCTGTCGTTCCAGGCAACCTACCCGGTCAAGCTCAAGTTCGACAACATCGGCGGGCTGAAGCCGCGCGCGCCTGTAAAGAGCGCCGGCGTGACGGTCGGCCGGGTCGCGTCGATCGGCTTCGATAGCAACACCTACCAGGCGCTCGTCACGATCGATATCGACAAGCAATTCGAGTTTCCGAGAGACACTTCGGCGAAGATCCTGACCTCGGGTCTGCTCGGCGAGCAGTACATCGGGCTCGAGCCGGGCGGCGACTCGGAAATGCTGAAGGCGGGCGATACCATCGCGATGACGCAATCGGCGATCGTGCTGGAAAACCTGATCGGCCAGTTCCTGTATAGCAAGGCCGCGGACTCCGGCGCAGCGAAGCCCGCTGCATCCGCCCCCGCACCGGCGCCGGGCGCGCCGGCCTCCGGCGCTGCCGGCCAGTCAGGCCAATAAGGAGAACAACGATGCAGACGAAACTGCAGACCCCGCGCAGCGGCGCGCGCGTCCTACAGTTCGGCAAGGTCGCCGTGGCGGCTGCGCTGCTCGCCGGTTGCACGACCGTGCAGACGCCGACCAAGGGCGACCCGTTCGAAGGGCTGAACCGCACGATCTTCACCATCAACGACAAGGTCGACCAGTACGCGATCAAGCCGGTCGCGCAGGGCTACGTGTTTGTCACGCCGCAGCCGGTGCGCGACAGCGTGACGAACTTCTTCTCGAACATCGGCGACATCTATATCGCGGCGAACAATCTGCTGCAGTTGCGTATCGCGGACGGCGTGTCGGACATCATGCGGATCGTGATCAACACGTTGTTCGGCGTCGGCGGCCTGTTCGACGTCGCGACGCTCGCGAAGCTGCCCAAGCACGACAACGACCTCGGTCTGACGCTCGGCCACTACGGCGTGCCGGCGGGCCCTTACCTCGTGCTGCCGCTGTTCGGGCCGAGCACGGTGCGAGACGCGTTCGGCTCGCTCGGCAACTACTACGTGAACCCGATCAGCTACATCGATCCGCCGGGCCTGAGCTGGGCCCTGTGGGGCCTGAACATCGTCAATACGCGCGCGAACCTGCTCGGCGCGAGCAACCTGCTGGAAGGCGCGGCGCTCGACAAATACTCGTTCGTGCGCAATGCGTATCTGCAGCGCCGCCAGTATCTGCTGTCGGATAACCGCCGGCGTCCGCAGGACCTGCCGAGCTATGAAGAGGAAGCGCCGCTGCCGAAGTACGACGAAGGCGAGACGGGCGCGGCCGCAGGGGCGGCAGGTGCGCCGGCCGGCGCTGCAACCGGCGCGGCGGGCGCCGCCGCGGGCACGCAGGGTGCTGCGGCAAAGGCGGCTCCCGCATCCGGCGCGGCCGTGGCAACACCGCAAGGCGCGTCGGCACCGCAAGGCGCGTCGGCACCGCAAGGCGCGTCGGCACCGCCGGGCGCGTCGGCGCCGGAGGCCGCGTCGGGCACCGAAACCCCGCCGCTCGACCTGAAAGGCGGCCCTGAAACGCAGATTCCGGCCGGTCAGCTGGTGCCGCCCACGCGCTTCAACTTCCCGTCGTTCAGATTGCATTGAACGTGCAGCCGTAACAGATCGATACGACTCTCGCAGTTTGCGCATGGATTGCCGTCAAACTCGCGTGATAAGGTCGCTCACACCGTTGCACTATTTTTGAGGCAAAGCTCGATATGAAAAAATTCTTCCTGATTCCGTTGTTTGCCGTGTTGTTTTCATTCATCAGCGCGGGCGCATCGGCGCAAACCGTCGACACCAACTCCCCCGAGGCGCTGATCAAAACCGTCACCCAGCAGGTGATGGACGCAATTCGCGGCGACAAGTCGATCCAGCAGGGCGACATCACCCACATCACGGCGCTCGTCAACGAAAAGATCCTGCCGTACACGGACTTCCGCCGCACCACCCAGCTCGCAATGGGCCGCAACTGGCGCACCGCGACGCCCGAGCAGCAGAACCAGGTGGTCGAGCAGTTCAAGATGCTGCTGATCCGCACGTACTCGGGCGCGCTCGCGCAGGTGCGCGACCAGCAGATCCAGTTCAAGCCGTTCCGCATGAACCCGGACGACACTGACACGGTGGTGCGCTCGGTCGTGATGAACAATGGCCAGCCGATCGAACTCGACTATCGCCTGTACAAGACGGCGCAAGGCTGGCGCGTGTATGACCTCAACGTGCTCGGCGCGTGGCTGATCCAGGCGTATCAGCAGCAGTTCAACGAGCAGATCCAGCAGAAGGGCGTGGACGGACTGATCCAGTTCCTCACGCAGCGCAATCAGCAACTCGCCGCGGGCAAGCAGTCGTGAGCGACGTGCTGAACCAGGTCGCGAACCGCTTCGACAGCGGCGCGACGCTGACCCACGAGAGCGCGAAGGCCGCGCTCGCGGCGGGTCTGCAACGTATTGCGGCGGGCGCGCGCGGCGTCGATTGCGGGCCGCTCACGCAATTCGATTCGTCGGCGCTCGCGGTCCTGCTCGCGTGGGTGCGGGCCGCGGCGGCGCGCGGCGGCAAGTTCGAAATCATCAATCTGCCGGCCGGTCTCGCCAGTCTCGCGCAGGCCTACGGCGTCGATACGCTTCTCTCTCCTGTCGCCTCCAGCATGGTTGCGTCAGCGCGACATTGACGCTCCTCTAGCGTCGTCTCCCCCCTTCCGGCCAGGCCGGGGGTGTCAGTTTTTGCCCTATAATCAAACGTTTTTTTGGGGCGTTGAACTGGCCCCCTAATCGGCCCCGGTTCCGTTTCTTCCAGCATTTGCACGTCCCCAGGCTCCATCGGGGCTACTTCAGGCGCCGCGACGCACGCGGCCCATAGTCATGTCAGCCATAGAAATTCGTAACGTCAAGAAGCGCTACAAGGACTTGCAGGCGCTCAAGGGCGTCAGCCTCACGGTCGAAGAAGGCGAGTTCTTCGGACTGCTCGGTCCGAACGGCGCGGGCAAGACGACGCTCATCAGCATACTCGCGGGTCTCGCCCGCGCCGACGAGGGCAGCATCGCGGTGCGCGGTCACGACGTGGTCGACGATTTCCGCAATGCGCGCCGCGCGCTCGGCGTGGTGCCGCAGGAACTCGTGTTCGATCCGTTCTTCACAGTGCGCGAAACCTTGCGCATCCAGTCGGGCTACTACGGTCTGCGCAATAACGACGCGTGGATCGACGAGATCATGGCCAATCTCGATCTCACCGAAAAAGCCGATGCCAACATGCGCGCGCTGTCGGGCGGCATGAAGCGCCGCGTGCTGGTCGCGCAGGCGCTCGTGCACCGTCCGCCGGTGATCGTGCTCGACGAGCCGACCGCGGGCGTCGACGTCGAACTGCGCCAGACGCTGTGGAAGTTCATCTCGCGCCTGAATCACGAAGGCCACACGATCGTGCTGACCACGCACTACCTGGAAGAAGCCGAATCGCTGTGCGACCGCATCGCGATGCTGCGCCGAGGCGAGGTCGTTGCGCTCGATCGCACCAGCACGCTGCTGCAGCGCTTCGCCGGCATGCAGCTGTTCGTGCGCTTCGCGCAGGGCGTGCTGCCCGCCGATCTGCGTCCGCTCGAGGCGGAAAGCGGCGCGGGCAACGGCAATGGTCGCCAGCACCTGCTGCGCCTGACGAGCTACGACGACGTCGAGCGCATCCTCGCGCAATGCCGCGGGGCCGGTTGTACATTCGAAGAAATCGAGGTCCGCAAGGCCGACCTCGAAGACGTATTCGTTCAGGTGATGAACGGTCCAGAAGTGATCGAGGGGCTCGCATGAGCGGCTACAGTGGATTCAGCACGCTGTTTTATAAAGAACTGTTGCGTTTCTGGAAGGTATCGTTCCAGACCGTGCTCGCGCCGGTCATCACCGCGCTCCTTTATCTGACCATCTTCGGCCACGCGCTGCGCGGCCATGTCGAGGTCTATCCGGGCGTCGAATACACGAGCTTCCTGATTCCGGGTCTCGTGATGATGAGCGTGCTGCAGAACGCGTTCGCGAACAGTTCTTCGTCGCTGATCCAATCGAAGATCACCGGCAACCTCGTGTTCGTGCTGCTGCCGCCGCTGTCGCACTACGAGATGTTCGCGGCCTACGTGCTCGCGGCCGTGGCGCGCGGGCTGTGCGTCGGCTTCGGTGTGTTCATCGTGACAATCTGGTTCGTGCCGCTCGCGTTCACCGCGCCGCTCTACATCATCGTGTTCGCGATGTTCGGCGCGGCGATCCTCGGCACGCTGGGTCTGATCGCCGGCATCTGGGCCGAAAAATTCGACCAGCTCGCCGCGTTCCAGAACTTTCTGATCATGCCGCTCACTTTTCTGTCGGGCGTGTTCTACTCGACGCATACGCTGCCCCCCGGGTGGCGCGAAGTATCGCGGCTCAATCCGTTTTTCTACATGATCGACGGCTTTCGCTATGGCTTTTTCGGCGTGTCGGATATCGACCCGCTCGCGAGCCTCGCGATCGTCGCCGGTTTCTTCGTGGTGCTGGCTGTCGTGGCGATGCGCATGCTCGCCACCGGCTACAAGCTGCGCCACTGACGAGGAGCTTCTCTCATGTTGCCGACTCCCGAACAGGTCAAACAGTACATTGCAGCTGGACTCGCGTGCGAGCATCTCGAAGTCGAAGGCGACGGTCAGCATTTCTTTGCGACGATCGTCTCGCCGAGCTTCGAAGGCAAGCGCCTGATCCAACGTCACCAACTCGTGTATGCGGCGCTCGGCGAGCGCATGCGCGAAGAAATCCACGCGCTCAGCATGAAGACGCTGACGCCCGCCGAATGGCAGAACGCGTAATCTGGAAATTTAGTGCGAGTTACTCACGAAGGGCGCGACGCAGCTAGCGGCGCGCCGAACACAGACAAAGCAGGTCCGGGCGCGAACCGGGCCGATCAGGAACCGACAGGCATGGATAAACTCATCATTGAAGGTGGCTACCCGCTCTCCGGTGAAGTTGTCGTCTCGGGTGCGAAGAACGCGGCATTGCCGATCCTGTGCGCGGGTCTGTTGACCGCCGATCCGGTGCATCTGGAGAACGTGCCCGATCTGCAGGACGTGCGCACGATGCTCAAGCTGCTCGGCCAGATGGGCGTGCGTATCGAGGCGGGCGAAGGGCGCGTCGCGCTCGACGCGTCGAAGGTCGACAACCTCGTCGCGCCGTACGAGATGGTGAAGACGATGCGCGCGTCGATCCTCGTGCTCGGTCCGCTCGTCGCGCGCTTCGGTCATGCGCGCGTGTCGCTGCCCGGCGGCTGCGCGATCGGCGCGCGTCCGGTCGATCAGCACATCAAGGGTTTGCAGGCGATGGGCGCCGAGATCACGATCGAGCACGGCTTCATCGAAGCGCGAGCGAAGCGTCTGAAGGGCGCGCGCATCGTCACCGACATGATCACCGTGACCGGTACCGAGAACCTGTTGATGGCGGCGGTGCTCGCGGAAGGCGAAACGATCATCGAGAACACCGCGCGTGAACCCGAAGTGGTCGACCTCGCGCATCTGCTCGTCGCGATGGGCGCGAAGATCGAAGGCATCGGCACGGATCGGCTCGTGATCCAGGGCGTCGACAAGCTGCACGGTGCGAAGCACACGGTCATTCCGGACCGCATCGAAGCGGGCACCTTCCTGTGCGCGGTCGCGGCGGCAGGCGGCGACGTCACGCTGCGCAAGATGCGTCCGCTGCTGCTCGAAGCCGTCACCGAAAAGCTGCGCGAAGCGGGCGTGACGGTCGAGGAAGGCGACGACTGGATGCGCGTGCGCATGGACAAGCGCCCGAGCGCGGTCACGTTCCGCACCTCCGAATACCCGGCATTCCCGACCGACATGCAGGCGCAGTTCATGGCGCTCAACACGATCGCCGACGGTACGTCGCAGGTCGTCGAGACGATCTTCGAAAATCGCTTCATGCACGTGCAGGAGCTGAACCGCCTCGGTGCGAGCATCACAATCGACGGCAACACAGCGCTCGTGACCGGCGTCGAGAAACTGTCCGGCGCGAAGGTGATGGCCACCGATCTGCGCGCGTCCGCGAGTCTCGTGATCGCCGCGCTGCGCGCCGAGGGCGAGACGCTGATCGACCGTATCTATCACCTCGATCGCGGCTACGACCGCATGGAAGCGAAGCTCAACGCGATCGGTGCGAAGGTGCGCCGCGTATCCGGGAGCCAGGCATGAGTTCGATGCCGCAAACGTCGTCGTCGCCGGCGGTGAGCGCGCCGCTCACGCTCGCGTTGTCGAAAGGGCGTATCTTCGAGGAAACGCTGCCGCTGCTCGCGGCGGCCGGCATCGAAGTCGCCGAAGATCCCGAGAGTTCGCGCAAGCTGATCCTGCCGACCACCGACGCGAACCTGCGCGTGATCATCGTGCGAGCGACCGACGTGCCGACCTATGTCGAGTACGGCGCGGCCGACTTCGGCGTGGCCGGCAAGGACGTGCTGCTCGAGCATGGCGGCAGCGGCCTGTATCAGCCGGTCGACCTGGACATCGCGCGTTGCCGGATGTCGGTCGCGGT
The DNA here is from genome assembly GCF_013366925.1 of Paraburkholderia youngii. Lineage (NCBI taxonomy): Bacteria > Pseudomonadati > Pseudomonadota > Betaproteobacteria > Burkholderiales > Burkholderiaceae > Paraburkholderia > Paraburkholderia youngii. The sequence continues at coordinate 6,747,563 of NZ_JAALDK010000001.1, forward strand.
CGCGGCGGGTTTCGATTATGCGAACGCGGTGCGCCAGGGCGCGCGTCTGCGTGTCGCGACCAAGTACGTTGAAACCGCACGTGAGCATTTTGCCGCCAAGGGCGTTCACGTCGATCTGATCAAGTTGTACGGTTCAATGGAACTGGCGCCGCTGGTCGGCCTCGCCGACGCGATCGTCGACTTGGTCAGCTCGGGCAATACGCTGCGCGCGAACAATCTCGTGGAGGTGGAGGAGATCATGCAGATTTCGTCGCGCCTCGTGGTGAACCAGGCAGCGCTGAAGCTGAAACGCGCGGCGTTGCGGCCGATTCTCGACGCGTTTGCCAATGCGTCGTCGCAAGCCGGCGCCCCGGCGGCCTGACTGACGATGGCACTCTGATCACGCTGCGACTGAGCGCCTTACCGAAACGGATACCTGTATGTCTACCAAGATTCGCAAACTCGATTCCACCGCTCGCGACTTCAACAAGTCGCTGCATGCGGTGCTCGCGTTCGAGGCGAGCGAAGACGAGGCCATCGAGCGCTCGGTCGCGCAGATTCTGAACGACGTGAAGGCGCGCGGCGACGACGCAGTGCTCGAGTACACGAAGCGCTTCGATCGCATCGATGCGAAAAGCGTGGCCGGGCTCGAACTGCCGATGGCGGAGCTCGAAGCGGCGCTCGAAAGTCTCGAGCCGAAGCAGCGTGCGTCGCTGGAAGCGGCGGCGGCGCGCGTGCGCGGCTACCACGAGAAGCAGAAGATCGAGTGCGGCAGCCATAGCTGGCAATACACCGAAGCCGACGGCACCGTGCTCGGCCAGAAGGTCACGCCGCTCGATCGCGCGGGCATCTACGTGCCGGGCGGCAAGGCGGCGTATCCGTCGTCGGTGCTGATGAACGCGATTCCGGCGCGGGTGGCCGGCGTGCGCGAAATCGTGATGGTCGTGCCGACGCCGGACGGTGTGAAGAATCCGCTCGTGCTCGCGGCGGCACTGCTGGGCGGCGTCGATCGCGTGTTCACGATCGGCGGCGCGCAGGCGGTGGGCGCGCTCGCGTACGGCACGCAATCCGTGCCCGCGGTCGACAAGATCTGCGGCCCCGGCAACGCGTATGTCGCGTCGGCGAAGCGTCGCGTGTTCGGCACGGTCGGCATCGACATGATCGCCGGGCCGTCGGAAATTCTCGTGCTGTGCGACGGCACGACCGATCCGCGCTGGGTCGCGATGGACCTGTTCTCGCAGGCCGAGCACGACGAGCTCGCGCAGTCGATCCTGCTGTGCCCGGACGACGCGTTCATCGCGCGTGTGCAGGAAGCGATCGACGAACTGCTGCCCACGATGCCGCGCCACGAGGTAATCCGCACGTCGCTCGAAAACCGCGGCGCGCTGATCAAGGTGCGCGACATGGCCGAGGCCTGCGCGATCGCCAACGACATTGCGCCGGAGCACCTCGAAATTTCGGCGCTGGAGCCGCATCAGTGGGCGCAGCAAATCCGCCACGCGGGTGCGATCTTCCTTGGCCGCTACACCAGCGAGAGCCTCGGCGACTACTGCGCGGGCCCGAACCACGTGCTGCCGACGTCGCGTACCGCACGGTTCTCGTCGCCACTCGGCGTTTATGATTTCTTCAAGCGCTCGAGCCTGATCGAGGTCAGCGCGGAGGGCGCGCAGACGCTCGGCGAAATCGCCGCCGAACTTGCATATGGCGAAGGTCTGCAAGCGCACGCACGCAGCGCCGAATTCCGGATGCGGCAGAACAACAACGAACGCGGCTGAGACGGAAGCGGCGAGGGCGGAGACTGCCGCGCAAGCGACGCATCGAGCACCCGCCCCGTTCAATAACGACGACAGAGACCAACCCGAACGCCCTGCACCGACGACGCCGACATGGCAGTCTTCGCCTGGCCCGGCCCCGAAGCTATGACGACACCTCAAGACATCATCCGCAGCGACGTGCTCGCAATGACGAGCTATCCGGTTCCGGACGCCACCGGTTTCATCAAGCTCGACGCGATGGAAAACCCGTTCCCGCTGCCGCCGGAACTTGCCGCCCATCTCGGCGAGCGTCTGGCCGGCGTCGCGTTGAACCGGTATCCGGCGCCGCGTCCCGAGCAACTGATCGAGCGCATCCGTCACGTGATGGGCGTGCCGGCGGGCTGCGACGTGCTGCTTGGCAATGGCTCGGATGAAATCATCAGCATTATGTCGGTCGCGTGCGCGAAGCCGGGCGCGAAGGTGCTCGCGCCGGTGCCGGGCTTCGTCATGTATCAGATGTCGGCCAAGCTGGCGCATCTCGAATTCGTCGGCGTGCCGCTGAAAGCCGATTTCACGCTCGATACCGACGCGATGCTCGCGGCGATCGCCGAGCACGAACCGGCGCTGATCTATCTCGCGTATCCGAACAACCCGACCGGCACGCTGTTCGATGACGCCGCAATCGAGCGCATCATCGCCGCGGCGGGCAAGAGCCTCGTCGTGATCGACGAGGCGTATCAGCCGTTCGCGCAGAAGAGCTGGCTGCCGCGCGCCGACCAGTTCGACAACGTCGTCGTGATGCGCACGGTGTCGAAGCTGGGCCTCGCCGGGATCCGCCTCGGTTATCTGGTCGGCAAGCCCGCGTGGCTCACCGAATTCGACAAGGTGCGCCCGCCGTACAACACCAACGTGCTGACGCAGGCCGCCGCCGATTTCCTGCTCGACCACATCGGCGTGCTCGACGCGCAGGCCGCGCAATTGCGCGACGAACGCGAGAAGCTCGCGCAGGCGGTGGCCGCGCTGCCGGACGCCCAGGTGTTCGCCAGCGCGGGCAACTTCCTGCTCGTGCGGGTGCCCGATGCGTCGGTATTGTTCGAAACCCTGCTAACGGCGCGTATTCTGATCAAAAACGTGAGTAAAATGCACCCATTGCTGGTCAACTGCGTGCGTTTGACCGTCGGTTCGCCGAACGAGAACGCGCAGTTGCTCGCCGGCCTGAAACTCGTGTTGCGGTAATCCGCCGCATCGAGCGGCGGCACCGAGCCGCTGCATTTAACGGCTGCACTGAGCAGCCCGCCATTAGTCCACCCCACATTACTAGCGCTTTTAAGCCAGATTCGAGGAATTGCCATGCGCCTTGCGGAAGTCGTTCGCAACACCAGCGAAACGCAGATCCGTGTGAAGATCAACCTGGACGGCACCGGCCAGCAGAAGCTGGCCACCGGTGTGCCGTTCCTGGACCACATGCTCGACCAGATCGCCCGCCACGGGCTGTTCGACCTCGAGATCGAAGCGCATGGCGACCTGCATATCGACGACCACCACACGGTCGAAGACACCGGTATCACGCTCGGCCAGGCCGTCGCGAAGGCGATCGGCGATCGCAAGGGCATCCGCCGCTACGGTCATTCCTATGTGCCGCTCGACGAAGCGCTGTCGCGCGTCGTGATCGATTTTTCCGGCCGTCCGGGCCTCGAATTCCACGTGCCGTTCACGCGCGCGCGCATCGGCACGTTCGACGTCGACCTGTCGATCGAATTCTTCCGCGGCTTCGTGAACCATGCCGGCGTGACGCTGCATGTCGACAATCTGCGCGGCATCAACGCTCACCACCAGCTCGAAACGGTGTTCAAGGCGTTCGGGCGCGCGCTGCGCATGGCCGTCGAACTCGACGAGCGTGCGGCCGGACAGATTCCGTCGACCAAGGGCAGTCTCTGACCGAACGGCCGTAGCAGGCTTTAACACAGGGTTTCACCGCCCCCAACGTATTCAGGCCACTCACCTTCACGCGACTCATCGGGCAGGACCGCATTTGCCGGCACGTCGTTCGACGCCGCGCGGCGGCATCGATGGATCGAGGGCAGAGCGGCCCAACTTGAAATGAAAACTTCGATAGCGATTGTGGATTACGGAATGGGCAACCTGCGCTCGGTTGCCCAGGCACTGCGCAAAGCGGCGCCGGAAGCGGACGTGGCGATCGTCGATCGTCCGGAAGCGATCCGTGCGGCCGACCGCGTGGTGCTGCCCGGCCAGGGCGCGATGCCCGACTGCATGCGCAGTCTCGGCGCGTCCGGTTTGCAGGAAGCGGTCGTCGAGGCGTCGCGCAGCAAGCCGCTGATGGGCGTGTGCGTCGGCGAGCAGATGCTGTTCGACTGGAGCGCAGAGGGCGACACGCCGGGGCTGGGTCTGTTGCCCGGCAAGGTGGTGCGCTTCGAGCTCGAAGGCCGCCTGCAGGACGACGGCTCGCGCTTCAAGGTCCCGCAGATGGGCTGGAACCGCGTGCGTCAGGCGCAGCCGCATCCGCTGTGGGACGGCGTCGCCGACAACGCATTCTTCTACTTCGTGCACAGCTACTACGTGGTGCCGGACAACCCGACGCACACGTCGGGCGAGACGGTCTACGGCGTGCCCTTTACCTCGGCTGTAGCGCGGGATAACATTTTCGCCACCCAGTTTCACCCCGAAAAGAGCGCCGAGGCGGGTTTGCGCGTGTACCGCAACTTCGTGCACTGGAACCCGTGAACGCCTTTCTTTATCCCGTTGCCGCGCGTGCGTCGCGCGGTGCCGCGGTCCCGCATCCGACCGGCGCCCCACTGGAGCGCCGAAAGAGTTGTACTAAACTAGCGAGACGGTATTGCGGCGGGCTGATCCGCCAGCCGCTGCCGCCGACCTTCAATCCACTCCCAGATAACACCCGATTGCTATGCTGCTGATTCCCGCCATCGACCTGAAAGATGGTCAGTGTGTACGCCTCAAACAGGGCGATATGGACCAGGCGACGATTTTCTCCGAGGAACCGGCGGCAATGGCCCGACATTGGGTCGACCGCGGCGCGCGTCGTCTGCATCTCGTCGATCTGAATGGCGCGTTCGCCGGCAAGCCCAAGAACGGCGATGCAATCCGGGCGATCATCGACGAAGTGGGCGGTGAAATTCCGGTTCAGCTCGGCGGTGGCATCCGCGACCTGAACACGATCGAGCGCTATCTGGACGACGGTTTGTCCTACGTGATCATCGGCACCGCGGCGGTGAAGAACCCCGGCTTCCTGCAGGACGCGTGCACCGCGTTCGGCGGCCACATCATCGTCGGTCTCGACGCGAAAGACGGCAAGGTCGCCACCGACGGCTGGAGCAAGCTGACCGGTCACGAAGTGGCCGACCTCGCGCGCAAGTTCGAGGACTACGGCTGCGAGTCGATCATCTACACCGACATCGGCCGCGACGGCATGCTGCAAGGCATCAACATCGAAGCGACGGTGCGCCTTGCGCGCGCGGTCAAGATTCCGGTGATCGCGAGCGGCGGTCTGTCGAACCTCGCGGACATCGAATCGCTGTGCGAAGTCGAAGGCGAGGGCATCGAAGGCGTGATCTGCGGCCGCGCGATCTATTCGGGCGACCTCGACTTCGCGGCCGCGCAGACGCTCGCGGACAAGCTGCGCGAAGCGGACGACGCTTAAGCGCGGCGTCGGCCGCGCTTGCCGGGAAGCTTGCGCCGTGTGCCGGCGTGGCACTCACCTCGGCTTGCGGCACTCGCTCGACCGACGGCTTGCCGGGTAGCGCGCTTCGCACGATCACGCAACCGGAACCTCGGCGACCTGCGGCCAGCACTTCACTCGCGGCGCGACGCAACCGCTCGCGCCGGCACCGTGCCGCTTGCCCGCAAGCGAGCGGCCTCATCAGCGGTATTGGCAGAATTGCACGATCATGGCTCTAGCTAAACGCATCATCCCTTGTCTCGACGTCACCGCGGGCCGCGTGGTCAAGGGCGTCAACTTCGTCGAACTGCGCGACGCGGGCGACCCGGTCGAAATCGCGCGCCGTTACGACGATCAGGGCGCCGACGAACTGACGTTCCTCGATATCACCGCGACCTCGGATCAGCGCGACCTGATCCTGCCGATCATCGAGGCAGTCGCCTCGCAGGTGTTCATTCCGCTGACGGTCGGCGGCGGCGTGCGCGCGGTCGAAGACGTGCGGCGCCTGCTGAACGCGGGCGCGGACAAGATCAGCATGAACTCGTCGGCGGTCGCGAATCCGCAGCTCGTGAAGGACGCGACCGACAAATACGGCTCGCAATGCATCGTTGTCGCGATCGACGCGAAGCGCGTGTCTGCCGACGGCGAAACGCCGCGCTGGGAAGTGTTCACGCACGGCGGACGCAAGTCCACCGGTCTCGACGCGGTGGAATGGGCGCGCAAGATGGCCGAGCTCGGCGCGGGCGAAATCCTGCTGACCAGCATGGATCGCGACGGCACCAAGAGCGGCTTCGACCTTGCGCTGACGCGCGCGGTGTCGGACGCGGTGCCGGTTTCTGTGATCGCCTCGGGCGGCGTCGGCAATCTGCAGCATCTCGCCGACGGCATCAAAAGCGGTCACGCGGACGCGGTGCTGGCCGCGAGCATCTTCCACTATGGCGAACACACGGTCGGCGAGGCCAAGCGCTTCATGGCCGACCAGGGCATTTCGGTGAGGTTGTGACGTGACGAATCCTTCGGCAGTGAACTGGCTCGACAAGGTCAAGTGGGACGCGAACGGCCTCGTGCCGGTGATCGCGCAGGAAGCGTCGACGAACGACGTGCTGATGTTCGCGTGGATGAACCGCGAGGCTCTCGCGAAGACAGTCGAGACCGGCCGCGCGGTATATTTCTCGCGCTCGCGCCAGCGCCTGTGGTTCAAGGGCGAAGAGTCGGGGCACGTGCAGCATGTGCACGAAGTGCGGCTCGATTGCGACGAAGACGTCGTGCTGCTGAAAGTCGAGCAGGTGTCGGGCATCGCATGCCACACCGGCCGCCACTCGTGCTTTTTCCAGAAATTCGAAGGCTCGGTGGACGACGGCGACTGGCAGGCCGTCGATCCCGTGCTGAAAGACCCCGAACACATCTACAAATGACGCAATCCACGCAAAACCCGTCGCCCGCTGAGGCTTCCACGCTCGACACGCTGTTGCGCCTCGCGGCGGTGATCGATGGCCGCAAGGGCGGCGATCCAGACACCTCGTACGTCTCGCGTCTGTTCCACAAGGGCGACGACGCGATTCTGAAGAAGATCGGCGAAGAAGCCACCGAAGTCGTGCTGGCCGCAAAGGACGCGCGCCACGGCGGCGTGCCGAAGGCGCTGGTCGGCGAGGTCGCGGACCTGTGGTTCCACTGCCTCGTGATGTTGTCGCATTTCAATCTGAGCCCCGCCGACGTGATCGCCGAACTCGAGCGTCGCGAAGGCCTGTCGGGCATCGAGGAAAAGGCGCTGCGCAAGAGCCGCGAGCGTGAGGAAAACGGCGACTGAGCAGCCGGAGCGGAAATCTGGCATTTCCGCTTGAAGTCGCGCGCGCTGGCACCTATATAGCGGTAACCGCACCTTCGTGAGGACGCAAGCATGGAACAGCCGCAAGGAAGCTATCCGCCGCCGGTCTACCGCCACGCGATGGAACCTGAGCGGGAGCGCAGCCTGCGCACGCTCACGCACGTGCTGTACGCGCTGTATGCGGTTCATTGGCTGACCGGTGGGCTCACCGTTCTGGTCGCGATCATCATCAACTACGTGAAACGGGCCGACGTGGCCGGCACGCCGTACGAAGCGCATTTCGGATGGCAGATTCGCACGTTCTGGATGGGCCTCGTCGGTTATGCGATCGGCGCATTGCTGTTGGTCGTCGTGATCGGCATCCCGGTGCTGTGGGCGGTCAGCATATGGATGTTGTACCGTATTATCAAAGGCTGGCTGTATCTGTACGATAACAAGCCATTCGCGAATCCGGCCGGCTGGGTCTGAACGCTAGGCCGTCCGCACGCGCGGACCGGCATTCGGGTCGAACCTCGTCGCGTGCGGCTTCGCTCGCCTAAGTCATACCGCGTCAGGAATACGATGAGTCACGATCCGAACTGTCTTTTCTGCAAGATCGCCGCTGGCGAAATCCCCTCGACCAGAGTCCACGAAGACGACGAGTTCGTCGCCTTCCGCGACATCCGTCCGGCGGCCGAAACGCATGTGCTGGTGATTCCTCGCAAGCACATTGCAACGCTGTCGAACTGCACGGAAAGCGACGCGCCTCTGCTTGGTAGAATGCTTGTGTTGGCCGCTCGACTGGCGGAGCAATTGGGGGTCGCGTATAGCGGCGGCGAAACGGGCTTTCGCACGGTAATCAATACCGGTCCGGGCGGTGGTCAGGAGGTGTATCACCTGCACGCGCACATTCTCGCGGGACCGCGCCCCTGGCATCGCATGGGCTGAGCGGGCGCATGGGTCATGCGCGCCGCGTGGCGAGAGCACACCGCCGCGAGTTTTGGTCGAGGACAATAGCGCCGCCGTTATTTTTACCGCTGTGTAATACCGTCGACGCGATCGCCTGACCACAATGACGGCGGTTCAGATTGCGGCGCACTTTGCGAGCGAGGTGGTGCGACCTGCGGTAACGTAGAGATAGAGGCAAACGAAGCGCGTGCGCTTCAGATTAGGCAAATTTGCCGCATCGAGATGCGGCGTCGGGGTTAAGGAGAGTAGTCATGGGTTCGTTGAGTATTTGGCATTGGTTGATCGTTCTGTTGATCGTCGCGCTCGTGTTCGGCACGAAGAAGCTGCGCAACATCGGCAGCGATCTGGGCGGCGCGGTGAAGGGCTTCAAGGAAGGCATGAAGGAAGCCGAATCGCCGTCGGCCGACGCGCAACAGCAGCAGCGCGAGTTGCCGCGCAACGGCGCGGTGGACGTCGAAGCGAAAGAAAAGACGCAGCAATCGGGCGATTACCGCTAAGCCGCGGCGTTTGCGCCGTTCCCGCGTTTCTGACGGACATTTCACTTCATGCTGGACCTCGGTCTAACCAAGATGGCGCTGATCGGCGTCGTCGCGCTGGTCGTCCTCGGGCCTGAGCGCCTGCCGCGTGTCGCCCGCACGGCCGGCGCGCTATTCGGCCGCGCACAGCGGTACGTCAACGACGTGAAGGCCGAAGTCACGCGCGAAATCGAGCTCGACGAACTGCGGCGCATGAAGACCGATTTCGAGAAGGCCGCGAGCAACGTCGAAACGGCGGTTCAGGACAATCTGCGCAAGCACGAGAATGAACTGAACGAGGCATGGAAGAGCGGTACGTCGGTGTCGCCGAGTATCGCCGGCGGCGCGCTCGAAGACGCCGGCAGCGGCGTCAGCGGCAGCACCGGTGTTACCTCGTGGCCGGTCAGTACACCGGCCGCCGCGCCCAAACGCAAGAACTGGCGCGTCCAGCAAAGCGCCACCCCCACCTGGTACAAGCGAGCGAGCCTGCGCCGCACGCGCGTGCAGTCGGGCGCCGCGCGCGTTGCGCGGCACACACCTGCCAACCTGCGTCGTCCGACGCGGTTTTTCTGATGTTCAGATCGACAATCCCTAACCGAGGGCCGGTGTGAGCGACCCCCAGCAATCCCAGAACGAAGGCACTGAAGAGACCTTCATTTCCCACCTCGTCGAACTACGTGACCGCATCATCCGTGCGGGGCTCGCCGTCATCGTCGTGTTTATCGGGCTCGTGTACTGGGCGCCGGACATCTTCAAACTGCTCGCGCGGCCGCTGATGATGAATCTGCCGAAGGACGGCAAGATGATCGTCACCGACGTCACCGGCTCGTTCTTCGTGCCGATGAAGGTGACGATGCTGGTCGCTTTCGTGATCGCGCTGCCGGTCGTGCTGTACCAGATCTGGGCGTTCGTCGCGCCGGGACTCTATCAGCACGAGAAGAAGCTGGTGGCGCCGCTCGTGGCGAGCAGCTATACGCTGTTCCTGTGCGGCATGGCGTTCGCGTATTTCGTCGTGTTTCCAACCATCTTCCGCGTGATGGCGCACTACAACGCGCCGCTCGGCGCGGAAATGACAACCGATATCGACAATTACCTGAGCTTCGTGCTCACGATGTTCATCGCGTTCGGTGTCACGTTCGAGGTGCCGATCGTCGTCGTCCTGTTGGTGCGGATGAACGTTGTGACCCTGAAGAAGCTGAAGGAGATCCGGCCGTATGTGATCGTCGGCGCGTTCGTGGTGTCGGCCGTCGTGACGCCGCCGGACGTGTTTTCGCAGCTGATCCTCGCGGTTCCGCTGATTCTGCTGTACGAAGCCGGCATCGTCGCGGCGCGGTTGATCGTCGGCAAGCAGCCGGTGGTCGTCGAGGATGCGAGTCCGCCGCCGTCTAATTGAGGTGCCGTGAGTCGGTGCCAGGCGTCAGATGAAAAGGGCAGTCCATCACGGACTGCCCTTTTTCGTTGCGTTAGTCGCGGCCTTGACTTCAACCACCTTCGTCGTCTGGCTGATCGCCGCCGTTTTCGTCTTCCGGCTGTTTCGGCGGCGGCGGGCGTTTGCCGATCATCACGTCGAGATCGATCTGATGGCCTTTGCGTACCAGATGCACTTTTGCCGCCGTGCCCGGCTTAATCTGCGCGATCACGTTCAACAGGCGCGTGGTATCGGTGATCACCTGGCCGTTCACGCTCGTCAGGATGTCGCCGGGCTTGATGCCCGCGCGGTCGGCCGGTCCGCTCTTCAGCACCCCGGCGACGATCGCGCCTGACTTCTGATCGAGCCCGAACGACTCGGCGATTTCCGGCGTCACGTCCTGCGGTTCGACACCGATCCAACCGCGCGTGACTGTACCGGTCGTGATGATGCTCTCGAGCACGCTGCGCGCGGTCGACACCGGAATCGCGAAGCCGATGCCGAGCGAGCCGCCCGAGCGCGAGTAGATCGCGGTGTTGATGCCGAGCAGATTGCCGTTCACGTCGACGAGCGCACCGCCCGAGTTGCCGGGGTTGATCGGGGCGTCGGTCTGGATGAAGTTTTCGAACGTATTGATGCCAAGGTGGTTGCGTCCCAGTGCGCTGACGATGCCCATCGTCACGGTCTGCCCGACGCCGAACGGATTGCCGATCGCGAGCACGACGTCGCCGACGCGGGTCTGGTCCATCCGGCCGAGCGTGATGGTGGGCAGATTGCTCATGTTGACCTTGAGCACCGCCAGATCGGTCTCGGGGTCGATGCCGATGACCTTCGCGCTGGCGGTGCGGCCGTCGGCGAGCGCGACTTCGATCTGATCGGCGCCGTCTACGACGTGCTGGTTCGTTAGAATGTAACCTTCCGAACTCACTATCACGCCTGAGCCGAGATTCGAGGCAGGCTGCTCCTGCTGCTTGCGATTGTTCCTGTCGCCGAAGAAGTAGCGGAACAGCGGATCTTTGGCGCGCGGGTCGGGCGGCAGCGAGCCATCCTTGCTGGAGAACACGTTGACGACCGCGGGCATGGCCTTTTGCGCCGCTTCGGCATAGGACGTTTCGGCATGGCCTTTGCTGATGCCCGGCGCCACTTCCCGCAGCGCCACGATCGGTTCGGCGAGTTGTCTGCCGAATTGTCCTTGACGCTGCAGCCACTGCGGTTTGAGGGTCGCAATGATGAACATCAGCGCCAACAGCACCGTCACCGCTTGGGCAAATAACAGCCAAAAGCGTCTAAGCATCTGAAGACAAGAGGTCTATATGGATCGGATTGAACTTGAATTGTACTTGAACAATCTCCTTGAAACCGCGCGCTTCAAGGACTATTGCCCGAACGGACTGCAGGTCGAAGGGCGCCGCCGGATCAACAAACTCGCGACCGGTGTGACCGCGTCGGTGGCCTTCCTGGAGGCCGCGCTCGACTGGGGCGCGGACGCCGTGCTGGTCCATCACGGCTACTTCTGGCGCAACGAGGCGCCGCAGATCACCGGCCGCAAGCACGCTCGACTGAAGCTGTTGCTCGCCAACGACCTGAACCTGTTCGCCTACCACCTGCCACTCGACGATCATCCCGAATTCGGCAACAACGCGCAGATCGGCGAGAAGATGGGCTGGATCAGCGACGCGCGTTTCGGCGACAACGACCTCGGCTGGCTCGCCACGTTGCCAATGCCGATCTCGCTTTCGCACCTGACCGCGGAAATCGAGCAAACGCTGGGCCGCACGCCGCTCGTGTTCGGCGATCCCGATATGCAGCTGCGCCGCGTCGGCTGGTGCACGGGCGCCGCGCAAGGGATGTTCGACGCGGCGATCAACGCGGGCGTCGACGTCTACGTGACCGGCGAAGTATCGGAGTCGGTGATGCATACGGCGGCGGAAAGCGGCGTCGCCTTCCTTGCGGCCGGCCACCACGCGACAGAACGTTTCGGCGTGCAGGCGGTGGGCAAGCATCTGTCCGAATCGTTCGATATCGAACACCTGTTTATCGACATTCCGAATCCCGTTTGAATTGCGAATTGCATTAACGAAGAAAAAGGCGCGAATACCGTAGAAGGCGCTTAAAAGGAGGTACAAAAAAGTTTGCGATCGGTACGGACAAACCCTGAGTTATCAAGGGCTTCGCACGGTTTTTGGCAATCGGCCCTTGTAAATGGCGACTCCATTCGAGCAAACTAGCGGCGGTAGAAGCGACGTGAAGGAAAAATCCAACTCAGAAGTGGGGCGTGTGATGCGAGACAAAGAAGAGGAACGCGTCGATGGCAGCCGCCGTAACTGGCTGGTAGCGACGACCGTAGCAGGCGGCATAGGAGGTGTTGCCGTTGTCGTACCCTTTGTTAGTTCGTTTGCACCATCCGAAAAGGCCAAGGCTGCAGGTGCCCCGGTCGAAGTCGATATCAGTGGTCTGAAGCCCGGCGACATGATGACGGTCGCCTGGCGTGGCAAGCCGGTGTGGATCATCAACCGCACGGACCGCATGCTCGCCGATGTTCAAAAAGCCGATAGCCAGGTAGCGGACCCTCACACGCAGAATCCCTTCTCGATGCCGCTGCCGGACTACTGCAACAACGAATTCCGTTCACGCGCCGAGAACAAGCACCTGCTGGTTGCCGTCGCCGTTTGCACGCATCTGGGCTGCACGCCGACGCCGCGCTTCCAGGAAGGCCCGCAGCCCAATCTGCCCGACGACTGGCCCGGCGGCTTCCTGTGCCCGTGCCACGGCTCGACCTACGACATGGCCGGCCGCGTCTTCAAGAACAAACCCGCCCCGCAGAACCTCGACATCCCACGCTTCATGTTCACGTCGGCGACGGCCCTTGTGATAGGGAAGGACGAAAAAGGAGAAGCGTAATGGCGAGCGAACACGAAGTAGAGACGACCGGGCTGGCTGGTTGGATCGACCAGCGCTTCCCGATGACTGCCACGTGGAAGAAGCACGTTTCCGAGTACTACGCGCCGAAGAACTTCAACTTCTGGTACTTCTTCGGTTCGCTTGCATTGCTGGTGCTGGTCAACCAGATCGTCACCGGCATTTGGCTGACGATGAACTACAAGCCCGATGCGACGATGGCGTTCGCGTCGGTCGAGTACATCATGCGCGAGGTGCCGTGGGGTTGGCTGATCCGCTACATGCACTCGACGGGTGCGTCGATGTTCTTCGTCGTCGTGTATTTGCACATGTTTCGCGGGCTTTTGTATGGCTCCTACCGCAAGCCGCGCGAGCTCGTGTGGATTTTCGGCTGCCTGATCTTCCTGAGCCTGATGGCCGAAGCGTTCTTCGGCTACCTGCTGCCGTGGGGCCAGATGTCGTTCTGGGGCGCGCAGGTGATCGTGAACCTGTTCTCGGCGATTCCGTTCATCGGGCCGGATCTGTCGTTGTGGATTCGCGGCGACTATGTCGTGTCCGACGTCACGCTGAACCGCTTCTTCGCGTTCCACGTGATCGCGATTCCGCTGGTCCTCGTCGGCCTCGTGATCGCGCACCTCGTCGCGCTGCACGAAGTCGGCTCGAACAACCCGGACGGCATCGAAATCAAGGCGAAGAAGGGGCCGGATGGCGTGCCCCTCGACGGCATTCCGTTCCACCCGTACTACTCGGTGCACGACTTCATGGGCGTGGCGATCTTCCTGCTGATTTTCGCGGCCATCATCTTCTTCGGGCCGGAAATGGGCGGGTACTTCCTTGAAGCCAACAACTTCGTTCCGGCGAATCCGCTGCAGACCCCGCCGGAAATTGCGCCAGTTTGGTACTTTACCGCTTTTTATGCGATGCTGCGCGCCACCACCGATCCATTCAAGATCGTCCTGATGATCGTCATTGCGCTACTGGGGCTGCTCGCGCTCGTGCGCGCGCGCGGCAGGTGGAAGATCGGGTTGCCAGTGCTCGCGGTGCTGGTGATCGTCGCGATGGTGTTCACCGAATCGAAATTCTGGGGCGTCGTCGTGATGGGCAGCGCGGTGATTTCGCTGTTCTTCCTGCCGTGGCTGGACCGCTCGCCGGTCAGGTCGATTCGCTACCGGCCGTTCTTCCACAAGCTTTTCTTCGGGATCTTCGTGATCGCGTTCCTGACGCTCGGCTTCCTCGGCACGCGGCCGCCATCGCCCGCCGCAACGCTGATCGCCCAGATCTGCGCGCTGGTGTACTTCGCGTTTTTCCTCGGCATGCCCTTCTGGACGCGGCTTGGCAAGTTCAAGCAGCCGCCGGAACGGGTGCGGTTCAAGCCTCACTAATCGCGAGCCAGGAGAACACGAAGATGAAAAAAATGCTTTCGATGTGCGCGCTGGTCGGCGCGACCGTGCTTGCGATGTTGGCCGCTCCGGTCCACGCGGACGAGAATTTCCCGCTCAATCGTGCGCCGGACAACACGAACAATTTCGCTTCTTTGCAGCGCGGCGCGCAATTGTTTGTAAACTACTGCCTGAATTGCCACAGCGCGAACCTGATGCGCTACAACCGCCTGACCGATCTCGGCATCACGCCGAACGAAGTCCAGGCGAATCTGCTGTTCACCACCGACAAGGTCGGCAACACGATGACCGTGGCGATGCGCCCGGACGACGCGAAATCGTGGTTCGGGGCGACGCCGCCGGATTTGTCGGTGGAGGCGCGGGCGCGCGGCACGGACTGGCTGTACACGTATCTGCGTAGTTTTTACCGCGACGATACGCGGCCGACTGGCTGGAACAATCTGGTGTACGAAAACGTGAGCATGCCTCACGTGCTGTGGCAGCTTCAGGGGCAGCGGGCGGCGAAATTCGGCGATGAAACCGACGAAAAAACCGGCGAAAAGGTACACAAATTCCGCGGTTTCCAGCAACTCACTCCGGGGACGATGTCGCCGGTAGATTATGATTCTGCTGTGGCCGACCTCGTGTCGTACCTGTCATGGATGTCCGAACCGACGCAGCAAACCCGCAAGCAACTTGGCGTGTGGGTGGTGTTGTTCCTCGGTATCCTGAGCTTTTTCGCCTGGCGACTGAACGCCGCGTACTGGAAACATATCAAATAATCACGCCGCTACACGGCGTGGGGCCGGCGCCAGGAAAGACCTGCTGAACGGTTTTTCCGTGCGCTGGCCCTTCAGCTTTTTGAGGAAACGTAAACATGATGGTTCTGTATTCCGGCACTACTTGCCCGTTCTCCCAGCGTTGCCGGCTGGTGTTGTTCGAAAAGGGCATGGACTTCGAGATCCGCGACGTCGACCTGTTCAACAAGCCGGAAGACATCGCCGTGATGAATCCGTATGGTCAGGTGCCGATTCTCGTCGAACGGGACCTGATTCTGTACGAATCGAACATCATCAACGAGTACATCGACGAGCGCTTCCCGCACCCGCAGCTGATGCCGGCCGATCCGGTGCAGCGCGCGCGTGCCCGCCTGTTCCTGCTCAACTTCGAGAAAGAGCTGTTCGTCCACGTCGGCACGCTCGAAAACGAGAAGGGCAAGGCAGCGGAGAAGAATCACGAGAAGGCGCGCCTCGCGATCCGCGATCGCCTGACGCAACTCGCGCCGATCTTCCTGAAGAACAAGTACATGCTCGGCGAAGAGTTCTCGATGCTCGACGTCGCGATCGCACCGCTCTTGTGGCGCCTCGACCACTACGGTATCGAGCTGTCGAAGAACGCCGCGCCGCTGATGAAGTACGCCGAGCGCATTTTCAGCCGCCCGGCTTATATCGAAGCGCTGACGCCGTCGGAAAAGGTGATGCGTCGTTGAGTTTGGCTTTGGTGTGCGGGCGCCGCATCGCTTCGATGCGCGCCCGTGCCCGCAAGAGGACTGTTGATGCAAGAGATTTCCACGAAGCCTTATCTGCTGCGCGCGCTTTATGAGTGGTGCACGGATAACGGCTACACACCGCACATCGCGGTCCGCGTCGACAATCAGACGCGCGTGCCGCGTCAGTTCGTGCGAGACAACGAGATCGTGTTGAACATCAGCTTCGAGGCGACCAGCCAGTTGCAGATGGGCAACGAGTGGATCGAGTTCAACGCGCGCTTTTCCGGCAAGTCGCACAAGATCGAAGTGCCGGTCGCCAATATTCTGGCGATCTACGCGCGCGAGAACGGCCAAGGTATGGCGTTCCCGGTCGAATCGGCGGGCGGCGAGGCTCAGGATTCGGGCGCGGATGCCGCGGACGAAGCGGACACGCCGGCGGCGCCGCGCGCCGTCGAAACGGCGCCGGTCGACCCGGCCGAGGCCAGCGACGCCGACGACAAGCCGCAACCCGACGACGATGGCTCGAAAGGTGGCGGAAGGGCTCGCCTTAAGATCGTGAAATGAAGTAGAATCACGGCCTCATGCCGGCTTAGCTCATCAGGTAGAGCGCTTGACTTGTAATCATGAGGTGGCGGGTTCGAGTCCTGCAGCCGGCACCAGATTGCTTTATCAGCAGTAACTGGAAATGCTTGAAAACCCCGTCGAAGCACACGCTTCGGCGGGGTTTTCTTTTTTCGGCAGTCGAGTCGCCGAGCTAGACCGATTTGACCTCGCCGCCGTCCATCCGCAGCGTCGAGCCTGTCCAGCGTGCTGCGTGCTGCCGGCGATTTGACGAAAGCCATCGGCTCCGCGATTTCCTCGGGTGTGCCATAGCGTGAGATGCCCGTAGCGGCATCCGCCTCAGACAGGTCAAGATCGATGACGAGTACGGGTCGGTCTTGCCCCGCACCGCCAGCAGAGGCGGTCGGTAAGTGCGGAAGTACTCCTGAAACGCCGGGTACAGAGCGACATTGTGGCGATGGTCGCGGAACAGATCGAGCTGGACCTCGTGCTCGCCGGGGGGGCGCAGGCAGAAGTCGTCGAGCGAGTAGCCGTCCGGCAGGACCGATGCCGTGTCCGGCACGCCATGCGTGTATTGCCACACGGTCGTCTCGTATGCGAGCAGTGTGCTCAACGCTTCGCGATTGGCTGGCGACGCGTCCAGCCAGGCGGCACATCGTGCCGGGACCGATGTTCGTGGTCAACACGAACGACATTACGCTGAACGACGCGGTAGGTCGCGGGTATCACTTACAACTCGGTGCTGACCGTGTGATCGGGCGACGGCGCCGACGGAACGTTGGTTCCATTCGTGCCGGCGTCGGCGCTTTTTGCTGTAGCCAACACGGGTCACCACGAGCGCGGTCGGATTTCGACGGTGCTTTTTTCGTCTCTAGCCCATACCGGAAAGACGTTGGACGCGGTGTGAGGTGAGCCGCTGGGTAGCTCAGAAATCACGATATCTCTTTCACCTTGTCCATAGTAGACTTTTTAATCTGTAATCGGCGGGCCTAAATGCAGCGCGGGCCAAGGTGCGGCGTTCGATGGCTCAAACATCACGCTATCTTGTTCACCTTGTCGATCGTGGACTTTTTAGTATTTTGTCGCCGAACTTCGGCGGCCCCCGTTTGAGGTGAGTCACTGAATGGCTCAAAAAATCACAATATTTCTTTCACCTTGTCGATTGTAGACTTTTGGGTCTGCAATTGACCCGCTGAAGTGCGCCCATGCCTTGAGGTGCGCCGCCTGACGGCCCAAAAATCACGATAACTCTTTCACCTTGTCGATCATGGACTTAATTGTCTACATTTGGCGCGTCTAAACTTACCTGATCATCGTCACCCATCCATGCGGAGTCGCGAAGCCGCACGGCGGCGGTACGGTACTATTCGGGCGTCGCCCGGGATGGCGGGCAGCCGACAGACGTTCCGGTCCGCTGCCGCGGTCCACGTCGCCGGCGACGTCACATCGACTCCATTGCACCATGACCAACCCCGCAACTCTCACCTGGCCCGAAGCCGACGGCCCGCGCACCGCACGCTGGCGCTCCGAAGCGGCCGTGCCGCCGCCGAAGCGCGTCGTCGTCGCCGACGACCGCACTACCGCCGATTCGGCCTACCGCCTCGCCTGCGAAGGCACCGCGCTGTTGTGGCACGGCGACTTCCAGAACGCGCGCCAACTGTTGCAGGCGGTCACGCGCCGACTCGAACGCAAGGCGCGCAAGCAGGGAGCGACACCGCTCGACGCGTTCAACCTGCATCGGCAGGCGCAGTCGCAGCGCGCCCGCACGCTCGGCATGATTCTGATTCCGCTCGATGCCGACTACGGCATTTCCCTGCGCCGCGCGCCCGACGTGCGGCAGGCCTGCACCGAAGCGTACGGACCGGCGACCGGCGAGGCGTCGGTGGTGTCGTTGCGCGAGTTGCTCGGTTTGATCGGCGCGCACGAATGGCGCAAGAAGGGTGTCGAGATCGCGGCGCTCGGCGAGCGCATTCATCCGCACTACGGCGTGTTCTCACCGGTGCGTGGCGAGTACGTCGATCTGGTCGCGCGCGCCGCGCTGCCGTCGCTGGATCTCGCGTTCGATATCGGCACCGGCACTGGCGTGCTGGCCGCGCTGCTGGCCAAACGCGGCGTGCGCAAGATCGTCGCCACGGATCAGGATGAGCGCGCGCTGGCGTGTGCGCGTGAAAATCTCGCACGCCTGGGCTACGCCCGGCAGGTCGAGATCGTGCAGGGCGATCTGTTTCCGGACGGTCGGGCGCCGCTCGTCGTCTGCAATCCGCCGTGGGTGCCGGCGCGGCCCGCGTCGCCGCTCGAATACGCGGTCTATGATCCTGACAGCCGCATGCTGCTTGGCTTCCTGAACGGCCTCGCCGATCATCTGACGCCGGGCGGCGAAGGCTGGCTCATCATTTCGGATTTCGCTGAGCATCTCGGGTTGCGCACGCGCGCATGGCTGCTGGCGGCGATCGAGCACGCGGGGCTCAGTGTGGTGGGACGCGAGGACATTCGTCCACGGCATCCGAAGGCCAGTGATCAGAACGATCCGCTGTATGTTGCGCGAGCGGCCGAGATCACGTCGTTGTGGCGGCTCAAGGTGCGGTGACGGCGAGTGCGTGCATCACGCCGATGCGCGGCGCGCTTCGAGATACGCGCATGCGCCCCGGCCGGCCACGAGCCCGCTGGCAAAACAGGCCGTCAGCAGATAACCGCCGGTCGGTGCTTCCCAGTCGAGCATTTCGCCCGCGCAGAATGCGCCGGGCATCCGGTCGATCATCAAATGTGCGTCCAGCGCCTCGAACGGGATGCCGCCCGCCGTGCTGATCGCTTCGTCGATCGGTCGCGCGCGCAGCAGTCGCAACGGCAGCGCCTTGATCGCGTGGGCGAGACCGCGCGCATCGGCGAATACTTCTTTCGACAGAATCTCGTGCAACAGCGCCAGCTTGACCCCGCCGATGCCAATCCGCCCATGCAGATGACTCGCAATCGAGCGTGAGCCGCGCGGCCGCGTCACTTCCTCGATGACCCGCTCGAGCGGCAAGCCTGGCGCGAGATCCAGCGCGATGGTGAGCTCGCCGTCGGCCAGGATCCGCTCGCGGATCGGCGCCGACAGCGCATAAATCAGACTCCCTTCGAGGCCTGATTCGGTCAGAAGTGTTTCACCTTGTCGATTGTGGACTTTTCCGTCTACATCGGTGAAGGAAATCGCGATCGTCTTGATCGGCTGACCAGCGAAACGCTCGCGCAGATACGGACTCCAGTCCGCGTCGAAGCCGCAGTTCGCGGGGCGCAACGGCATCACCGGCACGCCGCGCGACATCATCAGCGGCACCCACGCGGCGTCGGAGCCGAGCCGCGGCCAACTGCCGCCGCCGAGCGCGAACACGACCGCGTCGTAGCTCACCGTCTGCTCACCGTCGGGCGTGGCGAAGCGCAGCGCGTGCGCAGCGTTGTCTTCGGACACTGAGACCCAGCCGTTCCACTTGTGACGCATGTGGAACTGCACGCCCGCTTCGCGCAGTCGATGCAGCCACGCGCGCAGCATTGGCGCGGCCTTCATGTCAGACGGAAACACGCGCCCCGAACTGCCGACGAACGTCTCGACACCCAATTCGCGCAACCAGGCGCGCAGCGCGTCGGGACCGAACGCGTCGAGTAGCGGCGCGATGTGGTCGCGGCGCGCGCCGTAGCGGTCGAGAAACGGCTCCAGCGCTTCCGAATGCGTGATGTTCATGCCGCCTTTGCCCGCCATCAGGAATTTGCGGCCGACCGACGGCATCGCGTCATGTACGTGGACTTGCACGCCGCGCCGGGCAAGCGTCTCGGCGGCCATCAGGCCGGCGGGGCCGCCGCCGATTACGGCGACGCGGGCGGAATCGAGCGAGGAGGGCATGCGGTTCGGCAGATCTGCGGGGGAAAAGGGCGCTGCGCCGCCAGCGATCGAACGGACGGGCGGCGCGAAGGGCGTTATTGTCACACCGCGCGCGGCGCGCGGCAAACGCCGTCGAACGCGGTCGAACTGCGTTCACCGCTTGGCTCGCGCCGCCCGCGACCTATACTTTTCACACATCTTCCTCGATCGTCTGGTTCAAGGAGATTGTCATGACCCGCAAATACATCGACTGCCGCGAATTTCCGAGCGAAATGAACTGCACCGTCGCGATGTCCGCCGACAGCGACAGCGAACTGCTCGAAGCCGCGGTCCAGCATGCCGTCACCGTTCACAAGCACGCGGATTCGCCGGAGCTGCGCGCGCAGCTGAAGACGCTATTTCATGAGGGAACGCCGCCCGCCGAGGCGCCGCGCGCTTGAGATATCCGTGCAAGGGGAGTGTGGAAGCCCGCGTCGCGAGCGGCATCTAGCCGCCCGCGCGCGGTCGTGTTGCAGCAGTCTTTTGGTCACACGCGAAACGCGATACCAAGCCATCCTAACCAACATGCCGACGCGCTAACCCGGATACGCCTCATCGACCTTGAGCCCGGCGAGCTTGAAGATCACCCGCAACGTCTGCGGCTTGATGTCGCGTCGCGACGCGAGCGTCGTCATCACGAAGTCGAGCACCTTGGCGTACTTGAGCATCGTCAGGCAAGTTTCGAGGTCGACATTGCCGTCGCGCATGACCTCGGCGAGCCGCAGCATTTCCGTGGAGATATCGCGAGCCATCTCCAGTTCGAGTTGCTGTTTCTCCGACCATGCCGGCGCGGTGGTGAGCTTCGCAAGCATTTCCTGAAACTTCTGTTCGACATTTCCGTTGGGTACCGTATCCATTGCCGCCTCTTCGGTGATCTTCCGAGCGCGCGACCGGTAGCAAAGCCGGCCGCTGCTGGTTACGTAACGTTCGGCCCGCGTTGCGGGACCGCTCTCCCCACATGCATCCGGTCCGCGTGTCCGGTCGCACGGCCGGACAGCCTCCTGTTTTCGGCGACACGGCTTGCACCCGCGGGCTCAGCCGGCGCGCAAGCTGTTTTCAGCCATTCTCGAGACACTTCCGCGCGGCGCCTGTCGAGCAGGAAGTGTTCCCAGCAGAGCACCTATGTCGCGTGGTCCGCGCGGCGTGCTCGCTGGGAATGCCGCAGTTTGGGTAAACTGGCAGTAACTTTTCTCTTTTTCCGTCATCTGTCGCACGTTCGCGCTGCAATTGATGGCGACCCACACGATGTCCGGCAAAACCCACGAAATCCGTCCCAACCAGTCCGTCGAACTGCTCAAAGAACTCCACATCCTCACGCGCGACGGCAAGATGAATCAGGACAGCCGTCGCAAGCTGAAGCAGGTCTACCACCTGTTCCAGTTCATCGAGCCGCTGCTCAAGGACCTGAAGGACCAGCAGGGTTCGCTGACGCTCGTCGATCACGGCGCGGGCAAGTCATACCTCGGTTTTATCCTGTACGACCTGTTTTTCAAGGAGTTTCAGGACGCCGCTGGTGGGGCTTCGCACATTTATGGCATCGAAACGCGCGAGGAACTGGTGACGAAGTCCGAAGAGCTGGCGGCGCGGCTCGGCTTCAAGGGGATGTCGTTTTTGAATTTGTCGGTGGCGGAGTCGATTACCTCGACGCGGTTGCCCGCCGAAATCGACATCGTGACCGCGCTGCACGCGTGCAATACCGCGACCGACGACGCAATCCGTTTCGCGCTCGAAAAGCACGCGAAGTACATCGTCGTCGTGCCGT
Organism: Paraburkholderia youngii; assembly: GCF_013366925.1. NCBI lineage: Bacteria > Pseudomonadati > Pseudomonadota > Betaproteobacteria > Burkholderiales > Burkholderiaceae > Paraburkholderia > Paraburkholderia youngii. The sequence continues at coordinate 6,769,667 of NZ_JAALDK010000001.1, forward strand.
GCTGCCAGGCCGAGGTGGCCGGCGTGCTGCGGCAGAACAAAGGCAAGGCTCTGAAGAACGCGCTCACGGAAATCTGGCGGCATCCGCTGCACACGCGCGAATTCGGCAGTCAGATCACGAACGTGCTGCGCTGCCTGCAGCTCGAAGCGCATGGCTATCAGGTGAGTGTGACCGAGCTGGTCGGCTGGGAACACTCGATGAAAAACGAGCTGATCATCGCGCAGTACAAGGATCTGCCGCGGCGCCGGCCGGCTGAGCGGCTCGGCGAAGTGCTGGACACGCTCGGCCTCGATGCGCTTAAGGCGCGTTTTTTCGTGCCGGCCTGAGGCGCAGCCGGGCGCTTCACCTAGCGCTTCATCAACGCATCCCAGCCTTTGAGGCCAATGCGCCGCAGCGTTTCCTGATTGCGCTCGTAAATCTCTTCCGCGTCGGGAAAGGCCTGCACGGCTCGCTCGATGCTGTCTTCACGCAGCAGATGCAGGATCGGATACGGCGCCCGGTTCGTGTAGTTTTCGATGTCGTCGGGCTCGCTGCCTTCGAACTGGTAGTGCGGATGAAAGCTCGCGATCTGAATCACGCCTTCGAGCCCCAGTTGCTGGATCAGGCGGTCGGCGAAGAACAGGCAGTCGTTGAAGTCGAGAAAGTCGCCGAACGCACGTGGCAGGATCAGCAGCGTCGTGTCGATGGCGGCGGGGTCGGCGGCGACGAGCGTCTGCAGTTCGGCTTCCAGGTCGGTGAGTACCGCTTCGAGCGTGTCCGCTTCGCTGACCGCATAGCGAATCTGCTCCTTCACATGCACGGCCTTTGCGAACGGACACAGGTTCAAGCCGATCACGGCCTCGGTCAGCCAGTGACGGGTCGTGGCGATAACGGCATCGTGGGATTCGGCGGGCAACGGCATGGCGGAAGGATGAGACGGGGAAACGCGCAATTCTAAAGGACCCGGCCGACGGACTGACTCAGCGAGCCTGCTTCATTGCGCAAGCGGCCGCAATCAACTCCGCGGCGACTCGCGGCGCGGCGAGGATCGGCCCGCAGCCCGGCCCGTAAGTCTGGCTCGCCGCGTACACGCCCTCGATCAGCAGGCCGAGCCCATCGGCGAGCGCTTGCGGATCGTCGGCGCCGGCCGCCGTCGAGAGTTCGACGAGGCGCGCCATCAAGCGCTGCTTGTTGCGGAACACGAACTGCCGCGCCGGATGCGCGGTATCCGAAAACTCCACCGACACGTTCACGAAGGGGCAGCCGCGGTAATGGTCGACCGAGGCGCGCACCGCGAGGTCGTCGAAGTACTGCTGAAGCTGCTTCGCCGGCTCGCCCGGATGTTTGGCGAAACTCTTCTCGACGTAGCCGAAGAACTGCTCGTCCTTCTGTTCCAGATACGCCATCACCAGCTCGTCCTTCGACGAAAACTGCCGGTACAGGCTCATTTTGTTCACACCCGCGCGCTCGACCACCGCATCGACGCCGACCGTGCGCACGCCCTCGCGATAGAACAACTCGCTAGCCGCGCGCAGCAGATGCTGTTGCGCCTGCGGCCCCGCGGTCTGTGCGCCGCGCGCACGCCGCGAGCGAGTAGCGGCGGGCTTGAGAGTTTCGCTGTTGGACATGGCAAGTCACCCGAATGAAATTGACGCCTTGACATGTTACCGACCAGTAACTAACATCGCAACACCATTGTGACTGATCTGTCACAAGTCATTTACCGAAGCCGTAACAATACGAACGATGCCGCCACTCCGGCCGCGTCGATTGGAGAACCGATGAACTGGGCTGCGCGACTGATAGGCGGACGTTTCCACTATGGCTGGTTGACCGTCGCCGTGGTGTTCCTGGTGTTGCTCGCGGCGGCCGGTACGCGCGCGACGCCAAGCGTGATGATGGTGCCGCTCGAGCACCAATTCGGCTGGAGCCGCGCGACGATTTCGCTCGCGATCTCCGTGAACATCGCGCTGTACGGGTTGATGGGGCCATTCGCGGCCGCCGCGATGCAGCGCTTCGGTGTGCGTCCGACGCTGCTGAGCGCGCTCGGCACGATGGCCGCGGGCGTCGCGCTGTCGTCGCTGATGACGCATCCGTGGCAGATGGTGCTGATCTGGGGTGTGATGGTCGGCGGATCGACCGGGGTCGCGGCGCTGTCGCTGTCGGCGACCGTCGTCACGCGCTGGTTCACTACGCGCCGTGGTCTAGTGATGGGTATCCTGACCGCCAGTTCGGCGACCGGCCAATTGGTGTTCCTGCCGCTGCTCGCGGCCGTCGCCGAGCATTACGGCTGGCGCCAGGTCGTGTGGGTCGTCGCGCTCGCGGCGGCCATCGTGATTCCGCTCGTCGCGTTCCTGCTGCCCGAGCATCCGGCCGACATGCGGCTGCGCCCATACGGCGAAGCGCACGACGCGCCGATTACCACGAGCATCACCAGGCAGAACCCGCTTGCGATCGCGTTCGGCACGCTCGCGTCGGCGAGCAAAACGCGCGATTTCTGGCTGCTGTTCTTCAGCTTCTTCATTTGCGGCGCGAGCACCAATGGCTATGTCGGCACCCATCTGATCGCGATGTGCGGCGACTATGGCATGACCGAAGTGCAGGGCGCATCGCTGCTCGCGGCGATGGGCGTGTTCGACCTGTTCGGCACCACGCTGTCGGGCTGGCTGTCGGATCGCTTCAATAGCCGCGTGCTGCTGTTCTGGTATTACGGGCTGCGCGGCCTGTCGCTGATGTATCTGCCGCACGCGTTCGGCATCGACTTTTTCGGGTTGCCGCTGTTCGCGGTGTTCTACGGTCTCGACTGGATCGCCACGGTGCCGCCGACCGTGCGGCTCGCCACCGACGTCTACGGCAAGGAATCGGCGCCGATCGTGTTCGGCTGGGTGGTCGCCGGCCACCAGCTCGGCGCGGCGTTCGCGGCGCTCGGCGCGGGCATGCTGCGCGCGAGCCTCGGCACTTATACGGTCGCCTCGATGATTTCCGGCGGCTTGTGCCTGATCGCCGCGGTGATCGTGCTGCGCATCAACCGTCCGGTCAAAGTGCCGGCGCCGCAGGCAATCTGAATCGCCTTCGCGGACCGCGCAGATTCGCCGTCAGTAATGCAACGACGCCCGGCCCCATCACGGGCCGTGCGCGCTTTTTCAGCCAGCGCGCATAGCGCCGTGCTGCAAGTTGGAGCGCGCATCGAAAGCCCGTTATGCTATGTGGCCTCGGGCAACCGCCCGACGATCATGAATTTCTACCGAGAGAAGCGCATGGCCAAGAAACCTGCCTCAACCGAAGTTGCCATTCACGAGCTGATTGCAGGCCGCTGGAGCCCGCGCGCGTATTCGAGCGAGCCGGTGAGCCGCGATCAATTGCGCGCCGTCCTCGAAGCGGCGCGCTGGGCGCCGTCCTCGTATAACGCGCAGCCCTGGCGTTTTGTCGTATTCGATCGCAGCGCCGATGAAGTCGCGTTCAAGAAGGCTTTCGCCACGCTGGTGCCGTTCAACCAGGGCTGGAATGCGTCCGCGCCGGTGCTGATTGCGGTGACCGCGCACACCTTGACCAACAAGGGCGACGTCAATCGCTGCGCGCTCTATGACGCGGGCGCGGCGGCGATGTCGCTGGTGCTGCAGGCGCACGCGCTCGGCCTTGCCGCGCACCAGATGAGCGGCTTCGACGTGAACGCGTTCCGAACCACCTTCGAATTGCCGCAAGACGTCGAGCCGATCGCGATGATCTCGCTTGGCCATTACGGCGACGTCGACAAACTGGACCCGGTCCTGCGCGAACGCGAGAAGGCGCCGCGTCAGCGCGTGGCGCTCGCGGAAATCGCGTACGGCGGCGGCTGGAAGAAGGCGTTCTGAGCAACGGACTCGCGGCGCTTGCCGCGTGACTTCGCCAGGCAGTCAGGTACGCGCGGCACGGTCCGCGCGTTTTTCATCGGCGCGGTGCACGCCGTACTCTTCATCCGTCACGCTCGACAGCGGCGCCGCCACATGCTCGAGCGACTTGCGCTCCGCGTCGACACCCCAGATCGCCGCGACGAGCGCCGCCGCGAGCATCAACCCCGAGCCCACCAGGTAGCCCGAAAACACTTCGCTGCGCTGATGCGTGTCGATCAGCCGACCGAAAAACGCCGGCCCGATGATGCCGCCGAGCGCGGTGCCGAACGCATAGAAAACGGCAATCGCGAGCGCGCGGATTTCGAGCGGAAACGATTCGCTGACGGTCAGATACGCGGAACTCGCGGCCGCCGACGCGAAGAAGAAAATCACCATCCAGGCGACCGTCTGCGTGACGACGGTCAGCAGTTGCTGCTCGAACAGATAACCCGACAGCGTCAGCAGGATCGCCGACATCGCGTACGTCGCGGCGATCATCTTGCGTCGGCCGATCACGTCGAATAGCCGCCCGAGCACGAGCGGCCCCAGGAAATTGCCGAGCGCGAAAGGCAGCAGATACCAGCCGATGTCGCCGCCCGGCACGTGATAGAAGTCGGTGAGGACCAGCGCGTAGGTGAAAAAGATCGCGTTGTAAAAGAATGCCTGCGCGGTCATCAACGTGAGACCGACCAGCGAGCGGCGCCGGTGCAAGTTGAACAGCGTATGGAACACCTCGCGCAACGGCGTATGGTCGCGAGCGCGCAGGCGCAGCCGCGTGAGGGCGTCGTCGGCGAGCGTGTGGCCGTCGTCGCGAAAACGCGTTTCGATGCCCTCGACGATCGTCCGTGCATCGCGCTCGTCACCGTGCGTGAGCAGCCAGCGGGGGCTTTCGGGTATCCAGATGCGCATCGGCAGAATCCCGAGCGCGAGCACCGCGCCGATGAAAAAGCACGCGCGCCAGCCCCAGTCGGAAGGCAGCAGATGCGGGTCGAGCAGCACCAGCGAGCCCGCGGCGCCGAGCCCCGCGCCAACCCAGAAAGTGCCGTTGATACCGAGGTCGGTCCAGCCGCGCACGCGTGCCGGCGTGAATTCCTGGATCGTCGAGTTGATCGCCGTATATTCGCCGCCGATACCCGCACCGGTCAGGAAACGGAACAGCATGAAGCTCATCAGATTCCACGACAGCGCGGTTGCCGCGGTCGCGGCCAGATAAAGCGTCAGCGTGATGAAAAAGAGCTTGCGGCGGCCGAGTCGGTCGGTCAGCCAGCCGAAAGCGAGCGCGCCGAGCACCGCGCCTGCAATGTACGCGCTGCCGGCGAGGCCGACGTCGGCATTCGAAAAGCGCAGCGCCGGGCTGGTTTTCAGCGCGCTCGCGACCGCGCCGGCAAGCGTCACTTCGAGCCCGTCGAGCAACCACGTCACGCCGAGCGCGACTACGATCAGCGTGTGAAAGCGGCCCCACGGCAGGCGGTCTAGCCGCGACGGCAGGTCGGTTTCGATCAGCATGGCGTGGTAGTCATCGACGGCGGCGGTGGGCGGCACGCTCATGACGCGAAGTCTCCTCGATGGCGAAATGGGGCGGCGTATTCGGTCGGACGCAGCAAGATTCGTTCCGCGCCACGATTTCACGCGATCTTGCCGCGGTCCCGTCAGCTTCAGTTGATGCTGCCGGAGTTTTCGTGATACAAAGCCGCTCCCCTTTCTGTGCGCGCCAGCCGTGAGCGGCCATTCCTGCCATGAACTATTGCGCGATTGACTTCGGTACTTCCAATTCGGCCGTGGCGATTCCGAGCGGCCCGCAGCTAAAGCTGGCGCCGGTCGAAGGCGCGTACACGACGCTACCCACCGCGGTCTTCTTCAATACCGACGAAAACACCACCGAATTCGGGCGCGCGGCGCTTGCCGCCTACATCGACGGTTTCGACGGCCGGCTGATGCGCTCGATGAAAAGCATTCTCGGCTCGCCACTCGCCGAAAATACGACCGATCTCGGCGATGGCAGTGCGATCAAGTACACCGACGTGATCGCGACGTTTCTGACCCATCTGAAGCGCGCGGCCGAAGCGAGCGCCGGCGGCGCGATCGACCGCGCGGTGCTGGGCCGCCCGGTGTTCTTCGTCGACGACGATCCGCGCGCCGACCAGATGGCGCAGCAACAGCTCGAAGCCGCTGCGCGCACGGTCGGCTTGCGCGACATCCACTTTCAGTATGAACCGATCGCGGCTGCGTTCGATTATGAATCGCACCTGAGCGCCGAAGGACTCGTGCTTGTGGCGGACATCGGCGGCGGTACGTCGGACTTTTCGCTCGTGCGAGTGGGGCCGGAGCGGATGAAACGCGTCGAGCGCAAGGACGACGTGCTCGCGCATCACGGTGTGCACGTCGCGGGTACGGACTTCGACCGCCGGGTCGAACTCGTGACGATCCTGCGCGAGCTCGGTTACCAATCGCTCGATCCGCAAGGGCGCGAAATCCCGAACCGGATTTATTTCGATCTCGCGACCTGGCATCTGATCAACACCGTCTACACGCCGAAGCGCGTCAGCGAACTCGCGCTGATGCGGCACCTTTTCACCGAGACGAAGCACCACGACCGGCTGATGCGCGTGGTCGAGCAGCGTTTTGGGCACGCGCTCGCGGCGCACGCGGAAGAGGCGAAGATCGGCGTGGCAGCGGGCGGCGAGACCGTGATCGATCTCGAGCAAGTGGAAGAGGATCTGCGCCTTGCCTTCGACGAAGCACAACTCGTCAAAGCCGGCGAGGATGAAACGCGACGCATCGTGCAGGCTGCGCGCGATACGGTGCAGGCGGCGGGTGTCGCACCGCGCGATCTCGACGCGATTTATTTCACCGGCGGCTCGACCGGCCTCGCGTTTCTGTCGGGCGCGCTGGCGGCGGCGTTTCCGGATGCGAAAGCGGTGTTCGGCGATCGTCTCGCGAGCGTGGCGACCGGCCTCGGTATTCATGCCCGACGCGTGTTCGGATAATCGCGAATAATCGGAAAATAATCCGCCGCGAATTGCGAATGCGGCAAATTTAATCCATTGATTCGGATTTGCCGCCGATAAATAAAAAAACCCCGCCAAGGCGGGGTTTTTTGCGTCCAGAAGGAAGCTAGAAGCTTACACCGGCTTGATGTTAGCTGCTTGCTTGCCCTTCGGGCCCGTCTTCACTTCAAACGTGACCTTCTGGTTTTCTTGCAGCGTCTTGAAGCCATCGACGCGAATTTCCGAGAAATGCGCGAACAGATCTTCACCGCCGCCGTCCGGAGTGATGAAGCCAAAGCCCTTAGCGTCGTTGAACCACTTGACGGTACCGGTTTCCATATTACTTTTTCCTAAAAATGGTGAATAAGGCCGAAGCCCGGGGTGCATGAAAATCAAGGAAGGGGGTAATGGGACCAACCGGAGTACCGTTGATGGGCGAACTACGAAAGAACCACTTCACTCGCCACTTGAAATCCTGCTGGAACGTTATACGGCGAATTGGGACCAAGGTCAACAGTCTGCACGAAACTTTGCTGGATTATTGCAAAGATGTCTTACAAAGCTTGCGCCTCGGGCTGGTTTTTTGCTAGGGAGAACCCTTAGTCGGCCGGCGGTTTCCCTGCAGCAACCCGGTGCAACCGTTAAACTACGCGCCGCGCGTCGGTTGCACCTGTTCCGCATCTGGACGCGCTTGCATGCGCGTCACCCCGTTGCCACCGCCACAAGCGATGTCACGCGGTGCCGACATGGTTCTGATTTAGGAGAAGAGGTGAAAAGTTCTATACAACGGAACATCGGGCCATTCGCGCTGATGCTGACCGGTCTCGGTTCGATCATCGGGTCCGGCTGGCTGTTCGGCGCGTGGAAGGCTGCAAAGATTGCCGGTCCCGCTGCAATTTGCGCATGGATCATCGGCGCGGTCGTGATTCTCGCGATTGCACTGACCTACGCGGAACTCGGCGCGATGTTTCCGGAATCTGGCGGGATGGTGCGCTATGCGCGCTACTCGCACGGCGCGCTGGTCGGTTTCATCAGCGCGTGGGCCAACTGGATCGCGATCGTGTCGGTGATCCCGATCGAAGCCGAAGCATCGATCCAATACATGAGTACGTGGCCCTATCCTTGGGCGCATGCGCTCTTCGTCGACGGATCATTGACCACCAACGGTCTGTTGTTGTCCGCCGGCCTCGTGATCATCTACTTCCTGCTCAACTACTGGGGCGTCAAGCTGTTCGCGCGCGCCAATTCGGCGATCACGATCTTCAAGTTCCTGATTCCGGGCGCGACGATCGTCGGTCTGATGATGACCGGCGTCCACACCGAGAACTTCGGCCAGACGGGCACGTTCGCGCCGTACGGCTGGTCGGCGGTGCTGACTGCGGTCGCGACGAGCGGGATCGTGTTCGCGTTCAACGGTTTCCAGAGCCCGGTCAACCTGGCCGGTGAAGCGCGCAATCCGGCCAGGAGCGTGCCGTTCGCGGTGATCGGCTCGATCCTGCTCGCGCTCGTGATCTACGTGCTGCTGCAGATCGCGTACATCGGCGCTGTGAATCCGGCCGACGTGGTGAAGGGCTGGAGCCACTTCAACTTCGCTTCGCCGTTCGCGGAACTGGCGATTGCGCTGAACCTGAACTGGCTGGCGTTCCTGCTGTACGTCGACGCGTTCGTGAGCCCGAGCGGCACCGGTACGACCTATATGGCGACCACGACGCGGATGATCTACGCGATGGAGCGCAACAACACGATGCCGAAAATTTTCGGCCAGGTGCATCCGTTCTACGGCGTGCCGCGTCAGGCGATGTGGTTCAACCTGTTCGTGTCGTTCATTTTCCTGTTCTTCTTCCGCGGCTGGAGCTCGCTCGCGGCGGTGATCTCGGTCGCGACCGTGATCTCGTACCTGACCGGCCCGATCAGCCTGATGGCGCTGCGCCGCGCGGCAACCGATCTCGAGCGTCCGCTGCACATCGCCGGCATGAAGGTGATTGCGCCGTTCGCGTTCGTCTGCGCGTCGCTGATCCTGTACTGGGCGAAGTGGCCGCTGACCGGCGAAATCATTCTGCTGATGGTCGTCGCGCTGCCGGTGTACTTTTATTTCCAGGCCAAGCAGGGCTTCGAGGGCTGGGGGCGTGACCTGAAGGCAGCCTGGTGGCTGGTCGCGTATCTTCCGATCATGGCGATCCTGTCGCTGATCGGCAGCAAGGAGTTCGGCGGCTTCGGGATCCTGCCGTACGGCTGGGACATGCTTGTCGTGATCGCCTTCTCGTTGGTGTTCTACTTCTGGGGCGTGAACAGCGGCTACCGTTCGGAGTATCTGGACGAGCGGCTCGTGCACGACGAAGTGCTCGAAGGTATCGGCGCGCACTGAGCGTTCGCCGCAACCGAAGGGGTCGCTCGAAGCGGGTCCTTCGCGGTAGAAAAAAAGCCCGCCTGATCGATGATCAGGCGGGCTTTTTCGTTGGTCGTTGCGGCTGGCTGGTTCCGCGGCGGATCAGGCGGTGGCGGTGCCGAACACGTAGTTGGTCATTGCGAGCGAACGCTGGTAGGTGCCGAGCGACTGGATCGCAAGCGAATAGTCGTCGTCGGCGGCGCCGAGAGCGGCGAACACCGGCAACAGATGCTCGTCGGTCGGATGCATCAGCACCGCGTGCGGCGCCTGGCGGCGATAGTCGAGCAGCGCGTCGATATCGCGCGCGACGAGCTTGTCTTCGAACCAGTCGGTGAATTCGCTCACGCGCGGATCGGCGTCTTCCGGGCGAGCGGAGAAATCGGCGGCGCGCAAGTTATGGGTGATCTGACCGGAGCCGACCACCATCACGCCTTCGTCTTTCAGCGCGCGCAGCGCTCGGCCGACGCGGAAATGATGCGCGGCGTCCTTGTGCGGCTGGATCGACAGTTGCGCGACCGGCACGTCCGCCTGCGGGAACATCAGCAGCATCGGCACCCATGCGCCGTGGTCGAGCCCGTGCGGCTGCAGGTCCGCGATGATGCCGCTCGCGCCGAGCAGCGCGGCGGCGCTGCGCGCGACATCGGGTGCGCCCGGTGCCGGGTATTGGATTTCGTAGAGCTGACGCGGAAAGCCATAAAAATCGTGGATGGTTTCAGGCGCCGTCGCGATGCTGGCGAGTGGCTGGGCGGTGCCCCAGTGCGCCGACAACATCAGAATCGCCTCGGGACGCGGCAATTGGGTGCCGAGCGCGCCGAACTCGGCGGACGGCATCGAAGGATCGATCGGCAACGTGGGCGAGCCGTGGGACAGGAAAAGCGAAGGTAAGCGGTTCATGACAGCAACGCGGCCGTGACAGCACGGCACTGAGAAATTGGGTTGCTACCAATATAGGTCCGCACGCCAGCTTGATAAATGGGCTCGCGGGGAATTGATTGTGTCGCGAACGTTGTTAATTCGCGTTGCCGCAGCTAATCCTGCGCGTCCCGCAGTCCTTGCCATGCCGGCGACAACGCCGGTCCCAGCGCAAACAGATCGAGCACGCGTGCGACCGTATGGTCGACCATCTCGTCGATCGAAGCAGGCTGGTTATAGAACGCGGGCAGAGGTGGGAAGATCACGCCGCCCATCTCGGTGACGGCAGTCATATTGCGCAGATGCGCGAGGTTCAACGGCGTTTCGCGCACCAGCAGCACGAGGCGGCGACGCTCCTTCAGTGTCACATCGGCGGCGCGGGTGATCAGATTGTCGGCGAAACCGTGCGCGATGCTCGCGAGCGTTTTCATCGAGCAGGGCGCGACGATCATGCCGTCAGTCGCGAACGAGCCGGACGCGATGCTCGCGCCGACGTCGCGCACCGAATGGACGACATCCGCGAGAGGATGCACGTCTTCTTTGCCCAACTGGAGTTCATGCTGGATGTTGAGCCAACCCGCGCTCGAAATCAGCAGGTGGCTCTCGACGCCGCCGAGCCGCCGCAGCGTCTCGAGCAGCCGGATGCCGTAGATGGCGCCGGTGGCGCCGGTAATTGCGACGATCAGCCGGCGGGGCGCCGCGGTGCGTGCTTGCTGCATGGCTTGCGGCGCCTGATAAAGCGAACGAAGCGCAGAGCGCTCAGGCCGCGGCGAACAGCTGCTGCAGTTCGCCCGATTCGTACATCTCCATCATGATGTCCGAGCCGCCGATGAATTCGCCCTTCACGTACAACTGCGGAATGGTCGGCCAGTTCGAGAACACCTTGATGCCCTGACGGATTTCGTCGTCTTCGAGCACGTTGACGGTCTTGATTTCACCGACGCCGCACGCTTTCAGGATCTGGATGGCACGGCCGGAAAAACCGCACATCGGGAACTGGGCCGTGCCCTTCATGAAGAGAACGACGTTGTTGCCGTCGACGATTTGCTTGATGCGTTGTTGCGTATCCATGACTGACCTTGCGGTTCCGATAAAGGATGGGAATAGGCTGAAATGATAGCGGATTTCGCTACGGGCGGCCGCAGCCGCGTCGCGCTTGGGGTTTTAGCCTCGGCGACCGCCCTCAGGCCGCCGCGGCGCGCAACACGCCCCCGCTGATGCGCTCGATACCGGCGAGATCGCGCTCCGAGCGGACCTCGGCAAAACCGCCCGTGCTCAGCAACGCTCGCACGGCTTCAGCCTGGTCGTAGCCATGTTCGATCCAAAGCGCGCCATCGGCGGCGAGACGCTCGGGGGCACCGGCGACGATCGCGCGGATCGCGCTGAGGCCGTCGGCCTCGTCGGTGAGCGCGCCGCGCGGCTCGAAGCGCAGATCGCCTTCGGCCAGATGCGGGTCGCCGCTCGCGATATACGGCGGATTGCTGACGATCGCGTCGAAGCGCGGCGCGGCGTCGAGCGAGGCGTACCAGTCGCTGTGCAGGAACGTCACGGCGCCGCCGGGGCGCTTCGCGTCGAGCAGGCGCGCGCCGTTGCGCGCGGCGACGACGAGCGCGTCGGCCGAGCGGTCGAGTGCCCAGACCTGGGCGTCAGGCCGCATCGACGCGATCGCCACCGCGATTGCGCCGGTTCCGGTACCGAGATCGAGCACACGTGGGCGCGGCCGGGTTTCGATCGCCGCGAGCGCGGTCTCCACCAGCAGCTCGGTTTCGGGACGCGGAATCAGCACGTACGGCGTGACTTCAAATTCGAGCCCGAAGAACTCGCGCGCGCCGACGAGTTGCGCGACCGGCTCGCCGGCCATGCGCCGCGCCTCCAGCGCGCGATAACGCTCGACGCTCGCCCGCTCGAGCGGCTCCTCGCCGCGAGTGATCAGCTGCGTGCGCCGCCAGCCGAGCACATGGGTGAGCAGAATCCGCGCTTCGAGCGGCGGCAATGGCGATGCGCGCAATAGCGCGTCGGCCGTCGCGGGCAGAGCGGCGGGGTCTAGCGGGATTGGGGAAGCGTCGGTCATTGGCGGGGCGTCAGTCCGCGTCGCCGAGCGAGGCCAACAGCTCGGCCTGATGCTCGCTGACGAGCGCCGCGATCAGTTCTTCGAGATCGCCGTCCATGATCGCGTCGAGGCGATACAGCGTCAGGTTGATGCGGTGATCGGTGAGGCGCCCCTGCGGGAAGTTGTAGGTGCGGATGCGCTCCGAGCGGTCGCCCGAGCCGATCAGGTTCTTACGCGTCGCCGCCTCCTTCGTCTGCTGCTCGTGCGTTTGCTTATCCTTGATGCGCGCTGCGAGCACTTTCAGCGCGCGGTCCTTGTTCTTGTGCTGCGAACGGTCGTCCTGACATTCGACGACGATGCCCGTCGGCAAGTGCGTGACGCGCACTGCCGAGTCGGTCTTGTTGATGTGCTGGCCGCCCGCGCCCGACGCGCGGAACGTGTCGATACGCAGATCGGCCGGATTGATCTCGACCTCGCCGATCTCGTCCGCTTCCGGCATCACCGCGACCGTGCAGGCCGAAGTATGGATGCGGCCTTGCGTTTCGGTGGCCGGCACGCGCTGCACGCGATGCCCGCCGGACTCGAATTTCAGCTTCGAATACGCGGCATCGCCGGCAATTCGCACGATGACTTCGCGATAGCCGCCGAGATCCGATTCGCTCGCCGACATCATCTCGACCTGCCAACGATTGCGCTCGGCATAGCGCAGATACATGCGCAGCAGATCGCCCGCGAACAGCGCGGATTCGTCGCCGCCGGTGCCGGCTCGGATTTCGAGGAAGATGTTGCGCTCGTCGTTCGGGTCCTTCGGCAGCAGCATTTTCTGCAGTTCGACGCCGAGCGTTTCCATACGATCGCGCGCCGCGCGGATTTCCTCTTCGGCGAAATCGCGCATCGACACGTCGGCGAGCAATTCCTGCGCGGTGGCTGCGTCGTTCTGCGCCTGGCGCCACAGCCCGTAATGCTCGACGACCGGGCCGAGCTCCGCGTGTTCGCGCGTGAGCTTGCGGTATTGGTCGAGGTTGGCGGTGATGTCCTCGCGGCTCAACAGGTCGTTCAGTTCGGCCAGCCGGGTGGTGAGCTGGTCGAGCTTGCGTTGCATGCTCGTTTTCATCGGGCGGGTAGCGGAGCGGACTCCGGAAAGGATGCGGCGAGAGGAACGGGCGAATGCCCGGGGCGGAAGCACTTCGCGAGCCACGGCGGTGGCGCGCGGGGTGCGGCGAGCACTGCGCCGCTAACGCTCGGAAGAGCCGGGGTGTTTGTAGAATCCGCTCATCAGCTCGATCAGCTTGTCACGGTTGTCGCTGCTCGCGCGGTTCAACGCGTGAGTAGGACCATGGATCAGCTTGTTGGTGAGCGACTGCGACAGTGCTTCGAGCACTGCAGCCGGGTCGTCGCCGCGCGCGAGCATTTTCTGTGCGCGTTCGACTTCCGCGCGGCGCAGCGTGTCGGCCTGCGTGTGCATGTGGCGGATCACGGGCACGATGCTGCGCGCGTCGAGCCACTGCATGAAGTTCTGCACGCGCGTTTCGATGATCGCTTCGGCCTGCGCGACCGCGGCCTGGCGCGACGCATTGCCTTCGCGGACGATCGCGCCGAGGTCGTCGACGGTGTACAGGAACACGTCTTCGAGCTGGCCGGCTTCGGGTTCGATGTCGCGCGGCACCGCGAGGTCGACCATGAAAATCGGCCGATGACGGCGCGCCTTGACCGCGCGCTCGACCGCGCCGAGACCGATGATCGGCAGCGTGGACGCCGTGCACGACACGATGATGTCGAACTCGTGCATCCGGGAGGGCAGCTCGGAGAGCGGAATGGCGCGGCCGTTGAAGCGCTCGGCGAGCCGCATGCCGCGCTCAGCCGTGCGGTTCGCGACGACGAGTTCACGCGGATGCTGTGCGGCGAAATGCGTCGCGCAGAGCTCGATCATTTCTCCGGCACCGATGAACAGCACGCGCTGGTTCGCGATCTTGTCGAAAATGCGTTGGGCGAGGCGTACTGCGGCGGCGGCCATCGATACCGACTGCGCGCCGATTTCAGTAGTGCTGCGCACTTCCTTTGCGACGGCGAAGGTGCGCTGGAATAACTGATTCAGGTAGGTGCCGAGTGCGCCGGCTTCGGAGGCGGTGCGGACCGCGTCCTTCATTTGCCCGACGATCTGCGTCTCGCCGAGCACCATCGAATCGAGCCCCGACGCGACGCGGAACGCATGCCGCACGGCTTCGGACTGCGGCAGCGCGTAGACGTGCGGCGCGAGTTCATCGATGGGGAGATTGTGGTACTTCGACAGCCACTGGACCGAGGCTTCGCGTACTGCGAGGTCGTCGGTCGCGCAGTAGAGTTCAGTGCGGTTGCAGGTGGAAAGAATTGCCGCTTCGGGCGCGTTGGGGGCCATGCGGCCCAGCCAGATGCCTTTGAACGTATCCAGAGCGGGCTTGATCTGTTCGAGCGGAAACGCCACGCGTTCGCGCAAGGCGACAGGCGCAGTGTGATGGTTGATTCCGATCGTTAGAAGCTGCATTTGGGGGAGCTATCGTTCAGCCTTATATTATAGCGTTTTCACGATTCTCACATCTTGCACGCCGAATACCCAGCATGCCTCAGCTCTCGCCTGTCTGAGTCTCCGGCGGAATCGCGTCGAGCTGGTAACCGTAACCATAGACCGGCGTCAGCGCGTAGCCAAGTTCCGGACGCAGTTGCAGCTTGCCGCGCACGCGCGACGCGTGAGTGTCGATGGTGCGCGACTTTACGTCGCGCCGGCGCGACCAAACGGTTTCGAGAATATGCGCGCGCGACACCGGTCGCGCCAGATTGTTGAACAGCAGCAGCGCGAGGCGGAATTCCTTTGGCGTCAGGATGACGGTCATCTCACGGAAGGTCACGGCGCAATTCGCCGCGTCGAAGGTATAGCCGCCGATCACGTCGCGCCGACGTTTGGGTGGCCGCCGCAGGCCCGCGCGGCGTTGCAGCGCCTCGACTCGCGCAAGCGTTTCGGGGCCGCGCACCGGTTTGCTGAGGCAGTCGTCGGCGCCCGCGTGCAGCGCGGCGACGATCCGGCATTCGCTCGGTGCCGCAATCAGCATCATGATGGGCAGACCTGGCAGAATTGAGCGCGCGCGCGGGATCACGTCTTCGGCGCAATGGTCGCCGGCCCAGCTTTCGGTGATCAGCAGATCGAAAAATTCATCAGTGGCGTGCTGCAGGAAGGTGGCGCTGGTGGTGAAGTGAAGGCACACATGGCCGCCCGCGAAAATGAGCCGGTCGACCAGCTTGGCGTGTTGCAGGTCGGGTTCGATAAGTGCGATACGCATGGCGCTGCGTCAGCCTGGCAACGAGCGGAGCGTGAGGTGTTTTCATCAGGCTTATAACTTGCCTAAGTACACCCCGACCCCTAAACTCAACCGCTATGCGGAAAGCGCCGTGCTGAACTTCTATAGTTAAAGAGGCCAAAATGCTAGCCTTGGCGGCTCCGTCGTCCTATGAGACGAATCCGAAATTGAACTTACCTTGTTTCGGGACCGAATCCGGAGCCCACGCCTGATGGGGTGGCCAGGCATTCTTGTTCTCGGCGCCGTGATCGGCCTTGCGGGCTGGTGGTTGCACCCGCTGCGCAGGGTGAGCCGCGCGCGCTGGTGGGCCGCGCTGTTGGCCGGCGTGCTCGGCGCGAGCGTCGCGCGCATGGCCGGCAACGTGACGGGTCTTTTCCATGACGGCGACATGCTCGAATGGCCGGTATGCACCGCCGTCGCGCTGATCGCCGTCGCCGTGACGGTCGGTCTCTTTTCGCGCCGGTCAATCCGTCGATGAATCCTTGCAGGTAACTCCATGAACGCCCGACTCCCCGAATCCTCCTCCATTCCCGAGCGCCTCGCGAGCCTGCGCGCCGCGATGGCGCGCGAAGGCATCGCCGCTTACCTCGTGCCGTCGGCCGATCCGCATCTGTCCGAGTATCTGCCAGGGCGCTGGCAAGGCCGCCAGTGGTTGTCGGGCTTCACCGGCTCGGCCGGCACGCTGATCGTCACCGCCGATTTCGCCGGCGTCTGGACCGACAGTCGCTACTGGGAGCAGGCAACCGCGCAGCTCGCCGGCACCGGTGTCGAGCTGATGAAGATGACCGGCGGCCAGCTCACGACGCCGCATTTCGAATGGCTCGCGCAGAATGTCGTGAGCGGCGGCACGGTCGGGGTGGATGGCGCGGTGCTCGGCGTCGCGGCTGCGCGTGCGTTGGGCGCGGCGCTGAACGCGCGCGGCGTGCAACTGCGCACCGACATCGACCTGTTCGAGGCGATCTGGGCGCAGCGCCCGGCGCTGCCTGCCGACGCCGTCTTCGAGCACGCTGCGCCGCAAGCGGGCGTCGCGCGCGCGGAGAAGCTCGCGCAGGTGCGTCGCGCGATGGCCGACAAAGGCGCGCAGTGGCACTTCATCTCGACGCTCGACGACCTCGCCTGGCTGCTGAACCTGCGCGGCGCCGACGTCAGTTACAACCCGGTGTTCGTCGCGCACGCGCTGATCGGCGTGGATCGCGTGTCCCTCTTTATCGCCGACGGCAAAGTGTCGCCGGCGCTCGCCGACGTGCTCGCGCGCGACGGCATCAGCGTCGAGCCATACGCGAAAGCCGCCGACGCGCTCGCCGCGCTACCAGCCGGCAGCACGCTGCTGATCGACCCGCGCCGCATCACGTACGGTTCGCTGAAGGCGGTGCCGTCGTCGGTCAAGGTGGTCGAGGCGGTCAATCCGTCCACGTTCCTCAAGTCGTGCAAAACCGCCGCCGATGCCGCGCACGTGCGCGACACGATGGAGCAGGACGGCGCGGCCCTCGCCGAATTCTTCGCCTGGTTCGAAAGCGCGCTGGGTCGCGAGCGCATCACCGAGCTGACGATCGACGAACGTCTGACGACCGCCCGCGCGCGCCGTCCCGGCTTCGTGTCGCTGAGCTTCGCGACGATCGCGGGCTTCAATGCGAACGGCGCGATGCCGCACTATCGCGCGACCGAGGAGTCGCATGCGGTTATCGAAGGCAACGGCCTGCTGCTGATCGATTCGGGCGGCCAGTACCTGAGCGGCACGACCGACATCACGCGCGTCGTTCCGATCGGCATGCCGAGCAACGAACAGCGCCGCGATTTCACGGTCGTGCTGAAGGGCATGATCGCGCTGTCACGCGCGCAATTCCCACGCGGTATCCGCTCACCGATGCTCGACGCGATCGCGCGCGCGCCGATCTGGCAGGCCGGCGCGGACTATGGCCACGGCACCGGTCACGGGGTTGGCTACTTCCTGAATGTGCACGAAGGCCCGCAGGTGATTTCGCACTACGCGCCGGCCGAACCGTGGACCGCGATGGAAGAGGGCATGATCACGTCGAACGAGCCGGGGCTGTATCGGCCGGGGAAGTGGGGCGTGCGCATCGAAAACCTTGTGCTGAACGTGGCCGCGGAAAAAACCGAATTCGGCGACTTCCTGAAATTCGAAACCCTGACGCTGTGCCCGATCGACACGCGCTGCATCGAGCTCGCGCTGCTGCGCGACGATGAACGCGCGTGGCTCAACGCGTATCACGAGACGGTGCGCGCGCGCCTCACGCCGCATGTATCGGGCGACGCCAAGGCGTGGCTCGAACTGCGCACGCAACCGATCTGAGCGTAGCGGCGACCTTGCAAACGGAGCGTGGTGCATGGCGATCAAGGCAGTAGTGTTCGATTTCGGCGGCGTGCTGATCGACTGGAGTCCCGAGTACCTGTACCGCGAGCTGATTCCCGACGAATCGGAGCGCCGCTGGTTCCTCACGCACGTCTGCTCGATGGACTGGGTGATCCGCCAGGACGGCGGGCAGCCGATCGTCGAAGCCACCGACGAGCTGATCGCGCAGTTTCCCGATCACGAACCGCTGATCCGCGCGTTCTACGAGCGCTGGCATCAAATGGTCGCGGGCGTGCTCGACGACGGCATCGCGCTGATGGAGAAGCTCGAAGTGGCCGAGGTGCCGCTCTTCGGGCTCACCAACTGGTCGGCCGAGACCTTCCCGTATGCGTGGGAGCACTATCCGGTGCTGCGGCGCTTTCGCGACATCGTCGTGTCGGGGCGCGTGAAGCTCGTGAAGCCCGATCCGGCGATCTTCGCCGAGATGCGTCGGCGCATCGAGCTGCAGATGCCCGGCGTCGAGCCGGCCGAGCTCGTCTTCATCGACGACAACGCGAAAAACGCCGAAACTGCTACGGCGCTCGGCTGGCACGGCGTGCATCACACGAGCGCCGCGCAAACGGAAGCGAAGCTGCGCGAGTTGGGCTTGCCGGTTTGAGCTGAGCGCTACCGCTACTGTCCCAGCAGATTCTTCAACGCATTGCCGAGGCCTTTGACGGTCTCCCCCGCACCCTTCGCGACACCTTCGACGCTGACCCCCAGCGCCTTTGCAAACCCCTCGCCGATGCGCTTGAGGATCCCTTCGCGTACCGAGAACTTCGGATCGCGCAGATCGCCGTCGAGCACGAAATGCAGTGTGATGTTGCCGTCATGCGTCTTGAGCGCGGCGACGGCGGCGCGGGTCGGAATCGACATGAACGTCTCGAGCGGATTGTCGGTTTCGGCGAGTTGCAGATTGTGGACCGTCACCGTTCCGGGTGCGTGCAGATGATAGTTGCGTACTGTCGATTCGATCGACAGATCGACCGTACCGCCCGTCACCTGCGCGCGCGTGCCGGCCTTCTTCAGCAGATAGGGATCGAGCATCGCGACGTCGACACCATGCAGCGTGGTCGTCGTCTGCGAATCGCGGCTGGCGATCTTGATCCAACCGTCGAAAGTCACGGTGCCGGTATGCGCCTGACCCTTCAGCGAGCCGCGAACGCTGACATTGGTCGGCTCGGCAAGCGACGGCAGATGCAGATTGTCGACGCTCGCGTTCGCGTTGCTGACCGTGACCTTGAACGGCGGCGGCCCGACGCTCATGTCGTAGAAGTGGAAGTTGCCGTGTTCGAAGCGGATATGGTCGACCAGTTTTTCGCGTGGGATCGACGCCGCCGTGCCGGCGCCGCCCGGATGATCGCCTCGGTTCAGCGATTCGCGCAGGTTCGGCAGCAGATTCAGCGAGCCGTCCTTCGTGCGTAACACGGCCATGTCGAAGCCGCGCACGACGACCTCGCGGATATGCATGCGCCGCGCGATCAGATCGCGCACGTCGGGGGTGATCGTGATTTCGTCGGCGCGTAGCGGTTCGCCCGCCGGCCAGCCTGGCGGCGCTTTCAGCACGACGTGGGTCAGGTGTACCGAAGTGAGGCCGACGTCGATACTGTCGGCGCTGCCGAGCGGGCCGAGCGCCGCGCTGACGCGATTCTTGACTTCCTGTTGCGCGAATTGCATCGCGCCGATCAAGATCAGAATCAACGCCAATAGCGTTCCGCCCACGACGACGATCCAGCGCCTGCCCTTCGACATCGCCATGCCTGTGTCTCCTCGTCAACGCGCTGCGCGTCGCGCGGCGCCGTGTTGACCGTCTGTCGTGTGCGCGGGACTGTCACGCGCGCCTCCATCAAGTGACGCATAGCAACGCGCATGCCCCGGGGCCCGTCCGGCATTGCGCCAGACGGGCCGGTGCGCCCCGCCTGTTAACGCGAGATCGGCTTGTAGCGCAGACGCTTCGGGCGCGCGCCTTCCTCGCCGAGACGCGCGCGCTTGTCCGCTTCGTATTCCTGGTAGTTGCCGTCGAAGAACGTGACTTGCGAGTCGCCTTCGAACGCGAGAATATGCGTCGCGATACGGTCGAGGAACCAGCGATCGTGCGAGATCACGAGCACCGAACCCGCGAATTCGAGCAGCGCGTCTTCGAGCGCGCGCAGCGTTTCGACGTCGAGGTCGTTCGACGGTTCGTCGAGCAGAAGCACGTTGCCGCCCGCGATCAGCGTCTTCGCCAGATGCAGACGACCGCGCTCGCCGCCGGACAGATTGCCGACGATCTTCTGCTGGTCGCCGCCCTTGAAGTTGAAGCGGCCGATATACGCGCGCGACGGCGTTTCGTACTTGCCGACAGTCAGCACGTCGGCGCCGCCCGAGATTTCCTCGAACACCGTCTTGTTGGCTGCGAGCGCTTCGCGGCTCTGGTCCACGTAAGCGAGCTTGACGGTCGGGCCCTGCACGATCTCGCCCGAATCCGGTTGTTCGCGGCCGGTCAGCATCCGGAACAGCGTCGACTTGCCGGCGCCGTTCGGACCGATGATGCCGACGATCGCGCCGGCCGGAATCTTGAAGCTGACGTTATCGAGCAGCAGACGATCGCCGTACGACTTGCTGACGTTCTTGAACTCGATCACTTCATTGCCGAGGCGGTCGCCGACCGGAATGAAGATTTCCTGCGTTTCGTTGCGCTTCTGGTAGTCCTGGCTGTTCAGTTCCTCGAAGCGCGCGATACGCGCCTTCGACTTCGCCTGACGGCCCTTCGGGTTCTGGCGCACCCACTCGAGCTCCTTCTTGATCGCCTTTTGGCGCGCCGACTCCGACGCTTCTTCCTGCTTCAGGCGCTCTTCCTTCTGATCGAGCCAGCTGCTGTAGTTGCCCTTCCACGGAATGCCGTGACCGCGGTCGAGTTCGAGAATCCACTCGGCGGCGTTGTCGAGGAAGTAGCGATCGTGCGTGACGGCGACCACGGTACCCGGGAAGCGCGTCAGGAACTGCTCGAGCCATTCGACCGATTCCGCGTCGAGGTGGTTGGTCGGCTCGTCGAGCAGCAGCATGTCGGGCTTTTGCAGCAGCAGCTTGCACAGCGCGACGCGGCGCTTTTCGCCACCCGACAGATGCTCGATCTTCGCGTCCCACGCCGGCAGGCGCAGTGCGTCGGCGGCGATTTCGATCTGCTGCTCGGCGCTACCGTCGGTCGTCGCGAGGATCGCTTCGTACTTCGCCTGCTCGGCCGCGAGAGCGTCGAAGTCGGCGTCCGGCTCCGCGTAGGCCGCGTAGATCTCGTCGAGCTTCTTCTGGGCGTTGAACACGTCGCCGAGGCCTTCCTCGACCGCTTCACGCACGGTTTTCTGCGGATCCAGTTGCGGCTCCTGCGGCAGATAGCCGATGTTCAGATTCGGCATCGGCGTGGCTTCGCCTTCGATCTCCGTGTCCACACCGGCCATGATGCGAATCAGCGTCGACTTGCCCGAGCCGTTCAGACCGAGCAGGCCGATCTTCGCGCCGGGGAAGAACGATAGCGAAATGTCTTTGAGGATCTGGCGCTTGGGCGGCACGATTTTGCCGACCCGGTTCATGGTGAAAACGTATTGGGCCATTTGCTTGCAGTAGACGTTGACGATGCCGGCCGCGTGCGGGCGGGCAGTCGGGGTTGAATGGGTAATCGGTGTGAGGGCCGGGCGGAACACCCGGCGCCGGCCGGCGCGGCGTCGGATTCGACGACGCTGCCACGCGCGGCATGTGGTTCAGGTGGCATTGTACTTCGCCCGGCGGGGGCCGGGCGGCAGGGCGGACCGCTGGCGGGCCGCTTCACGCACCGGGTGGTGCGCTATTTGCGCGCACCGTGTCGCCGATCTTCGGAGCCGTTGCGCGACGCCGCCGTGCCGGAGCAGGCGGCGGCGTTCAGCCGCGGTGTCAGTTCGCGCGCCGTCCCGTCACCGGATCGAAGAAGTGCAGATGTCGTGCGGGCAGCGCGAGTTGCAGCGTCTCGCCCGCCGCCGGACGATGAGCGTGCGGCAGTCGCGCGGTCACGTCGTGCTTGCCCCAGCGGCCGTGGGCGAGATTGTCCGCGCCGAGAATCTCGCAGGAATCGACGGTGAGCGTCGCATCGGCCGTGCCGGGGCTCAGATGCTCGGGGCGAATGCCGAGCGTCCATTCGCGGCCCGTCGCGACTTCGCGGCCGATCGACGGCACGCCCGCGAGCGGCAGCTTCGGGCCGTTGCCGGCGACGTCGAAGGTCGAGCCGTCGTCCGAAATCCGGCCTTCGAGCAGGTTCATCCCCGGCGAGCCGATGAAGCTCGCGACGAACACCGTCGCCGGCCGCTCGTAGACTTCGGTCGGCGCGCCGATCTGCTCGGCGTGGCCCTTGTTCATCACGATCACGCGTTGCGCCAGCGTCATCGCTTCGATCTGGTCGTGCGTAACGTACAGGCTCGTGGTCTTCAGGCGCGCATGCAGGCGCTGGATTTCGAGGCGCATCTGCACGCGCAGACGCGCGTCGAGATTCGACAGCGGTTCGTCGAACAGAAACACCGCCGGTTCGCGCACGATCGCGCGGCCCATCGCGACGCGCTGGCGCTGTCCGCCCGACAGTTCGCGCGGCTTGCGCTGCAGCAGCGCGCCGAGTTCGAGAATCTGCGCGGCGGCTTCGACGCGTTTCGCGATCTGCGCGCGATCGACGCCCGCGATCTTCAGCGCGTAACCCATGTTCTCGGCCACGCTCATATGCGGATACAGCGCGTAGTTCTGGAACACCATCGCGATGTTGCGATCCTTCGGCTCCAAGTCGTTGACGACCTTGCCGGCGATCGAGATGCTGCCGTCGGAGATGCGCTCGAGGCCGGCGACCATCCGCAGCAACGTCGATTTGCCGCAGCCGGACGGGCCGACCATCACGACGAATTCGCCGGCGGCGATGTCGACGTCGATGCCGTGCAATACGAACTGTTTGCCGTCGTAGGTTTTCTTAACGCTTTGCAGAGTCAGTGCAGCCATGCGGTTCTAGCCTTTGATTTTGAGTGCTTGTCGCAGTCCGCCATACCGGATCACTTTTCCGAGTCCACGAGGCCGCGCACGAACCAGCGCTGCATCGTCAGCACCACGGCGAGCGGCGGCAGCATCGCGAGCAGCGTGGCCGTCATCACCAGATGCCATTCGGTCGCGGTATCGCCCGAGGCGATCATTCCCCTGATGCCGATCACCGCGGTGGTCAGCGACTGCTGGCTCGTGATCAGGATCGGCCACAGATACTGGTTCCAGCCGTAGATGAACGTGATTACGAAGAGGGCGGCCATCGTGGTCCGGGACAGCGGCAGCACGACGTCCCAGAAAAAGCGCAGCGCGCCCGCGCCGTCGATGCGCGCGGCTTCCATCAGCTCGTCGGGCAGCGTCTTGAAGAACTGGCGGAACAGGAACGTCGCGGTCGCCGACGCGATCAGCGGCAGCGTCAAACCGGTGTACGTATTGCTCAGATGCATCGACGACACCACCTGCACGGTCGGAAAAATCCGCACTTCGACCGGCAGCATCAGCGTGATGAAAATGAGCCAGAACGCGGCCGTGCGAAACGGAAAGCGGAAGTAGACGATCGCGTACGCGGAGATCATCGACACGGCGATCTTGCCCACCGCGATCACGAGCGCCATCACGAGGCTGTTGAGCAGCATGCGGTTGAACGGCGCCGCCGCGTTGCCGGTGCCCTGCGTCCAGATCGTGACGATGTTTTCGAACAGGTGCGTGCTGGGCACGAGCGACAGCGGCACTGTGAACACCTCGTGATCGCTCATCGTCGCCGCGCAGAACGCGACGTACACCGGAAACACCACCAGCGCGACGCCGATGATCAGCACCGCGTGACAGAACAGGTCGAAACCGCGTCGGTTCTCGATCATGAGTATTGAACCCTGCGTTCGATGAAGCGGAATTGCACGACGGTCAGCGCGACGACGATGATCATCAGCACGACCGACTGCGCGCCGGAGCTGCCGATGTCGAGCCCCTGGAAGCCTTCGGCGAAGATCTTGTAGATCAGCGTGCGGGTTGCCTGGCCCGGTCCGCCGCCGGTCGCCGCGTCGATCACCGGGAAGGTGTCGAAGAACGCGTAGGTGATGTTGATCACCAGCAGAAAGAACGTGGTAGGCGACAGCAGCGGCAGCGCGATGCCGAAGAAGCGCCGCGCCGGACCGGCGCCGTCGATCGCGGCCGCCTCGATCAGCGAGCGCGGAATCGCCTGCAGCCCCGCGTAGAAAAACAGGAAGTTATAGCTGATCTGCTGCCAGACCGACGCGAGCACGACGAGGAACATCGCCTGACCGGGGTTCAGCGCGTGATTCCACACGACGCCGTATTTCGCGAGCGCGTACGTGACGAGGCCGATGCTCGGGTTGAACAGGAACGACCACAGCACCGCGGCGATCGCGGGCGCGACCGCGTACGGCCAGATCAGCAACGTTTGATAGGCCTTCGCGCCGCGCGTCACGCGGTCCGCACAGACCGCCAGCAACAGCGAGATCACGAGGCCCGACACGGTGACGAGCGTGCAGAACACGATCGTCGTGTTGAACGACGCGAGATATAAAGGATCGGCGAACAGCTGCTTGAAGTTCGCGAGTCCGACGAACTCGCTCGACGTGCCGAACGCGTCCTGAGTTTGCGTCGATTGCCAGAGCGCGACGCCGGCCGGCCACAGGAAGAACACCAGCGTGATGATCAGCTGCGGCGCGACGAGCAGGTAGGGCAGCGCGCTGGTGCCGAAGTAAGAGCGCTTATCCATCGGGATTCTAGAGATGTGTTGCAACGACTTCGGGGTCCGGCGCAAGAGCGCCGGAACCCTGCCAGAGGGCGATGCTTAGCTACCGGCCTTTTCGAAGCGGCGCAGCAGTTCGTCGCCGCGCGAGACGGACGAATCGAGCGCCTGTTGCGGCGTCTTCTTTTCCGCCCACACCTGCTCGAGTTCTTCGTCGATCACGGTGCGAATCTGTGGCATGTTGCCCAGACGCAGACCCTTCGTGTACGGCAGCGGCGGCTTGTTCAGCATCTGGCGGATCGCGGTGTCGCTGCCCGGGTTCTTGTCGTAGAACCCCTGCTGGCGCGTCAGATCATATGCGGCGGTCGTGATCGGCAGATAGCCGGTGTCCTGATGCCACTTCGCGGCGACCGGCGGCGTGGCCAGATACGCGAGGAACTTTGCGACGCCCTTGTAGACGGCCGGGTCCTTGCCCGACAGCACCCACAGGCTCGCTCCGCCGATGATCGCGTTCTGCGGCGCGCCCTTCACGCTGTCGTCGTACGGCATCATGCCGGTGGCGAAGCTGAACTTCGCGTATTTCTTGATCGTCGCGAGCGAGCCCGACGAGTTCGTGATGATGCCGCAGTCGCCGCTATAGAACTTCGACATCGCCTCGTCCTTGCGGCCGACGTAGGTGAACGTGCCGTCCTTCGCCATGCCCTGCAGGAACTGGATGTGCGCGACCTGAAGCGGCTTGTTGAATTCGACCTGCGCGTCCATGCCGTCGAAGCCGTTGTTACGCGACGCAAACGGCGCCGCATGCCACGCGCTGTAGTTCTCGAGCTGAATCCAGCTCTGCCAGCCCGACGAATAGCCGCACGACATGCCCGAGGCCTTCAGCTTCTGCGCATCGGCGTGCAACTCGGCCCAGGTCTTCGGCGGCTGGTTCGGATCGAGGCCGGCCTTCCTGAACGCATCCTTGTTGTAGTACAGCACCGGCGTCGAGCTGTTGAACGGCATCGAGATCAGCTCACCGGTTTTCGAGTCGCTGTAATAGCTGGCGATGGTCGGCACGAAGGCCTTCTGATCGAGCGGCACGCCCGCGTCCTTGAAGACCTGCGTGACCGGGACGATGGCTTTCTTCGCCTGCATCATCGTTGCGGTGCCGACTTCGTAGACCTGCAGGATCGCCGGCGCGTTGCCGCTGCGATAGGCGGCGATGCCGGCGGCGAGGGTCTGGTCGTAGGTGCCCTTGAACACGGGCACGATCTTGTAGTCGCTCTGCGATTTGTTGAAGTCGTTCGCGATGTCGTTCAGACGTTCACCCAGTGCGGCTTCCATGGCATGCCAGAACTGGATTTCGGTCGCGGCGTGAGCCGCCTGGCTGACGCCTATGCTCAATACAGCGGCGACGGAAAGTGAGCGGAACAGCGGCTTGTAATTCATCGATTTATCTCCTGTTCATAAGGGCGCGGACGCGAATCGCGCGATTCTATTTGTGTTCGATGACATTCCGGCGTCGGATGCCGGGTGGCGCGGACCGTGCATGACGGCGCGCCGGAAGCCGAAATTTAGCATCGGCTGTTATGGAAAGGAAACAAATGGGCGGTGGTTCGGGAAGATCGCGGGCCATGCAGAGCATGGCGAGGTGCCGGATAGTGTGTTCCGCGACCATTACCATGTTTGATATTTGACGCGTTGCGCAAGTCGTAGCGCGCAAACAAAAAAGCCCGCAACCCCTGAGGGGTCGCGGGCCTTACTCGGGCAGCGCAGTGTGCGCCGCTTCGCTCTTACACGTTGAACAGGAAGTTCATCACGTCGCCATCGTGCACGACGTACTCCTTGCCTTCCGCGCGCATCTTGCCGGCTTCCTTCGCGCCTTGTTCACCCTTGTAGGTGATGTAGTCGGCGAAGCTGATCGTCTGCGCGCGGATGAAGCCGCGCTCGAAGTCCGTGTGGATCGCGCCGGCCGCCTTCGGCGCCGTATCGCCGATGTGGATCGTCCACGCGCGCACTTCCTTCACGCCGGCCGTGAAGTAGGTGTGCAGGCCGAGCAGTTTGTAGCCCGCCCGGATCACGCGGTTCAGGCCCGGCTCTTCCATGCCCATGTCGGCGAGGAATACTTCCATGTCGGCTTCGTCGAGGTCGGCGATGTCCGCTTCGACCGCCGCGCACACGGCCACGACCGGCGAGCCTTCCGCGGCCGCGAACTTCGTGACCGCGTCGAGGTGCGGATTGTTCTCGAAGCCGTTTTCCTTCACGTTGGCGACATACATGGTCGGCTTCGCGGTGATCAGGCAGAAAGGCTTGAGCGTGGCCTTTTCTTCGTCGCTCAGATCGAGCGCGCGGACCGGCTTCGCCTGGTTGAGTTGGGCGCGGACCTTCTCCAGCACCGCCGCGTTCTTCACGGCTTCCTTGTCGTTGCCGGACTTGGCCGCCTTGGAGTAGCGCGCGAGCGCCTTTTCGACGGTGCCGAGGTCGGCAAGCGCGAGTTCGGTGTTGATCACCTCGATGTCCGACAGCGGATCGACCTTGTTCGCGACGTGAATCACGTTGTCGTCCTCGAAGCAGCGCACGACGTGTGTGATCGCATCGGTTTCGCGGATGTTCGCGAGGAACTGGTTGCCGAGGCCTTCGCCCTTGCTCGCGCCGGCCACCAGACCCGCGATGTCGACGAACTCGACCACCGCCGGCAGGATGCGTTCCGGCTTGACGATTTCGGCAAGCGCCTTCAGACGGGTGTCCGGCACCTCGACGATGCCGACGTTCGGCTCGATCGTGCAGAACGGATAGTTCTCAGCGGAGATGCCCGCCTTCGTGAGTGCGTTGAACAGGGTGGACTTGCCGACGTTAGGCAGGCCGACGATGCCGCATTGGAGGCTCATGGAAATCCTTCAGTGAATCAGTAGGTTGCGTGATGCGCTCGACGCTGCGCGCGAATTCGGAAAGCCTTCGCGTTAGAAGGGGCGCGGCAGGCTCAGCGGAGCGGACAAGTCACCGAATCGGGGCGTTGGCTCGACGATTGAGTGCGAGTTTTCACGGAAAGCGCAATTGTAACCCGTTCGCCCGCGCGGACCGGGCGGCGCATTCGCGCATCGCCACGGTAGAATCGTCAGTTCAAAGCCGGCAGAGCTCCATTTCCGGAGGACCAGCGTGCGAATGATGAGATGGGTCGGAATTGGCGTCGCCGCCGCGATCGTGGTGGGCGTGGTCGCGGCATGGGTCGCGCCGGATTTCGACGAAGCCCAGGCAACCACGGACCGTCAGACGATCGACTGTTTGTCGACCCACCTGTCGCACGCAGATCGCGCCGACATCGCACGGTTCGCTGACAAGAACGACTACGACTCGTTGTGGAGCGTGTTCGACCGCCTGTTCCCCGACTGCGCGGTGCGCAGCGATCAGCGCGATCGCAAGGCCGAGCTCGAGGCGGCCGCATGGCGCAACCTCTCGTCCGATCGCGATTTCATGCGCATGCGCGAGGCGAACGCGGCGCTCGCCGCGAGCGCCGCGACGCGTTAGCACGACCCATCAGGGGCCCGCGCATGGAGCCCAAATGCCCGCGCCCGTCGATCCGTCCCCCGCACCCCCCGCGGCTATAATGCGCGCATGAACGCACACCACCAGACCTTTGATGCCGCCGTGATCGGCGGCGGGCTCGTCGGCAAGACCGCGGCGCTCGCGCTCACGCAAGCCGGACTGCGCGTCGCACTGCTCGCGCAGCCTTGCGCGGCGCTGCCGGCGGGTGCTGCCTTCGACTCGCGCGTCTATGCGTTGTCGTCGAGTTCGCAGGACTTGCTCGAACGGCTGCGGGTCTGGCAGGCGCTCGATCACTCACGGCTCGGTCCCGTCTACGACATGCGCGTCTACGGCGACGCGCACGCCGAACTGCATTTCTCCGCGTTTCAGGCATCGGTGCCGCAGCTTGCGTGGATCGTCGAGTCGTCGGTGATCGAGCGCGCGCTCGATGCCGCGCTGCGCTTCCAGCCGAACCTCACATGGATCGACACGCGCGCGCAGGCACTCGATTTCTCCGTCGACAGCGCGAGCATCGGCCTCGCGAACGGCAACGTGCTCGAAGCGGACCTGGTAGTCGGCGCGGACGGCGCGCACTCGTGGGTGCGCGCGCAGATCGGCTCGAGGATGGTACGCCGCGACTACCGGCAGATCGGCGTGGTCGCCAATTTCAAGGCAGCGAAACCGCACGGCGAAACCGCGTATCAGTGGTTCCGCGACGGCGAGATCATCGCGTTGCTGCCGATGCCGGACGGCCACCTGTCGCTGGTCTGGTCGGCCCGCACCGAACACGCCGAGCAATTGCTCGCGCTCGATCCCGAGCGGCTCGCCGCCGAAGTCGAGCACGTGAGCGGTGAACAGTTCGGCGCGCTCGAGTGTGTCACGCCCGCGCAGGGCTTCCCGCTCGCGCTGCAAACCGTCGACCGGCTGGTCGCGCCGCGTGTCGCGCTGGTCGGTGATGCCGCGCATCTGATCCACCCGCTGGCAGGGCAGGGCATGAACCTCGGCTTGCGCGACGTCGCCGCGCTCGCGAACACGATCGGCGGCAAGGAGTCGTTTCGCGATCTCGGCGACATGGTGCTGCTGCGTCGCTACGAACGCGCGCGCCGCGAAGACATCCGCACGCTGATGATCGCCACCGACGGCCTGCAGAAACTGTTTTCGGTGCCCGGTCCGCTCGCGCGCGCCGTGCGCAATACCGGCATGGCGTTCGTCGGCGCGCAGCCATTCATCAAGCGCTGGCTCGTGTCGGCCGCGCTGGGGTAAACCGCAACGAAGCGTCGCGCGGATAGCCGATGGCCGGTCACGGGCGCCCGGGACAGGTATCATGACCGGATCGACGCGCTGCGATCCGCCCCTATCCGGCCCTTATCCGAACCCGATCGAACCTGATCGAGCCTGATCGAACCGATAGGCGGCCAAAGCGCGCGGCCGGAACGTAACGAACGCGCAGGTGCGCGAATGACCCCCAGGACTCCAGCATGAAAAAGACTTTCCGCATCGCCGCCGCCGCCCTCGCGATCGCTGCCGTCACGCTCGGCTGCTCGGCGCAGGCCGACCAGACCACCGACAAGCTCAAAGCCACCCTGCAAAACCGTCTGTCCGACGTGACGATCAAGGGCGTGTCGAAGACGCCGATCGCGGGCCTGTACGAAGTGAACCTCGGCACGCAGATCATTTACAGCGATGCGAGCGGCGACTACCTGATGCTCGGCGACATGGTGGACTCGAAGACGCGCAAGAATCTGACCGAGGCACGCCTGTCGGAAACCAACCGCATCGACTTCGCGACCCTGCCGTTCGGCGACGCGGTGAAGGTCGTGCGCGGCAACGGCGCGCGCAAGATCGCGGTGTTCTCCGATCCGAACTGCCCGTACTGCAAGCAGCTCGAAAAAACGCTGCAGTCGATCGACAACGTGACGGTCTACACCTTTCTGTACCCGGTGCTGTCGCCGGATTCGACGGCCAAGTCGAAGTCGATCTGGTGCTCGGCCGATCGCGCGAAGGCGTGGGAATCGTGGATGCAGGACCGTCAGGCGCCGACCGCCGCCGCCACCTGCGACACCGCCGCGATCGACAAGAACCTCGCGCTCGGCCGTTCGATGAACGTCGAGGGCACGCCGACGGTGTTCCTCGCCGATGGCCGCCGACTGCCGGGCGCCGTGCCCGCCGACCGGCTCGACAAGGAACTGTCGGCGGTGCACTGAGCCGCGCGCTGCACGCAGCACCCCGCACGCCTCAGGCGCGCAACAGGATGCAACGTTCAAACGAAAGGAGGCGCACGCAGCGCCTCCTTTCGCATCAAGCCCCGAACTTCTTCGCCTCACTCTCCTGACATTCCCAAACGCCGCCGATGAAGCCGATCCGCTACACCATCGTTCCGAGTAGCCCCGCCGCCCACCTGTTCGAAGTCACCGTGACCGTCGCCGATCCCGATCCGGCCGGCCAGCGTTTCATGCTGCCGGTGTGGATTCCGGGCAGCTACATGGTGCGCGAGTTCGCGCGCAACATCGTGACGCTGCGCGCGGTCAACGACGCGGGCCGCAAGGTGCGCGTCGAGAAGGTCGATAAGCACACGTGGCAGGCCGCGCCGGTCAAGGGAGCGTTGACGCTGCGCTACGAGGTGTACGCATGGGACATGTCGGTGCGCGCCGCGCATCTGGACGACACCATCGGCTTTTTCAACGGCACGAGCGTGTTCCTGTCGCCGCTCGGCCATGAAGACGCGCAGTGCGTGGTCGATATCCAGAAGCCGCAGGGCGCCGCGTATCGCGACTGGCGCGTCGCGACCGCGCTGCCGGAAGCGCGCGGCACCCGGCGCTACGGCTTCGGCGAGTACCGCGCGCAGAACTACGACGAACTGGTCGACCATCCGGTGACGCTCGGCGAGTTCGCGCTCGCCACGTTCAAGTCGCACGGCGTACCGCACGACGTCGTGATCGGCGGCCGAGTGATCGGGCTCGACATGGAGCGGTTGTGCCGCGACCTGAAGCGCATCTGCGAGGCGCAGATTGCACTGTTCGAACCGAAATCGAAGAAGGCGCCGGTCGAGCGCTACGTGTTCATGACGCAGGCCGTCACCGACGGTTACGGCGGTCTCGAGCATCGCGCATCGACCGCGCTGATCTGCAATCGCACCGATCTGCCGGTGCAGGGCCGCGATGCGATGAGCGAGGGCTACCGGACTTATCTCGGTCTGTGCAGCCACGAGTATTTCCACACGTGGAACGTGAAGCGGATCAAGCCGGCCGTGTTCGCGCCGTATGACCTCGGCGTCGAAAACTACACGTCGCTGCTGTGGCTGTTCGAGGGCTTCACGTCGTATTACGACGACCTGATTCTCGTGCGCAGCGGCGTGATCTCGCAGGACGACTATTTCGGCCTTCTCGGCAAGGTGATCGGCGGCGTGC
Source organism: Paraburkholderia youngii (assembly GCF_013366925.1). NCBI lineage: Bacteria > Pseudomonadati > Pseudomonadota > Betaproteobacteria > Burkholderiales > Burkholderiaceae > Paraburkholderia > Paraburkholderia youngii. The sequence continues at coordinate 6,801,170 of NZ_JAALDK010000001.1, forward strand.
AGCGCGGCAGCGGGCGCCTGAAGCAGAGCGTCGCCGAAAGCTCGTTCGACGCATGGGTCAAGTACTACCGGCAGGACGAGAACGCGCCGAACGCGATCGTCAGCTATTACACGAAGGGCTCGCTGATCGCGCTCGCGTTCGATCTGACGATCCGCGCGCAAACCGGCAATCAGAAATCGCTCGACGACGTGATGCGTCTGCTCTGGAAGCGCTTTGGCCGTGATTTTTATCGCGGCAAGCCGGTCGGCGTCGACGAAAGCGAGATCGAGGCGATTTTTGCGGAAGCGAGCGGCGCGGAACTAGCCGAACTGTTCGCCGAGGGCGTGCGCGGCACGCGCGATCTGCCGCTCGACGCGTTGCTCGCGCCGTTCGGCGTGACGCTCGCGCCGGACGTCGACAAGAACGGCAAGCCGTCGCTCGGCGTGCGGCTGCGCGGCGGCGCGGACTGCGCGCTCGCGACGGTGCACGAGGGCAGTGCCGCGCAGAAAGCCGGCCTTTCCGCTGGCGACGTGCTGATCGCGCTCGATGGCCTGCGCGTGACCGGCGGGAATATCGATGCGCTGCTGGCGCGCTACCAGCCGGGCGCGAAAGTCGAGGTGCACGCGTTCCGCCGCGATGAGCTGCGGGTTACGCAGGTGAAGCTCGACGGTCCCGAAGTGGCGCGCTACAAGCTCACGGTCAGCGATCACCGTCCCGCCGCGCGCAAAGCCCTCGAGCGCTGGCTGACGAAGTGAACGGCGTGGCGATGGGCCGCACCGGGTGGTCCATCGATCGTCGCTCGTCTCGTCGCCAATCGGCGGAGGAGGGCGGTGGATTGTTCTACCCATGCAACAATCCGTCGCCGCCGGACGGCTTTTTCGCCGCTCGATAAAAAAACACAATGGCTCCACTCGCGCAACACTGCGCGCCCCTACTGGAGTCAACCATGACCACGATCCTGCAAATCAACTCGGCAGCCCGTTCGCAAGGCGCGAACTCGACGCTTCTCGTCAACGAACTGACCGAAAAGCTGCAACAGTCGAATCCGGGCGCGCAAGTCGTCGTCCGTAACTTGCAAGCCGAACCGCTGCCGCACCTCGACGACGCCGTGCTCGGCGCGTTTTTCACGCCGGCCGAGCAGCGCACGCCGGAACAAGCCGCCATCGCCGCGCGCAGCGAAGCGCTGATCGCCGAACTGCAAGCCGCCGACGTCATCGTGATCGGCGCGCCGATGTACAACTTTGGCATCTCGTCGCAACTGAAGACGTACTTCGACTTCATCGCGCGGGCGGGCATCACGTTCCAATACACCGCGAACGGCCCGGAGGGCCTCGTGAAGGGCAAGAAGGTGTACGTCGTGTCGGCACGCGGCGGCAAGTATCTCGGCACGCCGAACGATAGCCAGACGCCGTATCTGAAGAGCTTCCTCGGCTTCCTCGGCATGACCGACGTGAACTTCATCTACGCCGAAGGCCTGAACATGGGCCCGGACGCCGCGACCGCCGCGCTGAGCTCGGCACGCGAAGCGATCGCCGCGGTTTAAGCGGCTTCGTCGTGCCGCATTGCGCCGCTTCGATGCGGCGCAAGCGGTGAAATAAAAAACGCCACGGATGGGTTCACCCTCCGTGGCGTTTTCGCTTGGTATCGACATCTTCCGACGGCGACGCCGTCACGCAAGCATTTGCGCGTCGTCCGGCAGACGCCAGTCGATCGGCTCGCGGCCGTGCTGCATTAGATATTCGTTCGCCTTCGCGAAATGACCGCAACCGAGAAAGCCGCGATGCGCGGACAACGGCGACGGATGCGGCGCCTCCAGCACATAGTGCGACTTGCCGCCGAGCAGCGCGCGCTTGGCCTGCGCATGCGCGCCCCACAGCATGAACACGAGATTCTGATGCCGCGTAGCCAGTTCGTGGATCAGCGTGTCCGTGCATTTTTCCCAGCCGCGTTTCGCGTGGCTCGCGGCGCTGTCGCGCTCGACGGTCAGCACCGTGTTCAGCAGCAACACGCCCTGTCTGGCCCAGCTGTCGAGGCACCCGTGCTGCGGCGTTGCATGACCGAGACTCGCGCCGATTTCCTTGAAGATGTTGCGCAACGACGGCGGCGGCCGCACGTGCGGCGCGACCGAAAACGCGAGACCGTGCGCCTGCGGTGTGCCGCGGTCTTCGCCGTGGTACGGGTCCTGGCCGAGGATCACGACTTTCACTTCGTCGGGACTCGTCAGGCGCAGCGCGCGGAACACGTCGGCCGGATAGATGGTTTTGCCGGCGGCACGCTCGCCGTCGACGAAGCGGCACAGCGGCGCGTAGGTGTCGCTGTCGATGAAGGGTTTCAAATGCGCACGCCAAGCCGCCGGCAGCGCGGCGAATTGGGCTTCGAGCGTGGGCGGGGCGGCGGTGGTGGGGTCGGCCGACGCTGCGGCGGGAGCTGGCGCGGCATCGTCGAACAACGATGCCTGCGGCGAACTGGAGCGGGTACGGGTAGCGGAGGTCATGGCGGGGAAGTGTCGCAGCAAACGCTGGCTAGCTCAAGTTGCGGCAAGCGAGCGCATGAGGCGCCGCGGGTTTCGTCAACCCGCGGCGATTCCGCGCCCATCCCGCGCTTACCCCGCGCGCAACCGATAGCCGCGCTGCGCCTTGCTGATGTCATCCGGCGCGAGGCCGGCAATCCGTTTGCCGAGTTCGGCGGCGAGCGTGTGAAGCGCCGCTTCGTCGCCCGACTTCAGTTCGAGTTCGATCTCCGAGATCGGCGCGCGGCGCGCTTGATCGTCGACTTCGGCGAGCACGTCGCCCTGATCGATCGCTGCCTCGATCTGAGCGCCGTCGGTGTCGAGCAGCCAGAGCGTGCGGGTGAAATTGGTGTGGAACAGCTCGATCAGCGCAGGCGCGGCCTGTCTCAGAGCGTCCGCGGCGGCGGGTTCGTCGCAAGCGTTCAGCAACGAATCGATTTCGAGTTTCGCGCCGGCGACCGGCATTTCCCATTCGTGCCGGCTATGGAGGCCGTTGGTCGCCGTGCCGACCGTCTTGAAGGTCTGCAGCCAGCCGTCCGGCGTCTGACGCAGACGCAGCGCGCTCTTCGATGACGCGAGCGTCAACTGCGGCGTGTCGAAGTAAATGTTCACGAGCTTGATCGCGCGTCCTTTCCTGCCGGCGCGAGCGGCGAACCACTGCGTCGCCGCCTGCACCTGCGAAGCCGGCAGTGCCAGCTTGATTTCGCGTTCCATGCTCATGATGCGTGTCCTTGCTTACGCGAGCGCCGTGCTCAGAAAAACATCCGCGCAAGCTCCACGCCCGGCTCGTCCGCGCGCATGAACGCCTCGCCGACGAGGAACGTATGCACGTTGCGCGCGCGCATGCGCTCGACGTCATCGCGCGACAGGATGCCCGATTCGGTCACGACGATGCGGTCGTCGGGAATCGCGTCGAGCATGCCGAGCGTCGTGTCGAGCGAGGTCTCGAAGGTGCGCAGATTGCGGTTGTTGATGCCGATCAGCGGCGTCTTCAGCGTCAGCGCTTCTTTGAGTTCATCGCTGTCGTGCACTTCGACGAGCACCGCGAGACCGAGCGAATGCGCGAGCGCCTCGAGGTCCTGCATCTCGGCGGTTTCGAGCGCGGCGGCGATCAGCAGGATCGCGTCGGCGCCCATCGCGCGCGCTTCGACGACCTGGTACGGATCGACGATGAAGTCCTTGCGGATCACCGGCAACTGGCACGCGGCGCGCGCTTGCTGCAGATAGGCGACGCTGCCCTGAAAGAACTGCACGTCGGTCAGCACGGACAGACACGCCGCGCCGTGCTTTTCATACGAACGCGCGATGTCGGCCGGCACGAAGTGCTCGCGCAGCACGCCCTTCGACGGGCTTGCCTTCTTCACTTCGGAGATCACCGCGGCGAGACCCGCCGTGTGCTTGGCGCGGATTGCGCCGACGAAGTCGCGCAGGTCGCGCGACGACGCTTCGAGCCGCAGTTCTTCGAGCGGCACGCTTTGTTCGGCCGCCCGGATTTCTTCGCGTTTGACCGCGATGATGCGGTCGAGGATGTCGCTCATAAATGTCTCGCTACGTGATTACTGCTTGAATTGCTGGGTGAAGCGCACCAGTTCGTCGACCTTCGCGCGAGCCTTGCCGCTCGCGATCGCTTCGCGCGCGAGCACGATGCCGTCCGCGATCGTGGCCGCGACGTTCGCCGAATAGAGCGCTGTGCCGGCGTTCAGCGTGACGATCTCGCGCGCGACGCCGGGCTTGTTGTCGAGCGCGTCGAGCAGCATGACCTTCGACTCGTTCGCGTCGGCCACCTTCAGCGTGCGATTCGACACCATCTGCATGCCGAAGTCTTCCGGATGGATTTCGTACTCGCGGATTTCGCCGTCGCGCAACTCGCCGACCAGCGTGGCGCCGCCGAGCGACACTTCGTCCATGCCGTCCATCCCGTACACGACGAGCACGTGCCTGGCGCCGAGGCGCTGCATCACGCGTACCTGAATGCCGACGAGGTCGGGGTGGAACACGCCCATCAGCTGATTCGGCGCGCCGGCTGGATTGGTGAGCGGCCCGAGGATATTGAAGATCGTGCGGATGCCGAGCTCGCGGCGTACCGGCGCGACGTTTTTCATCGCCGGATGATGGTTCGGCGCGAACATGAAGCCCATGCCCGTTTCCGCAATCGATTCGGCGACCTGCTCCGGCTGCAGATCGATATTGACGCCGAGCGCCTCGAGCACGTCCGCGCTGCCCGACTTGCTCGATACGCCGCGATTGCCGTGCTTCGCGACCTTCGCGCCGGCCGCGGCCGATACGAACATCGTCGCGGTGGAAATGTTGAACGTGTGCGCGCCGTCGCCGCCGGTGCCGACGATGTCGACGAAGTTCGAGTTGTCCTGCACGTCGACGTGCCGCGCAAATTCACGCATCACCGTGGCGGCCGCGGTGATTTCGCCGATGGTCTCTTTTTTGACGCGCAGACCGGTGATGATCGCCGCCGACATCACCGGTGACAGCTCACCGCGCATGATCAGGCGCATCAGGTGCAGCATTTCGTCGTGGAAAATCTCGCGGTGCTCGATGGTCCGCTGCAGGGCTTCCTGGGGCGTAATGGACATGATCTCGTCTCTCTTCTGGTCAGGCATTGCGGGAAGCCGGATGATGCGCAGCCTTGCCGCCGACGGCGAGCTTTGATTGCTTGACGAAGTTTTCGAGCAGCGCGTGGCCGTGTTCGGAGAGGATCGATTCCGGGTGGAACTGCACGCCTTCCACGGCGAGTTCCTTGTGGCGCACGCCCATGATTTCGCCGTCTTCGGTCCATGCCGATACTTCGAGGCAGTCGGGCAGCGATTCGCGTTCGATCGCGAGCGAGTGATAGCGCGTCACCGTGAAATGCTTCGGCAGGTCCGCGAACACGCCCTTGCAGTCGGTTTCGATCGTACTGACCTTGCCGTGCATGATGGTTTGCGCGCGCACGACGCGGCCGCCGAATGCCTCGCCGATCGCCTGGTGGCCGAGGCACACGCCGAGAATCGGCGTCTTGCCGGAGAATTCGCGCAGCACGTCGAGCGTGATGCCCGCGTGTTGCGGATTGCTCGGACCCGGCGACAGGCAGATGCGCTCGGGATTCAGCCTGGCGATTTCATCGAGTGTGATTTCGTCGTTGCGGTAGGTGCGCACGTCTTCGCCGAGTTCGCCGAAGTACTGCACCAGGTTGTAGGTGAACGAGTCGTAGTTGTCGATCATGAGCAGCATGGTGTGTCTCCGGTCAGAAGTCGCTATCGAGGCCGTCCTGGACCTGCTCGGCAGCGCGCAGCACCGCACGCGCCTTGTTCTCGGTCTCTTGCCATTCGGATTCCGGCACTGAATCGGCGACCACGCCCGCGGCCGCCTGCACATACAGATTGCCGTTCGCGATCACGCCGGTGCGGATCGTGATGGCCAGATCCATCTCGCCGGTGAACGACAGATAACCGACCGCCCCGCCGTAGACGCCGCGCTTGATGGGTTCGAGCTCGTCGATCAGCTCCATCGCGCGGACCTTCGGCGCGCCCGACAGCGTGCCGGCCGGGAAGGTGGCGCGCAGCACGTCGAAATTGGTCATGTCGCTCTTGAGCTTGCCTTCGACCGAGCTGACGATGTGCTGCACGTGCGAGTATTTTTCGATCACCATCTTGTCGGTCACGACGACCGAGCCGATCTGCGCGATGCGGCCGACGTCGTTGCGCGCGAGATCGATCAGCATCACGTGCTCGGCGATTTCCTTCGGATCGTTCAGCAGTTCGGTCGCGAGCGCGGCGTCGCGCTCGGGCGTGTTGCCGCGCGGACGCGTGCCAGCGAGCGGGCGGATCGTGACGATACGGTCCTCGCCGCGCTTTTCCTGGCGCACCAGGATTTCCGGCGACGCGCCGACCACGTGGAAGTCGCCGAAGTTGTAGTAATACATATACGGCGACGGATTCAGCGAGCGCAGCGCGCGATACAGCGACAGTGGATTGTCGCGGTACGGCTTGGTCAGGCGCTGGCCGACCTGCACCTGCATCAGTTCGCCGGCGGCGATGTATTCCTTGGCCTTGCGCACGGCGGCCAGGTAATCGTCTTTCGCGAACTCGCGGTAGATCTCGGTGCGCACACTAGCCGACACGACGGGCGGCTCGACGGTGACGCGCAGCCGCTGGCGCAGTTCGCGCAGACGGTGCTTCGCTTTCGTATAGGCCTCGGCCTGGGTCGGGTCCGCGTAGACCACCAGATAGAGCTTGCCCGCGAGGTTGTCGATGACGGCGACTTCCTCGGTCAGCAGCAACTGAATGTCGGGCAGGTTCAGATCGTCTTTCGGCGCGCTGTGCGCGAGCTTCTTCTCGATGTAGCGCACCGCGTCATAGCCGAAGTAGCCGGCGAGACCGCCCGTGAAGCGCGGCAGCCCCGGGCGTTGCGCGACCTTGAAGCGCGCCTGGAACTGCTGGATGAAGGCGAGCGGATCGCCGTCGTGCGTTTCGACGACCTTGCCGTCGCGCACCACTTCCGACACGCCGTTGCGCGTGCGCACGAGAGTGCGCGCCGGCAGCCCGATGAACGAATAACGCCCGAAGCGTTCGCCGCCGACCACCGATTCCAGCAGGAACGAGTTTGCGCCGTTGCGCTCGGTCTGCGCGAGCTTCAGGTACAGCGACAGCGGCGTTTCGAGGTCGGCGAGCGCTTCGGCGATCAGCGGGATGCGGTTGAAACCCTCGTTGGCGAGGGACTGGAATTCGAGTTCGGTCATGTTCCGATCCTGTACGGTGGTCCGGCGGCAGCAAGCGTCGGGCAAAGCGGGGCGAAGCGCCTCCGGTCAGGGCGTGGGTCGACGTTCTCGACACGATGATACCGACCGGCGCGGGTCTTCCATCGGCGCGTGCGAGCGGTGCGGGTGAGCGACCGTACCTTGCGGGTACGCGCAGGCCCAATCAGCCGATGCAGCAGCGCAAATGCAAAACGATGGAAATGGCGCGTAAGCGCAACGAAGTAAAAAACGGTTGCCGAAGACAAGCTTCAGCGTACCTCAGGCGAGGTTAGCGCGACCAGCGACGCCAGGGCCAGGCTCCCCGGTCGATGCTAATCAGACTCCGTTTTTTATTCAGAAACATGAAGATGAAGGACTGTTAAGTCGTGGATTGGTGCGCTGCGATCGCCCTGGCGGCGTCGAGCAGCGAGGCAACTATACCATCGGATTTTATTGTTTGTATAGCTTGGCCGTGGTTGTAGCCGTAGGGCACGGTCAGCGTCGCCATACCGGCCGCGCGGCCCGCCAGTGCGTCGTTTTCCGAGTCGCCGATTGCGACCGTGGCGCTCGGTTCGACGCCGAGTTGAGCGGCGGCGGTCAGCATCGGCAGCGGGTCCGGTTTCTTTTTCGCGAGACTGTCGCCGCCGAGCACGACACTGAAATACTGCGCGAGTCCGTATTGCTGCAGCAACTCGAGCGCGAAGCGGTGCGGCTTGTTGGTCACGCAGGCGAGCTTCAGGCCCGCGTCGCGCAGCGCGCGCAGACCGGCTTCAACGTCCGGATAAAGCCGCGTGTGCACGCCGTTGATCTTCGCGTACTCGGCCTGATAGATCGCGAGCGCTTCGTCGAAGCGCTCTTGCGCGTGTTCGGTTTCGAAGCGCGGGGCGAGCACGCTGCGGATCAGATGCTCCGAACCCTTGCCGACATAGCCGACCACTTCCTCGCGCGTCGTTTCCTCCGCGTCGAGCTGAGCGAGCATGCCGTTCAGGCCGGCGGTGAAGTCGTCGGCGGTGTCGATCATCGTGCCGTCGAGGTCGATGATCGCGGCTTCGAGGCGCGGGCCGGCGAAGGACGGGGCGGGGTACGGAGCAGTCATCGTCGGGTCAGCACTGGACGGTGGCGAGGGCGGCGCGCATCTTGTCGATCACGACCTTGTGATCGGGCTGGCCGAAGATCGCCGAGCCGGCCACGAACGTGTCCGCGCCGGCCGCCGCGATTTCCGCGATGTTGTCGACCTTCACGCCGCCGTCCACTTCGAGATGGATCTCTCGGCCGGTGCGCTCGCTGTACGCGTCGATGCGCTTGCGCGCTTCGCGCAGCTTGTTGAGCGCCTCGGGGATGAACGACTGGCCGCCAAAGCCCGGATTCACCGACATGATCAGCACGAGGTCGACCTTGTCCATCACATGATCGAGATAGTTCAGCGACGTCGCCGGATTGAACACGAGGCCGGCCTTGCAGCCGTGATCGCGGATCAGCGACAGCGTGCGGTCGATGTGATCCGACGCTTCCGGGTGAAAACTGATCAGGTTCGCGCCGGCTTTCGCGAAGTCCGGCACGATGCGGTCGACCGGGCGCACCATCAGGTGCACGTCGATCGGCACGTCGACGTGGGGGCGGATCGCTTCGCAAACGAGCGGGCCGATGGTCAGGTTCGGCACGTAGTGGTTGTCCATCACGTCGAAGTGGATCCAGTCGGCGCCGGCCGCGACGACGTTGCGGACCTCTTCACCCAGACGGGCGAAATCGGCGGAGAGAATGCTGGGGGCGATGCGAAATTGCGTCATGACGGGAGGCGGATGCAAGCGGGAAAGCGCCATTTTACCGTTTTTGCGCGTGCGGACCGGCGCGCTGGCCGTGGTTGGCGTGGCGGAATCGCGCGATGAAACGTCGCAAAGTGCCGGCGCAACAATGGCATCGAAAGGCGGCGCGGCCAGCATCCTTTCCCAACGTCTTAGACACTCCTGGTCGGAAGACGTGTCTGGTTGCGGCCATGCCGCGCATCAAGCAGAATGCCACTCCATGAGCGCCGCATCGCCGCTGCACCGGCAGACCATTGGCGTTCGGGGCCTCCCACGATTTTTCACAGCCAGTTTGATCAGATCGGAATCAGGATGAGCCAGTACGAATTCAGCGTGTCGGCGCAGGTGCAATACCTGCCCGAAGAATCGGACCCGGAGCGTCGCCAGTACGCCTTTGCCTACACGTTGACCATCCGTAACACCGGCCAGGTGCCTGCACAGTTGATCGCGCGTCACTGGATCATCACCGACAGCGAAAACACCGTGCAGGAAGTCAAAGGCCTGGGCGTGGTCGGTCATCAGCCGCTGCTCAAACCGGGCGAGCATTTCGAATACACGAGTTGGGCAGTGATCGCGACGCCGGTCGGCACGATGCGCGGCGATTATTTCTGCGTGGCGGAGGATGGCGAGCGCTTCGAGGCGCCGGTGCCGGAGTTCGTATTGCGCATGCCGCGAACGTTGCATTGAACCGGCGCGGTCCTGCGCGGTCATTAATGAGTTCGTGTGGGCGCGCGGAGCAGCGGGCAGTTGAGTGGCAGGTTGGATGAGCGCTCGGGCGAGCACTCGATGCACGAGGGGTTGCGCGGTTCTGCGTGCAGCCCGCAGGTCAAGGTCAATGCGGCTTTTGCTGTTCGGACCGTTCCGCCGAGTTGGCACGTCGCGCTTTTTTCTTGCCGGACGACGTCCACACAACGATAAAGACGAGCAGGAATAGCGCGACCAGCGATTCCAGCGCGAAGATGAGCATCGGGTATTCGTCGAACAGATCAGACATGGCGGTTTCCATCAAGAACGAACATTGTATGTGTTTTGTCCGCAGGGCCGGCGCGTGGCTCGGAGCGTTGTCGGTTGCAGTGTTGCTTGCCTCCTGCGGTGGCGGCGGCGCGATCCGGCCTTCACCGCCGAGCGGTGCGGCGATCATCCCCGGCCAGATCGCGTCGGCGCGCCTGACCGCGGTTGCATGGCAACAGGTGCCGGGCTGGCAGGACGACTCGCTGATCGGCGCGACCGCCGCATTGCGGCAAAACTGCACGAGGCTCGCGCGTCAGCCGAACTGGTCGCGTGCGTGCGCGGCGGCCGCGCAAATCGACGATCTCGACGTCACCAGCGCGCGCGCCTTCTTCGAAGCCTACTTCACGCCGTTCCAACTCGCGAATAGCGACGGCACGCTCGACGGTCTGGTCACCGGTTATTACGAGCCCCTGCTGCGGGGCTCGCGCACGCGGCACGGCGTGTATCAGACCGCGCTGTACCGCTGGCCCGCCGGCTATCGCGCGGGGGCGCCGTTGCCGGCTCGCGCCCAGCTCGAACGCTCGGGCGCGCTCAGCGGCAACGAACTCGTGTGGGTCGACGATCCGATCGAAGCGTTCTTTCTGCAGGTGCAAGGCTCCGGGCGCATCGTGATGGAAGACAGCAGCGTGATGCGCGTCGGCTTTGGCGGGACCAACAATCAGCCGTACAAGTCGATCGGGCGCTGGCTCCTCGATCATGGCGAGATCACGCCGGCGCAGGCGACGATGCAGGGCATCAAGGCATGGGCCCGCGCGAATCCGACGCGCGTCGATGGCCTGCTCGACACCAATCCGCGCTTCGTGTTTTTCCGCGAGATGCCGTCGGCCGAAAGTGTGCCGAGCGGCGGCGCAGACGGTCCGATCGGCGCGCTCGGCGTGCCGTTGACGCCGGAGCGCTCGATTGCGGTCGATCCGAGCGCGATTCCGCTCGGCACGCCGGTGTTCCTGCAGACCACGCGGCCGCTGACGAATTCGCCAATGAACCGTCTCGTGTTCGCGCAGGATACTGGTACCGCGATCAAAGGCGGCGTGCGCGCCGACTACTTCTGGGGCCTCGGCGACGATGCCGGTGATCTGGCTGGCAAGATGAAGCAGGGCGGCCGGATGTGGTTGCTGCTGCCAAATTCGTGAGGCGGGGGGCGGAGACGGATGCGTGACTGCCGTTTGAGTAGCAGCAGTTTTCGCAAGGCGGGTTTGAGGCTACCGCGAAGCCTCAAATAGATGTCGTTGAAATCGGCGTCACGTGTGGATCAGAATCCGTGCGTGACGCCGTTTTTCGTTGGGCTCGTACGCTCCGCGTCGTTGCCCGTTGCATCTTGCCCGACTTACAGGCCCGACTTGCGCTTGTCTATCACGCGCCGCGCCTTGCCCACCGAGCGCTCGATTCCATTCACCGGCAGCACGTTCACCACCGCGCTCACGCCAATCAGCGCCTTGATGTCGTAAGCCAGCGCGTTTTTCGCGGCGGTTAGCGCCGCGGTATCCGGCGCGCTTTCGGGGCACGGTTCGACGTTCAGCGTCAACACATCGAGTGGCCCTTCCTTCGTCAGCACGATCTGATAGTGCGGCGCCAGCGCGCGCTGCTTGAGCAATAGTTCTTCGATCTGGGTCGGGAACACGTTGACACCGCGCACGATCATCATGTCGTCCGAGCGGCCCGTGATCTTTTCCATACGCCGCATCGTGCGGGCGGTGCCCGGCAGCAGGCGCGTGAGATCGCGCGTGCGGTAGCGGATGATCGGCAGCGCTTCTTTCGTCAGCGACGTGAACACGAGCTCGCCGAGCTCGCCATCGGGCAGCACCTCGCCCGTTTCGGGGTCGATGATCTCGGGATAGAAATGGTCCTCCCAGATCGTCGGACCGTCTTTGGTTTCGACGCACTCCGAGGCGACGCCCGGGCCCATCACTTCGGAAAGACCGTAGATGTCGACCGCGTCGATGCCCATACGTTTTTCGATCGCCTCGCGCATGTCGTTGGTCCACGGCTCAGCGCCGAAGATGCCGATGCGCAATGAGCATCTGGCCGGGTCGATACCCTGGCGTTCGAATTCGTCGGCGATCGACAGCATGTAGCTCGGCGTCACCATGATGATGTCCGGCCGGAAATCCTGGATCAGCTGCACCTGCTTTTCGGTCTGGCCACCGCCGAACGGAATCACGGTGAGCCCCGCGCGCTCGGCGCCGTAATGCGCGCCGAGGCCGCCCGTGAAGAGGCCGTAGCCGTAGCTCACGTGCACCTTGTCGCCGCGCTTCGCGCCGGCGGCGCGTACCGAACGGGCGACGAGATTCGCCCACGTGTCGATGTCGCGCGCCGTATAGCCGACGACAGTCGGTTTGCCGGTCGTTCCAGACGACGCATGGATTCGCGAAATCTGCTCTTGGGGCACTGCGAACATTCCGAACGGGTAGTTGTCGCGCAAATCCTTTTTCGTCGTGAACGGAAACCGAGCGATGTCCGCGAGCGACCTAACGTCGCCCGGATGAACGCCGGCTTCGTCGAACTTGCGCCGATACACCGACGAATTTTCATACGCATGGGTGAGCGACCATTTGAGCCGTTCAAGTTGGAGCGCGGCGAGCTCGTCGCGGCTGGCGGTCTCGATCGGATCGAGCGGAAGAGCGGTGCTCATCGAATGTCTCCTTGCTGCCTCAGTATCTGGGTCCGATATGTGACGCATCGGCGCCAGAGCGCCACGTGGACAATTGCCCGCGTGGGCGCTTCTGGCTGGCCGCCGCCAATCGTTAGTCGCCGGTGGGAATCAGGTTACCCTTGATTTGCGCCGACTTGCCGCGAAACATTGCGACAGTCTCGCCGGCGCGATTTGTCACGCGAATATCGTAGATTCCAGTGCGCCCGCTCAATGTCTGTTCGACCGCTTCGGCGCTCAGCACGTCGCCGCCGTGGACCGGCCGCAGATACTCTATCGAGCAGCCGGCGGCGACTGTGTTGATGTTGTAGGTGTTACAGGCGAACGCGAAGGTCGAATCGGCGAGTGTGAAGATCAGGCCGCCGTGGCAGATCTGATGCCCGTTCAGGAAGTCGTCGCGCACCGCCATGCGCAGCCGCGCATAGCCGGGGCGCACTTCGAGAATCTCGAGCCCGAGCGCGCGACTGCAGGCGTCGTTTTCGTACATCGCGGCGGCTGTCGCGCGGGCGAGTTCGTCTGCCGTCATTTGGTCGGGCGAGGTGGTTTGTGTGGGCATCTCAACGTCCCTCGAAGCGCGGCGCGCGTTTTTCGATAAATGCCTGCACGCCTTCCGCATAATCATGCGAGGCGCCTAGTTCGCGCTGCAGATCGCGCTCGAGATTGAGTTGCTGGTCGAGCGTTTGCGTCGTGCCGGCACGCATCGCCTGCTTGATCGCGGCGATCGCGCGCGTCGGTTGCTGGGCGAGCTGGGCCGCGAGTTTTGTCGCTGCCGGCGCCAGTTCTGCGTCGTCGAGCACTTGCCAGATCAAGCCCCAGCTTTCGGCTTTTTCGGCGCTGAGCTTGTCGCCGGTGATTGCGAGGCCGAGCGCGCGGGCCATGCCAACGCGCTGCGGCAGGAACCACGTGCCGCCCGAATCCGGCACGAGGCCGATCTTCACGAATGCCTGGATGAAACTCGCGGAGCGAGCCGCGAGCACCAGGTCGCACGCGAACGCCAGATTGGCGCCCGCGCCGGCGGCCGTGCCGTTGACCGCCGCGATCACCGGAAACGGCAGCGCCTGCAGACGGCGGATCAGCGGATTGAAGAATTCATCGATCACGGCGCCGAGGTCGGTCATCGCGCCGGGCGTGAAATCGAGGTCGGCGAGATCCTGGCCGGCGCAGAAGCCGCGGCCTGCGCCGGTGAACACGAGCGCACGGGCACCGGAGCTTTCGACCTGGTCGAGCGCCGCGCCGAGTTCCTGATGCATCACACGCGTGAAGCTGTTGAGCTTGTCCGGGCGGTTCAGCGTGATGGTGGCGACGTGGCTCGATGAGTCGATGTCCAGCCGGATCGCTTCATATGACATGGGGTGTCTCCTCAAACTCTCTTTGGCCGATGGGCACGGTGGCTCGGCTAGCGTCGGCGCGTGATGCCGACCCGATGTCTGATGCTAGTCGGAGCGCACGACCCAGTCCATCCGCCGAACGGCATAGGACGAAGTCGTGCGTAGCGTTGAAGCCGTGTCTTATGCCGTTCAGCCAGCTACCGCCGGCGGCGTTTTCGGTTCAACATGAACGCGGCTTTGAACGACACGGAAGCGGTTCGCGACGAAAGCGGCATCGGCCAGCGCGGCATTGGCGGCCGGGTTGGCGCCGGTGCCGTGGAAGTCCGAAAAAGCCGCGGACTGGTTGACGAACACACCGCCGGTCAGGTTGATCGACAGCGCAACACCGCCGCGAATCGACGCTTCGTGCGCGGCTTCGAGCACCGCGTCGTCCGTGCTGTAGACCGCCAGCGTCAGCGCGCCGTGCTCGGCGGCAATCTCGCCAGCGAGGTCGAGCGACTGCGCGGTCGCGTCCGTCGCGATGACGAACGAGATCGGCCCGAACCATTCTTTCGTGAACTGGGCATGATCGGTCGCGGCGTCGAGTTGCAGTACGAGCGGAGTGCGCACGCGAGCGCCCGCAAACGCCGGATGCTCGAGCGTTTGGCTCGCGACGAGAACGCGGCCAAGTTTGGCGGCTTCGTCGATGCGCTGCATGACACCTTCGTTCTGGATCGCGCCGAGCAATTCGACTGCGCGGGCCGGATCGGCGACGAGCTTTTGCACCGCACCGGCAAGCGCCTGGGCGACCTCGTCAAAGCTGAGCGTGCCATCTGCGGTGCGAACGCCGCCGCGCGGCACATAGATATTTTGCGGCGCGGTGCACATCTGGCCCGAGTACAGCGCCAGCGAGAACGCGATGTTGCGGGCGGCCGCCTTGATGTCGTCGACCGAGTCGATAACGATCTGGTTGACTCCGGCTTTCTCGGTGTAGACCTGCGCCTGGTGCGCATTGCGCTCGAGCCAGGTGCCGTTCTGGGTGCTGCCCGTGAAGTCGATCAGCTTGATCTCCGGGCGCTGTGCCAGTTGCTGAACGAGGGCGCCGTCGTTCGGCTCGGTAGCCAGCAGCGTGACGACGTTCGAATCGAAGCCCGCTTCGCGCAGCACGTCACGCGCGATGCGCACGGTCAGCGCGAGCGGCAGGATTGCGCCCGGATGCGGCTTGACGATTACCGTGTTGCCGGTGGCCAGATCGGCGAACAGGCCCGGATAGCCGTTCCACGTCGGGAATGTGCAGCAGCCGAGCACGAGGCCGATGCCGCGCGGCACGACGGTGTAGCGCTTGTGCATCGCGAGCGGAGGGTTTTTGCCTTGCGGTTTTTCCCAATGCGCGTCGGCGGGAATCCGGCGCAGTTGATCCCAGGCATACGCGACCGCTTCGAGCGCGCGATCCTGTGCGTGCGGACCGCCCGCCTGGAAGGCCATCATGAACGCCTGGCCGGTCGTGTGCATCACGCTGTAGCCGAGTTCGAAGCTGGCTCGATTCAGACGGGCGAGGATTTCCAGGCTCACGCCGATCCATGTCTGCGGGCCGGCCGCGCGCCACTCGCGTTGCGCCGCCGTGGATGCGGCGATAAGCGCGTTCGGATCGGCTTTCGGGTAACGCACGCCGAGCGGGAACCCGAACGGCGAAACTTCCGCGCCGACGGTCTCTCCGGTCGACGGTTGGTCCAGGTCGAACGTCTTGTCTAGATGCGCCTTGAACGCGGCTTCGCCGTCCGCGTTGGCTGTTTCCCCGTACACTTTCGGACTGGGCATCTCGGCGAACGGGCTCCAGTAGCCGCGCGTTTCGAGCGCGGCGAGCGCTTTGTGCAGCGTGTCTTCGTGCTTGGTGAATAGCGGATGTGTCATGGCAAAGGGGCTCGGCTGTACGTTGGGGGAAAACCTGTCAAATAATTGACCGACCGGTTGGTTGGGGAATGGTAGCATCACTACGAACTATGCGCGAAGCGTTTTTCGCGTGCGATTAACCCTTATGGAGGTGGCATGGCTTACGAAAACATTCTGGTTGAGACGCGAGGGCGGGTCGGACTGGTTACTCTCAATCGTCCGAAGGCTCTAAATGCACTGAACGACGCGCTGATGGACGAACTGGGCGCTGCGTTGCGCGAATTCGACGGCGACGAGTCGATTGGCGCAATCGTCGTAACGGGCAGCGAGAAGGCGTTCGCGGCCGGTGCGGATATCGGCATGATGGCGTCTTACACCTATATGGATGTCTACAAGGGTGACTACATTACTCGCAACTGGGAAACGGTTCGCTCGATTCGTAAGCCGATCATTGCCGCGGTGGCGGGCTTCGCGCTCGGCGGCGGCTGCGAACTGGCGATGATGTGCGACATCATTTTCGCCGCCGACACGGCGAAGTTCGGTCAGCCGGAAATCAAGCTCGGGATCATGCCGGGCGCGGGCGGCACGCAGCGCTTGCCGCGGGCGGTGTCAAAATCAAAGGCGATGGACCTTTGTTTGACCGCCCGTTTCATGGATGCCGCCGAAGCGGAGCGCGCCGGACTCGTTTCGCGCGTGATCCCGGCTGCATCGTTGCTTGACGAAGCGGTTGGCGCGGCTGCCACCATTGCGGAATTCCCCCTGCCGGCGGTGCTGATGGTCAAGGAATCGGTCAATCGAGCCTATGAAACGACGCTCGCGGAGGGCGTGCATTTCGAGCGCCGCCTGTTCCATTCGCTCTTCGCTACCGAAGACCAGAAGGAGGGCATGGCCGCGTTCGTAGAAAAGCGCAAACCGGTTTTCAAACATCGTTAATACATTTGTCAAAATATCGCTTGCAAGTCGCGATGGCGGCGACTAGAATTCCGCTCTTTCGTGCTCCGGACGCCGGGGCGCGGAGAGGCGGGAAGCCTTTGTTGGCGAGGGCTTCAGCGGCGTGGGCAGGTTAAGCAAGTGATAAAAACCTGTTGACGATCCGGTGAAAGTTCTCCATAATCTCGTTTCTCTGCTGCAGACGCAGCGACGCAAACGAAGCAGTGCCGGGTGGTGGTAGTTCAGGCGCTGCGGGTTGGGCGGATCGATCTTTAAAAACTAACAGCCGATAAGTGTGGGCGCTTGATGCGGAATGCGGCGGCGGATCCGTATGGATCTGCTGCAAGGCAAAAGTATCAGAAGCCTCACACAGTATTAGAGGAAGGTTTATCCGTCGAAAGACGGATTGATCATCGTCAGTACGTTGAGTGAGCGACCGGTTCATAAGCAGGAAACTGCGGAACCGAAAACAGTAACAGGTTTGAACTGAAGAGTTTGATCCTGGCTCAGATTGAACGCTGGCGGCATGCCTTACACATGCAAGTCGAACGGCAGCACGGACTTCGGTCTGGTGGCGAGTGGCGAACGGGTGAGTAATACATCGGAACGTGTCCTGGAGTGGGGGATAGCCCGGCGAAAGCCGGATTAATACCGCATACGCTCTGTGGAGGAAAGCGGGGGATCGCAAGACCTCGCGCTCAAGGGGCGGCCGATGGCAGATTAGGTAGTTGGTGGGGTAAAGGCCTACCAAGCCGACGATCTGTAGCTGGTCTGAGAGGACGACCAGCCACACTGGGACTGAGACACGGCCCAGACTCCTACGGGAGGCAGCAGTGGGGAATTTTTGGACAATGGGCGCAAGCCTGATCCAGCAATGCCGCGTGTGTGAAGAAGGCCTTCGGGTTGTAAAGCACTTTTTGTCCGGAAAGAAAAACCTCGTGGCTAATATCCGTGAGGGATGACGGTACCGGAAGAATAAGCACCGGCTAACTACGTGCCAGCAGCCGCGGTAATACGTAGGGTGCGAGCGTTAATCGGAATTACTGGGCGTAAAGCGTGCGCAGGCGGTGCTGTAAGACCGATGTGAAATCCCCGGGCTTAACCTGGGAACTGCATTGGTGACTGCAGCGCTGGAGTATGGCAGAGGGGGGTGGAATTCCACGTGTAGCAGTGAAATGCGTAGAGATGTGGAGGAACACCGATGGCGAAGGCAGCCCCCTGGGCCAATACTGACGCTCATGCACGAAAGCGTGGGGAGCAAACAGGATTAGATACCTCGGTAGTCCACGCCCTAAACGATGTCAACTGGTTGTCGGGCCTTCATTGGCTTGGTAACGTAGCTAACGCGTGAAGTTGACCGCCTCGGGAGTACGGTCGCAAGATTAAAACTCAAAGGAATTGACGGGGACCCGCACAAGCGGTGGATGATGTGGATTAATTCGATGCAACGCGAAAAACCTTACCTACCCTTGACATGGATGGAATCCTGCTGAGAGGCGGGAGTGCCCGAAAGGGAGCCATCACACAGGTGCTGCATGGCTGTCGTCAGCTCGTGTCGTGAGATGTTGGGTTAAGTCCCGCAACGAGCGCAACCCTTGTCCCTAGTTGCTACGCAAGAGCACTCCAGGGAGACTGCCGGTGACAAACCGGAGGAAGGTGGGGATGACGTCAAGTCCTCATGGCCCTTATGGGTAGGGCTTCACACGTCATACAATGGTCGGAACAGAGGGTTGCCAAGCCGCGAGGTGGAGCCAATCCCAGAAAACCGATCGTAGTCCGGATCGCACTCTGCAACTCGAGTGCGTGAAGCTGGAATCGCTAGTAATCGCGGATCAGCATGCCGCGGTGAATACGTTCCCGGGTCTTGTACACACCGCCCGTCACACCATGGGAGTGGGTTTTACCAGAAGTGGCTAGTCTAACCGCAAGGAGGACGGTCACCACGGTAGGATTCATGACTGGGGTGAAGTCGTAACAAGGTAGCCGTATCGGAAGGTGCGGCTGGATCACCTCCTTTCCAGAGCTTGCATTGCTGCGCAAGCGCTCACGCTTATCGGCTGTGGTTTAGAGAAGCAACGCAGACAGACTCAGGGGTCTGTAGCTCAGTCGGTTAGAGCACCGTCTTGATAAGGCGGGGGTCGATGGTTCGAATCCATCCAGACCCACCATCTTTGTCTGTGGTGCTGACTGGGACACCCTTGAGTAGGGTATGACCGGGGGATTAGCTCAGCTGGGAGAGCACCTGCTTTGCAAGCAGGGGGTCGTCGGTTCGATCCCGTCATCCTCCACCAATCCTCAATGCGCAGGGTTCTGCATGAAGGCAGAGCGTTGCGCATTGGCGATTGAGCCAGTCAGCGCGGTATGAGGCACAGGCTTTATATCGGCTGTCGTTCTTTAACAATCAGGAAGAAGTAGTAAAGAGATTCACGAAAGCGTACCTGGAGATGGGTGCGTGAGTAGGTGAATCAGGGTTGTGATTGTATCGATGTATTTTAAAGGTGATCGAGAGATCGCTTTGGAATACGGCGCAACACGAATACTCAACCTGTAGCGTGTGTGAAAAACGCTGCCTTCCCAGTGAAGGTGGTGAGAGACACACCCGTTATAGGGTCAAGCGAACAAGTGCATGTGGTGGATGCCTTGGCGATCACAGGCGATGAAGGACGCGGTAGCCTGCGAAAAGCTCCGGGGAGCTGGCAAACGAGCTTTGATCCGGAGATGTCCGAATGGGGAAACCCACTCCTAATGGAGTATCCGTAGCTGAATCCATAGGCTACGTGAAGCGAACGCGGTGAACTGAAACATCTAAGTAACCGCAGGAAAAGAAATCAACCGAGATTCCCAAAGTAGTGGCGAGCGAAATGGGATCAGCCTGTACTCTTTATTCTCATTGTTAGTCGAACGCTCTGGAAAGTGCGGCCATAGCAGGTGATAGCCCTGTAGACGAAAACAGCGGGAAAGAACTGGGTGTACGAGAAGTAGGGCGGGACACGTGAAATCCTGTCTGAAGATGGGGGGACCATCCTCCAAGGCTAAATACTCGTGATCGACCGATAGTGAACCAGTACCGTGAGGGAAAGGCGAAAAGAACCCCGGGAGGGGGAGTGAAACAGATCCTGAAACCGCATGCATACAAACAGTCGGAGCCTCGTAAGGGGTGACGGCGTACCTTTTGTATAATGGGTCAGCGACTTACATTCAGTGGCGAGCTTAACCGATTAGGGCAGGCGTAGCGAAAGCGAGTCCGAACAGGGCGTCCAGTCGCTGGGTGTAGACCCGAAACCAGGTGATCTATCCATGGCCAGGTTGAAGGCACGGTAACACGTGCTGGAGGACCGAACCCACTAACGTTGAAAAGTTAGGGGATGAGCTGTGGATAGGGGTGAAAGGCTAAACAAACCTGGAAATAGCTGGTTCTCTCCGAAAACTATTTAGGTAGTGCCTCGTGTCTCACCTTCGGGGGTAGAGCACTGTCATGGTTGTGGGGTCCATTGCGGATTACTACGCCATAGCAAACTCCGAATACCGAAGAGTGCAATCACGGGAGACAGACATCGGGTGCTAACGTCCGGTGTCAAGAGGGAAACAACCCAGACCGCCAGCTAAGGTCCCCAAATATGGCTAAGTGGGAAACGAAGTGGGAAGGCTAAAACAGTCAGGAGGTTGGCTTAGAAGCAGCCACCCTTTAAAGAAAGCGTAATAGCTCACTGATCGAGTCGTCCTGCGCGGAAGATGTAACGGGGCTAAGCCATATACCGAAGCTGCGGATGCACATTTATGTGCATGGTAGGAGAGCGTTCCGTAAGCCTGCGAAGGTGCACTGGAAAGTGTGCTGGAGGTATCGGAAGTGCGAATGCTGACATGAGTAGCGATAAAAGGGGGTGAAAGGCCCCCTCGCCGTAAGCTCCAGGTTTCCTACGCAACGTTCATCGGCGTAGGGTGAGTCGGCCCCCTAAGGCGAGGCAGAAATGCGTAGCTGATGGGAAGCAGATTAATATTTCTGCACCATTGTGAAATGCGATGGGGGGACGGATCGCGGAAGGTTGTCCGGGTGTTGGAAGTCCCGGTCGCTGCATTGGAGAGGGTGCCTTGGCAAATCCGGGCACAGGACTCAAGGGTGTGGCGCGAGCTTCTTCGGAAGCGAAGCAACTGGAAGGGGTTCCAGGAAAAGCCTCTAAGCTTCAGTTTCACAGTGACCGTACCGCAAACCGACACAGGTGGGCGAGATGAGTATTCTAAGGCGCTTGAGAGAACTCGGGAGAAGGAACTCGGCAAATTGGTACCGTAACTTCGGGATAAGGTACGCCCTGGTAGCTTGACTGGCCTGCGCCAGGAGGGTGAAGGGGTTGCAATAAACTGGTGGCTGCGACTGTTTAATAAAAACACAGCACTCTGCAAACACGAAAGTGGACGTATAGGGTGTGACGCCCTGCCCGGTGCCGGAAGATTAAATGATGGGGTGCAAGCTCCTGATTGAAGTCCCGGTAAACGGCGGCCGTAACTATAACGGTCCTAAGGTAGCGAAATTCCTTGTCGGGTAAGTTCCGACCTGCACGAATGGCGTAACGATGGCCACACTGTCTCCTCCCGAGACTCAGCGAAGTTGAAGTGTTTGTGATGATGCAATCTCCCCGCGGCTAGACGGAAAGACCCCATGAACCTTTACTGTAGCTTTGCATTGGACTTTGAACCGGTCTGTGTAGGATAGGTGGGAGGCTGTGAAGCGTGAACGCCAGTTTGCGTGGAGCCGTCCTTGAAATACCACCCTGATCTGTTTGAGGTTCTAACCTTGGTCCGTGATCCGGATCGGGGACAGTGCATGGTAGGCAGTTTGACTGGGGCGGTCTCCTCCCAAAGTGTAACGGAGGAGTACGAAGGTACGCTAGGTACGGTCGGAAATCGTGCTGATAGTGCAATGGCATAAGCGTGCTTGACTGTGAGACTGACAAGTCGAACAGGTGCGAAAGCAGGTCATAGTGATCCGGTGGTTCTGTATGGAAGGGCCATCGCTCAACGGATAAAAGGTACTCTGGGGATAACAGGCTGATACCGCCCAAGAGTTCATATCGACGGCGGTGTTTGGCACCTCGATGTCGGCTCATCTCATCCCCGGGGCTGTAGCCGGTCCCAAGGGTATGGCTGTTCGCCATTTAAAGAGGTACGTGAGCTGGGTTTAAAACGTCGTGAGACAGTTTGGTCCCCTATCTCGCCGTGGGCGCTGGATATTTGAAGGGGGCTGCTCCTAGTACGAGAGGACCGGAGTGGACGAACCTCTGGTGTACCGGTTGTCACGCCAGTGGCATCGCCGGGTAGCTATGTTCGGAAGAGATAACCGCTGAAAGCATCTAAGCGGGAAACTCGCCTTAAGATGAGATATCCCCGGGGCTTCGAGCCCCTTGAAGGGTCGTTCAAGACCAGGACGTTGATAGGTCAGGTGTGCACGTACAGTAATGTACTGAGCTAACTGATACTAATTGCCCGTAAGGCTTGATCCTATAACAGGTGTGTCTCGACACCCGTTAGCGCTTTAGCGCTTACGGGTGTCCGATCCCCGAAGGGGATGAAGACATGCAGTTTGAGATCAGTGTTGTGCCAGCAACAACACAACCCCAAACACACGAATCCTTTACGCTTCTTCCCGATTGGCTGTGGCGCCGGGTTGAGCCCAACCCG